>CAVWFA010000032.1:0-10520 GCA_963754085.1 Candidatus Aminicenantota bacterium | reverse complement strand
CTCCCTCCCACGGCCTCGCGGAGCTTTTCGATCCCGTACCGGTAGCGGCTGGCGGCCGTGTTGGCCGAGACGCCGCAGACCGACGCGATCTCCTTGAAGGTCAGGCCGTCGAACACCTTCAAATAGACGGCCTCCTGCTGTTCCGCGGGAAGCCCCTCGACCGGGCCAGCAGGAGGACCAGGGACGGCTCGTCGGGAGGGAGAAACGCCGCGGCGAACCCGTTCCGCGCGCCCTCACGATCTCCGCCTCCCCCTCACGCCGGCCGATCCGGCGCCGCAGGAAGCGATTGGCCTCGTTCCGGGCCACCCGGAAGACGAACGCCCGCGGATCGCGGACGAGCCGCCAGCGCAGGTCGTAGCGGGCGAACCGGCAGAAGCACTCCTGGAGGACGTCTTCGGCGTCCTCGGCCGAGCCCAGCCGGAAAACGAGATAGCGATAGAGGTCCTCCCCATGGCGTCCATACAGCTCTTCCAGGTTCAACGAGCGCCTTTTTCGCTTACACTGGATAAGACCCGGCCGGGCCCCCGATTTGTCTTTGAGAGCGGCGGATCTTTCGTTCCCCATCCTGTCCCGGGCCCTATCATACGACTTTCCGTATCCTGGCGGCATCCAAAATCGTTCCCCTGCGTATCAATTTTGGAATAGAATACCGCCATGCGGATTTCCCCCCGAAGGAGCAAGCCATGAAAAGAGCCCTCGCGCTCGTTTCCGTTCTGCTGTGTCTCGCGGTTGCCGTCCAGACCGGCGCCTCCGCGACGTCCGCGACAACCGGGTTGGCCGCGGGCCGGACCGGCTACTACCGGTTCCCGGCCATCCACGGCGACACCGTCGTCTTCGTCTCGGAAGGCGACCTGTGGACGGTCGACGTCCGCGGCGGCCTGGCCCGCCGTCTGACCTCGCACTCGGGCATCGAAGCCTATCCGTCCGTCTCGCCCGACGGGCAGACGCTGGCCTTCTCCGCCCAGTACGAGGGCCCGACCGAGGTCTATACGATGCCCCTCGCCGGCGGACTGCCCGTGCGCCGCACCTTCGCGGGCCAGGGCGGGACCGTCGCCGGCTGGACGCCGGACGGCAAGATCCTCTACGCCACACAGAAGTATTCGACCCTGCCCAATACCCAGCTCGTCGTTCTCGACCCGGCCACCAATTCCGAATCGCTCCTGCCCCTCGGCCAGGCGGCCGACGGTTCGTTCGACGCCTCGGGAAGAACGCTCTATTTCACGCGCCTCCCCTTCCAGGGCAGCTACACCAAGAGGTACAAAGGCGGAACGGCCCAGAACCTCTGGTCTTATGCTCTCGGCGCCGCCGAGGCGTCGCCCCTGACGGCGGACTACGCCGGCACGAGCAAGAACCCGCTGGTCTGGAAGGACCGCGTCTACTTCCTGAGCGACCGCGACGGCCACATGAACATCTGGTCCATGGACTTGAAGGGCGGCGGGCTCACGCCAGCACACCTTCCACAAGGGCTTCGACGCCAGCTCCCCGAGCCTCGACGCCGGGCGCATCGCCTACCAGCTCGTGGCCGACATCCATGTCTACGACATCGCCGCGAACAAGGACGCCGACCTGGCCGTCACCCTGCCCTCGGACTTCGATCAGATGCGCGAGCGCTGGGTGACGAAGCCCCTCGACTACCTGACCTCGGGCCACGTCTCCCCGAGCGGCGACCGCGTCGTCCTCGTCTCCCGCGGCCACGTCTTCGTCGCGCCCGTCGGCGACGGCCGCTGGGTCCGGGTCAGCCGCAAGGAGGGCGTCCGGGCCCGGGCGGCCCGGTTCATGGGCGACGGCAAGAGCCTGATGGTCCTCGACGACTCGACCGGCGAGTGGGAATTCCACCGCTTCGCCGCGGACGGCCTGGGCCCGTCCGAACAGATGACGGCCGGGGCCAAGGTCATCCGCTTCGACGGCGTCCCCTCGCCCGACGGCAAATGGCTGGCCTTCGCCGACAAGGACAATCAGCTCTGGATCTACGACGTCGCGAAGAAGGCCCTGACCCGCATCGGCGTCTCCGACGTCGGCATGTTCGGCGACCTGGCCTGGTCCCCCGACAGCCGCTGGCTCGCCTACGTCCAGGGCGCCTCGAACGGGTTCAGCCGGATCGTCCTCCGCGAGGCCGAAACGGGGCGGACGGCCGAGCTGACGAACGACCGCGTCGATTCCTACAATCCCGCCTGGAGCCCCGACGGGAAGTGGCTCTACTTCCTGTCCGACCGCTGGTTCCGGAGCGCCGTGGGCAGCCCCTGGGGACCGCGCCAGCCCGAGCCCTACTTCGACAAGACGACCAAGATCTACGCCGCCGGGCTGAGCGGCAAGGACCCCTTCCCCTTCGCCCCGGCTACGGAGCTCGAGGCGGACAAGAAAGAGAGCGGAGAGGAAAAGCCGGCCGAGGCCAAACCCAAGCCGGGCGCCGGGAAGGCGGCCAAGGAGTCGGAGAAGCCGGCCCCCGCGGTCAAGGTCGCCGTCGAGCTCGCCGGCCTCGAGGCGCGCGTCTTCGAGGTCCCGCTCCCGGCGAGCGTCTACTCCGGGCTCGCCGCCGGCGAGAAGACCCTGTTCTTCGTCGACGAGGGATCGAACGCCGCGGGCCAGCCCAAGCTCCAGGCCGTCGAGGTCAGGAACCGCAACGTCCAGGCCAAAACGGTCATGGAGGACGTCCGCAATTTCGAGCTCTCGGCCGACGGCAAGAAGCTCCTCGTCCGCAAGGGCGGCGACATCTACGTCATCGACGCCGGGACGGCCCAGCCGACCGCGCCAGACGCTCGCCGAGCGCCGGGTCGATCTTTCCAAGTGGACCTTCTCCGTCGATCCGCGCGAGGAGTGGCGGCAGATGTTCGTCGACGCCTGGCGCATGGAGCGCGACTACTTCTACGACCGCAACCTCCACAACGTCGATTACCAGGGCCTGCTCGAGCGGCACCGGCCCTTCGTCGAGCGCGTCAGCGACCGGGCCGAGCTCAACGACCTCCTGGCCCATCTCGTCGGCGAGCTCTCGGCCCTGCACACCTTCGTCCGCGGCGGCGACCTGAGGCAGCCGCCGGACAGCGTGTCGCCCGGCTCGCTCGGCGCGCGCCTGGTCCGCGACGAGGGCAAAGGCGGATACCGCATCGAACACATCTTCCGGTCGGACCCCGAATACCAGGACAACCTGTCCCCGCTCGGCAGGCCGATGTCGGCCATCCGCGAAGGCGAGATCATCTCCGGCATCAACGGCGTCCCGACCCTGAGCGTCCCCGATCCGTCGCTCCTCCTGCGCGGCACGGCCGGGCAGCAGGTCCTGCTCGAGATCAAGCCGGCCGCCGGCGGCGCGGCCCGCAAGGAGATCGTCGTGCCCGTCACGCCGGGCGCCGAAGCGGATCTGCGTTACTCCGAATGGGAGTATACGCGGCGCCTCGAGGTCGAGAAGGCCTCGAAAAACGAGATCGGCTACGTCCACCTGAGGGCCATGGGCGGCGACAACTACACCGAGTGGGTCAAGAACTTCTACCCCGTCTTCGACCGCAAGGGGCTGATCATCGACGTCCGGCACAACCGCGGCGGCAACATCGACTCCTGGATCCTGGAGAAGCTCCTGCGGAAGGCCTGGTTCTACTGGCAGGACCGGGTCGGCAAGCCGACCTGGAACATGCAGCACGCCTTCCGGGGCCACCTGGTCGTCCTGTGCAACGAGCGCACCGCCTCGGACGGCGAGGCCTTCGCCGAGGGCTTCCGGCGCCTCGGCCTGGGCAAGGTCATCGGGACGCGGACCTGGGGCGGCGAGATCTGGCTGAGCTCGTCCAACGTCCTCGTCGACCGCGGCCTGGCCTCGGCGGCCGAAACGGGCGTCTACGGGCCCGAGGGCGTTTGGCTCATCGAGGGCCACGGCGTCGATCCGGACATCGTCGTCGACAACCTGCCCCACGCGACCTTCACCGGGAAGGACGCCCAGCTCGAGGCGGCCGTCAGGCACCTCCAGGAGCTCATCGCCAAGGACCCGGTCGACGTGCCCAAGCCCCCGCCCTATCCGGACAAAAGGAAGTAAATGCGAGAGAAAATAAATGGGGGACATGATACCTATTTCCCATTTTTCGCCGGCGCCCGATCCGAGCGCAGGCGTAGGGCCGGGATCGAGCGAGGGGTCATGTACCTAAGGCACGTGTCCCCGTCTTGAAAGGCGGCAGGAATGACCGACGAGCTGAAAGCGTTCCGCGATGAAGCCCGGCGCCTCGACCGGACGGATCCGCTCAAGAGGTTCCGCCGGCGCTTCTTCACCCCGCCCGGGACGGTCTACCTCGACGGCAACTCGCTGGGCCTGCTCTCCCGCGATTCCGAAGCTTCGCTCGAAAGGCCGTCGAGTCCTGGAAGAGACTCGCGGTCCGGGGCTGGCTCGAGGCCGAACCGCCCTGGTTCCATCTCGCCGAGCGTCTCGGCGCCCGTTGCGCTCCCCTCGTCGGCGCCGCCCCCGACGAAGTCGTCATGTCGGGGACGACGACCGTGAACATCCATGCCCTCGTCAACACGTTCTACCGCCCGAAGGCCGGCGGACGAAGATCGTCGCCGACGCCCTCGATTTCCCGACCGACATCTACGCCCTCAAAAGCATCCTCAAGCTGAGAGGCCTCGATCCGGCGAAGCACCTCGTCCTCGCCGGGAGCCGGGATGGCCTGACCCTCGATGAACGCGAGATCGCCCGGCTGTTCGATGAGACGACGGCGCTCGTCTTCCTGCCGTCCGTGCTCTACCGGAGCGGCCAGCTCCTCGATATGGAGTTCCTCGCCGCCCGGGCGCACGAGAAAGGGATCCCCATCGGTTTCGACTGCTCCCACTCGGCCGGCGCCGTCCCGCACGAGCTCGATCGCTGGGGCGTCGACTTCGCGATGTGGTGCGGCTACAAGTATCTCAACGGCGGCCCCGGCACAGCCGCCTTCCTCTACGTCAACCGGCGTCACTTCGGCGAGGGACCCGCCCTGGCCGGCTGGTTCGGCTCGTCGAAAGAGAAGCAGTTCGACATGTCCCTCGACTTCGAACCCGCCCCCGAAGCGGGCCGCTGGCAGATCTCGTCCCCGGCCATTCTCAACGCCGCCCCCCTCATCGGCTCGCTGGGGATCTTCGAGGAGGCCGGGATGGCCGCCGTGCGCGGAAAGTCGCTCCGGATGACGCGCTTCCTGATGGAGATGGCCGACGCCCTGCTCGCGGACGCGCCCTACGGCTTCTCGATCGGCACGCCGCGCGAGGACATCCGCCGCGGCGGCCATGTCGCCCTCGTCCACCCGGAAGCGCTGCGCATTTCCGAAGCTTTGCGCGTCCGGGGCGTCGTCCCCGATTTCCGTCCCCCCGACATCGTCCGCGTCGCGCCGATCGCGCTCTACAACACCTTCGGCGAACTCGTTTCGCTCGTCGGACATCTTCGCGCGATCGTCGAACGAAGGGAATTCGAGAGCTTCCCGGCCGAGCGCCCGGCTATTTCTTGATCACTTATAGACGCCTTGCCGGGGCCCGAAGGAGAACAGGATCAGGGCGTCAGCCTCTCGCTTATAGATCAGGCGTCGGGACTGACCGTGCGACGAGAACCTGAGCGAACGCAGATCCCGGAACTCGCCTTTGAGCTTCTTTCCCGCTTCCGGATCCTCGAGGGCTCGCAGGATCACCTCTCTCAACGCATCCCGCTCGGCCCTGTCCTTAAGCCTCTTCCGGAGCTTCTGGAATTTCGCGGTTTCAACGAGCCGCATCAGAGAGCTCGGGGATCCAGCTCGGTCACGCGTCCGGCCTCAAATTCCGCCTTGGCCTCGAGAATGTCCTTGATCTCCTGGATCGTCAGCTCGGGATTCTCGACTGCAATGAGCCCGATCCTGGCCGCATAACGGAGAGCCCCGGAGAAATCACGGGATTCCTTCCTTGCAAAAAGGTTGATATCCTCGGCCAGCTTTTCGTCCATGACAACCGTTTTTCTTACCATAGCATACTCTAGCATATAAAATATTCTCCTTTCGCATCGATGTCAAGGCCCTACGATCCACGGCACTCTTATATTCCAGAGACGCCCGGGACACGGCATTGTTTTCACGTCGTTTTCGATCACCGGCTTTGACTTGACCTTGCGGCCGGCGCTAGAATCCACTCAAAGATCCCCGATAAGGAGAGTCGCGGATGCGTGTCATTCCTCTGTCCGTCGAACATGAACCCTTGTATTGCGCCTGCCTCGAGGACTGGTCGGACGAGGTCAAGGAGGGCGGCGACCACAAAGCCCGCTGGCTCGCAAAGATGCGGGACAGGGGCCTCCGGGTGAGGCTGGCCCTCGACGACCGGGGCGAAGTCGGGGGGATGATCCAGTACGTCCCCATCGAGGAGGCCTTCGTCGAAGGCCGCGGCCTCTATTTCATTCCCTGCATCTGGGTCCACGGGCACAAGCAAGGGCGCGGGAATTTCCAAGGCAAGGGCATGGGGACGGCCTTGCTCGCAGCGGCCGAGGAGGACGCCCGCGAACGCGGGGCCAAGGGCATGGCCGCCTGGGGCATGGCCCTGCCCTTCTTCATGAGGGCCTCGTGGTTCAGGAAGCACGGCTACAAGAAGGCTGACTCCGTCGGTATGCAGGTCCTCCTCTGGAAGCCGTTCACGGAGGACGCGGAGCCGCCGCGGTGGATCCGGAAGAAGAAGACGCCCGAGCCGGAACCCGGCCGGGTCACGGTCACGGCCCTCGTCAACGGCTGGTGCCCGGGCATGAACACGGCCTTCGAGCGGGCCAAGCGGGCCTCTGCGGAATTCGGGGACAAGGTCGCGTTCCGGGCCGTCGACACGCTCAACCGCACGGCGTTCGAAGAATGGGGCGAACCCGACGCCATCTTCGTCGACGGCAAGGGCCTTCGGATGGGCCCGCCCCCGACATACGCGAAGATCCGGAAGGCCATCGCCAAGCGGGTCAAGAAGCTCGGCTGAGAGGGGCCGGCTTTCCATAAAGGGGAGGCGGTTTCTTTCGAGTCTACGGGATCTCCAGAGGCGGCCCCGGGCTCGCCGCGGACAGCGGGTGGTAATGAACATGGACGCGTTGCAGCAGGTCGATATCCCGGTGAAGTGCGCGTTCCAGGCGAGCGGAGACGGCGTCCCCTTCGGCGACGGTCGTGGATCCGTCCACGGCGATGGTCAGATTGATGACGAAATACGGGCCGAAACGGTGCGCCTGCATTTCCTCGACGGCCAACACTCCCGGTGTTCCGGCCACACAAGCCTCGACCTTTTTCCTGAGCTCCGCCGTGGGTACGGTGTCCATCAGGTCCCCTGAAGATTCGCGAAGGATCTCGAGCCCTGTTCGAAGGATCACCAAAGCGACTACCGCTCCGGCCAGGGGGTCGAACCACGGATAGCCGTGGCGGGCCACAAAGATGCCGATGCCAGCGGCCGCGGCGGCGAAGATATCGTTGCGGTGGTCGGAGGCGATGGCGAGAACCACGGGGTTGCCCGTCTGACGGCCGATGCGCCTGGTCCTCCAGCTTAAGAGGATCTTCAAACCAACGGTGAACACGGCCGCGAATTGGGCCCCTGCGCTGGCTCCTGCGACGGCAGCTCCCGTGGAGAAAAGGTCATAGACCCGGTTGATCGCGTCCCAGAAGATCGCCACGGCCGTTGTTAGAACGAAAGCGCCGATGACGACGGCCGCGATGCTTTCGAGCTGTCGATGCCCATAAGGGTGCTCGTCGTCGGCGGGCTTCCGGGCTTTCCTGATGAAGACCTTGACAATGATCCCATAGGCCACGTCGGACGTGGAGTTGATCCCGTCCGCGAGCAATGCGGGGCTGTGTCCCAAGATCCCGATCGCGGTCTTGAGCGCCGCCAGCCCGGTATTGGCGATCAGGGCCAGATTGACGGCCAGCAGGTTCCGCTTATCGTGGTGATCCGCTGCTCTGTCCATCGATTCCCAAACGCCGCTCGTTCAAGTTCCCCTTGGTCGAGAGTTCTCCCCCTATTTCGCGGGCTTCAGGTACTTTTCGTACCAGGCCAGGTTCCGCTCGAAGCGGTCCTTGATGTAGCTCGGCATCGAGATGCCGTGGAACTGGCCCGGGTAGACGACGAGCTGGGTCTCGACGCCCAGGCTCTTGAGCGCCTGGTACATCTGCTCGCCGCCGATGATGGGGACGTTGAAGTCCTTCTCCCCGCCCATATACAGCGTCGGCGTCTTGATCCGGTCGGCCTGGAAGAACGGGTAGGAGATCCGGATCCAGCGATCCAGGGCCTTCCAGGGCACGCCGATCTCGAGCTCGTATTGGCGGATGTACTGGTCGCTGCCGTACATCGAGAGCTGCAGGGCGCTGCCCGCGCCGCTGACGGCGGCCTTGAAGCGGGTGTCGGTGGCGATCGTGTAGTCCGTCAGGATGCCGCCGTAGCTCCAGCCGCCGATACCCAGCCGGTCCGGATCGGCGATCTTCAGGGCCACGGCCTGGTCGACCGCGCCGAGCAGATCGATGACTTCCTTGCGGCCCCAGTCCCCGAAGATGGCCTTCTGGAAGGCGCTCCCCCGCCCCGAGCTGCCGCGGTAGTTGACGGCGAGGACGACGTAGCCCTGGGCGGCGAAGAAGCTCGCGCTCGAAGCTGAAGCTCCAGCCGTCCTGTCCGTTCGGCCCGCCGTGGATGCGGAGAAGCAACGGGTAAAGCTTCCCGGACACATAGGAGGCCGGCTTGACGAGGATGCTGTTGACCACGGCCCCGTCCTTGCTCTTGGAGGTGAAGGGCTCGGTGAGGCCGAGCTCGAGCCCGGCGAAGAGGGCGTCGTTCTGCCGCGTCAGCCGCCTCAATTTCCCGTTCTCGAAGGCGTGGACCTCGCCCGGCTCGGCGGCCGAGCCGGCGAGCAGCGTGATCGCACCGTCGGGGCCGAGGGAAATGTTCGAGACCGTGCGCCGGCCCGAGGTCAGCTTCTCGATCGCTCCGCCGGAAACGGGGACGCGTCCGACGTACGATTCGCGGTCGTCCTCCACAAGGAAGGTCAGGCTCGTGCCGTCGGGGGACCAGCGCAAAGGGCCCGAAACGGGCCGATCGAGCCCGGCCGTCAGGACCTTGGCGGCGCCGACGGCCGAGGGCACGACGGCCAGCTTGCTCAGGCTGTAAGCGGAGTATTTGGGCTCGTCGCCGAAGAGGAAGGCGATCCATAGACCGTCGGGGCTCCAGGCGGGACTTCCGCCGTCCGGGGTTTCCCGGGTCGTCAGCTGCCGGACCTCCGCTCCGGGCTTGGCCTCGACCACGAAGACGTTGGAATCGGGATTGCGGTCCGGATCGGGGCCTCGGTCGCTGGAGAAGGCGATCCGGGTGCCGTCCGGCGACCAGACCGGCGAGCCATCGCCATAGGGCCCGGAGGTCAGCGGCTCGGCTTTGCGTGTCGCCACGTCGAAGAGCCACAAGTGCTTGCCGAGGCGATTGAGGTAGCCCGCGCGGTCCCGTTTGAAGTGATAGCGGTCGATGACGACCGGCGGCTTGGTCTTGCGCTTCCAGCCTTCCATCTTCTCGGGCTCGTCGGCCGGGTCCTGCTCGCCGACGACGAGGACCAGGCGCTTGCCGTCCGGAGACCAGACGTAGTCGTCGACACCGCCCTTGATCTCGGTGAGCCGCAGGGCCTCGCCGCCCCTGCGGTCGAGGAGCCAGACCTGGGCGCCGAGCTTCTTTTCCTCCTCGGTGCCGCGGGAGGCGAGGAAAGCCAGGTAGCGGCCGTCGGGGCTCCAGCGGGGCGTGGATTCGCCGTCCGGGCTCGAGGTCAGCCGGATCTCCTCGCCGCCGTCCCAGGCGACCATCCACAGGTCGGTGTCGCGCTTGTCCTTCTCGAGGTCGGTCGCGCCGACGGTGTAGGCGACCCATTTTCCGTCGGGAGAGCGTTGGGGATCGCCGACGCTCTTGATCTTGAACAGGTCGTCGAGCGTGATCGCGCGCTTGGCCGTCTGGCCTGAAGCCGAGGGGACGAGGACCGTGAGCCGCAAGGGCGCAGGCCGCAAGGACGAGACCGTATCTGACCGAAGGCTTGATCTTGAGGGGTGACATGAGACGATTTATAGCGTCCAGCGGTCAGGCTGTCAAGGCGGAGATGATTGGGCCGCCGGCCGGACATGCGCTACAATACGCCCATGAGGTACGAACACAAAACGGAACCGCTTCTGCCCTTCCGCCGGTTCATCGCCCGGCTGATGGCCCATTTCTCGGCCGGTCTCCTAGTGATCGTGGGATCGCTCGGATTGGGAGTTCTGGGCTATCACCACTTCGAGCGCCTTCCCTGGCTCGACGCCCTGCTCAATGCGTCCATGATCCTGGGCGGCATGGGACCGGTGGATCCGATCCGATCGACCGGAGGCAAGGCCTTCGCCTCTGGGTACGCCCTTTTTTCGGGCGTGGTCTTCCTTGTCGTGGCCGGGATCATCATGGCCCCGGCCGTCCATCGGCTTCTCCACCGGCTCCACTTCGAAGGCCAACCGCGGTAAGGGACGTCTTCAGACGCGTACGGTCGTGAACGACAGACCGTCGTGCTGGGGCGGCGCTTCGTCGTCACCGAGCCCGTCCTCGACGAAGATGCGGATAGA
>CAVWFA010000031.1:0-9727 GCA_963754085.1 Candidatus Aminicenantota bacterium | reverse complement strand
GCTCAGGCCGGCCGTGTCGGAGGCGAGGACGGGCTGCTCGCAGAATTGGATGGCCAGGGGCGCCATCTTACGCAGGCCGTAGATCGCCTGGGGCACGGTCCAGCCCTGGTTGGCGTCGATGCGGATGGCCACCTTGGGGCCGACGGCGCTTCGGATGGCCTCGAGGCGGGCGAAGTCCTCGTCCGGGTCGAGCCCGACCTTGACCTTGAGCGTCTTGTAGCCTTTGTCGGCATAGCCTTTCGCTTCGGCCGTCATTTTCTCCAGCGTGTCGAGGCTGGTCGTGATGTCGGTCTCGAAGACGCTCTTCGTCCCGCCGAGGAGGCGGAAGAGCGGCAGCCCGGCGACCTTGCCGAGGATGTCGAAGAAGGCCATGTCGAACGCGGCCACCGCGCTCGGATTGGAGTGGACGATGGGCCCGATGAGCCGGACGAGATCGTCGATCGCGAGCGGGTCCTTGCCGATGATCATGTCGCGGATGGCCTTGGCGGCGGCGGCGTTCGTGGCCTGGGTCTCGCCCGTGATCGGCGGGAACGGGCAGGCCTCGCCGAGGCCGGTGACGCCCTGGTCGGTGCGGACACGCACGAGGAGATCGTTGGCGGCCGTCATCTCGCCGATGGCGATGCGGAAGGGCGAGGTGAGGGGGATGTCGAAGAGGAAGATCTCGACGTCGGTGATCTTGAGCTTCTTCGCGGCGGCGCGGGCGTCTTCGAAGGCCTTGGACGGCAGGCCGTAGGCCGTGGAACCGGCGGCCAGGGCGCCGAAGCCGAGCATCTTCAGGAATCCTTTGCGGGACAGGCTCATGGGTCCTCCTCGTTCGTCGCGGGTCGTGCCGGGTCCCATTCTATCCAGCGGCGGGGACGTTTGGCAAGAGGCGCGGGGCGGGTGCCGGGGCGGTCAGGCCCGTGCGTCGGAGCCCCGGTCGCCGCGGGCGAGCGAAGCGAAGACGCCGACGATACAGAGCGCGGCGAAGAAGACGAAGGCGATGCGGGCGCTGCGGAGGAAGAGCGGGTAGAGGGACGGCACGATCGCGGCCCGGCCCATGACCAGGGCGAAGATCATCATGGTGATGCCGGCGCTGAGCATCTGGCCGGTCAGGCGCATGGTCCCGAGGGCGGCCGAGGCGACGCCGAGGTGGCGCCTCTCGACGGAACACATGATGGCGTTCGTGTTGGGCGACGAGAAGAGGCCGAAGCCGAGGCCCAGGCAGACAAGCGCCGCCACGATGAAGCCAAATCCCGTGTCCGGGCCGAGCAGGAAGAAGAGGAGCAGTCCGGCCGCCGAGAGGGCCATGCCGAACGAGGCGATGAACCGGGGCTCGGACCGGTCCGAGAGCCGTCCAGCGAAAGGCGAGGCGAGGGCCATGACGATCGGCTGGGCGACCAGGACGAGCCCGGCTTTTTGGGGCGGCAGGCCCTTGATGTACTGGAGGTAGAGGCTCATCAGGAAAGCGACGGCCGAGGTGGCGCTGTAGTTGAAGAGGGCGGCCAGATTGGAGAAGGCGAAGATGCGGTTGTGGCGGAAGAGGCGGAGGTCGAGGAGCGGCGCGCCGACCTGGAGTTCGAAGAGGACGAAGCCGATGAGGGCCAGGAGCCCGGCCGCCGTGAGCAGTGCGCCGGGGAGCGAGGGCAGGCGGGAGAAGCCGTACATCAGCGCGATGAGCCCGGCGCCAAAGATGAGCGCCCCCTTGAGGTCGAAGCCCTCGCCGCGGGCCTCGGCCCACTCCCCTTCGAGCCGGACGAGGGTCAGGACGAGAGCCAGGAGGGCGACGGGCACGGTCGCCCAGAAGACGCTCCGCCAGCCCCAGGCGTGGACCAGGAAGCCGCCCAGGACGGGCCCGAGCGAGAGTCCGGTATAGACCGCGGCCGTGTTCAGGCCGAGGGCGTGCCCGCGGGCGCCCGGGGGATAGACCGAGGTCAGTATGGCGACGCCCGTGCCGAAGATCATGGCCCCGCCGATGCCCTGGACGGCCCGGCCGAGGATGAGGACGAAACCCGAAGGAGCGAGCGCGGCCAGGACGGTCCCGGCGAGGTTGACGCCGATGCCGATGGCAAAGATCCTCTTGCGGCCGACGAGATCGGCCAGCCGGCCGAAGGGGACGAGGAACATGGCCGCGGCCAGCGTGTAAGCGGTGAGGACCCAGCCGAGGGCCACGGCACTCAGGCCGAACTCCTTGCCGATCATGGGCATGGCCACGTTGGTCGCCGAGGCCAGGAAGGGCGTGATGAAGGACGAGACCATCGACACGGCCAGGGCGGTCCGCTGAAGGGACCTGTCGTGGGGTGGGGTGAGCACGGACATCGTCATTCCGCGGCGCATTATATCGGAACGGAGGGGTCAAACCTACACCTTTTTAAGGTTTAGGTTTGACCCCATCTTGGGCGGCGGCGGCCAGGGCGGCACCGACGGCCGTGACGATCTGGGGATCGTCGGGGACGACCACGGAACGGCCGAGCTTTTCGGAGAGAAGGCCGACGAGGCAGGGATTCAGGGCGACCCCGCCGGCCATGACGATCTCCCCCCGGGGCTCGAACCGCGCCGCCAGGGGATAGACGCGGTCGGCGATGGATCCGTGGAGGCCGAGCGCGATCGACCTCCGATCGCGCCCGGCGGCGAGAAGCGAGATGACCTCGGACTCGGCGAAGACCGTGCACATGCTGCTGAGGGTGATCGTCTCCCCCGTTTCACAGGCCGCCCGGCCGAATTCTTCGAGAGAAAAGCCCAGGAGCCCGGCCATGACCTCGAGGAAGCGCCCCGTGCCTGCGGCGCAGCGGTCGTTCATCTCGAAATCGGCGAACGCCCCCGCGCCGTTCCCGAGGAGGATGACCTTGGAGTCCTGGCCGCCGATGTCGATGACCAGCCCGGCGGCCGGCCTCAGGAAGCGGGCCCCAAGCGCGCAGGCCGTGATCTCGGTCACGACGCGGCAGTCGAGGTGGGCGTTCATGAGGAACCGGCCGTACCCGGTCGCCACGGCCCGGACGTAATCCCTCAGCCCGAGGCGCGCCCGGACGCGTTCGAGGGAATGGCCGTCGGTGTCGAAGATCTCGGAGCGGGCGATCGCGCCGTCGGCCAGCTCGACGATCTTGGTCGTCCGGGAGCCGAGGTCGAGACCGAGAAAGAGGCCGGGAACTGTCACGGCGCGCTCCCCCGCCGACCCAGCCCTTCGAGGAAAGCGTCGACGCGCAGGCGTAGCTGGCCCGTGTCCTCTTCGGCATAATCGGTCACGATCTTGAGGCTGGGCACGCCGGCCTCCTTGAGGGCGGCGGCCACAGCGACAGCCTCGATGTTGTAGGTGTGGCAATACTGGAGGACATATTGGAGGACACCGTCGACGCGGTACGCCCGGGCCAGACGGAGGATCGAATCGAGGCGCTCGTCGTTCGGCGAGAAGCACGAGCACTCGATCTTGAGATAGCGGTCGGCGACGGCCGCGAGCTGGATCTCGAGCGCGCCGCCGGTCTCTTCGACGAGGTTCTCGTAATAGCGCGACCCCGTGCAGGTCTCGTCGCAGACGACCAGCGCGCCCGCGGACTCGACCAGGGCGTGGAGCTTCCAGTTGCCTAGGACCGAGGGACAGCCGGAGACCATGATCCGCTTGGCCCGGCCGCCGGCGACGCCGACGCCGCGACGGACGCGGTCCTCGAGTTCGTCGTTGAGCGCCTCGAGCCTGTCCGTGAAGCGGAGCGTGTCGTCGACCAGGGCGCCCTGCATGACGACGAGGGCGTCGAGGCCGCTGATGGGAGGGTCGTTCTCTTTTCTGAAGGCGTTGAGCCTGGCCAGGGCCCGCCGCTTCCTGTTCATGAGGCCCACGGCCCCGGCCAGCTTGTCCGGTTCGAGGGTCCGTCCGGTCAGATCCTCGAGACGGGCCTTGAACTGCCGAACCTCCTCGTGCCAAAGGTCCCTGTCGCGGGCGCCCTTCTTCTGGGGCACCTCGAGGACGTGGAAATCCCCGCCCTTCGACAGGATGTCCCAGGTCTTTTTCTTGGCGTCGCAGGTCGTCTCGCCGACGGCCAGGTCCTCGATCGGGCCGTAGGGGCAGGTGTTGGACAGGGCCAACCCGAGCGTGGACTTGACCAGCGGGCAGATGTCCCGCGGCAGCATCTTCTCGGCATAGGGGATGGAGGCCGCTGTCCCGCCGCAGAGCGCCACCGGGATCGCGCCGAGAGCCAGGATGATCTCCTCGGGGACATAGATGCAGAACGTGCCGACGAACTTGTCGCCGGCGGCGCGGCGCTCGACGATCTCGCGGACCCGCTCCCCGTGCGCGGCCCGGATGACGCCGTCGAAATAGGCCAGGCCTGCCGGGCGACACTTCTGGGCCAGCACGGTCTTGCCGAAGCTTCGGTCGACGGCGTCGAAGATCCGATGGTGGAGCTCGACGTCCAAGCCGAGGTCTTTCAGGAACTCGTCGGGACGGGTCAAGGCACTCCTTTCCGCGCGCGCGCGACGGCCTCGTCGCTCACCGGGGGAAACACTCACCTGCGGCCGACCGGCCATGAGGGGAGCGTATTATAGGCCTTGGGCCAGGGAGGGGCAAGCGGGGGTTTGACCCCGTCTTAGCGGCGCAGGAAGCGACGGACAAAGTCGCGCGTCTCGGTGATCGCCAACAGCCGTGAGGCCGTGTAGAACACGGCCAGGCCGAGAACGCCGCCGGCGACAACGCTGCCGACCGAGGCCAGGAACGAGACCCCGATCCGCGCGATCAGAAGCCGGTTCGCCAGCCAAGCCGCCCCCCCGCCGGCGGCCGAGGCGACGGCGAGGCGCGCCGCATAGGCGGCCAGAGGCCCCGTCTCCAGCGAGCCGATCTTGCGGGGCAGCAAGGCGTAGAGAAAGACGACGTTGAGGATCGCCGCGAGCGAAGTCGAAAGCGGGAAGGCCAGGTAGCCCAGAACTCTCATCAGAGAGATGTTGAGGACCAAGTTAAGGGCGATCGAGGCAAAGCTGGCATACATCGGGGTCTTGGCGTCCTTGTAGGCGTAGAAGACCGCGGCCACGTTACGGAGAGCCGAGGCGAACGGGATGCCGAGGACGTAAAGCACGAGCGCCGCGGCCGTGGCCAGCGTGTCCGCGGCCGTGAATCGCCCCCGCTCGTAAATGGCCCGGGTCAGGGGAATGGCCAGGCCGCACAGCAGAGCCGATGTCGGCACGGTCAGGAACAGGACCATCTTCAGCGAGTCCGAGAGCGTGGACTTGACAGTTGCGACATTCCCCTCGAGGACGAGCTTCGAGAGCGAGGGCAGGGCCACGGTCCCGACGGCGATGCCGAAGAGTCCCAGGGGCAGGTGCATGATGCGGAAGGCGAAGCTGAGCCAGCTGACGCTGCCCTGGGCCAGCGGCGTGACGAGGATCGTATTGACGAGGACATTGATGCGCGTCCCGGCCAGCCCGATGGCGACGGGGATGAACAGGGCCATGACCCGGCGGAACTGCGGGTCGCGGAAGCTCAGGACGGGCATCCAGCGGAAGCCCTTGCGCCGGAGCGAAGGCACCTGGACGAGGAATTGCATCAGCCCGCCGACGAGGATGCCGACGGCCAGGCCGAAGATGGGCTCCTTGCCGTGGGCGACATACCAGCCGTAAGTCAGGAGGGGGAAGAGGATGGAAAAGAGGTTGAAGACGGCCGGGGCGACGGACGGGACAAAGAAGGACTTCTCAGTATTGAGGTAGCTCATCGCCCAGGCCGCAAGGCTGATGAACAGGAGGAAGGGAAAAAGGACGGCGGTCAGCTGGGTCGTCAGGCTGATCTTGCCCGGAACCTTATTGAACCCGAAGGCGATAACCTTGGCCAGATACGGCGCCGCGAAGAAACCGGCCAGCGAGATCGCGGCCGTCACGACGAAGAGGACGTTAAAGATGTTCGAGGCCAGGCGGTTCTCGGACTCCTTGGCCTTGGCCTTTTCGGCGGTGAGGACGGGAACGAAGGCCGCAGAGAGAGCCGTCTCGGCGAACAGGTCCCGGAGCAGGTTGGGGATGCGGAAGGCAACATTGTACGCGTCGACGGCGAAGCCGGCGCCGAACAGGTGCGCGACGACCATCTCCCGGGCGAGGCCCATGACCCGGCTGACGGCCGTGCCGATGGTGAAGGACCGGACGCCCCGGGAAATGTCTTCCATGCTCAGGCCATTATTCGACATTTGCGCCAGACCTGGCAAGGCCTATCATGACGGCCCGGCCGCGGGCCCGCCCCCCCCTACTTCGAGAATTCGGCGGCCAGGGCCCAGTAAGGGTCGACCTTGGGGTGTTCGAGGGCCCGTTCGCCCGAGCCTCCGGCCACCCGGAGGCCCTCCTTTGCGGCGACCACTTCGCCGGCTTCGCGCGGCCGCAATGCCCGCGTCCCTCAGCGCCGCGATCAGCCTCCGGACGTCCTTCCGGTCCACCATGGCGAGAAGCGTGCCCTCGCTGATCGCGGCGAACGGATCGAAGCGGAAGAGCTCGGCGGTCTCGACGGATGACCGGCTGGACGGGGATGGCCTCTTCCTCGACCCGGAGTCCGTAGCCGCCGGCCCGGGCCATCTCGTAGAGTCCGCCCCAGACGCCGCATTCCGTGGCGTCGTGCATGACGTGAACGCCCCGGAACTTCCTGGCCACGGCGCAATCCTCCATGACCGACATCTGGGAGAAGACGGCGGCCGCCTCCTTCTGGAACGCCGCCCCGCCCGCGGCGACGAACTTTTCCGGAAAAAGCGACGGCCAGCAGCCCGGTCGTCTCGATGGCCGGGCCCTTGGTGACGACGATCCGGTCTCCCTTCCGGACCCGAGAGGGGCCGCGCAGGTCGCGCTTCCCGCCGACGGCGACCGAGGTCGCCCCGCCGACCATGGGATAGCGGCAGCCCGTGTAGCGGGCCGTGTGCCCCGTGACGACGCTGATCCCGTACTTGACCGGCCTCGACGTGGACGGAATCCCCACATCTCCTCGAGCTCGGATTCCTTCATCTCCGGCGGCAGGTTGAGGTCGATGGTCAAGTAGCGGGGTGTCAGCCCCGAAACGGCGACGTCGCAGAGGACGATATGGAAGCCGAACCAGGCCGCCCTGGCGAATCCGAGCGACGGGACGATGAAAAAGGGGTCGGTCGAGAAAGCCAGGTAGCTTCCCGCCGACGCGCAGGACGCCGTAATCGACCCCGTGGCGCGGCCCGATGACGATGTCTCCGCTCGGCGCGCCCAGCTTCGGATAGATGACCCGGTCGAAGAACGCAGGATGGATCTTGCCGAGATCGGGAAGCTTCTCTTCGCTCATGGCCGCACCCCCAGCATTATCAACAATCGGGACGAGAATTCAAATCGGTTTGATTCCCCCGCGCCTCGCGGCCTATAATGCCTGGCGCGGGCAGTGTCCCCTATGCCCAAGGACGCAACTCCATGGCCTTCGACGACAAGACCCAGCCCCCCGACGACAAGGCCCTGACGAAGAGTCTGGGCGCCGCGAAAAAGATCTGGGATGAATTCATCCGGCACGTCGCCGCGGAATATGCGCCTGTCGAGGAGTCCTGGGGGTTCTACAAGTCCTGGTCGCTGAGGCTCAAGCATAAAAAGCGGACGATCGTCTATCTCCTCCCCCGAGACGGACACTTCCAATGCGCGTTCGTCTACGGAGGGAAAGCGACCGAAGCGGCCCGGAAAGCAAAACTGCCGAAGGCCGTCTTGAAGGCGATCGACGAGGCGCCGGTCTACGCCGAAGGCCGCGGCTTCCGTCTCGAGGTCAGGACCGGGAAGGACCTCGCGGCCATGAAGACGCTGGCGGCCGTCAAGATGGCGAACTGACGTCCCGGCCCGGCTTCGCAAAGTATCTCTTCCGGAAGACCAGCGCCACGTTGACCAGGCCGATCATCACCGGCACCTCGACCAGGGGGCCGATGACCGCGGCGAAAGCCTGCCCCGAATTGATCCCGAAGACGGCCACAGCCACGGCGATGGCTAACTCGAAGTTGTTGCTGGCTGCCGTGAACGACAGCGTCGCCGACTTGGCATAGTCCGCGCCCGCTTTGCGGCTCATGAAGAACGAGACCAGGAACATGACCACGAAGTAGATGAGCAGCGGAATGGCGATGCGCACCACGTCGAGCGGGATCTTGACGATGTATTCGCCCTTGAGCGAGAACATGACGACGATGGTGAAGAGCAGGGCGATGAGCGTGATCGGGCTGATGCGGGGGATGAATTTCGTCTCGTACCAGGTCTTCCCTTTGAGCTTGATCAGGCCAAAGTGGGAGATCATGCCGGCCAGGAAGGGGATGCCGAGATAGATGAAAACGCTCTCGGCGATCTGACGCATGGTGACATTGACGGCCGTTCCCGCCAGGCCCAGCCAGGTCGGAAAGACGGTGATGAAGATGTAGGCGTAGACCGAGAAGAACAGGACCTGGAAGATCGAGTTGAAGGCGACGAGGCCGGCCGCGTACTCCCTGTCCCCCCGGGCTAGGTCGTTCCAGACGATGACCATGGCGATGCAGCGGGCCAGGCCGATCATGATCAGGCCGTACATGTACTCGGGCTTGTCGCGGAGGAAGATGACGGCCAGGGCGAACATCAGGAGCGGCCCGATGATCCAGTTCTGGACGAGCGACAGCGTCAGGATCTTGACGTTCTTGAAGACGTCGCCGAGCTCCTCGTATTTCACCTTGGCCAGCGGCGGGTACATCATCAGGATGAGCCCGATGGCGATGGGGATGTTGGTCGTTCCGGACTGGAACCGGTTGATGAAGCCGACGACGGCCGGGACAAGATAGCCGAGCCCGACGCCGACGGCCATGGCCAGGAAGATCCACAGCGTCAGGTAACGGTCGAGGAACTTGAGTCTCGGGTTTCCAGGGGTCATGCGGGATCTCCTTTCGCGTCGTTCAGAGCGTGAACAAAAAGTAGAGTCCGAGGCCGATGATCAGAACGCCGGCGACCTTCTGCAGGACGTTGTGCGTCTTGCGCAGGCCTTTCGATTCAAGGAGCCCCTTGGCCGCGCCGACGGACGTCCCCGCGATGAGGACGAGCGCCGAGTGCCCGAGGGCGTAGACGAAGAGGAGGAAACCGCCGTAGAGAACGTTTCCTTTCTCCGCCACGAAGGCGAGCAGTACGGCCAATATCGGGACGGCACACGGGGTCGAGACGACGCCGAACAGCAGGCCGAGCAGGAAGGCTCCAAAATATCCTTGTTTCTTGACCTTCAGCCCGGCGGGCACGGGGAAGTTCCATTTGAGCAGCCCGAGCAGGTGGAGCCCCATCAGCAGACAAACCCCCGCAACGAGATACTTCCAGAACGGACCGACGTTCCCGAACATCCGGCCCATAAGGGCGGAGATGAGACCGAGGCCCGGTGAAAGTGATGGCCAGGCCCAAGACGAACAAGAGCGAGAAGACCAGGGAGCGCTTGAGCGTCGCGGTTCCCTTGTTCCCGGCGACGACGCCCATCAAGAGGGGGATCATGGCCAGAACGCAGGGGTTCAGGGCCGTCGTCACGCCGCCGAGGAAGACAGCCGCGACCGCCAACCAGGGGCTGGATCGGAGGAGTGCCGAAACGTCGCCGAAGAGGCTTTCCATCTCTCCTCAGCTCACTGGATGCCGTGCTTCTTCAGGAGGTCGATGATCTCCTCCTTGGGAAAGAGCCCGACGTGGCGCGCGATCTCTTTCCCTTGTTGATCGAGGAAGACCTGGGTCGGGATGAGCTGGATGCCGTATTTCTCCCCCGGGGCGGGATCTTTCCAGACATCGTAGAAGACGACCTGGACCCGGTCGGAAAAGG
>CAVWFA010000030.1:0-9738 GCA_963754085.1 Candidatus Aminicenantota bacterium | reverse complement strand
GGAGATGTAGGGACCGTCCCTCCGGCCAGATCCTTGGGTTTCCCGAACGTGTCCGGCCCGCCGTCCGCCTTGACAACCCCCCTCATGCGGCGCATCATTCCATTAAGCGCCCGCCGGTAGGTCGGGGCTTCCTCACTGGTCGCGTCAAGGAGGGGAAAAATGCGTCGCTTCGTTCTGCTTGGCCGTATCACGGTTCTGGGATTCCTCAGTTTGGCCGGCCTCGGTTCGCTCGCGGCCGGCACGATCGCGCTGCGCGTCGGCCATCTGGTCGATCCCGCGGCGGGAACGGTTGCCGCGAACCAGATCATCCTGGTCAAGGACGGCCGGATCGCCGAGATCGGCCCGGGCCTCAAGATCCCGGCCGGCATCGAAGTCGTCGACCTGTCCAAGAGCTGGGTCCTGCCCGGGCTCATGGACGCTCATACCCATATCACGATGGGTAACCTGGACCTGAGCGCCGGCATCGAAGCCGGCTATCTCAAGCAGAGCTCCGCCGCCCGCGCCTTGATCGGCCTGCGCAATGCCCAGGATGTCCTCCGGGCGGGGTTCACGACTATCCGCGACGTCGGCAACGAGGCCAACTTCGCCTCCGTGGACCTCCGCGACGCCATCGCCAGGGGCCTCTTCGACGGGCCGACCATCCTGACCTCCGGGAAGATCATCACTGCTTTCGGCGGCCAGTCCCAGCATATTTCGCCTGAACAGGGGGGATTCTGGCTCTACGAGTACATCGACGCCGACACGCCCGACGAGATCCGGAAAGCCGTGCGTCAGGTCATCTATTATGGCGCGGACGTGGTTAAACTCGTGGCCGACAATAACGCCTATTTCTACTCCCTCGCCGAGATCCAGGCGGCCGTTTCCGAAGGGCACGCCGCGGGGCGGGCCGTGTCCGTGCACGTTTTTGCCGGGGGCGAGCCGGCCCGCAACGTGATCCTCGGCGGAGCGGACTCGATCGAGCACGGCATGCTGCTAGAGGATGAGCTTCTGGCGCTTATGAAAGAGAAGGGCACGGCCCTGGTCAGCACCGATTTTCCCGAGGCCCATATCGCGGCCCTCGATCCGGGCGGGCTCGTCTTCGGAGGGGCCAAGGATTTCGCGGCCCTGATCGTCGACCGGCTCAGACGGGCCCACCGGATCGGCGTGACTCTCGTCTTCGGCACGGACACGGTCAGGAATCTGCCGGGCAAGAATAAGCCGGAGATGATGCTGGACTATCTCGCCTCCTGGCAAGCGGCCGGCATTCCGGCGGCGGACACGCTTAAGGCCATGACGACCAACGCCGCCAAGCTCCTCCGCATCGAGAAGACGCGAGGGGCCGTGGCCGTCGGTTTTGCCGCTGATATCATCGCCATGCCGGCCAATCCCTTGGACGACATCCAGGTCCTCCGCCGGGTCAGCTTCGTGATGAAGGACGGCAAGGTCATCCGGAACGACCGATAAAATGTGATAAACTGGCTCCCGACAGATCCCCGGAGGGTGCCATTTCCGATCCTAAGAGGGAACGGGTTGCCGAAGGCGGAGGCCCCGAGGCGGCCGAATGGGCGTCCGGCCTCGCCGAGGTCCTGAGCGAAGCGACCTGCCTCGTCGGAGTCGGCAATCCGCTCCGCGGCGACGACGGGGTCGGGTCCTGGATCGTCGGCGCCGTCCGGGACGCCGTCTCCGGAACGAGCCTTCGAGTGGTCGACGCCCAGGACGTGCCCGAGAATTTCGTTCCCGGCATCGCCCGCGGCGACTGCCGGAACGTCGTCTTCATCGACGCCGTGACCGCCGAAGGCGCTCCCGGGACCGTCGTCTTCGGTCCCCTGGCTGATTTCCCCGAAGCCGAGAGCTTCTCGACCCATAAGCTCGCGCTGTCGTTGAGCCGCAAGTTCCTCGAGGCCGCCGGCAAGAAGGTCTTTCTTCTCGGCATCGTCCCCGCCGACCTCGATTTCGGCGAGGGGCTCACGGCCGAGATCCAGCGGACGGCCGCAGCGCTCAGGGACGCCATCCTTCGCGCCGCCGCCCTTCCGCGGGATTGACGCCGGCCGGCGGGCCGTTGGATACTAGCTCCGGGCGTCCGTCCCGGGACAGCGAAAGGAGTCCGCCGATGTCCAAAGAGGTTCGAGCCGACATCATTTTCAAAGAAGGGATGAGGTTCGACGGCATCTCGGGCCGCGCGGGCAGGTCCGTGGCCGTCGATTTCGCCCCGGAGGGAGAGGACATCGAGGGCTTCTCGCCCCTCGAGCTGCTGCTGACGAGCCTGGCCGGCTGCAGCGGCCAGGTCGTCGTCGGGCTCCTCAAGCGGATGGGCCAAGAGGTCAAGGACCTGACCGTCCACGCCCATGGGATCAAGAAGGAGATCCATCCGACCGTGCTGACGTCGATCGAGCTCGATTTCGAGTTCCGGGGCGGCCGGATCGACGGACCGTCCGTCGAGAAGGCGCTGCAGCTTTCGGAGGAGCGATTCTGCCCGGTCTGGGCCATGGTCAAGATGGCCGCGCCCATCAAGGCGGGCTACCGGCTTACGGCCGAATGAGATCGGACGAGGGAAGGACACGCATGCACAAGACCATCGCCGTCATCGGCATCGCATTGATGATCGCCGCCGTCGCCTCGTGCGACCGCGAGGATGACGAGGGAGAGGAGGGGATCGCCGTGTCGCACGCACAGGCCGTCAAGCCTTCCGCCTGGACGGAGACCCTGGCCGGGTATCTGCCGGCCCTCGGCCACCGCAACTGGATCGTCATCGCCGACTCGGCGTTCCCGCTCCAGATCAGCCCGGGGATCGAGACCATCGTGACGGGCGAGGATCACTTCGCCGTCCTGGAGAAGGTCCTCAAGGCCGTCGACGGAGCCAAGCACATCCGTCCGAAGATCTGGCTCGATAAAGAGCTGAGCTTCGTCCCCGAAAGTCTGGCGCCCGGCGCGGATGAGGCCCGCCGGCGGCTCGAGGAGATGCTCAAGGGCCGGGGCGCGGCGCCCGTCCTCCACGCCGACCTCATCGCCCGCCTCGACGAGGTCGGCCGGACCTTCAAGATCGTCATGGTCAAAACGACCTTGGCCGTGCCCTACACCTCGGTCTTCCTGGAGCTCGACTGCGGCTACTGGGGCCCCGAGGCCGAAGCGAAGATGCGCGAGAAGATGAAGTGAAGCGCGAGTTCTACGCGGACTCGATCAAAGGCTTCCTCGGCTCGTCGGTCGACGAGATCATCGGGAAGCTGACGCGAGAGAGCGATTTTTCGGTCGACCCAAGTCAGAAAGGCGCCTGGATCGAGGAGATCGAGATCCTGCAGAAAGTTCTTCCTCCCTATGCCGGAGGGATTCACTTCGAGTACTCGATCCCCCGGATGGGAGAGAGGATCGACGTCCTTCTCGTCATCGGTGCCGTCATCTTCGTTCTCGAGTTCAAGACGGGCGCCAAGGAATTCACTCGTTACGCGATCGATCAGGTGACGGACTACGCGCTGGATCTCAAGAACTTCCACGAGACGAGCCATGACCGGGTCGTCGCGCCCGTTCTCATCGCGACCGATGCCCCGGGCGTCATGCCTCTCGTCGCGATGACGCCGCAAAACGACAAAACGATGGTTCCCATCATGGGCAACGCCGAGACGCTCGCCGATGTTATCAAGGTTGTTCTGGATTTCGCTCGGGACGAAAAGATCGATTGGGACGAGTGGCGAACCGGCCGGTACAGTCCTACGCCGACCATTATGGAAGCCGCCTTGGCGCTCTATCGAAGGCACTCCGTAGCCGAGATTTCGCGAAGCGATGCGGGCGCGATCAATTTGAGCCAGACATCGGACGCGATCTCCGAGATCGTCCGGGATGCCAAGGACCTCGGCCGGAAATCGATCTGCTTTGTGACCGGCGTTCCCGGGGCCGGCAAGACCCTGGTCGGGCTCAATATCGCAACGAAGTACATCGATAAGGCCGATGCCCACCATAGCGTCTTTCTTTCCGGGAACGGCCCCCTGGTCAAGATCCTCCAGGAAGCGCTCGCCCGTGATATGGTCGCGAGGACGAAGGCTCGGGGAGAGAAGATCAAGAAGGGGGAAGCCAAAAGCCGGGTCAAGGCGTTTATCCAGAACGTCCATCATTTCCGGGACGAGGGCCTCCGCGACTTGAATCGGCCCCCGATCGACCATGTCGCCTTGTTCGACGAGGCTCAACGGGCCTGGAACCTCGAAATGACCGCGGATTTCATGAAGCGGAAAAAGAAGCAACCAGGCTTCCATTATTCGGAACCCGAGTTCCTCATCTCTTGCCTCGATCGCCACACCGATTGGGCCGTCATCATCTGCCTGGTCGGGGGCGGCCAGGAGATCAACAGGGGTGAAGCCGGGATCGGGGAATGGGTCGATTCCCTCATGCGATCATATCCGGATTGGCACGTCTTCATTTCTTCCCAGTTGATGGACAGCGAATACGGTGCCGGAAAAGTCTTGAAACAGCTCGAGTCCCATCGGAACGTGGGGCATCTCCCTTCTCTTCATCTTTCGGTCTCCATGCGTTCGTTCAGGGCCGAGAACGTCTCTCTTCTGGTCAAGCAGATCTTGGACCTGGAGGCCGAAAACGCGCGGCAGACTCTCACTCAACTGAGAGACAGGTACCCGATCGTCATCACGCGTGACCTCGCCAAGGCCAAGGGCTGGCTCAAGTCAAAGGCGCGCGGGACCGAAAGATATGGCATCATGGTCTCCTCTCAAGCCGAACGGCTCAAGCCCCAGGCGATCTTTGTCCGGGCGCCCATTGATCCGATCCATTGGTTTCTCGACGGCAAAGACGATGTGCGGTCCTCCTATTATCTAGAAGATGTCGCTACGGAATTCCATGTCCAGGGACTGGAGCTGGATTGGGGATGTGTGACCTGGGACGCAGACTTTCGCTATGCAAGGGCCGGGTGGACCCATAAATCCTTTCTCGGCAAAAAATGGAAGAATATCAAGGATCTCGAGAGACAGAAATACCAGAAGAACGCTTATCGCGTCCTCTTGACCCGGGCCCGCCAAGGCATGGCTATCGTCGTACCGGCGGGGGACAGGGAAGATCCGACGCGCGACCCGATATTCTACGATCCCACCTATGAATATCTCAGGGGGATCGGTTTCAACGAGATCTGACCGTTCAGGCGTTGAGCGGTTTTCTGCTCACTTATAGACATCACCGCGGGTGTCGATATCGAGGATCTTGATCTTATCTCTCTCCCAGATATAAATGACTCGATATCTTCCGACCCTGAGCCGGTAGGTCTTCTTGATGGACTGGCCCCTGAGCATCCGGATATCGCCCTTGCCCGGCAATCCCTCGATTGCTTCGACGATGGCCGTCCTCGCTTTGTTCTCGCTCCGGGCGAGTAACTTGCGGCTCGGCTTGGCAAAAACGACGTCCATTTAGAGGCCGAGCGACTTCTTGACCTCTTCAAGGGGAACGAAATCGTCCTCGGCCAGGATCTTGAGGAGCCGGCGTTCTTCCTTCTCCGAAAGGACGAGCTCGGTTCTTTCATCGACGTTCGTCTTGAGCCAGTCCCGGAGGGCATCGCGGACGATCTCGGAAAGGCTCTTCTTCCTGATGAAACCGACGACCCGGGCTTTGTCATAAAGATCCGTTTCGAGGATGACGTTCACGCGTTTCATAGCTTTTCTTCTGCTTATCCATATATGCATCATTACACACTTACATCATTATGTCAAAGCGATAACTTCATCTCAATTCGCTTTCAATGAGATAGACGCGTGACCGGGCGGTCAATTCTCACAATACTGAGTTGGATTTTCGCCCGACTTCCAGAGCGCCGTGCCGTCTAGTCAGTCCGGTAATTCCTCCGGACGTAGAAGTAGCCGAAGAGGATGATCAGGGCGCGACGATGGCCTTAATGACGCCGTCGGTGCGGGCGGCCGCCGTTTCGTAGGCCTTGGCCGCCTGATCGAGGGAAAAGGAATGCGTGGCCAGGAAGTCGGGCTTGATCCGTCCGGCGTGGATCATGGCCACCGCCCGCTCCAGGCACTTGTTCTGGCGCCGGACGTTCTGCACCCGGATCTCGCGGCGGCGCACCTTGGAGCTGTCGAAGGTGACCCGCGGTTCGAGCGGGATGCCGACGACGACCAGCGTCCCGCCGGGCTTGAGCAGGGCCACGGCCTGGTCGAGCGCCGACTGCTCGCCGCAGCACTCGAACACGAGGTCGAGGCCGAGGGATTCATGGGCCTGGATCTCGGCGGCGACGTCCTCGCGGTCGGGATTTCCCGTCCAGTCGGCCCCGGCCTTCGCGGCAGCCGCGATCCTGTGATCGACCCTTTCGGTCGCGTAGATAAGGCCGCTCGCCTCGGCCTTCAGGGCCATGATGAGACACAGTCCGATCGGGCCCGCGCCGAGGACGGCCGCGGTCTTGCCGCGCACCGTGCCGGCGAGGCTGGCCGCGTAGAGGGCGATCGACAGGGGCTCGGCCAGCGCGCCCTGGACGACGGTCATCTTGGCCGGCAGGGGCACGCAGTTCCGCTCCGGGGCCAGCGTGAATTCCGCCATGCCGCCGGTCAGCTCGCCGTAGTGGCCGAGGAAGAGGAGCTTGCGGCAGGTGTGGGGCCGGCCTGTCCGGCACTGGTCGCAGGTCCCGCAGGAGACGGCCGGCTCGACGACGACCGTGTCCCCGGGCTTGACCCGGGTGACCGCCTTTCCGATCTCCTCGACGATGCCGGCGCACTCGTGTCCCGGGATGAAGGGGTAGGTCACGCGGTCGCCGCCGACGCGGTCGGAGACGTAGTAGTGGAGATCGCTGCCGCAGACGCCTACGGCCCGGCTGCGGACGACGATGTCGTCGTCGCGGACGATCCGCGGCGCCGGGACCTCGCGGATCTCGATCGTCCGGACGCCGGTGAGGAACGCGGCCTTCATGGTTTCTTTATTATATGTTCTTCTCCCGATTCCGGGAAGACCCTCTCTCCGGCTTGGCTCCGGATATCGCCTCTAGCTCCCCGGACCCCCGGGAACCAGTTCGTTCGGTTCCCCCCGCTTCGCGGGTCCCCCCTCCACAACGGGGATCTTCGAGGCGACATGCATCGCCGCCTCGAGAGGCAATCCGGGAATTGGGAGATGGACCTTTTTGCAGGGCAGGTCGCCCGGAACGGGAAGAGCGCAGGGCCGCCCAAGGGGATGATTTTGACACCGTTCCCGTCGGGGGCGTATAGTCCCCTGAGACGACGTCCCCTTGGAGGAAATTATGAAAAGAAATCTGATCGTCCGTTCGCTCGTGATCGCGCTTCTGCTCGTCTTCGTCACGCTCGAGACGGGCGCCCAGGAGAAGCTCGATCTCCAGATGGTCGACCGTATCCGGGCCGAAGGCCTCACGAACTCGAAGATCACCGACCTTCTCATCTACCTCTGCGACGTCTACTGCCCCGCGGCTGCCGGATTCGCCGCAGTACGTCCAGGCCGGGGAGTGGGTGGTGGCCAAGGCCAAGGAGCTCGGACTGGCCAACGCCGCGATGGAGCCCTACGGGACGTTCGGCCGCAGCTGGGAGCTTCAGAAGTACTACGCGGCCATGACCGCCCCCCAGTACATGCCCATCATCGGCTATCCGAAGGCCTGGACGCCCGGCACGAACGGCGTCCTCAAGGGTCAGGCCGTCCTGATCACGGCCAAGACGGTCGCCGACCTCGACAAGTATAAGGGCAAGCTCAAGGACGCTATCGTCTTCACCCAGGGCGAACAGGACCTCCCGATCTCGTTCGACCCGATGGCCTCGCGCCTCCTCGAGACCGACCTGGACAAGCTCCTGCTGGCGCCCGAGCCGGGCGTCCGCCGGCCGATGAACCCCCAGATGCAGGACATGGCGGCCCGCCAACAGCTCCAGCAGGCGATCGGCAAGTTCCTCAAAGCCGAAGGCGCCGGCGTCATCGTCGACTCCGGCCGGGGAAAATTCGGAACGGTCTTCGTCTCGAGCGGCGGGTCGCGCGCCAAGGGCGCGGAGATGCCCCTTCCGGCCATCGCCATCGCGGCCGAGCATTACAACCGCATCGTCCGCATCCTCCAGAAGGACATTCCGGTGACCCTGGAGGTCGAGGTCCAGGCCCGCTTCACGGCCGACGACCTGCCGGGCACCAACATCATTGCCGAGCTTCCCGGCGTGGACAAAAAGCTCAAGTCGGAGATCGTCATGCTCGGCGGCCACTTCGACACCTGGCACTCCGGCACGGGGGCCACGGACGACGGGGCCGGCTGCGCCGTCGCCTTCGAGGCCATGCGCATCCTGAAGACGCTGGGCGTCCAGCCCCGGCGCACCATCCGGATGGCCTTCTGGGATGCCGAGGAGCAGGGCTTCGTCGGCTCGCGCGGCTACGTCGCCAATCATTTCTACGATCGGGCCAAGAAGGAGAAGAAGGCCGAATACGACAAGCTCGCGGCCTATTTCAATTTCGACAACGGCAGCGGCAAGATCCGCGGTATTTACGCCCAGAGCAACAGCGCCGTCGTGCCCATCTTCGAGGAATGGCTCAAGCCCATCCATGACCTCGGCGCGGCGACCGTAACCTTGCGGAACACCGGCGGGACCGACCACCTGCCCTTCGACGCCGTCGGCCTGCCCGGTTTCCAGTTCATCCAGGACGACCTCGAGTACGACACGCTGACCCACCATTCCAACATGGACGTCTACGACCACCTGTCCCGGGGGGACCTCATGCAGGCCGCCACGGTCATGGCCTGGTTCGTCTACAACGCCGCCATGCGCGAGGAGAAGCTGCCGCGGAAGTACTTCGACGCAAACGCGCCGGCGCCCCAGCGCCGCGGGAACTAGAAAATGGGGGACATGATACCTATTCCCTAATTTTCCGCCCGGCGAAATAGGCTAGAAAGAACATCCGTTCAAGGTGCTTTTACGAGCGCCGGTCCTCGACCTTAGCCCCCGGATCCGGGACGAACTCGAGAGCTTCAAGGGCCATTGGGCATGGAGCTGAGGGCGGTTGAGAATCGCCGATCTCCTCAAGCGTCTTCCCATAGATGGCCCAGGAATGTCCGGATTCAGGCCGCGGCGCTTATGAAATCGATCGAGCTTTCTCTTGACAAGGTGTAGCCAGTGGGCTACAATTCAACCGTTCCTCAGATCCGCAAGACCAGGGAATTCGCCTGGTGGATCGATGGATTGGGCGATATCCGTGCTCGTGCCCGCATCCTCGTGCGAATCGAAAGACTCGCTGCGGGGAATCCGGGCGATGTTAGGCCTGTCGGAGAAGGAGTTTCCGAGTTGAGAATAGATCACGGACCCGGCTACCGCGTGTATTACAGGAAGATCGGGACCAAATTGTTGATCCTGTTGGCGGGCGGAGATAAGGGCACCCAAGAGAAGGATATTCAATTAGCCTTGCATCTAGCGAGAAACCTTTAGGAGACGAGGATGGCCAAGACCGTTACAACTCGATACGATGTGGCCGAGCATCTTCGCACCCCCGAGGATATGGCCGCCTATCTGGAGGCATGTCTGGAAGATGCTCGCGGTGACGCGGCGCATATTGCCAAGGCATTGGGCGACATCTCCCGGGCCAAGGGCATGTCAAAAGTGGCTCGCGATGCCGGCCTGTCCCGTGAAAGCCTGTACAAGGCGCTTTCCGGTGAGCGGAGCCCGGGCTTCGATACGATCCTGAAGGTCATGAAAGCTCTCGGCTTGAAGCTGACCGCCGAGGCAATCCCCCGAAGAGAGCCATCTTCGAGACAGCCGCTCTGAAGGACGTCAGAACGGGTTCTCCGTTGGGTAGAGCATCCCGACC
>CAVWFA010000029.1:0-113731 GCA_963754085.1 Candidatus Aminicenantota bacterium | reverse complement strand
ATGCGAACCCGAAGGCTTGAGGCCAGGGGACACGTCCCGAAGGGACATGTCCCCGGCTTGAGCTTCAGATCCCGAGGCTGAGGCGCTCGGCCAGGGCCGGCGGGAGCTTCTCGTCGATGATCTTCCGCTTGGCCTCTTCGATGTCGTAATCGACCCGGCTGAACTTGATGGTCCGGGCCTCGGAGTCATAGACGGCGAAGGCGGCCCGGGGATTGCGGTCGCGCGGCTGCCCGACCGAGCCGGGATTGATGAGATAGCGGACGCCCTTTTCGAGCTTGACCTCGTTGGCATTCCCCTCGAGGAAGGTGCCCTCGACGTTGCCGTCCTTCTCGGTGTAGACGAAGGGGAAGTGGGTGTGGCCGAAGAAGCAGACCGGCGTCTGGACGTAGGAGAAGGCTTCGGCCGCGTCGAACTCGCCGAAGATGTAATAGTCCTCGTCGAACGGCGCGCCGTGGCAGATGGTGATGGAATCCTGGACGACCTCGGGGCTCTGCTTCAGCCGGACCAGGAAGTCGAGGTGCTTGCGGGCGATGGTCTTCTTGGTCCAGAAGATGGCCGACGCGGCGATGGGATTGAAGGTCTGGACCGAATCGAGGCCGGAGACGGCCTTGTCGTGGTTGCCGCGGATGATGGACAGGGGCTTGAGGGTCAGGATCTTGGCGATGACATCGTTCGGGGAGGCGCCGTAGCCGACGAGGTCGCCGAGGAAGATGTAGTGGTCGATCTTCCTTTTCTGGGCGGCTTTGAGGACCGCCTGGAAGGCTTCCATGTTCCCGTGGATGTCCGTGAAGATCAGGTAGCGCATGTTCGTTCGTCCTTGTGTTCGACCGTCTCGTACAACCGGCCGGCCTCGTAGGAGCTCCGGACGAGCGGACCGGAGACGACCTCCCGGAACCCCGCCCGGCGGGCCGCCGCGGCGAGGCCCGCGAATTCGTCGGGCGTGTAGTACTTCGCGACCGGAGGATGGGCCGCCGTCGGCTGGAGGTACTGGCCGACGGTCAGAAGGTCGCAGCCGGTCTGCCGCAGGTCGTCGAAGGCCCGGAGGATGTCGGCCTCGCCTTCGCCGAGACCGATCATGAGGCCCGACTTCGTCAGGGCGCCGCGCGCCTTCGCCGCGGCCAGGACACCGAGCGACCGGCGATAATTCTCCCTGGGGCGGCGGATGGCCGGATAAAGCGACTCCGTCGTCTCCAGGTTGTGGTTGAGGACCTCCGGCCGGGCGGCGAGGACCGTCTCCAGGGCCGCCGCGTCCCCGCCGAAATCGGGGATGAGGGCCTCGACCCGCGTTCCGGGGCTCTTGGCGCGGATGGCCCGGATGACGGCCGCGAAGTGGGCGGCTCCGCCGTCCGGGAGATCGTCCCGGGTCACGGAGGTGACGACGGCGTAGGCCAGCCCGAGCGCGGCCACCGCTTCGGCGACGCGGGCCGGCTCTTCCGGATCGGGGGGAAGGGGACTCCCTTTGGCCACGGCACAGAAGCCGCAGTCGCGGGTGCAGGTGTCGCCGAGGACGAGGAACGTGGCCGTCCGGCGCTCCCAGCACTCGCCGATGTTCGGGCACCGGGCGCTCTGGCAGATCGTGTGCAGACGTCCGGCCTTGAGGACCTCCGCCACACGGAAAAATTCGCCGTGCGACGGAAGTCGGACCTTCAGCCAGGCGGGTTTTTGGGTCGCCGTGACTCCCCCTCTCTCGCGATGGACCCGGCCTTTCGTTTCAGGTGTCGTGCTGTCGGATCGGGGCGATGTTTTTTCGAGGAGAGATGAAAGCCGTCAATACTCGACGTCGCGCTCTCTCTTGATGCGCCGTCTCATCCGCTTGCGCGCCTGGGCCTGCTTCAGCCGGCGCTTCTCGCCGGGCTTGAAGTAGACCGAGTGCTTCTTGATCTCCTTGATGATCGCTTCCTGCTGGACTTTCCTCTTGAACCGGCGCAGGGCGGACTCGAGATTCTCACCTTCGTCAAGCTGTACAAAAGCCAAAAACTTTCACCTCCTCACAGGGGAAAAGTACCGCAAAGTTATAGCCGATTGCCCCCTGAAAGTCAAGGAGACCCTCGGGATCTCCTCGCTCGCTGCATAAGGACTTCCCGGCTCGGGGCGCGCCGGCACAATACTTTCATCGAAGCTCGAAGGCGGGCGCCGGCCCGTTGGACAGCCGCCCGGGCCCCGATGGCCAGGGGGTCGACCAGGGGAACGGGCAGGTCCGCCGCTTGGAGGACCAGGGGGATCTCGGTACACCCGGCCAGGATGGCCCCGGCGCCCCGGCGGACGAGGTCGCCGGCGATGTCGAGGAGCGTCTCCCGGGGCGGACCCTCGGTGATGCCGGCCTTGATCCCCTTTTTCCCGTAGACGGCGGTCATGACCCTCTTCTGGTCCCGGGCGGAGGGGACGATGACCTCGAGGCCGGCCGCCTCGAAGGGCCGGGCGACGATCCCCGAACGCACGGTCCCGGTCGTGCCGATGAGGCCGATCGTTCTCGGAACGGGCCGCATCTTCCCGATGGCCGCCAGGGTGTCGTCGATCAGGCTGAATAAAGGGAGGGGCGAGCGCGGGGCGAGCCGGGGATAGAAATAATGCGCCGAGATGCAGGACATGACGGCGAAATCCGCGCCGGCCTTCTCGAGCGTCCGGAGTCCTCGCAGGATCGCCGGGACCGGGCTCGCGCCGCCGTGGAGGATAGCCGCCGTCCTGTCCGGGACCTGCGGCAGACTGTAGACGATGACCGGGGGGTGATCCTGGTCCCGCCCGGCCGCGGTCTCGCGGACGATCCTCTCGAAGAAATAGGCCCCGGCCTCCGGGCCCATGCCGCCGATGACGCCGATCGTCTTGAGCTTCTTGCGGCTCATTTGAGCAGGTCCCTGACGCGCTCGAGCGGGAGGGCTTCGGCGATGTGCCCGTCCCTGCCCTCGGTCCGGACGGCCTTGAACAGGGAATTGAGGATGGCTTCCTCGGCGGCCTCGGCCGCGGCCTGGAAGAGCGGCGAGACCGCGTCGTCGCGGAGGACCGTGACCGTCCGTGTCGGGGCCGTCGAGCGGTGGGCGACGCGGACGCCCGGGGCGGTCGAGAAGGCGACGGCATAATCGCCGCTGCCGTTCGAGAAATAGCCGCCCGTGCGGGCGATGCCGAGGAGCGCCCGCCCGGCCAGGCGCTCGAGGCTGCGGGCGTCGAGCGGGGCGTCGGTGGCCACGACGATCAGGCAGGAGCCGTCCCCGGACGGGTCCGGCCCCGCCGCCGAAGCGCCGACCCCGGCGTCCTTCTTGTCGAAGGGCACGCCGCGGATGGTCAGGACGCCGCCGAAGTTCGTCTGGACGAGGACGCCGACCGTATAGCCGCCGCGCCCTTCCGGCAGGCGGCGCGAGGCGGTGCCGATGCCGCCCTTGTAATCGAAGCAGGTCGTTCCCGTCCCGGCGCCGACCGCTCCCTCGGCGACCGGCCCGCCGGCGGCGGCGCGGATGGCCTCGAGGACGTGCGCTTTGGTGACGTGACGGCCGCGGATATCGTTGAGCCAGCCGTCGTTGGTCTCGCCCACGACCGGGTTGACCGAGGCGACCCGCTCGTTCCCCGGGAAGCCGAGCGTCCAGTCGATGACGGCGTCGGCCGCGGCTGGGAACGCTCAAAGTATTGGTCAGGACGATGGGCGTTTCGAGCGTGCCGAGCTCCCGCACCTGGGTCACGCCCGTCAGCTTGCCGTAGCCGTTCCCGACCGAGATCCCCGCGGGGACCTTGTCCTGGTAGATGTTGCCGTCGTGGGGCAGGATGGCCGTGACGCCGGTCCGGACGTCCTGGCCCTCGACGACCGTGACTTGGCCGACCTTGACCCCGGCCACATCGGTGATGGCGTTGAGCGGGCCCGGAGGAAGGACCCCGACGACGAGGCCGAATTCCCTGGCCCGGGGCCTGGCCTCGGAGGCCAGGAGGGCGGCGCCCACGAGGACGATGGCGAGGCTGAACGCGAGGAGAGCGGGCATGGGTCTTTCCTTGGCGGACATGATGTCCTCATCATACGAAGACGGACCCCGATTGACAAGCGGGACCTCGGCCCGCGCGACGACTTGAGCGGTCCCGGTCTTTTTGGTATGACTGGTTGGCCGTGTTCGAGAACAAGCGACCTTATCTCACCGTGCCGCAGCTGGGCGCCATCTCGGGGCTCGTCCACGGCTTCGGCGACTCCCGGTGGAGCGAGGCCGATCTCCTGGCCTTCGCGGCGGCCAAGGGCATGCGCCCCGTCATCATGCAACAGCTCCATTCGGACATCGTCCACCGGCTGGACGAGGCGCCCGGAGGGACGCTCGAGGGCGATGCCCTGATGACGAACGTCCCGGGATTGCTCCTGGTCATCCGCACGGCCGACTGCCTGCCCGTGCTCCTCGTCGACGAGGCGAACCGGGCCGTGGCCGCCGTCCACTGCGGCTGGCGCGGCACGGAGAGCCGCATCCTGGACAAGGCGGTCCGGGCCATGGGCGAAGCCTACGGCTCGAAGCCCGCGGACATGCTGGCCGCCCTGGGCCCCTGCATCGGGGCGGCCTGCTACGAGGTCGGGCCGGAGGTCCGGGACGCGTTCCTGCGGGCCGGATTCCCGCCGTCCGTCTTCGTCGAAAGGGGACATCTGTCCGGCGATCCAGGTCCCCGATCTCGAAGAAGAAGTACCTCGCTCGACCTCAAGGCGGCCAATCGCTGGCTCCTCGACGGCCTGGGCTTCCGGAGGGCGAATGTCTTCGATGCCGGGCCGGCCTGCACCCACTGCGAGCCGCGGCTCCTGTCCTACCGCCGCAACTCCGCCGACCCCCGCCGGATGTATAACTTTGTCGGCCTCACCCGACGCAAGTGGAGATGGATCCCTTTCCGCTTCCCTGTTCTTCCGGTTTCAGGCATCGTTCTTTAAACAAGCGATCTGAATGGCCGGTCAGGGGATCCACCCCGCGCAGGGGTGTTCCTTGAGGAGGCCGTGGGAGGGCCTACCCGGAGCGGACTCCGGGGAGCGGAGGTCAGATGCGCTGCGGAGCAACTCGGAGCCGCGCATCTGAGAGATATCTGATCAAGTCACTCGCCTCAGATATCTCGCAGAATCGGGCTTCGAGTGCTCAGCCCAATTCTGCAGGTCCGCTTCGAAGACTCCGCTCCCCGCCGGCCCGGGTACGAAGCGAGCCGGCTCGCCGGGCCGGCGAGCGGCCGACGAAAGGAATCACCCCGAGCGTAGCAGGGTCGATCCCCTGACCGGCCGTCCTTGACATTTGCTTTTTAAAAACGATTTGGCTATCCTTGACGGGTTCCTAAAGGAGATGTCATGGAAAACCCCATCGGTGACCTTGAGCTGACCGGTGTGCCGCTTTTCAAAAAGGGCAAAGTCCGGAACGTTTTCGAGGTCGGCGACAAGCTCCTGATCGTGGCCACGGACCGCGTCTCGGCCTTTGACTGGGTCCTGCCCTCGCTCATCCCTTACAAGGGCAAGGTCCTGACGCAGCTGTCGAAGTTCTGGTTCGATTTCGTCGGCCTGGTCCTGCCCAACCATCTCCTGGCCACGGAAACCCAGGATTTCCCCCCGATCTTGGCCCCCTTCGCCGATGTCCTGGCCAAGCGCTCCATGCTCGTCAAGAAGACCACGGTCGTCCCGGTCGAGTGCGTCGTCCGCGGCTACCTGTCCGGCTCCGGCTGGAAGGAGTACAAGACGACGGGCAAGATCTGCGGCATCAAGATCCCCAAGGGCCTCAGGGAGTCCGACCAGCTCACCGAGCCCATCTTCACGCCCTCGACCAAGGCCGAGCACGGCCACGACGTCAACATCTCCTTCAAGGACGTCGAAAAGGAGATCGGCACGGCCCTGGCCCGCAAGATCCGCAAGGCCAGCCTGGAGCTCTATCAGAAGGCCGCCCTCTACGCCGTCTCCAAGGGCATCATCATCGCCGACACGAAGTTCGAATTCGGCCTCGACGGCGACGATCTCATCCTCATCGACGAGATCTTCACCCCCGACTCCTCGCGCTTCTGGCCGCTGTCCCTCTACGAGCCGGGCAAGTCCCAGCCCAGCCTGGACAAGCAGTTCGTCCGCGACTATCTGGAGACGACGAGCTGGGACAAGAACACGCCCCCGCCGGACCTGCCCGCGGAGATCGTCGCCAAGACGTCCCAGAAATACCTGGAAATCTATAAGGTCCTGACCGGCCTCGACGACCTGGCATGAGCGGACGGGTCGATTTCCACGTCCACTCGAACAAGAGCAGCGACGGGGACCATTCGCCGGCCGAGCTGGTCGGATTCGCCAGGGACCACGGCCTGCGCGCCATCTCGATCGCCGACCACGACACCGTGGCCGCCTACCCGGAGGCCGTCGAGCTGGGACGGACGGCCGGCGTCGAGGTCATCCCCGGCATCGAGTTGACGACGATCTTCGGCGGCCGCGAATTCCATCTTCTCCTGCCCCTCGTCGACTGGACGAGCCCGGCCCTGGCCTCGATCATCGAGGGTCAGACCGCCTGCCGTATGGCCGAGACCCGGGAGCGCGTCGAGAAGGTCCGGACCCTGGGCTTCGCCCTGACGCTGGCGGAGGTCGAGGCCGGCTCCAACGGGGCGCCCCCGCTCGGGGTCAAGATCGCCCAGGTCCTCCTGGACAAGCCCGAGAACGAGCGCCACCCGGCCTTGGAGCAGTTCTACCGGCCGGAGAACCGACCGTACGCCCCCTATATGTTCTACGCGGCCTATTTCGCCGAGGGGAAGCCGGCCTACGTGCCCAAGAAGTTCGTCGCGCTGACGGACGTCCTCGACGCGGCCCCGGCGACGGGAGGGGCCCCCGTGCTGTCCCACCCGGGCGCCTATTTCCAGAGAACGACGGCCGAGGACGCCCGGGCGCTCAAGGCGCACGGCCTTCTCGGCCTGGAAGTCTACACGTTCTATCACACGGCCGAGCAGATCGCTTTCTACCGGGAGCTGGCCGGGGAACTCGATCTGGTGGCCACGGCCGGCTCGGATTTCCACGGGCGGATCAAGCCCCACGTCCACTTCGGCGCCCTGCGGGAAGGGGACTACGGCATGGTCGAGGAGCTCCGGACGAGAAGGAGAGGCGGGGCATGAACTGGCTCGATTGGGTCCTGCTGGCCATCATCGTCGTCACGGCCATCGTCGGCATCGTCAGGGGCTTCGTCCGGCAGGCCATCGGCCTCGTCGCCGTCGTCACCGGGCTCGTCCTGGCCGTCGTCTACTACGAGCAAACGGCGGGCGTCTTCGAAACCTTCGTCAAGAACAGGCTGCTCAGCAACTTCCTGGGCTTCCTCCTCATCTTCTTCATCGTCCTCATCGCCGGGGCCATCCTCGGCCATCTCATCACCAAGGCCATGAAGGGCCCGCTGGCCTTCGCCAACCGGCTCTTCGGGGCCGTCTTCGGCCTCCTCAAGGCCGTCCTCATCTGCGGCATCCTCGTCTTCGCCCTGGTCTCGTTCGAGGTCGCCAAGCCGGCGCTGGAGACGTCCGTCCTCGCGCCGGCCTGTCTCGCCGTCACCCGGGCCGTGATCAACTTGGTGCCGCAGGACCTGAGGACCCGGTTCAACGACTCGTACAAGCGGATCCGTGAGAGCGGGGGGAAACATGGACAAGAGATCTAGCGAGCTCAACTTCCATCAGCGCATGGAACTGCTCGTGCGGGACATGGTCGAGAAGGACATCGGCCTCAAGGACGCCCTCCGCGAGTTCGAGAAGATCTTCTTCGAGCAAGTCGCCCGGAAGCACGAGGGCAACAAGACGAAGATGGCCCAGGCGCTTGGCATCCACCGGAACACTCTCCACAACCGGGCTAAGATCCTCAAGATCAAGAAGAAATATTAGCACTCGATAGTAAAGACTGCCAATATTTCTGGTTCCCGCCTCTTGACAAATCGCCTAGTTTTGTGTATTATTAGCACTCACATTTTGTGATTGCTAAATTTCATGTATCCCATAGGAGGTTTTAATGAAAGTTCATCCTCTGTATGACAGAGTGCTCCTCAAGAGACTCGAGGAACAGGAAGTCAAGAGAGGCGGGATCATCATCCCGGACTCAGCCAAGGAAAAGCCCCAGGAGGCCGAGATCATCGAGGCCGGCAAGGGGCGGATCACCGATGAAGGGAAGATGATCCCCCTCGCCGTCAAGAAGGGCGACCATGTCCTGATCGGCAAGTACAGCGGCACGGAAGTGACGATCGACGGCGTCGAGCTCGTCATCATCCACGAACACGAGATCCTCGCCATCATCGAGAAGTAAAGGAGACATCATATGGCTAAACAGATCCTTTCCGGAGACGAGGCGCGCCACGCCCTGCTCAAGGGCGTGAACGTCCTCAGCAACGTCGTCAAGGCGACGCTCGGCCCCCGCGGCAAGAACATCGTTCTCGACAAGAAATTCGGTTCCCCCACCAGCACCAAGGACGGCGTCACCGTCGCCAAGGAAGTCGAGCTCAAGGACCCTTGGGAAAACATGGGCGCCCAGCTGGTCAAGGAAGTCGCGTCCAAGACCTCGGACGTCGCCGGTGACGGCACGACGACCGCCACGGTCCTGGCCCAGGCCATTTATGGCGAGGGCCTGCGTTACGTCACGGCCGGCGCCAACCCGACCCTGATCAAGAAGGGCATCGACAAGGCCGTCGAGACCGTCGTCGCCGAGCTCAAGAAGATGAGCCGCGAGGTCAGCGGCGAGATGATCGCCCAAGTCGGCGCCATCTCGGCCAACAACGATCCGTCCATCGGCAAGACCATCGCCGAAGCCATGGACAAGGTCGGCAAGGACGGCGTCATCACGGTCGAGGAGGCCAAGGGCCTCGAGACGACCACCGAGACGGTCGAGGGCATGCAGTTCGACCGCGGCTACCTGTCTCCCTATTTCGTGACCGACCCCGAGCGGATGGAGTGCGTCCTCGAGAAGCCCCTCATCCTCCTCCACGAGAAGAAGATCAGCAACCTCAAGGATTTCCTGCCCCTGCTCGAGAACGTGGCCCGCATGGGCCGGCCCCTGCTCGTCGTGGCCGAGGAAGTCGAGGGCGAAGCCCTGGCCACCCTGGTCGTCAACAAGCTCAAGGGCACCTTCCAGTGCTGCGCCGTCAAGGCCCCCGGCTTCGGCGACCGCCGCAAGGCCATGCTCGAGGATATCGCCACCCTGACCGGCGGCCAGGTCATCACCGAGGAGATCGGCGTCAAGCTCGAGAAGGTCAGCGCCGATTGGCTCGGCGAAGCGAAGAAGGTCGTCATCGACAAGGACAACACGACCATCGTCGAGGGCATGGGCAAGGCGAGCGACGTCCAGGCCCGGATCAAGCAGGTCCGCGCCCAGATCGAAGATACGACCTCTGACTACGACCGCGAGAAGCTCCAGGAGCGCCTGGCCAAGATGGTCGGCGGCGTGGCCCTGATCAAGGTCGGCGCGGCTACCGAGACCGAGCTCAAGGAGAAGAAGGCCCGGGTCGAGGACGCCATGCACGCCACTAAGGCGGCCGTCGAAGAGGGCATCGTGCCCGGCGGCGGCGTGGCCCTGATCCGCGCCCAGAAGTCGCTCGAGAAGCTCCAGGTCGAAGGCGACGAGCTCATCGGCGCGAACATCGTCAAGAGGGCCATCGAAGAGCCCATGCGCCAGATCGCGGCCAACGCCGGTTTCGAAGGCTCCGTGGTCGTCGAGAAGGTCAAGGAGATGAAACAGGACATGGGCTTCAACGCCCTGACCGAGAAGTACGAGGACATGATCAAGGGTGGCATCCTCGACCCGACCAAGGTCGTCCGGATCGCGCTCCAGAACGCGTCCTCCATCGCCGGTCTCCTGCTCAATACCGCAGGCCTGATCGCCGAGCTCCCCGAAGAGGACAAGAAGCCCTCGTATCCGGCTCCCCCCGGCGACATGTACTAAGAGACTGTCCCCCGAGGGGACTGTCCCGCTTTGAATCGCCAGCCCCGGGCGGCCTCCCGCCCGGGGCTTTTTTTTCGGAAGGGGTCAAACCTATACCTTTTTAGTTTTCAGGACCGTCGGTGATAGCTGAAAATTTAAAAGGTATAGGTTTGACCCCATCTTTTCTTTGCTATATCCTGCGGGCGATGCCGCGCCTTCTCGACCGGTACGTCCTCCGCGAGGTCGTCCCGCCGTTCCTCCTCGGACTGCTGCTCGTCACCTTCGTCCTGCTGATGAATCAGGTCCTGCTCTTGGCCGACCTGTTCATCGACAAGGGCGTGCCCTGGTTCGCGGCTCTCCGACTTCTCGTGCTGCTCGTCCCGTCCATCCTCGTCTTCGCCCTGCCGATGGCCGTCCTGATGGGCGTCGTCGGCGGGCTGGCGCGTCTTTCGGCCGACTCGGAGATCGTCGCGATGCGGGCGGCGGGCGTCGGCCCGCGCCGCCTGGCCCAGCCCCTGCTCGTATTCGGGATCTGCGGCCTTTTTCTGACCCTGCCTCTGGCCCTCTCTCTCGCGCCCCGGGCCAACCACGCCTGGGTCCGGGCCATGACCGATTCCGTCCTGGCCCGGGTCCGGCTCAAGATCGAGCCGCTCGAGTTCAACGAGACCTTCCCCGGTACGGTCCTCTTCGTCAGGGACATCGGCCCCGACCAGAGCTGGCGCGACGTCTTCGCCTACATCGGCCGGGACCCGTCGCGAGCCGCGGGTGGCTTTGGCCAGGTCGGGATCGGTCCGCCTCTTCCCCGACGAACGGCGGGCCATCCTGGAGCTCCGCGACGGCCGGGTATATTCCGGGCCGCTCGACGAGCCGGGCGAGGACACCGTGACCACCTTCGAGCGCCTGGAGGAGGAGATCGACGTCGAGGGACTGTTCGCTTCCGGATCGAACGAGAAACGGGTCCGGGAGAAGGACATCGGCGAGCTCGTGCGCGACCTCCGGTCCCTCAAAGCCGCCCGGGCCCCGGGAGGACCGGAGTCCCGCCAGATCCGGGCCCACCGGATCGAGATCCACAAGAAGCTGGCCCTGCCGGCCGCCTGCCTCGTGCTCGCGCTCCTCGGCCTGCCGCTCGGGATCATGACCGGCCGGGCCGGCCGGACCGGCGGCTTTTCGCTCGGACTCGTCATCATCCTCTTTTATTATGCGCTGCTGACGGCCGGGGAGAAGGCGGCCATGGACGGCCGGACCTCCGCCTTCCTCGGCATGTGGGGCCCCGACATCGTTCTGGCCATCGCCGCGGGCTGGCTCATCCTCGGCCCGGGGCGGGGGCGCCCGGCTCCGGGCCGGAAAGCGCGCCGTCCGGACACCCGGTCAGGGCCGGCGGCCCGTCCGGCGCCCGCCGCAGCCTCGGCGGCCCGCGGTCCTTTTCGTTCGCGGGCTTGGTCCGTCCGTTTTCCCGGCCTGCTCGACCGGTACGTCTCGCGAAAGTTCCTGGCCCTCCTGGCCCTGGTCCTCGCGGCGCTCGCCGCCGCCGCCTTCCTGATCACGTTCTTCGAAGGCCTCGACGATGCGCTTCAGCACGGCCATCCGATCCGGCTCCTTCTCGGCTATGCCTGGTTCAAGATGCCCGAGCTCCTGGCCTACGTCCTGCCCGCGGCCGTTCTGACGGCGGCCCTGCTCGCGTTGGGGTTCCTGGCCCGGTCGAACGAAGCCACGGCCTTGAAGGCCAGCGGCATCAGCGCTTACCGGACGGTCCTGCCGGTCCTGGCCCTCGCGGCCGGCGTGGGCCTCCTCGCCTTTCTCATCCAGGAGCGCATCGTCCCGGCCTCGCACGCCAGGTCCGAAGCGGCTTGGAACGCCCTCAACGACCTGCCGCCCCGCGGCTCCGGCCTCACCGACCGGCGCTGGGTCCTGGCCGGCAGCGGCGACAGGATCTACCATTACGATTATTTCGAGCCCGGCTCGTCGACGCTCGGCCGCCTCTCGGTCTTCGACATCGACGCCGGCCGGTGGGCCCTGACCCGAAGGACCTTCGCCGCCAAAGCTTCGTTCGAGGGCCGCGACCTGGTCTATCGGGACGGGTGGACCCGGGATTTCGAGGGGTCCTCCGGTCCGGCCTTCGCCCGGACGGCGGCCGGCCGGCTCGACGCGGCCGCCGACGGCGACGCCTTCCGCGCGCCCTGGCGGGAGCCCCTCCGGATGACGTACGCCGACCTGCGGCGCTACACGGCCGAGGTCCGGGCCATGGGCTTTCCGGCCGTCCGCCTCAGGGCCGAGCTGGCCCAGAAGACCGCCCTGCCGTTCGTCAGCCTCATCATGGCCCTGCTGGCCGTCCCCTTCGGGTTCCTGATGGGCCGGAAGGGAACCCTTGTCGGCGTCGGAGCGAGCGTGGCCATCGCCATGGCCTATTGGGGGACGTTCGCCGTCTTTCGCAGCCTCGGCGGCGCAGGCGTGCTGACGCCGGTCCTTGGGGCCTGGGGCGCGAACATCCTCTACGGGCTGGCGGGGGTGATCGGGCTCTTCAGACTGCGGACCTAGCCGCTCACATCTTGTACTTGCCGAAATCGCCGGGCCCCAGCGTCTCGAGCCAGTTGCGCAGCTTTTCGGAGGATTCGACCTTCTCGTCGAACTTGAGGCCGTTGGCTTTCTTGACGACCTCGGCCTCGACGAAGATGGGGGAGCTCATGCGCAGGGCCAGGGCGATGGCGTCGGAGGGGCGGGAGTCGATGACGATGGCCTCTTCGGCCCGGCGGCAGTGGATGAGGGCGAAGAAGGTGTTGTTCCGGACGTCGTTGACGACGATCTTCTCGATGCCGATGCCGAGCTTTTCGAGAAAGCTCTTGAGGAGGTCGTGGGTCATCGGCCGGGGGGTGGGGACGTTCTCGATGGTCAGGGCGATGGCGTTGGCCTCGAAGACCCCGATCCAGATGGGCAGGATCTGCTCGTTGCGGGGGTTCTCCAGGACCACGATGGGCATCTTGGAGATCGGGTCCACGACGAGACCCTTGACCTTCATTTCGATTTCCATGGCCGGTTCGTACCGACACCACTATAGGTGCCGGATGGAGCCTTGTCAAATGCGGCCTTGGGGGGGTAAGGAACCCGGGCCTAGAACAGCGACATCTGGGAGGGGCAGGACTCGGGCGCCGGGCCCTCGCCGAAGATGCGGATCTGGCCGTATTCGCCGTCGTGCCCGGGGACGATCGAGACCTGGCCCTTGCGCATCCGGTCGACGGCCTCGGGCACCCGCTCCGGCGACACGCGCGCCAGATCGGCCACGGGGATCTCGGTCAGGATGGTGTGCTCGTCCCCGAATTCGCGGATGAACCGGAAATAGAGGTCCCAGACGCCCTGGCACTCGGGGGTCTTGCCCAGGGCCTCGGCGATGACCTCGTTGAGCGGGATGAGGTTCCGGTAGGGGACCCGGCCCGGCCGCCCTTCGCCGGACTCCCGGTCGGCCAGTTCCTCGACCCTGTGGAGGACGCCGATCGTCAGCTTCTTGCCGCACTTGGGGCACAGGTCGTTCGTCTTCAGGCTCTCACGGGGCGGGCACACGACCCCGCACTTGCGGTGCCCGTCGTAATGGTACTTGCCTTCCTCGGGGAAGAACTCGACGGTGGCGAGGAACTTGGCCGGGTCGTTGGTCCGCAGCGCGTCGATGAGGCCGCGGTAGCTGAACTCGGTGTCGAAGACGTTGGCTTCCCGTCCGATCTTCGAGGGCGAGTGGGCGTCCGAGTTGGAGACGAGGGCGAAGCGGTCGAGGGCGGACAGCCGTCCGTTCATCGGCGGGTCCGAGGACAGGCCGGTCTCCAGGGCGAAGATCGAGGGCGTCATCTCCTCGAAGCATTCCTCGATCGTGTCGAACCCGGAATTGGCCCCGAAGAGCGAGAACCAGGGCGTCCAGATGTGGGACGGGATGACGACGGCGCGCGGCGCGGTTTCGGCGACCATCTTGCAGAACAGGCGCACGTCCATCCCCAGGATGGGCCGTCCGTCCGAGACGAGGTTGCCGACAGCCTGGAGGCGCCGGTTGATCCGCTCGACGGACTCGAAGTCCGGGGCCAGGACCATGACGTGGACCTTGCGGACCTTGCCGCCCTTCGAGTAGATGAAGCTCAGCTCCGAGGAGAGGATGAAGGCGACCGGGCGGCCCAGGACCGACAGGCCCCGGAACGGCGGCGCGTCGAGCACGGTCGTCCCGGTCTTGAGCCGGAGGAAGCCGTTGCCCATCGGCTCGAGCTTCTCCTTCATCAGGAACAGCCATTCGGGATGGGTGAAATCTCCGGTCGCGAGCAGGCCGATGCCCTTGACCTTGGCCCAGGGCGCGAGGGTCTCGAGGACCATGTCCCGCGACGTGGCCCGCGAATACTTCGAATGTATGTGAAGGTCGGCGACGAACTTCATTGTGAAGAGCCCAGTGTAGGAAAAGCCGCGGGGGATTGCAAGCGGTTTCGCGCCGCTCCAAGATGGGTCCGGAACGGGCCGGGCGCCGCCTTGAAAAAGGGCGGGGGACGGCGTAAACTGAAGTCTAGCGGCCCGGACGTGAAAGGACAGCTTGACATGAGACCCCAATCGCTCGCGATCCTTATCGGTGTTCTGGTGCTCGGCGCGCTCCCGGCGGCCGCGCAAAAGGTCTCGGTCAAGGACTTGAACCCGCGCCTCCGCGCCTGGCTCGAAGAAGAGGTCGTCTACATCATCTCGCCCCGGGAGAAGTCGGTCTTCCTCCAGCTCTCCAACGACCGCGAGCGCGAGATGTTCATCACCGCCTTCTGGAAGGCCCGGGACGAGGACCCGACGACGCCCGAGAACGAGTTCAAAGACGAGCACTACCGCCGCATCGAGTACGCCAACAAGACCTTCGGCCGCGGCCTGAAGGCCGGCGGCTGGCGGTCCGACATGGGCCGGATCTACATCACCCTGGGTGAGCCGAAGACGAACGACAGGTTCGAGAACGAGACCGACGTCTACCCCATGATCATCTGGTTCTACCAGGGCCACGCCGGCGCGAACTTGCCCAGCGCCTTCAACGTCGTGTTCTTTAGGAAGGACAACGCGGGCGACTACATCCTCTATTCCCCGATCCGGGACGGCCCCCAGAAGCTCATGCCCATGTACAACGGCGACATGACCAACTATGTCCAGGCTTGGGGGGAGTTGAGGCAGCGCATGCCGGAGATCGCGGACATCTCGATGTCGCTCATCCCCGGCGAATACGTTTACGGGACGAGCCCGACTCCGTCGTCCGACATCCTCATCAACCAGAAGATCCCCAAGATGGGCTACGACAGCGTCAAGGTCGGCTACGCGGAGAAGCTCCTCAAATACAAGGACCTCGTCGAGGTCGAGTACACGGCCAACTACATCGAGAGCGACGCCCTTGTCCAAGTCACCCGGGACGCCGCCGGCCGGGCTCTCGTCCACCTCCTGATCGAGCCCGCCCGGCTGAGCATCGAGCGCTTCGAAGGCCTCTATCGCACCACGTTCGACGTCAACGGCATCGTCTCCGACGCCGGGGGGAAGACCATCTACCAGTTCGACCGGCGGGTGCCGCTCGAGCTCGACGGCGAACAGTTCGCCAAGGTCCGGGAGCGGCTCGTGTGCTATCAGGACGTCTTCCCCCTCATCGAGGGCGAGTACAAGCTCAGCCTGCTCTGGAAGAACACGGTGTCCAAGGAGTTCACCTCCCTCGAGGCGACGGTCAGCATCCCGCCCGCCAAGACCCTGACCCTCAGCACGCCCCTCCTGGCCTACCGGATCGTCCGCAACCCCGCGTTCGCCGGCCAGGTCAAGCCCTTCACGGTCGGAGAGACCCAGATCGTCGCCTCGCCGCGGAACGATTTCACTGTGCAGGACACCCTGACCCTGTTCTGCGAGCTCGGCGGGCTGACCGGCGAGCTGAAAGCCAACGGCAGCCTGGTCCTCACGCTCGTCCGCAACAACCAGGTCGTGGCCGCGACGACCAAGGCCCTGGCCGGCGCGCCGGACCCGATGCGCGTCCTGGAGGAATTCCCTCTGGCCGCCTTCCCCCCCGATTACTACACGGCCAACGTCGCCCTCCTCGACGGCGCCGGGACCGAGCTGCTGTCCTCCAAGGCCTCCTTTTACATCAGCCTCCGGACAGCCCTGCCGCGGTCCTGGATCATGTACGCCCCGCTGCCGCCGTCGACCGACCCCTCCTATGTCAACATCCGGGGCATGCAGTATTACCGGACCGGGGATACGGCCCGGGCCCGGCCGCTCCTCGAAGAGGCCTGCCGGCGGTCGCCGGGGTCTGTCCCCTTCGCCCTCGACCTCTCCAAGCTGCTCGTCGACCTGAAAGATTACGAAGGCCTGCAAAGCGTGGCCGTGCCGTTCTACCAGGACAAGAAGAGCTACGAGTTCGCCGAGTTCCTCGGGGTGAGCGCCCAGGCCCTCGGCCGCTACCCCGAGGCCGTCGGCTACTATAAGGACTACCTGACCTACTTCGGGACCAATATCAACGTGCTCAACTCGATCGGCGACTGCTACGTCAAGACGGGCGACATTGCCGGGGCCATCACCGTCTGGCGGAAGTCGCTCGAGCTCAGCCCGTCCCAGCCCGAGCTCAAGAAGAAGCTGGCCGACCTTCAAGACAAGATCAAGGAGGAGTGATGCACACGCCCCGCCTCCGGACGGTCATGGTCCTGGCCGCCGGGCTGCTGGCCGCGGCCTGCGCGTCCACGAAAGGCTTGAAGGAGCTCGATCCCAAGAGCCGCGATTTCATCTCCAAGGTCCGCTACACGATCACCGCGGAGGAGCGGAAGGCCTTCCTGGCCCTGGCTTCGGAGGCCCGGGAGCCGTTCATCGAGGATTTCTGGGCCCGGCGGGACCCGACGCCCGGGACCGCCGAGAACGAATATCGGACCGATTACTACGGCCGGATCGAGCGCGCCAACCGCCTCTTCAGCGGAGGCGGCTCCCCGGGCTGGCTCCAGGACCGCGGCCGGGTCTACATCACCCTCGGCCCTCCCGACAACCGCATCACCTACCCCCGGGGGGTCACCTTCTACGGCCTGCCCACCGAGCTCTGGTGGTACGGCATGTTCAGCATCGTCTTCATCGATCCGTACTGGAACGACGACTACAAGATCGCCCCGGAGAGCGCCGGCCAGATCGCGGTGATCACCCAGGCCCAGACGGATTGGAACAAGCCCCTGCAGAGGATGCCCAAGCCGGGCGGGGCCGCCTACGCGGCCGCCATCGCCGGGCTCGATGTCACGATCGAGGTCGCCGACGGGACGTCGGCCCGGTTCGCCCTGGCCGTCCCCTACAAGAACATCTGGCTCAAGTCCTCCGGCGCGAGCTTCCGGGCGACCCTCGAGGTGACCATGAAGGTCTCCGGCCCGGACGGCGCGGAGGTCTGGACGTTCGCCCAGACCTACCCGCTCGACATCCCGCAGAGCCGCCTCAAAGAGGTCCTGGACACGGATTTCAAGTCCGAGGCGTCCGCTCCGCTCAAGCCCGGCGCCTACTCCCTGAGCGTCACCGTGGTCAATACGGGCGACGGAAGCCGGGCCGCGCTCGAGCGCAAATTCGAGATCTAGGTCACTTCGGGGCCGCGGTCTTGGCGGCATCGGCCGCGGCGGCCTGCCCCTTCAGGGCGTTCTCCTCCGAGAGGTCGTAACGTCCGAGCCGGTTGTAGAGGTCGGCCAGGAGGAAATACCCTAAAGGCAGTTCGGACTTCTCGGGCTTGAGCTCGATCCCCTTCTTGGCCAGGTCGATGGCCTCTTCGTAGCGCTCGTTGCGGTTGAGGTAGATGCGGGCGAGGTAGAAGTAGGTCAGAGGAAAGCGGGGGTCGGTTTCAAGGCATTTGTCGAGGAATTCCCGCTCCTTGTCCGGATCGCCGGCCTCGCGGTAGAGGCGGCTCAGGTTGTACATGGACTTAAAATGCCGGGGGGAGATCTCGAGCTCCTTCAGGTATTCCGCCTCGGCCTCGGCCCGCCGGCCCCGCTTCTCGGCGACCTGGGCCCGGTTGTAATGGACGGTCGAGAGACGGGGGCTGATCCTGAGGGCTTGGCTCAGGTTCTGCTCGGCCCGGTCGAGGTCATCTTTGACGATGTAGATCGCGGCCAGCATGTTGTAGGAGCCGGCCGACTCGGCATTGGAGGAAAGGCACTTTTCGAAGTAGGGGATGGCCCGATCGTACTTCTTCTGGAGGAAGTTCATGTTCCCGAGCATGAAGTAGAACTGGGAGTCCGTGAAGCCCTTGGCCATGTAATCCAGGAGGAATTTTTCCGCCTCCTCGTACTTTTCCATCCCCTCGTAGGACAGGGCGACGTTGATGGCGGCGAAGGAATCGTCGGGCTTGCGGCCCAGGACCTGGGTGAAATAGCCGATGGCCTCCTCGAACTTCCGTTCCTGGAACAGGATGTTGCCGACCGAGAAATAGGCGTCCGTGATGTCGGGGTCGGAGGCGATGATCCCCTGGATGATCCGGATGGCCTCGTCGGGCTTGCCGTTCATGCCCATCTCCCGGGCCTGGGAGAGCTGGTTGAAGATGCCGATCTTCTCCCTGGGGTTGGCCAGCGTCTTCCCTTTGAGCTTGGCCGGGTCCGTGAACGAGCCGATGTAGCCCAGGGCCGAGAGCTTTTCGCGGGTCTCCTCGTCGACCGTCGAATAATCCATCTCGTAGGCGTTCCGGCTGGCCCGCGCGATGAAGGCTTCGGCCTTCCCGCTCAGGCGCTCGTAGACCTTCTTCTCGAGATAGACGAGGTTTTTCGCCTCGTCCGGGTCGGCCACGATGTCGTAGAGCTCGGGCACGGGGGCCAGGATGAGCTTGTAACGGCCGTCCTGGACGCTCTTGAGGTCCGACCAGCCGTAGTGGAAGCGCGGGTAATAGGTCTCGCTGTAGGCCAGCGGGGCGTCCTTGCGGCGCCGGCCGAAAAAGGCCGGGAGGAGGCTCTGGCCCTGGACCTCGGACGGGACGGGCAGGCCGGCCATGTCGCAGACCGTCGGCAGGACGTCGGAGAGCGTCGCGACCTCGGGCGAGACGACGCCCTGGACCTCGGGGAACGGCGTGACGACGATGAGCGGGACGTGGATCGCGGCCTGGTAGACGAAGAAGCCGTGGGACTGCTCCTCGTGCTCGCCGAGGCTCTCGCCGTGGTCGCCGGCGAAGACGATGAAGGTCCTCTGCAGGAGGCCGTTCGAATCGAGGAACTGCCAGAGCCGCTGGATCTGGGAATCGGCGAAGGCGATCTCACCGAGGTAGGGGTGGGCGGCGTAGAGCTTGTCGTAGGGCGGCGGCGGCTCATAAGGGGAGTGGGGGTCGTAGAGGTGGAGCCAGGCGAAGAACGGCTTGTCCTTTTTCGATTCGAGCCACGGCAGGGCCTCGTCCAGGATCTCGTTGGCGGGCCTCTGGACCGTGCCGAGGGAGATCCTCTTGAACTTGCTCAGGTCGAACTTGTCGAAATAGGTGTCGAAGCCCTGGTTCAGGCCCCATTTGGAGTCGAGGACGTAGGCGGCGATGAAGGCCCCGGTCTCGTAGCCCTTGTCCTTGAACAGCTCGGCCATGGTCTTGAGCTTCTCGGGCACGAAGAACCCGCCGTTGTCGCGGATGCCGTGGAACAGGGGCAGCGTGCCGGTGAAGAGCGTCGTATGGGAAGGGAGCGTCAGGGGCGTCTGGGCGTAGCATTGCTCGAACCGGACCCCCCCGGCGGCGAAGGCGTCGAGGGTGGGCGTCGCCAGGTCGGTTGCCGTAGCTGGAGGCGGTCGGCCCGGGTCGTGTCCAGGGTGATGACGATGACATTGTAGTCGCCGCCCCGGAGGCGGGCGAACGACGGCGGCCCGGCGAGGAAGAGAAGACGCCGCGGCGGCGGCCAGGAGGGCCGCGAACCCGGCGGCGGCAAGGGCTTTCTTGTTTCGGGGAAACCTCATGGGACCGATTTTATCACAACGTCACTTGCCGGTCTTGCATGCGGCGAGGAGGTCCTCCAATCTCTTTTTCGCGGCGGGCGAGAGCCGGCCGAACGCCGGACTGGACCTGTATTTCATGAGGTGCTCGTAGGCGGTGGACTTTCGGCCCAGCTCCAGGTAGGCGGAGCCGAGAAAAAGGTGGGCCTCGTCGAGCCCGGGATCCAGGGCCAGGGCCTTTTCGAGGCTTGCGACCGCCTGGGGGAGATCGCGGGCCTGGAAATAGGCCAGGCCCAGCCCGTGAAAGGCGGGCGCGTAGCTCGGATCGAGCGCCGCCGCCTTTTTGAAGGCGTCCACGGCCAGGCTATGGGACGCCCCTCGGCGCGTCCTCTGGAAGTCGTCGAAATGTACGGTCCCCAGGTTGGCATAGGTGACGGCGAATTGGCGGTCCATGGCCAGGGCCTTCTCGAGGACGGCGAGGGCCTGGGCGACGTCCCCTTTCTTCCAATGCGCCAGGCCGATGACGTTCCAGACGACGGGGTCGAACTCGCTCTGGGGAAAGTCCTTCTCCGCGAACACGCCGAGGACCTCGTCGTACCGGCCGGCATCGTAGAGATGGCTGAGATACTGGAAGTAGATCTCGTAGTTCTCAGGCAAGGCCTCGCGGCCGAGACGGAGGACGTCCAGGGCGTCGGCGGGCCTGTTCTCCTCTTTGTAGACATGAGCGAGGTTGACGTAGGCCGCGCTGACGTTCGTCCTTGCCGTCAGGACCTCCCGGAGAGCGGCGACCGCCTCGGTGGCCCGGCCGGACCGGAAGAGCTCGAGCGCCAGGACGGCCCTGTTGTGATACGGCAGCATCGCGGCCACGGAGTCCTCAGGGTTGAAGTCCTTTTTCCGGGGACCCGGCAGGCTGGCGACGTAGCCCAGGCTCCTCAGCTTCTCCAGGGTGGCCCGGTCGGACGCCTGCCCGGCCTTGTCGCCTCCCGGCGAAGCCCGGCTTCGCAGGAGCGCTTCGACGCCCTTGCGGAGGGCCCCGATGTCGGCGTCCCCGGCGAGGTTGCGGGTTTCGCCGAAGTCCCGCTCGAGATCGTAGAGCTCGGGCCGGGGGGAATCGATGAACTTGCTCGACCCGTTGACGGTGCCCCGCAACGGCGCCCAGCCCATGGCGTAATACGCCGAGAGCGCCTCGAAATAGACCGGACGCTCCGGGGCCTTCCGGCCCCGCATCAGGGGCAGGAGCGAGACGCCCGCGAGGGCCTTGGGCGGCTCGAGGCCGAGGACGTCGCAGACGGTGGGGAAGACGTCGACGTGGGAGACGTTCTGGCCGACGACGCGGGGCGGGATGCCCGGGGCCCGGATGACCATCGGCACCCACATCGTCGCGTTGTAGGCGAGAAAGCCGTGCGTGGATTCACCGTGCTCGCCCAGCGACTCCCCGTGGTCCCCGACGCACACGACGAGCGTCGACGCATCCAGGCCACGCACCCGAAGGTCGTCCAAGAGGTCCCCCAGGATGGCGTCCGCGTAGGCCACCTCGCCGTCATAGGGGCTTCCGGCGAACTTCGCCCCGTAGGGTTCCGGGGCTTCGTACGGATAATGGGGATCGTAGAAGTGCACCCACAGGAACCAGGGCCCCGGTTGCCCTCGAAGCCATTTCTGCGCGCTCGTCCAGACCTCTCCGGCTTTCCGCTCCCCGCCCCGGGCGTCCGCCTCGCGGACGCCCGTCTCCTGCTTGCCGAAGGAATCGTCGTAGACCGAGAAGCCCTGGTCGAGGCCGAAGAAGGAGTCCAGGGGGAACCCGCCGACGAACGCGCCCGTGGCGTAGCCCTGCCCGCCCAGGTGCTCGGCCAGGGTCAGGAACTCTCCGGGGACGATGAAGTTGGCGTTGTCGTGGACGCCGTGGTCGGGAGGGACCCGGCCCAGGAGGATGTTCGCATGGGAGGGCAGCGTCATGGGCGTGTGCGCGAACGCCCGCGTGAACGTAACGCCCCCGGCGGCCAGCCGGTCCAGGTTGGGCGTCAGGCGGCGGTTCGAGCCGTAGGCGCCGACCCGGTCCGCCCGGAGGGTGTCGATCGTGATCAGGAGGAGGTTGAGGCGCTTGGCGGGCTCGGCCCGGACCACCGGCGTTCGGAAGAGGACGCCGAGGGCGATCAGGGAGATCGCCAGCAGAAAGACAGGGTCCTTTCGGGCGGCCATTTTGGGCCCAACGATAGCATCTGCCGTAGAAGGTGTCAACGGCGCGGCCGGGAGCCGCGGACGGCTCTCTTCGCCGACCCGGAAGATGACGCCCCGGGACCGGGATGAGGCCAAAAAAAGAGGGCGGCGGGACGGCCCGCCGCCCTCTCGAGCGTCTGCGTGGAGCCTGGAACTAAAAGATCACGCGAATGCCGAGGCGGGCCTGACGGGGCCGGTCGAAGCCGAGGAGTCGATGTCCGGACGTAACCGTAGGATATTCGGTAGCCCAGCTCGGATTATCAGCAGGATCTTCGTTCTGCCAATCTTCCGGGCTTAGCCAGTCGTAACCCGCTCGGGTGCCCCAGTTGCTGACGGTGTTGCTGTTGAAAACGTTGAAGATGTCGACCATCACTCCCAGCCGGTATTTCTTGGCCAGGGTGAAGATCTTCTCCAATCTCAAGTCGAGGCCGGTCGACATCGGATAGTGGTTGGAGCCGCGGTCTTCGGCGAAGAAGGTGATGCGGCCCTGATTGTAGGATCGGGTCCGGACGCGGGTCGTCCAGGCGGTCCCGGTGATGGAATGGAGATAGAAGTTGAAGTTGATGTCGAGCGGCAGCACGTAGGTCCCCTGGAGCTTGATCATGTGGGTCGGGTCGTAGGTCACGTTCCCTTCGCCGTTGATCCAGAAGTTGGGGTCGTACATGGTCCCGCCGTAGCCGATGTCGTCGGCCATGCCGTTGTCGTACGTGCCGGTGGCCTTGCCGTAGACATAGGAGGCGAGAAGCTGCCAGCGGTTGGAGAAACGCTTGTTGAACAGGACCTCGACGCCTTGGAACTTGCGGTAGGGGTCCAGCAGGACGTAGGGGAATTCCGCCGTGTTCTCGAGGTTGGTGATGCGGTAGGAATAGGATTCGAGCGTTTCCTCCGTCCGCTCGTAGACTTGGAAGGTCTGGTCGAGGAAGGACGAGTAATAGTCGACCGGCTCATAGACGCCCAGCGTGTCGTAGTGGCCGACGAGGTCGTTCCACACGCGGTCGATGTAGGTGACGCTGAACGAGGTGTCCTTGAACAGCTCCCGTTCGATGCCGACCGTCCACTGGGTCATGTAGGGATGCTGGATGTCGGGATCGACGACGTAGGGCGGGTGGACGAGATGCTCGAAGACATCCCACTCTTCGGTCTCGAGGTTCCAGATATAGTTGGTTTTATCGCTGAAGCTCGACGCCGGGTTCATCATGTCGTGATAGGAGGCGAACATCCCTTCCGTGAACTGGCCGTAGTGGGCCTTAAGGATGGTCGTCTTGTCGCCCAGGATGTCGAACGTGAAGCCCAGGCGGGGGGCCACCCGGTTCGTCTGATAGACGTTCCCGTCGACACCCTTGACCTGGCCCCAGTTCTGGCTGAAGCGGACGCCGAGGCTGAGGTTCAGCCGCTTCGAGACCTGCCAGTTGTCCTGGACGAAGGCCTCCAGGCGGGTGTAGTAGGAGTGCTTGTCGTAGCCCGCGTACTGGTAGGCCAGGTAGGGGCCGTTGTAGCCGTAACTGTAGTAATCGATGTAGTAGATATTGTCGCCCAGCGGGCCGCCCGTTCCCGGATGCCCGTAGCGGTTCCGGACCATGGACCGCTCGAATTCGGCGCCGAACTTGAACTCGTGCGAGCCGGCCAGGAAGTCCTCGGCGTAATGCGTCAGGCTGGCGTTGGTCCCGAACCTGGCCCGGTCGGCGTAGTAGTAGTAGTACGCGCTGTCGTAGAGCATATTGTCGTCTTGGTTGAAGTGGGCGTAGGTGTCGAGGCCGACCTCGGGCTCGAGGTAATAGATCCCCTCGAAATAGTTGGTCTTGATGTCGAAGAACGTTTTGGCGCTGAGGATCTTCGTCAGGCTGAAGCTGGCCAGCCAGTCCGGGGAGTGCTGGTTGATGCCCGTTTCCGGCGAGTACGTCGAACCGGTGTTCCGGTTGGTCCCCTCGTACTTCGTCCTCTGGAAGGCCAGGTTCATGTTCAGGGAGGGGGTCAGCTGGGAGGTGAGCTTGGCGAAGAAGCGGGGCTGCTTGTAATCGACGTCCTCGGGGAACCCGGTCGGGCGGTTCATGGTGCGGTAGTATTGGACGCCGAAGTAGAACCACAGCTTGTCCTTGACGATGGGACCGCCGAGGTGGCCGTTGATGTCCATGAGCTTCGAGCTCGGCGACGTCATCCCGGTGAAAGGCGGGTCATAGTCCTGGTTGTTGTTGGCCTGCCAGAACGCGGAGTCGGCCTGGTAGCCCTGGTAATCGAACTCGAAGTGGCCGGAGAAGCTGTTCCCGCCCGATTTCGTCACCAGGTTGAAGATGACGCCGGTGAAATTGCCGTATTCCGCGGGCAGGCCGATGCCCATGACCTTGGCTTCCTCGATGACGTTGTAGTCCGAGAAGACCCAGGCCGAGCCGGCATCGGGGTCGGCGACGTTGACGCCGTCCATGGAGTAGGCGATGCCCGTGTCCGACGAGGCCCCGAAGGCGACGTCGTTGTTGACGCCGGGGGCCATGTTCACGATGTTGGACGTGAACTGGTTGTTGGGCATGTTCCGCAGGATCTCGTTGGACAGCGTCACCGAGGCCGTTTCGGTCGACTTGACGTCGACCGTCGGAGATTGGGCGACGACCGTGACTTCCTCGCTGACCGCCGCCGGCTTCAGCTGCACGTCGAACGTGAGCGTGGTCGTGGTGGTTACGCGGATCTTCTCGCGGACGAGCGTCCCGAAGCCCTGGAGCTCGAACTTGAGCTGGAATTCACCAGGCGGGATGGCCGGGAACCGGAACTCCCCGGTCGGCGTCCGTGACGGCGGTCCGGCGCCCATGAGGCTCGCGCCCGAGAGCGTCACGTTGACGCCGGGGAGAGGGGAGTTCTGTTCGTCGGTCACGACGCCCCGGACGGCGCCCGTTTCCCGGGATTGGGAGAAGGCGGCCGGGGCGAGGAGGAGGGCGATGGCGATGAGGGTTAAGATCTTGTTCTTCAATGATGCCTCCTTATCTGGTTTCAGGGAAATTGCCTGGCCCTTGGGGATTCCTTTTACTTCGAACTCTCACCTCCTTATGTGGGCGACCTCGTCCTCAGAATTCAAGTTATTAAAATAAACAGCAATTTCAATGCCAAACTCATCTTGGGTCTAATTTGCTGATAGGAAAATGGATAGCATCTGGCCCATTCGCCGGTCCATTCAATATTTTGGATTTTATCCGAGATTCCGTAGGAGTTCAAGCATTTTTTTTCGGCCGGAGCCGGACCTTCGCCGCACATTTGAAAACGCCCGAGCCCTGTGCTATCTTAGTTTTCTGGCGTGAGAGACGATCCGAATTGAATAGAAAGACCTGGGCCGGCCTCATCCTCGCGGTCCTGCTGGCGGGCAACGCCTTGGCCGCCGCCGAGAAGCTCTCGCCCGATCTCCAACTCTGGTTCGAGGACGTCTCTCCGATCCTGACCAAGGCCGAGAGGGCCGTCTTCAAAAAGCTCCAGACGAACGCCGACCGGGCCAAGTTCGTCCGCTTCTTCTGGCGGATGCGCGATCCGTACCCCGACACGGAGGCGAACGAATTCCAGAAGGAGTACGAAGAGCGCGTCCGCTTTGCCGACCAGAATTTCGGCCATTACTCGCCCAAGCGGGGCAGCCAGACCGACCGCGGCTTTTTCTACGTCGTCCTCGGCAAGCCGCTCGAGCGCACGCAATTCACGACCCAGTCGCAGGTTTGGCCGCTGGAGCTGTGGTTCTACAAAGGGGACCCTCAGGACGGCCTGCCGAGCTACTTCTATCTGATCTTCTACCAGCCCGACGGCATCGGCGATTTCCGTCTCTATTCGCCGACCGTCGAGGGGCCCGAAAAGCTCGTCATCGAGGCGGCCGTCGGCAGCCAATCGGCCGTCGACCGACCCGCGGCGCTCAAAGCCATCAAGAACGTCAACGGCGAGCTCGCCAGCGCTTCCCTGAGCTATCTGCCGAGCGACACCCCGGCCGGCGCCGCGTCCTTCTCCTCCGATTCCATCATCGCCGCCGTCCGGGGCCTGCCCGAAAAGAAATACTCCGACACCTACGCCCGGTCTTACCTGAACTACAAGGACTACATCGAGACGGAATACACGGACAGCTACATCCAGAGCTCCTTCCGGATCCGCGTCTTCCGCGAGGCCGGTCAGTCGTTCGTCCACTGGTCGATCGAGCCGGAAAAGATGAACTTCGGCACCCAGGGGAACGCGGTCTACGCCAGCTTCGAGCTCGTCCTGCGGCTCGAGGACGGCCGGGGCGTGACCGTCTTCGAGAGGACCGAGGAGATCCCGCTGCGGATCTCGCCCGACCAGTACCAGGCCCACGAGCGCCAGCGCTTCGCCTTCCAGGACCTGCTGGCCGTCGTCCCCGGCGAGTACCGGGCCCTGTTCCTGCTGAAGAACAAGACGGCCAAGGACTTCTCCTCCTTCGAGACGCGGATCTCCGTGCCGCCGGCGGAGGCCGCTGCCGCCTCAGCGTCCCCCTCCTCTACTATTCCCGCACCGCCGTCCCCGAGGCCCAGAGGCGGAACCTCAAGGCCTTCGCCTTCGGCGGGCGGCAGTACCTCGCCGGCGCCCGCAACGAGTTCCCCACGTCCGCGACGCTTGGGTGTTTTCGTCCAGGCCCGGAACGTGGCCGGGCTCGTCCCGGGCGCGACGCCGTCCGCGACGACCGGGTCGGCCTTCGTCCTCGACCTCGTCTCGCTCGACACGAACGAGACCGCCGCGACCTTTCCGCTGACCGACGTCGTCGCCGACCCCGGCGATCCGGCGACCCTCCTCGTCTCCGGCGAAGCGCCGCTTGAAGGACGTCAAGCCCGGCTACTACCGCGGCCGGGTCTCGCTCGCGGCCCCGGACGGGCGGCCGGCTCCTCACGACCGAGGAGGACTTCGTCGTCCTCGGCCAGCCCTACCCGGTCATCCCCTGGGTCTACGCGCGGCTGCACGGCCCGTTCCCGGGGCCCGAGCATCTCCTGGTCCTGGGGTCCCAGCATTTCCTGAAAGGCGAATACGGACCGGCCCGGGACATCTTCGAGCAGGCTCCTCAAGGGGCGCGACGACCCCGCCGCCCGCCTGCTGCTCGCCAAGTCGCTCTACGGCCTGGGGCTCTACAAGGAGTCCCTGGCCCACGCCACGGCCATCTACGAGCGCAGCGGCGACCGGGAGGCGGCCAAGGTCATGGCCCTCGACCAGGCCGGACTGAAGGACTGGACCTCCGCCCTGGCCACGCTCGAGAAGCTCATGTCCGAAGCGACCGAGATCCCCGTGCTGAACCTCGCCGCCGAGTGCCACCTGGCCCTCGGCCATCCCGAAAGGGCCCTGCCCCTGCTGCAGAAATCCCTCGCCCTCGCTCCCGACCAGCCGGCCGCCCGGGCCCTGGAGGAGCGGGCGCGAAAGAGCCTCGATCAACGATAGGAGTCACGGATGAAAGCCCCCAAAGCCGCCGCCATCGCTCTCTTCGTCCTCATGTCCGCCGTCTCAGCCTGGCCCCAGTTCCAGGGGAAGATCGGCGGGCCGCATCCTCGACCCCGAAGGCAAGCCTGTCGAAAAGGCCGAAGTGGCGATCGTTTCCCAGAAGTCCTCGAGCCTCCGCTACGATCTCAAGACGGACAAGGACGGGCCGCTTCATCCAGGTCGGGATCATGCCCGGCTACTACATGGTCACCGTCAAGAAGCCCGGCTTCGCGCCGGGTTCCAAGGAGATCCACGTCGGCGTCGCCGACCAGCAGAAGATCGAGATCATCCTCAAGTCCGCGGCCGCCGAAGCCGAGAAATCCTATTCCGCGGCCGACAAGGCCTTCCTCAAGGGCAACAAGCTCTACGCCGAGCAGAAGTACGCCGAGGCCGCGGCCGCCTTCGGCGAGGCCATCGGCCTCGACCCGGCCAACTGGGGCTACCATCTCAACCTCGGCCTGGCCTTGAAGAAATCCGGCAAGGCCGAGGAGGCCCTGGCCTCGTTCCGCAAGGCGGTCGAGATCAATCCCGAAAGCTACAGCGCCAACAAGGAGGCCGGGGAGGCCCTGGCCAAGTCCGGCCAGCACGCCGAGGCCAAGACGTTCTACGAGAGGGCCGCCGGGCTGAGCCCCGACGATCCCGATGCCCAGTACAACCTGGGCGTCTGCCAGGTCAACCTCGGCGAGTCGGAGGCGGCCCTGCCGCGTTTCCAGAAGGCCGTCGAGCTCAGGCCGGACTACGCCGACGCCTACTACCAGATGGCGACCATCCTCATCGGCCAGAACAAGGTGCCCGAGGCCAAGGCGGCCCTGGAGAAGTTCCTGGCCCTGGCCCCCGAGCACGAGAAGGCCGCGATCGCCCGCCAGCTCCTCGACTTCCTGAAGAAGTAAAAAAAGGTTCTTCTCCCGATTCCGGGAAGTCCCTCTCTCCGGCTGTGCTCGGGCATCGCCTCTAGCTCCCCGGCTTCCCGGCGGCGGGAAGCGGACTCTTGGGAGCGACCCGGCAGAATCGTGGCTGAGCACTCGAAGCCGCGATTCTGCGAAATATCCGAAGAGAGGAGTTCTCCTCAGATGTTTCCCAGCACCGCTCCTCCGAGCTGCTCCGGAGCGGTGCTGATGGTCGCTACGCAGACTCCGCTCCCTGCCGGTCCCCCCTCCACCACGGGGATCTGCTAGGTCTGCTGGCTCACCCTGTCCCGGGAGGGACGAGGCGATATCCCTCGCCGCCTCGAGAGGGAGTCCCGGAGATGGGAGAAGAACCAAAAAAAGGACCGCCCCGCAGGGCGGTCCTTGGGAGCAGCGGAAGAGCGCGGGCTTACTTGACCGAGAAAGCCATCTTCGTATCGGCCTTCTTGCCCGAGACCTTGTCGGTGATGGTGATCGCCAGATTGTAGCTCCCCGCGCCCAGGGGCTTCTTCTCTTCGCTCAGCAAGGTGCCCTTCTCGTCCAGCTTCTGGATGGTCTGGAAGAGCGGCAGGGGCTGGTTGACGAGATAGAGCTCGTAGGACTGGGGCGTCCACTTGATGACCGGCTTGCCGTCCGGGCTCTGGACCTCGTAGTTGACCTCGAGATCAAGGGCGGACCGGGGGTCGGCGGGGTCCTTGGCGGCGGCGCCGAGGACGAAAAAGAGGATCTCCAGGTTCTCCCCGGCGGCGATCTCGCAGGCGGTGTTGTTCACGACCTTGGCGGCGCCCCAGGTGAAGTAGCCGCGGTGGACGGTCGGCCGCTGGTCCTGATCGACCTGGTCCATGGTCATGATAATGATCGGGTCCGTCGGCCAGAGGGTCGTCTCATAGGCGTCCGGTCCGGGCAGGGTGATGTCGGTGTAGGCGACACTGAGCTTCTTCATGTCGGGCGTGCCGAGAACGAGGGCCATCGTGTATTTGCCGGGCGGCAGGGTCATGCCGAACGAATACCAGTCCTCCTTCTCGGGCGCGTAGCCCGTGCCGTCGGTCGTCAGGACGGTCTGGGTCTTGCCCCCGAACCTGGACTTCAGCGCCCCGGTGGCGTCGGGCTGGAAGAATTCGAAGAAAGCGTTCAGGGTCGTCTCCATGGCGCCCGACCCGGTGAGGGACGGGGCGTACCCGAGATCGCCGTTCTTGGCCTTGAAGTAGAAGATGGGGTAGAGGTTGTTGGCCTGGGCGGGCAGGACGAGCGGCTTGAGGAAGCTGAAGGGCATGTCCTGACGTCCCTGCCGCGCGGCCAGACCTTCCTGGATGACGGCCTCGATCTCCTTGGGCATCGAAGCCTTGGCGGCGGGCTTGGGGTCCTGTTTCTTGTTCTGGACCGCGGGGGCCGCCTGCGCGGGGCCCGCGAGAACACTGGCGATGAAGAGCAGCCCGAGGGCTGCCGCGATCGTTCTGGAAGTTCTCATTTTTCCTCCTGTAGGGATCATCTCATTCACTTCCGACATTCTATTAGAGCAAATCCCATGCCAATTCCATCAGCCGTCGCTCTCTGTCTTTCGGGGGGGGGCGGACGGGGCGCGTAAAGGACCTTTACAGCTCTCTGTCCTACCTCGCCCGGGCCTCCGGGAAGGCAAAAGGAAAAGTACTATAGCAAATTTCAGTGATTTTGCAATGCCCGGAATTTCTTCACGGCGTCGAGATGTTCGCCGAGCGTCCGGCTGAACCGGTGCGAGCCGTCGCCGCGGGCGACGAAGTAGAAATAGCCCTCCGGCGCGGGATGGAGGGCCGCGTCGAGACTGGCCAAGCCCGGGTTCGAAATAGGCCCCGGCGGGAGCCCGGCGTGAAGGTAGGTGTTGTAAGGAGAGGGGAACTTGAGGTCCTTGAAGAGCAGCCGTCCCGTGTAAAGGCCTTCGTGCTTGAGCGCGTAGGCGATGGTCGGGTCGCAGTCGAGCTTCATGCCGATCTTCAAGCGGTTGTGGAAGACGGCCGACACGAGGGGCCGCTCGTCGGCGAGGGCGGTCTCCTCTTCGATGAGCGAGGCGAGCGTCACCGCGTCCCGGACGCTCAGACCCAGCTCTGCGGCCCGCCGGCGGCGGGAGTCGTCGAAGACCACATGAAAACGGGCGACCATGGCCCCGACGACGTCCGCTTCCGGGGCCCGGCGGGGCAGGTTGTAGGTGTCCGGGAAGAGGTATCCCTCGAGGTCGCGGGCCCGCGGGTCCAAGTCGGCGATGAGCCCGGTGTCGAGGCAGGCCCGGACGAAGGCGGCCCGGCCTTCGGAGTCGGCCGGCCGGAGGAGCGTCGCGATCTCCCCGGACGTCAGCCCTTCCGGCACGGTGATGGGTTCGAGATGGATGCGGCCGCCGAAGAGGCGGAAGAGCGCGGCCTTGGCGGCGAGCGGCGTCGAGAAGAGGTATTCGCCCGCCTTGAACCGCTCCCCGGGGTAGAAGATCCGGCAGGCCAGCCGCAACGGGAGCGGGTCCCGGACGAGGCCCTCGCGCTCGAGACGCTCCAGGACCGCCCGGGCGCTCCAGCCCTTTTCGACCTCGAAGAAAACCCCGCGGCTTTCGGGCCCGGAGCCGCCGCCGGCCGGGGCCGTCAGGGCGCGGACGATCCAGCCCGTCGTCGCGGCGACGAGGAACACGGCGGCGACGAGGACGGCCCTAATCGACTTCAGGACCATCGTCCGCACCGCGTTTCCGCTCGAGGTAGATCGAGAGGATGATGACTGCCGCGATCCGGTCCTCCCAGTCCTTTTTCTTCCGGCCGCGGAGCTTTTCGTCTTCGAGGGTCTTGAGGGCCTGGCGCGTCGTCAGGCGCTCGTCGATGAGGGTGACCGGCTTGCCGACGGCCTTTTCGAGCCAGGCGGCAAAGACTTGCGTCTTCTCGGACCGGGTCCCGGCGCTGCCGTCCATGCGCAGCGGATTGCCCAGGACGATCTCCCCGACGTCGTACTTGGCGACGAGATCACGGAAGTACTGGCGGTCGACGCTCTCCCGGCCGGTGAGCTCATAGGAGGTCAGGGGCTGGGCCGTGATCAGCAGGGGGTCGCTCAGGGCTAATCCGATGTGGCGGTCGCCGTAGTCGATGCCCAGGACCCGCATCAGCGGTCCCTTGCGACGCAGGCCTTCCGGCGCCGGTGGCGCTCGAAGCCGAGATCGACGAGCCGTTCGAGCAGCCGCGGGAAAGGCAGTCCCGAGACCGCCCAGAGTTTGGGGTACATGCTGATCTCGGTGAAGCCCGGGATGGTGTTGATCTCGTTGACGTAGAGCCGGCGGGTTTCTTTTTCCAGGAAGAAGTCCACCCGGGCCATGCCCTCGGCGGCCAGGGCCTTGTAAGCCGCGAGGCCCAAAGCCCGGACCCGGGCCGTGGTCCGCGGCGGGAGCGCGGCCGGGATGGCGAAACGGGTCTTGCCGTCGATATATTTGTCGTTGTAGTCGTAGAACTCCCGGAACGGGATGACCTCGCCGGGGAGGGAGGCTTCGGGCGCCTCGTTGCCGAGAACGCTCAGCTCGAGCTCGCGCCCGGCGATGCCCTTCTCGACGAGGGCCGTGGGGTCGTAACGGAAGGCCGTGGCCAGGGCGGCCGGGAGGCCGGCCCTGTCCGTCACCTTGGTGATGCCGACGCTCGAGCCGAGGTTGGAGGGCTTGACGAAGAGCGGCAGGGGCAGGGCCCGGCGGACGCGGCGCAGGACCGCGGCGGGGTCCTTCGTCCAGTCCGCTTCCCGGACGATCTCGAAGGGCACGACCGGCAGGCCGCGGTCGCGGAGGACGGACTTGGCCAGGGCCTTGTCCATGCCCAGGGCGGAGCCGGCGACGCCGGCCCCGACGTAGGGGACGCCGGCCATCTCGAGCAGGCCCTGGATCGTGCCGTCCTCGCCGAAGGGCCCGTGGAGGACCGGGAAATAGATGTCCGCGAACGGCCCGTCCGCCGGCGGCCCGGCCTGCCAGGGCAGGAACGAGAAAGCGGGCCCGCGCTCGAGCGTCCGGATATCCGTCGAAGGCGCCGCGACGGCCTTCCAAAGGCCCGCCCGGGTGATGTAGAGGCAGCGGACCTCGAATTTCCCGGGGTCGAAATTCTTGTGGACGGCCTCCGCCGAGATCAGGGAGATCTCGTGCTCGGCCGAGCGGCCCCCGAAGATCAGGGCGACGGTGATTTTTTTTGACATTCGGCGGTTCGGCACGACTAACCTTATGGTTTGATTCATTTTAATCGAATCGAGGTCGCTTGTCCATCGGGATCGGGTGCTAACTGAATGTTGACAGCAGCAAGAAACGCTTCGTATAATACCCCCCGGTGGAAGTCTAGCGGCCAAGAGGTGTGACCATGAGCAGAAAACCGGCGCTTTGCGGAGGGCTCGCCCTTCTCGTCGCCAGCCTGGTCCTCATCGTCCCGGGGCGGCCTTTCGCCCAGGACGTCCAGGACGTCCAGCAGCTGGACCTCAAAAAGCCCAAGATCTTCGACGAGACCTACCAGCTGATCAACGAGACCGACCTCAATTGCTCGTTCTACATGTACCAGCCGAGCGAGCTTCTGCCCGACATCCAGATCGTCGGAGCCGAGCGGATGAACGAGCGGACCATGTACGACAACGACGCCCTGATCTACATCAACAGGGGCGCGGCCGACGGGCTCGAGGTGGGCCAGTTGTTCCTCATCGTCGGGATCCGTGAAGTGGTGCCCAAGCTCGGGACCGTGATGAAGCGCCAGGGGCGGGCCCGCATCGTCCGCCTCGAGGACCGGACCGCCTCGGCCAAGATCGAGAAGGGCTGCGGCGGCCTGCAGATCGGCGATTTTCTCCTGCCTTTCGAGGAGGAACCCGGCGAGATGGGCAAGGACCAGGGCTACGGCGACATGGACCCTAACGCCAGCAAGCGGGGCAGGGTCGTCTACATCGAGTGGGGTTTCCACATCGCCGGCCCGGGCCAGTGGGCCCTGATCGACCTGGGCCGCCAGCACTGCGTCCAGATCGGCGACCAGCTCAACATCTTCCACCAGGCCAGGCCGGACCTGCCGCGGGAGGCGATCGCCAGCGCCATCATCGTCGACGTCCGCGGCGCGACCTCGACGATCAAGATCCTCAGCGCCCGTGACACCGTCGACCTCGGCAACGAGATCCAGATCAACGTCGCCCGCTGATTTTTGGGGACATGGACCTCCGGTACGTGTCCCTATTCTTTTACCTCCAGGGGACTCGGACCCAGGGTCCATGTCCCCGTCAATCCCCTTGGGAAAAACAGAAACGTTCCCGTTTTCTTAAGACTGGTCGCTCCGAAGACGCCCCTCCCCGCCGGTCCCCGTTTTTATTGACAGCCTCCGGGGATTCTGCTAGTTTAGGGCGTGCTATCCCTCAGGGGAGGGACGAGCGGGCGGGCGTAGTTCAGTGGTAGAACGTCTGCTTGCCATGCAGAAGGTCGTGGGTTCAAGTCCCATCGCCCGCTCCAATGATCCCCTCGCTCTCATGACGACCCTGGCGCGGTACCCAAGCGGCTAAGGGAGAGGTCTGCAAAACCTTTATTCGTCGGTTCGAGTCCGACCCGCGCCTCCATCTTCCCTCCATTCCCCCCACCCGGCCCCGGCGGCCCCTGCGTTGACACCACCCCGGCCTTGGTCTATCATGAGGCCACTTGAGGGAGGAAAGCCCATGGATATCGCGCAGAGAGTCCAGTCGATCCTGCTGAAGCCCAAGGAGGAGTGGGTCAAGATCAAGGCCGAACCGACGACCCCGGCCGAGCTCTTCACCTCCTACGTCATGATCCTGGCCGCCTTCCCGGCCGGCTTCCAGTTCCTCGGGAACGTCCTGGTCGGCCGGCGCCTCCCCCTCGTCGGCGTCTTTCGCTGGCCCATCGGCCGGGCCCTCGGCTACGCCATCGTCTCCTATATCCTCTGGATCGCGGCGGTCTATCTCTTCGCCCTGATCATCAACGAGCTGGCCCCCAGCTTCTCCTCGGCCAAGAACATGACCAACGCCCTCAAGCTGGCCGCCTACAGCATGACGCCGGGCTGGGTGGCCGGGATCCTCTACATCATCCCCGGGCTGTGGGCCCTGGGCGTCCTGGCCAGCCTGTACGGGCTTTTCATCCTCTACCTGGGTTTCGAAACGCCCCTGATGGAGACGCCCAAGAAAAAGATCCCTGGCTACATGCTTCTGAGCGTCGTCGTCGTGGCCGTCCTCTACGTCGTGTTCGGCTGGATCGTCAAGGGGGCCTTTGCCGTCCGCTACGGCCGGCTCTGATCGAGCTCCTCGACGACTTTGAGGAAGGCATCGTTCGGCGAGGGCGCGCCGGTGATGGGGCGCCCGATCACCAGGTAATCCGCCCCCTTGGCCACGGCCTCGGCCGGGGTCATGATCCGCTTCTGGTCCTGGGCGGCCGCCCAGACCGGCCTGATGCCGGGCGTGACGATGATCAGGTCCCGGCCGTACTCCCGGCGCAGGACCTCGATCTCCTGGGGCGAGCAGACGACGCCGTCCAGGCCCGCCGCCTTGGCCAGGCCGGCCAGGCGCAGGACCTGGGAGGCCACATCGGAGCTCAGGCCCACCTCCTCGAGATCGGGGCCCTTGAGACTGGTGAGGACGGTGACGCCGAGCAGGAGGGGCTTGGCCCGTCCGGTCTCCGCGGCGATCTGGCGGGCGGTCTCCGAGGCCTTGGCCATCATCTCCCGGCCGCCCGAGGTGTGGATGGTCATCATCTGCACGCCGTGCTTGAAGGCCGAGCGGACCGCCCCGGCGACGGTATTGGGGATGTCGTGGAGCTTGAGGTCGAGGAAGATGTCCTTGCGCAGGGCCTTGAGCTTGCGGAAGAGCGTCGGGCCCTCGGCCGTGAAGAGCTCCAGGCCGACCTTGAACGTCCGGGCGTCCTTGAGCCGGCTGACCAGGGCGATGCCCTCGTCCTTCGTTTGGACGTCGAGGGCGATGATAATGCGGTCGGCGTTGGTCATGCTCATGGGGCCGTCCTTTCGCGGGTTCAGGATGTCTTGAGGGTCCCGACGACTTCGCGGACCGCCGCGACCCCGTGGGCCGCGCACCAGCCTTCGATCTCACCGACGATGCGGACGGCGGCGTCGGGGTCGACGAAGCTGGCCGTTCCGACCTCGACCGCGGCCGCCCCGGCCACGAGGAACTCCAGGGCGTCCGCCCCGGTCATGATGCCGCCCATGCCGATGACCGGCACCTTGAGCCGCGAGGCGACCTGGTGGACCATGCGCAGGGCGATGGGCTTGATGGCCGGACCGCTCAGGCCGCCGTAGACGTTGCCGAGCTTGGGCCGGCGCGTCTCGAGATCGATGGCCATGGCCAGGAGCGTGTTGATCAGGGCCACGGCGTCGGTCCCGGCCTCCTCGGCCGCCTGGGCGATCTCGACGATGCTGGTGACGTTGGGCGAGAGCTTGGTGATGAGGGGCCGGCGGCTGGCGGCCTTGATCCGCTTGACGAGGTCGAAAGTGGTCCGCGGCGACAGGGCCGGGCAGGCCCCCTCCTTCTTGACGTTCGGGCAGGAGATGTTGAGCTCGTAGGCGGCGATGCCCTCCTGCCGATCGAGGAACTCGACGACCGCGGCGTATTCGTCGTCGTCCGCGCCGCAGACGTTGACGATGACCGCCGTCTTCACCTGGCGCAGCTTGGGCAGGACCTTGGCGGCGAAGGCCTCGACGCCCACGCCCTGCAGCCCGATGGCGTTGATGAGGCCGCTCGGCGTCTCGACCAGCCGCGGCGGGGGATTGCCCTCGCGGGCCTTAAAGTAGAGGCCCTTGACGACGATCCCGCCGAGCTTGGCCAGGTCGAGATAGGGCTCGAATTCGAGCCCGTAGCCGAAGGTGCCGCTGGCCGTGAGGACCGGATTGCGGAGCTTCAGGAACCCGAGGTCCGTGGTGAGATCGACCGGCTTGGGCGTCACGGCCATAGGATGCGCTCCCCGGGGAAGACCGGGCCTTCCTCGCAGATCTTGACCCAGCCGTCCCCGCCCTCGTTCCTGATCCGGTGGACGCAGCCCCAGCAGGCGCCGATGCCGCAGCCCATGATGGATTCGAGCGAGAACTCGGCCGGAAGGCCGTGCTTGGCCGTGATCGCGGCCAGGGCCTTCATCATCGGGTCCGGGCCGCAGGCGTAGACGATGGCGGGCTTGACGCGCGCCAGTTCCTTTTCGACGAGGGCGGTGACGAAGCCGGCGAAGCCGAAGCTGCCGTCGTCGGTCGAGCATTGGACTTCGAAGCCCGCCTTTTCGAGCCTGGCGAGGAGCGGGATGTCGGCCTGGCTGCGGCCGCCGTAAAAAATGACCGGCCTGGCGCCGGCCGCCGTGAGGGCGCGGGCCAGGAAGTAGAGCGGGGCGATCCCCCGTCCGCCGCCGACGAGATAGACGGTCCGGCCGTTCGCCGCCGAGGCGACGGTGAAGCCCCGGCCGAGGGGGCCGATGATGTCGAGCCGCTCGTCCGCCCGCTTCCGTGACAGGATCGCCGTCCCCTGCCCGGCGACCCTGAAGAAGAGCTCGAAGCCGCTCGCGTCGGCGTCGTGGATGCCGAGGGGGCGGCGGAGAAGCGGGGCGCTCCCTTCGGAGACCTTGACCATGACGAACTGGCCCGGGCGGGCCTCCCGGCCGATCGCCGGGGCGTCGATCGCAAAGCGGAAATGATCCCCCCAGCTCTGGACCTCGCGGAGGCGGGCGTTGCGCTCGATGGTCATGGCGGTTCCGGGGCTCGTTTCGCCCCATAAACTAGCAGAAATCGCCCGTTTTTAGCAACCGGTATGTTCTTCGGGCGGTCCCGGGTCCGGCTTGACGGCTCCGGGAGGAATCGCATATAACCGGGGGGCGATGAAGCTTCGCCCGCTCGTTCTGGCCGCCGGGCTATCGTCCTGCCTCAGCCTGCCGATCTGGTCCCAGGACTCCCATTACTGGACCAACCAGTACGGGACGCGGGCGACGCTGCTCGGCGGGGCGGTCATCGGCAGCGTCCTCGACCTGTCCGCGACCTTTTACAATCCCGGCGGCCTGAGCCTCATCGACAAGCCGGGCACCCTGATCGCCGCCAAGGTCATGCAATACCCCCGCGTCAACCTGGTCGGGGGCAGCCCGGAGAGCGTCTCCCTTCATGCGTTCACCCCGGGCCCGGCGCCGACACTTCTGGCCGGGACCATCCGCCTCCGGGGCCTGCGCAACCACAAGTTCGCCTTTTCCTACCTGGCCCGGCAGGACGCCAAGCTCGGGGTTTCGATCTCCGAGACGGGGCTCCGGGACGTCGTCCCGGCCGCGCCCGGCGAAGAGGATTTCGTGACCCAGTTCCGGCTCGACCAGAAAGTGGCTGAGCACTGGTTCGGCCTGACCTGGTCCTACAAGGCCACCAAGCACGTCGGCTTCGGTGTCACCCAATATCTCGCGGTCCGGTCCCACTGGTCCACGATCCAGGAATCCATCGAAACGCGGACCCAGACCAACCACATTGCCATGGCTTTTGGGTCCCGTCAGTTCTCCTACATGCATTTCCGGACGCTGTGGAAGATCGGCCTGGCTGCCGACTTCAAGGAGGTCACTCTGGGGCTGACGTTGACCACCCCCAGCCTGGACATCGGCGGCAAAGGCACGACCGGGATGAATGCCACCCTGGCCGGCCTGGACACGGACGGCGACGGCGCGCCCGACGATTACCTGGCCGCCGATTACACCGACGGGCTGGGTTCCTACTTCCAAACCCCCTTTTCGATCGCCGCCGGCATGACCTTCAAGATCCAGAAGATCCGCATCTACTGGAGCACGGAATGGTTCGCCGCGGTCAAGCCCTATACGGTCGTCGATGCCGAGGAATTCTCCGCTCAATCGACCGGGGAGACGCTGTCGACCGACGTCACGCACGAGCTCGCCCCCGTCCTGAACTTCGGGCTGGGCCTCGAATGGTTCTATTCGGCCCGGTTCAAGGGCTACGGCAGCTTCACCACGGACTATTCGGCCAAAAAGACCGGGACCGTGACGAACCTCGGAATGACCGATTGGAATATCTTCCACATCGTCACCGGGGGGGAGCTCAGGCTTAAAAAATCCTCGCTCACCCTCGGCCTCGGCTACTCGTTCGGCAGCCGGGAGCTCGGCCAGCGTCCTGTCCTCATTCCCCCGGACGGGACAGACGGCCTGTGGGACCCGTTCAGGGGGCTGGAGTTCCGCTACGCCATCTACAAGATGATCATCGGCTTCGCGTTCTGAGCCCGAAAAACAGGGGGACACGATCTTTCGGGTGAGACGGCCGTTGCGTTCCGCGCGTCTGTTTACTTATAATGGGCTCTAACGGCCGCATCCGACACACACGGAGGATTGGTCCATGAACATCTCCCGGCGCGGACACGACATCCAGGCCTCACCGATCCGGAAGCTCAAACCCTACGCCGACGCCGCCAGGGCCAAGGGCATCAAGATCTTCCATCTCAACATCGGCGATCCCGACATCCCGGCCCCCGGTCCGGTCATGGACACCTTCCACAACTGGAACCAGCCCGTCCTGGGCTACGGGCCGGCCCAGGGCTTCCTCGAGCTGCGGGAAGCCGTGACCCGCTACTTCGCGAAGTACGACATCCCCCTGGGGCCGGACGAGGTCCTCATCACGACCGGCGGCTCGGAGGCCATCCACTTCACCTTCTCCGTCATCGGCGACGTGGGGGACGAGATCATCATCCCCGAACCCTATTACACGAATTACAACGGCTACGCCGCCTTCGCCGGGCTCAAGATCGTGCCCCTGCCGCTCAGCGTCGAGGACGGCTTCCGCCTGCCCCCCGTCGAGGCCATCGAAGCCCGGATCACCCCCAGGACCAAGGCCATCCTCCTCTGTTCGCCGAACAACCCGACCGGCACGGTCTACACGCCCGAGGAGCTCGACCGCGTCGTCGGCCTGGTCAAGAAGCACGACCTCTTCCTCGTCGGCGACGAGGTCTACAAGGAGTTCATCTACGACGGCCTGACGCACAAGAGCATCCTCGAGTACGGGGACATCACGGAGCGCGTCGTCGTCGTCGACAGCATCTCCAAGCGCTACAGCTGCTGCGGGGCCCGGATCGGCATGATCATCACCCGCAACAAGGAGGTCTACGCGGCCGCCCTCAAGTTCGCCCAGGCCCGGCTCTGCCCGCCCTCGGTCGAGCAGATGGCCGCCCTGGCCGCCTACAACATGCCCATGGAGTACTTCGCCGGCGTCCGGGCCGAGTACGACAAGCGCCGCAACATCCTCTACGACGGCCTCAAGGACATCCCCGGGGTCGTCATCCGCAAGCCCCAGGGGGCCTTCTACGTCATCATCCGCCTGCCGGTCAAGGACGTCGAGCACTTCGCTGTCTGGCTCCTTTCGGACTTCTCGCTCGACGGCCGGACGGTCATGATCGCCCCGGCCCCGGGCTTCTACGCGACCCCCAGCCAGGGCACGGACGAGGCCCGCATCGCCTACGTCGTCAACGAGCACGACCTGCGCGAAGCCGTCCGCGTCTTCAAGGCGGGTCTGGCGAAATACCTGGCCGTCCACGGCTGAAAGTGGGCGGAGCCGTGAACGATGCGCGGCGGACCCTTCGGCAGGCCCTGAGCCTCGGGGCGCTCGCCATTCTCATCGCGGCGGCCGTCCAGTTCCCTCTGGTCTGTCGGTTCGTCCGGGGCGAGTTCCGGGACACGTTCTTCCCGGCTTCCGAATTCCCGGGGATCCGTATGATCACGCTCGCCGAAGGGGAGGACCTTTGGAGGACCGGGCTGGCGGCCGTCCTGGATGCCCGGGCCGAGGGGCTCTTCGCGCAGGGTCACATCCCGGGGGCCCGGAATATCCCCGCCGCCCGGAACGGGCTGGGCCTGCCCGCCGGCCTCCTGGGCGCCGCAAGGAACATGATCCTCGTCGTCTATTGCGAGGGCGGCGACTGCCAGTCGAGCCTGGCCCTGGCCAGGCGGCTCCACGACGAGGGCTTTCGCGATATCCGCGTGTTCGGCGGCGGCTGGGAGGCCTGGACGAAGGCCGGTCTCCCCGAGGAGAAGGCGGAAAGGCTGGATAAGGACGATGGTCGGGAATAAGACCGTCCTGCTCGTCTTCCGCGTCGTCCTCGGCGGTCTGTTCGTCTATGCCGGGGTCGTCAAGGTCGGCGACCCGCTCGACTTCGCCCAGGATATCCGCAACTATCGGCTCGTCGGACAGTCGCTCGCGTTCGCCGCGGCGATCGTCCTGCCCTGGCTCGAGATCCTGGCCGGGGCGTTCCTCGTCGCGGGCCTCTGGAAGCGCGGCGCCGCGCTCGTCGTCTCGGGCCTCCTCGTTTTCTTCATCGCCTTGACCGCCGTGACCATGGTCCGCGGCCTCGATGTCGATTGCGGCTGCTTCGGCGCCATCGACCGCAAGGCCGGCTGGAGCGTCATCCTCGAAGACCTGGGAATGCTCTACCTGGGCCTGTGCGTGTTGTGCCAAAGGGGCGCACCTGCGCATAAGGATACGGGTGTTCTAGAGCCCATCGAGTAGATCCGGGGTCCCGAGCGGGCCAAGAGCGGGGACATGGACCTTCGGTAGGTGTCCCCATGACCTCCCCAGCGGAGAGACCGCCTGGCCGGGGGCCGGCCGTTCATTGAAATTCCGCCGGAATCAGTGTATATTCTCAAGAATATTCTTGATATCAGGAGACAACCGAATGGCTAAGTACGTGTATTTCTTCGGGGCCGGCGCCGCCGAAGGCAATATGAAGATGAAGGACATCCTCGGCGGCAAGGGCGCCAATCTGGCCGAGATGGCCGGGATCGGGCTGCCCGTGCCCCCCGGTTTCACCATATCGACCGAGGTCTGCGCCCTCTATTACAAGAACCGCCAGAAGGTCCCCGAGTCCGTCCGTCTCGAGGTCGAAAAGAACCTCAAGAAGCTCGAAAAGGCCGTCGGCCAGGCCTTCGGCGACCCCAAGAGCCCGCTCCTCGTGTCGGTCCGCTCCGGCGCCCGCGCCTCCATGCCGGGCATGATGGACACCATCCTCAACCTCGGCCTCAACGACCGGACGGCCGCCGCCCTGGTCGCCAAGACCGGCAACGAGCGCTTCGTCTACGACTCCTACCGCCGCTTCGTCCAGATGTACGGCGACGTCGTCCTCGGCCTCAAGCCCGTCCACAAGGACGACATCGACCCGTTCGAAGAGATCATCGACGAGAAAAAGAAAGCGCGCGGCATCAAGGCCGACACCGACCTGACCGCCGCCGACCTCAAGGACCTGGTCGCCCGCTTCAAGGCGGCCATCAAGGAGAAGACCGGCCAGGAGTTCCCCGACGATCCCCGGAAGCAGCTCTGGGGCGCGATCGGCGCCGTCTTCGGCTCCTGGATGAACGACCGGGCCATCGCCTACCGCAAGATGTACGACATCCCCGAAGCCTGGGGCACGGCCGTCAACGTCCAGCTCATGGTCTTCGGCAACATGGGCAGCGACTCGGGCACCGGCGTCGCCTTCACCCGCGACGCGGCCACCGGCGAGAACGTCTTCTACGGCGAGTACCTGATGAACGCCCAGGGCGAGGACGTCGTGGCCGGCACCCGGACGCCCAAGCCCATCGTCGAGCTCAAGAAGGACGACGCCAGGGCCTACGCCCAGCTCGAGAAGATCCGCCATACCCTCGAGAAGCACTACACGGACATGATGGACATCGAATTCACCATCCAGCAAGGCCGGCTCTACATGCTGCAGTGCCGGGTGGGCAAGCGCACGGCCTTCGCCGCGATCAAGATCGCCGTCGACATGGTCGGCGAGAAGCTCATCAGCGAGAAGGAGGCCCTGACGCGGATCGAGCCGGACCAGCTCAACCAGCTCCTCCGGCCCATCTTCGACCACGCCGAGAAGGACGCCGCCGTCAAGGGCGGCCGCCTCCTGGCCAAGGGCCTCAACGCCGGCCCTGGCGCGGCCACCGGGCGCGTCGTCTTCAACTCCGTCGACGCCGAGGCCTGGGCCGCGCGCGGCGAGAAGGTCATCCTAACCCGCATCGAGACCTCGCCCGAGGACATCAAAGGCATGGCCGCGGCCGAGGGCATCCTGACGGCCCGCGGCGGCATGACCTCCCACGCCGCCCTGGTCGCCCGGCAGATGGGCCGGGTCTGCGTCGCCGGCTGCGGCGACCTGCTCATCGATTACGCCGCCCACACCATGACGGTCAAGGGCCGGACGGTCCAGGAGGGCGACTGGATCTCGATCGACGGCACGACCGGCCAGGTCCTCGAGGGCAAGGTCAACACCAAGCCCTCCGAGGTCCTCCAGGTCCTCATCGAGAAAACCCTCGCCCCGGCCAAAGCCCCGGTCTACCAGACCTTCGCCAAGGTCATGGCCTGGGCCGACAAATACCGGACCCTCAAGATCCGGACCAACGCCGACCAGCCCGACCAGTCCGCCAACGCGGTGGCCTTCGGGGCCGAGGGCATCGGCCTGTGCCGGACAGAGCACATGTTCTTCGGCGAGGGCAAGATCGGCCCGATGCGCGAGATGATCCTGGCCGACACCATCGAGCAGAGAAAGGCTGCCCTGGCCAAGCTCCTGCCCCTTCAGAGGAAGGATTTCGCCGGCATCTTCGAGGTCATGGCCGGCCGGCCCGTGACCATCCGCACCATCGACCCGCCGCTCCACGAGTTCCTGCCCCACGAGGAGAAGGGCCAGCGGGAGATCGCCGCCGAGATGGGCATCTCTTACGAAAAGGTCAAGGCGCGGGTCGGATCCCTCCACGAGTTCAATCCCATGCTCGGATTGCGCGGCTGCCGCCTGGGCATCATCTATCCCGAGATCACGGAAATGCAGGCCCGGGCCATCTTCGAGGCCGCCGCCGCGACGAAGAAGAAAAAGATCCCGGTCCTGCCCGAGGTCATGATCCCGCTCGTCGGACACGTCAAGGAGCTCCAGAACCAGGAAAAGGTTGTCCGGGCGACGGCCGAGGCGGTCATGAAGGAGCAGGGCGTCAAGTTCGACTACCTCGTCGGGACCATGATCGAGATCCCCCGCGGCGCCATCACCGCCGATGAGATCGCGACCGTGGCCGAGTTCTTCAGCTTCGGCACGAACGACCTGACCCAGACGACGCTCGGCGTCAGTCGCGACGACGCCGCCAGCTTCCTCATCCCCTACGTCGAGAAGGAGATCTACGCCAAGGACCCGTTCGAGGTCCTCGACCGCGTCGGCGTCGGCCAGCTCATGCGCATGGCCGTCGCCGGGGGCCGCGCGACACGCCCCGGGATCAAGCTCGGCATCTGCGGCGAGCACGGCGGCGAGCCGTCCTCGGTCGAGTTCTGTCACCTCATCGGGCTGAACTACGTCAGCTGCTCGCCTTTCCGGGTGCCCATCGCCCGCCTCGCGGCGGCCCGGGCGGCCATCCTCAACGCCCCGAAGGCCGCGGCGAAGAAGGCTCCGAAAAAGCCGGCCCGCAAGCGCTGATCCCGACGACCTTTTGTCCGGCCCCGTTTTTTGATATGGTGAGGTCCGCATGGGCGACCTGCTCGATCTCTTCAAGGTGCTCGTCGGGAAGCGCTTCCCGTTCCAGCTCATCTTCAGCAACGAGTACTGGATGCTCGAGACCGGCAAGCACGTCTTCCCCCTCCAGAAATACCGGCTCGTCTACGAGAACCTCCTGGCCATGGGGGCCAAGAAGGAGAACTTCCTCAGGCCCCGCCCGGCCCCGGACGAGGACGTCGAGCTCGTCCACTCGCGCCGCTATCTCAAGCGGGTCAAGACCGGCGGCCTGAGCCCGGCCGAGCTCAAGGCCCTGGAGATCCGCTACTCGCCCGAGCTCGTCCGCTTCGCCGTGCTCTCGGTCGGCGGCACGGTGCTGGCCGCCCGAAAGGCGCTCGAATCCGGGCTCGCCGTCCACATCGGCGGCGGCTTCCACCACGCCTTCCCCGAGCACGGCGAGGGCTTCTGTCTGCTCAACGACGTCGCCGTGGCCGCCCGCAAGGTCCTCTCGGACGGGCTGGCCGAGCGGGTCATGATCGTCGACTGCGACCTCCACCAGGGCAACGGCACGGCCGCCGCGCTGGCCGGCCGGCCCGAGATCTTCACCTTCTCCATCCACCAGATGGACATCTATCCCACGGACAAGCCTCTGAGCACGCTGGACGTCGGACTCTGGGCCGGCGACGGCGACGCCAAGTACCTGGCCGGGCTCCACGCCCATATCCCCAAGATCTACAGGGAGTTCCGGCCGAACCTCGTCATCTACCTGGCCGGCGCCGATCCTTACGAGAAGGACCAGCTGGGCGGCCTGGCCGTGACCAAGGCGGGTTTGAAAGAGCGGGACAAGATCGTCATCGAGAACGCCCGGCGCCTGGGGATCGCCGTGGCCGTTGTCATGGCCGGGGGCTACGCGTTGGAGATCAAGGACACCGTGGACATCCACTTGAACACGGTCCGCATCGCCCAGCGCGTCCAGCGCATCTATCCCGAGCCGCCGGAATACGCCGCCGTCAGGCGTCCGGTCTAAAGTCCGCCCGGCGCGTCCGCCCGGCAACTCTGCAGAAAGACGTGGCCGTAGACCTTGGCGTCGCCGACCATGTTGTCGATGATGCAGTACTCGTTCGGCTGGTGCGCGGTCTCGTCCAGCTTGGACCAGCAGGCCGCCGGGAAGCCGGCCCTCCGGAACACCGCCGCCACCGTCCCGCCGCCGATGCCCATGGCCTTGGCTTCTTTGTGGTACACGGCCTTGATGGCCTTCTTGAGCGACTGGACGACGGGGGCTTGGGGCGAGGTGGGCGGCGCGGCCGGGGCCGCCTGCTGGACCTCGGTGTGGATCTTGACCTTGAATTTCTTCTCGATCCCGGCGGCGATCTTCTGGATGGTCTTCTCGACCTCGCGGACCTCGAACTGCGGCAGGATCCGCGAGTCCATGTAGAAGACGTCCTCGCCCGGGATGGTGTTGACGTTCGGGACGTTGGCCTCCTTCTTCGTCGGCTCGAAGGTGGAGATGGGCGGATCGAAGAGCTTGTCCTTGGCCGGGTAGAGCTTGTAGAGGTCGTTCAGGGCGGCGATGAAGAAGCTGGCCGCCTTGAAGCTGTTGACGCCCTTCTCCGGCGTCGAGCCGTGAGCCTGTTTCCCCAGCGTCTTGAACTTGAGCCAGAGCAGGCTCTTTTCGGCCACTTCGATCATGGTCCCGTGCTCGTTGCCGGCGTCGGGGACGATGATGAGGTCCTGGCGCCGGAAGACCTTGTGGTTCTGGAGAACGTAGTCGATGCCCTTGCGGCTGCCCGTCTCCTCGTCGGCGACCAGGGCGATGCCGATGTCGCAGTTCGGCTCGATGCCTTCGGCCCGGAGGGCCTTGACGGCGAAGAGCGAGGCGACCATGTCCTGCTGGTTGTCCTCGACACCGCGGCCGTAGACCCGCCCCTTCTCGACCCAGGCCTTATAGGGGTTGCCGTGCCAGAGGGACAGCTCTCCGGGCGGGACGATGTCCGTGTGGGTCATGATCCAGACCGTGGAGGCCGAGCTCTTGCCCCGGTAATGGGCCAGGACGTTGGGGCGGTAGCCGTCCGGCGCGTCGAGGTCCGGGGCCTTGATCAGGGCGACGTCGATGAATCCGTTGTCCTTCAGCCACTCGACCAGGAAGCCGGCCTTTTTGGCCTCGCCCTCGCCGCCGCTCGACGGCGCGATGGCCGGGATGGCGCACAGGCGCATCTGGAGGTCGACCATCTCGTCCCGGAAGCTCTCGATCCGGCGGGACAGCTTATCGAAATTCGATGTGGGATTCATGCGGGGACTCCTCAGGGCGGACATACCGGCGAAATCTTACCATGGAGCGGCTGAAAATCAAAGCCGCCCGGCCCTTAACGGCCAGGGAGGACGCGGTCGCGGCGGAGCATGCGGACACCGATGAAGCCGTACTGGACCCAGGAGACGGCCGTAAGCAGGGCGGTCAGGACGTAGAGCCAACCGAGGGACTCGGGGGACCGGCCGACGGCGTTGAGATAGAGCACGAAATACATCAGGAAGACCTGGCAGATCGTGCTGGCCTTGCCGGCCAGCGTGGGGGGGAAGGTCCGTTGGCCCCGGAGCATGACGATAATCAGAGCGCCGAGAGCGATGGCCACGTCGCGGCCGATGCAGAGAGCGGTCAGCCAGAGGGGCAGAGCATTCGGCACGGCGACCGCCGGCAGGGTCAGGACGACGAACGCCGCGGTGAGGAGAAGCTTGTCGCCGATGGGGTCGAGCCACAGCCCCAGCGTCGACTTGAGCTTGAGCGCCCGGGCGGTGAAACCGTCGAGCGCGTCGGTGGCGCCTGCGGCCAGGAAGACGATAAAGGCCCGCCAGGGCTTGTGCTGGACCATCATGAGGACGAAGACCGGCGTCAGCAGGATGCGCGCGAGGGAGAGCAGATTGGGCAGGAGGAAGACCTCGGATCGGCGCGTCCGGCGGGGCGGCGTCCCGGCGGTCCCGTTCATCTCGTCCATGTCGTCGCGCTCACTTGGCCAGGTCCTTGATGATGTCGAGGACCCGGATGGCCTCCTCGCCGGAGACGGTCTTCTCGGGCTCGAACTTGCGTTCGGGGGTCAGCGTCATGACCTGGTAGGCCAGAGCCTTGACGATCGATGAAAGGAAGACGTTGTCAGCGGTCACGTCGGCGATCTGGATCCGCCGCTCCTCGACCAGGGGGACGAACCGGGCCCCTCTCTGCTGGAGGACCCCGATGAGGCGCACGGCCGCGTCGGCCAGCTCGGCCCGGTTGATGATCCGCCGGGGCTGGAAGGTGTGGTTGACCGAGGTCCGGATGATCTCCAGGGAGGCGACGGTGACGATGAAACGCTCGGCCCAGGACGTAGAGATATCGACCAGGATCTCAGTCCGCTGGCCGGGCGCCGCGAGAACGTCCTCGAATTTGACCGCGATCAGGGCGGCCAGGTCCTCCCGCGCGACCGACTCGAGGGCCGGGATGGCGTCGTATTGGCTGGGGATCTCGTAGACGCCCAGCTTGGCCCTGATCTCCTCGACCCGCCTGTTGATCGCCGCGTCCTTCGGCGCGTCGGCGGCCAGCTTTTCGAGGACCTCGAGGCTCAGCCCGAGCTCGCCGGCTTCGGCCAGGAATTCGGCGTATTCGCGGAGCAGGGCGTTGTCCGCCGATCCGGCCGCCACGACCGCCTGGTAGTGGGCGATGGCCTCGGTCCTTGTTCTTCTCCTGGCGGAAGATGCGGGCCAGCTCGAGATGGGCGGACGTCGAGTCGGGGGCATAGGACAGGACCCGGCGGAACTCCCGCTTGGCCGTCTCCCGGTTGCCGGCGGCCAGGGCGGTCCGGGCCGCGGCCGTGGCCTCCCGGACGAGCTCGTCCCGCAGGGCTTCGAAGCGCGGTCCGGCCCAGCGGTTGTCCGGATCGAGCTTGAGGATCTCCCGGTACTCGGCGAAGGCCTTGTCCCGCTCCCGCCGGGATTCGTAGATCTGGACCAGGCCGACCCGGGAGGGGACCATCGAAGGCGTGCCCTCGACCGAGGACTTGAACCGGGCCTCCGCGGCGGGCAGGTCGCCGGCGAGGAGGTCCGCGTAGGCCAGCCCCGCTTCGCGGACCGGGTTGGCCGGGCCGAGCTTCATCAGGAGCTTGCGGGCCTGGTCCGGGCGCCCGGATTTCAGGGCCTCCCAAGCGTTGACGGCCGTGATCCGGTCGTCCAGCTTGAGCTTCATGGCCTCGTCCGGCAGGTCCTGGACGTAGAACGCCGGCGGCGCGACGGGCGCGCTGGCGCAGGCCCAGGCCCCGAGGAGAGCCAGTGCGACGACGGCGATCCGCTTCACCATGACTCCGCTCCTTGCTCGAGATAGGGCAGGAAGTTGACGATCCCCGCCGGCTCGGCCATGACCTGGAACTCGAGGAAATGCTCGCTCTCGCGCCTCTTCAGGATGAGCGACCGGTGGGCCAGCGAATCGGTGATCTCCCGGGCCTCCCGGGGGACCCGGATGTGATAGACCCTGTATCCGCCGAAGAGGACCTCCCGGAGCCGGCGCAGGAGGTCCGCGACGCCTTCGCCCGTCCTTGCCGAAAGGGCGATCGTCTGGGCGTGAGGGTCGCCGTTGCGCCGGAGGAGCAGGTCCCGCTCGTCATCGGGGAGGAGGTCGATCTTGTTGAGGATCTTGACCGCGGGGATGTCGGCGACGCCCAACTCGGCCAGGATGGTCTCGACGGCGCCGAGCTGCCGGTCGGAGGAGGCCGAGGCGACGTCGACGATGTGACAGATGCAGTCGGCCTCGCCGACCTCCTCGAGCGTCGCCCGGAAGGAGGCGACCAGCTCGACGGGCAGCCTCTTGATGAAGCCGACCGTGTCGGTCAGGAAGAAGAACGCGCCGTCGGGGAAAGAGACGCGCCGCAGCAGCGGGTCCAGGGTGGAGAAGAGGTTCGAGGACGTGTACCGGTTCTCCTTGGTCAGCAGGTTGAAGAGCGTCGATTTCCCGGCGCTGGTGTAGCCGACGAGGGAGACCGTGGGCACCGGGCTTTCCCGGCGGCTTTCGCGCTGGCTCGAACGGCGCTTCTGCAGGCCGGCGATGTCGCGGTTGATCCTGGCGATGCGGTCCGTGATGCGCCGCCGGTCGACCTCCAGCTTCTTTTCGCCCGGGCCTCGGGTGCCGATGCCGGCGCCCTGCTGGGTCAGGCTGAGGCCCTTGCCGCGCAGGCGCGGCAGGTTGTAGCTGAGCTGGGCCAGCTCGACCTGGAGCTTGCCCTCGTTCGTCCGGGCCCGCTGGGCGAAAATGTCGAGGATGAGCTGGGTCCTGTCGATGACCTTGCGCTTGATCTCGTCCTCGAGGTTGCGCTGCTGGGCGCCGTTGAGGGTGCGGTCGAAGACGACCAGGTCGGCGTCGGCTTCCCGGGCGGCGTGAGCGATCTCGTCCACCTTGCCCTCGCCGACGAGCCAGCGGGGATTGAGGCGCGGCCGGACCTGGAAGATCTTCCCGGCCACCTCGGCCCCGGCCGCCGCCGTGAGGCCGGCGAGCTCCGTCATGGACTCTGCGGCTTCGTCCTTTTCGGACTTGGTCGCGGCGACGTTGACGAGGATGGCGTGTTCCATGGGCTTCCGGGATCCTATTGTAATCGGTTTCGGACCTGTTGCTCAAGACCGGGGCCGTCGTCCGGGGAGAACCAGGCGACGCCGGCCATCTTGCGGAACCAGGTCATCTGCCGCTTGGCGTATTGGCGCGTGCCGGTCTTCGTCAGGGCCACGGCGTCGGCCCGGCCGATCTCGCCCTTGAGGAGCCGGAGGACGTGGCTGTAGCCCAGGGCCCTGAAGGGCGGGGCCGACTCCGGAACGCCCCGCTCGATCAGGCCGCGGACCTCTTCGACGAGCCCGCGGGCGAACATGCGCTCGACCCGGTCGTCGATGCGCCGGACCAGCGTCTCGCGGTCGAGCGTCAGGCCGAGCCGGATGACGGTCCGGCCCAGGACGGGCGACTCGGTCGCCCGGAAGTGCTCGGAGATGGGCCGGCCGGTCGCCGCGTGGACCTCCAGGGCGCGGATGATGCGGATCCGGTCCCGGCCGCGGATCTTGCGGGCGTACTCCGGATCGACCGCTTCGAGCCGGCGGAAGAGCGCATCGAGCCCATTCTCGCGGGCTTCCGCCTCGAGCGCCGCGCGCACCGCCGGGTCCCGGCCGGGGCCTGGGAAAAGGCCGTCCAGGAGGGCCTTGAGATAGAGGCCGGTGCCGCCGGCCACGATGGGGAGCCGTCCCCCGGCCGCGATGCCCCGGGCGGCGGCCAGGGCGTCGCGGACGAAGTCCGCGGCCGTGTACTGGACCTCGGGGTCGACGATGTCGATGAGGTGATGGGGGACGCCGCGCCGGGCTTCCGCATCGGGCTTGTCGGTGCCGATGTCGAAGCCGCGGTAGACCTGGATGGAGTCGCCGCTGATCACTTCGCCGTCGAAGCGCCGGGCCAGGTCGACGGCGATGCGGCTCTTGCCGACCGCGGTCGGCCCGAGGACGACGACGAGGACGGGGGCTTCAGGTTCCAATTTTGATGAGGATCCAGAGGACGAGGACGGAGACGAAGACGAGAAGGGCCAGGAGCTGGCGCCGCTTCACGGGACCTCCCCGAGCCTCTCCAGGCTCCTGATCAGGGCGGACTCGTGATCCGGGCCGAGTGTCCGCTTGACGACGAGGACCTCGGCGGCCAGGATCTCGTCCATGCTCCGGAGCATGGACCGGCGGCAGTCGTCGCCGACGATGTTGGCGTTGACCCGGAGCAGGGACTTGAGCTCGAGGCGCCCGTCGGGCTTGAGCTCCGCGGACTGGAAGGCCGGGTCGAGGCGGCCGCGGACCTCGTCGAGGGCCTTCTCGATCAGATTGAAGGCGACCGGCCCGACCTCTTTCGAGACGTGCTTGAAGACGAAGGCGCACCTGGCGTTGAACAGGCCCATGATCCGGTCCATGCCGGCGAGCGACAGGTCGGCGCCGAGCCGGGCCGTCTTCGGCCTCGGGCCGGCCGTGCCGGCCAGGCCGAGGAGGAGCAGGGCGCAGAGGGCCCGCCGGGTCCCGGCGGCGCCGGCATCGCTTTCGGCCGAGATCTCGTCGAGCGTCCGGGGCGGTTCGAGGAGGCCGAGGACGTATCGCTCGGTGAGGGAGAGAGCGAAGGCGTCGGTCGAGAAGGCCGGCAGCCGGCGGACGACCTCGCCGCCGGACGGGAGGGCCCGGTCCAGGGAGGCCTCGTCCGTCATCCTCCGGGCGCCCTCGAGCAGGAGGCCGGGGACGTCGATGGCCTCCACGTAAACACGGGCCGGGGGGCCGCTCCGGGTGTGGAATTCGCGCTCGGCCCCGGCACTCTCGAAGAGCGACAGGGCCTCCTCCCGGGCGTAGGTCCGGAGGAGGTCCCAGAGACGGTCCGGCTCGAAGAGCGAGGTCTCGACGAGGGACCGGAGCGTCGAGCCCCCGGTCTTCTGGACGTTGTCCTCGACCCGGGTCAGGGCGATGAGGTCGGTCCGGCCTGTGGTCAACAGGTAGCGCAGGAAATCCTTTTCCTCGAACGATACGGAGTCGAGGACGAGCGAGCCTCGCTCGAACGACAGGCACTTCGGAACGCCGCCGGCCCGGACGTAGAGCGAGCCGCTGAGGCCCTGCCTCCAGATCTCTGCCAGGACCCGGGCGACCGGGGCGCGGGCGAATTCCTCCGAGGCGAACCAGTCGTCCATGACTTTACTGTATCGGCGGGACGTCGCGAAGTCAATCGCGCTAGCGCAGGAAGCTCATCGCAACGAGGCCCATGAGGATGTTGGCCAGGGCCTTGAGGAACCAGACGATATAGGACAGGAACAGGGCCTTGCGGATCGAGACCTTGAAGATGGCCGCCAGGCCGAAGGCCAGGATGCCGAACATCCAGAGCTGGAAGAGATCGACCTGGGTCAGCACGATGTACGGCGTCGACGTGACCTCCAGTCGCGGGAAGAGCAGGGCCAGGCTGGTCGACGTCTGAAGGACCGATTGACGGGTCAGGATCAGGGCCAGGCGGACGGCGTTGCCGAGCAGGCTGTTGACGAGCCCGGCGTGAGCGAGCGCGGACAGGACCTGGACGTACGTTCCCTGGGTCGAGCCGATGCGGCCCCCGATGAAGAGCAGCAGGCTCTGGAGCAGGAGCCCGAGGATGAGGATCATCGGGGGCATGACGAAGGTCTGGATGATCCGCCGGGACGGCGAGGGGTTCTCGGTCGCATCGACCATCTTGGCGTAGTTGTCCTCGCCCATCCGTTCCCGGAGCGCCGCGTTGTCCTTCAGCAGGGCCAGGTTCTCCTTCTGGGCGTAGGGCAGGATGATGAAGTTGAAGGCGATGAGCGCGACGAGCGCGATGACCACCGCGTCGATCCAGACGGGCTTGGCGGCCAGTCCTTCGAACGTCGGCCGCGGGCTGAAAAAGAGGCCATCGAGGCGCTTGAACAGGTTCATGGGCTAGACTCCTTTCCGTTCGTCCTTCTCGATCTGGCCGTCGCGGATGTGGATGATGCGCTGGGCCTGATCGGCGACCTCGCGGTCATGGGTGACCATGATGATCGTATTGCCCTGCTCGTGGATGCGGTGGAAGAGGTTGAGGATCTCGCGGCCCGTGCGCGAGTCGAGGTTGCCCGTCGGCTCGTCGGCGAGCAGGAGCGACGGTTCGTTGACCAGGGCCCGGGCCACGGCCACGCGCTGGCGCTCGCCGCCGGAGAGCTCGGAGGGCTTGTGGTTCATCCGCAGCTTCATTTCGACCCGTTCGAGGGCCCGCCGGGCCTTCTCCTGGCGTTCCGCCTTCTTCGCCCCGGCGTAGACGAGGGGCAGCTCGACGTTGTGGAAGGCCGAGGCGCGCGACAGGAGGTTGAAGACCTGGAAGACGAAGCCGATCTCGCGGTTCCGGGTGAAGGCCAGCTCGTCCTCGGACATGGCGCTGACGAGCTTGCCGCTGAGGCGGAGAGTGCCGGAGGTCGGGGTATCGAGACAGCCGATGAGGTTCATCAGGGTCGACTTGCCCGAACCCGACGGCCCCATGATAGCCACGAATTCGCCTCGCTCGACCGTCAGGGAAACGCCGCGCAGGGCTTCGACCCGCTGCTCGTCGAGCTGGTAGACCTTCCAGAGGTCCTCGGCGAGGATGACGATGGGATCCGGCCCGCTCATGGGGTGGTCGCGCCCTTCTTCTCTTCGGGCTTGACGAGGACGCCGTCCTTGAGCTCGCGCAAAGAGGCGTAGGGACCGGTGACGATCTCCTGGCCGTCCTGGAGCCCCGACGTGATCTCGATCATCATGCCGCCGGTGATGCCTTTGGCGACCGGCACGAACTTGACCCGGCCGCCCTCGACGATGTACACGCCTTCCTCCTCGCGGGCCGAGCCCGGAGCGTTCTTGTCGATGTCCGGCTTGTCGCGCAGGACGAGCGAGGAGATGGGCACGGCCAGGGCCTGGGTCTTCTCGGCCACGATGACGTCGGCCGAGGCGGACAGGCCGGGCTTGAGCTTCCGGTCGGGATTGTCGAGGGTGACGACGACCTTGAAGTCCTTGGATTCCTGGGTCGTGGAGACGCCCGAGGTCCTCTGGATGGCGGAGCTGCCGACCTCGGTGACCTTGCCCTTGAAGACGGTATCCGGGAAGGCGTCGACGCGGACGTTGGCCGACTGCCCCAAGGTGACGCCGACGACGTCGGTTTCGTCTACCTCGACCTCGACTTCCATGACCGACAGGTCGGCGATGGTCAGCAGGACCGTGCCCGGGTTGTTCATGGTGCCGATGATGGCCACCTCGCCCTCCTCGACGCGAAGGCTGGTGATGATGCCGTCGATGGGGGAGCCGTAGGTCGTCTTGGCCAGGTTGTCCATGGTGCTCTTGAGCGACGCCTCGGCCTGCTTGATCTGGAAGCGCATGGCGTTCGTCTGGGCGGCGGTGACGTCGAAGTTGGCCTGGGCCGCTTCGAGCTGTTCCTTGGAGAGGAGTTCGTCGGCGTAGAGCTGTTTGACGCGCTCCAGGGTGTTCTTGTCGCGCTGCAGCCGGGCCTCGGCCTGGATCAGGTCGGCGTTGGCGGCCCGGATGAAGTTCTGGTCGCGGTCGGCGTTGGCCTCGTACTGGGTCGCATCCAGCTTGAGCAGGAAGTCGCCGGCCTTGACCTCCTGGCCCTCCTCGACGCCGATCTTGATGATCCGGCCGGGGACCTGGGCGCTGATGTTGATGTTCTTCTTTGGCTTGACCTCGCCCGAGGCCGAGATGATGGAGGTCAGGTCCTGCTTCTTGACCTTGTCGACGGTCACCTTGACCGACTTCTCACGGCGGGACTGGAGGTTGGCGACGACAATGGCGCCTATGCCCAGCACCACGGCCAGGACGATCAGGAGCTTTTTTCGACGCTTCAGGAAACTCACCTTTTCACTCATGGATCCAACCTTTCGGACTGCGTTCGTAGACTAACCGGTCTATTATACTACGTAAACGGGCGGCCGAGGTTCAGCCGGCAAGACGGGGTCAAACCTATACGTTTTTAATTTTTGACAGCGCCGGCCGAAAAACTAAAAACGTATAGGTTTGACCCCCTCTTGATTTCCCCATAAGATAGAATCCATGGACGACCTGAGGGAGTTCGCCCGTGTCGGCGAGGCCGTTGTCCGCGAAGCCGGCCGCTACCTGCGGGAGAACCTCGGCCGGCGGGTGGAGGCCTCCTTCAAGGGGGCCGTCGACCTGGTGACGCCGTACGATCTGGGCGCCCAGGAGATCGTCGTGGGCCGCCTCGGCACGGCCTTCCCGACCCACGGATTCCTGGCCGAGGAGGGACTGGCCCGGTCCGGGACCTCGGACTGCCGCTGGATCATCGATCCCCTCGACGGCACGACCAACTTCGCCCACGGCTTCCCCGTGTTCAGCGTCTCGGCCGCCCTGGAGTGCGCCGGCCGGCTGACCCTGGGGCTCGTTTATGACCCGATGCGCGACGAGATGTTCCGGGCCGAGGCGGGCGGAGGGGCCTTCCTGAACGGCGCGCCCGTCCGTGTCTCCGCCGTATCGGACCTGGGCCGGAGCCTGCTGGCGACGGGATTCCCTTACGACGTCCGATCGAGCGCCGTGAACAACCTCGACCATTGGGGCCGGTTCATCGTCCGGGCCCAGGCCATCCGCCGGTGCGGCTCCGCGGCCCTCGATCTGTCCTATGTCGCCTGCGGCCGGTTCGACGGCTTCTGGGAGCTCAAGCTCAAGCCCTGGGACGTGGCGGCGGGGGCCCTCATGGTCATGGAAGCGGGCGGTCGGATCACGGACTTCGAGGGACGCCCGTTCACCCTGGCCGCCCCCGGTATCGTGGCCACGAACGGGGACCTTCACGGGGCCGTCATCGAGGTCCTGAACGCGGGCGGGCCGAAAGGGGGAGGCGATGAGCGGTAAGACGAGCTTCCGGACTTTCCTGGCGGCCGGCGCCGCGGTCTGCGGCCTGGCCGCGTTCGCCCCGGGCCGGTTGTCGCAGGCTCCCCAGGACCCCTCCGCCGTTCTGCCGCTCGAAAAGACCCTGGCCGTCGCGGCCGACGCCGGCTGGGTGGATACCTCGATCGATGTCGGGCCCGGCGACGAGCTCCGCTTCACGGCCTCGGGCCAGATCGACCTGCAGCGGGGGAATCCCGAAGCCCTCTGCGGTCCCGGGGGCCTCGACCTCGTCACGGTCGACCAGCCCGTCCCGAACGCGAACATCGGCGCCCTCATCGGCAAAGTCGCCCAGCTCGTGGCCCAGCGCGTCGACGGGAATTCCGGGCTGGAGATCAAGGACGAAGTCTTCGTCATGTTCCTGATCGGTCCGGAGGGGACGGTCACCGTCCCCTTTAAAGGGCGGCTCTATCTGGGCATCAACGAGAACGTCCTCAAGGATAATGGCGGGGGGTTTACGGTCGTCGTGGCCCGGCGCCCGCTCTGACCGCGGCCGGACGTCAGGCCGTTTTTTCTTCTTCGGCCGCCTTGGCCGCCAGATGCTCGTCCATGAATTGGGTGGTGTACCGGCCGGCCAGGAAGTCCGTGTTGGACAGGATTTCCAGGTGGAGCGGGATGTTCGTCTTGATGCCGACGACGGTCGTCGTCTCCAGGGCCGCCCGCATCTTGGCGATGGCCAGGTCCCGGTTCGGGGCATAGGCGATGATCTTGGCCAGCAGCGAATCGTAGTTCGGCGGCACGACCCAACCGCCGTAGGCCGCGGAGTCGACGCGGATGCCCTCGCCCCCGGGCAGGACGAGGAAGTCGATCTTGCCCGGCGAGGGCGCGAAGGTGACCGGGTCCTCGGCGTTGATGCGGCACTCGATGGCGTGGCCCCGCATCTCGAGGCTGTACGGGGGGACGTATTTCTCCCCGGCGGCGATGCGGATCTGGGCCTTGATAAGGTTGATGCCGTAGACCATCTCCGTGATCGGGTGCTCGACCTGGACCCGGGCGTTGGCCTCCATGAAATAGAACTTGCGGTCCTTGTCGACGAGGAACTCGAACGTGCCCAGGCTCTGGTAGCCGACCTCGGAGGCCGCGTCTTCGACTTCCTTGACCATGCGCCGGCGCGTCTTCCAATCGATGAACGGCGAGGGGGTCTCCTCGATGAGCTTCTGATAGCGCCTCTGGACCGAGCATTCCCGCTCGCCGAAGGCCGTGACCTTGCCCTGGCGGTCCCCGATGACCTGGATCTCGATGTGCCGCGCCCCGCTGACGAACTTCTCGATGTAGAGGGACGAGTCGCTGAAGGCCGCCTTGGCCTCGCCCTGGGCGATCGGGAACATGTCCTCGAGCTGGGACGCCGAGCGGCAGATGCGCATGCCCTTGCCGCCGCCCCCGGCGGCGGCCTTGATGATGACGGGGTAGCCGATCTTCGACGCGGTCTTCTTGGCCAAGGTCAGGTCTTCGATGACCGTGTCGCTGCCCGGCAGGATGGGCAGCCCGGCCTTCTTCATGGTCTGGCGGGCCTTGTTCTTGTCGCCCATGAGCCGGATGATCGACGGCGGCGGGCCGACGAAGACCAGGCCGTGGGTTTTGCAGATCTCGGCGAACTTGGCGTTCTCGGCCAGGAAGCCGTAGCCGGGGTGGATGGCGTCGGCGCCGGTGATCTCGACGGCGCTGAGGATGTTGGCGATATTGAGGTAGCTCTCGGACGCCTTGGCCGGCCCGATACAGACGCGCTCGTCGGCGAGCAGGGTGTGGAGGGACTGGCGGTCGGCTTCCGAGTAGACCGCGACGCTCTTGATGCCGAGCTCCCGGCAGGAGCGGATGATGCGGAGGGCGATCTCCCCGCGGTTGGCGACCAGGATCTTGGATATCATCGGGCCTCAGCTCTGCGGCAGGATCGCGAAGAGCTTCTGCCCGTACTCCACGGGCTTGGCGTTCTCGGTGTAGATCTCGGCGATCGTCCCGTCGACATCGGCCTCGATCTCGTTCATGAGCTTCATGGCTTCGATGATGCAGAGGGTCTGGCCCTTCTTGACCGTGTCCCCGATGTCGACGAACGGGGCTGACGTCGGGTCGGGCGCCCGGTAGAACGTGCCGACCATGGGGGACTTGACCAGATGATGGCCTTTGGCGTCCTCATGGGCCTGCGCGCGGGCTTCGGCCTCCACGGCCGCTTCCGGCGTCATGGGGGCGGCGGCCGCCGCAGGGGCGGCGGCCGGGGCCGGCGCCGCGGGGGGGAGGTTCCGGGAGATCTTGACCTTCAGGCCCTCGACCTCGAGCTCGAAGACCGCCAGATTCTTCTCCTCGAGGAGGCCGACCAGCCGGCGGATCTCGTCGTAGTCGATCTTGCCGCTCATGACCGTTCCCTCGGGTTCGATGGACTTGTTGTTCTTTTCGCTCATGCCCTTTTCCACCTCGCGTAAGTGAACCTAACTTATCGGCATCATCGGGTTTTGTCAAGAAGCGGCTCGCGGGCAGCCTCCCCCTCCGGCGGGGAGCGGACTCTTGGCAGCGACCATCAGAAGTGAGGCGGAGCGACCCGGAGCCTCACTTCTGGCATATATCTGAAAAAAGGAGCTTTTCCAAGATATCCATCAGAATCATGGCGTCGAGCGCTCAGCGATGATTCTGCGGTCCCCTCCGCAGGACCCGCTCCCCGCCGGCGGTTTCCAGGGAAACTGCCCTCGCCCGGCCCGCCGTCTGGCTGAACTTTCCCAAATCGGGTTCGGCTGCCCGCTTCGCCGCCATTCTGCAGAAAACACCCGGATTTGACGGATGGGAGCCCTTATTTTAAGATGGCCCGAGGGACACACGCCGATGTTCGACCAGCTCTCCGGGCGCCTCGAGAAGATGGCCAAGTACCTCCGGGGAGAGGTCAAAGTCACGGACAAGGCCCTGGCCGAGGCCCTCAAGATGATGCGCCTGGCCTTCCTCGAGGCCGACGTCAACTACAAGGTGGTCAAGGACTTCGAGGCCCGGATCCGGGACAAGGCCATGGGCGAGGAAGTCCTCGGCGGGCTCAATCCGGCCCAGCAGGTCATCAAGATCGTCCACGAGGAGCTGGCCGGGATCCTCGGCGGGGTCCAGAAGCCGCTCCGGTTCTCGAGCCGGCCGCCGTCGGTCTTCATGCTGGTCGGGCTCCAGGGGAGCGGCAAGACGACGACCTGCGGCAAGCTGGGCCGCTTCGTGGCGGGGATCGGGAAGGCCCCCCTGTTCGTCTCGTTCGACCTGAAGCGGCCGGCCGCCCAGGACCAGCTTCGAACGATCGTGACGGGCCTCGGCTTCCCCTTCTACGAGATGACGGCCGCCCGGATGGCCTCGCCCCGGGAGGCCCTCGGGGAGCTCCTGGCCTATACCGCCAACCGCGGCTTCGATCCGCTCATCGTCGACACGGCCGGACGCCTCCATATCGACGACGAGCTCATGGACGAGCTCCGCCTGGCCCGGGACATCCTCGACCCCGTCGAGGTGATCTATGTCGGCGATGCCATGACCGGCCAGGACGCCGTGCGCAGCGCCAAGGCGTTCGAGGAGAGGATCGGCCTGACCGCCGTCGTCCTGACCAAGCTCGACGGCGACGCCCGGGGCGGCGCGGCCCTGTCCATCGTCTCCGCGACGGGCCGGCCCATCAAGTTCATCGGCGTCGGCGAAAAGCCCGACAAGCTCGAGGTCTTCCACCCCGAGCGCATGGCGTCCCGCATCCTGGGCCTGGGGGACATCCTGTCGCTCATCGAGAAGGCCCAGGACCGGGCCGACCTGGCCGAGGCCGAGGACATGGCCCGCAAGCTCCGCAAGCAGGAATTCACCCTCGAGGACTTCAAGAAACAGCTCGTCCAGATGAGGAAGATGGGTTCTCTCTCCGACCTCCTGGGCCACCTTCCCCAGGTCGGGCCGCTCAAGAACCTGGGCAAGGCTCAGATCGATGAGCGGCGGATCGTCCATTTCGCGGCCATCATCGATTCCATGACCCGGGAGGAACGAGCCAACCCGAAGCTCCTGAACGGCAGCCGGCGGGCTCGCATCGCCCGCGGCAGCGGCCGGCCCGTCCACGAGATCAACCAGCTGGTGAAGCAGTTCCAGGAGATGCAGCGGATGATGAAGGGGGGGGCGATGAAGAAGCTCCTCGGGAAGCTCAATTAACGTTCTGGGAGATCCCCCTCTCTCCTCCGGCTCAGGGTATTGCCTCTAGCTCCCCGGCCCCGGCGGCGGGAAGCGGACTCTTGGGAGCGACCCGGCAGGATCGGGGCTGAGCACTCGAAGCCGCGATTCTGCGAAATATCGGAAGAGAGGTGTTCTCTAAAGATGTTTCCCAGCACCGCTCCTCCGAGCTGCTCCGGAGCGGTGCTGATGGTCGCTTCGAAGACTCCGCTCCCTGCCGGCCCCCCCTCCAGCACGGGGATCTGCTAGGTCTGCTGGCTCACCCTGTCCCGGGAGGGACGAGGCATCTTCCCTCGCTGCCGCGAGAGAGATCCCGGAATTCTCCCAAGCAGCGCCGATCCCGAGTCGCTTCTACCGGCCTTCGAGAAGGTGATCGACGCATTCGAGCCAGAACGCGGCGTAGTCCTCCCAGAAGACGAAGTTGAGGCCCCAGTGCGGGGCGGGGTCGGACATGAAGGCCAAAACCCGGCCGCGGCCGCAGCTCCGGACGGCCAGCAGGGGATCGCCCATATCCCGGACCTCGAGCAGGACCCGGCCCTCGGGGATGGGGGTCGTCTTGTTGTAGCCCAGGATGGGCGGCATGGTCCGGAAGTTGATGGATTTGAAGAATCGCTCGCCGGCCGCCGTGAGCTCGGCGTCGAAGCCCTCGGTGCTCTCGACGAGGTCCTCGTGGTCGAGGCAGCGGACGGGCAGGATCTCCCGGAGCCGTGTCCGGCCCCAGCCGCCCTTGCCCAGCTCGCCGGTGAAGGAGTACCAGCCGCCGAGGAACATGGCCGCCTTGCCGTCCTTGATGGCCTCGACGGTCAGGCGGATGCGGTCCGGATAGGTCAGGACGGCCGATCCGAACTTCTCCCGGTCGAAGAAGTTCGGAGCCAGATGGAAGAGCTTGGCGTCGACGTCGCTGAAGACGAGGACGTCGTGCTCGGCCAGGATGCGCTCGTAATCGCCCGGGCCGAGCTTGTTGTAGAAATCCCAGGCCGGGACGGATTCGACCTGGTGCTTCCCCGTCGATTCCAGGGCCTCCTTCAGCCATTTCCCGTAGTTGAAGATGTCGAGCCCCTTGGGAGAGTGATAGAACGGCGTTTCGGCGAAGACCGGCCCCGTCAGGACCGCCCAGTCGCCGACATAGTAGATCTTGGCCATTTCCGGGTCTCCTTCCGCACGCTTAGGATAGCAGAGTTTGCCGGCCATAGGAAGCGCCTTCCGGAAGGTGTCCTCTCGGGGGGACAGGGCCTCGATTCCAGTTGACTTGCCCCCCGGATTCCGCTATTATTCCTCAGCAAATATCTCTATCACGGAAGTGAAACCACAATGATGACCATGCGCTTGCAGAGATTCGGCACGAAGAAGAAACCGACCTACCGGATCGTCGTGATGGACTCGAAGAAAGCCCGCCAGAGCCAGGCCCTGGACATGCTCGGGACCTATAGTCCGCTCGGCGAACCCGCCGGCGTCAAGCTCGACCTCAAAAGAGCGAACGAATGGATCGCCAAGGGGTGCCGCCCGTCGAGCACGGTCCAATCCCTCCTGGACAAGCTCGCCAAACCCAAGAAACCCGCCCGTGACGCGAAAGCATAAAGGAGGTCACCGTGAAGGAACTCGTTGAGCTCATCGCCAAAGCGTTGGTGGACCAGCCGGACCGTGTGCAGGTTTCCCTGCTCGAGGGAGAACAGACCACCATCCTCGAACTCAAGGTCGCCCCGGAGGACCTCGGCAAGGTGATCGGCAAGCAGGGCCGGACGGCCCGGGCCATCCGGATCATCCTCGGCGCCGCGGGAATGAAGCTCAAGCGGCGCTTCAATCTCGAGATCATTGAAAAAGGCTGACCTCGTCGCCCTCGGCAAGGTCGTCCGGAGCCAAGGGCGCGACGGCCGGATCAAGCTCAGGCTCAACGAAAAAGGGCCCACCGGATTCGGGGGCTCGACGGTGCTCATCCGGCGCGGGGAGGGCCTCGAGGCCTTCGAGGTCGAATCCCTGGTCCTCGACCGCAACGCCTACGTCCTGAAGCTCAAGGGCGTCGATACGCTGGCCGCGGCGGACGCCCTGGCCGGCCTGGACATATATGCCGCCGAGACGGACTTCCGGCGCCTCGGGCGGGACCTCTTCTACGACTTCCAGGTCATCGGGTGCCGGGTCCGGACCCGGGACGGGACCGAGATCGGGGAGGTCGCATCGGTCCTGGCCGCCGGCAACCCGGCTGTCGCGGCAGGGCCGGTCCTGCTGGTCGTGCGGCGGGGGAGCGGGGATGTGTATGTCCCCTTCACCGAGGCCATCTGCGTGAAAGTGGACCCGGAGGCGCGCGAGGTCGTCATCGATCCGCCCGAAGGTCTTTTGGACTTGAATGAGATTTGATATAATCACGATCTTCCCCGAGATGTTCGAGGGCGTCTTCTCGGGGGGCGTCGTCAAGAAGGCCTTGGACCGGGAGGTCGTCCGGATCGCAGTGCACGATCTGCGGGATTTCACCACGGACAAGCACCGCCAGGTGGACGATCGACCCTTCGGGGGCCTGGAAGGAATGGTTTTGAAGCCCGAGCCTGTCTTTCGCGCCGTCGAGGCCGTCCGTCAGGACGGGGGGAGCAAGGTCTACCTGCTCTCGCCCCAGGGCCGGACCCTCGACGCCGGGCTGGCCCGCGAGCTTGCCGCCGAACAGCAGGTCGTCCTGATCTGCGGGCGCTACGAGGGCGTGGACGAGCGTGTTGCCGAGCACCTCGTCGACGGCGAGATCTCGATCGGGGACTATGTCCTGTCGGGCGGGGAGCTGGCCGCGGCCGTTGTCGTGGACGCGGTCGCGCGCTTCGTGCCCGGGGTCGTCGGCAAGGAGGGCTCGGTCCGCAACGATTCCTTCAGCGGCGGGATCCTGGACTATCCCCAGTACACGCGGCCGCGCGAGTTCCGCGGCCTGAAGGTCCCCGCCGTGCTCTTCTCGGGCGACCACAAAAAGATCGAGCGCTGGCGGCGGAAGAAAGCTTTGGAAAAAACGGCCCGGCGGAGGCCGGACCTTGTCAAGGCCGATACCCTGTCCCCGGAAGACCGGGATCTTCTGGAGGAAATCCCGAACGAAAGGAACAACGAATGAACGTCATCAAAGCCATCGAGGATACACAGCTCAAGAAGGACCTCGTGCCGTTCAACGTCGGCGACACCGTCAAGGTCCACGTCATCATCCGGGAAGGCGACAAGGAACGCGTCCAGATCTTCCGCGGCGACGTCATCGCCAAGCGCGGAGGCAGCGTGAAGGCCACGTTCACCGTCCGCAAGGTCTCCTTCGGCGTCGGCGTCGAGCGTGTCTTTCCCCTCCACTCCAAGATGATCAAGACGATCGAAGTCGTCCGCAAGGCCAGCGTCCGGCGGGCCAAGCTCTACTACCTGCGCGACCTCAAGGGCAAGAAGGCCCGGCTCAAAGAGGACCAGGGCTGACGCCAGCCTGGACCTTCATGAAAACGCCGGGTTTCTCCATCACACGAGAAACGCCAAGACCGGCGTTTTCACCCTCCGGGCAAGCCGATCCGGCCGCATCTGCTTCGTTGCAAAGGGTTCGCAGCCCTCATCCTGGCCATCGTTCCAGGATGAGGACAGCGTCACCCTTTGACGCCTCGCATCTGCACCCGCCTCGGCTCGTGAATTATCCAGGCTAGCATCCGTGGCCAGCCTCAGGCTCGAGAAAGAGCTCGCCCGGGGCGGCGCGCGGCGCATCGCCGGGATCGACGAGGTCGGCCGGGGGTCCCTGTTCGGGCCCGTCGTGGCGGCCGCGGTCATCCTGCCCGCCGAGTGGCTCCTCCGCCGTCCGCCCGCCTGGCTCGGAGACGTCGACGATTCCAAGCTCGTCGCGCCGGCCCGCCGGGCCGAGCTGGCGGCCGCGCTCCTCGGCGAGGCCGCGGCGGTGGGCGTGGGACTGGCATCGGCCACGGAGATCGACGCCCTGAACATCCACCGGGCCTCCCAGCTGGCGATGGTCCGGGCCGTCGAGAGCCTGCCCGATCCCCCCGACGTCCTCCTGGTTGACGGGTTCCCGATAAAAGAGGTAAAGTACCGCCAGATGGGCATTCCGCGGGGGGACCGGACGAGCCGGTCGATCGCCGCGGCCTCCATCGTGGCCAAGGTCTTCCGGGACGGGCTTATGACGACCTTCGACGCTCTTTACGAAGGCTACGGGCTGGCCCGGAACAAGGGCTATGGGACCGAGGAGCACCTCCGGGCGTTGAGGGAGAAGGGGCCAACGGGCCTGCACCGGACCTCCTTCAAGCTCGGCTGAGGCGAGGACGGCATGAGCGCGCGCAGCGACCGGGTCAGGATCATCGAACAGGCCGAGAAGTTCGTCCGGACCGGCCGGGTCCGCGACGCCATCGCCGAATACGAGAAGCTCGCGCTCGGCGACCCCCAGGACGTGGGAACCCTCAACATCATCGGCGACCTCTACATCCGCGTCGGGCAAAGCGACCGGGCCATGCGCTCCTTCCAGAAAGTCGCCGAGGAGTACGAGAAGCGGGGTCTGTTCTCCCAGGCCCTGGCCATCTGCAAGAAGATCCACAAGCTCAGCCCCGACAGCACGGATACGGCCCTCAAGCTCGGCGACCTCTACGCCCAGCAGGGCTTTGCCGGCGACGCCAAGACCGTCTACGCGTCGGTCGCGGGCCGGCTGGCCGGCGGCGGGAAGACCGCCGAGGCCATCGCCATCTTCGACAAGATCGTCAAGCTCGACCGCGAGGACCACGAAGCGCGCCAGGCTCTGGCCCGCCTCCACGGGCAGGCCGGCAACCCCGAAGCCGCCCTGGACCAGCTCAATGAGAGCGCCGAGGTCCACCTCGAGAAGGGCCAGTTCGACGCCGCCGCGGCCGTGCTCGCCGAGGCCCTGGCCCTGCGGCCGGGCCACCCGCGCAGCATCATCGGTCTCGTCGACGTCTACAAGAAGCAAAGCCAGCCCGGGCGGGCCGTCGATCTTCTGGAAAAAGAGCTGGCCGGGGCGCCCGACAACATCCAGTTCCTCAACGTCCTCGGCAACATCCACTTCGAGGCCGGCGATACCAAGCAGGCGGAGGAGATCTTCACCCGCATCGTCACCGGCCATCCGCTCAACGTCAACGCCCGGATCAAGCTGGGGCGGATCCAGATCCTCAAGGACAAGCTCGACCAGGCCTACGAGCTGTTCGAGCCCCTCATCAACAATCTGGTCAAAAAGCACCGCGAGGAAAAGGCCATCGGGCTGCTCGGCCTCATCCTGGAGAGCCAGAAGCCCCATCTGCCCGCCCTCGAAAAGCTGGCCCTGATCTACAGGTCGAACAAGGAGGTCAAGAAGCTCGAGGTCGTGGACCGGGCCATCCTCGACGAGCTGCGCCGGCTGGGGGACCGGGAACGGATGGTCGGCGTCTACGCCGAGCTCCTCGAACTCCGCCCCGACGACGCGGAACTGGCCCGCGAAGCCCGTTCCCTCCGGACCGATCTCAGGCTGCCCGTCGAGGAGGTCAAGGAGGAGACCCCGGAGCTGTCGGAGAAGGACCGCGAGGCGATCCGCGAGGCCATGGGCCAGGCCGACCTCTACCTGCAGCAGGGGCTCGTCCGGATCGCCCGCCGGCTCCTCGAGAACCTCCGCTTCCGCTATCCCGAGGATCCGCAGATCCTCCGGAAGATCGCCGTCATCGACGAGGTCCGGACCCACATCGACGAGGACGAGATCCGGCGGCGCGTCGAGAAGACCACCGTGCTCGAGGCCCAGTACAAGGAACGCGCGGGCGGGAGGAAAACGGAGGAGAAGAAATCGGAGATCCTGAGGGAGGAGGCGCCTCCGCCCGCGGCCCGGAAGACCGAGCCGCCGCCCCCTCCGGCCGTCCGGGAAGCGGAGCCGCGGCCGGCCGAGCCGCCGGTCGCGCCCCGGAAGGTCGAGGAGAAGCGGAAGCCGGCCGGGCTATTCAAGGCCGAGGTCCTCGAGGGCGAAAAGGTCAGCACGGCCGACATCTTCGCCGAGACGGACATCATCCCCTTCATCAGCGCCGAGACCGGGGAGCGGAGGTATCACGATCTTCGCGAAGCGGCCGCCGGGGAGCTCCGCTGGCTCGCCGCGGCCCGGTCCCGCCAGCTCCAAGGGGACATCTTCCCTCTCGAACGGGAGCTCACGGCCATCGTCTCCGAGTTCCGGAAGGACCTGAAGACCCGGGGCCCCGTCGCCGACGCCGATGTCCACTACCAGCTCGGTCTGGCCTTCATGGGCCAGGGCCTCTTCGCCGAGGCCGTCGAGGAGTTGACCGAGGCGGCCAAGGACGCGACGCTGGCCCTCGCCAGCTACAGCCTCATCAGCCAGTGCTACCGGCAGAAGCGGGATTTCGACGAGGCGGCGAAATGGCTGAAGACGGCCATGGCCGAAGCCAAGGCCGGCACCGAACAGTACTATGCGCTCGTCTATGAGCTCGCGGAGATCGCCGAGGCCGCCGACGACAGGGACCGGTCGCTCGCGCTTTTCCGGGAGATCCGCGACTGGAATCCGGGCTTCCGGAACGTCGCCGCCCGGCTCGAGACCCTCGAGAAGAGCGCTTAGAACCCCAGGACGAGTCCCGTGCCCAGCCGGAGGTAGTCCGCGGCGAGCCCCTCGAAGACGTAGGTCGCCTCTACGATCAGCCGCAGGTTCCGGCGCAGAAGATAGCCGGTGTGGGCCGTGGCCGCCGTGTAGCGCAGCTCGACCTGGTCGGAATCCACCCAGTTGAAGAGGCCGGCGCCGTACCAGCGCCCGTCGTCCCCCCGGGGCCTGTAGATGAGCTCGGCGAAGCCGCCCCGGGTCGCGATCTTCTCGAGGGGCAGGATGGCGGCGAAGAAGGGGTTGGTGTCGCGGCGCTCGAGGTACTGGAGGTTGAGCTCGAACGGCGTGAAGTTCACCGTCGCGTCGCCGCCGGCCATCCAAACGGAGTTGACGATCTCCTCCGGCTGCTCCTTGCCCGTGTAGCCGAAGGCCCCGACCCGCAGCGCCGGGACGACGTCCTGTGAGACGCGGAGCATGACGTTCTTGTATTTGTCTTGGTCGAAGTTGTTGAAGATGTTGCCCTCGCCGATGCCGTTCCCGTTGACGACCTCCAGGGTCACGTCCGTCCCGGTCCCGAAGCCGTAGGTCAGCATGAGGCCGCGGTCGTAGGTCAGATCGATCGTCGACCCCCCCGGCTTCGCGCCGTAGATGTAATAATCCTCGTAGGGCAGGCGGATCTCCCGCTTGAACAGCGGGTCGGCCACCTGGAACTGCCCGACGTAGAGGTCGAGGTCGCTGTGGAAGAGGTCGTTGAACATGACGAAGGCGTCCTCGATGCCGGCGATCTCCCCCTTCTCGCTGAAGAAGAAGTAGAAATAGTAGGCGACGTTCTTGAACAGTTCGCCGCCCGAGATGATCTTGAGGAGATGGGGCGCCGCGAAATCGACCGTCCGGCTGTCCTCGTTGTTGTAGTTGAGATAGCCCTCGAGCCGGAAGGCGATCGGGACCTCGCGCAGGAGGGAGAGGAGAGTGTCGCCCGTGTCCACGGTGTAGCGCGGCGTCGGCTTGTCCTTGATGACGAAACCGTTCCCGGCGAACTCGTCGCCGTAGGGCTTGAGCTTGGGGAAGGGCGCATGGCAGGTCTTGCAGCTCATGTTGTACTTCCGGGCGAAGGCCGGCATGGCCTGGAGGCTGCTCAGGCCGGCCGCGGCCAGGAGGAGGGTGACGACGCCAAGGCGGACGATGAGCTTCATGGTCGGCGCTCCTTTCGGGTGGGCTGTCAATCGACGATCTTGACCGTCGTCGAGTGCCTGTTGACCTCGATGATCTCCGATTCGTCCGCCGGGACGCCCAGGAAATCGGCCGCGGGCTTGACCAGCTTCTGGTAGTTGAGGACGGCCGTGACCTTGAGCTCGCCGAGGGCCACGCCGTCCGGGAGGCGGAAGGTGCAGGTCTCGAGCTTGGTCTCCCGGGGCCCGATCCGGTAGTCGGTGCCGAGCGATTTCGTGTTCCATTGCTGGAGGGTCATCCGGCCCTGGGGGTCGAAGTAGGCCATGCGGAAAATGCGGTCCCCGACGGGAATGCCGTCCCGCTGGATGCCCTTGAAGGAGGGGTCGTTCAGGGCGATGCCCATGTCCTGATAGGCCAGCGTGTCGGCGCCGATGGTGAATTCCTCACCGGGGAAGCCTTTCTTGTCGACGGGCAGGTGGTAGACCGTGCCCTTGGCGTCGACGGCCTCGACGTGCATCCAGACGATGCGGTCCTCGACCGAGCCGGAGGGGAACTTGTGGCCCGTCTTCTGGTTGAAGAGGGCGACGGTGAACCGGACCGGATCGCCGGGCACGGCTTCGACGACGTCGGGATGGATGCGCAGCTCGATCGTGCCCCGGACCTTGCCGGGGTCGTGGGCGCCGTGGAAGAGGTGCTGGCGGGCGTCGGGATAGGTGTTGCCCATGGCCGCCGTCTTGCCCTGGGCGTAGGTCATATGGCAGTCGTGGCACTTGACGCCCTGCTTGGCGTACGGGCCGTCTTTCCACTCGAGGTGGGTCGATTTGACCCAGACCCCGTAGGGGCTCATCTCGTTGTGGCAGGTGCCGCAGAAATCCGCGCTGCCGAGGAAATCGGACTTGGCCAGGTCGTGCTCCGGCGAGTTCTTGCCCTCGCGGGGGCCGTACTTGGTCTTGCCCGGCGATGAGACGAAGTTGAAGTTGTGGGGCGTGTCGCCCTGGAAGCCGGTGGCGGTGTGGCAGACCTCGCAGGAGACGGACTCGTTGGCCCGGCTGCCCTTGTCGGGATGGGGCGGCGGGACGTCCCCGGCCAGGAAGGCGATGGGGGCGTGGCAGCCGTTGCAGCCGGCCTTGACCCCGGCCACGACGCTGTCCTTCTCCGCGTGGGGCACGGCCAGCTTGAAATACTCGATCTCGTCCCAGTGGTGCGTGTAGGCCTGGGACATCATGGCCTGCTGCCATTGGCGGTAAATGTCGGTGTGACAGGCCGTGCCGCAGAACTGCGGCGTCTGGTAGTCGGCGTACTTGCGCGTGCCGAGCGCGGCCTCGCCGGCCTTGGGCGCCTGGGCCGCGGTCAGACCGAGGAACAGGATGACGGCGCAGACGAGAACGATGGAGAGCGCGGGTCGTTTCACGGGGACCTCCTCCGGACGGGGCATCGTGCCCCCATTCTACCGGAAAATGGAGGTCAAAAAAAAGGGGACACGTACCCTGGGTACGTGTCCCCGGTCTGGCCGGTGCCGCGGGTTATTCGACGATCTTGGCCGAGATGATGAGGATGAGGCCCTTGTCGCCGCCGTCGAGCTTGGAGACGCCGACGACGGTCCGGTCGCCGGATTTGATGTTGAGAGTGCTCTCGATCAAGGTGGTCACTTCGGTCTTGGCGACGGTCGGTTCCTCCTGGACGTCGACTGCCACTTTAGGGTCGTTGAGGTACTTTCCCCCGAGGAGTTCGGTCAGCTTTTGAACGACGCCTGCTTGGGTCAGCCCCGCGACATCGACCCGCCCGAGGAGCGGGACTGAGATCTGGCCGTCCTTGGCGACACGGACCGTCTTATTGAGATCGGGGACCTGGAAAACAGTTATATAGAGCAGGTCCCCAGGGCCGATCTTATAAGTCGCCGTGGTTTTGTCGGATATCAGCGAATTGACCTGGATCTGACGCAGCCGGACCTCGGTCTTGATGACCGGCATCTTGGCGTCCCCGGCGACGTCGGGCTTGAGCGCGAATTCGAATTCCGCTTTCGGTCCGAGGACGACCGACGCGCTCTCCCTGTTGATAACCCTGAGAAGCGTGGAGTCGAGGAGCGTGTAGCCCTTGAAACGAAGGAGCTTGCGGAGCTCCTTGATGACCGGGTCGTTCTGGAGCTCGGCGTCGGTCGCGGCGTCGGTCTCGGACCCCAGGACCAGCTGAACGGTGTAGAGGACGTCGGCGGGCTTGACGTCGATCTCGCGGATGGCGGCCAGGATCTTCTCGACGTTCTCCGGCGTGTCGCTGACGGAAAGGACCGAGGGCATGTTCGGGTTGAACTGGATGTGGCCCTCGCGGCTGACATACGAATAAAGAAGGTTCTGGATGTCCTGGGCCCGGACGTACTTGAGCTTGACGATCTCCTTGCGCAGGTTTTTCGTCTCGGTGTTCTGGGTTTGGGCCTGCGGGCCGACCGGGTCCTCGGCCAGGGCCGGCAGGACGAGGGCCAGTGCGAATGCGAGCGCGAGAAGCGCGAGGATGCTTTTTTTCATTGACGATCTCCTTTCCAATCGAAATTCCTGTCGAGGATCCAAACGACCTGGAGTCCCGTGTCGGGAGAGACTATGGTCATGGTCAGCTTGTCCTGGGTGCTGGGCCCTGCGGCGATAATCGTGCCTGCGGTCCCGGCCGCCGTGTCCGGACGCGGCGACGGGCCCCGGAAGAGCATGCCCATCACGGCCAGGCCGAGGCAGGCGCCGATGACGGAGGCGGCGGCCCAACGGGGCTGGAATGCGGGCCGGGCGACGCGGCCCGGCGCCTGACCGGTCGCCTGAACCTTCGCGGCCGCGCGGGCCATGATCGATCTCCATTCGCTCTCGGTCCAATCCGCGACGCCCTCCGCTTTCGCAACGGACCTGATCCCGGCCAGGGCCGCCCGGAAGCTCTCGAGCTCCTCCCGGCAGGCCGGGCAGGCGGCGACGTGGGCGCGGACGGCCGCGGCCGGCCGCGGCCGCAGGTCGTCGCCGGCGGCGAGAGGGATCAGCTTGCGGACCTTAGGGCATGTCATCGTCCCTCCTCCAGGTGGGGAAGATCCCGCCGGATGGCTTCGCGGAGCTTCCTGCGGGCTGCGGACAAGTGGACCCGGACCGAGAGGTTCGAGCAGCCCAACACCCGTGACGTCTCCCGGACGTCGAGCTCCTCGAGGTCCCTCAGCACGAAGACCTCCCGCTCCCGCGGGCTGAGCGCCGCCAGCGAGCGCATGATATCGGCCCGGAGCTCGCGCCGGTCCTGCCCGGCCTCCGGGTCCGAGGCCGCCGACCCGGTCGTCGCGGAGGCCGTCCGGCCGGCGATGTCCGGGAACGCCGCGCGCTCCCGCGTCTTTTTGCGATAACGGTCCCGGGCTTCGTTGGCCGCGATCTGGAAGAGCCAGTTCCTGAAGGACCGGGAGGCGTCGAAGCGGCCGAGGGCGCGGAAGGCCCGCAGCAGCGCCTCCTGGGCGACGTCCATGGCCTCGTCCCGGTTCCGGGTCAGCCGGGAGGCCAATGCCAGCAGCCGGCCCCTGTAGGGGGTGACCAGCGGCTCGAAGGCCTCGGTGCGGCCGGAAAGAACCATGGCGATGAGCTCCTTCTCCGTCTCGTTCATCCGCATGGTTATACCCGGGCCCGGGCGGAAATGTTAAGGACAGCCCCTGAACGGGGGCCGTCCCGCTGGCTCGTTCGGGAGAGGATCTGCTTAGCCGCGGACGTGGACGAGGTCCTTGACCTTCTTGAAGACCTCGAGCACGCGGTCGACCTGCTCGTCGGTGTGGGTGGCCATGTAGCTCGTCCGCAGCAAAGACATCCCGTCCGGGACGGACGGCGGCAGGGCGACGTTGGTGTAGATCCCGGCCTCGAAGAGGATCTTCCAGGCCTTCAAGGCATCCATCATGTCGCCGATGATGATGGGAATGATGGGCGTCTCAGTCCCGCCGATGTTGTAGCCCATGCCCCGCAGTTCGGACCTGACGCGCGCGGCGACCGCGTTGACCCGCTCGACGCGCTCGGGTTCCTTCTCGAGAACGTCCAGGCAGGCCAGGACGGTGGCCACGTTCGAAGGCGGCAGGCTGGCGCTGAACATGAACGGCCGGGCGAAGATCTGGATGAAGTGGACGGCTTCCTTGGGGCCGGCGATGAACCCGCCGACCGAGGCCAGGGACTTGCTGAACGTGCCCATGACCAGGTCGACGTCCTTCTGCAGACCGAAATGCCAGCCGGTGCCACGGCCGCCGCCGAGGACGCCTATCGCGTGGGCGTCGTCGGACATGAATCGGGCTCCGTACTTCCTGCAGATGGGGATGAGCTCCGGCAGCTTGGCGATGTCGCCGCCCATGCTGAAGACGCCGTCGACGATGACCAGCTTGGCCGGCCCGGCCGGCAGGGATTTCAGGACGGCCTCGAGGTCGGCCGGGTCGTTGTGCTTGAAGGTCTTCAAGTGGATGCTCTTCAAGGCCTTGGCCATGTGGACGCCGTCGATGATGCTGGCGTGGACCTCTTTATCGGTGATGATGATATCGTCCTTGTCCATGATGGCCGGGATGGATCCCAGGTTGACCTGGAAGCCGGTGCTGAAGACGAGCGCGGCCTCCATGCCGGTGTACCTTGCCAGCCGCTCTTCGAGCTCGATGTGGAGGTCGAGCGTGCCGTTGAGAAAGCGCGAGCCGGTGCAGCTCGTGCCGTATTTCTTGACGGCCTCGATGGCCGCTTCCTTGACCTTGGGGTGATTGGTCAGCCCGACGTAGTTGTTCGAGCCGATCATGATGAACTTCTGGCCGTGGATGAAGACCTCGGTCCCCTCGGCGTGCTCGATGGGGATGAAGTAGGGGAAGATGCCCTTCGCCATGGCCTCCCGCGGGCTGAGGGGGAAGCCGAACCGCTTGGCATACTCGGGCTCGGAATAGAAGCGCCGGCATTTCTCGAAGAGATCCATGATCACGTCCTTAGATGAAGATGACCGGCCTCAGTATAAAATTCCCCGGCGTGCCTGTCAATTTATCGAAGAGGGAAAGTCTCCAGAGCCGGGCTCACGGGAGGCTCAGGCGCCGCGCCTGACGGGACGGGTCAGGCAGGTCGGGCCGCCGGCGCCCTTGGCGGAGATCTCCGGCCCCTCGAAGGTCAGGACCTCGATCCCGGCCTTCTCCATGAGCCGGGCCGTCCGGGGGTTCCCGGCCAGGGCCAGGCAGACCCCGGGGGCCAGGGCCAGGACGTTCGTGGCCATGGTCGCGTATTCTTCGTCCGGGACCTCGAGGAGCTCGAAGCCCATGTCCAGCAGGCGGTTGCGGAAGGGGACGGCCAGGAGCCGGGAATAAACGAGCAGCTTCTTCGCGTCGACGGGACTGAGCATGGACATCAGATGGAGCACGTCGCCCGGGCCGTCCCAGTGGGGGAGGGGAACCTCGATGACCTCGCAGCCGTCCGCGGCGACGATGGCCCGGAACTGGCGGATGCCCTCGGCGTTGGTCCGGTAGCCGTGCCCGACGGCGGCGGTCTTCGCGTCGAGCCAGACGAGGTCGCCGCCCTCGAGGGTCCCGGGCTCGAGGATCTCGCCGGCGACGGGCCAGCCCGCCTCGAAGCAGAAATCCCGCACCGCGTCGGTCTCCCCCCGTCTCGGGGTTTTGCCCATCCGGCCGATGACCAGGCCTCGAGGCGCCTCGCAGGCGGCGTCCCGGACATAGATCGAATCGAGTCCGGTCCGGCCGTCCTCCGGGAGGAACCGGACCTGCCCGGCGTACTTGCCCAGGATCCCGGCCAGGGCGTCATATTCGGCGCAGGCCTTCCCGAAGTCGGGCTCTTCCGTGTAGTTCAGCTCCCGCCACTGTTTCCGGATGGGCTCCCGGCCAAGCCAGGCCTCCCGGGGGTGCTTGAGAAGGAGTCGTCCGATGCGTCCGACTTCGGGATGCATGATAGAATCCATGAGCCTGCCTCTCGGGCCGTCTTTGCCGTCCCGGCCTCGCGGAGATAATATCGCCGGAGGAGCCGCGAGTAAAGCCTTCTGTCGCGGCAGGGGCCTCGCCGCCGGCCGGCCGGGTCCGTGCGGGCCGGGGCCCGGGATGGCTCGCGAGGTGAGAAATCAACCCGACGGCCGTCCCAAGCATGACATTAACATATTAATAACAAATGATTTAAATTGATTTTGACGATTTTTGTGGATTTTCCGGTCGAAATGCGGTAATATTTTCCGGAAAATAGGAGGAAAAATGAAAGTATTCTCCAGACTGCTTCTCATCGCTCTGCTGGCTGTCGGCCTGACGACGGGTCTCACGGCCAACGGTCTCAACCTCAACGGGACCGGCGCGAAGTCCGACGCCATGGGCGGAGCCTTCATCGGCCTGGCCAACGATTTCAGCGCGGCGTACTGGAATCCGGCCGGCCTGGCTCAGATGGCCAAGGCCAGCTTCTCCCTGTACGGCGCGGACATCATCCCCTCCGGGACGTATGTGGTGGCGCCCTACGGGATCGACGCCAAGTCGACCCCCGCGCACTACCTCATCCCGGGCCTGGGCTTCTTCACGCCCCTGGGCAAGAAGTTCGTCGTCGGCGTCTACCTCTATGCCCCGTCCGGGGCCGGCTCGGAATGGGACGGCGAAGACCTGGTGGCTCTGACCGCCGGCAATCCGTTCCTCTGGAAAAGCAAGCTGGGCATCTTCACCATCTCCCCCTCGGTCGCCTACAAGATCAGCGAAAAGATCATGATCGGCGCCACGGTCGACATCAATTACGGCATGCTCACGATGGACCAGCCGTTCGAGCTCGGCCAGTATTCCGAGGACCTGAAGGGCTGGGCCGCCAACGGCACGCTCGGTCTGCTCGTCAAGCCGAGCGAGAAGTTCAGCTTCGGCCTGTCCTACAAGCTCCCCTTCACGGCCAAGCTCTCGGGCGATGTCACGATCCCCGCTCTGGCGGAGTCGCCCTATCCCACGATGGATACCGGGACGCGGGAAGCGGCCTGGCCGATGTGGCTCGGCGGCGGCATCGCCGTCAAGCCCACCAACAAGCTGACCATCACGGCCGACGTGCAGTGGACGAACTGGAAGAAGCTCCAGACGATCCCCATCACCTTCGAGAACGAGGGGTGGAATGGCCTGTTCGGACCCGGCGGGCCCTATGACCGGGTCGACGAGCTGCTCTGGAAGGACACGTTCCAGTACCGGTTCGGCGCGGAATACCGGCTCTCCGAAAGCTTCGCCCTGCGGGCCGGCTACTACATCGACGAGAACCCGGGTCCCCTCGAAACCCAGAACATCCTGCTGCCCGAGTTCAAGTACAACTGGTTCACCGCGGGCTTCGGCTACCAGTCGAGCAAGTTCGTCATTGACGCGGCCCTCCAGTACGGCACGGCGGCTGACATTTCGGTCCCGCTCGATCCAGAGAATTACCAGATGCCCGGCGTCCACGGCATGAGCATGTGGGTGCCGAGCCTCAACTTCACCTACAAGTTCTAAGCGCGCGCTTCATCCGCCCGGGCCTTTCCCAGAGGGAAGGGCCCGGGCGTCTTCTCTTCCCCTCCCCCAAAAAAAATGAGGTTCTTCTCCCATCTCCGGGTTTCCCTCTCCCGGGGGCGATACCCTGAGCCCAGCCGGAGAGAGGGACCTCCCGGAATCGGGAGAAGAACCAAAATTGACCCTCTCCGCGCCTTTGTGATATAAGCCCTCTTGGCATCATATTTCCGGTTCCATGAGGATATTGATCGTTCCCGCTCTCCGTCGACATCCCCGCGTCTCCCGGCGTTCTTCGCCGCGCGTCAATTCTCTCCGATAAGGAAGGAGTCAATATGGACGAAACGAAAAAGGATCTCACGCCCGCCGAGCCGAGCTGGAGCCGGCGGAAGTTCCTGGGCGCGGCCTCGACCGCCGCGGCCGGGCTCATGGTCGTCCCCCGCCACGTCGTCGGACAGACCGCGAAGAAAAAGGCGCCGAGCGACACGCTCAACATCGCCTGTGTCGCCGTCGCCGGCATGGGCGGCGCCGACACCCGCGGCTGCCGCACCGAGAACATCGTCGCTCTCTGCGACGTCGACGACGAGTCCATGGCCCGGCTTCTGCGCAACGAGGAGCTCGAGCCGGCCGAGAAGGCCATGTACGAGAAGGCGGCCAAGTACCGCGACTTCCGGCGGATGCTGGAAAAGGAAAAGGGCATCGACGCCGTGACCGTGTCGACCCCCGATCACAACCACGCCGTCATCGCCATGGCCGCCATCAAGCTGGGCAAGCACGTCTACGTCCAGAAACCGCTGACCCACACGATCAAGGAGGCCCGCCTCCTGGCCAAGGCGGCCAAAGAGGCCAACGTCGTGACCCAGATGGGCAATCAGGGCCACGCCGGCGAGGGCGCCCGCCTCGTCTGCGAGTGGATCTGGAGCGGTGCCATCGGCAACGTCACCGAGGTCCACTGCTGGACCAACCGGCCCATCTGGCCCCAGGGCGAGATCGACGCGCCGGCCGAGATCCCGTCCGTGCCCGGGACGCTCGACTGGGACGTCTGGCTCGGCCCGGCCCCGTTCCGGCCCTACCATCCCGCCTACCATCCCTTCAAGTGGCGCGGCCTCTGGGACTTCGGCACCGGCGCGCTCGGCGACATGGGCGCCCACATCATGGACCAGCCGTTCTGGGCCCTCAAGCTCAAATCGCCCATCAGCGTCCAGGCCTCGTCGACGGTTTACTCGAAGGATTATGCGCCGGCGGCCGAGGTCGTGACCTACGAATTCGCCGCCCGCGAAGGCATGCCGCCCGTGACCATGACCTGGTGGGACGGCGGCCTCATGCCGCCCCGTCCGCCGGAGCTCGAACAGGGCCGCATGGTCGGCGACGACGGCGGCGGCGTCTTTTTCCGCGGCGACAAGGGCCTGCTCATGTGCGGCACCTACGGCGAGAACCCCCGGCTCGTGCCCGAGTCCCGGATGCAGGATTTCCAGCGGCCCGCGAAGACCATCCCCCGCTCGCCCGGCATCCGCCTGGAGTGGTTCGAGGCCATCAAGAAGGGGACCAAGTCGACGACCGACTTCTCCTATTCGGGACCGCTGACCGAGACCATGCTCCTGGCCAACGTCGCCGTCCGCCTCAAGGACAAGAACATGAAGCTCCTCTGGGACGGCGAGAAGATGGAGTTCACCAACCTGCCCGAGGCCAACGAGCTGCTGCATTTCCCGTATCGGCCCGGCTGGAGCCTGTAAGAGCAGTCAGAGAGAGTCTGAAAAGAGGGACTGTCCCCGCCCGGGGGACTGTCCCTCTTATCCTGTCGAGGAGGACGTCCATGCGACTCGGTATCCGGAAGGACCCAGAAGGACGATCCCTTTTAAAGAGAACGAGGGGCGTGAGAGGCTGGGTCGCCGTCGCGGCGGTCCTCGTGTCCACCGCTTATGCCACTGCCCAGGACCAATGGCCCGTCCACGACCCCGCCCGGCCTCAGCCGGCGGTCGTGACCCCCGGCCCGGCCGGTCCGCCCGTCCCGCCGCCCGTCCGACGCGGTCGTCCTCTTCGACGGCCGGGACCTCGGCCGGATGGACGGACGCCAAGGGCCAGCCGGCCTCTGGAAGGTCGAGAACGGGATTCATGGAAGTCGGGCCCAAAGCCGGCGACATCCGCACGGTCAAGGGCTTCGGTGACTGCCAGCTCCACGTCGAGTGGATGGCCCCGTCCCCGGCCAAGGGCGCGGACCAGGACCGCGGCAACAGCGGCGTCTTTCTCATGGGCCTCTACGAGGTCCAGGTCCTCGACTGCTTCGGGAACAAGACCTACGCCGACGGCATGACCGCGGCCATCTACGGCCAGTACCCGCCGCTCGTCAACGCCTGCCGCGCCCCGGGCGAATGGCAGACCTACGACATCGTCTTCCGCCGGCCCCGCTTCGACAAGGACGGGAAGCTCCTGGCCCCGGCCCGCATGACCGTCTTCCACAACGGGCTCCTCGTCCACGACAACGATGTCCTGACGGGACCGACGGCCCACAAGGCCCGGCCGCCCTACAAGATGCACGCCGACCGGCTGCCCATCGGGCTCCAGGACCACGGCCACCCCGTCCGGTTCCGCAACATCTGGCTGCGCGAGCTCGAGTGAAGGAGAACGCCATGAAGAGAGCCATCGCGCTGGCCGCGGTCCTTCTCGGCGCGGCCGGTCTTCTCGTCTGGTCCGGCGCCGCTCAGGCGCCGGCCCAGGCCAAGTCCGCCCTGGTCGTCTGGGGCGGCTGGGAGGGCCACGAGCCCAAGCAATGCGTCGACATCTTCGCCCCCTGGCTCGAGAGCCAGGGCTTCCAGGTCGAGGTCTCCCACTCCCTCGACGCCTATCTCGACCTCGAGAAGCTGAAGAAGCTCGACCTCATCGTCCACATCTTCACCATGGCCGACATCAAGCCCGAGCAGGAGCGCAACCTCGAGGAGGCCGTGAAGAGCGGCGTCGGCCTGGCCGGCTGGCACGGCGGCCTCGGCGACGCCCACCGCTCGGCCGTCGAATACCAGTTCATGGTCGGCGGCCAGTGGGTCGCCCATCCCGGCGGCGTCATCGACTACGACGTCGACATCACCGACCCCGACGATCCCATCACCAGGGGCCTCCAGCGGCGATTCCACATGAAGTCGGAGCAGTACTTCATGCACGTCGATCCCGGCAACGACGTCCTGGCCACGACGACCTTCTCCGGCGAGCACGCACCCTGGATCGACGGGACCGTCATGCCGGTCGTCTGGAAGAAGCTGTACGGGAAGGGCCGGGTGTTCTACACCTCGCTCGGCCACGTCGCCGCCGACTTCGACGTTCCCGAGGCCCGGACGATCGTCCAGCGGGGCCTGCTCTGGGCGGCCCGGGTGTCGGGCGACGATCCGCCCAAAATGGCCATCTACGCCCCGCTCCTCAAGAAGAAGTAGCCGCCGGCCGGCCCGGCTTGACGCTCCCCGCCCGGCGCGCTAAGATCGCGGGAGAAGGAGAAGGGGCATGAAGAAGAAACGCTCATCCTCATCGCGGCGGGGCTCTGCCTGTTCGGAGCGGCCGGCCTGCTGGCCTCGAGATCGCCGGCGCCCGCGGGCAGAGCGCCCCAGGACGACCGGGCCGGATTCTACGGCAAGCAGGTCGTCGACCACATCAGCGTCGTGGACCCGGGGAGCGCCCTGGGCGAGCCCGACGGCCGCTTCGCCGAGATCCGCCCCGGCGGCGAGATGACCATTCTCATGGCCGACCGCATCTATTACTCGGACGCCTCGGACGACGGGGCCGTCGTCGCCAAGGGGGACGGCCGATACGGGCTGGCGGGACTGTTCCGAATGGACGAGGAAGGGCAGTCGGCGTGGCAGCCGCTGCCCACCGGCCGCACGCCGGGCGGCTTCAAGATCGGGACGTCCATGTTCAATGTCGTCCAGTCCACGGACACCCTCAAGATCGCGAACGACGACGCCCGCTCGGTCTTCGTGGACGCCGTCATCGGCTACGGGAAAAGCGAACGGGCCCGCTGACCGGGCCGTCCTATCGCGGACCGCGGACGAACAGCGACAGCACGACCTCCGGCCGGAGGCCGTAGAAGGTCCGGACGTATCCGTCGCCCAGCTCCTCGGCGACCGCGTCGGCGAAGGCCGCCGAGGCGATGACCGCGCCGGCCTGTCCGGATCGGACGTCGCGCCGCGCGGCGGCCGGGTCCGTCCAATATCCCACCCGTCCGAACCTCCGGAGATACCAGGGCAGGGGCCAGGTCTCCTCGGGCGCGGCGACGACCTCGACGAGCATGTCCCTCTTCTCCGGCGCCGCGGCGGCAGCCTTCTCCACCGCGGCGACCAGCTTGAGGAGGTCCGGGCCGGTCTGGGCGTAGACATAAGGATTGGCGGGGTCTGAGGCGTAGACGAAATTCGCCCGGTAGGCCTGGAGGGCCAGGTCGGCGAAGCCCGGCACGAGGACGGCCAGGACGAGGACCTTGATCAGCTTGAACCGGCTGACCCTCAGCAGCAGGGCGACGCCGTTGCCGGCCAGGATGACCAGGCCGAGGTAAAAGGGGAGCAGGTTCCACGGGGTCTTGTAGGGGATGAGGCTGTAGACGGCGGCGGTGACCACGGTGAAAAAGAGGATGAAGCGCAGAAAGCGCGGGCTGCCGTCCCGACCCGCGTCATGCCCCAGGGCCGCGATGCCGCCGGCCGTGGCGAGGAAAAGCAGGAAGGCCTCGCTCCAAACGGGGCCGCCGGCCGTCCTGGAATAGGACAGGGTTTGAAAATAGTAGGACCAGGGGTGGGCGTGGACGCCGGCGTGCCCGGCCCGGGCGAACGACGCGCCGATGGCCCGGAGGGCGTCCGCCGCTCCCCCGGGGTTGCGGAAGAACGAAGAATAGAAGAGCGCGGCGACGGCCGCGCCGGCCGCGAGGAACACGGCGGCGTGGAGGCCGGAGGGAAGCTTGGTCCGCGTATCCCGCCAGACCCAGGCGTCCCCGGCGGTGACCACCCCGCGGCGGCGGGTCCGGACGCTCTCGACGAGCGAAACGAACATGAAGGCCGCCGCCAGGCCGGCGAAAAGGATGAGGCTCGTCTCCTTGGTGGCGAACATCAGGCCCGCCGCGACACCCGCGACGAGGGCCCAGAGGAGGGAGTGCCGCCGGGTGTACCGCCATCCGGCGCCGAGGAGGACCGCCAGGAAGACGACGAGCAGCGTCTCCTGGATGTAGAAGCGGCTGTAGTAGGTCAGGGCCGGCGATACGGCGGCCAGCGCGGCGGCGGCGAGGGTCGCCTCCTTTGACAGCCCGCCGGAAAAGAGCAGAAGGACGACGAGGAGGGCGGCGCCGAACAGGGCCGGGACGAGCCGGAGGACCCTCTCGTCGAGCCCGGCCAGGGTCGTCGCGCCGGCCGCCCGGGCCGCAGGCAGGGTCAGGTAATAGAGGGTGGGGCCGTGATGGTCCTTCGGATCGAAGCGGTAGTCGCCGCGCTCGAGCAGATCGCCGAATTTGACCGCCTGGTTGGCCTCGTCGGCGTGCATGGGCCGGAGGTCGAGGCGGACGGTCCGGAAGGCGATGGCGCCGGCGACGGCGCAGAGAAAAAGTGCCCGGAAGGCCGTTTTCGTCATTTGGCCGGGAGGCCGTAGACCTCGACCTCCACGTAGTGATTCATGTCGTTGGAGGTGTTGCCGGCGCTGTAGAGCCGGACGTAGCGGGCCTTGACGCCCTTGGGATCGAAGAGCCGGCCGTCGAACGTCTCGATGTACTCCTTATCCTTGCCCGCGCCGAGGCCGGCGGTGTTGTCGTGGTCGTTGTTGAAGACGGTCGTCACGCCGCTGATGAAGTCCTTGTCGTCGGACACCTGGACGATGACGTCCCGGTAGACCCGGGCCTGGCTGTGATAGTGCCAGGCGACGATGGCGGTGAGCTCCTGGGACTTGCCGAGGTCGATCTGGACCCACTGGAGCATGGGCCCGAATTCGACGTAGTAGCCGTCCTCGCCGGACTTCTTGCCGTCCGTGACGAAGGCGATCTCGCCGATGACGGGCTCTTTGTCGCTGGCCGCGACCGGCTTGCCGGCCGAAAGCAGGGCGGTGCCGGCCGGGACCATGAAAGGCCCGCGGGGCCGGCCCGTGACCGTTTCGAGGTTGGGCGTGCGGATGTTCTTGGGCGTGCCGACGAACATCGGCTTGGGCAGCTGGATCTTCAGGACCTCCTTCCCCGGGTCCTGGGCGGCGGCCGCGGGGGCCAGCGCGGCCAGGCCGAGGACGAGCAGAGCGAGCGAACCGGCGAGCTTCTTCATCGTGATCGTCTCCTTGCGGCCGCGGTCCGTTGTCCGGGGACCGAGCCCGCGTTGAATATTCTACACGTTTCGGGCCCGGTTTTCACGAGGGCCCAGACGACGGGATGCCGGCGGCCGAAGCCGGCGACCTCCTCGGTCGACAGAACCATGAAGGCCGTCGACAGGGCGTCCGAGGCGGCCGCGGACGGGTGGGAGGCCCAGGCCGCGGCATGCCCGGCGGCGGGCCGGCCGGTCCGGGGGTCGACGATGTGCGTTCCTTTGACCTCGGTCCCCGAGCCGCTCAGGGCGCGCTTGAGCAGGAGGACGCGGCCCGGCCCCGCCGTCCCGTCCGGGCCTGCCCCCGCGCCGACGGGCCAGCCCCGGCCCTGGCCGGGTCCCGGCGGGCCCGGACCCTCGGCCAGGGCCGTGCTCGTCCCCGCGTGGAGGAGCACGTTCCCGACCTCCCAATCCCGGAGCACGGTCAGGGCGGCGTCGAGGGCGTAGCCCTTGCCCACCGCCCCGAGATCGAGGTCGATGGGCGGCGCGGCCGCCCGTCCCTTCGGGCGGAGGCGGGTCACCTCGAAGCCGCGGCCGTCCGTGTCGATCCGAAGGAGCGCCGTCAGCGGCCGGGGACGGGAGCGGGTCCGGCGGCCTGACGTCCGGCCCGTCCCGAGGTAATTGACGTCGAAGGCTCCGCCCGTCTCGGACTGGATGAAGGCCGAGAGCCCCAGGACCTCGGCCGTCTCGAGGCCGACGCGGAGCGTGCCGCCGGGCGGGAGACGCCCGATGCGGCTTGTCTCGCTCGAGGGGTCGAAACGGCTGAAGAGCCTTTCGAGGCGGTCGATCTCGTCGAAGGCCGCCCGGGCGGCCTGGCGGGCGTAAGCTTCCTCTTTTTCCGCGACGAAGATCTCGAACGTCGTGGCCATGGCCTCGTGGGCGAAGCGGTGGACGGCCGGCGGCTGGACTCGGGGCATTTCGCGCGGAACCTACCGGGAAGCCTTTGTGCCGAGCGGAAGCTCCCTGACGGCGTCCGAGCCGACGTGGATGCGGTCGGCGATGTCCCGTTCGCCGCGGATCTTCTCGTCGGTCAGGTAATGGACGTCGAGCAGGCCGTCCGAGTGGAAGCCCGTCCGGAAGTAGTTCATCTCGGCGAGCGACAGGCTCCAGCCCTGGAGCCAGGTCTCGAGCTCCTTGCGCTGGCGCCCGCCGCCCAGGAAATGGACGATGAGCCGGATGGGGTCGGCCGGGCCGGCTTCGCCGCCGTCGCTCGTGTCGACGATATAGACGCCCCGGACGCCCCATTTCTGGGCGCCGCAGTGGAAGGCGATCCGCTCGGCCATGCGCAGACGCCAGCGGGCCTGGTCGTCGTCCTCGCGGGGAGCGGCGGCTCCCGTCACGGACGCGGTCCTCACGGCCGCCTCGGGCGGGGCGAAGAAGCCGACGGCGAGCTCGCGGTCGGCGTTCATGAGCACGCGCAGGACCTTGCCCCCGGTCACCTCCGGGATGTCGATGACCCGGAGGGCGTCCGTGACCGCCGCGCACTCGGGACAGTGCTCGGCCAGCTTGTTCGGCGCCTCGAGGAGGAAGCGCTCGTTGAACTTCACGCCTTCGTCGTCGGGGTAGAGCGGCAGGTAGCGGATGCCGGACTCGACGAGGTCCTGGAAGAAATGGGTCCCGAAGGACACGTCGGGGACGTAGTTGCCCTTCTTCCGGGCGATCTCGATGAGCATGGACGCGTTGTTGATCTCCGAGTAGGTGACCCGGACGCCGAGCTTGATGTCGCCGCGGCTGCCCCAGCGCCCCGGTCCCATGAGGATGAACTGGCGGCGCGGCAGGAGCTTGTTGAGCTTGCCCACGGCCTCGCCGACGGCGACGAGGTCGGCGTATTCGGCCAGCTCGCCGTAGCGGTCGGGGTCGACATAGACGACGTGGGTGATGTCGGCGACGCGGCCGTTCGAGACGTATTTCCGGGCCGTGAACAGGACGGCCTCGTCCTTGAGGTTGGCCGGGATCTCCATCGCCACGTCATCGGAGGCTTGGCTTTGCGGACGGCACTGGAGGAGGTAGAAGTCCGTCCCCGTCGAAGCGAACTCGATGTCGACCGGCACGCCCATCGCCGCGGACAGGGTCTTCAGGATCGCCTCGAGCTGGAGCATGAACGGCGACCCGGCGATGAGGCCCTCGAAGGTGACGACGGCGTCCGCCTTGGCCAGGTCCGTGGCCAGGCCCATGGGTCTCTGGAGGAGCCCGTCCCGGTAGATCGAGAAGACCTTGGTCAGGGCGGGGTACTCGTGCCCGACCTCGTCGAGCAGCTCGCGGATGTCCTTGGTGACGAAGCGGTTCTCCTCGAGGTCGATGACGTCGATCTTCTTGGGCGAATAGCGGACGGCCTCGTCGGTCGAGACGTTGACCCGGAGGTTCGGCTGGCTCGGGGCGACGAGGACGGGGTAGTCGTCGCTGACCCGGTCGACCGCCCGGGTCCCCAGGCCGGGGACGAGCCGGAGGAGGCCGTCCTCCCGCTTGATCCGCGGCGACCAGCGGAACTCGTTGCGGCTGAAGGCGACGCCGGCGTAGGCGGGGAAGAAGTACTTGCCGGCCCGGGTGCCGACGACCTCCTGGATCATGACGCCCATCTCCTCGTAGAAGTCGAGGAGGCCGCGCTCGGCCCGGTATTGGATCGGGTCGGGGCTGAAGATCGAGGCGTAGACCTCGGCCACGGCGTCGAGCAGGGCCTCGAGGCGCTGCTGCTTGTCGCCCTGGTTGGCCAGGAACAGGCTCTTGTACTTGCCGGCGAAGGCCGTGCCCAGCCGGTCCTCGAGGAGGCTCGAGCTGCGGACGATGAGCGGGACCTCGCCGAAGTCGTCCAGGGCCATGGACAGGCCCTTGACGATCTCGGGCGGGAACGTCGAGTTCTTGAAGACCTGGACGAGGTGGGGGTATTCCTGGCGGATGACCTCGATGTCCTTGTACTTCTGCTCGATGACGTCGTCGAGGTTGTTGTGGGTCGTGAAGGCGATGAGGCCGTCGGACGTGATGTACCAGGTCTTGGGCTTCTTGACCGCGCCGATGATCTTGTTGCGGCGGCCGGCCTGCTTCAGGATCCGGGTGGCCAGGAACAGCCCGGCGCTCTTGCCGCCGAGCTTGCCGTGGCTGCCCGGCGGGAAGACGATGCGCTCCATGAGGTCGAAGAAGTCCTCGAGGTCGACGTACTTCTTGGCCACGTTGATGAACTCGAGCTGTTCGGTGAAGAAGCGCCGGATGAGGGCGACGCGGACGCTGTTGGCCGTCGACCGCTGGAGCTGGATGCCCTCCGGGGCCAGGATCCGGATCCGGCGGATGCTGTCGAGGACCTCGGCCAAGTCGGCGTAGATGTTCTCCAGGCTCTGCACGGCGGAGCTCGAGCGGTCCTCGTTGATCCAGCGCTGGATGCGGTCGAGGATGTCGTCGTCGGTCAGGTTGGCCGAGGCGATCCGGAAGGTCTCCTCGGTCAGCTGGAAGAACCGGTCCATGGATTCGCGGCTCTGGGGCAGGTTGGCGTCGCCGAAGAGGGTCTCCGCGCTGCGGCCGCCGCTGAACTGCTGGAGGAGGTCGCGGGCCTCGGTGACGCCGCGCCAGCCGAGGTAGTTCATCATCTTGCGCGAGACCCGGATGAGCAGGTTCGGATTGGTGTTGCGGAGGAGGTCCAGGGCGATCCGCCAGCCCCGCTTTCCGCCGGCCGTTTCGCGCCGGTCGTCGCTCATCTGCTCGTACATGCCGCGCAGGCGCTGGTGGAGGATGAAATGCCCGAGGCGCTCGGCGACGGTCTGGATGAGCTTGATCTCGCCCTTCATGAACGGCCCGCAGTCGCTCTCGGGGGTCGGCTTCCTGTACGACACGCAGAGGCGGCCGACCGAGGTGTCCTGGACCCGGATCTCGGCGCAGTGGACGTAGGGGGTCTCCTCGAAGTCGGGGGATTCGTAGGTGTCGGACCCGTAGGTGATCTGGGCCTGGCAGCACTCCGGGAACTGCCAGCCCGGCGGCATGGCCTCGATGACCTGGCGGAAGACCTCTTCCAGGGGAACGTCGTAGATGCTGAGGATCTCCTCGATGCGGTACAGGCAGCTGAGCTCCTTGGCCCGCTCGTGGAGGGTGGAGAACAGGGTGCTGACGGCCGTCGGCGTGCGCGGATTGCTCATGTCGCGGCGTCCCTCCTCGGCCGCGGCGCCCTCACCGGGAGGGGACTGTCCCCGGAAGGGACTGTCCGTCCGAAGGCGAGGGACCCGGGCGGCCCCGTCGTATCATCGAGAACGCCCCGCCGCCCGGTCGCCCGGGAGGCGGGGCGCTGACGTCGCAACGAAGGGAACGGTCAGACCCAGCCGCGGTCCTTGCAGGCGTTGGCGACGCGGCTGACCGAAATGACGTAGGCGGCGTCGCGCATGTAGAGCTTGCGCGTCCGGGCCAGCTCGCTGACGGCCTTGAAGGCGGCGGTCATCTTCTCGTCGAGGCGGGTCAGGACCTCTTCCTTGGTCCAGAAGTAGTTCATGTTGCACTGGACCTGTTCGAAGTAGCTGCAGGTGACCCCGCCGGCGTTGGCCAGGAAGTCGGGGATCATGAAGATGCCCCTGCTCTTGATGACCGCATCGGCCTCGGGGGTCGTCGGGCCGTTGGCGCCCTCGGCGATGATCCGGACCTTCTTGGAGAGCTTCTTGACGGTCTCGGCGTTGACCTGGTTCTCCAGGGCGCAGGGCAGGAGGATGTCGACGTCCTGCTCGATCCAGGCGTCGCCGGGCAGGCGCTCGTAGTCGAGCGACTCGGCCTTGGCCTTGTCGATGCCGCCGAAGCGGTCGGTGATGGCCAAGAGCTCCTCGAGGTTGACGCCGCTCTTCTTGCGGTAGGTGTAGGAGGCCTGGTCGTTCTGGTCCCAGCAGGACACGGCCACGACCTTGCCGCCGAGCTTGGTGAAGAGCTGGATGGCGTATTGGGCGACGTTGCCGAAGCCCTGGACGGAGGCGGTCGTCAGCTCGATCTTGAGGCCCATCTCCTGGAGGGCTTCGCGGACGGTGTAGATGAGGCCGTAGCCGGTGGCCTCGGTCCGGCCGAGCGAGCCGCCCATGCCCACGGGCTTGCCGGTGATGAAGCCGGGGTACTTGGCGCCGTGGATGGTCTCAAATTCGTCGAGCATCCAGAGCATGTGCTGCGGGCTGGTCATGACGTCGGGGGCGGGGACGTCCCGGAGGTTGCCCACGTCCCGGGCGATGGCCCGGATCCAGCCGCGGCAGAGCCGCTCCTGCTCGCGCGGGCTGAGGTCGTGCGGGTCGCAGATGACGCCGCCCTTGCCGCCGCCGAGCGGGATGTCGACGACGGAACACTTCCAGGTCATCCACATGGACAGGGCCCGGACGGTGTCGATCGTCTCCTGGGGGTGGAAGCGGATGCCGCCCTTGCAGGGCCCGCGGGCGTCGTTGTGCTGGCAGCGGAAACCGCGGAAGACGCGGACGCTGTTGTCGTCCATGCGGACGGGGATGGAGAAATGGTACTCCCGCAGCGGCTGCCGCAGGAGGTCCCGGGTCGGTTGATCGAGCTCGAGAAGGTCGGCCACAGTGTCGAACTGTTTCTGGGCCATCTCGAACGCGTTGAACCCTTTAACGGCCATGATCAAGCTCCTATCGTAAGTGAGGTGATGAGTGCATGCGAAGATGCATCATTGTCGCTATTCCGCGACAGAAAATCATAGCCGAATATGGGGAAAATAGCAAGGGCCGGAGGGAGGTCCGCGCCTTCCCGCTGCGCCCGGACTTCGGCCTCCGGCGGCCGGACCCGTCGGAGGCCGGGATCCGGTCCCCGTATTTCTTCTGCCGGGCTTCGCTAGCCTTGACAAGCATTTATGACCAGAATATAATATAGGTCATAAGTCATTATGAGACAAATCGCCAAGCGCTCTGACATCCGCGACCTGATCCTGGACGCCGTGGATGTCCTTCTGGCCAGATATGGCTACGGCAAGATGACCATGGAGGATGTGGCCAGGCAGGTCGGCATCGGCAAGGGCACGATCTACCTCCATTTCAAGTCAAAACAGGAAGTGGTCCTGAGCCACATCGACCGGATCGCCGACACGGTCGTTCTGAAGCTCGGGGAGCAGGCCGTCTCGCCGGATCCCGTCGAGAGGCGCCTGCGCCGCATGCTCGTCCTTCGCGTCCTGGTCCGCTTCGACAGCGTGGCCCACTACACCCAGAATCTGGGCGACCTGCTGTCGTCTGTCCGGACGCCGCTCCTCGCCCGGCGTCAGGGCCATTTCGAGAGGGAGGCGGCCGTCTTCGAGGACGTCCTCCGGGAGGGCGCGAGGTCCGGGTCGCTCGACTGCCCCGATCCCCGGACGGCCGCGCTGGTCCTCATCCAGAGCACGAATTCGCTCCTGCCGTTCAGCCTGTCGCCCCGGGAGCTCGGCCGGAGGGAAGAGGTCGAGGGCCAGGCCGGCCGCATCGCCGACCTGCTCGTCAAGGGGCTTCTCGCGTGCCCGTCGCGTCCGGCCAGCTGGACGCGCTGACGGAGCGTTGATCTTCGGTCCGAGGAGGTTCGCCATGTTCCGCAAATCCGGTCTTTGGCTCGTCATTCTCTTCGCCGCCCTGTCCTTGGCCTGGCCGGCAGGCGCCGCGGGGCAGCCGACCGCTCCGGCGTTCAAGGACACCACGGCTTTACCTGAGGGTCCGACCGGGGCCCGCATCAAGTCCCTGATCGAGGTCATGAACTCCGGGAGCGCCGACCGGATCAAGCGGTTCATCGCCGACGAATGCGCCGGGGACTTCAAGCAGAAGATCCCGATCGAAGACCACGTCTCGACGGCGCTCGGCTTCCTGAGGGACACGGGCGGCATCGATTTCTACTCCGTCCGGACCTACACCCCCGAACGCCCGGGAGCGACCGTGGTCATCGTCAAGGACCGCATCCTGGGCGGCTGGTGGGGCCTGAGCTTCCGCTTCGGGGACGCGCCGGCCTTCTTCGTCGCCGGCCTGGGCATCAACGGGGCCCGGCCGCCGGCCGGACTCGTCGAGCCGCCTCTCACCGAGAAGGAGGCCGTCGCCGAGATCCGGGCCCTCATGGCCAAGGTCAAAGAGATGGGCTGGTACTCGGGGACCGTGCTGGTCGCCAGGGGAACGAATGTCCTCCTGACCGATGTCGCGGGGGAGGCCAGCAAGGCTTTCCACGTCCCCAATAACATCGATACCAAGTTCAACCTGGGCTCGATGAACAAGATGTTCACTTCCGTCGCCGTAGCCCGGCTCGTCGAGGCCGGGAAGCTCTCCTTTGACGATCCTATTGGGAAGTGGATCGACGAGACCTGGCTGCCCAAGGATGTCACGGGCAAGATCACCGTCCGCCACCTCATGACCCACACCTCGGGACTGGGCAGCTATTTCAACGAGGTCTATCAAAAGAGCTCGCGGGCCCTTTTCCGCAAGCTCGACGATTACAAGCCGCTCATCAAGGACGACAAGCCCGCCTTCCCCCCCGGGGAGCGCTTCCAGTACAGCAATACGGGGATGTTCCTCCTCGGGGTCATCATCGAGAAGGTCACCGGTGAGGACTACTTCGACCATATCCGGAAGGCGGTCTACGCGCCGGCCGGGATGACGGACTCCGACTGCTACGAGATGGATTATCCCGTCGAGAACCTGGCCATCGGCTACAGTCCGGACTTCACCAGCCCCTACAAGTGGCAGAACAACCTCTACAAGCACGTCCTCAAAGGCGGCCCTGCCGGCGGCGGATTCTCGACGGTCAAGGACCTCCACCGGTTCGCTCTGGCGCTGCTCTCCGGGAAGCTCGTTTCCGCGAAGACCCGGGATCTGATGTGGACGGATGCCAAGGGCGCCAACTACGGCTACGGGTTCGCGGTCGTCCAGGGCCCGGGCGGCAAAGCCGTCGGCCACAGCGGCGGGTTCGACGGCATCAATTCCCAGCTCGATATCTACGTCGATTCCGGCTATATCGTGGCCGCGATGGGCAACACCGACAACGGCGCCTCGCCCCTGGCCAACAAGATCGGTACGATCCTGGCCCGGGTCACAGCCCGCTGATATCTTGAGCTTCCGAGGAGGATTGAAATGTCCAAAATGATCCGTTGGGTCGTCGTCATCGTCGCGGTCCTCGCCTTCTGGGCTACCTTGGCCCTCGGCCAGGAGGCGAAAGCGCCGGCGCTCGACGCGGCCAGGAAGCAGGCCGTCATCGACGAGATCGCGACGCTCTTCAACAAGAACTACATCTTCGCCGAGACGGCCAAGAATGTGGAGGAGGCGCTCCGGGCCAAGCTCAAGGCCGGCGATTTCGACCAGCTCGACGCCGCCCCGGATTTCGCCCGGGCGGTCGCGGCGGTCATTCTCGACGTGAGCAAGGACCGGCACACCGGCTTCGCCTACGATCCGGCTGCGGCCGAGGATATCCGCCGGCTTGAGGGCCAAAGCGAGGAAGAGGCGAAGAAGGTCCGCGAGCGACAGCTCGAGGAGAGCCGCAGGGACAATTTCGGCTTCCGCAAGGTTGAGCGCTTGGCGGGGAACATCGGCTACCTCGACTTCCGCGTCTTTGAATCGCCCGCCGACGCCGGCCCGACGGCCGTCGCGGCCATGAACTTCCTGGCCCACTGCGACGCCGTCATCGTCGACCTGCGCCAGAACGGCGGCGGAGACCCGGCCCAGATCCAGCTCATCAGCTCCTATTTCTTTCCCGAACCGGTCCACCTCAACGACCTCTACGCCAGGGCCACGGACACGACCGAGAACTACTGGACCCTGCCTTACGTTCCGGGCGCCAGGGCGGCCCAGGCCGACCTCTATGTCCTGACCAGCGCCCGGACCTTCTCCGGGGCCGAGGAATTCTCCTACAACCTGCAGAACCTCAAGCGGGCGACCGTCATCGGCGAGACGACGGGCGGCGGCGCCCATCCGACGAGGGCGATGATCGTCCAGCGCGATTTCATCCTGCGCGTGCCTTTCGCCAGGGCCATCAATCCCGTCTCCAAGACGAACTGGGAGGGGACGGGGGTCAAGCCGGATATCGCCGTGCCGGCCGCCGAGGCCTTCGACAGGGCCTATGCGCTGGCCGTGGAAACGTTGGCCGCCAAGGCCGGAACGTCCGAGCGGAAAGCCGAATATGAGTGGATCCTGGCCGGCGTGAGGGCCAAGAAGGGCCCGGTCCGTGTCGACGCGAAGATCCTCATGGGCTACGCAGGCGTCTACGGCGAGCGCAAGGTCACGTTCGAGAACGGCGCGCTGTTCTACCGGCGGACGGGCCCGAAATACCGGCTCCTGCCCTTGACCGCGACGCTGTTCGCCCTCGACGGGCTCGACAACTTCCGGATCGAGTTCGTGATCAGGGACGGGCGGGCGGTCGAGCTGGTCGGGCTCTATGACAACGGCGAGCGCCAGCCTTCGCCGCGGACGAAGTGAGCGGCCGGGTCCCCGGTCGCGAAGCTCAGGCTGAGGGCCGCCGCTCGGCCGCGAAGGCCTCCAGGCCGGCGAAGACCAGGCCGGTCAGGGCCGAGACGAGCGCGCTGTAGCGGTGGAACTCGAACATGAACCTCTGTCCCGGGGTGCGCAGGAGCGGCAGCATGGGCAGGAGGGCCGAAGCCGTCAGCAGGAATCCGGCGACGACGAAGAGCCAGAAGGCCCAGAGCTTCACCCGGCCGGCGGTGATGCCCATCCGGCGCGGGTCGAGAAGCGCCAGGCTCAGGCTGACCGGCCCGGGCACGGCGATGAAATTCCGGCCTTTGAACAGGACCAGGAGGACGAGCGAGACCGCGAACAGGCCGCCGGCCATGACGTGGCCGACGAGCGGGAAGCCGAACAGGCCGCGAGGGATGAAGACTGCGAAGAAGAAACCGCTCGCTGCGAGGTAGAGGAAGCTGCCGGTGAAGCCCAGATAAAGCCATTTTTCGAGGACCGGCGCCCGCCAGAGGGGCAGGTTCTTGACGTACGACCACCCGGCTGCGGACGAAGCTTTCCGGGACATCTGGATGGTCCGGAGCGCGAACCAGGCGAAGAACCGTCTGGCGATCTCGGCGTAGATGAGGGAGGACCGGGCCTCCTCGCGGGTGGTCCAGAAGCGATGGAAGGCCAGTCCGAGGACCGTTCCCGCGACCGAGAGGAGGGTCACGATCGTGAACAGCATGGCCTCACCTCCTCTCCAGGAACCCGGCGACGCGGCCGAGCGCGACCAGGGCCGCCAGGAAAAGGAGAGACCCGACGACGGCCGCGCAGATGGCCAGGACGATCTTGAAGACCGGCCGGACGACGAACGACAGGCCGAAGACGCGCTGGAAAAGACCGCCGAGGCCCATGAAGGCCGCGGCCGAGCGCTTGTCCGCGCTCTTCGTCAGCAGAGGCCCCGTCCCCTTGATCGTATCGAAGAAGAAGTCCGAGCCGCCGCTGTGGCAATCCGTGCAACCGCCCCAGCCGAGGGACTGCTGGGCCGGCCGGACGTCATGGGCCAGGGGCCAGGTCACGGGCCCGGCCGCCGCGTCCTTGCGGGAGGTCAGCCGTCCGCTCTTGTCGAGATGGAAGAGCCGTCCGCCGGAGAGATAGACGTAGTCGCCGGCGGCGGCCGTCTTCGCCAGCGCCGTGAGGACGAGGCCGACCTGCTCCTCGGTCAGCGTCTGCTCTGTGCCCGCCTTGGCGGTCACGGTCCGGACGTCGAAGTCCGTCGCCAGGGGCAGGAATTTCCCCTGCGCCAGCCAGCCCGGCCCGGCCGCCGGGCCGAGCTCGGCGGGGATCTCCGAGACGTCGAGGAAGCCGTCGGCCAGACGATAGAGCGTCTTCCGGACGGCGATCGCCGGCTCGCCCGGCCGGTCCGCGACCGTGCCCAGCGCCTGGAGGAATTCCTGGAAGCGCGTCTCGATCGCCGGGTCTTTGTCGGCCGCCGCGGGATCGAAGTCGGGGACGAGCGGCAGGACCTCCGCGCCCTTGCCGATCCTCCAGGAGGCCGCTTCCCCCGCCTTCCCCTTGTCCCGCTTCGCCGCGTCGAGGCCGCCGTCGATGTTCGGGGCGAAGGCGAAGAGGCCCGACGTGAGGAGGGGCGTTTCGTCCTCGGCCATGACCTGGCTCAAGGCTATGAGGACCTTGGCGACGCGCTCCTCCGGACCGAGGATGCCGCCGGCCGCGGCCTCGACCGTCCCGGGTTTCAGGGGAGCGAGGTCCTGGCCCGATCGCAGCGCCCAGTAGGCGGGCCAGACGAGCCGGTGCGGAGCGATCTTGTGGGCCGCGTCCTTTTGATAGACGGGCTCGAGGATCGCCGGCGTGTCGGTCGACCAGGTGGCCACGCCGTAAACGCCGAGCCGGTTGGCCCGCGAGGTCCGGACGCGGGTGAACCCCTCCTGCGGCTTCGGGCCCGAATGACAGACCGTGCAGGCCAGCCTCTTGAAGTGGACGAGCGGGATCCCGGTGTGTTTCGGGTAGGGGGCCCCGAGACGTCCCGGCGCGACCGTCTTCCCGCCGTCGGCGTCCTCCCCGAGATGACAGCCCCGGCAGGTGAAGGAGGCGGCGGTCTTGTTGCCCGTCTCGGCGGCCTCGCCTTCGTAGCCGCGGACGATGGCGTGGCCGAGATCGTTCCTGTGGCAGTCGACGCACTTCAGCCCGGCCGCCGCGTGGACGTCGGCGTCGGCGCTCCACATGGCCGCGTCCTTCGGCGCGACCGAGTGGCAGGTCAGGCAGCGTTCGTCGGAAGGCCGGTAGTTCAGATCGAAGAAGTAGCGGTGCTTGGCGTCGAAATCGACCGTCCGGTACTTGACCGACGGCACGACGGCCCATTCGTGGTCGTCGACGTTGGGTCCGTCGGCGATGTCCCAGGTCTCCTTGAGCCGGGAGGCCATGCCCCCGACCTCCCCGACGCCGCCCGCGGCCGTGGCCGCCCAGCGCAGGTTCTCACGCAGGACCTGCTTGGCCCACTCGCTGTGGTCCTGGCGGCCGGACCGGTTGTGGCAGGCCAGGCAGTTCACTTCGGCCTGGCCCGAGACGCTCCATCGAGCCTCCGGATGGGCCTCGACCTCGCCGTCCGGCGGTTCGGCCGGCCCGCCGCCGGGCAGGTTCCGGCCGAAGAGCAGGGTGAAGTCCCAAGCCGTCAGGCCGGCCGCAGCGGGATCGAACGTGCCCGGCCACTTCCGGTAGGATACCGGCAGGATGGTCCCCGTCTTCGGATCGACTTGGAGCCAGGGCTCGCCCGGCCGGCCGCTCTTCGCCGCGGTCATGGCGCCGAAATGCCAGCCCGCCCGGATCTTGTCGTAATCATGGCACGGGCCGCAAGTCGTCCGGGCCGAGAACGGCCGCGGGTCCGTCTCGGTCGGGACGATGAGCTCGTCGTTCTCGTCGCGGAGCGGGATGAAATGGGCGGGCAGCGTCCGGTTGCCGTCCCAAACGACGTGCTTCTGGTTCTGGGCCGGCGCCGGGGCCGCCGCCTGGCCCGGCGCGCCCGCGGCCAGGACGAGGACGGCGGCCAGGGCGCCGCCGACAGCCCGGGGAGAGGTCCGTCCCGCGCGGCTCATGCTTTGAACATCTCCGGCCGGAACTCGAAGACCCGGCGGGCCTTGACGGCCTCGTTGGTCCTGAGCACGGCGACGCACGACTCGTAGGCCAGCTCGGCGGGACAGTTGAGCGGCGTTCCGTGGCGCACGGCGTCGAAGAAGTTCTCGAGGTGGGGCTGGTGGGCCGGCTTGGCCAGCTCGACCGGCAGGGGCCAGCGGCCCGCCTCGGCCGTCACGCGGACATCGACGTAGATGTTCCTGGTCGACGACTTCTGGATGGGCACGGACTCGGACTGGAGCAGGCCGGCCTTGGCCAGCGAATCCCATTCGGGGGCGTGGGGTTCGCGCATGGCCCAGTTGCCGCGCTGGGGGATCTCGGACAGGACGAGCGAGCCGTTCTCGCCCATGAAGGTCTCGTAGAAACCGCCGTGCTGGGTCGTCGTCTGGACCTGGTAGAAGGCCCGGCTCACGCCCTCCCTGGTCTCGTACTCGTAGATGGCCATGACGTTGTCGTACCATTCCCAGTTCTTGTAGAAGTCGAGGCCGCCGCTGGCCACGACCGACCGGGGCGGCGTGCCGTGGACCCAGCTGAAGAGGTCGATCTGATGGGAGCCCAGGTCGACCATGGGCCCGCCGCCGTACTTCTTGTAAAGGCGCCAGTTGCGGAACTCGGCCATGGAAGCGTAGCCGTATTTGTCGAGCGTGGCCTGGTCGATGGCGTACTTTTCCGGCCAGCCCAGCAGATCGGCCTTGGCCCGGTTCCACTGGGCGAAATTGACGGTCACCCGCCCAAGGAGCTTCTTGTCCCGGATGAGGCGGTTGATGGCATGGATGTAGCGGGGATTGGAACGGCGCTGGTGGCCGATCTGGAGGAGCCGGCCGGTCTCGCGGGCGGCCAGGACCATGGAGCGGGCCTTCTCGAGGGAGTTCGACATCTCCTTTTCGCAGTAGACCGGCAGACCGGCCCGGAGGCAGGCATTGGCGTGTTCGGCGTGGACCCAGTCCGGCGTGGCGACGATCGCCGCGTCGAGGCCCTTCTCGGACGCGAGCAGGTCGCGGTAGTCCTCGTAGGCGGCCGCCAGGTGGCCGTACTTCTTGAGGTAGTTGCCGGTGTACTGGCGGCTGTAGGACCAGATGTCGCAGATGGCCGCGATGCGGACGGACGGGATGCGCAGCATCGATTCGACCAGCACCCGGCCCTGGGCGCCGCAGCCGATGACGGCGACCCGGAGCTCGTCGCCGCCCTTCGCGGCGGCGGGCGCGGGCGCAGCCGGCGGCGCGTCCTGACCGAAGGCCGCCCCGGCCAGCGCGGCGCCGAGCCCGGCCGTGGCCGACGACTTGAGGAAATCCCGGCGGCTGATCCCCCCGGCCGCGGGGGTCTTGGTGGCATGGCCCATGGTGTCACTCCTGCCTCGGTTGAGACCGGTTTATCATACTATAAAAGGCCCCTTTCAAAGAAGAGAGAGGTTTGACTTTTCCCCCTTCCGATAATACGCTGACCGTCGAGAGGTGTCCGTATTCAGGGCCTGACCGACCATCCGATCCGCTGGGGAGGGACCTCCATGAAAAAGACCGTATCCTTGATCCTCGTCGCCGGCTGCCTTATCGGGCTCGCGGGCTGCCGGTCGAAGAAGCCGGCCGCCGCCGAGGGCGAGAAGGAATGGTACCGCTACATCAGCGCCTTCACCTCGGGGACGATGTTCCGCAAGTCGCCCGTGCGCGTGCTCTTCGTCGACAACGCCGGCACCCCGGGGAAGGCCGCGGCGGGGCTGTTCGAGTTCTCGCCGGCGATCGACGGGACCGCGGAGTGGACAAGCCCCCGCGAGCTCGTCTTCACCCCCAAGGGCGAGCTCAAGGCCGGCCAGGAATACAGGGCCGTCCTCAACGTGGGCAGGATCCTCGACCTGCCCAGGTCCTTCGCCACGTTCGAGTTCCGCTTCGGCGTCGTGCGCCCCGACATGGAGGTCCTGCTGGAGGGCCTGTTCGCCGAGGACCCGGAGCGGCCGCAGGCCCAGGTCCTCCGCGGCCGCGTCGTCACGGCCGACATGGAGGAGAAGGCCCTGGTCGAGAAGGTCCTCGAAGCCGAGCAGGACGGAAAGGCCCTGACCGTTGAGTGGAGCCACGCCCAGGAAGGGTTGACCCACTATTTCACGGTCAAGGACATCGCCCGCAGGGAGGAGGCCTCGACGGTCCTCCTGTCCTGGGACGGCGCCCCGATCCGTATCGACAACCGCGGCCGGCGGACCGTGGACGTGCCGGCCCTCGGCGCGTTCGAGGTGGTGTCCGTCGAGGCGGCCGCGGGGGAGACCCGGCACGTCCTCGTCCGCTTCTCCGACAGCCTGTCCCGGGACCAGAGCCTCCAGGGGCTCATCCGCATCGAGAAGCGGCCGCTGACGTTCGAGATCGAAGGCAATGTCGTCCGGGTCTATTCGACCCAGGAGTTCCTCGGCAACGTCCCGGTCAGCGTCCTGCCCGGCATCCGCAACTACCTCAACCGGCGCCTGAAGGACGGCGTCGACCGGACCGTCAGCTTCGAATCCCTCCGGCCCCGGGTCCGCTTCATCGGCCGCGGGCTCATCCTGCCGCGCAAGGACCGGCTGACCGTGCCCATCGAGGCCGTCAACCTGCGGAGCGTCCAGGTCGCGGCCTTTCAGATCTACCCGGGCAACATGGCCCAGTTCTTCCAGATCAACGGCCTCGAGGGTTCGGACGAGCTGGCCCGGGTCGGCCGTTATCTCTGGCGCAAGACCGTCCCTCTGTCGGACGATCCGGCCGTGACCAGCCGTCCGGCGCGCTTTGACCTCGACGTGACGGCCCTGTTCAAGGAGAACCCGGGGAGCCTGTTCCGCATCGTCCTGTCCATCAACCGCGGCAATTCGACCTACCCCTGCCCGGCCGGCGGGGAGCCGGTCGTCGCCGAGCCGCCGCTCAGGAACATGGACGACGCCGGCTACGAGCGCTACTCGAATTGGGACTACGCCGACGAGGGCTACGAGTACCGCCCCGGCGAGTGGAACCGGCGCAACGATCCCTGCGCGGACGCCTATTACTTCCCCCGCTACAACCGCGAGGCCGTCGCCGGCCGTAATTTCTTCGCCTCCGATATCGGGCTCGTGGCCAAGCTCGAGCCGGGCGGCACTCTGCACGTCGTGACGACCGACCTCGGCACGGCTCGGCCGCTCCCCGGCCTCCGCGTCAGGGCCTATAACTATCAGAACCAGCTCCTCGGCGAGACGACCTCGGACGGGAACGGCTTCGCCGTTTTCGCCCTCAAGGACCGGGCCTTCTACGTCTCGGCCGAGGGCGGCGGCGACATCGGCTATCTCCGCATCGCCGGCGAAGCCGCGCTGCCCCTCAGCCACTTCGACGTCGGCGGCGAGGTCTCCGAGCGGGGCGTCAAGGGAATTCTCTACGGCGAGCGCGGCGTGTGGCGCCCCGGCGACACGCTCCATCTGACCTTCGCCCTGTTCGACCGGGACAAGGTCCTGCCGTCCGGACACCCGGTCATCCTGGAGCTCGCCAATCCCCAGGGGCAGGTCGTACTGACGGCCAAGCCCGATAAGGTCGTCGAGCCGTTCTACGCTTTCAAGATCGAGACGGACGACGCCGCCCCCACGGGAAACTGGCAGGCCCGTATCCTCGTCGGCGGCCTGACCTTCGGCAAGACCCTCAAGATCGAGACGGTCGTGCCCAACCGGCTCAAGATCGGCCTCGAAACGGGGCGGGACGTCCTCCGGCGCAAGGACATGCCTTTCGAGGCGGCCGTCACGTCCCAATGGCTCCACGGCGCGCCCGCCGCGAACCTGAAGTTCGACGTGTCGGCGCGGCTCGTTCGGCGGCCGACCCGGTTCGAACGCTTCCCGGACTACAGCTTCGACGACCCGGCCCGCGATTTCGAAGGCGCCACGGTCGAAGTGGCCCAGGGGACGTTCGACGCCCAGGGGCGGGCCAAAGTCCGGATCGACATCGCCCCGCAGCAGCCCAGTCCGGGCTCGCTGGACGCCGTCTTCACCAGCCGCGTCTTCGAGGAGAGCGGCGACTTCAGCGTCGATACCTTCTCGCTCCCGTTCCACCCGTACGATTCCTACGTGGGCGTCCGGGCGCCCAAGGGCGAGGAGACCCGCGACCTGCTCGTGACCGACAAGGACCAGGAGGTCTCGATCGTCACCGTCGACCCCGACGGCCGCCCCGTCTCCCGCGACCGCGTCGTCGTCTCCCTCTACAAGATCGAGTGGAAGTGGTGGTGGGACCGGAGCGGAGACTCCCTGGCCCAATACGTCGCCGGCGTCCAGACCCGGCCCCTGCTCAAGGCCGAGGTCCCGACCCGCGACGGGGCCGGCAAGTGGACATTCCAGATCCGCTATCCCGACTGGGGGCGCTTCCTCATCCGCGTCGAAGACCCCGTGAGCGGCCACGCCGCCGGCCAGATCGTCTATGTCGACTGGCCGGGCTGGGCCGGCCGGGCCCGCGAGGAAGGCGGGGCCGGCGCGACGTCGCTCAGCTTCACCGCCGACAAGCCCGCTTACAAGGTCGGGGAGAAGGCCGTCATCTACCTGCCCGAGGCCGTCCAGGGCCGGGCCCTCGTTTCGATCGAGAGCGGGACGTCCGTCCTCGACAAGTTCTGGGTGTCCACGGTCAAGGGCGAGAACCGCTTCGAGGTCCCTCTCACCGCGGCCATGACCCCCAATGTCTACGTCCACGTCGCTCTCATCCAGCCGCACCGGGACAAGGCGAGCGATACGCCCATCCGGCTCTACGGGGTCATCCCCCTCATCGTCGAGGACCCGGGGACGCGGCTCGAACCCGTGGTCAAGGTGGCCGACGAGATCCGGCCCAGGGAGACGTTCAAGGTCGAGGTCCGCGAGAGCGGCGGCCGGCCCATGACCTACACGCTGGCCGTCGTCGACGAGGGGCTCCTCGGCCTGACCCGGTTCGCGACCCCGGACCTGCGCAAAGGTTTCTATGCCCGCGAGGCGCTCGGGGTCTCGACGTGGGACCTCTTCGACATCGTCGCCGAGGCCTACGGAGCCGAGATGGCCCGCATCCTGGCCCTCGGCGGCGGCGAAGAAGGCGCGTCCCTGGACAAGGCCAAGCAGCCGCGGCGGTTCCCCCCGGTCGCCCTGTTCGAAGGGCCGTTCGAGCTCAAGGCGGGCGCGACCGCTGTCCACGAGCTGGCCATGCCTCAGTACTTCGGGGCCGTCCGGGTCATGGTCGTGGCCGGGCGCGGCGGAGCGTTCGGTCTGGCCGAGAAGTCCGTCCCGGTCCGTCGCGACCTGATGACCCTGGCCACCCTGCCTCGGGTCGTCCGTCCCGGCGAGGACGTGGTCATGCCCATCGCCGTCTTCGTCACCAAGCCGGAGATCAAGGAGGTCACGGTCGAGGTGGAGACGAACGGGCTCCTCGAGGTCGTCGGCGAGCGCCGCAAGACGGTCGCCTTCGCCCGACCCGGCGACGACATCGTCAGCTTCGCCCTCAGAACGACGGGCGGCATCGGTCCGGGGGAGGTGCGTTTCCGTGCGGTGGGCGGAGCCGAGCGTGTCGAAGACGCTATCGCCATTCCCGTTCTGGCCAGCAGCACGGCCATCACGCAGACGACGCGCCTCGAGGTCAAGCCCGGCGCGACCGTGACCAAGGACGTGGTGCCGTTCGGGCTGGAGAACACCAACAGCGTCATCCTCGAAGCGTCCTCCCTGCCGCCGCTCAACCTGGAGAAGCGGCTCGACTTTCTTATCCAGTATCCCCACGGCTGCCTCGAACAGACGCTCTCGGCGGCCTTCCCCCAGCTCTATCTCAAGAGCCTGGTCAAGCTCGACGAGCGGCAGGCCAAGGAGGTCGAGGAACACGTCAAGGCGGCCATCCAAAAGCTGCCGGCCTTCCAAATGATGAGCGGGGCCTTCTCGTATTGGCCGGGCGATCGCGAGGGCCACGAGTGGACGGGCATCTACGCCGGCTGGTTCCTGCTCGAGGCGGCCCGCCTCGGCTATCACGTGCCCCCCTCCATGCTCGACGCCTGGCGGGCGAACCAGAAGATGCTGGCCAACGGCTTCGTCACCGGCGGCGCGGCGGCTCAGCTGGCCCAGGCCTTCCGGCTGTTCGCGCTGGCCCTGGCCCGCGATCCCGACCTCGGGGCCATGAACAGGCTCCGGGAGAGCGCCGCCCTGCCCGGTCCGGCGGGGCTCATGCTGGCCGCGGCCTTCCAAATGACCGGACAGGCCGACGCGGCCGCCGACCTGGCCGACCGGGCCAGGCTCGAGTTCAAGCCCTATCGCGACGACAGCGAGACCTTCGGCTCCGAGTTCCGGGACAAGGCCCTGGCCGTCCGGGCCTTCGTCCAGATGGGCCGGGCCGATAAAGGCCGGGCCTGGCTCGAAGACATCTCCAAGACGTTCGCCTCGGACCTTTGGCTGTCGACGCACGAAACGTCGTTCGGCCTGATGGCCCTGGCCGCCTTCTACGGCGGAGCGGGCGTCAAGCCGTTCCGCTACAAGTTCGCCTGGGACGCGGACAAAGCGGTCGAGGTGGAGTCGGCGACGCCGTTCGACCGGCGCGAGTACGCGGCCTTCCCTCTGAAAGGCCGGGCCCTCACCCTGACCAATACCGAGACCGGGCCGCTCTACGTCAACGTCTATCGGCGCGGCGTGCCCGCGGCCGGCGTCGAAACGCCGTCCGCGGAAGGCCTGTCGATCGACGTCCGGCTTCGCGACATGAAGATGAACGACATCGAGGCGGGCCCGATCACGCAAGGGCTCGATCTCGTGGCCGAGGTCCGGATCAAGAACCTGACCCCGAACCCGCTCAGGAACCTCGTCCTGACGCATCTCGTCGCTTCGGGCTTCCAGATCAAGAATCCGAGGTTCGGCGGAGGAGCGGCCCCGGCCGTCGACTACCAGGACATCCGCGACGACCGCGTCTTCACCTACTTCGGGCTCGACGCCGGGCAGGAGAAGGTCTTCCTGGTCGTTCTCAACGCCTCCTATCGCGGCCGGTATTACCAGCCGGGCGTCGCCGTCGAGGCCATGTACGACGCCGGCCTGCACGCCAATACGAAGGGACAGTGGATCGAGATCATCCAGTGAAGGAGCGCCGGGTGGCGGACGCGGGCTTGAGGACGAGGGACCGTCCCCGCAGGGGACAGCCCCTCCTGAAAGGTTTGTCTCCCGGTTCCTGGAGATCCCTCTCTCCGGCTTTGCTCGGTTATCGCCCCTCGCATCCCCGCGCCCCGGAAACCTTTTTATCTGGTTTCCCCCGCCTCCGGCGGGTCCCCCTTCCCCCACGGGGGCTTCAGGGCGACCAACCTCGCCGCCTCGAGAGGGAATCCAGGAAAAGGGAGATCAACCTCCCTAAAGGGGGACCTGCGCCCCCCCATAAGCGACGGAACTTGCTTGTCACTAGCGGCGCCATCCTCATAATGGCGCTGCTCTGGCTGGCCGTCCCCGTCGTCCGCTTCGACGATCCCGTCTCGCCCGTGCTCTTCAGCGCCGAGGGCCGGCTGCTGGGGGCCCGGACGGCCGCCGACGGCCAGTGGCGCTTCCCGCAGGGCGGACGCGTCCCGCGACGGTTCACCGAGGTGCTCGTCCGCTTCGAGGACAAGCGCTTCTTCGCCCACCCCGGCGTCGACCCCCTGGCCGTGGCCCGGGCGGTGCGTCAGAACCTCCGGACGGGCCGGGTCGAGAGCGGCGCGAGCACGATCACCATGCAGGTCATCCGCCTGGCCCGGAAGAACCGGCCGCGGACCTTCGCCGAAAAGCTGCGCGAGGCCGGGCTGGCCCTGCGGCTCGAGACCAGCCTGTCCAAGGCCGGGATCCTGGCCCTGTTCGCGGCCCATGCGCCGTTCGGCGGCAACGTCGTCGGACTCGACGCGGCCTCGTGGCTCTACTTCGGCCGGAGCCCGGACGAGCTGAGCTGGGCCGAGGCGGCCTTTTTGGCCGTCCTGCCGAACGACCCGGGGCTCACGGCTTCCGCGACGGGGCGGATCCGGTTGCGCGGCAAGCGCGACGGCCTCCTCCAAAAGCTCCGGGACCGGGGGACGATCGCCGACATCGAGTGTCGGCTGGCCCTGGCCGAGCCCATGCCCGAACGTCTGCGCGCCCTGCCGCGCGACGCGCCGCATCTGCTCGAGACCCTGGCCGCCCGGCCCGGCGCGGCGTCGCCGTTCCGCTCCTTCATCGCCGCCGACCTGCAGCGGACGGCCAGCCGGATCGTCGAACAGCACGGCGCCCGCCTGGCCGGCCGCGGCATCCGGAACGCGGCCGCCATCCTCATCGACAACCGGAGTTCGGCCGTCGTCGCCTACGTGGGCAACGTCGGGCTCGACCGGCGCGAGGCCCACGGCCAGAACGTGGATATCGTGCGGAGCCGGCGCAGCACCGGCAGCATCCTCAAGCCGTTCCTCTACGCCTCGATGCTCAAGGAAGGCGGTCTCGCGCCGGGGACGCTCGTTCCCGACACGCCGGCCCGCTTCGAGGGCTTCAAGCCGGAGAACTTTGACCGCCGCTTCCGCGGCGCCGTGCCGGCCCGGGCCGCTCTGGCCTGGTCGCTCAACGTGCCGGCCGTGCGCGAGCTCCGCGACTACGGCATCCCGCGGTTCGAGAACCGGCTGCGGCAGTGGGGGATGACGACCCTCGACCGGCCGCCCGAAGACTACGGGCTGACCCTCGTCCTCGGCGGAGCGGAGGGCGAGCTCCTGGAGATCGCGGCGCTCTACGCGAAGATGGCCGAGCTCGCGTCGAACGCGCCGGGCGGGGGGCTGGAGGTGCGGTTGCTCCGGGACGAGCCGCAGGTCCCGTCGAAGATGAGGGACCTCGGCCCGGCCTCGGCCTATCTCACGCTGCAGGCCCTGACGGCGGTCAGCCGGCCCGACGAGGAGGGCTTCTGGCGGAATTTCAGCTCGTCGAAATGGATGGCCTGGAAGACGGGCACGAGCTTCGGCCTGCGCGACGCCTGGGCCGTCGGCGTCACGCCGAACTACACGATCGGGGTCTGGGCCGGGAACGCGGACGGGGAGGGCCGGCCCGGGCTGACGGGCCTCGGGGCCGCGGCCCCGGTCCTGTTCGATCTCCTCAGCGCGGTGGCCGGCGGCGGCGAGATCGTCCGGCCGCCGTCGGGATTCAAAGACCTCCGGGTCTGCCGCGATTCGGGCTGCCTGGCGACGGACCTCTGCCCGGCGGAGACGGTGACGGTGCCCGAGGAGAGCCGGTTCGACCGGATGTGCGGCTTCCACCAGGTGGTCCACCTTGACGCCTCGGGGCGCTTCCGGGTCGACAGCCGCTGCGAGCCGGTCGACCGGATGCGGCACGAGGCCTGGTTCGTCCTGCCCCCCATCCAGGAGTATTACTACCGGGCCGAGCACGCCGATTACCGGCCCCTGCCGCCGTTCCGGAGCGATTGCGGCGGGGCGGCGGCGGAGCGCGGGTCCAGGGTCATGAGCCTCGTTTATCCGGAGCCGGACATGTCGGTCTACGTCCCGGTCGGCCTCGACGGGAAGATGGGCGAGGTCGTCTTCGAGGCCGTCCACCGCGAGGGCGGGGCGACCGTCCATTGGCACCTCGACGGCCGCTATGTCGCCTCGACGCGGGTGTTCCACCAGCTCGCGGCCGCGCCCGAGCCCGGTCCGCACCGGCTCGTGCTGATGGACGACGAGGGCCGGCGCCTGGAGCGGGAATTCGAGGTCGTGAGCCCGCCCCGGCGCGGCGACCGCTGAACTCCGGGCCGGCGGCGCCTACTTCTTCATGTCCTTGTCGAAGGCGACCTTGGACGGCGAGAAGTTCATGGCCCGGACGAACTCGAGCGCTTCCTTGGCCCCGAACTCGCGGTCCATGGCGTTGTCCTCCCACTCGACCGAGAGCGGCCCGTCGTAGCCGATGGCGTTGAGCTCGCGGACGATCGCATCGAAATCGACGTCGCCGTGGCCGAGCGAGCGGAAGTTCCAGCCGCGCCGGACGTCGCCGAAGGGCAGGAACGAGCCGAGGAGGCCGGCCCGGCCGTCGAGGGTCACGGCCACGTCCTTCATGTGGACATGGTAGATGCGATCGGCGAAATCGCGGATGAACAGGTGCGGCTCGATGCCCTGCCAGACGAGGTGGCTCGGATCGAAGTTGAGGCCCAGGGCCAACCGGCCGTTGAAAGTCTCGAGCAGGCGCCGGGTCGTGTAGAGGTCGAAGGCGATCTCGGTCGGGTGGACCTCGAGGGCGAACTTGACGCCCTGCTCGTCGAACTCGTCGAGGATGGGCGACCAGAGGGCCAGGATCTTCTGGAATCCGGCTTCGACCGTCTCCTCGGTCGTCGTGGGGAAGGAGTACCAGGCCTTCCAGATGGGCGAGCCCATGAAGCCGTTGACGACGTAGCAGCCCATGTTGCGGGCCGCCCGGGCCGCGGCCTTCATCTCGTCGACCGCCCACTTGCGCAAGGCCTCGGGCTTGCCCTTGACGGCGTCGGGGGCGAAGCCGTCCAGGCGCGGCTCGTACTCGTCGCCGACGCACTGGCCGGCCAGGTGCGCGCCGAGGGCCCAGCACTTGAGGCCGTGCTTGTCGAGGATGCGCTTCCGGTCGCGGACATAGGCGGGGTCGGCCGCGGCCTTGCGGACGTCCATGTGGTCGCCCCAGCAGGCGATCTCCAGGCCGTCGTAGCCCCAGGATTTGGCCTTCCTGCAGACCTCTTCGAACGGCAGGTCGGCCCACTGGCCGGTGAACAGGGTGACGGGTCTCGCCATGATGCTCTCCTTGATCAATCCGTTTTCAGCCAGATCGAGCCCCGGGCGGAGCTCTCGACGCAGGTCTCGATGTAGCGGACGCCGCGGACGCCGTCGTCGACGCTCGGGAAGTCGAGGTCGGCAGGCCCGAGGGGCTCGCCGCGGAGCTTCTTCGCGAGCGCGGCGAGATAGGTCGCGTAGACGTTGGCGAAGCTCTCGAAGTAGCCCTCGGGGTGTCCCGACGGGAGGCGCGAGAGCGATTGGGACCGGGGCGACATCGGATCGCGGCCGCGCGAGATCGTGCCCGAGGGCCGGTCGAGGAACGAGACGCGGGCCGTGTTGGGCGTCTCCTGGAACCACTCGACGGCGCCCTTTGTGCCGTAGATGCGCAGGCGCAGGGCGTTGTCGTGCCCGGCGGCGATCTGGGAGCTCCAGTAGATGCCCCGGGCCCCGCCCTTGAAGTTGACCAGGACGGTGGCGTTGTCGTCAAGGGGACGTCCCGGGCCGAAACGGTCCAGGCGGGCGCAGAGCGATTCCATCTCGAGGCCGGTCATGTCGGCGGCCATGAACTCGATGTGGCTGCCGATGTCGCCGACGCAGTTGGAGCCGCCGGCGAGCTTGGGGTCCGTCCGCCAGGCGGCCTGCTTCTGGCCCGAGTCTTCGAGCTTTGTGGCCAGCCACTCCTGGGGGTACTCGCCGTTGACGAAGCGGATCTCGCCGATCTCTCCCGCGGCGATCAAGTCGCGGAGGTGCTTGACGATGGGGTAGCCCGAGTAGGCGTAGGTGACGCAGAAGAGGAGCCCGGTCTCGCGGACGAGACAGGCCAGTTCGGCGGCGGCGGCCGAGCTCGTGGCCAGCGGCTTCTCGCAGACGACGGGGAAGCCGTGCTCGAGGGCCAGCTTGGCGGCGGGGTAGTGGGTGCTGTTCGGGGTGACGATGATGAGGAAGTCGGGCCGGTCGTGCCGCTGCGCCTCGGCCGCGGATCATCTCCGTCGAACGTCCGGTAGAGGCGCTCTGTCGGGAGCCCGAGCGCGTCCCCCGTGGCCAGCGTGTTGTCGTAGCTCTGCGAAAAGGCGCCGCAGACGATCTCGGCCTTGCCGTCCATGGCGATGGCCTTGCGGTGGACGTCGCCGATGAACGCGCCCTGGCCGCCGCCGATCATGCCGTAGCGGAGCTTGGGCGACCTCGCCCCGGATGCCTGTCCTTCGATCATGCTAGTCCTCCAAGACGGGGTCAAACCTACACTTTTACACTTTTTGTTCATCTTGCCGCGTGGGGAAGGGGCGAAAAAGTGTAAAAGTGTAGGTTTGACCCCTTCCGGGCGCCAGCTGCCGGTTTGCCCCCTTCTTCATTTCAAAGAGCGGCGGATGCGGTCGGCAGCCAACTTAGCCTCCGCCGACACCGTGGGGTCCGAGAGCAGGGATTCGGCCGTCTTCAGGGAGGTGACGCACGGGAATCGGCCGAGAAGGCCCAGGATGAGCAGCTTCTCCTCCGTCCGCGTCGAGAGGGCCAGGACCTTGAGGAGGTCGGCCGCGGCGGCCTCGGGCAACCGGCTGGGCTCGAGCCCGATCATGCGGATGTAAGCCCGTATGGCCAGGACGCGGTGATTGAGAACGAGGGCGGTCCGGGCGATCTCGAGAACATCATCGCGCGCGGCGACTGTCGGCCAATCGGCGAGGGCCCGGACGGCCGCGTCGACGACCGTCCCGTCGGGATCCGCGAGGGCGGCCCGGACCATGGCCAGGGCCGAATCGTCGCCGATCTTGCCCAGGACGCGCAGCAGGTCCGCCCTTTTCTTCGGGTCCTTTTCGGCGCCGAGCCGGGCCTTGACCTCGCCGGCGCGGGCCAGCTCCCGCGGGTTCGTCCGGGCGACCGCCGCGACCGTATCCTGCATCGTCTCGCGAGCCGTTTCATCTTCGAGCCCGCCCAGGAGATCGAGGAGGGCGGGGATATCGGCTTGGACGCCCAGCGTCCGGAGCGCGGCCGAGGCCCGCGCCTTGAGGGCCGGCGAACCCGACGCGACCAGACCCATGAGGACGGGCTTGGCCGCGCCGATGCGCCTGGCGCTCGCGGCCTGGACGAGCTCGGCCTTGACCGCGTCGGCCGCGGCCTTGGTCAGATGTTCGAGGACCGCCGTGTCAACGTCCAGGCCCTTCATCCGGGCCAGGGCCTCCCGGGCGGCCTCCTGTTCGGGCCCGGCTGTCCGGGCTGACTTGTTCGCCAGGAACAGGACCGCTTTGCCGTCGCCGGCCCAGGCGATGGACCGGAGCGCGGCCAGCCTCACGCTCAGGGACGGGCTTTCCGCGGCGGCGAGGAGCGTCGGCCTGACGGCCTCAGCCGGATATCCGGCCAGGACGGCCGTGAGCTGGATCTGCCCGTCCTCGGGCAGGCGGGCCATGAGCTCGGTGACCCGGCCGATCTCGGCCGGACCGAACGCCGCCGGCACCATGGCCAGAGCGGGCGCGTACAAGCTGGCTGTCCTTCCCGCTCAGGGCTTTGAGGATGGCGCCCTGCGCGTCGGGCCCGGCCGCGATCTTGCCCTTGAACGCGGCCTGGCGGGAGATGACCGAAACGTTGGCCGCGAACACCTGATCATAGACGGCGGAGGCCGCCGCCTTATCGCCCGAGGCCAGGGCTTTTTCCGCCGCAAGGAGCAGAGCCGAGGCGATCTCTGACTTGAGAGAGGGAGCGGCCTTCCCCAGCGCGGCCGTGAGGGCCTTGACAGCCTCGGGGCCGCCGATCTTGCCCAGGGCCTTGACCGCGTCGGCGGCCAGCGCGGCGTCCTTGCCGGCGGCCAGGCGCGCGAGGGCCGGGACCGCCGCCGCCGATCTCCTGGCGCCGAGCGAGAAGACGACGCCGCGGCGGATATCTCCCTGTGTCTTGTCCAGGGCCGCGACGAGAACCCCGTCGGCCTCCGGCCCCGGGATCCTCTCGAGGGCGTAGCGGGCCGCGTCCGTCGTCTCCGGCTTGAGCGTGAGCGCCGCCAGGACGGGGGCGGCATCGGGGCCGCCGATGAGCCCGAGCGCCCGGCAGGCGGCCATCAGGCCGGCCGGGGCGGGCGAGCCCTGGACGAACTTGAGCAGCGCGGCCTCGGTCTCCCGGCGGGACTGCGCGTTGTCCTTATGCGAGAAGACATAGGCGTGGAGGCGCATGGCGGGGCCGACGTCGGAAGTGTCGTACGTCTGGAGGTCCTTGAGGATGGCTTCCAGCGGCTCGAAGATGAGGCCCATGCCGTCGCCCTGCTGTCCGGCCGCAGCAGTGGAGGCGAGGGCCAGGCCGGCGATGACGAGGAGAGCCGCGACGGCGATCGGTTGGCGCATCTTGGTCATGGTCTCTCTCCTCACTCCGGCAGCTGCCAGGGCTTGCGGTAGGAGTGGCCCAGGAGCCGCTCCGCCTCGGGGTCGCCGATGACGGTCTCGGTGGCCGGATCCCACTTGATCTTCCGGCCGACCTCCATGGCGATGACGCCGAGGTGGCCGACGCTGGCCGAGCGGTGGGCCGTCTCGGCCGGCGTGATGGTCCGGCCCCGGCTGCGGACGCAGTCGAGGAAGTTCTGGTGGTGGTCGCGGCTCTTGTACAACCGGATCTCCCCGGGGCCGATGACCTCGCGCTTGAGGCCGGCCGGTTCGGTCTCGAACTGGCCGCGGTCGACCCAGATCCAGCCGTATTCGCCGATCCACTTGGTCCCGCTCCAGATCTCGTCGTGCCCGCCGGCCAGGACCATGGGCGTCCCGTCGGCGTACTTGGCCTGGACATCGTAGCGTGTCGGGCTGTTGTAGATGCCCGACGTCGGGTACTCGCCCGTCGCCTCGATCTCGACCGGGCCGGTCTCGTCCCAACCCATGCCCCAGTGGGCGATGTCGAGGTGATGGCCGATCCAGTCCATGTACTGGCCGCCGCCGAAATCCATGTTCCAGCGCCAGTTCATGTGGACGCGGGCCTTGCAGTAGGGCCACCAGGGGGCCGGCCCGACCCAGGACTCGTAGTCGAGGTTCGGCGGCGGCGCGACCAGCGCCTCCTGGCCGAAGGTCCCGGCGAAGTCGTAATGCCCCGACGGAAGCCCGACCTCGATCCTCTTGATCTTCCCGATCCGTCCGTTGCGAACGAGCTCCGCGGCCTGATGGAAGTTCTCGACCGACCGCTGCCACGACCCCGTCTGCCAGACCCGGCCGTAGCGCTTGACCGCGTCGCAGAGGGCCCGGCCCTCGCGCAGGTTGTGGGTCAGGGGCTTCTCGCCGTAAACGTCGAATCCGGCCCGCAGAGCCGAGATGGCCAGGATGGCGTGCCAGTGATCGGGCACGGCGATCGACACGGCGTCGAGGTCCTTGCGCAAAAAGAGCTCACGAAAATCGTGGTACGTCGCGCAGCTCTTGTTGCCGTACTTCTTGTCGACCATGCCCTTGGCCATGGCCAGGGGCTCGGTGTCGAGATCGCAGACGGCCACCCACTGGACCTCGGGCTTTTCGAGGAAGTTCTCCATGTTGCCCGGGCCCATCATGCCGAAGCCGATGCCGGCCATGACGATCCGGTCCGACGGCGCCACGGCCCCGCCCTTGCCCAGGGCCGAGGCCTTGACGATGGTCGGGAAGCCGGCCGCCGCGGCGGCCCCGGCGACAGCGGCGGTCTTGAGGAATTGACGACGGTCCATCCTGGAGCGTTTTTCGCTCATGCGGTGTCCTCCTTGTCCGGACGGCCGCTCAGACGAGCGGCGTGACGCCCGGCACGGCCACGGGGTCGACCGGGTGCGGGCCGAACGCGAGCTCGGCCGGGAAAAGATCGAGCTTGGACGAATTCATGGCCCAATCCCAGGACAGGGCCCGGCCCGTGTAAGCGCTCATGCGGCCCATGATGGCGCACAGCGTGCTCTCGGCGATCCGCCGGCCCTCGTTGAGGGGTTTGCCGGCCCGGATGCTGGCGATGAGGTCGGTGTGCTCGACGACGTAGGGGTTGGGCTCCTCGGCCTCGAATTTCCAGGCGTTCGGCCCGGCGATCTCGCCGTAGCCGAAGGCGTGGCCCTTGGTCCCGACGATCTTCTCCTCGACCCGGTCGGCGCAGCCCTTGATCTGGCGGCACTGGCTGGCCACCCGGACGCCGTTCGGGTACTCGAACTCGACGGCGAAGTGGTCGAAGATGTTGCCGTATTCCGGGGCCGTCCGGACCTGGCGGCCGCCCATGGCCATGACCTTGACCGGCGTCGCGCGGAGGGCCCAGTTCATGACGTCGATGTTGTGGACGTGCTGCTCGACGATGTGGTCGCCCGAGGTCCAGGAGAAGTAGAGCCAGTTGCGGCACTGCCATTCCATCTCGCTCATTTCGGGGGTCTTCTTAATGACCCAGAGCTCGCCCTGGTTCCAGTAGCACTGTCCGCCGACGATGTCGCCGATGGCGCCGTCGTGGATGCGCTTCATCGTCTCCAGGTACTTCTGCTGATGGCGGCGCTGGGTCCCGGCGACGATGGCCAGGCCCTTCTTCGCGGCCAGCTCCGAGCTGGCGATGACGGAGCGAACCCCGACGGGGTCGACGGCCACAGGCTTCTCCATGAAGACGTTCTTGCCCGCCTCGACCGCGGCCTTGAGGTGGAGGGGCCGGAAGCCGGGCGGCGCGGCCGTGACGATGTAGTTGATGTCCTTGATCTCGAGGAGCTTCTTGTAGCCGTCGAGGCCGGTGAAGCAGGCCTCCGGCTTGACCTTGACCGCCGCCGGGACCTTCTCCCGGAGCGTCTTGAGGCAGCTGTCGATGCGGTCCTGGAACGGGTCGTACAGGGCCACGATCTCGACCCCCGGCGCGGCGTTCACGGCGTCGATGGCCGCGCCCGTGCCGCGGCCGCCTGCCCCGATAACGCCGATGCGGATCGTATCCGGGCCGGCGGCGAACAGGCCTCCCGTCCCCGCCATGGCCCCGGCCAGCGTGGCCATCGAGGCCGCCGACGCCGTCTTGAGAAAGTCTCTGCGGGTCAGTCCGTTGTCGTTCTTGTCGTCCATGGTTCGTCTCCTTTAAAAATTATCGGCGTCGCGGTAGGCCGCGAGCAGGGCCTTCTCGCCTTCGATCCCCTTCCGGCTCAGGCCGTGTTCGAGGCAGAGGACGCCCTTGTAGCCCTTGCTGTGGATGTGCTTGAAGATATTGCGGTAGTTCATTTCGCCCGTGCCCGGCTCCCGACGGCCCGGCGAGTCGCCGACGTGGAAGGCGGCCAGCTCGTCCCAGCAGGCGTCGATGTTGGGGATGATGTTGCCCTCGGTGATCTGCTGGTGGTACATGTCGTCGAGGATCTTGACCGACGGGCTGCCCACCGCCTTGCAGATCTGGAAGGCCTGGGCCATCTTGGTCAGGAAGAGCCCGGGATGGTCCTTCGGATTGAGCGGCTCGAGGGAGATGACCAGGCCCGACGGCTCGCAGATCGCGGCCAGCCGCTTGAGGTTCTCGACGACGTTGGCCGTCTGGTAATCCCAGTCGAGGCGCTGGTCGTAGCGGCCGGGGACGGCCAGCGTCCACCGGCAGCCCGTCCTCCGGCCGGTCTCGACGGCCGTCTTGAAGCGCGCCGCGAGCATGTCGTTGACGGCGGCGTCCCGGATGACGAAGGATTCGACGCTGAAGTCGGCATAGACGACGAACGGGCCGATGGTCAGGCCGAGGCGCTGGGATTCCTTGGCCAGCGCCTCCTGCTCGGCCGGCGGCCGGCCCATGAGGCCGTTGTCGAACCAGGCCGAGAAGCCCTGGTCGGCCATGAACTTGAGCTGGTCGGCCGGAGCCTTCCCGGCGCTCGCCTCGAATAGGCCCAGGCCGGGCGCGTATTTGAGCTTGAAGCCGGCAGCCTTGGCCGGCGCCGGTGCGGCCTGACCCGCGCCGCCGGGCGGCGCGAACGCCAATGCCGCCGCGCCCGCGGCGGCTCGCTTGAGGAAATCGCGCCGGCTCGAACCGTCCTTCCGGAATCTCATGGTCACCCTCCTTGCCGGGATCACGGGCGGCGAAAAGCAAACTTCGAGGACCGGTCAGACCGTCCGGAAGCAAGAGGTCCGGGAAGGAACGGAACGGGGAGCTCGGAGCTTACTTGTCACGCCCACGGTAGGGGGATTCTATTAAAAGGAGGGGAGCATTTCAACCCGGCCCCGGCCGGGCCCGTTGACCCGGTCCGGGCCCTGGCCTCAAATGGGGCGGGAAAGAAGGCCGTACGGAACGCTTTCCCTCGAAAACCTACTAAAATTGTAGGAATTGAGGACAGCCCGTCCTCCCGTTCGGACACCCCTCCGCCCGGGCCGGACGAAGACCCCTTTGCCCGGGCGTTTGAGAGCTTGGCACGATGGTTGCATACGACAGGGGTGACTGGCGAAGCCAGGCTGAAAGATAGAAAGGAGATATCGATGAAAGCTTTGAAAGTCGCTTTGGCCGTATTCGTCCTTGCGGCGGCGGCCTATCCCCAGACGGTCGACCTCGGCATGGGGGCCTTTGCCAACGAGTCGGGGCCCATCCTCATGGCCGTCGACGCCTCCATGGTCAAGCGGGGGATCGACAGTCCCTACGCGATGTTCTTCCTGTTCATGGGCGTCAATGACAAGAAGGGATCCGCGACGGTCGCGGCGAAGGACATCGTCATGGTCTACAAAGGCCAGGAGTATCACATGCCCTCGCTCTCGGAGCTTCGCGGCAAGCTACGGCGGGGAGATCCGTGATCTCGAGTTCTACCGACGCCTCGGCAAGGAGGGTATCATCTCCTCCTGGGTCAAGTTATATGATTTCCCGGAGTCGGCTAACTTCTTTCCCCCGCTCACGTTGGGTTCGGAGTTGGCCGTGACCGCGGGGCACATGGTCGCGTTCCACGGGTTCATGTCCCCCCTCTATTTCAAGAACCCCGGCTTCGTCAAGGGGGACAAGCTGACGATCAAGGTCAGGGACGCGAAGAATCCCGCCGTCACCGGCGAGTGCGAAGTCGTCCTCGACTGACGCCCGGGGCTTCCTTGAGAGCTTCGATGAGCCCGGCCGCAGACGCGACCGGGCTCAGACAGGCGCCTTCCGAACAGACGTAGGCGGCGGCCCGGCCGCCGCCTGCGTTCATGTCTCTCGTGAAAGGGGCGAGGCGCTCCACGGCCCGGGCCGTCTCGGCCCTGTCCGTGGCCTTGAACAGGACGGCGGCGTCGCGACGGCAGATCCCCCGCATGACGGCCAGGAGCTCGCGCGTCTCCTTCGCCTCCGAGCTCCCGACCACCACGACTTCCCGGGACGGCCCCAGGGCGTAGTCCAGCCCGCAGAGGAATTCCGTGGACATGCGAGGGTGGGCGGCGATCTCGGAGGAGAACGCCGCGGCCAGACGCGAAGCGCGCTCTTCGAGCTCCCGCCGTCCGGTCAGCCGGGCCAGCCGCAGGAGGACCATGAACATGACCGAATTGCCCGAGGGCACGGCCCCGTCGTAGATCTCCTTGCGCCGCCGGCCCGCTTCCGCCTCCGCCGAAATGTAGAACCCGCCCTCGCCCTCGTCCCAGAAGAGCCCGACGGCGCGTTCGACGAGATCGAGCGCGCTCTCGATGTAGCGGGGCTCGTATCCGGTCTCGTACAGGGCCGCCAGGCCCTTGGCCAGGAACGCGTGATCGTCGAGGAAGGCCGGCACCCGGGCCTGGCCCTCCGAGAAGACGTGCAGGAGCTGCCCCGCGGAGTTCCTCATCCTGTCCAGGACGAAGTCCGCCGCCCTCTCGGCGGCCCGGAGATAGCGGTCCTCGCCCGTCACCCGGTGGACGGCCGCCAGCCCGGCGATCATGAGCCCGTTCCAATCGGCCAGGATCTTCGTGTCCTTGAACGGCCGCGGCCGCCCCTCGCGCGCGGCGAAAAGCCTGCGCCGGATCGATCCGAGCCGCTCCGCCGTCGCCTCGGCGGCCGGACCGGGCCCGTCCGGCGGCCGGACTTCGTGCAGCACGTTCCGGCCGTCCGGCGGACTCCCCGGCGTGACGGCCTGGCCGGCTTCGCTGACCCCGAAGGCCTGGGCCGCGATCGCCGCGTCTTCGCGACCCAGGACCTCTTCGAACTCGTCCCGCGTCCAGAGATAGAACGCACCCTCCTCGCCTTCGCTGTCGGCGTCCTCGGCCGTCGCGAAGCCGCCCTCGGGACCGGCGAGGTCGCGGAGGACGTAATCCGCGACCTCCGCCGCCGTCCGCCGGAGCTCGGCCCGCCCGGTCGCCGCGAACGCGTCGGCGTAGACCTCGACCAGGAGGGCCTGGTCGTAGAGCATCTTCTCGAAATGGGGCACGAGCCAGTCCGCGTCGGTCGAGTAGCGGTGAAAGCCGTGGCCGAGATGATCGTAAAGGCCGCCGCGGCGCATGGCCTTGAGGGTCTTCCCGGCCATGCCCAGGGCCTCGCCGCGGCCGGTCCTCTGCCAGTAGCGGATGAGGAAGGCGAGCTGGTGGGGGATGGGGAACTTGGGCGCGCCGCCGAAGCCGCCCCGGACCGGGTCGAAATCCGAAGCCAGCTCGCGGAAGGCCTCGTCCAGGGTCGCCGCGGTCAGCCGGTCGGCCCGCCGGGGCCCGCCTTGAACCGCAGTCCGTTCGAGCGCGGCCGCGACCTCGTCGGCCGAACGGAGAATGTCCGGCCGCTTCGTGCGCCAGGCCTCGTGGATGAGGGGCAGGATCTCGAGGAGCCCGGGCCGCCCCCAGCGCTGGGACCTCGGAAAGTAGGTCCCGGCGAAGAACGCTTGTTTGTCGGGCGTCATCACGATCGTCAGCGGCCAGCCGCCCGTGCCGGTCAGCTTCTGGCAAACGGCCATGAAATGCTGGTCGAGATCGGGCCGTTCCTCGCGGTCGATCTTGACCGCGACGAAGTGCGCGTTGAGGAGCCGGGCCACCGTCTCGTCGGCGAAGGACTCCCGTTCCATCACGTGGCACCAGTGGCAGGTCGAATAGCCGATGGAGAGGAAGACCGGCCGGTCTTCGTGCCGGGCGCGGTCGAAGGCTTCCTGGCCCCACGGATACCAGTCCACGGGGTTGTGGGCGTGCTGCCGGAGGTAGGGGCTCGTCTCCCG
>CAVWFA010000028.1:0-9395 GCA_963754085.1 Candidatus Aminicenantota bacterium | reverse complement strand
ACAAAGAGGGACCAGGTCTTCGCAGGCGGCTGCGCGTTGGCAGAGATGCGAAGACCAGGTCCCCGTTTGTGAAGACCTGGTCCCTTCTTTCGGGCTAATCAGCCCGCTTGACCACCAGCGCGCCCTTCAACTCGATGTCCCGCGACGAGCGGCCGACCAGGATCTCGAATTCCCCCGGCTCGACGACCTTCTTCATCTTGGCGTCGAGCATCGACAGCTCCTCCGGCCCGAGGTCGAACGTCACCGTGACCGACGCGCCGGGCTCCAGGAAGACCTTGCGGAAGCCCTTGAGCTCGAGGACGGGGCGCACGACCGAGGCCAGCTTGTCGTGCACGTAGAGCTGGACGACCTCGGCCCCTGCCCGCTTTCCGGCATTCGTGACTTGGCATGAGACCCGGGCCGTCCCGCCGGCCGGGATCTCCTTCGGCTCGACGGCCAGTTCGCCGTACTCGAACTCCGTGTAGCTCAGCCCGAACCCGAACGGGAAGAGCGGGTCGCCGGGAAGATCGAGATAGCCGTCGAACCGTCCCGTCGGCTTGTGGTTGTAGACGAGCGGCAGCTGCCCAACGGCGAGCGGGAACGTGACCGGCAGCCGTCCCGCCGGATCCGCATCCCCCCACAGGACGTCGGCCACGGCCCGGCCGCCCTCCTCGCCGGGATACCAGGCCATGAGCACCGCGTCGGCCGCGTCGATCCATTCGGACATCGCGACGGCGCTCCCGCCGTAGATGACGACGACCGTCGGCGTGCCTGTCGCCGCGACGCGCCGGATCATCTCCGCCTGCCGGCCCGGCAGGCGGATGTCGGCCCGGTCCCGCGCCTCGCCCTCTTCGATCCCGGCCGCGACGACGGCGAGGTCCGACGCGCCCGCGAGCCGGACGGCCGCCTCGATCCCGCCCTCGTCTGCCGCCTTCCGGCCGCAGCCTTCGGCGTAACGGACGCTCGCCCCCGGCCCGGACCTCTCGCGGATCCCGTCGAGGAGCGTGACCTTGCGAACACCCGGCCCGCTGTAGCCGCCGAGCCTCGCTTCGACCGCGTCCGGACCGATGACGGCGATCCTCGATGCCCCGCCGTTACCGAGGGGCAGGGTCCCGCCCCCGTTCTTCAGCAGGACGACGGACTCCCGCGCGGCTCTCCTGGCCAGGGCCCGGTGGGCGTCGAGCCCGCTTTCCCTCTCCGCTTCGGCCGGATCGACATAGGGATCCTCGAACAGCCCCAATTCCATCTTGGCCCGCAGCACGCGGCGGACGGCGTCGTCGACCCGGGCCGCGCCGACGCTCCCCCCGGTGATGGCCGGGCCGAAGAGGGACGCGTGCCCGATCTCCGTTTGGAAAACGACGTCGAGACCGCTCTCCCAGGCCTGTCGCCCCGACTCGGGATAGGAGTCCGCCGTCAGGTGGAGGCTGAACGCGCCGCCGACCGAGCAGGCGTCCGAGATGACGAAGCCCCGGAAGGCCCACTCGCCCTTGAGGATGTCCGTGAGGAGCCGCGGATTCATCGAGCACGGCACCCCGTCCCACGAGTTGTAGGAGGTCATGATCGACCGCGCCCCGCCTTCCCCGATCGCCGCGAGAAAAGGCGGAAAGTCGATCTCGCGCAATTGCCTTTCGCCGTCGGCGACGGGATAGCTGTCCCGCCCTCCCGCGCCGACGTTGGCGACGAAGTGCTTGGGCGTCGCGACGACGCCGCGCTCCTCGAAGGCCCGGACGAACGCGATGGCCATCCGCGACGCCAGGAACGGGTCCTCGCCGTACGTTTCTTCGACCCGGCCCCACCGGACGTCGCGGGCGATGTTGATGACCGGCGACAGGACCTGGCGGATGCCCCGGCTCCGCGTCTCCGCGGCGACGGCGCCGGCGACCTCGCTCATGAGCCCGGCGTCCCAGGTCGCGGCCAGCCCGATCGCCTGGGGGAACGCGGTCGCGCCCGGGCCGACAAGGCCGTGGAGGGCTTCCTCGAAGGGGACGATCGGGATCCCGAGCCTCGTCTCCCCGACGAAGAACTTCTGGATGGCGTTGAGCTTTTCGGCCGTGCCGCGGGCATCCGCGACGCTCCGGACCTGGAGCCCGAAGATGCCGTCCTTCCATGCTTCCCGGCCCGCGTCGAGATCGCCCGCGACCATGAACAGCTGACGGAACTTTTCCTCGGGCGTCATCCGCGCGAGAAGATCCTCGACCCGCCGGTCGATCGACAACCCGGGATCTCGATAGGGAAGTCCGGCCTTTTCCGGCGCGGGCCCCCGGCCGCAGGCCGCGATCCCGCCGGCGAGTAGAACACCTAAGGTGATCCGTCCGATGTTTGTGGCGCGCATGCCGCGATTCTAGCCCGAATCCCCGGGCTTGACCAGAGCCCCGGGGCGAGGGGTTTCGACGCGGCAGTTTTGGAATCGTCTTGTCTCGCCGCCGGGACTCGTCTACCATGAGGGAGGCCGCGAGTCCGTGCCAGCCCGATGAACAGGGAGTCTGCCATGACGAATCCGCTTTTCGACGCCGCCTCGTTGCGGGACGAGATCGTCGGCATCGACGCCGCCATAACGACCCCGTTCGGCGAACGCCTGATGGTCTATTGCGACTACACAGCCTCCGGCAGATCGCTCCGCTTCATCGAAGCCTATCTCCTTCGCCTCCAACGCCACTACGCCAATTCGCATACGGAGGACGACATCACCGGCCGGAGCATGACGCGCATTCTCCACCGCGCCGAGCGGGCCATCAAGGAGGCGGTCAATGCCGGGCCGGAGGGACGGATCGTCAGCGTCGGATTCGGCAGCACGGCCGCCATCGACCGCCTCCAGCGGATCGTCGGCACGGCCCTGCCTCCGGCGACCCGGGAGATGCTCTTCTCGCTCGTCCGCGAGCATGCCGGAGCGGAGCGGGCCGCCGATCTCGAGGGATTCATCGGATCCCATCGGCCGGTGGTCTTCATCGGCCCCTATGAGCATCACTCCAACGAGCTGACCTGGCGCGAAGGATCGTGCACGGTCGTCGTCGTGCGGCTGGGCCGGGACGGCGGCATCGACCTGGCCCACCTCGAAGAGCTGCTGCGGGACCCGCGGTATCTCGGCCGGATGCGCATCGGCTCGTTCTCGGCGGCCTCCAACGTCACGGGCCTCGTCTCGCCCGTCCGCGAGCTGGCCGCGATGCTCCATCGTCACGGGGCGATGGCCTGCTTCGATTATGCGGCCAGTGCCCCCTATGTCCGCATCGACATGAACCCTCCGCCCGGACCTGCGGGCGAGGACGCCCGTCTCGACGCCGTGTTCATCTCCCCCCACAAGTTCCTCGGCGGGCCCGGTTCGAGCGGCATCCTGGTCTTCAACGAGCGGATCTATCGCAAGGACCTGGCGCCGTCGACGAGCGGCGGCGGGACCGTCGCCTACGTCAGCCGGCGGGGCCACGATTTCTTCGACGACGTCGAGGAGCGGGAGAAGGCCGGGACGCCCGGAGTCCTTCAGACCGTCAAGGCCGCGTTGACCTTCATGGTCAAGGAGGCCGTGTCGGTCGAAACGATCGAGCGCCGGGAACAGGAGCTGCTCCGGCGGGCCTTCGCGAAATGGCGGGCCCAGCCTCGCCTCGAGATCATGGGCGATCCCGATCCGGCCCGGCGCATCGGCGTCGTCTCGTTCAACGTCCGGGGCGAGGGCGGCCGCTATCTCCATCCGAAATTCGTGACCGTCCTTCTCAACGACCTCTTCGGCATTCAGTCGCGGGCCGGGTGCTCGTGCGCCGGTCCCTACGGTCATGAGCTCCTGGGGATCGACGAGACGACCTCCGAACGATACCGGGCGGCCATCCGGCAGGGCTTTTGCGGGATCAAGCCCGGCTGGTGCCGGGTCGGTTTCCACTACACGATGGACGACACGGACGCCGACTACCTCATCGAAGCCGTCGACTTCGTGGCCCGTCGCGGCCGCGAGTTCCTGCCGCTCTATCGGTTCGATCTCCGGTCGGGGACGTGGATCCACGGGAGCGATCCGATGGCCCATGCGGACCTTTCCCTGGAGGATGCGTTCCGGGCGGGCGATGAATCCCCCTGCCATCCGCTGCCCGCTTCGGAGCGCGGACGCCTCTTCCGGACCTATCTGGACGAGGCTGAAGCCCTGGCCGCGGGCCTGCACAGCTCCGCGCCCAAGGCCGGGGGGACGCTTCCTGCAGGGATGGCCGAGTTCCAGTTCTTCGAGCTTCCCCCCGAGACCTGACGACGGCCTGCCGTTCTGGAATCCCGGCTCTTGACACGTTTTTTGAAATGATATATGAATATATCCACATATGTTGATGCAATGGACAAAAACAAGTTCGCGCTGAACATGCCCGAAGGCACCGGGCTCATGGCCTATCTCGAGAAAGGCGAAAAAGGTCTATTGCGAAGCCAAGTTGCCGCAAACAAGGCCGTTTATGAGCTTTTCGTCGAGGAAGGCAAGCTCGTTTTTCCTCCGGATCTCGAGAAGAAACTCGGTCTAGAGCCAGGCGCCCGCCTGGAGGTGGTCGTCAAGGGAGGACGAGCCGAGATCCTGCCCAACATCCACAGCCTGAACCGCCTCTATATCGAGCCGACCTCCCGCTGCAACCTGGCCTGCAAGACCTGCATCCGGAACACCTGGAACGAGCCGATGGGCGATATGGACCCGGAGACATTCGGCCTCGTCGTCGGTCAGCTCAAGCGATTTCCCCACCTCGAGTCGGTCATGTTCGGCGGCTTCGGCGAACCGACGGCCCACCCACGGATCCTCGACATGATCCGTGCCGTCAAAGCTCTCGGCCTCCGCGTCGAGATGACCACCAACGCGACGCTCCTCGACGACACCCTGATCGAGGGATTGCTGCGGGAACGCCTCGACACGCTCTGGATCTCCCTCGACGGGACGACCGAGGAGAGCTTCGATTCGATCCGGGCCGGGGCCAGCCTGAGCCTCGTCATGGAAAACGTGGAGCGCCTGGCCCTGCGGAACGGCCGGGACGGACACGAGATCGAGATCGGGATCGCCTTCGTCGTCATGAAGACCAACCTCGGCGACGTCAAGCACCTCGACCGGCTGGCCCGCTCGGTCGGGGCCCGCCGCATCCTGGTCAGCCACGTCCTGCCGTACGGCGAGGCGATGGAAAAAGAGATGCTCTGCCTCCAGACGCTCACCCTGGAGACCTTCACCTTCGCGCCCGGGAAGACCGAGCTCAGCCTGCCGCGCATCGACGTCAACAACACGACCAAGGACATGCTCTTCAACCTATTCCAGGGTTTCGAGAACCTGACCTTCATGGGCAATCGCATCGCCGTCGATGCGCGACGGTGCCGGTTCGTCCACGATCGCACGGCCTTCGTCCGTTGGGACGGCCAGGTCAGCCCCTGCATGGGCCTCCTCCACTCCCACAAGACTTACCTCTACGGCCTGGAACGCCGGGTCAAGTCCCACACGTTCGGTGATGTCCGCGAAGCCGAGTTTTTCGATATATGGAACTCGAAGGCCTACACGGATTTTCGGGACAAGGTCAAGACCTTCGATTTCTCGCCCTGCCACGTCTGCGGCGGCTGCTCGCTCCTCGAGAAGAACGAGGAGGACTGTTACGGCAACACTTTTCCGGCCTGCGGGGGATGCCTGTGGGCCCAGGGGATCATCCAATGCCCATGAAAGACATCGTCAAGATCTTCAAGGCTTTGTCCGACCCGACCCGCCTGAGGATCATGCTCCTCCTGCGACAGCGCGAGCTCTGCGTCTGCGAGTTGATGTTCATTCTCGAAATGGAGCAATCGCGGGTCTCCCATCACATGCGCGTGCTGCGCGATGGGGGCGTCGCCGAGACCGTCCGGGACGGCCGATGGATCATCTATCGAGTCCCGGAGGAAATGAAGGATCTCCTCGACGGCCTCTTTTCCGGCACCCTCCGGGAGCGGATCGAGCTTTCCCGCGAAGCCTCCGAGGACGGCCGGAAACTCGAGTCCTGCATTCAAGAGAATATCCGCGGCTGCGTCTGCGAGAGCCGGCTTCAGGAGGAGGGACGATGAAGAAACGCATCCTGTTCATCTGCACGCACAACTCGGCCCGCTCCCAGATGGCCGAGGGGCTGGTCAACGCCCTGTACGGCGACCGTTTCGAGGCCGTTCTCGGCCGGCACCGAGCCCGGCCAGGTCCGCCGGGGCGCGTTCTGGTCATGGCCGAGATCGGCATCGATATCAGCCGCCACCGCGCCAAGAAGATCGACGAGTTCATCGACCAGAAGTTCGATCTCATCATGACCGTCTGCGACAACGCCCAGCGCGGACTGCCCCTTCTTCCCCGGCGGGAAGGAGTACATCCACCGCGGCTTCGACGACCCGGCCGCCTGCGCGGGGACCGAGGACGAGATCCTGAACTGCTTCCGCAAGACGCCGGGACGAGATCAAGAAGTGGATCGAGGAGACGCTGGTCAAGCCTGAATGACCGGATAAGAAGCAGGCCGCGCAAAGGAAATCCTATGGATATAGTCGAGTACTCTGTTGAAGCTCCTGCAGGGCGGATTGGGCAATCTCGCCGCCTATCTGGCCGCCCACGTCCTGCTCTGCCTGGTCCCCGCGTTCTTCATCGCCGGGGCCATGACCGCCTTGATCCCCAAGGAATCGGTCACTCGTTTCCTGGGCCGGAACGCCCCGAAATACGTCTCCTATCCGGCGGCCGCGCTGGCCGGTTCCGTGCTCTCGGTCTGCTCGTGCACGATCGTGCCGCTCTTCGCGGGCATCTACCGGAAGGGCGCCGGGCTCGGCCCGGCGATCACGTTCCTCTTCTTCGCTCCGGCGGCCAACATCCTGGCCCTGATCTATACGGGCGGCATGATCGGTGCGGACCTGGCCTTCGCCCGCCTCTTCCTGTCGCTCATCTTCGGCATCAGCATCGGCATGATCATGGCCCTCATCTTCCGCCGTGCGGACGCGGCCCATGAGGAGAAGGCCGAGACGATGTTCGCGGGGAAAGCGACGCTCAAACGGGCGTCTCTCGTCTTTCTGATCATCCTCGTCGCCCTGCTCCTGTCGGGCACGCTCAAGATCGGCCTCCTGACGAACTCCTACGGGAAGATCTCGCTGCCCATTTCCGGCCTCGATCGTTTCCAGGAATTCTTGACCGGGATCGTTCCCGTCGATGTCGCCAAAGGCCAGGAGGGCGTCTCCGTGCAGGGGGCGATCCTCATCGGACTGCTCTTCCTCATCGCGGCGGCGGCCTGGCGCGGGCTGGGGAAGATCTCCGAGGGGTTCAACCGCTGGACCTGGGTCTCGCTCGGCCTCGTCGTCCTCACGCTCCTCGTCGCCGCGGCCGGCATGACGGCGCACGCCGGCGGCTTGGACATCCTCTTCACCGGCAAGATGTTCGGGGTCGTTCTGTCGGTGGTCCTGCTGGCGTCTATCGCCCGCAAGGGACTGACCCAAGACGAGGTCCGCGATTTCCTCTGGGAGTCCTGGCGTTTCATCAAGCAGATCTTCCCGCTGCTCGTCGTCGGCGTGTTCTTCGTCGGCGTCATCCGGGAGCTCATCCGTCCGGAGTGGATCCAAGCCCTGGCCGGGCGGAACACTCTGCTGGGGAACATGGCCGGCGTCCTCTTCGGCGTGTTCATGTATTTCCCGACGCTCGTCGAGGTGCCGATCGCCAAGATGTTCCTGAGCCTGGGCATGCACAGGGGGCCGCTCCTGGCCTATCTCATGGCCGATCCCGAGCTGAGCCTTCAGAGCATCCTCATGATCTCGGCCATCATCGGGAAAGCCAAAGCCTGGGTCTATGTCTTCTGGGTCGCGCTCTTCAGCACGATCGCCGGCTTGATCTACGGCGCGCTCGAGGACGGGGCGAACATCTTGGACGATAGCCCTGTACCTGCTCGTTTTCCTGGTCTTTCTCGCTCTCGGCTTGTGGAGGATGAGCAAACGCAGCGGGAACCGGCCCGCGGGCCCTCCGTCGGCCGCGAAGGAAGGCTGATAAATGGCTCGTCCAAGAAATCGTAAAGGAGGACTGAAATGAAGATCGTCGTCTTGGGACCGGGTTGCCCGCGCTGCCACGAGGTCGAGAAAAGAACCAAGACCGCCCTGGCCGAGCTCGGCCTCGCCGCGGACGTCGAGAAGGTCTCGGACATCGAGAGGATCATGGAGTTCGACATCCTCAGCACGCCGGGGCTGGTGATCGACGGCAAGGTCGTCTGCTCGGGCAAGATCCCGCGCCTCGAAGAGATCAAGACCTGGATCCAGGAGGCGTCGAAATGAGAAGAGGTTCATTCAGGCGTCGGAATGATCCGGTCCTCGCGGTCTCCGTTTTTATCATGATCCTGGCGGTCGGATGCGGGAGCGAATCCCGGGCGGAACGCGATCCCGCCTCTTCATCGCCGCCGGTTTCGCAGGCCGTGCCGGCCGGCCAGCCCCAGGCCCCGATCTTCGCCGTCAAGGGCGAGGTCCTGGCCACGAACCGGCTGGACATCGACTTTGCCAAGTACCAGGTGACATTCCTGGAGCTCGGCGCCGACCGGTGCATCCCCTGCAAAAAAATGCAGCCGATCATGAAGGAGATCGCCGCCATGTTCCCCGACCGGGTCCAGGTCGTCTTCTACGACGTCTGGAAGGACCCCGCGCCGGGAGAGAAATACCGCGTTCAGCTGATCCCGACCCAGGTCTTTCTGGACCAGAAGGGCAAGGAGATCGCCCGCCACGTCGGGCTCTTTCCCAAAGAGGAGATCCTCGAGCTCCTGAAGAAGCACGGGATCCAGTGAGCTGAGGCGCGATGGAGAACCTCTTCGGCGACATTTCCGCGCTCCTTCAACACAGCCCCTGGCTGGCGATCGTCGCTGTCTTCTTGGGAGGCGTGACGACCGCCCTGAATCCCTGCGTTCTGGCCATGATCCCGCTCCTGATGGGCGTCGTCGCGGGGAACAAGGAGACAACGACGCTCAAGCGTTCCCTTGTTTTTTCGCTCTTCTTCGTCTTGGGCCTGGCCATCACCTTCACCGTCCTCGGGCTCATCTCCGCGCTGATGGGACGGATGTTCGGCAATATCGGTCCGTTCTGGAAGTATCTCGTCGCGGCGGTCTGTCTTCTGATGGGGCTCCACCTGCTCGGCCTACTCAAATTGAACTTTCCTGTTCCGTCCGGCCTTAAGGTCAAGAAGCGGGGGTATTTCGGAGCGTTCCTGCTGGGCCTGCTCTTCGGCGTGGTCTCGACGCCGTGCGCCGTCCCCATCCTGGCCGTGCTCTTGGCTTTCGTGGCCGAGAAGGGGAACGTCCTTTACGGAGGCTTCCTGCTCTTCGTCTACGCGCTGGGACATTCGGCCCTGGTGCTCGTCGCCGGGACATCGGTCGGCGCGGCGAAGGGCCTGCTCGAATCGAAAGGGCTTCGGCGGGCCCACGGCATCCTCCAGAAGGTCGCCGGAGTCCTGATCATAGGCATCGGACTCTACT
>CAVWFA010000027.1:0-8725 GCA_963754085.1 Candidatus Aminicenantota bacterium | reverse complement strand
TGGATCAAACACAGCGGCGGCACCTTGACAGACCCGAGGTAACATGATATGGTTAGCCATATGAAAACAACCATACATATTGCCGATAGCCTTTTCGAAGAGGCCCGCAAGGTCGCCCGCCGGGAGAGAACGACCCTCAAAGCCCTGGTGGACGAGGGCCTCAGGAAGGTCGTGGCCGAGCGGCAAGACCGGATGCCCGGGGCCTTCAAGCTCCGCCGGGGGTCGTTCAAAGGCGGTGGGCTTCAGCCCCGTCTGGCGGGCGCGACCTGGGACCAGATCCTGGCCATCGGCTACGAGGAGCGTGGCGGATGATCGCCGTCGACAGCAATATTCTCGTTTACGCCCATCGCGAGGACTCCCCGTGGCATGCCGCCTCCCTGGAATGCCTGACCGGGCTGGCCGAAGGGCGGACCCCCTGGGCCATCCCCTGGCCCTGTATTCACGAGTTCCTGGCCATCACGACCCATCCCCGCATCTACGCGCCTCCGACACCCTTGGACTTGGCGGTCGAACAAGTGGACGCCTGGCTCGAATCGCCGAGCCTCGTCCTGCTGGGCGAGGACGAAGGTCATTGGGCGCAGCTCCGTTCGCTTCTCCTCGCCGGCAAGATCGCCGGGCCGACGGTCCACGACGCCCGCGTGGCGGCGATCTGTCTCCGGCACGGCGTGAGCGAGCTGTGGACGATTGACAGGGACTTCAGCCGCTTGCCGGGACTGAAGGTCCGGAATCCCCTGAAATCGATATAGGGACCGGCCCTATTTCGGGCCGCGGCAGTCCCGCACGCAGATGCCGCAGATGAACTGCGTCGTGTAGCCCTTCTTGCGGAAATCCTTGAGCGTCTCGTAACAGGCCAGGTGGTCGAAGCTCTCCCGGGTGTCCTTGATGGCCCGGGCCGGGCACGCCGCGGCACAGGCGTGGCAGGAGCCGCAGCCGCGGTCGAGCGGCCGGTCCGGCTCGAGCGGCATGTCGGTGAGGACCGTGACCAGGCGGAAGCGCGACCCCAGCTCCGGGTTGACGAGCAGGTTGTTCCGGCCGAACCAGCCCAGCCCGGCGGCGCGGCCGACGTGCTTGTGCGAGAGATGCGCCCTCTGCTTGTCCCAATCGACGATCTGGGAGGCGGCGACGGCCAGGGACCGGAAGCCGCCCTTCTGGATGCGGTCGGCGACGAGGAGCGCGCCGCGGTCGAGGAAAAAGTTCATCTGCCGGTAGTGGTGGAAGTAGATCGAGGTCGGGCGGTCGCGGATGTCCTCGAGGACGGCATCGCTCAAGCCCTTGCCCAGCGAGACGGCCAGCGGAAACCGTTCGCGCGATTCCGGCTCGAGCAGAAAATCGCCCCTCAGCGCCGTGACGTCCGCAATACCGACGAGATCGAATCCGAGCTCCCGGGCGAAAGCCTTGATGTCCACGTCCGGGATTCTATCGGCGCGGGCCCGATCCTGTCAAACCCGAGGCCCAAGGCGGGTTTGACTCGCCGCCAGGCCTGGGATATACCAACCGTTGGTCGAAATCCTGAAGGAGCGAACATGTCCACCCGAACGCGCCAAGCCGCCGTCTTTTCCGCCGTGGTTCTCGTCGCCGGCCTTCTCTGTCTCTCGCCGGCCGCCACTCTGGCCCAGGCAAGGACGCCGGCACCGTCCATGTCCGTCACCGTCTCCATGGAGAGGCCGACCGCGCACTATTACCACGTCGTCTTCCGCGCAAGCGGGCTCAAGGGCGGTTCCCAGGACTTCAAGATGCCCGTGTGGACCCCCGGCTATTACCGCATCATGGACTACGCCAAATCCGTCAAGGACTTCCGGGCCGAGGACGGCGCCGGACAGCCGCTCCCCTTCGAAAAGACGGCCAAGAACACCTGGCGCGTGCGCACCGGAAAGGCCGCGACGGCGGTCGTGAGCTACGACGTCTATGCCTTCACCCGCTTCTGCGCCGACAGCTATCTCGGCGACGACGGCGGCTTCATCACGCCGGCCGGAGTGTTCATGCACATCGCCGGCCGGCTGCAGGATCCCGTCTCCGTCACCGTCGTCCCCGCCCCGGGCTGGAAGGCCGTATCGACAGGTCTCGAACCGGTGGCCGGAAGTCCCAACGCGTTCGTGGCCCCCGACTTCGACACCCTCTATGACTGCCCCATCCTCGTCGGCAACCAGGAGATCCTGACCTTCGAGGCGGCGGGCAAGCCCCATACGGTCGCCGCCTACGACCTCGGCTCCTTCGACCGGGTCCGATTCACCGGCGATCTCAAGAGGATCGTCGAAGCCGCGGCCGCGCTCATGGGCGAGCTCCCCTACCGCCACTACGCGTTCCTCGTCATCGGCCCCGGCGGAGGAGGGCTCGAGCACCTCAATTCGACGGCCGTCGCGCTCAATCCGGCCTCGCTCGCGAACGCCAAAGGCTATCAGGGCTGGCTGAGCTTCATCGCCCACGAGTACTTCCACCTCTTCAACGTCAAGTCCATCCGGCCCATCGCCCTCGGGCCTTTCGACTACGACCGGGAGAACTACACGGACCTGCTCTGGTTCTCCGAAGGCGTGACCGTCTACTATGAATACATGCTCCTCAACCGGGCCGGCCTGATGACCCGCGACGAGGTCCTGGAGCGCCTCGGCTCGACCGTCGCGGTCTACGAGAACGCTCCCGGACGCCGCCATCAGCCGGCGGCGCTGTCGAGCTTCGATACCTGGACCGGCTTTTTCGGCCGGAACGAACACGCGGCAGGCACGGCCATCTCCTATTACGACATCGGCTGCGGGCTGGGGCTGCTGCTCGACCTGAGGATCCGGGAGGCCTCGGCCGGCCGGGCCTCGCTCGACGACGTCCTGCGGACGCTCTACCGGACCTTCTACAAGGAGAAGAAACGCGGCTTCACCGGCCGCGAGCTTCGCGAGGTCTGCGAGAAGGCGGCCGGCGCGCCCCTCGACGAGATCTTCGACGTCTACGCCCGGACCACCCGGCCGTGGGATTACGCGAAATACTTGAATCCGGCCGGCCTGGCCATCGACCTCGAGCCGCGCCCGGCGGCCGAGCCCTGGTTCGGCGCGGCCGCCCAGGACCAGAACGGAGATCCGGTCCTCGCGACGGTCGAGCCCGACTCCCCCGCCTCGCTGGCCGGGCTCTGCGCCCAGGACGAGATCCTGGCGGTCGACGGCACCCGCGTCACCATGCGCTCGCTCCCAGGGACGATCAATGGGCACAAGCCCGGCGAGAAGATCCGCGTCCTTTACGCCAGGCGCGGCGCCACCGGTGAAACGGACGTCGTTCTGGGCCAGAAACGGGAGCCGGCCTACCGCATCACGCCGTTCACAGATCCGTCCCCCGGCCAAAAAGCCCTTCTCGACGCCTGGCTGAAATAATCCCTAACGGCCCTGTCTCCGGCTTGAAAGCGGACGGCCGCTCGGGGTAGATTAGGGGCATGAAGAACGCGATCAAGCCCTCCCTGGTCCTCGCGGCCATACTGGTCATCGGTATCCTGTTCGCCGCGTCCACCGGCGCTCCGGCCGGCGCGGCCAAGGCGGCGGCGCCCGCGGCCTTCGATCCGGGGGACGCCGAGTGCTTCACCGTCCTCGTCGGCAAGAAGGCCAGCGCCGACGGCACGGTCATGGTCGCTCATAACGAGGACGACCGCGGTGACATCATCGTCAACCTGCGCAAGATCCTGCCCCGCGACGTCACGGCGCCGCGGAAGGTGGGCCTCGGCAAGGGCGCCGTTCACGAGACCGACGGCAAGACCGCCGGCTTCCTCTGGATCGAGGCGACGACCCAGGAGTTCGCCGACAGCTTCATCAACGACCACGGCGTCCTCATCACCTCGGACAGCTGCCCGTCGAAGGTCACGGCCGAGGACTACACCGACGGCGGCATCGGCTGGATGCTCCGCCGGCTCATGGCCGAGAAGGCCACGTCGGCCCGCGAGGCGGTCCGGATCGCCGGCGAGCTCATCGAGAAGTACGGCTACCGATCCTCCGGCCGGACCTACTCGATCGCCGACAAGAACGAGGCCTGGATGCTGGCCGTCCTCCGCGGCCGCCGCTGGGTCGCCCAGCGGGTGCCGGACGACGAGGTGGCCGTCATCCCCAACCACTTCACCATCCGCGGCATCGAGCCCGGCGACCCGGACCGATTCATGGGCAGCCCCGACATCGCCGAATATGCCGCAAGGATGGGCTGGTATGACGCCGCGGACGGCCCGTTCGACTTCAAGAAGGCCTTCGGCCGGCCGTCCGACCGCGAGCTCGCGGCCGACGGCAACGCCCTGCGCCAGTGGCGGGGGTTGTGCCTCATCACCGGCAAGACGTGGGAGCTCGCGCGCGAATACCCGTTCTCCGTGAAGCCCTCGAAGAAGATGACCGCCGACACGCTGAGGGCCATCCTCCGCGACCACTACGAAGGCACCGCATACGACGCCACGGACGGCTACAAGACGGGCACCCCCAACAAGACCAAGTTCCGGACGATCTGCACGGAATCGACGATCAACGCGTTCGTCGTCTCGATCGACGCCAAGGGACCCGAACCCATCGCGGTCTCGATCTGGCTGGCCATGGGCAAGCCCGACACGACCGTGTTCCTGCCGCTCTATTATGGGGCCAAGGTGCCGTCGGGAGCCGGCTTCGGACCGAACGCGCCCGACGACGATGTCCTCGACAAGATGCACTTCGACGACGCGGCGATCAAGGCGGCCAAGACCGGGCTCTTCAACACCGGGGTCCTCGCGCTCGAGAAAGCGGCCGAAGCCGACTACGGCCCGATGCACCAGAGGCTCGTCAAGGACCTCTTCCCCGAGGAGATCGCTTGCGCCAAGGCCCGGCCGAAGTTCGAAACGGACTTCGCCGTGCTCTACGCCAAGGACAAGGCGAAGGCGCAGAAGAAGCTCGACGATTATGTGGCCGCCGCCTTCGGCCGGGTCGCGATCCTGACGGCGAAGATCCTGACCGGTCCGCCGGCGAAATAGCCCCTTCGCCGGCCCTAAATACCGCCTCGCTCCGGCCCGTATTCTCTACGAGGCCGAACATGAAGAAATATCTGTGGATCGCCCCCCTCCTTCTGCAGGTCCTGGTGTTCCCGGGGCAGCCGCCCGCGCACCAAACCGGCGTCACCTGGCTCGAGCAGCTCGTCCTGGCCGACTCCTTCCTCGAAGCCGGCAAGCTCGCGGCCGAGGTCCTGGCCGGGTCGACCGCCGACGCGCGGACGCTGGCCGTCTGCGGGCTGGCCTACCTCAAAACGGGCCGCATCGCCGAAGCCGAGGCCCTGTTCGACAAGGTCCTCGAGCTGGCGCCCGACAACGCCGAGGCGCATCTCGGCCTGGGCCGCATCGCCCGGATCCGGAACGATCCGGACGAAGCCATCTGCCACCTGCGACGGGCCGTCCGCTCGGAAGTCTTTTACGGGGAAGCCTTCCGGCAGCTCTGGCGGGCCGCTTGGGACAACGGCCGGGTGTGCGACCTCTTCGATATCTACGAGCGGGCCGAAGAGCAGTATCGCCGCAGGTCGAGGCCGCTGCCCTCCTGGTTCACCAACGGCATGTCCCAGATCGGCCGGATCCCCGGGGAGAGGCTGTTCAGGATGGAGGGGCGCTTCGAGCACCTGGCGGTCCCGCTCGTCGAGAACCCGGACCCCCGGATACGCATCCGCATGATCGCCCTCAAGCTCAACGGGCGGGGCGAATACCTCTTCGACATCGATTCGGCCTCGGCCGATTTCTTGACGCTCAGCCCGCTGCTGGCCGAAGAGCTGGGGCTCGACCTGACCGGCAGCTCGACGGCCACCGGTGTGGGGACGGGCGAGGCTTCCGTCCGCTTTTCCCTGCTGGACAAGGTCGATCTCGGCGGGATCGTGTTCCGGAACGTGCCGGTCATGGTCTCGGACCTCCACCCCTTCAAAGGCTTGAAAAAAGGCCTGCTCGGCGCGGCCCTGCTCAAGCGCTTCAACGTCACGATCGACGTCGGGCGGAAGGTCATGGACCTCTATCCCCTCGACCGGCCGGACCTCCTCGCCGCGCGCATCGACCGGTCGGCCGTGGCCGCGGACGTCCCGCTTTATCTATTCGACGCGACGGTCGTCGAAGCGTCCGTGGGCGGCGCCCCGGCCGCGCTCTATATCCTCGACTCCGCGGCGGCCACCAACCTCGTGGACGAGATCTTCTTCAAGGAGCACCTGAAGCCGAAGGTCGAGCCGGCCCGGATCGTCCGCTCGGGGATCCAGGGCGCCCAGGGCGCGCAGTACGTCAACCGCGTCGACGGCCTGCCGGTCGCGCTCGGCCCGCTCGTCTTCGAGGGACAGACCCTGCACGAATTCCCGATGGGTGTCCTGAACGAGATCGGCGGCCGCTACCTGGCCGGGCTCCTGGGCAACCCGCTCCTCTGGCCCTACCGCGTCCACATGGACTTCCGCAACGGCCGGCTCATCCTGGAGAAGAGGTCCGGGAGCTAGGCTTGCTTCCGGGCCTTGAGAATATAGAGGTTGTGATCGCGGAGGAACGTCTCGACCCGGTCGAGTTCGAAGACCGAGCGGCCGACGATTTCCTCCACTTTCTGACGAGTATAGAAGTGGCCCTCCGAATCCGAGAACTTGGCCGGGTCCCTGTCCATGATGACCACGGTCGCTCCCGGCTTGAGGGCCGGCAGGAGGTTGGCGAGAAGCTCGACGGGCCGAGCCAGATCGTGGAAGGCGTTGACCATGAAGACCATGTCGAGGGCGCCCGCCGGAAACAGGGGATCCTCCACGGTGCCCAGGATGGTCTCGACGTTGCTGACTTTTTCTGCGGCGCGTCGTTCTTCGATAGCGTCGATCGCGGATCTGCTGATGTCGTTGGCGTAAACCTTGCCGGTCTCGCCCACGCCCCGGGCCAGCCAGAACGTGAAATAGCCGTGGCCCGCGCCGACCTCGCCGACGACCATGCCGGGCTTGACCCCGGTCGCCTCCATGACCTTCTCGGGCTGTTCGATCTTGTCGCGCGAAGAGGAGCCGGATTGGCCGCCGGCGGGCGCAACGGCAAGAGCGATCGCGAGCACGGGCAGAAGGGCGGCCGACAGAGCGCTTCTTTTAGTCATTGGGGCGTCTCCCTTTATGCCCTATAAGCCAGCAACATTCGTGCCAGAGCGATCCTGCCATATGGGACCTGGCAGGCCGTATCGTTTCTTTACCAAATGCCCGCCGAAGGCGGAACACCCGAAGCCGCTTCCGTCGGTCCTTGCGGCAAGCCCGAACGGCTTGATGGTCCGGACGAAGACCCTCATGCAGGGCGACGCCTTCTGCAACCACCGCTACGTCCTGGAAGGCTGAGGGTTCAGGGCTTCTTCAGCGTCGGGTCGTGGGGGCCGACGACCCTGAGAATGATCTCGTGCGTCCCGCCGTATTCGAAGGTGAAACGGAAGTTCCCTATCGACCCGGGCTTCAAAGACCGATCCGGTCCCCTTGATCTTCTTGACCCGCAGGGACGGATGCCGAGGATCAGCGGCCAGGAGGCCGATTTGTTTCCTGAGCTTCTCCCGGGTCTCCGGTTCGAGCTCAAGAGCGCTTCTTCTGAACCTTTCGGTCAGCGTCAGCCTGAGCGGCGCCTTCGATCTCATGGAAAAGTTCCTCGACGGAGTCGAACGTCTTGGTCCGGCCTTCGGCGACGTCCCGGCCGGCCTCGGCCTCGAGCTTCTGCCATCGCTCCTTCCAGAACCAGGCCTGATCGCGGTCGACAGTCTCCTGGGGGACAAGCACGATAGTGTCATCGACGATCTTCGACAAAACGATGCTCCCGTCCGCTATCCCAAGCTTCTTCCTCATAGATAAAGGAAGCGTGACCTGCCCTTTTTTTCTCACGCTGATCAATTCTTCCATGAGATCCTCCGGAAAGCCACGCCCCTTGTGTTAGATATTCCTATTTTCCGACTTTCCATTAAAGAATAAATGGATCAGCCCCGATTGTCAATATCCTGATATTTCAGATCTAGCGGGCGAGAAAGCGCTCGGGCGAGACGGCCGTCTCCGGGAATTTCTCGAGGAGCTCCTGATCCGTCGTGACGAGAGGGACGCGCAGGTCGCGCGCCAGGACGACGAATTCGGCGTCGTAGGCCGAGCAGCCCGATGTCGAGGCGAGCTCGAGAACGTCGTCCGAGGCCACGTCGAATTCCCATCCGGCCATCATCGATTCCGCCGACCCCAAGATCCTGAACGCTTTGTCCCGCTCAAGGACCCTGCCCCGAAGGCATTTGATCAGTGCATTCCGAAACTCGCTTCTCCAGAGGAACGGCGCGGCCCAATCAGGATCCCGAAGGACGACTTGTCTCGCCAGCGGACTGACCTCCCCCTCGAGGTAGAGATGGGCGATGAGGTTCGTATCGGATACGATCACAGACGGCCTTCTCGCTTGGCCCGGCTGATGAACTCATCGGTGACGAAGCCCCTCGTATGAGAACGGAGCTCGTCGGCCCGGGCCAGGATCTCCGCGGCGTTTTTGGACCGAGGCCTGACCGTCTCATTTAGAATGGAGATGATCTCGCCGTTGATGCTGCGGTGGTTCCGTTCCGCACGTGCTTTGATCTTCTCGTAGATGTCCTCGGGTATGTTTTTCAGCGTGAAGTTCGTGGCCACTTGCTCACCTACTTGGTCTTGTTTCGGTTCCATTATGGTTCCCTCGTTTGGATTTGTCAAGCCCTGCCTGGATTTGGGATTTCAGGGCCTTCTTCGTTAGAAAAGACGCGCGGCCAGCGGCGTTTTTCTCAGGCCGAACGGATATGGC
>CAVWFA010000026.1:0-5138 GCA_963754085.1 Candidatus Aminicenantota bacterium | reverse complement strand
GACTAACCAGGGATTGACCAGGGACTGTTTCTCTTGGAGGCAAGACCGGGGGAAAGACCGGGGACATGGACCCGGGGTACGTGTCCCCAATTTACGGAAAGGAATGCGGACGGCCCGGAGCCCCGGCCGGCATCCGGACCGCCCGCTAGGACGGAAAGAGGCTCTATCGGATCTTCAGGGACAGGAACGCCGTCCCCTGACCGCGCCGGACCAGCAAGGCGATCGCGTCACCCGACTTCAGGCCGCGGGCCAGTCTCTCGAAATCCCTGGCCGACCTGACCTGGATCCTGTTGACCTCCTGGATGAGGTCTCCCCTCTCGAGGCCGGCGTCGTCGGCCGGGCTGCCGGGGACCACGTCGGCGACGAGGGCGCCCGGCTCGTTCTTCAATCCGAGCTGTTGGGCGATGTCGGGGGTCAGGTCCTGGACGGCCAGTCCGAGCTTCTGCTGGCTCGCGGCGTCGGGCCGCTCGCTCTGCGGCGCCTGGTCGCCCCGTTCCCGTGGCCGCTCCCCTAGGGTGACCGTCCGCTCGAGGCGGGCCCCGTCCCGCAGCAGCCCCACCGTCACGGTCTTGCCGGGCTGCCCTTCGGCGACGAGGTTGCGGACCTGGGCGCTGTCCCGCACGGGAGCGCCGTCGACGGTGACGACGATGTCGCCCCGCTTGATCCCGGCCTTGTCGGCCGGCCCGTCGGCGACGACGTCCGCGACGATCGCCCCGTCCGTCGTCTTCAGCTTGAGGGCCTGGGCCATGTTCTCGTCGATCGGCTGGAGCGAGACGCCCACGTAGCCGCGGACGACCTGCCCCTTGGCCACGAGCGCGTCCATGACCTTGCGGGCCATGTTGATCGGGATGGCGAAGCCGATGCCGATGCTGCCGCCCGAGGGGCTGGTGATGGCGGTGTTGATGCCGATGATCCGGCCGCCGAGGTCGGCCAGGGCTCCGCCGCTGTTGCCGGGATTGATGGACGCGTCGGTCTGGATGAAGTCCTCGTAGTCGGCCAGCCCGACCGAGGACCGGCCTTTGGCGCTGATGATCCCGGCCGTCACCGAGTGCATGAGCTGGAAGGGATTGCCCACGGCCAGGACCCACTCCCCGACCTTGACGTCGTCGGAGTCGCCGAACTCGGCGACCTGAAGGTCCTTGGCGTCGATGCGGATGACGGCCACGTCCGTCTGGGGATCGGTGCCGACGACCTTGGCCGGGTAAGACTTCTTGTCGTTGATGACGACCGAGAGCCGGTCGGCCTTGTCGACGACATGGTTGTTGGTCAGGATGAGGCCGTCGCGGCTGACGATGACGCCGGAGCCGAGGCCGCGCACGGTCCGCCGCTGGCCGCCGCCCTGGGACGGATCGCCGAAAAAGCGGCGAAAGAGCTGGTCGCCGAAGAAATCGCGGAGGGACGCGTCGGGCAGGCCCTGCCCGCCGCCGGCCTGGACGACCTGCTCGGCGAAGATGGAGACGACCGACGGGCTGACCTTGGCCGCGGCGCTCTCGAAGGCCTGGCTCATGGCGTTCAGGGCGGCCCGGGCCTGGACATCCGTCGCGGCCTGCGAAGCCGCGCCGGCGGGGCCCACCGGCCCCAGGAAAACGAGGGCCGCAAGCGCCAGCCCTCCGAGGATCGCAGCTGTTTTTTTCATATTAGTCGGTCCTTTTCACTTCGATCGCGACCGCAAGAAGGTCGGTGTCGAGAAGGTTCGACCAGCCCGATTCCTTGACGATCTTGCGGGTCAGGACGAACGAGATGTAGGGTTTCCAGTCGTCGGGAGAGCTCTGGTCGGGCAGCGACACCTCGAACCGCACCCGGTCGACGGCCCCGAAATTCCCGTAGAGCTTCCGGATCTTGGGCGCGAGGTCGCCGGCGATCTCCTTGTCCGCGTTGGCCGGGTCGGCGAGGTAGAGGTGGTAGGCGACGACGATCTCCGTGTCGGACTGGGTGAAATCGGCCAGGCCGGACTTGGTGTCCTCCGCGCTGCCGAAAACAGGCGTCAGGGCCGCGAGCGAGAGCATCTCCTTCGTCTTCGGCGCGGCCGGCTTCTCGGCCCGGCAGGCCGCCGTCCCCGCGAGGACGAAACCGGCCAGGACGACGAGGCCCCCGGCGATCCACGTTCTCCGTGTCATTCGAGCGTTCATGATGTCTCCTTTCATCGGTGTTGTTCCGTACCCCCCCAATATAGAAAGGAGACCGTTAAAAACCCGTTAAAAGACCATTAAAGAATTTTTAGGTGAGGGGCAGGAGGACGGTGAAGGTGCTGCCGGCGCCGGGACGGCTGCGGGCCTCGATGCCTCCGCCGTGGCGCTCGGCGACCGCCTTGGCGATGCTCAGCCCGAGGCCGAAGCCGCGGCCCTCGCCGAAGCGGCCGGCCCGGCGGAACCGGTCGAAGATCCCCGGAAGATCGTCTTCGGGGATGCCCGGCCCCGTGTCGGTGACGGCCAGCCGGGCCATGGCCCCTTCCGGCGCCACCTCGACGCCGATCGTCCCGCCGGCCGGGGTATATTTCACGGCGTTGTCGAGGAGGATGTAAACGAGGCCCCGCAGCCTGGCTTCGTCGCCGCGGACGCGCACCGCGCCGGACCGCGAGAAATCGAGCCGAACCCCCTTGTCCTCGGCCGGCGCCCGAAAGTCCTCGACGGCCCGGCCGGCCAGGGCCGCGAGATCGACCTCGTCGGTCTCGAGGGGCGCACCGCCCCGGTCCATCCGGGCCAGGGTCAGCATCTTCTCGATCAGGCGGATGAGCCCATCGACCTCCTCGAGGCTGCTGGCCAGGACGTCCCGGTTCTCTTGGGAGCCGCCTCCGGTCCGGAGGGCCACTTCGATCTCGCCCTTCATGATCGCCAAGGGGGTCTTGAGCTCGTGGGCGACGTCCTCCCAGAACTGGCGGTGAAGCGTGAAGCCCGCCTCGATCCGGTCCAGCATGCTGTTGAAGGTCTCGGCCAGGCGGCTCAGCTCGTCGCGCGTCGGCGGCACCGGCAGGCGGTCCCGGAGGTTTTCGCCGGAGATGCCCCGGGCCGAGTCGACCAGGCGGTCGACCGGGCGCAGGGCCCGGCCGGCCAGCCAGGCCCCGGCGGCCCCGCTCAGGACCATGGCCAGGGGCAGCACCAGGACGAGGATGAGCCGGAGACGCCGCAGCGGGGCCTCCACAAAGTCGAGAGGACTGAGGACGCGGATGACGTAGGCGAGGCGTCCGTCCTCCGTGACGGGCAAGGTCAGTGTCCGGAGCCGGATCCGCTCCGCCGCGGCGCCCTGGCTAAGGATGTTCAGGAACCGGGCTTCCGGGGAAAGGACGAGCGCCAGGTCCTCGAAGGGTAGGAGCGTCGCGCCGGGGACGGGCTGCGAGGCGGCGATGAGCCGGCTGTCCGGCCCGAAGAGCTGGACCACAATGTCGATAAGGACGGGATCCTCGATGCGCTCTTCGACCCAGCGCAGGGCCAGCCGCTGGAAAACGACGTTGCCGACCTTGCTCGTCGAGCCCAGGGGACGCCCCGCCGCGAGCGCCTCCTCGGACTCGACCGTCCAGAACGTATCGATGGAGGCGGCGATGCCCTCGGCCCGGAGTTCGAGGAGATCGTCGAGATCGCCGTGCAGCGTCCGGCTGGTGAACCGGTAGACGACGAAGCCGGAGACGGCAAAGGTCAGGGCCAGGGCCAGCACGTACAGGCAGGTCATCCGGAAGCGCAGGGAGCGTGGATTCATCTCAGGCCTTAAGGACGTAGCCCCGGCCGCGGACCGTGTGGATGAGCGGCTTCGGGAAATCGCGGTCCACTTTGCTCCGGAGATGGTTGACCGAGACGTCGATGACGTTGGTGAACGAGTCGAAGTGGATGTCCCAAACATGTTCAGCGATCATGGCCCGGCTGACGACGGTCCCGGCGTTGCGCATCAGGTATTCGAGGAGCGAGAACTCCTTGGGGGTCAGCGCGATCGGCTTCGCGCCGCGCTCGGCCGTGTGGGCCAGGAGGTCGAGAACGAGGTCGTCCGCCTGGAGCCGGGTCGGCTCGGCCGCACCGCGCTTGCGGAGCAGGGCCCGGACGCGGGCCAGGAGCTCCTCGAAGTCGAAGGGCTTGGTCAGGTAGTCGTCGGCCCCCGAGTCCAGGCCCAGGACCTTGTCCTTGACGGTGTCGCGGGCGGTCAGCATCAGGATGGGCCCGCCGTATTTTTCGGCGCGGAGCGTGCGACAGAGCGTCAGGCCGTCCATCTTCGGCAGGCGCAGATCGAGGACGATCAGGTCGTAATCCTGGGTCCCGGCCAGGAAGCGGCCCTCCTCCCCGTCGGCCGCCGTGTCGACGGCATAGCCCTCGGCCTTGAGGCCTTTCTTGATGAACTCAGCGATCTTCCGCTCGTCCTCGACGACCAGGATGCGCATCGTCCCTCCGCGGCTCTATCGCCTTTCGCCGTGAAATATAGGCCCGGGCCCGGGTGCTGTCAAGCGCACGGCCGAAACCGTTCCGGCCGGTCGCCCGGGCTCAGTTGACTCTCCTGGGGCCCGGTGCTAGATTTTAGCTGTGATCCGGAAGCGCGAGATGACGGTGAAAGTGAACGACAGGGGTGCCGCGGGACAGGCGGGCCGGGAAGAGCGGGGCGATCCGGCCGGGCCGGACGTCCGGCGCCGCCTGGCCAGGCACGTTCTGGTGGCCTTTCTCGCCACCTTCACCTTCCTGCGGATCATGATCTTCCAGATCATGGACCGCCGGCTGCCGGACCTGTTCGTCTACATCAAAGGCACGCACGTCCATCATCTGAATTTCGGTATCTTCCTGCTCGCGGCGATGGGAGGCTGGCTGCTGTTCGGGCGGCCGCGGGAACGGCGCTTGGAGTGGGCCGCCGTTCTCTACGGGATCGGGCTGGCCCTGACTTTCGATGAGTTCGGCATGTGGCTTCACCTGGGGGGCGGCTACTGGCAGCGGGCCAGCTTCGACGCGGTCACGGTGGTGGCCGGGTTCCTGGCCCTGCTGGCCTTCGGTCCGTCGGTTAGAGAGCTGCGGGGGAGACACGCCGTCACGGTCACGATCCTGCTCGGGCTGGGGGCGGTGTTCTTCGTCCTCTTGCTCCGGACGGTCAATAAGTACGGGAACGACGTCGCTCCGCGCCCGGCCATCCGGGGCACGGTTCAGAGCCAGAGCGAGGCCGCGGCCGGGACGTCG
>CAVWFA010000025.1:0-10381 GCA_963754085.1 Candidatus Aminicenantota bacterium | reverse complement strand
CCGGGCCCCCGGCCCGGGTTGGCGCGCGTCCTGGCTGATCATCCTCGGCCTGGTGGCCGCGCTCATGGCCCTCGCGACCCTGGCCTCGATCTTCCACCTCCATCACCCCTTCCGGGCCCGCCGGGCGCTCGGCAACTTGCGGACGTCATGGCTCAGCCGGGAGATCCTGTTCGATCTGTCATTCCTGGCCATCGTCGCGTCGGTCGCGATGGCGGGCGCCTTCGGGAGCCCCGGACCCGGGCTTCGACGGGCCCTGCTGGCGGCCGGATGCGCAGCCGGCGGGTTCTTCCTGCTGAGCATGACGAAGCTCTACATGCTCCCCACGGTGCTGGCCTGGAGAGGCGTCTCGACCCCGCTGGCGTTTCTTGCGACGACCCTCGTCGCGGGCGCCGTCGTGACCGAGCTCGCCGTACGCATCGTCGCCGGTCCCGGCGTGTTCCCGATCGACCTGACGTTGATCGCGGGTGTGCTCATCGCGGGGGAGATCGCTCTGACGGGGCTCTCCGGGCCCGGGCCCGCGCGGCGGGGGGTTCGGCCGGCGCCGTCCCTGCGGCCCCCTGCCCCTCCGTGCCGGGTCCTGCATCGCGTCCGGCCGGGCCTGCTGGTCGCAGGCCTGGTCTTCATCGTGATCGACAGGACCTCTGGTTCGAACAATATCATGAACGAACGGGGGGCCGGCCCGGCCCTGTGGCTTGCGTTCGTTTTCGTCCTGGCGGCCGAGGTTGTTGGCCGCTTTCTCTTCTACGGCCTCGTCCCGCGCTCCGGAGACTGAGCGCTTCAGAGCCCTGCCTTGGGACGGCTCCTCTTGGCCCGTCTGTTCACGGCCGGGGGCCGGCCCGCCGTCCGGCCCACGAGCGATCGAAGATAGTCTTCGTAATCCTCGCGGGTGTTGAGGTTGCGGATCCGGCCGGGTTCATCGAAACGGACCACGGCCGTACGGCAGGTCTCATAAAGAGGCAGGAGGCTGCGCTCCCCCCGGCCGAGGAGCGACTCGATCTCCGGGATGATCGACCGGCGGTAGACGGCGAAGAGGGGCTCGTAGAGACCCGAAGGCCCCACGGGCACGGCGATCTCGGCGTCCGCGGCGGCCTCCGCGAGCGAACGGAGCAGGGCCTTGTCGATGTCGGGAATATCGCAGGCCACGACCGCGCAGGCATCGTGCCTCGCCGCTTTGAGCCCGGCGAGCAAACCGCCGAGGGGTCCGAGGCCGGGTTCCTCGTCCTCGACAACGCGGACGTGCGGGGCCGACGCGCAAGAAGGGGAGTCCGGCCGGAGCGGGGTCAAGGCCCTGATGCCCGGAACGGGAGCGAGCGTCTGTCCGGGCGTGATGCTGATCAGGACCTCGTCGAAATGCGGCCCGATCTGGCCGAGGACATGTTCGAGAAGCGTTTGTCCTCCGACGTCCAGACCGGCCTTGTCGGCTTTCATCCGCCGGCCGCGGCCGCCGGCCAGCACGATGGCCGTCATCGGTCTTCCGCCGCACCGCATCTTTTTCTTCACCGTGCCCATCATATGTCCTCGACCGCGCTGTTTCAAGCCGGGCCGGGACGAGAGAAGGACCAGGCCCTGCTTGACCTGAGCGGAGAGGAGGGATCCCCCGAACCGCTCCATGGGCCTCTTGACTTGCTCCGGATGGCTGGACATAATGAGCGCACCGCAACCCATGCTTCTCAAACAGCAGGAATTCTACCGCTCGCTGACCGCCCTCTCGCCGGGCCTCGTCGAACGTATCCGCAAGACCATCGAGGAGGCGGAGAAGAAGTTCTCGAAAAAGAAGGACGGCAAGCCGGGCTTCCTCTGGGAGCACACGGTCCTGGTCGCCGCCCAGTCCTACGGCCTGGCCAAGGCGGAGAAGGAGAACCGGGACTTGGCCGCGCTCGTCGCCCTCTTCCATGACTCGGGGAAGTTCGCCGGCGGCCGCTATCACGCCGACGACAAGCCCGAAGAGGAGGCGGCGGCCCGCCTGGCCCGGTCCACTCTCGAGGAGGCCGGGCTGAAGATGGCCGATCTCGGCCACGTCGTCCGGGCCCTGCGCTCGCTCTACCAGTCCGGGGCCAGCCGCAGTCGCCTGGCCGACATCGTCCACGACGCCGACTTCCTGTCCAAGTTCGGCTACCTCGGCGTGGCCAACTTCTTCGTCAAGTCGACGCTGCGGGGACGGAACCTTGAGTCGGCGGTCATGGACTATCTGAGCAAGGAGATGACCTACGCGGCCGTCCTCCCTTCGAACATGCGCACGGCGGCGGCCCGCCGGCTGGCCGTCAAGAAGTCGGCCGACACCCTGCGCTTCTACCGGGGTTACCTCGGCGAGCTCAAGGAGGCCCATGGCATCGACTTCCGCATCCGGACGGTCGACGTCCCCAAGCCCGGCGGCCGCGCCCGCCGGGCCAAGGTGACGCTCGTCCTGCCCGTTTCGTGCGGCGCCTGCGGGGGCAAGTGGGAATCGGAATTCCGGACGGAGAAGGGCCTCAAGTGCGAGAAGCTTGAGGCCTCGCTCCGCTGCGGCGCGTGCGGCGAGCGGCGCTCGATCTCCTTCTGCCTGCCGGAAATGGGATGAGAGAGCTCCGCCTCCCGGCCGCCGTCCTCGCCCTCGTTCTCGCCGCGGCCGCGTGCGGGGGAGGCGACCGCGTCGGTTCCGCCCGCCCGGTCGTCGGGGTCAAGATCTACGAGGCGTCGCCGCCCTTCGACGGTCTCTTTCGCGAATGGCGGGATCTCGGCGTCAACACCTTGTTCGTCAGCGAAACGCTGGCCCGGACCCCGGACTTCCGGGAGCGGGCCGCGACCGGCGGCCTGCGGCTCTTTGTCATCTTCCCCGTCTTCCAGGCGCCCGAAGCCCTCCATGAGGATCCGGGGCTGGCGGCCATCACCGCGTCCGGGGCGCCCGCGCGCGATGAATGGGTCGAGTTCGTCTGCCCGGCCCGGGAGGACTATCTCCGGCGCAAGATCGCCCAAGTCAAAAGCCTGGTCGCCGACTGCGATCCCGACGCGGTCAGCCTCGATTTCATCCGCTATTTCGTCTTTTGGGAGAAGGTCGCCCCGGACCGCGCGCCCGAGTCCCTGCCGCAGACGTGCTTCTGTCCCGTCTGTCTGGCCGGATTCGAAAAGGAGATGGGCGTCGACCTGCCCGCCGGCTTGGCGACGACGGCCGGGAAGGCCGGTTGGATCCTCTCGACGCACGCCGCCGCGTGGACGGAGTGGAAGTGCCGGACCATCGCCCGGGCCGTCGAGCGCCTGGCCAAGGCCGCGCGCGAGGTCAAGCCCTCGGTCCAGGTCAATCTGCACGCGGTGCCGTGGAGGAGCGACGATTTCGGCGGGGCGGTCCGGGCCGTGGCCGGACAGGACCTGGTCCGGCTGGCGCCCTTCGTCGACCTCATCTCGCCCATGTGCTATCACCACATGGTCCGCCGGGACCCGGCCTGGGTCCATGACGTCGTCGCCGACATCTCCTCCCGGACCGGCGCGGGGGTCCTGGCCAGCACCCAGGTCTCCGAGGCCTACGTCGACCAGGCTCTCCCGCCCGAGGAGTTCCGGGCCGCGGCCGCAGAGGCCCTTAGGCCGCCCTCGATCGGCGTCGTCTTCTGGTCCTGGGACGCCCTGGCCAAGTCGCCGGAAAAGAGGGCCCTCCTCAAGCGCCTCGTCCATTGAAAAAAGCCCGCCGATAAGATAAGAATAGACGTCTGGAGTGTGATCATGACGCGCACCCGACGTCGAGCGCATCGTCCCTGCGTCCGCGCCCGGGCCCGGATGGCCCTGGCCGCGGTCATTATCGCCTGCGGCGGCTGCGAGGTCGCCCAGGTGCCGCCCCAGCCGTCCCGGCCGAACAAGGTCGTCATGGGCTATTACCGCACCTCGAACAGGGCCGTGCTCGACCACACCGGGATCGAGTATCAGTACTTGACCCATATCGCCCACGCCTTCGCCTGGCCCGACGCGTCGGGGAACCTCGTCGTGCCGGCCGGCTATCTCTACCCCGAGCTCAATGCCGCCGCCCACGCGAACGACGTCAAAATGATCGCCAGTCTCGGCGGCTGGGGCAACTGCGCCGGCTTCCCGGGCATGGCCTCGTCCGCCGCCAACCGGACCCGGTTCATCGGCCAGCTGGTCGATTTCTGCAAGGCCAAGGCCTATGACGGCGTCGACATCGACTGGGAGTTCGTCTCGAACGAGACCGAGAAGGCCGACTTCGTCCTGTTCATCGAGGCGCTGGGGGCGGCTTTCAGAGCCCAGTCGCCGCCGCTCCTCCTGACGGCCGCGGTCCCGTCCGATCATTACTACGGCCGCTGGATCGATTACGAGCGGCTGGCCGGCGACTTCGACTTCATCGGTTTTATGACCTACGACTATCACGGCACCTGGTCCGATCACGCCGGCCACAACTCGCCCTTATTCACGCCATCCTGGGACTCGTGTGGCTCCCTCGACGGCACCTTCACCTACGGCCGCGGCCGCCAGGTCCCCCTGGCCAAGCTGCTCGTCGGCTTGGCCTTCTTCGGCCGGTCCTTCGACTGCGGCGCCATGGGCCAGCCGTTCACGACGAGCCGGGGCTGGGACTACAGCGAGGTCAGCGCCCTCGGCTCGCCGGAGTGGGCCCGCGTCTGGGACGGCGAGGCCCAGGTCCCGTACATGCGGCGGACCGACGGCGGCATGGTCATCGGCTACGACGATATGAGCTCGATCGGGCTCAAATGCCAGTACGTCAAAGACAAGGCTTCGGCCGGAGTCATCATCTGGGAGCTGGGCTCCGACCGGCGTTCGGGGAATTCCGAGCTCCTCGAGGTCGTCGGGCGATCGTTCGGCGCCCGGCCGGCCGCAAAATGACCGCCGGATCCCGGGAGGTGACATCGATGAGAAACGCCCGCTCTTCGGCGAACGTCCTCGGCTCCATCCTGGCCGCGGCGGGCCTCGTCTTAGCCTTCGCGACGACCGGGTCGGCCGCGGCTCCGGCGTCCGCGACGACCGGGTCGTACGCCGCCGGGCCGGACAGGACCAGGGGCTTCTTCCCGGTCTCCGTCTGGTACGCCGGCGGCAAGGCCCGGGCGCCCATGCTCGAGACCGTGTCCCCCGCGTCCCGCGAGGCCTGGAAGAAGGACATCGCGCAGATCAAGCGGCTGGGCTTCAACACCGTCCGGACGTGGATCGAATGGACGGCCTGCGAGAAGACCGAGGGGACATACGATTTCTCGGCTCTCGAGCTTCTCACCGACCTGGCCGGCGAAGCCGGCCTGCGGGTCATCGCCCAGGTCTACATCGATTCGGCCCCGGACTGGGTCGGGGCCCGGCATCCCGATGCCAAGTTCGTCTCCTCGAACGGCGTCGCCGTCGAATCCCAGGCCTCGCCGGGCTTCTGCTTCGACCACGCCGGGGTCCAGGAGAAGATCCTGGATTTCTTCAAGGCCGCGGCCCGGGCCGTCAAGGGCAAGCCCGCCTTCTACGGCTGGGACCTCTGGAGTGAGCCCCACATCATCAACTGGGCCGAAGTCTATTACGTCGGCGATCTTTCGTCGGTCCAGTTCTGTTATTGCCACTCGACCCAGGCCCGCTTCCGGGAATGGCTCGGGAAGAAATACGGCACGATCGAGGCCCTGAACAAGGCCTGGTACCGGACGCTCAAATCGTTCGACGACGTCCAGCCGCCCCGCTTCGGCACCATCCTGACCTTCACCGACTACATCGACTGGAAGGAGTTCATCTCCGACAAGCTGGCCGAAGACCTGGCCCTCAAGGCGGCGGCCGTCAAGTCGGTCCTGCCCGACACGGTCGTCACCAGCCACTCGGCCGGCCCCGGCCTCTTCACCCGGCCGGACTGGTCGGGCACTCCCGACGACCGGAAAATGTCCGATAGCGTCGATTTCTACGGCGCGTCGATCTACCCCAAGCACGCCTGGACGATCAAGCCCTGGTCGCCCTTCTACCGGTCCTCGGGCCTCGACTTCGTCCGGTCCATGGGCATCGGCAACGGCGGCTTTTATATCGGCGAGCTCCAAGCCGGCTACGGCGTCTTCGGCATGAAGATGAGCTTTCCCGTCGTCGGCGCGGACACCCGCGACTGGATGTGGAGCGCGGTCGCCTACGGCGCCCGGGCCGTCAATATCTACGCCTACTATCCCATGAGCACGGGCTACGAGGCCGGCGGCTACGGCCTGGTCGAGCTCGACGGCAAGGTCACGGAGCGGGCCGAGGCCGCCGGCCGGATCGCCCAGGTCATCACGGCCAACCAGGGCCTGTTCCTGAAGGCCCTGCCGGCCAAGGCCGAGATCGCCATCCTTTACAATCCGCTCTCGCACATGGTCGGCGGCCAGCAAGCTTACACCGGCGAGGGCCAGACCGTCGGCGTCAACAACCTGAGCGAGTCCCTGCAGGGCGTCCACCGGGCCTTCTTCGAGCGCAACATCCCGGTCGACTTCCTGCACGTCCGCGACCTCGGGACGCCGCGGGCGGCGGGCTACCGGCTCATCATCGCCCCTTATCCGGTCATGATGTCGCGGCCCCACGTCCAGGCGCTGGCCGAATACGTTCGCGGCGGCGGCGCGCTCCTGACGGAGGCGCGCTGCGGCTGGGTCGACGAAAAGGGCGCTTCGAGCCCGGTCGTCCCGGGCGGCGGCCTCGACCAGGTCTTCGGCTGCCGCGAGATCGAGCTGACCCCCCTCGCCAAGACCGGGTCCGTCGAGATCAAGGCGGCCGACGAGGCCTTCCCCCTGCTCAAGCCCGGCGACAAGCTCGACAGCCTCTTCTTCGAAGAGTCATTCGACGTCTTCGGCCAGGCCAGCCGCGTCGTGGCGGCCTTCCCGGACGGGCGTCCGGCCGTCGTGGCCGCGCCCTTCGGCAAGGGCCGGGCCATCATCGTCGGCTCCTTCCTCGGCTCGGCCTACCATCATTACAAGAATCCCAACAATGGCAAGTTCTTCGCCGGCCTGGCCGAATGGCTGAAGATCGCGGCGCCCCTCCGCGTGACGGCGTCAGGGCCCGACGCCGTGATCGAGGGGCGGCTCCTCCGGGGCGACGGCTACGCCCTGCTCTTCGGTTTCAACCGGGGAGAAAAGCCCGTCGCGGCCACGTTCGGCGTCAGAACGGACGGGGCCAAAGCTTCGGCGGTCGACCTGGAATCGGGCCAGGCCGTGCCCGTCGTCCGGGACGGCGAGAGGGCTCGTCTTCGAAAAGACCCTCCAGCCGAACGAAGTCTGGGTCGTCCACGTCAGGGAGCGTTAATGGATCTCTGCGGCGGGATCGACGTCGGCGGGACCAAGATCGCCTCGGCCCTTTTCACCCCGGCGGGCCAGATCTCGGCCCGCGACAAGATCGCTATCGACAAGGCCGGAGGCGACGCGGCGGCGGGCCAGGTCGCCGGCCGGATCGAGGCTCTCGCCGAGGCCGCCCGGGCCGCCGGCGGCCGGCTGCTCGCCGTCGGGATCTGCGTTCCCGGCATCGCTTATTCCGCGAGCGGCAAGGTTTGGGCGCCCAACATCCCCGGCTGGGATCAGTATCCTCTGCTGGAAAAGATCAGACGGACTCATCCAGATATTTCCCAGAATGGCGGCTCCGAGTCGCTCCGCCGCCATTCTGTAGCTCCACTCCGCGGACTCCGTTCCGCGCCGGTCCCCCTCGTCCTTGAATCCGACCGGAGCGCCTATGTCGCCGGCGAGGCCTGGCGCGGGGCGGCCGCAGGGGCCCGCGACGCGGTCTTCCTGGCCGTCGGGACGGGCATCGGCGCCGGGATCATCTCCGGCGGCCGGGTCCTCCACGGCCACGAGGACATCGCCGGCGCGGTCGGCTGGTTCGGCCTCGATCCGGTCTTCAAGCCGGACTACGCGGCCATGGGCTCGTTCGAGGCCGAGGCCTCCGGGACGTCCGTCGCCCGCAAGGCCCGGGCGCGATTGGAGCAGGGGAGGCCTTCGGTGATGCGCGACCTGGCCGGGGGCGACCTCGCGTCCGTGACGGCCGAGGTCGTCGCCGCGGCGGCCCGGCGCGGGGACCCGGCGGCCCTCGAAGTCGTCGCCGAGGCCGTGACCTACCTGGCCATGGGCGTCGCCAACATCGTCAGCATCCTCAATCCCGAAGTGGTGGTCCTCGGCGGCGGGCTCTTCCAGGCCGCCGATATCTACCTCGAGCCCGTCCGCCGCGAGTTCCGGCGCTGGGCCCAGCCGCTGGCCGCGCGCGCGGTCCGGATCGAACCGTCCGCCCTCGGCGAGGACGCGGGGCTCTACGGATGCGGCAACTGTCCTGGGAGGCCCTTGCAGGTGAATGAAGGACCAGGGGGGCATGTCCCCAAGCGGGAAGGAGAACTAACATGTCGGCGCAGAACTACCTCGGCCTGATCCAGTGGATCCTGGCGGAGATCCAATCGTACGAAACGAAGGCCATAAAGGCCGCGGCCAAGCTCATGGCCGCGGCCATCCGTAAGAAGGGCCGCGTCTACATGTTCGGCAGCGGTCATTCGGTCATCCCCGTCCTGGACATCTTCCCCCGCTACGGCAGCTTCGTCGGCTTCTTCCCGCTCTACGATCCGCGGCTGATGTGGTCGAACGTCATCGGCCCCGGCGGCGCCCGGGAGCTCCTCTGGCTCGAGCGGCAGGAAGGCTACGCCAAGGTCTTCCTCCAGAGCTATCCCCTCGAGAAGCGCGACGTCATGCTCGTCTTCTCCCACGGCGGGCTGAACGCCGCGCCCATCGAAATGGCCCTGGAGGCCAGGGCCCGCGGCCTCAAGGTCGTCACGGTCTCCTCGCACGCCAACGCCAAGATCGGCAAGCGCTCCCACTCCTCGGGCCGGGTCCTTTCGGAGACGGCCGACGTGGCCATCGACAACCATGTCCCGCCCGAGGACGCCCTGGTCGACGTCGGGCAGCTCGAGCGAGTCGCGGCGGGCTCGACGGTGGCCGCGGTCGCCATCGCCATGTCTCTCGTCGCCGAAACGGCCGCCGCGCTGGCCAGGACGGGCAAAGTCCCGCCCACCTTCGTCTCGCCCAATGTCCGCGGCGTCCGGCCCGGCCACATGGCCGGCGTTTACCAGGCGTTCACGGAGTTCTATTACGCCAGGCCGCTCAAGGCGGCCGATAAGACCGTTAAGAAGACCGGGAAAGGAAAGTGAGCGTGGCGGCGTCCGACCGGGCCGGCTCTTCCGGCGTCGCCCGCCTCCGGGCTTCGGCCTGGGCGGGCATCTTCGTCTTCGGCATCGTCATGGCCATCCTGGGGGCCATCCTGCCTTCGCTCTTCGAGCGCATCGGCTTCGGGGCGGGGGCGGCCGGGAACCTGTTCCTGACCATGAATTTCGCCATGCTGATCACGACCCTGTTCTTCGGCCCCCTCGTCGACCGATTCGGCTTCAAGGCCGTCCTGGCCGTCTCGGCCCTGCTCGTCGCCGCGGCCTTCCTCATCCTGTCGCGGGCGGCGAACTACGGCCTCGTCCTCGGCGCGGCGGTCGTCCTCGGCCTCGGCGGCGGCGGCCTCAACGGCGGGACCAACGCCCTGACGAGCGACCTTCACGAGGGCGAGAAGCGGGGCGCGGCCCTGAACGTCCTCGGCATCTTCTTCGGCTTCGGGGCCCTTTCCATCCCCTTCCTTATCGGCACCCTGCGGGAGGTCCTCGGCGTCCCGCGGATCCTGGCCCTGGCCGCCTTTCTCAGCCTGGTCCCCTTCGTCGTCTACGTCGTGCTCAAGTTCCCCGGGGCCAAGCACGCCCAAGGATTCCCCATCAAGGCCGCGGCCGGGATCGCCCGCGACCCGCTGCTGTGGCTGACCGCCTTCATCCTCTTCTTCCAATCGGCCAACGAATTCACGGTCGGCGGCTGGATCTCGACCTATCTCCAGAAGACCTTCGGGGTCGGCGCCGGCCCGGCCGCGCTCGTCCTGGCCGGCTACTGGGCGGCCGTCATGGCGGGCCGGCTCGTCTCGAGCCGCCTCGTGCGGGCCGTCCGGAGCGAGACCCTCATCCTCGGAAGCGCCGGACTGGCCCTGGCCGCCGCCCTGCTCATGGCCCTGGCCCCCTCGGGCGCCGCGGCGGCCGCGGGCGCCGTCCTCATCGGCGTCGGCTTCGCCGCGATCTACCCGACCACCCTGGCCATCGTCGGGGCGAATTTCGCCGCGTTCACCGGGACGGCCTTCAGCGTCGTCATCGCCGTGGGCCTCGTCGGCGGCATGCTGGCCCCCTGGCTCGCCGGCCGCATCGCCGAGGCCTCGAGCCTGCGGCAGGGCCTCATCATTCCCGTCGTCGACTGCGTCCTGATCGTCGTCCTGGCGATCTTGGTCGGCCGGGCGACGCGACAGAGAACCAAGGAAGCGAGAACATCATGATCATCCGGACCGGACGTCTCTCTGTTCTACGGACGATGGCCCTGGGCCTGGCCCTTCTGAGCCTGGCCGGGCCCGTCCGACCGGGCCCCGCGCCGGC
>CAVWFA010000024.1:0-28489 GCA_963754085.1 Candidatus Aminicenantota bacterium | reverse complement strand
ATCCAAGCCTCCCGCTCCGAGGCGGCGAACGTCTCCTCCGCAACGACCTTTCCGGCGGCCAGAGAATAGACGGCGATGGCATAGTCGGTGCGGCCTTCCGGCGCGGGCCTCTCGACCTGGAAGAGCAGGCGCTCTCCGGTCGGGTCCCATTGGACCCTGGAGAGGACCAGGTCGGTCCCCTCCACGACCGGCGTTCTCTTCATCGTGGCCAGGTCGATGAAGGCCAGCGCGTCGACGGCAGGCCGAGTCCGGCGCCGGAGGACCGCTTGATCGCCAGGAGGTCTTCGCGAGGCGACATCGATCCCCACCACGAGGCCGGCAGGACGCCATCCTCGAGCTTGCTGAGGGTCCGCCGATCGAGGTCATAGGCCCAGAGCCCGAATTGGGTCGGCCGGGCTGCGGGGAATGCCGTTTCAAAATGAGCAGGACGTTCGCCGTTCGCCCCCAGGCCGTGAAGTACAGCCACAGGTTCTCGGTCGTCCCGTCCGCGAAGAGCGCGTCCAGAGGCCGCCGTTCGAGCCCGGTCCCGTCCACATTGACGGTCCAGAGAGCCGGCCGAGCGCCCCCGGACCGCGAGGACCCTTCACGGGTCAGGAGGGCGATGCTCCGGCCGTCGGGCCGGATCATCAGTCCCATGATGTCCGAGTGGACCGGGTCCCAGGGACCCGGGGAGCCGCGGCCGACGGCGAGCTTCCGGTCGCGACCGTCCATACCGACGGTCCAGACCTCCTGGGCGACATCCCGGCGACCTTTGATGTCGATTGTCGAATAGGCCAGCCGGCCGTTCGCCAGCGAACCGGGAAAATAATCCGGGTAGCGGGTTTTGGCCAGCCAGCGGATCCGCCCGGCGGCCGCGTCGTACCTGAGATAGCCCCGCTCGGTGGCGTATAAAGCATCGTCGCCGGAGGAGATCACGAGCGACAGGTAATGGTCGCCGGGGACCGGGACGAACAGGGCCGTCGCGACGGTTCCGGCCAGGGCCAGAACAAGGAACGCGGCGAACGAGGCGGTGAAGCTTCGCATCTGATTACGAGGCTGCGAGTGGTCGGCCCGGACAAGGGTCAGGAGGGAGGCGCCAACAAAGGCCAGGGCCATCAGGACCAGGCTGATGAGGAGCGTCCTGAGGGCTTTGGTCGGCGCGAGCCAGGCCATGAAGCCCCCGACCTTGGAGATCATCAGGCCCCAGGCCACCGCCGGTAAAACGAGCCCGAGAAGGAGGGCGACGAACAGGAGGCTGAACTGCCGCGCCCGAAGAAGCGATAGAGAGAAGGCCACGATCAGCAGGAAAGCCGAAAGTCCCACGCTCCACCACGGAAAACCGCTTTCGGCGACGTAAGCGAGAAGAACCGGAATCCGGCGGCCGTCTCCCGCACCGCCGGAAGAGCGGCCCACACCGCCAGGAAGACGAGCCAGAGGAGCGTGAACATGCTCAGGACGGCGCCGAACTTCGCCAGCCAGATCGCCGGCCTGCGGACGGGCCGGGAAGAAGATAGGCCCAGGCCCCCTGCCGGTACTCCGCTTCGAAGCCCGCCGCCCCGAGGATGAGCGCGGCGACGGGGAAGAAGAGCAGGAGCACGGCATAGACCAGCCACTCCCTGAGGTCCTTGTTCTGAACGAAGAACTGGGCGCCGAGGAGCAGGGCCAGGATCCCCAGCTCGAAGAAGAAGATGAGCGCTTTCTCCCGCCATTCCTTGAAGTAAAGGGTGGTGAACATCGAAGCCTCCCCTATCTACGCCCCGGCCACGAGGCGGCAGAAGATGTCCTCGAGGCTGGCCTGGTGCGTCGCCTTGACCTTCTCGAAGTCCTCGTCCAGGATGAGCCGGCCGCCCTGGAGGACGAGCAGGCGCTCGACGATGCGCTCGAGCTCGTGGACGAGGTGGCTGGCGAAGAGGACGGTCGTGCCCGAGGCGGCCAGCTCGCGGATGACGTCCCGGAGGAAGTCCTGGCGCGTCGGCACGTCCAGGCCCGAGGTCGGGTCGTCGAGGATGAGGAATTCGGGGCCGGCGGCCAGGGCCACGGCCAGCCCGAGCTTGAGCTTCTGGCCCCGCGAGAGCGTCCCGACGCGGGCCTTCGGGTCCAGGGTGAAGCGTTCGAGGTCCGCGGCGGCCCGTTTCCGGTCCCACTTCGGGTAGAAGCGGCCGTTGAAATCCAGCAGCCCCCGGACGGTCATGTCCTCGTAGAAGAACGGGTCCTCGGGGACGTAGCCGAAGTCCCGCTTGTAGGCGCTTTGGCCGTAGGCGATCCGCCGGCCCTTGATAGAAGATGTCGCCGCCGTCGGCCGGGATGACGCCCATGAGGATGCGGGCCAGGGTCGTCTTGCCCTCGCCGTTGCAGCCGAGAAGACCGTAGACGCGCCCGCTCTCGACGGTGAGGTCGAAGTCCTTCAGCACCTGCTTCCGGCCGAAGCTCTTGGCGAGTCCCTTGATGCGCAGCAGCTCACTCATGCCGGCCTCCTCTTTTCCTGTCGGCGCCTTTCCGGAGCCTGTCCTCGAAGAGGCCCAGAATGGCGTCCTCCCCGAGGTCATACTTGCGCGCCTCGGCGATGGCCTCGTCCATGACCCGGCCGAGATGGGCCCTGAGGACGCGCTCGGCGTCCGGCCGGGACCGCTCGGCGATGACCGAGCCGCGGCCTTTCTGCGTCGCGATGACGCCGTCCTGTTCGAGCTCGCGGTAGGCCCGGGCCACGGTGTTCGGGTTGACGATGATCTCGGCGGCCAGATCGCGGATGGAGGGCAGCGGATCGCCGACCTTGAGACGGCCCGTGGCCGCGAGCCGGCCGATCCCCTGCTTGATCTGTTCGTAGATCGGAACGAAGCTTGATGCGTCAACCCTGATCACGGGCGCCTCCGTATTACTGTACTAATAATATAATACAGATTCCAGCGAATGTCAAGCCCTTTCTTTCAAGGGGCTCCTCAGCGCTTGAGCGTCCGGTATTTCAGGCGGTGGGGCTGGTCGGCGGCGCTGCCCTTGCGGCGGCGCAGGTCCTCGTGATACTCGGAGAAGTTCCCGAAGATCCAGTGGACGCTGCCGTCCTCCTCGAAGGCCAGGATGTGGGTGGCCACGCGGTCGAGGAACCAGCGGTCGTGGCTGACGACGACGGCGCAGCCGGCGAAGCCGGCCAGGGCGTCCTCGAGGGCGCGCAGGGTATTCACGTCGAGGTCGTTCGTCGGCTCGTCGAGCAGGACGACGTTCCCGCCCTCGGCCAGGGCCTTGGCCATGTGGACGCGATTCTTCTCACCGCCGGAGAGCATCGCGCATTTTTTCTGCTGGTCGGTGCCGCCGAAACCGAACGAGGCGCAATAGGCCCGGTAGTTGAGCTCCCGGCCGCCGACCTTGATGAGCTCCTCGCCGCCCGAGATCTCCTCGAACACGGTCTTTCGCGGGATCGAGGGTCCGTGACTGGTCGGCGTAGGCGATCTTGACCGTCTCCCCGATCCGGATCGTCCCGGCGTCGGGCGTCTCCGTCCCGATGATCATCCGCAGCAGGGTCGTCTTGCCGGCCCCGTTGGGGCCGATGACGCCGACGATGGAACCCGGCGGCAGGCTGAGGCTCAGCCCGTCCATGAGGACCCGGTCGCCGTAGGCCTTGGTCACGCCCTTCGCTTCGATGACCACGTCCCCCAGCCGGGGGCCGGGCGGGATGGGCAGCTCCTGGTCTTCGCGGTAGCGCTCGAAGTCCTGGCCGAGGAGCTGTTCGTAGGCGGTGACGCGGGCCTTGCCCTTGGCCTGCCGGGCCTTGGGCGAGAGGCGAACCCATTCGAGCTCGCGGGCCAGGGTCCGCTGGCGTCGCGACTCCGTCTTCTCCTCGACGGCCAGCCGGGCCTGTTTCTGCTCCAGCCAGGACGAGTAGTTCCCCTTCCACGGGATGCCCTCGCCGCGGTCGAGCTCCAGGATCCAGCCGGCCACGTTGTCCAGGAAATAGCGGTCGTGGGTCACGGCGATGACCGTGCCCTTATATTCCTGCAGATGTCGTTCGAGCCAGCCGACCGATTCGGCGTCGAGATGGTTGGTCGGTTCGTCGAGGAGCAGGATGTCGGGCTCCATGAGCAGGAGCCGGGTCAGGGCGACGCGGCGGCGCTCGCCGCCGGAGAGCACGGTCACAGGGGTATCGGGAGGCGGACAGCGCAGGGCCTCCATGGCGCGTTCCAGGTGGCTGTCGAGGTTCCAGGCGTCGTGCTTCTCGATCTCCTCCTGAAGGCGCGCCTGCTCGGCCAGGAGCGCGTCCATATCGGCGTCGGGGTCGCCCATCTTGTCGCAGACCGCGTCGTACCGGGCCAGGAGGTCGACGACCGGCTGGACCCCCTCGCGCACGATCTCGATCACGGTCTTGGCCGGGTCGAGCTGGGGGTCCTGCTCGAGCAAGCCGATCGAGTAGCCTTTGCTGACGGCGATCTCGCCGATGTAGCCCTGGTCCTTTCCGGCGATGATGCCGAGCAAGGTCGACTTGCCCGAGCCGTTGAGTCCGAGGACGCCGATCTTGGCCCCGTAGTAGAACCCGAGCGAGATGTCCTTCAGGACCTGACGGTTGGGCGGGTGGACGCGGCCGACCCGCGACATGGAGAAGATGACTTGTGTATCGGATGGCATGGGCCAATTGTAGCGGAAAGCGGGCGCCGCGTGAACGACCGTTTACGGGCACCGAGGCATTAAGAACGCGTTTTCAGGCTCAAAAACACCTGTTTTAAGCCATCCTGGAGTTCCTTTTTACACTTAAGTAATTGATTTATATGAATGTTCCTGTGGTCCGACCCCAATGCGCTCCCAGCGGACGGCCCGCTTGAGGATGCGGTCGGCGACGACGGTGACGCCCAATCCCGGCCCCTTGGGAATGCCGATCCAGCCGCCGGCCTCAAGCACGACCGGCGGGTCGGCGATGTCCTCGGCGAAGTAGTTACTGGTCTCGGACGTGTCCCCGGGCAAGGTGAAACCGGCGGCCGTCTGGAGGTGGATGTTGACGGCCCGGCCGATCCCCGTCTCGTCCATGCCGCCCGACCAGACATCAACGCCGTGATCGGCGCAGTAACGGGCGATCCGGATCGACTCCATGAGGCCTCCGACCCGCCCCTGCTTGATGTTGACGATGCGGCAGGCACCGAGGGCGATGGCCGCGGCTGCGTCGGCCAGGCTGTGGATGGATTCGTCGAGACAGATCGCCGTCTTCATCTCCTTCTGCAGCAGCGAGTGCTCGTAGATGTCGCTGTAGGAGAGCGGCTGCTCGACCATCATCAGGTCGAACTCGTCGAGGCGCCGCAGGTGGTCCGTGTCGGCAAGCGAGTAATCGCCGTTGGCGTCGACCATGAGCCGCAGCTTCGGATAGCGCTCGCGCACGGCCCGGACCCAGTCGACGTCCTGCCCCCGCTTGACCTTCATCTTGACCCGGTGGTAGCCCCGGGCGACGGCGTGCTCGACCGCGTCCAGGAGGGCCGCCGGCGATTCCTTGAGTCCGATGCTGAGCCCCGACATGATCTTCTTGGCCGGAAAGCCCAGAAGCTCGCGGAGGGGAACGCCCCGCTGCAGCGCGATCAGGATGAGCAGCCCGTTCTCGACCGTCGCCTTGGCCATGCCGTGGCCCCGGACGTGCCGGAACTCGGCCATGAGCCCGCCGAGCGTCTTCCCCGGTTCGACGAGCGGCAGGAGGAAATCCTTGATGATGTGCCGGGCCGTCCCGTTGGTCTCGTAGAAATAGTAAGGATCGGGATCGGAGACGCACTCGCTCCAGGCGATGACGCCGCCGGACTCGAGGCGCATGAGCATGGCCTCTTTGTCCGTCCAGGTGTAGACGCTCGTCCCGAACGGGGCGACGAACGGTAGCCTGACAGTGACGAGGTCGACCCGGTCGATCTTGGGGACCGGGAGGCTTTCGAGGATTTTCACGGACGCGGCGTCGGTCATGCGCACATCTCCTTATTTTCGCGGAGCGGGATTGGCCAGATATCTGTCGAAGAACGCGACCAGGCTCGGCAGGTCGATCTCGTGCTCGCCGCGGTGGATGGCCAGCTCGACGTTCCCGGGCCGGCCCAGGTCGGCGTAGATCGGGCGGATCTCGTCCATGGCCTGCCGGGCCAGCGGCACGACGAACATGAACGGGGCCTCGCGCAGGCCGTTCTGGCACTGCAGGGGCCGCGGCGCGATCATCCCGAAGACGTCGGCGAAATCGACCAGCTCCCGCAGGCCGTCGAACTTCCAGCACATGCAGTGATCGAATTCCATCTGGTCCATGGTCGTCAGGAAGCCCGAGCTGACGCAGGCCGCGATCCGCTCGTCCATGGCCGCGAGCCACATGGCCATCTCGCCGCCGAGCGACAGGCCGGCGCAGCCGATCCGGGACCGGTCGACCTCCTTCATCTCCCGAAGGTATTCGACGGCGCGCATGAGGTCGTGGAGCCGCTCGCCGGCCAGGGTCCGGCCGGGCTCATAGATGACGTGCTGGCCGACGTCCACGGCGATCGTGACGTAACCCCGTCCGGCCAGCTCGGCCGCGAAACCCTTATAGACGCTCGTCCGGTCGTGGACGACGAAGCGCGAGCCGCCGTGGCCGTGGATGGACACGACCGCGGGATAGGGCGGCGCGCCCGTCAGGGGGACGGTGACCACCGCCTTGATCCGCCGGCCGGGCGTCGAGGCGAGCTCGATCTCCCGGAAAGTGTAGCCGTCGCGCTCCTCCGAAGACAGCTCCCTGGCCTCGAACGGCACCTTCGCCCCGACCTGGTCGCTCATGGCCAGCAGCTTGAAGAGCCGGCCGCGCAGATCTTTTTGCCAGGCCGCGATCGCCCGCGGCGGCCGGTGCGTGTACTTCATCGACCGAAGCCTCGGCGCCGCCGGGTCCCGGTAGGGCCTGACAGTGAGCCGGAGCGTCTCGCCGGCTTTGACCTTCAACGGCAGCTCGTAGAGGTCGTGGCCCTTGACGACCCGGGCCGGCCCCTCGCCTGTCGCGATCTCGTAATCACCGGTCGCGTCCGCCGTGAACCACTCGGGGAACTGGTTGATGCGCGGATAGTCGAACGGCAGGTACATCCGGACGCGGTGCCGCGGCCGGTCGAAACGGAGCGTTCCCGACCAGGGCCAATCGCCCGCCAGGACGATCTGAACGCCGCCGTCCGGAAGCCGGACCGCGCCGAGCCTCAGGTCATCGCGCCAGGGCGAGGCGGCAACGCCCTGGGTCTTGGCCAGCGCCCACATGAGGGCGGTGCGGGCCGAGTTGCCGTCGCCGTGCCAGCCCTCGAGGATGCCGTCGGGACGCTGCTTGCCGAACAGGAACTCCATCGACTTGTCGATCCAGGCGGCCGCGGCGTCGGAGGGGAGCCGGTTGAGGAGATTGAGGGCGCTCTCGATGGAGTCGGCATAGCCGTCGGCGCTGCCGTTCTCCCAGTCATAGCCCTCGTATTTGGCGATCGCGCCGAGCGCCCGGGCCGCGGCCTCGCGGTAGCGCGGCTCGTTGTCGACGGCGGCGATGGTGAGAAACGCGTTGTAGACGTAGCCCCAAGTATCGGCCAGACCCTTGTCCAGGACCTCGCCGGTCCGGGGATCGATGGCGTTCCAGAGGAGGCCGTCCGCATTCGTCCCCTTGTCCAGAACGCGGTCCAGGATGGCCCGCATCCGGGGCCGGTAGCGTTTCCAACGCTCGGGGTCCTCACGGCTGGCCAGGACGCAGGCCTCCGATAATCCGCCGATGATCTCCGAGCCATGGTCGCGGAGCCGGAGGCTGTCCCCCGCCAGAAGGTCCCGGTGGACGAGATAGAGGTCGGCCAGCCGGTAGGCCCAGGTCCGGTAATCCTCGTCACCGGTCGCCCAGGCCAGACGGCAGGCAGCCTGGAGCAGGTCCCCGACGACCTCGACGTCGACGGACGGGACCGGACCGGACGGCGTCTCGATCGCGGCGTGTTTGAAGAGGTCCCGGACGAGGTCCTGCATCCGGTCGAGCCAGGGCGACGGCCCCAGCCATTCGGTCACGGGCATGAGCCCGTCTTTGGCGTATTCGGCGGCGCCGAAGACAATCCCGGCCAAGTCCGGTTTCTCCGTCCGGAAACCCTGCGTCGCGAACAGGAAGTCGTCGGGCAGCGAATCCAGCCGCGCGGTCAGCCTCTTCTCGGCGGCCAGGATCTCTCCGACGGTCTGCTTCAAGTGCATATCGTCGAGAACGTGGGCGGTCAGGACGATAAAGGGGTAATTGTCGGCGGCCGCGTCCTTGGCGTTCCAGAACGCGTCGACGGTCAGGTTCCGCGGGATGAGGCCGGACCGGGGATCGGCATGGACCAGCCAGCCCTGGGCGAAGCGCCGGCAGAAGCGGACGGCCCGCTGGCTCGCGGCGGCGTTCTTCTCGGCCCGGGCCCAGGACTCGTCCTGAGGCGCGGCGGCGAGAGCGGAGAGGAGGAAAGCCAATGCCAGCGGAACGATCAGCGGCTTTTTCGTCATCGTGACCCTCTTCTTTGGGCAGCCGTTCGAGATTGACGGCAACATAACACCGCGTCCTGCCACTGTCAACGCCGTCCGGCCGCCGTCCGTTCTTGAAACGATCGGCCATCGAAACTATAATCCCGTTCCGGGACCCCCGCGCCATGCCCAGACGACAGTTTCTCCTTCTGCTCGTCCTCCTGCTATCGATCGGGACGACGCATCCCGTTCACAGCACGGGCGTCCCCGGCCCCCCCTTCTCGCCGCGGCTGGGGGTGTGCACGTCGATCGGCAACGCCGCCGCGCTGAAGAGCGCCGGCGCCGATTACGTCGAAGAATCGGTCCAGGGTTTCCTCGTCCCCGATCGGCCCGAAAGCGAGTTCCGGGAGAAAGCCCGGGCGGCCGCGGGCTCGCCGCTGCCGGTCCTGGCCTGCAACAGCTTTCTGCCGGGCTCGCTCAAGTCCGTCGGCCCGGAGGCCCGGCCCGACGAGATCGCCGCCTATGCCGGGACCGCCTTCCGGCGAGCCAAAGAGATCGGCATCACGACCATTGTCTTCGGCAGCTCCGGCTCCCGCTCCGTCCCCGAGGGGTTCGACCGGGCCGAAGCCCGCCGTCAGTTCGTCGCCCTTCTCCGGCGCCTGGGGCCGGTCGCAGAGGCCCAGGGCGTAGTCGTCGCCGTCGAGCCTCTCAACCGGGACGAGACGAACTTCATCAACACCGTCGCGGAAGGGGCGGCCGTCGTCCGGGAGGCCGGCCACCCCAACATCCGGCTGCTGGCGGACATCTATCACATGCTGCGCGAGAACGAAGGCCCGGCCGCGCTCGTCGACGCCGGTCCGCTCCTGCGGCACGTCCACCTCGCCGAGAAAGACCGGCGGACCCCGCCGGGCGTCGCCGGGGACGACTTCAGGCCCTATCTGCGGGCGCTCCGCCGGGCCGGTTATTCCGGCGCCATTTCCATCGAGTGCCGCTGGGATGACCTCGCCGCGGAGCTTCAGGCGGCGGTGAGAGCACTGAAAGAGCAACTCGCGCATCTCGACGGAGCCTATCCGCGGAAATCAGGTTCTTCTCTCGACTCGGGGAAGTCCTCCCATCGGCTCAGCTCGGGATATCGCTCCTTGCCCCCGCACCCCGGAAACCTTGTAGCTGGTTTCCCCCGCCTCCTGTCTTGGATGGGGGTCCAGGGGGACATTTCCTCCTGGCCGCAGGACGCTGCAGCGTCCGAGGAGGGGAGGCAGGGAGCGCAGCGACCGTTGGAAGGGGGAAGGCGGAGCGGATTCCCCCTCCAAGCAAATCGGGCCCCCCTTCCCTCACGGGGGCCTCTAGGTCTGTTAGCTCACCCTGTCCCGAGAGGGATGGAGCGACATCCCTCGCCGCCTCATGAAGGACTTCCCGACGCTGGAAAAATCCGGAAATTAACGGAGGGTAGACATGGCCATCGATAATCGCGTCTCCAGGCGAAATTTCCTCCGGACGAGCGGCCGATTCGCCGCCGGCGCCCTGGCCGCCGGAGCCCTGACCTCGCCTCGAGCCGGCCGGGCGGCGCCGCGGCCCTCCGGCCAAGCCGCCGGTCCCAACGACCGCATCGCCCTGGCTGTCATCGGCGTCCGGGGCCGCGGCCTGAACCACATCGACGCGTTCGGCCCGATGCCGAACGTCCGGATCGCCGCGCTCTGCGACGTCGATCTGAACGTCCTCGCCGAGCGCGCCGCCTACGTGGAGAAGACGTTCGGCTATCAGCCGGCGACCTATCAGCACCAGCAGGAGCTGCTCGAGGACCGCGCCATCGACGCCGTATCGATCGCGACCCCCAACCACTGGCACGCCCTGGGCACGATCTGGGCCTGCCAGGCGGGCAAGCACGTCTTCGTCGAGAAGCCCTGCTGCCATAACGTCCGGGAAGGGCGGCGCATGGTCGAAGCCGCCCGGCGATACGGGCGCATGGTCGCGGTCGGGTTCCAGAACCGGTCCAGCCGGGCCGTCCGCCAGGCCATGGCCTTCCTCCACGGCGGCGGCATCGGCCAGGTCTATATGGCCCGCGGGTTGTGCTTCAAGGCCCGGGATCCCATCGGCCTCGTGCCCGACGGCGTCGGGACAGGCGAGGCCTACAGGTATTTCGTCTGGAACCAGCCCGGCGTCAATTACGACCGCGCCTACTTGGAGAAAGTCGATTACGACGCCTGGCTCGGCCCGGCCCCCAAGCGCCCCTTCAACTACAACCGCTTCCACTACAACTGGCACTGGCATTGGGACTACGGCAACGGCGATATCGGCAACCAGGGGCCGCACCAGTGGGACATCGCCCGCTGGGGTCTCGGTCAGGACGGGCATCCCCTCAAGATCAGCTCGAGCGGCGGCCTCTACGGCGAGCGGTCGGCCCAGGAGACGCCCAACACCCAGGCCGCCGAGATGATCTACCCCGACGGGCGCATGATCGAGTTCGAGGTCCGGGGCCTCACGACCAACGCCGAGGACGGCGTCATGATCGGCAACCTGTTCTACGGGACCAAGGGCTGGCTCCGTCTCGACGGCGACGTCTGGCAGTCCTATCTCGGCCGAAAGAACGAGGAAGGCCCTGGCTCCAAGACCGCCAAGGACGGCGATCTCCCCGATCCCCTGGCCGAGGCCATCGAGGGCGGACACTATGCCAACTTCATCCGCGCTTTGAGCGCGAACAAGCCGGAGATCCTGAGCTGCCCGATCGAGGCCGGCGCCATGTCCTCCGCCCTGCCGGCGCTGGCCAACATCTCCTACCGCCTCGACCGGCGGTTATCCTTCGACGGGGGAAGGGAACGGTTCGTCGGCGACAAGCCGGCCGACCGGATGCTGACGCGCGATTACCGGAAGCCTTACCTCCTGCCCTAGCGCAGGAGGCGCCGAGACGGGCTCAGGCCCGGAAGATCGGGGGGAGGCCGCGGGCGCTTTCCAGAAGCTCCTCGCGTTCTTTCGCGCTCAACGGGCGGAACCGGCCGGCGCAGTCGAGCGCCAGCCGAAAGAGCTTCGCGTCTCCCGGAGGAATGGCCGCGGTCACGTCCTCGCCCAGGGTGAAGCGCACGGACTTCTCGGCCAGAGCCGGTTCGTCGATAGGCTTGTACCAGCACTTGGGCCAAACGGACCGGTCGGCCCCCTCCGCCCAGGAATGGTGGGCCAGGGTCTTCAGGGCCAGCCGGGCGATGCCCTTCTTCTTCGCATGCTCCAGGATCTGAGGCCCGAACTTCCCTTCCTGGAAAAGGACGAAGTTGACCGGGAAGAGCACCGAGTCGAGAGCGAACCGGTCCATGAGGGAGATAGCCGCCGCGGCGCTGTGCGCGGACGCGCCCAGGAAGCGGACCTTGCCCTCCTCCCGGGCCTTCAGGAACGTCTCCCCCGCCCCGCCCGGGCCGACGATCCTGTCCACGTCCTCGAGGCTCGAGACGGCGTGGAATTGATAGAGGTCGAAGTGGTCCGTCCGGAGGCGCCCGAGGCTTGTCTCCAGCTCCGCCCGCGCGCCGGCGGCGTCGCGAGCCATGGTCTTGCAGGCCAGGAACGACCGCTTGCGGAAAGGCTTCCAGGGCGGGTCCGAGCTTCGTCTCGGCTTCCCCGTCGAAGTAGCTGGGGGCGACATCGTAGTAGTTGACACCGCGGTCGAAGGCCTCGGCCACGATCCGGTCGGCCTCCTTCTGCGTCATGCCGCAGACGACGATGCCGCCGAAGCCGATGACGCTCAGCTTCACTCCGTCCTTGTATTCGCGACGGGCCAGGCTCTCGGCCCGCGCCTCGGTCGAGGCGAGAACGCCCACGGCCGCCGCCGTCACCTGAATAAAGGTCCTTCGTTTCATGGCCTCACCCTGCCGTGAATTTACCATTCCCCGAGGCTGACAATCAAGACGTAGCCCGGGACATCTGAGGAACAGCCGGAGGGTGAGTTCAGGCCCGCAGAGGCGTTGACTCGAGGGGGCTCTGTCGGGGACCGGAAGTCAAATGGAGGGGTGAAAAAAAAGCGTTCCGCCCCGACGGAACCCCCGCCGGGGCGGAACGCGTAAGTCTCAGCTTAAGCGATCAGACCGGGATCAGAACCGGAAGATCAGGCCGCCGGTGAATTCCCACTGGCCCATATACTGGCTGACGGGGACCAGATAGTAGCCCCAATAGCTGTACCACCAACCCATCTGATCGTTGATGTACGTGGTGAACCACTTGGCCGTGACCCTGAGGCCGACCTTCTCGTTGAACATCTTATCGAAGCCCATCCCGAGGTTCCAGGAGAAACGCGAGACGGCGCCCACGCCTTCGTACTGGCCGTCGGCGAGGGTCACGCCCAACCCGGTGATGAAGAAGGGCTTGACGAGCTGGTTCTCGCCGAAGTAAAAGAGGAAATTGGCGTGGATGACATCTTCGGCGACGTTGAAGAGGTCAAAGTTGGGATCGCCGACATAGTAAGAGATGGCCTCGGCCATGGTGACCGAACGGGTCCACGCGGCTTCCATCGTGACGTACGGGCTCAGCCGGAAGCCGAGGGACAGGCCGTAGGCCAACCCGTCATTGATCTTGATGCCGCTGTAGTCCGTGATCGCGTCGACTTCGGGGCGGAAACCGAAGTCGCCGCTGGTGCGGTAGCCGACCGTGGGCGAGATGACGATCCGGCCGCCTTGGGCCCAGACCGACGTCGCGCCGAGCGCGAGCAGGCCGGCAACCATACAGTAGTGTTACTTTCTTCATGTTCTTACCTCTCCTTTTCTCTGGTATCAAAACATTTAATCTATATGTTTTCCGTTAGAAATACAATAGGACAGGACCGCCGGGGCTGGCAATTGGACCTTAGTCTAGGTCGGGACCCATTTGCCAATCCCCCCCCTTACCGGACTAAAATGGAGGGCCTCAGAGCAGAATCCGATGTCCTCGCCCGCAGCCACCGTCTATATCGTCGACGACGATCCCTCCGTGCTCAAGTCGCTGGCCCGGCTCGTCGGAGCGGCCGGATACAGGGTCAAGGCCTTCGACCGGGCCGCCGCGTTCCTCGAAGGCCGGCTCCTCAAAGGGCCGAAGTGCCTGGTCCTCGACCTCCGGATGCCCGGGCTCGGCGGCCTCGATCTTCAGAGGGAGCTCGCGGCCCGCGGCCTGGTCCTGCCCGTCATCTTCCTGACCGGGCACGGCAACGTCCCCTCGAGCGTCGAGGCGATGAAAGCCGGGGCCCTGGACTTCCTGACCAAGCCCGTCCGCGGCGAGGCCCTGCTCGAAGCCGTCGCGGCCGCCCTCGAAAAAGACAGGGCCCGGCTCAAGGACCAGCACGGCCTGGATTCGATCCGCCGCCGGATCGAGACGCTCAGCCCCCGGGAACTGCAGGTCCTGCGCTGGGTCATCGCCGGGTCCCTCAACAAGCAGACCGCCGCCGAGCTTGGCATCAGCGAAAAGACGGTCAAGTTCCACCGGGCTGTGGTCATGCAAAAGATGAAGGCCGGCTCCGTCGCCGAGCTGACCATGCTGGCCAATCGGGCGGGTCTCGCCCCTATGAAGAAGGTCGGATCCTAGTCCGGCCGCCGCTCCCATGAAGAAGGGCGCCGGGCCTCAGAGCCGGAAGCCGACCCCGATATAGAATCCGCCTTCCACGATCTTTGTCTGAAGATCGGGTGTTTCGTTCTCGATGCCCAGACACCGATAGCCGATCTTGGCGGACACGCTCTTGCTCAGGCCGATCTTCAGGCCGCCCAGGGTCTGCCAGCTGAGCTTGGAGCCTCCCGCGCCGACGTCCCCGTAGAGCTCGAGCACCAAACGGCGCATCAGGGGGACTCCCAGACGGGCCCCCACGAAGCCGTCCAGCAAAGCGTTGCTTCCTGAGGCCTGCTGGCCCGCGAGGGCTCCCGATGTCACCTCCAGAGTCGCGGAGACCGGCATCAGCCGGGCTCCTCCGACGATGTCCAGGAGTTTGAGGGCCCGGTAGGACACGGCCAACGAATAGATCTGGGAGACGAGCTCGCCGTGAACGGTCCGTCCGGCGATCCCTGTCGCCTCCCCGTCCTTCGTGAGCCGGGCGTACATCCCGTCAAGAAAGAAGCCCACGCGGCCCTTGCGGACCTGCAGCGCGCCCATCAGCGCGAAATCCAGGGAGCTCAGGATGTCCGAGAAGGACGCGCCGATCGACGCGCTCGAGTCGCCGGCCTGGATGTCTCCCGTGACGCCCGGTATCCACGCATAAGGGGTGATCTCTACCTGCCAGCCGGCCGGGGCCGGGTCGCCCGGCTGGGCGAACGCCGGCGCCGCCAGGCAGAGTCCCAGAACGGCCAGAGCAACCCACGGCCCGAAGACCGATCTTGCCGTTCTCAAAGTGACCGACCCAGACGACTTGCGCCCTTCACTTGACGAGCGGGATCTGGGACATGATCTGGAAGTCGAACACCGTGTTGATCGACCGTTCGACCTGCATATACTTGGCCGCGAGGACCGGATCCATGGCCTTGGAGAACTCCTTGTAGTACTTCTTCTGGAGCTTGAGCCTGTCCTCGAAGAAGCCGAAGCTCTTGTTCGTCAGCTCGTCGGCCTTGGCCGGGGTCATCGTCTCGAAGTTCGCCGCGAAGTCCTTGATGACCGCGAGCCGGGTGTCGTTGAGGGTCGTCAGCTCGGCGTCGTATTTCCGGTAGAGAGGCCAGAAGACGGCGGACTGGGCGTCGGTCATGGCCATGGCCTCGGTGATGACGGCCACTTTCTGGGTCTTGAGGTCGCTCTTCAGCAGCTCCAGGTAGGTCTCCTGGTTGGCGGCCGTCTGGGTCGTATCCTGGGCGTAGGCGGCGATCGCGGCCGCGGCGACGATCAGCAGGAAGATCAGGGTCTTTTTCATCGTTTCACTCCTTATCGAAGGGACTCTTTGCGGTCGGTCAAATATGGCAGATTCCCGGCCGAGCGTCAATGGGACCTAAGTCTCATTTCCGGGGCTAGAAATGGTAGCTCAGGCCGAGGGTCGCGGTCCAGGTCTGGGCATCGAACGGGTCTTCATTGAAAGTGAACGTGACCCATTGGTACCGCGCTTCGAGGGCCATCGAGAGCTTCGGAAGAAGAAGGAGGTCCAGGCCGGCGCCCAGGTTGAAGCCGCTGCTGCGGTCCTCGTCGTAGTCGACGAAATTGGCCCGGTAATAGCCGTAGCCTCCCGTCAGGTAGGGCTGCAGGGTGGCCGCCGTAAACGGATAATAAAGGACGTTGAAGGAGAAGGAGTTCAGCCTGAACGTGGTCGCCCCGAGCTCGGGCGGAGCCTCGGGCTTCGGCGTCAGCGAGCGTTCGGTATGCGCATAGCCGACTTCCACGGCGAAGCGGCCCTGCCGGATGCCCAGCCGCAGACCGTACGTCGCGCCGAGGTCGTTCTCCAGGTCATAGGGCACCTGGTCGTATTTCGAATCGTCGAGGGCCAGGCCGAACCTGATCCCGAGGGAGATTTCCTGCCGGACGTCGCCGGCCGCCGGAACGGCCGCCAGGGCCAACGCGGCCATCACGATGATCGCCTTCTTCATCCTGGCTCCTCTCCTACCGCACCCGTTTCCTGGACATGGTCGCCTTCTCGTAGGCTCCGATGTGGAACATGCCGCCGCTCCCGCTTCCGCCCCAAGCCACGTCCAGCCGGACCTGGCCGACGATGGGGACGAGAAGGCGGAGCCCGAAGCCCCAGCCGGCGATGACGTTCTGGGAGTCGAACGCGCGCCCTTCGTCCCAGACCGTGCCCGCATCCGCGAACACGCAGAACTGCATCCCGCCCCGGTAGCGAAGGCGGAAGGGCAGATTGATGAGCCGGGGCTTCAACAGCGTGATCGAGTATTCGAGGGTGCCGATGAGCTGGTTCTTCCCGACGAGCGAAGCGTACTCCCAGCCGCGCACGGTGTTGGTCCCGCCCATGCCGAACAGCTGCCAGGAGGCGACGTCCGTCCCGGGCACGCCTGTCCTCAGCGAGAGGAGGCTCGAGACCGTCAGCGTGTGCCGGTCCCCGAACGGCAGGGGCTGGTAGCGCCGGATGTCCAGGTCGAGCTGGGTGAAGCTGCTGGAGCTCTCGAAGAGCCGCAGCTCTTGCGACAGCCGGACCTCGCCGTACCAGCCCTCATGGGTGCCGACGAAGGCGTCCTTCCTGTCGTAGGCCAGGTAGGCGCCGATCCGGGTCACGCGGTCATGGTTGTCCGGCGACAGGGTGACGCCGTCCCGGTCGCTCCGGACGTCCAGATAGTTGAAGTTGCCTCCGAAACGCCAGTACTCGCTGAGGGGCGCGTTGACGTCCAGCACCAGCTCGTGGGAGGTCTCGAGGAAGTCGGCGACCAGGTTCTGCCGGTCCCGGTAGTAATATTCGAAGCTGTAGCCGATGCGGTTGCCGATGAACCAGGGATTCTGAATGACGATCTGGCCGAGGGCGGAGCCGCCGCCCATGATCCGGCCGGAGAAGGAGACGTCGCGGCCGCGGAAGTTCGGCACCTTGATGCCGACCCCGGCCGAGATGCCGTTCTCGTCGGTGATCTGAATGCTCAGAGACGGCAGGAATTTCAGGATCTCGACGAAACGGTAGGTCAGGACGACTTCGGTCCCCTCGACGGCGGCCTCGACCTGGATGTCGACGAAGATGTCCAGCCGCTCGAGCCGGACCTTTTCCTTGGCGATGTCTTCTTCGCGGTAGGGCTGGCCCACGCGCGACACGAGCTCGCGTATGACGACGTATTCCTGGGTCCGGGTGAGCCCCTCGAACCGGATCTCCTTGACGATCAGGCCTTCGGCCGGGTTGGGCGTCTCCTGTGCGTAAAGACAGAGGGAACGACGGCGAGGGCGGCCAGGACACAGAGCAACGCGGCGCGGGCCGGCACGCGGTGCCAAGCAGAGGCTATGCGACGGATTCGTCCCCCCCCAGCTTCTCGACCATCTCCATCAGGGACTCCTCGGAGAACGGCTTCCGCAAGAAGCCTGCCGCGCCGCTCCGTATGGCTCGCTCCCTCGCGTCGTGATCGGCGTGCCCCGTGATGATGATCACGGGCATGTCGTAGCGCAGTTCCCGCATTTTTCCCAACAGCCCGAACCCGTCCAGGCCGGGCATGTGGATATCGACGATCGCCAGGCCGGCTTGGCCGGGAGGCACGGAATCGAGGAACGACTGGGCCGACCCGAAGTACTCGGCGGCGAACCCGCGGGCGTTCAGCATCCGCCGGAGGGACTTTCCGAACGACAGGTCGTCGTCGATGATCCAATAATTCGAGTAATGAGTTCGCCATGTTCTGCGGGCAGAGTCTGACAGAACAGGGGAGGCATTGTCCATTGGACCTTGGTCCCATGGCCCGGCCCGGGTCCCGGCCTCGGCCGGGCGTCAGAGTCCGACGAGCGCCCGCAGCAAGACCCTAACGACCTCGTCGACGGGGAATTTCAGAAGCACGAGCGGCAGCATCGGCCCGACCACGGAGCCCGCCAGCCACAGCGCGAGCCTCGAGCCGCCGGGGACCATCCGGATGCCGCGCACGACGTTCATGCTGTTCGTGAGATCGGCCAGCGACTGCAGGTCTGACGTGCCCAGCTGCGAATCGCCGGTCGCCGCCCTGTCCTGGATCCACTTGCGTTCGAACGCGTAGACATAACGGGACGCCATGGCCATGTATTTATCCAGTCCGTTGACACGGCAGTCCCAAAGCCTGCGGGTGAACAGGACGAGAGGGCCGATGAACAGCCCGAAGACGAGGATCAGGACCCCGGGGACTAGGCTGTAGAGGTACTCGATCTTCATCTTGTCCTGGAGGATGGCTTCCGCGAAGGACGCAGAAAAAGTGCCCGAGATGGCCAGGACCAACGGAACGAAATGTTCCTGCACGACCGCCAGGAAGCCCAGCCCGCCCGCGCCGTCGGAATGCGTCGCGACGAGCTGCAGATCCAGCTTTTTCAGCCGCCAGAGGAAGTACCACCAGAGACCCAGCCGCCAGAGCCAGCGCATCACCAGGAACCGGAAGAGCGGCAGGCAATACATCAGGTACCAACCGCCCATCGAGGCCGTCGAGGTGTCGCTCTTGCCCAGGATCAGTGACCAGCTCACCGTCCCCGTCGGAAGACCGGCGATGGCTTCGATCAGGGGCCCCCCGAACGCCAGGAGGAAGAAGATGAGCCCTGCACCCCAGCCGCCGGCCAGCCAGCGGACACGGCGGATGATCAGGGCCAGGGCCGGCCATTCGCTCTCGCCGACCAGCCGGGATTCCCGAAGATTGCGGGCGAACTCGGCGATGACGGGGCCCACGAACCTCTCGCAGGCGAAGAACAGAGGGATGACCAGCAGGAGGCGGACATGGACGCCGATCCAGGGCAGGGAAAAGACCGCGAGCCCCGGCCCGTGCAGGAAAGCCAGCACGACCAGGACTACCCAGGCCGGCAGGCCGAGCGCCAGCCCCAGCCTGAAACTGCCCGTCTCCCCTCGGGTCAGCCTCAGCCAAGCCCCCAGCTTCTGCAAGGGCCCCCCGAACAACAGGAGCTCGGGGAAGCCGGTCTCTTCTTTTTTCATCGCGCCACGACCGCGCGAGATCTTATTTCTTCTTGAAAACGCCGGCCTTGTTCATCTCCCAGGCCGCCGCTTCGACCAGGTCCTTGACGAACTTGGCCACGTCGTCGGGGTTGGTCGTCTTGCTCCGGCCCGACCAGACCAGGACATTCTGAGTGAGGTCGTAGAAGAGGGTTTCGACGATGACGACGGTGTCGACCGAATAGGTCGTGCCGCCGTAGCCGTAGGGAGCGCCCCAGCCATAGCCGTAATAGCCTCCCCAATATCCGCCGTAATGAGGGCCGCCCCAGCCCGAGTAGACCGAAACGGAGGTCGCCGAGACCTCCTGGTCCGCAGACACGGGACGCATGGCCACGACGGCCTTGGCGCCCATCTTCTCGAACACGGCCCTGACCGCGGCTTCGTCCGTCGCTTCGGGCGGGACGATCGCGTAGCTCGCCACGCCGTTATATCCGCGCTTGGTCAGCTCTCTCGCCAGCGCGTCCTCAGCCCCCTGCCGGATGTATTTGTCCTCGGCCATGACGACGCCTACAACGGTCGCCCCCTTTGCCTTGAGGACCGGGGCCGCCGCCGGATTCTTCCATGTCGACTGAAAGGACGTGCTCGCGCAACCGACCAGCATAAGCGCCAGGCCGACGGCCGCCGCCAGTTTCATTCTGTTCAGCATATCTTCCTCCTGCCCGAAAACGCCCGTTTCAGGCTCCGTGACTTTCCCCTAGATTGTAGGCGTCCGGGAGGCGTCCGTCAATAAGACCTTCGGCCAGTGCCGGCCGGCAACGGGTCAATGGAGGCTTAGTCCCATCCAGGCTCGCTCGCACGGCAGCCGTTAGGCCGGTCTCGAGCCAATGGGGCCTACCTGCGGAACAACCGGTCGCGGTCGCTGTCGAAGTAATAGAGTTTGGCGACCTCGATGCGCTTGGCCAGGAAGCTGCAGGCCAGGACGGCCAGGAGCATCCCGGCCAGCGGCCCGGCCCAGTAGATCCACCAAGCTTGCCATTGCCCCGACACGACCGCCGGACCGAGGCTGCGGGCCGGGTTGGTGCTGGTGCCCGAGATGGGCGCCTCGGCCCAGACCATGAGCGCGTAAAGAGGGGGGAAGATGGCCGGGGTGAAAGGACGGATCTTCCGAAAGCCAAGGAAGACGGCGAGAAGGGAGACCATCGCGAAGGTCGTGACCGCTTCGCCCAGGAACGCCGTCGAAAGGGCGACGCCGGGGCCCGGCGCCGTCGCGCCGAAGTCCACGCTCTTCCCCATCGCCCCCCAGAGGAGGAGCGGCAGGCAGCCGGCGACCGCGCCGGCCAGCTGGCCGGTGATGTAAGCGAGGGTCGTCCGCAGGTCGATCTTGCCCATCAACCGGAAGGCGAGCGTGACGGCCGGGTTGATGTGCGCCCCGCTTTCCCTGCCCACGGGAGAAAGGGCGATCGACGCCCCGGTCAGTCCGAAGAAGAACCCCGTGACGAGGCGCCTCAGCCCCTCGCTCGGGATGAGGCGGGCCAGGGGGCTTCCGGCGCCGAACATGACGGTGACGAGCGACAGCCCCACCAGCACCAGGAGGCCCGTGCCGATGAACTCGGAAAAGAAGATCCGCCAGGGGAAGCTCGGGCGTTTCACGTCTTCCATCCGTTCTCCTCTCCGGCGGCCCGGCTATTCGATAGGAACGACGAGTACACAGACCGGCGTGACGACCTTCCATCGGCGGGAGGTCGCGGCGAGCCGTCCGCTCGAGGGATCGATCTTGAAGAGCCGGATCTCATCGGAGCCCTGGTTGGCGGCGAAAAGCCACCGGCCGGTCGGGTCGATGGCGAAGTAACGGGGGGTCCGGCCGCCGGCTGGGACCCGCTCGACCGGAGTCAAACAGCCGTTATCCCCGTCGATGCGGAACGCCGCGATGCTGTCATCCCCGCGGTTCGACACGTACAAGAACCGGCCTGCCGCGTCCACCGCGATCTCCGCCGCGGTGTTCGTCCCGGCAAAACCCTTCGGCAGGGTCGAGATCGTTTGAGTCCGGACGAACGTGCCCGGGCCCGGGTCGACCGCGAAGGCCGCGACCGTGGACGACAGCTCGTTGACCACATAGACGAATTTCCCCGAAGGGGCCAAGGCGATGTGCCGCGGTCCGGCGCGGGGATCCGCCCGGACCACTCCGGGGCTGGCCGGCGTCAGGGCGCCCGTGCGGTCGTCGAACCGGAAAACCAGCAGCTTGTCCAGACCGAGGTCCGTGATCAGGACGAACCGGTTGTCGGGCGTGGTCTGGATCGAATGATGATGCGGGCCCGCCTGCCGGACGGGGTCCACGCCGGATCCGGCCTCCTGGACGAACGCCGCGCGGGGGCCGAGCCGGCCGTCGGGGCCGATGGGGAATACGGCCGAATTGCCGCCGCGGACGGACTTGACGTCGTAGTTCGCCGCCAGGAGGAACCGGGCCGTCTTGTCCAGTGAGAGGTACGCCGGTTCGACGCCTCCGGAAGGGATCTGTTGCAGCAGCGTCAGCCGGCCCGACGCCCGGTCGATGGAGAACACGCTGAGGGCGCCCGACGGCTCGCCGCCGAACGTCTCGAGCTCGTTGGCGGCGTACAGGAACCGCCCTTTGGGTTCCGCGGCGAGGAACGACGGCCGGTCCGTTTTGGCGGCGAGACCGAGAGGAACGGCGTCGCCCGTAGCCGGGTCGAACCGGTAGGCGTAAATGCCCTCACTGCCCTGTCCGGTATAGGTCCCGACATAGACCAGGCATTCGTCGGCAAGAGCCTGGGCCGCGGGCGGGAGGAAGACGGCCAGCAGACAGATCAAACCGAAGATCCGAAGCCGCCCCGGACCTCCTGGAGAAGGCCGCCGGGCGGGCCTGGCGCTCATTGCCAGTACTTCTCCACGTGGATCTCGCCGGGCCCCTGCTTTGTTTCCTCTTTGAACCCCTCCTGCCCCAATAACTCGAGCATGGACTCGCTCATATGGGGACTGCCACATATGAAGACGTGAGTATTCTCCGGCTTCGGGCGGGAACCCCAGGCCTTTTCGATGGCTCCGCTCTTCCACACGTCTTGGACATGTCCCGTCGCGCCCCTCCAGGGAACAGGCTCTTCCTGCGGCCGGCTGACGACGGGGATGTAAGTCAGGTTGGTGCGGAGGCGTTCCATGGTCATCAGGATCGACCGGTAACCCAGGTCCCGCGAGTGCCGGACGCCGTGGATGAGCGCGACCCGCCGCCGGGGCGACAGCTTCAGATATGTGCTCAGCATGCTCACGAAGGGGGCCAGGCCCGAGCTCGTGGCGATCAGGACCAGGTTCGCGCCCTCGGGCACCCTCGAATCGTCGAAGATGAACCGTCCGGTCGCCTTCGGCGAAAGCCAGATGCGGTCGCCGATGTTCAGAGTGAACAGGCGGGGCGTGAGGGCGCCGCCGGGCACCAGGGCGATGTAGAACTCCAGGAATTCGCGGTTCGCCGGCGACGAGGCGATGGAGTAGGCCCGCTTGATCAGCTTGTCCGGTTCGGCGGGCCGCGTTTCGGGTTCGGCCAGGGCACAGCGCGGTGCCGAGCCGAACAGGCCCAAAGTCGCGAACTGGCCGGGGGCATAGTCGGGAAGACCGCCCCCGTCCGGAACGACCTGCAGGATCATCAGCCAGGGAGAGATCTCGTTCTTCAGAGTGACGACGGCATTGAGCATGGTCGCGGGCATGGCTCAAACTTCGGAGAACTGGATGACGACCTTGATGTCGTCGGGTTGTCTCTGAAGCGCTTGTTGGAAATTCTCCGGCTTTTCCCGGCGCGTGATCAGGCGGCCGAGCCATTCCCGGTCCGAGGCGGCCAGGTTCTGGCCGGCTTTGTACCAGTGGCGCTTGTTCGCGTTGACGCTGCCGACGATGACATTGTTCTTCAGGACCACGGCCGCCGCGACGTCGGCAGCGGCCCGGCTGGCGACCGCGCCGCCGGCCCCGACCCCCGTGAGGCAGATGATCCCGCCCGCGCCGACCTTCTGGATCGAGTCCGAGATCACGGAGCCGACGCCCGTGCACTCGACGATGACGTCGGGCTCGAAATCGAGGTCCAAAACGCTCCCCGTATGGTATGTCGCGCCGAGGGCGCGCACGAGATCGGGTTTGGGGCCGGATTCGGCGCGATCGAGGACATGGACCTCGAGGTTATTCGCGCTCAGGCGGAGGGCCGCCAATAGACCGATCGGCCCCGCGCCCGTCACCAGCGCGGTCCGGGGTTCCCAGAAGGCCCGCCGGCCGGCCTGCAAGACCTGTTCGAGCGCCTTGGTGATCACCGTCATCGGCTCGAGGAGAACGCCGAGGATCCCCAAGGAAGGATCGACCTTGATGGCGTATTCGGGCTCGATGCGCCAGCGCTCCGACATGAAGCCGTGGATCTCCTTGATCCCGCGCTCCGTATACTGGCCGTTGCGGCACATGTCCCATTCGCCCACCGCGCAATTGGAGCAGGGCACGGGGTCGGGGCGCCGGACGATCCCGACCACGAGGTCGCCCCTTTTCAGGGCGCTGTAAGGGCCCGGGTCGATGACCCGGCCGAGGGATTCGTGGCCGAGCACGAGGCGCGTCTTGCCGGGAGGGGCCCAGCCGTACTTGCCCTCGACGATCTCGACGTCCGTCCCGCAGACGCCCACGGCCACAGCCTCGACGAGGACCGAGCCCTCATGAGCCTCGGGCTCCGGAAAATCGTCGTAGCGGGCCGTCCCGGGCTTTTTGGGTTCTACCGTGATCGCTTTCATGAGGTCTCCTCGATATTGAAGATGTGATAGGACCAGGCGGGCATATCCAGATAGAGTCCGCGCCCGGCGAGCTCGGTCCCGTCCCGGTCATAACAGGCGTCGCCAAGGAGGTCTTTGAGCCGGACCGAACGGCCTTGGATCTCCGGGAAGGGCAGATTGAGATAGCCTTGGCCGTCCCGGGCCGAATAATTCACGACGACGAGCATCCGTTTGCCGCCGTCTCCCTGCCAGGAGTGGGCGACGAACGAGTCCCAGGTCACGTTCCCGTCCCAGGCGGGCTCGCAGGCCAGGCTCTGCCATTCCCCGCCTTTCATGACGGGCTTCCGGAGCACGGCCAGCAAGCGGTCATAGAACTTCTTGATCTCCTTGTCCGCGACTTCCCGAGGGGCCCGGACGAGATGGGGGGAGATGCGCTTCGTGCGGCCTTCGAACTGCCCCTGATGGAAGAAGCGCAGGCCGGGCACGGAATACGTGATGATCGCGGCCGCCCGGTGGACCGGAGGCTCGAACGTCGCGGCGGCCCGGGGCTCGTCGTGATTCTCGAGGAAACGGGCCAGCTTGGCCTGATAATCGAGCGCCGCGTGGAGGTGCTCGCGCACCGGCCGGGCGTGGCCCTCCCGCAGGCGGTCATAAAGACGCTTGTCGTAGGTGTAGTCGAACCCCTGCTGCTGAAGGGTCCATTCCAGGTCCCAGTAGACCTCGGCCATGAACAGGAAGCCCGGTACCTTTTCGCGCACGCGCAAGGTCGCCTGCGGCCAGAAGGGCTGCGAGCTCCGGCCCCACGTGCGCTCGAAGACCTCGGGCAGGATCAGCATGGCCATGTCGCAACGCACGCCGTCGCAGCGGCCGGCGATCTTCAGGAGCTCCCAGGTCATCGCTTCCTGCGTGTCCGGGTTGCTGTAATCGAGCTGCAGGGTGTCCGGCCAGCCGGAAAAGTAGGGGTCCCGTCCGTAGGCCAGGATCAGGTTGCCCTTCTTCCGTGTGACCCGGACGTAGTTGTGCGGCTCCCGCGCCCCGTCGACGTCCGTCCCGGCGATGAAATACTCCGGGTGGCTTTCGACCCAGGGATGGTCCAGGGCCATGTGGTTCGGGACGAAATCGAGCATCAGCTTCAGGCCGCGTTCGGCCAGCCGCCGGCGCAGGCGGGCCAGCGCCGCGTCCCCGCCGAGGGCGGCCGGGACGGTATAGGCGGTGATGGCGAATCCGGAGCCGGCCATGTCTTCGTCGCGCAGGTCCGGCAGCGTGGCCTCGAATTCCCTGCGCCATTCGGCGTTGGCGCGGGACACGCGCTGCCCGGCCGCGCCGGTCCGCCACACGCTCAGGAACCAGACCCAGTCGAAGCCCATCTTGGCCAGCCGGTCCAGCTCGGCGTCCGGGATATCGTCGAGCGTCGCCGCCCGGCCCAGCTTCTCCGCGAGCGCGGTCAGCCAGACGCGCGTGTTGATCTGATAGAGCGACGGGTGGCGGACTTGGGTCATTTTCCTTCCCCCGGCCGGTTCGCCTTGCGGCCCAGCTGCTCCTTGCCCAGCTCGAGGGTGCTGCGGGCATCCGACGAGGCGAACAGGCGCATGATTCGCGCGATCGCCCCGGACCAGCCCGTCTGGTGGCTGGCGCCGACCCCCGCGCCGGTGTCGCCATGATAGTATTCGTAGAACAGGGGGTAATCCTTCCAGTGGGGATCTTCCTGGAACTTCCGGGCCGCCCCGTGGACGGGCCGCTCCCCCCGCTCGTCTTTCAGGTAGATCGCGGACAGGCGGCGCCCGATCTCCTCCGCCACCTGGTAGAGGTTCATCCGCTTCCCCGACCCCGTCGGGCATTCGACGGTGAACGAATTCCCGTAGTAGTGGTAATACTGGAGCAGGGCGCGGAGGATCAGCATGTTGACCGGCATCCAGATCGGGCCGCGCCAGTTCGAATTCCCGCCGAACATCCCGTTGTCCGAGTCGCCGGGGAGATAAGAGACCCGGTATTCTGCGTCGCCGGCCCGATAGACGTAGGGGTGTTCCTCGTGAGCGCGGGACAGGGCCCGGATCCCGAAGGGGCTCAGGAATTCCTTCTCGTCGAGCATGACCGTCAGCACCCGGCGGAGGTTGGTCTCGTTCAAGATCGACGCCAAGAGCCGGCCGTCGTGCCCGGGCTTGCCCGGATCGTGGATAAACGCCCTCAATTCGGGATGGGCCTCGAGATACCCGGCCAAAGGCAGGCTCAGCTCGGGATACTTCTTCAGCAGCTTGCCTCCGAAAACGGTCACCGCGCAGAGGGGCAGCAGCCCGACCATGGAGCGGACCTTCAGGCGTTCGGCCCGTCCGTCCGGCGAGCGGAGGACGTCGTAAAAGAAGCCGTCTCCCTCGTCCCACATCCCGCCGTCCTCGCCCGGCCGGACCATCCCCGCGGCGATCATGAGGTAGTGGCCGTAGAACTTCTTGGCCAGGTCGAGATAGGCCGGGTTGGCCAGGGCCAGCTCGGCGCTGATCTCGAGCATGTTCTGGCAGAAGAGGGTCATCCAGGCCGTGCCGTCAGCCTGTTCCAGGAACCCTCCGGTCGGCAGCGGCGAAGAGCGGTCGAAGACCCCGATATTGTCCAGGCCCAGGAATCCCCCTTCGAAGGCGTTGTTCCCGGTGCGGTCTTTCCGGTTGACCCACCAATTGAAGTTGAGGAGCAGCTTGTGGTAACAGCGCTCGAGCCAGGCGATGTCCCCCTGGCCGCGCAGCCCCTTCTCCAGAAGGTAGGTGTAGATCGTTGACCAGGCGTGGACCGGCGGGTTGACGTCCCCGAAGTTCCACTCGTAGGCCGGGATCTGGCCGCTCGGATGGAAGTAACGGTTGCTGAGGAAGAGCTCCAGCTGGTCCTTGCCGAAGTCCTGGTCGACCAGCGTCAGGGCCGTGACATGGAAGGCCAGGTCCCAGGCGGCGTACCAGGGATACTCCCATTTGTCCGGCATCGAGACGACGTCGGCGTTGACCATGTGGCCCCAGCGGTCGTTGCGGATGGAGCGCTGATTCGCTTTGTACGGCTGGATGCCGTGCTGCTTGAGCCACCGGCCGACGTCGTAGTAGAAGAACTGCTTGGACCAAAGCATCCCGGCCAGGGCCTGGCGCATGACCAGGGCCTGATCGGCGTCGAGCGAGGGCGGGATGATCTCCGCATAGAACTCGTCCGCTTCCCCGAGCCGGGTCTTGAAGACGGATTCGAAGGCCTTGCCGAACTGCCCGCCCAGCGTGCCCTGGGAATTCCCCTTCGGCCGGTCGCTGAGCCGCAGGCGGACCGTGCGGGATCCTCCGGCCTCCACCGTGAGCGGGTAATGGGCCGCGACCTTCGTCCCCTTCTTCTTGGGGTTGATCGCGTCTTTTTTCCCGTGGAGCAAATAGTCGCCGATGCCGTCTTTCACATAAGGCGAGGGATTGGGAATGCCGAGCAGCCGCTCCACGTTGGTCTCGTTCTCGGTGAAGAGGAGCGCCGAGGCGCCCTCGGCGAAAAAGAAGCGGTCCCCGAGATCGCGATGCTTGAGCGCCGCGATCCCGCCGGACTTGTTCTGGGCCTGCTGCTTTATCGACGGACGGACGGCCGCCTCCCCCCAGGACCAGTCGTTGCGGAACCAGAGCGTGGGCAGGAGCTGGAGCGTCGCCGCCTCCGGGCCCCGGTTGTGGACGGTGATCCGGATGAGCAGGTCCTCGGGCGAGGCCTTGGCGTATTCCACGAAGACGTCGAAATAGCGGTCCTGGTCGAACACCCCGGTGTCGAGCAGCTCGTATTCCGGCTTGCCCCGGCCGCGGTCGCGGTTGGTCGCGACCAGGTTGTCGTACGGGTAGGCCGCCTGGGGGTACTTGTAGAGGTACTTCATATACGAATGGGTCGGCGTCGAATCGAGGTAGAAATAATACTCCTTGACGTCCTCGCCGTGGTTGCCCTCGCTGTTGGTCAGCCCGAACAGGCGTTCCTTCAGGATCGGGTCGTTGCCGTTCCAGAGGGCCAGCCCGAAGCAAAGGCGCTGGCGGTCGTCGGAGACGCCGGCCAGGCCGTCCTCGCCCCAGCGGTAGGCCCGCGAACGGGCGTGGTCGTGGGTGAAGTAGTTCCAGGCGTCGCCGCTTTCACTGTAGTCCTCGCGGACCGTTCCCCACTGCCGTTCGCTGAGGTAGGGCCCCCACTTCTTCCAGGAGGCCTTCTTTATCCGGGCCTCTTCGAGGCGGGTCTTTTCGGCGTGCATCGACTTTCTCCTTCCTGGCCTTCACTCCCATAATAGGGCTTCCGGAGATGCGGTCAATTGGACATTAGGCTAGGTCGCGGGCGCCCGCGGTCTGCATATTCCCCTCGACCGCTACCTCTTCACGAACTGCGTGTTGAACCCGATGAAGATCTGCAGCTCCGGCTGCCGGGGGCCGTGGGAAAGCACAGTGAATTGCGCTTCCGCAAAGACGTTGAAGATGGCCCCCTTGGTCGGCACGACCTGGCCGATGCCGATACCGACCGGCACGTTGTAGGTGTCGTTCTCCAGGTCGAACACCGCGATCGCCGTACTCCTGGCATACAGCCCTTTGCCCATTTGGAGGATATAGAACGGCTGCGCGGCCAGGACGCTCGTCCCGTTGCGTTCGGCGTCGCCGGCGAAGTCCGCCTGCCAGGTGACGAGCCCGCCCCACTGCATCGCCGGCGAGGTGGCATTGAAGTAGATGGCGGCGAGGCCACCTTGCCACTTCCCGGTCCCGGTCGCGTCCAGGCTGGCGGTGGGGGCGGTGATCTGCGGCCCCACGCCGACGCTCACCCCGGGCTTGGTCTTGAACAGGTAAGCGGCGAAGGCGTTGAAGTCCCCGAGCCCGGACGCCGTCGTGCCATCGCCCGCCGGCAGCCGCGACACGGGGAGCGAGAGCCGGACCAGCCACCTCCCGACCGGCTGGGCGTACCGGAGCCA
>CAVWFA010000023.1:0-250717 GCA_963754085.1 Candidatus Aminicenantota bacterium | reverse complement strand
ATCACGGGCACGAGGGCGATCTTTTCCAGGTTCATGGCGTGGTTGTTGGCGATCGACGTGATCCGGACCCGGAGCTTGTGCGGGCCCACCGGCAACAGGACCTGGCCGACGGGGAACGTGGCCGGAAAGTAGAGGCTCGGGGACGACTCCGTCTTGGCGGCCAGCTTCCGGCTGTCGATCTCGACCTCGTAGGCGGCCTGACCGCCCCACATGCTGGCATAAGTGGCCAGGACCTCGAAGGTCCCCGGCTTGTCCGTCGTGAAGGTCCACTCGGGATAGTCGTTGACGTTCTGCCAGTTGGTCAGCATGGTCGTCCTGTAGAAGTGGTCGAGGTAGGCCCGCTGTCCCATCTCGGACTGGATGTCGGCGAGATAGACGGGGAGGTCGATCCGGCCGTCCTTGCCGGCGCCGATCGTCCAGGGCTCGACGACAGGGGGGCCCTGCAGCTCGACGACGACGACCGTCGCGGCGGGATCCCGCTCCCGGTCCGGCAGCGTGATGGCGACGTCCCGGCCTGAGCGCTTGACCGTCAGGGGCCGGCCGGGGCCCGTCAGGAGGGCGGCCTTTTTCACCTCCGTCCGGAGTCCCGGCAGGACGATCCGGCCGTCCGCGGGCCAGCCCATGACGTGGACGTAGAGCGTCGTGCCTTTGACCGTGCAACGGCCGAAGAACGGCAGGCGCTCGAAGACGCTGGCCGTCGTGCCGTAGACGGCCTCGCCGTTGGTCTTCAGCCAGGCGCCCATCTCCCGGAGCCGGGCGACGAATTCGGCCTGGATCCGGCCGTCGGGCTGAGGGCCGATGTTGAGCAGGAGATTCCCGCCCTTGCTGACGATCTCGATGAGCTGGCGGATGAGCTGGGTCGCGCTGTGGAATTCCGTCTCGTAACGGTTGTAGCCCCAGCCGTTCCAATTCATGGTATAGCAGGCTTCCCAGAGGCGGGGCGAGCCGTCCGGGTTGCGGACGCCCGTGGCCGGGACGTAGTTCTCGGGCGTGCCGAAGTCGCCGAAGCCGGGCTCGCGCCGCCACAGCCGGTCGTTGATGAGGAGCGTCGGCTTCATCTCGAGCAGCATCTTGCCGATGGCGAAGGCCCGCTGCTCCTCGTTCGAGTGCTCCCACTCGCCGTCGAACCAGAGCACGGCCGGGTCGTACTTCGCCACCAGCTCCTTGATCTGGTTCGCGGCGAAGTCCATATAGCGGCCGAAGTCGGCGCCCTGGGTCGTCCGGTCCTTCTCCCATGGCCGGCGCGGCAGGTAATCGGGGTGGTGCCAGTCCATGATGGAGTAGTAGAACCCGAGCGGGAGGCCGGCCTTCTTCATCGAAACCGAGAGCGGGCCGAGGATATCCTGGCCGTACTTGGCGTGCATGATGTCGTAGTCCGTGTAGGCGCTGTCGAAGATGGCGAAGCCGTCGTGGTGCTTCGAAGTGATGACGACGTACTTGACGCCCGCCTCCTTGGCCAGCGCGGCCCATTCGTCGGGGTTGAAGCCGACCGGATCGAAATTGTCGGCGTAATACTGATAGTCCTTGAGCGGGATCTGGAGGAGCTGGCGGGCCCATTCCTCGCGCCCGATCATGGAGTAGACGCCCCAGTGGATGAACAAGCCGAACTTGGCGTCGCGGAACCACTGCAGGCGGTCGGCGGCCGGCGGCCGGTCCTGGGCGGCGAGGGCGGCCGCGGCGACGCCGACGGCGGCGAGAAGCAAAAAGGCCATGGCGGACCTGCGGATATCTCATGGTCGACCTCTCCTCTTCGACGGATGTCCTCAAGGTTATCCCGGCAGGCCGGAGCTGTCAATCGAACAGAGGCTTGATTTTGTGCCCCATTTTTTAAAAAATAGGGGGGAATGCATAAGATGATCCAAGGGAGGTATGGGCATGAACGTGCTCGTCGCCTACATGACCAAGACGGGAAATACCAAGAAGGTCGCGGAAGCGATCTACGAGGAGATCCGGGCCGATAAGACGATCAAAGCGATCGACGAAGTCGACAGCCTCGAGGATCGCGACCTCGCGTTCCTCGGCTTTCCCATCCATCAAATGGGCCCGGATAAAAAGACGGTGAAGCTGCTCGAGAAGCTCTGCGTCGGAGGCCGGAACGTCGTCCTGTTCATCACGCACGCCAGCCCGGAAGACGGCCGGGACCTGCCGCCCTGGCTCGAAAAATTCAAGCAGGCGGCCGGCCGCGTCAACCTCGTCGGCTTTTTCCATTGCCAGGGGGAGCTGGACAAGTCGACCAAGCGGATCTTGTCCATTATGCCGAACGCGAAGTTCAGGAAGTGGGCCCGGGAGGACTGCAGCCAGGGCCAGCCGGACCAGGCCCGCCTCGACCGGGCCCGCGCTTTCGCCCGGGACATCATGGCGACTTTTCCTGGCTTCGGGAAGAGCTGACAGTACTGGAGGGCGCATGAAGATCGAGTATTTTCACGCCTCGAAGTTCGGCAACGGGGCCAAGGTGGCCGAGGAGTTCCGGGCCCTGATGGCTGCCAAGGGGATAGCGGTCAACGTCCATCACGTCCGGGACGCGAAGCCGAAGGAGCTGCCGCCGGCCGACCTCTATGTGTTCAGCTCGCCGGGGCGTATGGGCAAGCCCCTCGGGCGCGCCCGCCGGTTCCTGAAAAAGGTCGTCCTGCCGGCGGGAAGCAGGTACGCCATCCTGACCACCGAGGGCGCGCCCCGGCCGGACAAGAGGACCGGACGCCTGCCCACCGAAGAGGAGTTGGCCCGGTGGCAGCGCGTGCGCCCGATCATGAACGCGATCCTGCAGGAGAAGGGTCTGGCGAAGCGCGCCGAGGGCAGGGTCCTGGTGACCGGCTTGAAGGGCCCCCTCGAAGAGGGCTGGCAGAAGAAAGTGGAGGCGTTCGCGGCGCAGATCTCCGTCGAGCCCTGACGCCCGGCTGGGCCCCGCCGGTCATTATTGGCCCAGGGCCAGGAGGACGATCCCGGCCAGGCCGGCCAGGATGCCCAGGTAGCCCAGCGGCCGGATCTTCTCCCGGAAATAGAAGACCGAGAGCAGGACCGCGGCCAGGATCGGGCCGGCCATGGACACCGGGAAGACGACCGGCTCGGGCAGCTTGGCGAGCGCGCGGAGAGTGAAGAAATTGCCCGCCACGCTTCCGACCGCCGCCAATGTGCCATAGCCGAAGAGCCCTCGGCGCGTTTTCGTCTTCTTGACAAGAAGGAATATCCAAAGCGCCACGGCCCCGGCCGAGAAGGTCAGGAAGAGGAAGAACCAGAGGTTGATCGCTCCGAGCCGGGCGGCCGCGGCCTGGGCCAGCTGGGGGATGCCGGTGAGGACGAAGGCGGCCCCGACGAGCCCCAGCCACTTCAGCCAGGCCGACTTGGCCTCGCCCTTGGCCGCTGCGCCCGACATCGAGATGAGGGCGATGCCGGCGACGATGAACAGGATCCCGGCGGCCGCCGAAAGGCCGAGCGGCCGGAACCAGACGAGGATCGAGAAGGCGACAGGGGTGAGGAAGGACATCGTATAGATCGAGATGGTCAGGGCGTACGGGCCGGCCTCGAGGGCGCTCAGGAAGAAGAAATAGGCCACGGCCCCGCCGATGCCGCCGCCGACGGCCAGCAGCATGACGGGGGTCGACGCGTAGATCGGCTTTCCCTGGACGATGAGGACGCCCGAGCACAGCGCCGCCGCCGAGGCAAAAAGGGCCGCGGTCAGGGCGGGCGAAGAATGCCCCCTGAGGCTGCCGAGCTTCATGACGAAGTTCATGGCCACGAAGCCGGCCACGACCAGCCCAAGAAAGAGCCAACCCATGGACGCCTCCTCTTCTTCCTAGATCGACCGCAGGGCCTTGCGGCCGGATTTCAGGAACAGCCTCTCCACGCCGGGTGCGAACGGAAAAAGCTGGTAGAACATCGGGGCGCAATAGCAGGCGTAATCGTCCCGGTCGCGGAAATCGCGGTCGGCGGGGACGTAGCCGATGTTGCCGTTGGCGTATCCCACCGGAACGAGCGGAGCATCGGTCTTTTGCAGCTTCAGCCCGATCTCGCTGAAGAATTCGCCGGGCATCGCGACGACCTTCAGCCCGCCGAGGGCCAGAGCGCTTGGACCGGGACGGTCCGCGAGCGCCGGGGCGACGGCGCCTGAGCGGGCGCGGCCGCGAGGGCCCGCTCGCGCCAGTCCGCCGCGAAGCGGGCTGCCCCGGGGAACTGGGCGTACTTTCTTCGCGAACGACGCGGCCTCGCGCTCGATCGTCCGCCTGTCGTAGATGTGAGGGGAACGTCGATCCGGTGCTCGAACGCGGCGAGGCGCGGCCCCGGCTGGGGGACGGCGAACCGTGCGGCCCGGGCGAGGCGCCGCCGGACGAGATCGGCGATGTCGACGAGGTCGTCGGCTGTGCCTTCGCCCCAGCGGTTCATCTGGAGGACCGGATCGATATCGCCGCAGTAGCCCTGGAAGAAGACGGCCCGGTCGCCCGTCCTTTCGATCTCGCGGACGACGGCGCCGGGCCAATCGGCCGAGACGTGGCTTTTGCGGCCGAAGACCACCGCATGGCAGGCGTAGCTCAGAAGATAGATCGCGTGGTCCGCGCGGCGAAGGAGGACCGCCTTGAGGACCGGGTCGACCCCGGAGAAATCCTTCTTCCGGCGGTTGTATCCCAGGGGCTCGATGGCCTCCAGGGCGTATGAGAGCTCGGCCGGACGGGGCGAGGCGACGGCCTCGCCCGCGGCCTCGAGGACGAGAGCGCGCAGCCGCTTCGTGTAGGCCTCGTCGATCTCGCCGAGGCCCGGCATGGGCTGGGTGGCCGGCCCGCAGTGCGTGTGGGTCGCGGCGAGCAGGACGGCCGCGCGCGGCAGGCCGTGGGCCGCGGCGATCCCGGCCCGGATCGCGTCGGCGTCCTCGACCGTGAAACCGATGACATCGCAGCTGATCAGGAGAAGCGTCGTCTCGCCGGAGCGCAGGCACACGGCCCGGCACTTGAGGTCGTCGAGAACGGACTCGGCCTTGCGGCCGAGATAGAATCCGTAGCCGGCCAGGTCGACGCCGAGGGCCGGCGTGATCGTCCGCTCGCCGAAACCGGCCGTCAGCCCGCTCATCGAAGCCTCCCCCCGGCCGGGGGCGCCGCGCGGTCGGGCCTTGTCACGGTGCGCTCAGTGACGCTTCGACTCATTCTTCTGCGCAGCTCTCTCACGGCGGTAACGGGTCCGCTCAACGGTACTTCAAGTACATCCGGGGGTCGAGTCCCCGGTCCGAGGGCAGGCGCCACATGAAATCGGCGTCGATGCGGGGTTCGTCGTTCCGGTGCGCTTCCATCAACGCGACCTTCCTGCGGATGAGGCCGGGCAGGTTCGTCCCGTACATGTTGAACGTCTCGCCCGTCGGGTCGATCGGCATGAAACGCGTCTTCGAGGACTCGAAGAGAGCCGCGAGGTCCCTGGCGTTCGCGATCTCGTCGTCGACCATGGCCTTGACCATGGCCCGGCGCCTGTCCTTCTCGGCCGGGTCCTTCGCCTCGATATAGCCGTGGACTCCGGCGATCCAGGCGGCGGTGTTGCGCAAGGTCCGGAAATAGGACCGCAGGGCCCGGAGCCGGTCGAGCTGATCGACGAAGACGGCCCGGCCGCGGCCCTCCGTTGCCTGCGCCGCCTGCCGCAAGGTCCCGATGGCTTCGTCCAGCTTCGTCCAGGTCGTCCGGTCGGCCTGGGCGACGGCGGCCTCGGCCTGTTCGCGGGTCAGCAAGGTCCAGAGGATGTCCGCGCCGAGGTCGACGAGGTTGGGATTGTTGAAGGTCACGGTCATGTAGCGCTCATAATAGGCCCGATCGGCTTCGGAGATCTTCTCGACATCCGGGACGAAAGGCCTGACGAGGAGCCGGTACCAGGGGAAACCCCAGTTGTTGTCGCCGTAGAGCGCGATCGAGGGGAACGCGCGGACGGCCTCGTCGCAGAGCCGCCAGGCTCTGGCCAGGGCCGCCGCCTTGTCCCTCCCGACGAGCCGGGCGGCCGCGGCGGCCACGACGGTTTCGACGTCCGCCCCGGGATCGAAGTTGAGCGCCCGCAGGATCTCCCGGTTGACGTCGTAGCGGCGCGAGCGGCGCCGGGTCCACCGTGATCTGGGCCTTGTCGAATCCCGCGGTCTGAAGCCCGCGGACCTCGTCGGCTGCGAGCCAGGGCGAGGGGATGCCCAGCAGGTAGTTGTTCTGCAGACGGGTCGTCGTGAAGATCTCGCTCCCCTTGGCCGGCAGCGACTTGAGACGCCGGCCGCGGGGCGAGTCGTCGAGCTCGGCCGGGGCGACCCAGAGATCGAGGCCGGCGGTGAGGCCGTCGAGGATGAACATCTCCTCGTTCGAGAACGAGAAGAGATTGAAGAGGAGGCGGAAGTCGGGCCGGGTCTCGGCCGCGGCGTCGTGCAGCGTCCGGAAGTAGCGCAGGACGTTCTCGGCGGCCGCTTTGGCGATGGCCTCGTGCGACTTCCACTCGCGGACGAGATAGGCCCCGCCGTTGCGCCCGGCGTAGAGGCTGGACGTGTACTCGAATCCCGAGCCGCTGTCGTTCGTCCAGAGGTAGATGTAGCCGAGATCGGGGACCTCGTGCATGAGGCGCCGCATGAGCTCGGCGTAGTGCCAGCGCACGGCGGGATGGGACAGCGTGAGCGTGAAGCGAGGGCGGTAGCTCCGGAAGGGGTGATCGACCCGGGCCCCGCGGAGGTAGGGGTGCTTTTCCAGCACGGATTCGGGGACCGAGCGCGGTGAGCTGATGTTGAGGCCCGGCGTTAGGCCGTATTTCACGGCCAGGCGGGCGTTCTCCCTGAGCAGGGCCAGGTTGGCCTCGAGGTACTCGGGGGAGTACGCCCCGGCGTTGAGCGGCGTCTCGACGAACTGGTCGAGGTCGGGGCTGAAATAATAGAAGCGGTAGTAGATCTCGCCGGGAGGCCCCTGTTCGGCCGGCATGTCTTTGGCCAGGGCGTTGACCGGAACGTGGCTGAAGCCGAGGCGGGCCAGCTCGCGGACCGAAGCTTCGGCGTCGTAACCGGCGGCCACCCGCTTCGGATTGGCCAGGTAGTTATCGCCGCCTTCGAGACGGGAGAACCGGGGGATGACGAGTCTTCCGCTCTCGAATCCGCCGGTCTCGAGCGATCGCCAGTCATCCTTGAGCAGGGCATAGAGGGAGTAGAGGAGGTGGGGCGAAGAGGCCGTGAGCTCACCGGTCCCGTCCGGGGCCAGCTTCAAGTACATCCAGCTCTTGTTCCCGGCCTTCCGGAGGCCTTCGGGCCCCGGCCCGGCCGCGAGTTTTTCATCGGCCACGGCGATACGGAAAACGCCTGCCCCGGTCCCGCCTCCGGGCCTGACCGCCCGGATCTCGGCCCGGGGGGCCAGGTCGCGGCGGAATTCCTCGGCCACGGTCCGGTCGACCGGCCGGCCGCCCTCGGGGACGGCCAGGATGCGGATACCCTTGACGGCCTCGGCCACGGCCGGCTTCTGCTCGGCCGCGAGACCGGAACCCAGGACGGCCAGGATACCCAGGGCCGTGAGGAACTTTGTCATGGAGCCCTCCGCGAGCCTATTCTAGGGGATTCCGCCGAAATGGCGCAATGAGAAAATCCCGCCCCTCCGGTCGTCGCTAAGATGAGACCATGACCCAACAGCTTCTCGCCCGGATGGCCGAGGTCGTCTTCGACCACGTCGCCGCGGACCTGGCCGTCTTCCGGGTCTTCGACGCGAAAGGGAACCCGGTCTTCGAGGCGGCGAGGGAAGGCCGCGGACGGCCTGAACGGACCGGGGCGGCGAGGGAGGGCGACGAAGCCCTGGTCGGCCGGGGCCTCGAGATCGGCCGGCCCGTCCTCGTCCGCGACCTCCGCCACGAACCGCTCTTCGCCGACCTCGAGCTCGACGCGAACGGGCATCGCCCCCGAAGCGTGCTCTCCTATCCCTGGACCCTGCGGGGCCGGCCGGCTGGGATCGTCCTCCTGGCCAGGAACGGCGAGGGCAGGCCCTTCGACCCGGACAACATGGAATTCCTGACCCTGGCCCTGGCCCCGGTCATCTATCTCCTGAGGAAGAACGGCGGCGGCATCCCGGCGGAGGCGATCCCGCCAAAATCCGCCGACCCGTCGGCCGCGGCGGCCTTCCTGGGCGATGCGCCCTCGGTCCGCCGCGTGCGGGCCATGATCGAGCGGGTCCGCGACACCGACGCGCCGGTCTTCATCGCCGGCGAGAGCGGCACGGGCAAGGAGCTGGCCGCGAAGACCGTCCACGAGACGGGCCGGCGCCGGGGCGGTCCGTTCGTCGCCGTCAACTGCGCCGCCATTCCGGACGCGCTTCTCGAAAGCGAGCTCTTCGGCCACGCCCGCGGCTCCTTCACCGGGGCGATCCGGGACAAGGCCGGGCTCGTCGAGGAGGCCTCGGGCGGCACGTTCTTCCTCGACGAGATCGGCGACCTGCCGCTGCTCCTCCAATCGAAGCTCCTCCGCGTGCTCGAGGAGAAGAAGATCCGGCGGGTCGGCGAGACGAGGCCGCGGGCCGTGGACGTCCGTTTCGTCAGCGCCACGAACAAGGACCTCGACCACGAGGTCGAGCGGGGCCGCTTCCGCCAGGACCTCTATTACCGGCTGAAGATCATCTCGATCGACCTGCCGCCGCTGCGCGAGCGGCCGGAGGACGCGCGGCTGCTCCTCGATCATTTCCTGGACGCGTTCTCCCGGTCCATGGGGCGGCCCCGGCCCTTCGTCTCCCCGGTCGCGCTCGAAATGCTCCTTCATTACCCTTGGCCGGGCAACGTCCGCGAGCTTCAGAACGAGATCCAGCGCTCGCTGGTCATGGCCGGCGGCGGTCCGCTCATCCTCGAGGAGCACCTGTCGCCCAAGATCAATCCGGCCGGGCTGACGTACTCGAGCGCGACGCACCGCTTCGCCGAAGCCAAGGCCGATTTCGAAAGGCGGTTCCTCCGGGAGGCGCTGGTCCGCTGCCGCTACCACCGGACGCGGACGGCGGCCGAGGTCGGGCTGACCCGTCAGGGGCTTTTCAAGCTGTTGAAAAAGCACGGTATAGAGGCCAGGCCGGTCGCCGGTACTTAGAGACAGTCACGGCAGGGACGCCCCTCCTGTCTTCCTAGACCAGCGTCAGCAACAGCGTCAGCGTGAATAAGCCGGCCAGGGTCGTCAGGAAGATGATCTTCGTGATGAGCTCCGGTGCCGTGTCGAATTCCTGGGCCAGGGCGACGCCGAGGATGGCGCTGGGCATGCTGTTCTCGAGGATCATGGTCTGACGGGTCAGCCCCGTCAGGCCGAGTCCCCGGGCCAGGCCGAACGAGAGGCCGGCCGCGACGACGAGGCGGAGGACCGCGGCGACCGACGCGGCCTTCCAGCTCCCCCGCAGGTCGACCGCGGCCAGCTGCATCCCCATGACCAGAAGGAGGAACGGCACGAGGGAATCGCCGATGAGCTTCAACGGATCGAAGAGGGGGGCGGGGACGGGGATGGCCAGCGCCTTGACCAGGATCCCGGCGATCAGGGCATAGAGACCGGGCATCGACCAGGTCCGCTTCATCGCCGATCTGAGATCCGCCCGCCCGCGGGCCGCCAGGTACACGCCCAGGCTCTGCATGACGATCTGCGCGGTCATGGCGTAGACGATGCCCCGCTCCAGGGCCGCCGGGCCGTAGGCGAGGAGCAGGACGGGGAAGCCGAAATTGACGGCGTTGGTGAACAGGATCGAGATGTGGAAGGCCCCGGCCTCGGCCGCCGGCAGCTTGAGAAGCCGGGCGGCGACCGAGGACAGGCCCCAGAGCAGGGGGACGGAGATCAGGGTGAAGGCGACGATCCGGCCGAATTCGGCGGCCGCGAGCGTCGTCCGGGCCATGGCCGTGAAGGTCAGGCAGGGGACCAGGACGTACAGTCCCAGACGGGCCAGCATCTTGAGGTCGAAGACGAGGAGGCGGGCGGCGAGGTAGCCGACTCCGACCGTGATCATGACCGGGACGATCACCCGGACGAAGATGGCGAGCAGGGTGTCCATGAAGCGGGAATTTTACGCTACTTCGGCCGCGGATCCAACCCGGGGCCCCCTCTTTATCCCGCGGGCGGCTTGTGCTACATTCGGGACATGACCGAAACCAACGATGACAGCCGCGTCTTTTCGGTCGTCTGCCCCTGCTGCGGGGCGACCCTCTGGCTCGACGGCGAGACGAAGTCGATCCTGCGCTCCGAGAAGGCCAAGAGAGCCAAGGGCTCGCTCGACGACCTGCTGGTCAAGGAGCACAAGCGGCAGGGCGAGTTCGACCGCAAGTTCGACGCCACCTTCGAGCTCCAGCGCGAGAAGCACTCCCAGGCCGACGAGCTTTTCAAGAAGGCCCTCGAAAAGGCCGAAGAGGGCGAAGAAGAACAGAGCTAATTAAAACGGGGACACGTACCTAGGGGACATGTCCCCACCCGACAAGCCCTCCGGCGGCCGACGCGAGCGAAAACCGCCTCAGCTGCCGGCCTGGGTCTCGTCCTCCCGCACCCGCGGGGCCATCGTCCACTTCGTGAACCCGAACAGCGCCAGCATCGCGACCGACAGGTAGTTCATGAAGGCCCAGGGCAGGTAGGCGAACGTCGAGACGCCCAGGGTCCCGGTGATGTAGACCCCGGCCATGCTCCAGGGGATGAGCGGGACGATGATGCCGCCGCTCTCCTCGATGATCCGGGACAGGTTCTTGGCCGCCAGATCCTTCTTTTTATAGACGGGCGCCAGGAGGTCGGCGGGCAGGATCATCGACAGATAGGAGCTGCCGGTGATCAAGGCCGAGAGAATGGCCGCGCCGATCGTCGTCAGGACCAGGCTCCAGACGTGCTTCGTGAGCTTCATGACCTTGTCCAGGATGACGGCGAGACAGCCGGTGCTCTGCATGATGCCGCCGTAGGCGAAGGCGGTGAAGGCGATGAGCTGGGTCTCCATCATGCTCATCATGCCGCCCTTGGCCAGGAGCTTATCGACGAGCTCGACCCCCGTCCGCGCCGGGAGCCCCGCGTTCATGGCCGTGGCCACGTCCGTGAAGGGCATCTTCTGGACGAGGACGGCCAGCGCCGCCGCGACGGCCGACGACAGGACCATGGCCGGGATGGTCGGCTTCTTGGCCACCGCGAAATAGAAGATGACGGCCATGGGCAGGAGCAGCAGTATGTTGAAACGGAAGTTCGCCTTGAGCGTGCTCAGGATCAGGTCCAGGGTCTCCGAACGGACCGAGGCCTTCCCGTACTTCAATCCGGCGACGACATAGATGGCCATCCCGGCCAGCCAGGCCGGCCCGGCCGACCACATCATGTGCTTGATGTGGTCGAACAGGTTCGAGCCGGAGATGACCGTGGCCAGGTTGGGAATGTCCGACAGCGGCGACATCTTGTCGCCGAAGTAGGCCCCGGCGACGACGGCCCCGGCCGCCGGGCCGAGCGGGATGCCGAGCCCCATGGCGATGCCGATGAAGGCGACGCCGACGGTGCCGATCGTCCCCCAGGATGTCCCCGAGGCGACGGCCACGACCGAGCAGACCAGGCAGGCCGTGGCCAGGAAGAACTTGGGCGAGATGAGCTTGAGCCCGTAGTAGATGACCATCGGGATGGTGCCGCTGGCCATCCAGGAGCCGACCAGGATGCCGACCGAGAGCATGATCAGGATGGCCGGCATGGCCCTGTGGATGCTGTCGACGATGCCCCGCTCCATGTCCTTCCACTTGAAGCCGAGGGCGAGGCCGAGCACCGCGGTGAGGGAGGCCGCCGCGACGAGGAGGACCTGGGCCTTGATCTTGTAGACGCCGTAGCCGACGCCGAGGAGGAGGGCCATGGCGACGAGCGGGACGAGGGCGACGCCGAATTTCGGCGGGCGGCCCGAAGCGGGAGCGGGTCGAGGCGTTTCGGCCATCGGCGATCTCCTTATGTCCCAGGACAATTCAAGAGGGACAGTCCCCCTCCGGGGACGGTCCCCAGGCGTTTCTCCGGTCTCTGCCGGGACAGCCGCCTACGCGCTGAACGTGCCGCGCGCGAGGAGCTTCCCGCCGGCCATCAGGCGCTTCCCCCGGGCGAGGACGTCGACCAGCCCGAGGTCGCCGTCGAGCACCAGAAGGTCGGCGTCGCGGCCCGGCTCGATCCGGCCCTTCCGGCCGAGCTTGTAGAGATCGGCCGCGTTGGTCGAGAAGATCCGGAGCGCTGTCTCCAACGGCAGGAGGCCCCGGCCCACGACCTCCCGGAGCTTCCGCAGGAGGTCCGCTTCGGTGGCGATGGCCAGCCGGACGAGCCGGCCTTCGGCGTCGAAGACGGGCATGCTGCCGTTGCCGTCCGAGCTGGCCGTCACGCGCGTCAGCGGCAGTCCCCGCCGGCCCAAGGCGGCGATGAGCTCTTCGAACGCGACGTCGGGATCGCCGGAAGCCGGATCGGGACCGACGGTGACGTCGATCGCCCCGCCCGCGGCCACCCAGTCGAGCCCTTGCTCGAACAGCCTCCGGTTGCGCGTGATGTGGGTGGGGATGACCTGGGTCACCGGGATCTCGGTCTCGCGGACGAGCCGGAAGAGGAGATCGAGGCCGCGCGGACCGTCGCCGAGGTGGAGGTGGAGAACGCCGGCCTTGCCGCCGAGCATCCCGCCCGACCCGGCACTCGGCCGCGAGCCGGGCGATCTCCTCGAAGGTCGGCTGGGAGGAGCGGTGGTCGCTCACGGCGATCTCCCCGGCCCCGATGACCTTGTCGACGAGGACGAGGTCGGAGCGGACGCTGCCGGTCAGGGTCCGGACCGGGACCTCGTAGGAGCCCGAAAAGATGAACGTCGAGACGCCCTCGGCCTCGAGGGCCCGGGCTTTGGCCAGCAGCGAGGTCATGTGGCGGGTGACGCCGTCGGTGCCCAGGCAGCCGATGACCGTCGTGACCCCGCTTGCGACGATGTCCTCGATCCGGATCTCCGGGGCGCGGGTGGCGGGGCCGCCTTCGCCGCCCCCGCCGAGGATATGGACGTGGGGGTCGACGAGCCCCGGGACGACGCGCCGGCCGGCGGCGTCGACGACCTCCATCTCGAACCCGCCCGCACCCAGGCGCCCGGGCTCTCCCACCGCTTCGATGACGCCGCCCGCGATGAGGACGTCCTTCCGTCCGAGCGGCTCCGGCGCGAACACCTCGCCGCCGCGTATCAAGGTCATCATGGGCGCCTCCTTCGACGGGTGACAGGCCCTAAATTAGCACGCCTGTCCGGCCTTCGCAAGCGGGCGCGGCGGACCGGGTGTTTTGAAATCAGGCGGCGGATTGAGTAGAATACGCCCGCGGCCATGCGTACCTACGAAGAGGAATTCGAGGCCATCCGGAAATCCGTCGACCGGATCACGCGGCTGCTTCTTTTCCCCAAGAAGCTCGACCTCCGCGGCGCCGGGAACTTCGTCCGGGAGGGCCCGAACATCATCGTCGGGAACCACATCGGGGCCGCCAAGGACGTGTCCGTCCTCCTGCGCACGGTGCCCCGGATGATCTTCTTCACCGGCAACAAGATGTTCTTCAACAGGCAGGAGGCCAGCGAGCTCGTTCTGCGCCACCTCCACCGCCACATGGGCAGGTTCGGCGGCTTCGTCCATCTCCTCCTCATTCCGTTCTACTCCTATATGGTCGACTTCGTCTCGGGCCACATCGCCCGGATCGGGACCATCCCGGTCGACCTCTACGGCAGCAAGCGAGACTCGATCGAGAGGTGCCAGGGCTATCTGATGAAGGGCCGGGCCGTCATCGCCCTGCAGGGACGCGGCCGCGTCCATCCCCGGGACCCGAATCCCTACGTCAAGGAATTCCGGCGGGGCGTCTCCATCATGGCCTACAACCTCTACAAAGAGGAAGGGCTGGCCGTCCCCGTGACCCCCCTGTCCATCTTCGGCACGCACATCATGTGGCCGGTGCCGGCGACGATCAAGGTGAACGTCGGCCCGCCGCTTTACGTCAAGGATTACTGGACCGGCGAGGAGGTCTCGACCGTAGAGGCCTTCCGGGCGGCGCTCCAGCGGACCGTCACGGGCCTGCTCCGTGAGAGCCTGAGCTGGTAGGCGTCTCGATCATCAAGGAGGGACCGATGGCAGAACCGATGCTGATCGCCAGGGGCGGCGGGCGAGACCTGCTCCTTCTTCCGAAGATGGCCAACCGCCATGGCCTCGTGGCCGGGGCCACCGGCACGGGCAAGACCGTCACGCTCCAGGTCATGGCCGAGCGCTTCAGCCGCCTCGGGGTCCCGGTCTTCATGGCCGACGTCAAGGGCGACCTGGCCGGTGTCAGCCAGGCCGGCGTAGCCAATCCGAGGATCCAGGAGCGGATCGAGAAGCTGAAGCTCGGCGACTACCCGTTCGAGGGCAGCCCGGTCACCTTTTGGGACATCTTCGGCGAGCAGGGGCATCCGGTGCGGACGACCGTCTCCGACATGGGGCCGCTGCTCCTTTCGCGCCTGCTCAATCTCAACGACGTCCAGAGCGGCGTCCTGACCCTCGTCTTCCGTATCGCCGACGACAGCGGTCTCCACCTGCTGGATTTCAAGGACCTTCGGGCCATGGCCCAGTATGCCGGGGACCGCGCCGGCGAGTTCGAGACGGAGTACGGCCGGATCTCCCCGGCCAGCATCGGGACCATCCAGCGCGGTCTCATGACCCTCGACGATCAGAACGCCGACCTGTTCTTCGGGGAGCCGTCCCTCGAGCTCGAGGACCTCATGCAGACCGACGGCGCCGGCCGCGGCCGGATCAACATCCTGGCGGCCGACAAGCTCATGCTGACGCCGCGGGCCTATTCGACCTTCCTGCTTTGGCTCATGTCGGAGCTCTTCGAGCGCCTGCCCGAGGTCGGCGACCAGGAAAAGCCGCGGCTGGTCTTTTTCTTCGACGAGGCCCACCTCCTGTTCGCGGACGCCCCCCAGGTCCTCCTGGAGAAGATCGAGCAGGTCGTCCGGCTCATCCGGTCCAAGGGCGTCGGGATCTATTTCGTCACCCAGAACCCCCTCGACATCCCCGACGTCATCCTCGGCCAGCTTGGCAACCGCGTCCAGCACGCCCTGCGGGCCTTCACGCCGCGGGACCAGCGGGCCGTTCGGGCGGCCGCCGAAACGTTTCGCCAGAATCCCAAGGTCGACGTCGAGACGGAGATCACGCAGCTCGGGACCGGCGAGGCCCTGGTGTCCTTCCTCGACGAGAAAGGCCAGCCCGGGATCGTGGAGCGGGCCTTTGTCCTGCCGCCCCACAGCCGCATCGGCGTGATCACACCCGCCGAGCGGCAGGGGATCGTCCAGGGTTCGGTCATCTTCGGCCATTACGAAAAGGCCGTGGACCGCGAATCCGCCTACGAGCTGCTCAAAGCCCGGGCCCGGCAGGCGGAGGTTGCGGCGCAAGCGCAGGCCGAAGCCGAAGCCCAGGCCCGGGTCGAGGCGGAGGTGCAGCGGGCGCCGTACGGCTATCCGCCGCCGCAGGGCCGGTCGCCCCGGCCCTATCCCGACTATCCGGCCCCGCCGCGGCGCCCGGCCGGGCGCTCCCGGGACACCTTGATGGAGGCCATGGCCAAGAGCGCGGCCCGTTCGGTCGGCAGCAGCCTCGGCCGTCAGATCCTCCGCGGCGTCCTCGGCTCGATTCTCGGCGGCAAATAAGATATACTCCGTGCCTTGAGAGTCCGCACGCTCTTTTCCAATCCCCTCCGAGGACGGTGAACCATGTTCAAAGGACATCCGAAGGGCTTGTTCGTCGCCTTCTTCGCCAACATGGGCGAACGGTTCGGCTTCTACACGATGGTCAGCATCTTCGTCCTGTTCATGCAGGCGAAGTACGGCATGTCCCCCGCCGCCGCGGGCTCCATGTACGCGACCTTCCTGGTCGGCGTCTACGCTTTCCCGCTCCTCGGCGGCTTCCTGGCCGACCGCTTCCTCGGCTACGGCCGGACGATCAGCCTGGGCCTCGTCGTCATGTTCATCGGCTACGTCCTCCTCGCCCTGCCGACGATGATGAATACCGGGTTCGCGCTCGTCGTTGTCGCCTTGATCGTCGTCGCCCTGGGCACGGGCCTGTTCAAGGGCAACCTGCAGGCCGTCGTCGGCAACCTCTACGACGATCCCAAATACGCGCCCACGCGCGACCGGGCCTTCAACATCTTCTATATGGGCATCAACATCGGGGCCATGTTCGCCCCGTCGGCGTCCATGGCCATGACCAATTGGATCATGGGCCAGGCCGGGCTCACCTACAGCGCCCGCATCCCGGCCCTGGCTAACGAGTTCCTCAAGGGCAAGCTGGCCGACGCCTCGTCGTTCCTGGCCCTGGCCCAGGGGCAGGACGCTTCGGTCACGTTGGATACGCTGGGCGCCTTCGCCACGCGCTATGTCAACACCCTGAGCAAGTCCTACCACCTCGGCTTCGGCGTCGCCTGCGTCAGCCTGATCATCTCCATGGCCGTCTTCTGGGGCTTCCGCAAGCACTACAAGACGGCCGCTCTGACCGAGCGCCAGAAGGCCAAGTCCGAGACCCTCAAGTCCCAGGTCGTCGAGCTCAGCCGCGAGCAGACGCGCGAGCGCCTGATCTGCCTCGGCCTCGTCTTCTTCGTCGTCATCTTCTTCTGGATGGCCTTCCACCAGAGCGCCGTGACCCTGACCTATTTCGCCAGGGACTACACCGTGCCCAGCGTCGGGAAGGCGACCTTCCTGCTCTTCGACATGATCGGGCTGCTGCCGGCTTTCCTGTCTTTGCTCGGTCTCGTCTTTCTGGTCAAGAAGGGCTCGAGCGGGCTGGCCCGCCTCCTGGGCGGGGCCTCATTCGCCGGTTTCGGCGTCCTGACCTACCTCCGCTTCGGCGGCTACGCCGCGACGAATCCCTTCCAGCCCCAGATGTTCCAGCACTTCAATCCGTTCTTCATCGTCGTTCTGACGCCCCTCGTTGTCGCCATCTTTGCCCGCCTCAACCGCATGGGCAAGGAGCCCTCGGCGCCGCGCAAGATCGGCTTCGGCATGCTGACGACGGCCGTGGCCTACGCCATCCTGATCGTCGGCTCCCTGGGCCTGCTGAGCCCGAAGATCCTTGGCGGTCAGGTTGCGCCGCTCGATTCCCAGGTCACCGTTTGGTGGCTCATCTCGACTTATTTCATGCTGACGATCGCCGAGCTCTTCCTCAGCCCGATCGGGATATCCTTCGTCTCCAAGGTCGCCCCGCCCAAGTACAAGGGACTGATGCAGGGCGGCTGGTTCGCGGCCACGGCCATCGGCAACTCGCTCGTCGGGGTGACCGCCTTCTTCTGGGAGCGGCTGCCGCTCTCGGTGGTGTGGGCCATCCTGGCCGGCGCTTGCGTCCTTTCCGCGGCGTTCATCTTCTCCATCATGAAGCGGCTCGAGAGAGCGGCCGCCGCGGCTTAAAGCTACTTGCCTACTGATTCCTGCCGGCGATCGCCGACTCATCAATAGGGCAATTCAGCAAAATTAAGGACCTTGACTCGTTTAATAGATGACTGCCCATCATCGACATGTTCAATAGCATAATAGGAATCCTGCCGGAAGCACTCGGGTTTCAACGCGAATGTCGTCTGAAAGATGAACTGCCCGAGCTTATCATAAACATCTGCACACCAGGAGCTGTCTTTGGAGGCTATCGACTTCGTCCGGAGCACATAGAGCCTGCCCTTCTCATCAGAAACGAATCCAGAAAAAAATGGCCTCGAATCAGGCAGTTCCCACGAAGCGACGCTATCCTTTCCGAAATCCTTGATCAGTTCTCTTTTATCTTGCGAGATGGATGCGGGCGCCTCCGGATTTACGATTTTGCGGAGCAGTTTTCCCTCCATGTTGAAAACTGACAGTTCATATACAAGGTTCATTCCAAAACATATGCCGACTCCGATCCATTCGCAGGCAAATGAGTCCCGAGAAAGGGGATGCTTGAATCCCCCCACGACGCCCCCTGAAGTGCCACTTTGCACACTCACGCCAGCTTCTCGAAAGGATGAAAGGACCGTACTGGAACCACTCCATCTGTTTATCAATACAAAGTCCTTTGAGACACCCTTGCTTTCCACCCGCCTGGAAAAACCCGTCAACCATCCATCTCCTCCCACGAAGAAAGGCGGCGCCATCATAGATTCGAAAGGCCAAGATTCGAGGAACCCTCCATTCTTATCATAAATGATAATCTTCATCCCTTGATCAACGATATATATACGGTCACGAGAGTCGACGAAGACGCCAACGGGCGCCTGATATTCACCCGGCCCCTGACCTAACCGACCGAATTCGCCAAGATATCTTCCCTCAGGATCGAATTTGTAGATCCGATCGACATCGCGTAAATAAATTCGCCTGACAGAATCAACCGCAAGGCTCTGAATCGATCTAAAAGTAACGACCTTTGCGCATGCTGCTTCGTCGACGACCGTCGTAATGGCCTGCGAAATGGGCAAAGTGCCATACCGGGGCTCGGCGGTTCTGACGACAGGCTGCGAGGTCGCGATTAAGTGAGGATATATTATCATGAATAGGATGAGGGTAATGCGTTTAATAAATTTTGTTTCCATGATCATCTCCTGAGCCAAGGCCGCCGGGAAGAAGCCAACGACTCTCCCTATTACTCTGCGGGCTAGCCTAGTGTTCTCTTACTAAAAATAGAGCGTGTAGCCCGAACAATAATATTCTGCGCCGTGACCGTCGCACTCGCAATGGACAAAGTCATACGCACCATAGCATATGGCGTTCTCACAATAACCCCAAGTTTGGCAGAAGGCGTAGCCGCCCCCCGGGCACATGAGTTGGGTCTGGCACGCATGCTGGACCGCGTTGGCATTAACGGACAGGAATGCCACGGCAAGAATGATGGCCCCGGCAAAGAGCATTTTCCTCATGATTTGTCACCTCCTTTCCGGTCTCAGCGAAGTAGACTAAACGAGGGCTACTTCCCGGCGAGCCTCTCGGCTATTTTTGCCTTCACAAGCATCGGGCCAGGCCCATCCTTTCCAACCGCCTGAATAACCCCGTAAACGGTGTCACCAGGACCCAACGTAAAAGACCGTATTCTTATGGAATGATGAGAAAGCCTAATATGAAGCCTTCGAATAGGGAAGCCATTCCCATCGAAGATAATTATATAGGGATAGTGATTTAGAACGTAATAGAATATACTTTCGCTCCTCGCAAGGATGTTCGCGCAAAGGAAGGTTAGGTTAAGACTTCTGTTTTGATAATTAGGCTTAGCTGGATCTAGATCCTGCTTCTGGTCTCTCAGGATAGCCTCAAATTCCGGAATATTGAGCACCGAAAGATGCCTGAAGAACAATTCCGTGCCATCAATCCTATAGCCGAAAATTGCTGGGTAAACATAATAAGCTCCGAAAATCGATGTGCCGGACATCCCGAGCCGGGTTGTATTAAAGGCCAATTGGGCACCAGCTGAATTACTCGAGAGGAGTCTGCCAAAATGGTGGAGTGCTTTTCCGTCAAGAGAAAAAGCCGCAAGAAGATCTTGCTTTCTCAACCGTCCTTCATCCTGGTATCTCATATCCGTGACCACAGATCTATCCGAGGCGACAAGTGATTTGCTGCCTTGCGCACCGGGCATCTCAAATCTGGAAATGCACTTGCCATTCTTATCGAATGTTTTAATTTCTCGTCCCGCAGCATTTAGGACGACGATCTCCTCTCCCGATAGTACTATTCCATATGGCCAATAGAGATCCTCGGTACCCTGGCCAAGGCCTCCGATCTCCTGAAGAAAGCGGCCTCGAATATCATATTTCAGGATCCGATGATTGCGGGAATCGCAGAAGAAGACCGCCCCGTCCTTGTCGACAGCAAAGACCTTGTCGAACGGCCCAATCTCAATCGCAGGGTTGAGGGTTTGAAGCTCCAGAACGGGCTCTACATCAACTTCTTCATATGGAATCGGATTGGGCGTCTTTGAGCCCATTTGGCTCGAGCAGAAAGATAAGCCTAGTGAAAGAAACAAGAAAACAGGGGCTTCCAAGGATCGGACAAATCCGCCGCTATTCATTGGCAGATTTCGAGAGAAACGACTTCATTTCAGCCTCCACTGCTTCTTCGGTCATCTTGATGCGCTCAATAAACAATAGCCGATTCGAGCTGTCAATTATGATGGAAAAAGGGTCAGTTTTCATTGAGAGGTCGGCTAAATACTGATAATCCAGTGGAAACAGGTTAGGACTCAGAAAGATCGAGAAGCTCGATATGTCACTCTCCACCATCCCCATAATATCGGTCTCGTCAACGTAGTCGGGAAATACGAGGCCGATTTCGGTTCTCTCGTCCCCATTTGCAATAAGCGCGGCCAGCCTTGAGAGAGTTTTTAGACGTACTCTAAAACCGCAAGTCGAGCAGGCCCTTGAAAAAAAGGTCAAGATCATCTTCGGTTTAGCGATGCCCGCCAGAGGGCCGAATTGGTTGGTGCTGAGTTTCAGGACCTGAAGGCGATCTAAGAACTCCATATTAACGAACGAAGATGCCGGGACCGGAAAGGAAGGGGTCGTTATTTTCCCCAGGATGTTCTTTTCTGTTATCTTCCTCAAATCTTCTTCGCTAAGCAGAGCCGAGTCGTGGAAGATGATTTCATTTGATGGCATAGCGAAAACAGTCCCCCCACAGCAGCTCTTGATCCCATATTGGGCAAAGATCTTGTTGCCGTGGTCGACGATAATAGGGAATGACAATCGACCCAGGGCATTAGCCTGATGATCCTGCAAATCGCCATCTGCAAGCACTCCGACGATCTTAAGGCCCATATTGGCGTATTTGGTTTTCAGAACTTGAGCATAATATAGAATGTTCTTTTGGTTCAGGATATTGGGATCTACAAAGAGGAGGAGACTATAGCTTCCTTTCAGTTTATCAAAATCGAATGCTTTTCCTTGGATGTCTTTCAGCGTCCGCGTTTGCCCTTCCTGGGTGCCGACCAGGAAAATGGTCGATAAGCTCGTAAAGATAAGGGTTAACCAGAGAACCCTTAGACCTTTATATTCAGCACGTGCCTGACAGGAAAGAAAAGAATTCTCTGCTAGACCTCGGGACATATTGCCGAAAGGAATAGAATGAAAGCATTCCCTTCCGCCAAACATGGCTCCCACCCCATGAAGATCATAAAACGTTAACGCGTGCTTGTCAATGGCTAATTTAGTAAACTTCGGGAATCTCTGCGCCTTGAAAAGGCTTTCATCTTTTGAAATCTGAACACTGGGACGTTAATAATCCTGCGAACGGTTGGCGCCCACAAGGATCGGAGGAGTCAAGGCCCAAGTTGAGGAGATGCTCTATCCGGATACGAGCAGCCGCGGTCGCCTAAGAGGGGTCGGACTAGAGGATCGCCTTCTTCTTCTCGAGGTAGTAGAGGTAATTCTCGTACGTGACGTCCGGCGGGACGCGGTGGTCGACGCAAGGCAGGAAACCGCCGCGCTCGACGAGCGGATGGAGCTTCTCGAGCTCCCGATCGATGGCGTCCTTGCCGGCGATCAAGGCCAGCTTGTCGACGCCGCCGAGCAGGAGCGCCCGGTCCCCGTAATCCTCGCGCAGCTTCCAGGGATCGGTGTGGGCGGCCTCGATGGGGAACATGCAATTGATGCCGCCCCGCAGCCACCCCGGCACGAGGTCGTAGATGCGCCCGTCGCAGTCAAGGACGTTGACCGAGATGCCCTTCGCCCTGAGGGCGTCGGTGATGCGCGTGTAGCGGGGCACCATGAGCTCCTCGAAGAGCTTGGGCGACATGAGCGGGCCGTGGTTGTAGCACATGTCCTCCCACCACCAGGCCACGTCGACCGCCCCGCCGCCGGGGATGTGACGCTCGATGAGCCCGAGGTCCATCCGGGTGATGTGCTCCATCATCTCCTCGACCCAGTCCCGGTCGGTCAGCAGGGCGATGGACAGGTTTTCGAGCCCCATCCAGTCCCGGAGCCAGCCGTAGAGCGAGCCGCAGTGAAAAAGGATGGGCATGTCCGCGGCGTGGGCCGCCTCGATGGCCGCCCGCACATCCCCGACCCGGCCGGGCGCGTCCGGGTCGAGCCGCTCGTCCCTCAGCTTCTCCCAGTCCGCCCGGGTCTCGACGGCGAACTTGATGAAATGGGGCATCGAGGAGTCGTAGTCGAGCATCTCCGCGAGCGCCCCCTCCCTCGTCTGGACGATGCGGTGCTCGCCCCGGCGCTCGAGGGCCTTTTCCTCGAACTCGGGATGGAGGCCCTTGCGGATGGGGACCTCGGGGATGATGGAAAGGCCCTCGAGCCCGAGGTGCCGTTCGACGTCCTCGTTGGTCCGGCACTCGCGCGGCAAGCCCTGGTCGTGCCAGACGGCGATCGTCTTGTCCCAGTAGCCGAACTCCATGTCGGGGACGCGGTCCGGCTTCTCCCAGCGGAAGACCCTGTTGAATCGTTCTCGGGTGGTCAACGGACGTTCACGTATTCGGCGAATGATCGAGGTTGGGGGAGGGGCTGATTATCGTGCCTGAGGCCCCGGACATGCATTTCGATGGCCTTTCTCATATTTTTTTCCGCCGTCGCCCGCGTCCTCCCCGTTGCCACACAGCCTGGAAGATCAGGTGAGAACGCCGAGTAGTTCCCCTGGGCTTTTTCGATGATGATGAGATACCTGATCATTGCCTAGTCACTCTCCTTAAGGCCGGCTTGTTCGAGGATGCTGTTCAGTGTCCCCGGAGCCAGGTCATCATTCCTGTGGCCCGCGATCGTCACGCGACCTTTCTTGACCGGATGCTTGAACTGGCGGTGACTCCCTTTCTGGACAACTTGGTACCAGCCATCCTGCCTGAGGGTTGTCATGATATCACGAATTTTCATCCCAATACAGAGACGGAGAGGGACCGCGAGTATTCTCGCCCCGGACCGCGTTGAAAAGAGGGACCGCCTGTATTAGAATGGATTTCACAAGGATCCAGGCGATCACGATGAACATTCGCTCGAGGGACCGGATTTTCCTCGTCCTTTTGGGCCTCATGGCCCTCCTGGCCTGGGGCTGCGCCCGGAAGAGCGCGGTCCCCGACGTCGTCGTCGCCGCCGACGCCTCCTGGCATGAGCGGGTCGCCGCGGCCGAGGTCCGGCGCTACATCTACCTGAGGACAGGGGAGCTCCCGGCGCTCCGGAAGTTCGGGTCCTTCGCCCGCATCCCCGCCGGCGCCGTGGCCATCGTCCGGCGTGACGGTCCGCTCGCCCGCGGTCTCGAGAACGGCGACGCGGCCGCCAGGATCGCCGCCCTCGGTCCGGAGGACTACTGGCTCAAGACCCTTTCGTCAGGCTCCAAGCGGATCGTCCTCGTGGCGGGCGGCGGCGGTTCCGGCGTCCTCTACGGCGCCTACCAGCTGGCCGAGAGGCTCGGTGTCCGGTTCGGCCTTGAAGGCGACGTCGTCCCTGACGTCAGGGTCCCGATGCCCGCGCTCGACCTCAACGAGACCGGTGTGCCTCTCTTCGCCGTTCGCGGCATCCAGCCCTTTCACGATTTCCCCGAGGGCCCGGACTGGTGGACGCTCGAGAGCTACAAGGCCATCCTCGGCCAGCTGCCCAAGCTGCGGATGAACTTCTTCGGCCTCCACACCTATCCCGAGAATCAGAACAAAGAGCACGGGGCCACGCCCAACGCGGAGCCCACGGTATGGATCGGCCGCGAAGGCGATTTCCGTCCCGACGGGACGGTCACGGCGAGCTACCCGTCGAGCTATCAGAACACGGCCCGGGGCAACTGGGGCTACGAATCGAAAAAGACCGGCGATTTCCACTTCGGCGCGAGCCTGCTCTTCGAGCGCGACGATTTCGGCAACGACGTCATGGACGGTTACAGCCCCGACCCGACCACCCCCGAGGACTCCAACGAGGTCTTCAACCGTGCGGCGACGGTCTTCCGGAACGCCTTCTCCCTGGCCCGGCGCCTCGGCGTCAAGATCTCTGTCGGGACGGAAACGGCGCTGACCGTCCCCGACCTCGTCAAGAGTCGCCTGACCGCCTCCGGCCGGGATCCCAAGGACCCGGCCGTCGTCAAAGACCTCTACAGGGCCATGTTCGCGCGCATCGCCGCGGCCTATCCCGTCGATTACTACTGGTTCTGGACGAACGAGGGCTGGACCTGGGACGACGCCTCTCCCGAAGCGATCCAGACCGTGACCACGGACCTGGACATGGCCGTCCAGGCGTGGAAAGAGGCGGCCCCGCCCTTCCGGCTGGCCACCTGCGGCTGGGTGCTCGGCCCGCCCTCGAACCGGACGCTCTTCGACCAGGTCCTGCCCAAGGACGTGGCCATGAGCACGATCAACCGGGAGGTCGGCAAGGCGCCCGTGGACCCGGGCTTCTCGCGCGTCCGCGGCCGCTCGCTCTGGGCCATTCCCTGGATGGAGGACGACCCGGCCCTGACCTCGCCGCAGCTCTGGGCCGGCCGGATGCGCCGGGACGCCGCCGACGCCCTTCGCTACGGATGCGACGGGCTGCTCGGCATCCATTGGCGAACGCGCATCCTCTCGGCCAACGTCCTCTCCCTGGCCCGGGCGGCCTGGGACCAGAGCTGGAACACCCTGCCCCGGCGGGTCGCCGACGACATCGGTCCCGTCACCGGGCAGTCCCTCAGCTTCGAGGGCCAGCCGATCGCGGGCGCGGGGGCCCGGGCCGCCGTCTACCGGGACGTCCGCGACCGCGTCTTCGCCTATCACCTGAAGGTCCCGAACGGGACCTACGCCGTGACCCTCCAGCTCGTGGAGGGCGCCCTCGACCGGCCCCGCGGCCGCGTCTTCGACGTCATCATCCAGGGCCGGAAGGCCGCCGAAAACGTCGACATCTTCGCCCGCGTCGGGCGCTTCAAGGCCCTCGATCTGACCTTCGGAGATATCGAGGTCGTCGACGGCAACCTGGTCATCGACTTCGCCGACCGCATCCACTATCCGGCCGTGGCCGGCCTCGTCGTCGCGGGCCCGGGCTTCACGAAGAAGATCAACTGCGGCGGGCCGGCCGTCCTCGATTACGAGGCGGATTGGCCCGAGACGGAACGCCACCTCGATGCCCTCGACCTCTACCGCGACTGGGCCGGGGCCCAGTTCGGGCCCGAGGCGGCGGGCGAGATCGCGGCCGTCTTCGCCCGCATCGACGGCCGCCATCCGGTCCCCGTGACCTGGATCGGCGGGCCCGGCAACATCCAACCCGATCCCCGGGCCTGGGCCGAGGTCGAGCCGTCCTACGCGTTCGCGGACGACCTGGCCGCTCTCGAGCCGCGGATCGCGGGCCCGGGGAACAAGGACAGGTTCGGCTACTGGCTTTCGAATTTCCGGTACATGCGCGACGTGGCCCGTTTCAACTGTCTGTGGGCCGTCTATAACAAGGCCGTCGAAAAGGCCAAAGCGGCCGGGTCCGAGGCCGCGACCCGCCGTGTCCTCACGGCCGAGGCCCTTCCGGTCCGGACGGAGATGGCGGCCGCCTTGAGGACGATCTTCGGGTCGCTCCTGGCTACCGTCAGCACGACCGGCGAGCTGGGCACGATCGCCAACTGGGAACAGCACCTCCTGCCCGGCGCCTGGGAGCGGCCCGAAGCCGAGCTGGTCAAGATGCTCGGCGCCGGCATGCCGGCCGATTGCGTCCTGCCGCGGACCTATGACGGCCCGCCGCGGGTCGTCGTCCCGGCCGTGCGGACCTCGCTCGAGCCCGGCGAGCCCCTCGCGCTCGAGGTCCTCGTTCTGTCCAAGGCCAGGCCCGGCCACGCCGACCTCTTCTGGCGTCCGATGGGCCGGGGCGCCTTCGCCAAGGTTCCGTTGGAGCACAAGGCCCGGGGCGTGTTCGAGGGCGCCCTGCTGCCGCCCTCGGGCGATATCGAATACTACATCGAGGTCGGGGCCGACGGCGGGACAGCCCGTTTCCCGGTCACGGCCCCCGCGCTGAACCAGACCGTGATCGTCCTGCCGGTGGTCAGATGAGCGAGACGATCGTCCTTCCGAAGCGTCTGCGGGCGGCCGAGGTCGTCTCCGCCCTCGGGGAGATCCGCCGGAAGAGCACCGATGGCGCCCTGACCGTCGATTTCCGGGCGGTCGAGGAGTTCGACAGCTCGACCCTGGCCTTCCTGGCCTATCTCGCAAAGTGCCGGCCCGGCGTCTCCGCCGCCAACATCCCCGACGCCCTGACTCGGGCCGAAGACAGGTTCGCCAAGAGTCCCGACGGCACCTGCTGGCCCGAAAAAACCGTGGTTAAGCCCGCGGGCAGCCGGCCGGACCGGTTCTTCCAGAGCTTGGCCGGCCGCTTGCTCGGCCGCCTCCGCATCCTCCGGCAGTACCTGGCCATGCTCGGCGACGAGCTCTATCACATCGGCCATTACCTCAAGAGGCGCCGCGGCGTCTATCCCGGGGAGACCTGGAACCAGATGTTCTTCATGGGCTACGGGTCCTTCCCGATCGTCTGCCTGCTGCTCTTCCTCGTCGGCGTGACCATCTCCATCACCTCGGCCGACCAAATGAGGCTCTTCGGTGCCGAGATGTATATCGCCGATCTCGTCGGCTACGCCATGCTCCGCGAGCTCGTGCCGCTCATGACCGGCGTCATCCTGGCCGGCAAGGTCGGGGCGGCGGTCACGGCCGAGCTGGCCAGCATGTCCGTCCTGGAAGAAGTCGACGCCCTGCGGACGATGGGCGTGGTGCCGGAAAAGTTCCTCATGGTCCCCCGGCTCCTGGCCATCACGCTGGTCGTTCCGCTCCTCGTGGCCATGGCCGACGTCGCCGGCGTCTTCGGCGGCATCGTCGTCGCCCGCTTCACCTTCGGCATGCTGCCCTCGGCCTTCCTCAAGCAGATGGTCAACTCAGTGGATTGGACCAGCTTCGCCTGGGGCCTCGTCAAGACCGTCGTCTTCGGCTGGGCCGTCGTCGTCGGCGCGGGGTTCAAGGGCCTGACGGTCGGCCGGAGCGCCGAGGAGGTCGGCCGGGCGACGACAGAATCCGTCGTCCTCTCGGTCACCTCGATCATCATCATCGACTGCATCTTCGCCTTCGTGCTGTACTGATATGAATATCATTACCGCGAACGCTCTTGCCGTCGGCTACGGGGACGAGACCATCCTCCGCGACGTCAGCTTCGGCATCCCCCGAGGGCTGATCACGGTCATCCTGGGCGTCAGCGGCTCGGGCAAGTCGACCCTCCTCAAGACCCTGGCCGGACTGCTGCCGCCCCTCGCGGGGACGTTCTCGTTCGCCGGCGCCGCGGTCGACTATTCGTCCGAGCGTTCGCTCGACGCCCTCTATCAACAGATCGGCGTCCTCTACCAGGGCGGGGCCCTCCTCAACGGCCTGACCCTGTTCGAGAACGTGGCCCTGCCCGTCCGCATGCACTACCCGGAGATGCCCGAAGACATGGTCCGGGACATGGTCCACGCCGGCCTGGCCCAGGTCGAGATGGCCGTGGCCGCCGACAAGTTCCCGTCCGAGCTGTCGGGCGGCATGCGCAAGCGGGGGGCCCTGGCCCGGGCCCTCGTCCTCGATCCCGCCCTCGTCTTCTGCGACGAGCCCTCGTCCGGCCTCGACCCGATCACCTCGTCGCGCCTCGACGATCTCCTCCTCCGGCTCAAGGAGACGTTCGGGATGACCCTGGTCGTCGTCACCCACGAGCTGCGCTCGATCGAGCGGGTGGCCGACCAGGTCCTGGTGCTCAACGACGGCCGGCTCCATTTCGCCGGAGAAGCCCGCGGCCTGGCCGGGTCCGGGGACGAGTTCATCCGGACATTCTTCCTCAGGAAGGTTCCAACATGATGACGCGCGAACAGAAAAACCGGCTGGGGATCTTCCTGTCCCTGGCCACGGTCATCTTCGTGGCCGTGGCGGCCTTCTTCCTCCTGCCCAAGCTCCGCGACCCGGGGGACGTGTACCTCATCAAGTTCCGCGACACCTCGGTCCACGGCCTCAACGGCGGCTCGCTCGTGAAATACCGGGGCGTCGAGGTCGGCCGGGTCGTCTCCATCGAGGTCAGCCCGACCGACCTGGACTGCGTCCATGTCCAGGTCAAGGTCCGTCCGGGGCTGACCATGAAGGTCGACATGCAGGCCACGCTGGTCTACGTCGGCCTGACCGGCCAGAAGTACATCGAGCTGAGCGGGGGCCAGATGGACTCCCCGAACCTGAAGGCGCACGGCGAGATCCCCTCGGGCCGCGGCCTCGGAGAGAAGGCCGACGACATCATCAACAACATCGAGACGACGGCCAAGCGGATCACCGAGGTCCTGTCGCCGGAGAACATGGCCAAGATCGACGCCTTCCTGACCAACGTCGAGAAGGGCTCGGCCGCCGTCTCCGGCGTCCTCGACTCGCGGCGGGCCTCCCTCGAGAACACGCTGATCAGCGTGGAGAGGGCCACGGCCGATTTCGCCCAGGCCGCCAAGAGCCTGGTGCCCATGACCGAGGACCTCGACCGGCTCATCAAAACGGTCGAGGCGAACTCGGAGAAGACCCTGGGCAACATCTCCGAGCGCTTCTCGGCCGACGAGATGGGCATGGTCATCAAAGACGTGCGGGACTTCCTGGCGACGGCCTCGCTCAGCCTGAAGAGGGTCGAAAGCATCCTCCTCGAGCAGCAGGTGGAGCTCCAGCGGACGTTCTCCAACCTCAGCGTCACCGTCGACAACCTGGCCCGCTTCTCCCGGGAGATCGCCGACGAGCCGTCGGTCATCCTCCGGACACGAAAGGACAAGAAATGATGAGGAAGCTCGTCCTGCCGCTCGCGGCTGTTCTCCTGCTGGCCGCCTGCCTGTCCTCGCCGGGCAAGCATTACTTCCAGATCGTGCCCATGGACAAGGATGCCGAGTACCACCCCAAGATCGGCCAGACGCTCTATGTCGAGCCGGTCCGCGTGGACCCCCTGTACGATGATTACCGGGTCATCTACCGGGTCTCGCCCTACGAGCTCAGGTACTATTCCACCGTCTTCTGGGCCAAGAAGCCCGACGCCCTCTTCCGCGAAGCCATCAGCGATTACCTCCTTCGGAAGGAGGGCTTTCCCCGGGTCCAGATGGATATCCTCCAGGGCGAGCCGGTCATCTCCCTGCGCACGAACGTCCGGCTGATCGAGGAGATCGACAATCCCAAGGTCTGGTTCGGCCGGCTGGCCATGGACCTGGAGTTCCTGGACTTCAAGTCGGGCAAGACCATCGTCCGGCACTCGTTCGACAAGCGGGTTCAGCTCGGCACCCGCAAGGTCCAGTACCTGCCGGCCGTGTTGTCGGGGATCCTCGTCGACGAACTCGACGTCGCCGTCCGCAAGCTGGCCGAGGCCCTGGCCGCGAAATAAGGGACAGTCCCCTGAGGGGACAATCGCTTATTAGCCTCGCGGATCCGGGATGGCTTTGATCGCTCCCAGGAGCGGGGCCATGATACTTCCGGGCTTCTTTACGCCGCTTTCAGCCACCTTCGTTCGATCTCCTCGAGGGTCTTGCCCTTGGTCTCGGGCAGGAAGAACCAGATGAAGACGAAGTCGATGACGCACATGGCCGCGTAGAGCCAGAAGGCGACGGAGGGGTGGAACCGGTCCGAGATGACCGGGAACGTCAGCGAGACGACGAAGTCGGCGAACCAGAGGATGAGGGTGGCGATGGCCATGGCCCGGCCCCGGACCTTGATGGGGAAGATCTCGGCCATGACCACCCAGACGATCGGCCCCAGGGTCATGGCGAAGAAGGCGATGTAGAGAAGGGTGACGAAGAGCAGGGCCGAGGCCGGCAGGAGCTGGAACTTGAAGGCCGCGCCGAGGAGGACGAGCGAGACGCCCATGCCGGCCGTGGCCACGAGCAGCATCGGCTTGCGGCCGACCTTGTCGACGAGGACGATGGCCACCAGCGTGAAGAGCACGTTGCACAGGCCGATGACGGCCGACTGGAAGATGGCCGACGATCCGGCCGAAGCCGGCGGCCTCGAAGAAGCGCGGGGCGTAATAGATGACGGCGTTGATGCCGGTGATCTGCTGGAAGACGGCCAGGAAGATGCCGATGAAGAGGGCCCGGCGGAAGGCCGGGACGGAAGAGCTCGCGGAACGAGCCGCTCTTCATGGGCCAGGGTGTCCCTGATGTCGCGGATGCTTCGGGCGGCGGCCTCGGCGCTGTCGGCCCGGGTCAGCACGGTCAGGGCCTCGTCCTCGCGGCCCTTGCTTGATCAGCCAGCGGGGGCTTTCGGGGACGCGCAGGACGAGCAGGAAGAAGAAGACCGCCGGGATGGCGCCCGTGGCGAACATCCAGCGCCAGTTGGCCGGGCCGGCGCCGACGAAGACCAGTTGACGAAGTAGGCGATCAGGATGCCGGTGACGATGGCCAGCTGGTTGACCGAGACCAGGGCGCCCCGGATCCGGGGCGGCGCGATCTCGGAGATGTAGAGCGGCGAGACGATCGGAGGCCGAGCCGATGGCCAGGCCGCCGATGAACCGGAAGACGAGGAATTGGGTCAGGTTCTGGGGGAGGGCGCAGCCGACGGCCGAGACGAGGAAAAGCACGGCCGAGACCAGCATGAACCGCCGCCGGCCGAGCCGGTCGCTGATGCGCCCGGCCAGGCCGGCCCCGATCATGCAGCCGACGAGGACGATGCTGACGGCCAAGCCCTCGCCGAAGGCGAATTGAGCGAGAACTGCTCCTTGAGGAAGCGGGTGGCCCCGGCGATGATGGCCGTGTCGAAGCCGAAGATGAGGCCGCCGATGGCGGCGACCACGGTGACGTAGATGACGTACGTAGTTTCGCGGAATTTTCTTCATGCGTTGACTCGCCCAGCGCTTCGAACATGGCGACGATGTTGGCCAGCGGGACGTTGGCCTGGATGTTGTGGACGGCGTTGAAGACGAACCCGCCGTCGCGCCCGAGAGATCTCGCAGCGCTCGCAGGACCTCGTCCCGGACCTCCGCCGGCGTCCCGAACATCAGCGTCTTCTGCGTGTCGACGCCGCCGCCCCAGAAGACGATGTCCCGGCCGAATTCGCTGCTTGAGCTTGTCGGGCGTCCATGCCCGCGGCCGAGACCTGGACCGGATTGAGGATGTCGAATCCGGTCTCGATGAAGGCCGGGATGAAGGCTCGAACCGGCGCCGCAGGAGTGCTTGAAGGTCTTCCAGGCGCGTGTGGGCGTGGATCCAGTCGTTGATCCGCCGGTAATAGGGCAGATAGAGCTCGCGGAAGGCGGCCACCGAGCAGAAGGTCGACGTCTGGGTGCCGAAGTCCGTGCCGCAGACGAAGACGGCCTGGACGCTCGTCGCCGACCCGGCGCGCGATCTTCTCCAGGTTGGCCAGGGCGATCTCGGTCTGCCGCTCGAAGACCTTGTGGACGTAGGCCCGGCGGGTCAGGGTCGAGACGTACCACTCCTCGACGTCCCGGATGCCCTTCGGATGCTTGAGGAATGGGGCCGGGGACGAGGGCGATGTCGCCGAGGGCGGTGCCGCCGAAGGTGGCGATGACGCCCCGTCCGGTCGCCCCGGCCCGGCGGCTCTCGCTTCTCGAAGTGGTCGAGGTCGGCTTCGGCCAATCGGGCCGAACTCCTCGAGGTTGTCCTCCGGATCGAGCTTGTCCTCGTCGATCGGCTCCTGGCGGATGATGGTGTCGAAGAAGAAGCCGTCCTTCGGCAGGCGGCCGGAGGGCGGCGCGGTCCGGTCGCCGCTGGGGAAGACGAGGGTGTCGCCGTTCGCGTCCTTGGTCGTCTGAAAATTGCCGGACATGAGGACCTCGGTCCCGTCGTCCATGCGCCAGGGCGTCCAGTTCTCGTTGCGGTAGCCGAACATCGTGTCGGCGCCCGTAGACGCCCTCGACGTCGATGCCGAGCGCGACCTGGAGGTCGTCGTCGATCCAGCCCAGCATCTGGTAGGGCTCGTGGACCTTGACCAGGCGCTTCTCCAGGCCGTAGTGGTCGCGGAGGGCGATGACGCACTTGACGTGCATGCCGGTGACGGCCGTGCCGTTGAAATCGACGGGGACGCGGTCGGGCTGGCGGTGGGAGAGGGCGGCGGCGAGACGTTCGCGGCTGGTCATCGGCATGGCGGGCCTCCTCGGTCCCCCAAGATTACCGATTTCGGGCCGCGTTTGCAATCAGGCGTGTTTGACGAACGTCCCGTTCTTGTATTCGCGGAAGGCCGTCCGCAATTCCTCCTGGGTGTTCATGACGATGGGGCCCTGCCAGGCCACGGGCTGGCCGAGGGGACGGCCCGAGATGAGCAGGAAGCGGACGGGCGAATCCGTGGTCGCCACCCGGACCCGGCTGCCGTCGGCGAACAGGATGACGGCGTGGTCGCCCTGGACCGGCTTGCGCTCGAGATCGAAGTAGCTGGCCGGCTCGACGTCGTAGGACGACGGCCGGGCCTCGCCGGAGAAGCAGCCCTCGCCCTCGAAGACGTAGGCGATGACCGTGTGGCCGGGCTCGGTCGGGTGGACGAACTCGGCCCCCCGGGGCATGGCGATATCGAGGTACTCCGGGTCGATGACGATGTCCCGGACCGGGCCCGCGCGTCTCGCCGACCGTGCCGCAGATGACCCGGACGGTGACCCCGCCGGGCAGCGCGACCTCGGGGATGTCGGCCCTCTTCACGTCCCGGTAGCGCGGGTCCATCATCTTGTGCGACGCCGGCAGGTTGGCCCAGAGCTGAAAGCCGCCCATGCGGCCGTCCGTGGCGCCCTTGGGCATCTCCTGGTGGACGATGCCGCTGCCGGCCGTCATCCACTGCACGTCGCCGGGCCCGATGACGCCCTTGTTGCCCATGCTGTCGCCGTGCTCGACCGTCGCCGCGCGAGCATGTAGGTGATGGTCTCGATGCCGCGATGGGGGTGCCAGGGGAAGCCGGGCAGGTACTTGGCCGGGTCGTCCTGGCGGAAATCATCGAGCAGGAGGAAGGGGTCGAACATCGGGACTTCGCGAAAGCCGAAGGCGCGCCGGAGGTGGACGCCCGCGCCTTCGAGGGTGGGCTGGCTGACGAGGACCTTCCGGATCTTGCGGGTTTGTTCCATCTCGACCTCCCGTGCCTCCATTCTACCACGCGGCGGGCGGGACCGGGGTCCGGGGACTCGGACCGTCCGCACGCGTCCCGGGCGCTGCCGGAACCCGTCAATCCGCGGCAGGCGGATCTTCCGCCCTCCGGCTGACGCGCCGCATCACCAGGAAGACCGGCAGGCCCACGGCGAAGAAGATCGCGCCGTAGAGGGCCTCGCGCGTCTGGGTGGCCAGGACGTTCCCGGCCACGGCCAGCATCGCCGACGATGAAGACGAGCGGCAGGACGGGATAGAGGGGAACGCGGTAGCCGGTAGTAGGCCTCGCCGGCCCGCCGGGCCTTGCGCCGGAGGAAGAACAGCGAGGACGACACGATGGCCAAGGTGATCGTGTCGAGGAACATGACGTAGTTGACGATGTTCTCGAATTTCTGCAGCAGGAAGATCGAGACGAGGATGATGGCGCCGAGGAAGAGCAGCCCGAATTCCTGGGTCTGCGTCTTCGGATTGACCTTCTGGAAGACCGCCGGCAGGGTCCGGTCTTCGGCCATGGAGTAGTAGACGCGGGGGATCTGCATCAGGGTGACGTTGAGGAAGCCCATGGCCGAGAGGAAGATGGCCAGGGAGACGACGAGCTTGCCTGTCTCGCCCAGCGTGACGCGAGCCGTCTCGGCGGCGACCAGCTTGGCCCCGGCGATGCCGGGGACGCCGAGCACCTTGACGTAGGCGGCGTTGATGGTCAGGTAGCAGGCCAGGACGATGAGGATGCCGAAGAACACGGCGCGCGGCACGTTGCGGCGGGCGTCGTGGACGTCGGCTCCGAAGTTGATCGTGTTCTGGTAGCCGCCGTAGGCGTAGAAGACGTAGATGAACGCGACGCCGAGGGCGAAGAGCCAGGGCCGGTCGAGCGGCAGGGCGGCCGGGCCTTCGGGGACCTTCTTCGACAGGAACGCGGCCGCGGCCAGCAGACCGATCATGCCGACCTTGAGAACGCTCAGAACGTTCTGGACCCAGGCGCCGGTCTTGATGCCCAGATAGTTGACGACGAGCAGGGCCAGGATGAGGACGACGGCCGTGACCTGGACGGTCGCCGCGGTCGGCGTCGATGCCCGGGAAGAACAGGGGCGTCAGGTATTCGGCCCCGATCAGAGCGACGCCGGCCGCGCCGGCCCCGTTGAGGATGACGACGTTGGTCCAGTTGAGCATGAAGGCCAGGCCGGAGCCGTAGTTCTCGGCCACGACTTTGTAGTAGCTTCCGGGCTTGGCGAAGCGGCCGCCGATCTCGGCGAAAGTCAGCGCGCCGATGAAGCTGATGACGCCGCCCAGGGCCCAGGCGGCGTAGAAGAGCGCGGGCGTCCTGGCCGCCGCGGCGACCATGGCCGGGGTCCGGAAGATGCCGATGCCGATGATCAGGCTGACGACGATCATCGTCGCGTCGAAGGTGGTCAGCTTCGCCTTGATGGACATGGGGCGCCTCTCCCTTCCAGCCCATTCTATTCAGGCCGGGCGGATTTACAAGGGGGAGGAGCTTGACCCCGTCTTTACGGATTCTTGACAAATTGTTGACAACTCGGGTCCCGGGAGAAGGCATCCTGTGCCTAGGAAGGAGGTCATCGCCATGAGCGACAGAGCCCCTATCGCCGTCCTCGCCGTTCTCCTGACCTTGGCGGCCCAAGCCCCGGCCCAGGACATCCCCCTGTCGTCCCGCCTGTCCTACCGCGACATCACCGTTTCCCTGCACGACGGCACGATCGTCCGGGGCCGGCTCGTCGGGGCCACCAAGGACTCGATCGTCGTCCGTCAGAGCGGCGAAGACAAGGTCTTTGCCCTCCCGGACCTCCGCAAGGTCCTCATCAAGACGGAGGCGCGGCCGTCGGAAGGCGTGGCGCCGGGCATCGCGATGGGCCTCTATATCGGCAACGGACTGCTCGTCTGGGCGCCGGGCGAGCCGGGATTCTACCTCCAGCACATCGATTCGAGCGATCTGGCCTCAGGCTGGCTCCTGGTCGGCGAAGCCTTCTTCGCGGCCGTCGGCGCCGGAGCGGGCTGGATCGCGGCCTCGGGCGGCGGCCGGTACTCTTTCGAATTCCCCGCCGAGGCCGGCCCGGCCCTCGAGGCCCGGGAGCGTTTCATCCGGTTTCTTGCGGGCGAGCCCCCTCCCGCCCGGGTCCATTTTCTCATCCAGGGCGGATCGCTCATCCCCGGGTCTTCCGCACATTTCAGGGACTTTATGGATGCCTCCGGCTACACCGAGAGCACCTGGCAATATCTCAGCACCTTCAGCGCCATGCGGGGATTGGAGCTCGGCGTCTCGGTCAAACCCCGGCTTCGGGCCGGATTGAGACTGTCCTTCCCCTCCGAGCCGGCCTTCGACTACTACTACCGGTCCGATCCGGACACGGGCTTCATGACCGGCGCGGCCCAGCAGGAGGTCCGGGCGACGGCCGTCCACGGCGTCGGCGCCTTCGAGCTGGCCGGCGGCGGACGCGCGGGGAGGATCTCGCTGAGCGCAGGCCTCGGAGCCGGGATCGCGGCGGTCCGTCTCCTCAGGACGGCCTGGACGACGGTCCCGGACGGTACCGGCGGAGGTTCGACGTTCTACGGGACCGCCGAGGTCCGCAAGACCCTCTTGAGCGGCGTGGTCTTCGGCGCCCTGCAATTCCCTCTGACCCGGGTGCTTTCGATCGGCCTGGCCGCCGATTACACGCTCATCCCCGCGGTCGACGTCCCGGCCTTACCCGACAACGGCCTGGCCGGCCAGACGATGGGACTCAGCAACGGGTCCGTCGGATTCGTCCTCGGCTATCACTTCTAGCGACTCAAGGAGGTCGTCCATGTCCCCCAAGATCACGGCCCTCTTCACGGTCGCGGCCTTCGCCCTCTTCACAGCGTCGTGCAGCATGTGGCCCACGCGGGAGATCCGGACGGAGTCCGATTATCCCTCCCAGAACAGGCGGGTCCTGACCGTGGTCAAGACCAACGGCGAGGTCGTCGAGTTCACCAAGACGGACCCCGGGCTGGTCCTGGGGGACGAGATCCGCGGCACGGCCAGGGTCCTGGTCAACGAGAAGACCGAGATCGAGGGGCCGTTCCCTCAGATCGAGCGGCGGGCCGACGGGACGATCGCCGAAGTGACCGACTCGAAGGGGAAGGTCCATTTCGTTCAGAACGTTCTGAGGGAGGAGCCGAACCTGCTGGTCGTCCAGGAGCGATACTCGGCCAGGCTCCCGATCGCCATCCCGCTCTCGGAAGTGCGTCTGGTCACCTACAAGAAGCCCAACACCGTCCTGAATGTGGCGGCCATCGCCGTGGTCGGAGCGCTGGGCCTGTTCGCCATCGCCCTGTACTCCCTTGCCCGGGAATAGGCGCCCGTGTCTCAGCCGATCCGGACGGGATCCTCGTCCAGGACCGCATCGAGGGCGGCCGTGAAGAGGTCGGCGTCGGCCTCCGAGAAGCACAGGGGCGGGCGGATCTTGATGACGTTGTGGAAGGGACCGTCCGTCCCCGAGAGGACGCCGAGCTCGCGCAGGCGGTCGACGAGGTAGCCGGCTTCCGTTCCGGCCGGCTCGAGCGTCGTCCGGTCGCGGACGAGCTCGAGGCCGAGAAAAAGTCCGGAGCCGCGGACGTCGCCGATGAGGAGATGGCGTTCGGCCAGCCGCCTCAGGCCGGCGATGAAGTGGTCGCCGACCCGCCGGGCCCGCTCCTGCAGGCGTTCTTCGTCCATGACGTCGAGCACGGCCAGACCCGCGGCGCAGGCGACGGGGTTGCCGCCGAAGGTGCTGAAGAACTCCATGCCGTTGTCGAAGGAGGCGGCGATCGTCTCCGTCGTCACGACGGCGGCCAGCGGGAAGCCGTTGCCGATGGGCTTGCCCAGGACGACGATGTCCGGGACGACGCCCTGCGTCTCGAAGCCCCAGAAATGCGTGCCCAGGCGCCCGAAGCCGACCTGGACCTCGTCGGCGATGCAGACGCCGCCGGCGGCCCGGACGCTGGCGATACGCCTCGGCGAGATAGCCGCGGCGGCAGGACGATCTGCCCGGCGACGCTGGGCAGGGTCTCGGCGATGAACGCGGCCGGACCGCCCCGCGCCGCGGCCTCTTCCGCCGAGCCGTCCCACGGCGGCCGCGTACTTCGTCCCCGCTTCGGGGTCGTCGCGCTTGAAGGGGCCGCGGTAGTCGTCCGGCAGCGACGCGACGTGGACCCAGGGCTTGCGCCCCCGGCCGCCGGGCCCGGCGAACTTGTAGGGGCTGATGTCGATGAGCCCGGTCGTGTGGCCGTGGTAGGCGGACTCGAGGACGATGACGTCCTCCCGGCCCGTGTGCGTCCGGGCCAGGCGCAGGGCCAGCTCGTTGGCCTCGCTGGCCGAGTTGAGGACGTAACAGACGCGGAGGGGGGCCGGCATCAGCCCGGTCAGACGCTCCGCGTAGCGGACGAGGTTGTCGTGGAGATAGCGCGTGTTGGTGTTCAGGAGGGCCATCTGGTCCTGGACGGCCCGGACGACGCGGGGGTGGCTGTGGCCGACGAGGGGGACGTTGTTGTAGGCGTCGAGATAGGCCCGGCCCGTCTCGTCGGTGAGATGCTGCATCCAGCCGCGCACGATCTTCAGGGGTTCGCGGTAGGAAACGCTGAGGTTGCGTCCCAGGAGCTTGCGGCGCGCGGCCAAGGTCTCCGGCTTGGCCGGCTCCGGGCCGGGGAACCGGCCGGCCGGGATGCCCAGGATGAGGTTGGGGTCCGGCGAGAGGCCGGTCCAGAGGGTGCGGCGTCCGGGCGCGGCCACGCCCGGGAAGTCCTCGTCGAGATCGAGAAGGTCCAAGATGATCTGGACGTGGACGTGCGGCCACCAGTCGCCGTTCCGCGGCGGCGCGCCCACGGCGGCGAAGGCCTGGCCCGCTCTGACGGTCCGCCCCGGCTCGAGGCCGGCGACCGAATCCGCATCGAGATGTCCGTAGAGGGTGAAGAACTCCTCGCCGGCCGGCGTCTCGTGGCGGAGGATGACCAGCGGCCCGTAGTCCTTGGGCGCGTCGTTCTCGGCGACGATCCGGACCGTTCCGTCGAGGGGTGCGCGCACGGCGCTTCCCGGCGGCACGCTCAGGTCGAGACCGAGGTGGACGGTGCGCGGTCCTGCGGCCGCCGCGCCGTCCGCGACGACCGGGTCGCCCGCGGCGAACGCCCCTGTCGTGTAAATGGCCCGGGCTTCGTCGTAGCGGCCGATGCCGACCGCCGCGCCGGCGTCCTTCATCGCTTTGGCGACCGTCGCGGAGAGGCGGGGCGTCTCGAGCCCGGCCGGGTCGGCTCCGAGCATGCGGCTGCCCACGGACAGGTCCAGGACGACGACCGGCTCCTTGCGGAGATCGGGCTCGAGGACCTGGGCGAACGAGGCCGCGGACCGCTTGAGCCAGCCGACGACGGCCGGCCCGTGCGGCACGGGCGGCAGCCCGCAGGCGTCGCGATACGCATAGAGGGCCAGCCGGGCGGGGACCCGGTCGAACGCCTCCAGAGCGGCCCAGGCCGGGGCCTCGCTCGTCGTGAGATAGGGATCGCCGGGCTCGGCCGCGGCCCGGCAGGCGGAGTTGACGACGCTCACCGCGAGGCGCATGCGGATGAGGATGTCGAGAACGGCGATCTCCTCGCCGGTGAGAGGAAAGAGGCGATGGTAGCCGGCGACGAGCGGCCGGACGGCTTCGAGCGGGTCGGGCGCGCCGAAGGCGGCGTAGGCCGCGGCGACGGCGACCTCGGCCGCGGTCAGGGTCTCGATCATGTCGCCGAAGTCGATGAGGCCGGCCAGGCGGGGGGCCTGCCCCCGCTCGATGCGCACGAGAACGTTGTGCTCGTTGGCGTCGGCGTAGACGACGCCGCGGCGCAGGCGCGGCAGGGCCGGCCCGACCTCGTCGCCGTAGCGGGCCAGGGTCCTTTCGACGAGGGCGCGGCGGCGCGAGTCCCGGATGGAGTCGAGATGGCCGCGGATCCAGGCGGCGCGGGTGAGGTCCCACTTGAGCTCGCGGCGCGTCGCCGGGTGGGAGAAGCCGGCCAGGGCCAGGTCGAGGCGGGCCAGGGTCGTGCCCAGCTCTTCGAGCAGGCCGAAGGTCACGGGCTTGATCCCGGCGATCGGCCGTCCCGGAAGATAAGACAGCATCCAGACGAGCCGCGCCGGTCCTTCGCCGAGGGCCGTCGTCGACCAGTCCCGGCCGGACCGGTCGGGACGGACCTCCGGCACGGGCAGACCCGGGTCCCGCTCGGCGATCCTCCGCAGGGCGGCGCACTGCATGTCGACGAATCCGGCGTCGCGCATCGGGTGCATGACCTTGAGGACCCGGGACATGCCGTCGGCCGTCTCGAGCCGGAAGTTGTCGTCGTACTCGCTCGGCAGCGGGCAGGCCCGGGCTTGGAGACCGTAGAGATCGCGGGCCAGCCGGACCGCGTCGTCCGCGGCCGCCCGCGTCGGGGGATGAGCGCCGATGTCCATCGATCTCCTTTTGTTCTCGCCTGCGGCCCAGGGGCCGGACCCGGGGATGATAGAAGAACCGACGCGGGCCGTCAAGGACGGTCCGGCATGTCCCTCGCGCCTTGACATCCCTCGGGGTTGCGACCTAATCTTCACCTGGGCGAGCATCCGGGAGCGGATGTGGCGGCCCTGGTGTCCGCCCGTCTCCGGGACCGATCTTTCTTAAGCAGGAGGGACCATGAGATACTCGAAGATCCTGGCCATCTCGGCTTTGGCGTTTCTGACCCTGGTCGGAGGTCTGAGGCTGGCCTCCCTCCCGGCCGCAGGCGGGGACCAGGGCCAGAACGAGGAAGCCATCGCCAAGGCGCTCGCCGATCGGCTGCACGACGAGCTCGGCTTCGAGGGCGGGACCTTGACCGGTGCGCCGGCGCCGGCGGCGACTCCCGTTCTCTATCCGATCAAGGTTCGTGGCGGCTCCGTCCCCATCACCGTTTCGACCATCCGGCGGTTCAAGGGAGGCGTTGTCGTCTTCGCTCATTTCAAGTTCAAGCGGGGGACGAAGGCGGCGGGGCTCGACGGCAAGGGGCTCGCGCCCGGCGAGTGCGCTTGGGTCGATCGGCGGCTGAACCCGGATGAGCCCTGTGAGCTCCTGTTCTACGGCTTCGACGCCAAGATCCATTTCACTCCCGGCGGCTCAGGCGGATACGGGATCAGCATGGAGGTCCGGAGCAACGGAGGGGGGAAGTCGCATCCCTGGCACAAGGATTTCTTCCAGGGCTATTCGGATCCTGCCATGGTCGACGAATTCTGGGTGACGAAATCAAAGGATTCGAAGTACCTGATCTGCCGGCTCGACTGAGGCCCGCCTAACGTTCAGCTGTTCGCCGTCATTCCCAGACGACGGCGCCGTGGATCTTGAGCTTGGGGACGGCCACTTTCAGGCGGCCTTCGGCCCATGACCATTCGAGGCGGCCGCCGTCCGGGACCCAGGTCACGGTCTTCGGCCGCGTCCCGGTCTTGACCGTCAGCGTGATCCTCTCGAGCGGGGGGATGAAGTCGGTGAAACCGTAGCGGTCGGGAAGAGGCATCCCGGCCGTGTTCAGGAGGTGGGCCGAGAGCCGTCCGTCGGAGGTCCTTCTCAGGGCGATGTCCAACGTCGGGGGGCCGTCGACGGCGACGGCGGGGTCGGGAAAGAGCTCGGCGGTCAGGCCGCCGATGAAGTCCCGGAGCCAGGGGTGATGGGAGCGGAAGTAGATGGAGGCGACGGGCCCGTAGACCGCGCCGACCTTGCCCTCGCCGAAGGCGTTGATGGTGGCCGCCGCTTCGCCGCCTTTGCGGACGTCCCGGGTGGGATGGATGGATCCGGCCGGCCGGGCCGTGGTCGGCCGGACCTTTTGCCAGACACCGTCGGCGTTGGTCACGCCGCCGGCCGACGCCAGTTCCGCCGTCCGCTGGACCGGAGCGCCCTCGAACTCGGCCCCCAGGATAGGCTCGAAGAGCCGGGCGCATTTCTCGCCCATGAGGAGCAGGCTCCCGCCCTGCTCGACGTAATCGGTCAGGGCCCGGCGGAACTCCGCGGTCAGCCTGTGCGAGTCGGGGACGACGACGAGCGGGAACTCCTTGAGGCGCGGCCGGAGCTGGTGCTCGGCCAGGATGTCCACAGAATAGTGGAGGTTGAGCAGGGCGTGAAGCGCCCCTTCGAGGTCCTGGAAGACGTCGCCCCATGGCGCGAAAACGGCGTCGGAGCGGTCCCAGAAGCTCTCGCTCGACAGGAGCAGGGCGACCTGGGGCACGCTCGTCGACTTGTGGCTCACGGCCTGCCGCGCCCGGCAGAAGGAAGCGACCGCTTCCTCCTGGGCGATGATGGGCTCGACGAGGTATCCCGAACGCGTGGGCGTGTGATAGATCTGGAAGCCGCCGCCCTGCATGAGGACGACGGAAGCCTCCTGCATCAGGTGTTCGGCCGGCTTGATCGACCAGGCCAGACCCTGGCCCTTGTCGAAGCCCCAGGCCATGAGGTCCCAGGGCATCCCCGTCGACGCGAGATAGCGGGCCTCGACCCTGGCCCGGTCGACCGAAAGAGAGGGCGAATAGTCGCCCGACAGGAAATCGAGCTTGGCCTCGACCGGCTTGGGCGCGAAGGTCGTGTACATCCAGTTCGAGGTCAGCTGCAGGGCGGGGTTGGCGGCGTGGACGGCGTCGATCCAGTGGGCGAGGTAGCGCTCGAAGGCCCGGCGATGGAACCCTTTCCAGGCGAGCCAGCGCGGGTCGGTCCGGTCCTTCGGGGCGTCCCGATCGCCCGTCTCCTTCGTCCAGGCCGCCAGGGCCCGGGGCGACCAGTCGAGCTGGGCCGCCCAGCACTCCCCGTCGGCCCAGACGCCGTCGAGGCCGTACTTCTGCGCGACCTCGTTGAGCTGGGGGATGAGGAGCTCGTCGACGTAGGGGCCGAAGACGCTCGTGGCGTTGGGATCGCGGCGGCCGTTCGCGTCGACCCGGGCCCAGTCGGGATGCTCGGCGACGGCCTTGCTGTCCCAGACGCCCGAGTAATGGACGAAGAGACCGACGCCGACGTCGCGCGTAGCCTTGCGCCACACGGCCAGGCTGTCCTTGACGATGCCGGGGCTGGCCCAGCCCACGGCCGTCGGATACCCGGTCCAGCCGGCGTGGCCCTTGCAGTCGTACTGGACGTAGTCGGGTTTCACCCGCTCGAGAAGGCCGCGGATGTTGTCCTCGGAGATGTCGGCGCCGAGCGCGGTGTCGTTCGCCTGGGGATGGAGGTCGAAGTGGAGCCCGAAGAAGGCGTCCTTGCGGGCGATGGGCGCCGTTCGCGGGACAGCCGAGGCGGCCTGGTCCTGCGCCGGGGCAGGGCGATCCGCCTGCCGGCAGCAAATGGCAACGACGGCGACGAGGATCGCGGCGGGTAACCACCCCAGGGCTTTCGGCTTCGGCATCATCGCTCGCCTCCTCGGGAAGATGATGGGGTCAAACCTAAATTCTTATAATTTTTCGGGTTCGACGGACCGAAAATTATAAGAATTTAGGTTTGACCCCTGACGGCCCGCTCGACCCGCTCCAGCGCCTCGAGAAGGACGGAGCGGGGGCAGCCGAAGTTGATGCGGACGAAACCCGCGGCCTCGTCGCCGAAGATCTTGCCGTCGCTGAAATAGACGCCGGCCTTTTTCAGGAAGAAGTCGTTGAGCCCGCCGGGCTCGATCCCGAGCCCGCGGCAGTCGAGAAGCGCGAGATAGGTCCCCTCGGGCCGGACGAGCCGGACGCCGGGAACGCGCTCCTCGAGGAATCCCTGGAGGAGATCGACGTTGGCCTCGAGGTAGACGAGGAGCGCGTCGAGCCATTCGTCGCCGTGGCTGTAGGCGGCCTCGAAGCCGACGATGCCGAAGACCTGGCCGAGGTCGAAGCCCGATCGCTCGGCCTCGTCCTCGAATCGTTTGAGCAGGTCGGGATTCGGGACGACGACGGCGGCCGTGGCCAGGCCGGGGATGTTGAAGGTCTTGCTCGGGGCGATGCAGGTGACCGTCTGCTGGGCCAGCTCGGGCGACAGCGAGGCGAAGACGCGGTGGCGGTGGCCGCGGTAGACGAGATCGTGGTGGATCTCGTCGCTGAGGACGAGAAGGTCGCGCTCGACGGCGATGCGGCCGAGCTCCTCGAGCTCCGCCCGGGTCCAGACCCGTCCGACCGGATTGTGGGGGCTGCAGAGGATGAGCATCCGGCCGGGGGCGTCGATCTTCGTCCGCAGGTCGTCGAGGTCCATCGTGTAGCGCCGGCCGTCGAAGCGGAGCGGATTGCGGACGGTCCGGCGGCCGTTGTTCTCGATCGCGTAATAGAAGGGATGATAGACGGGCGGCTGGACGAGGACCGGGTCGCCCGGCTTGGTGAAGGCCCGGACGCAATAGTTCAGGGCCGGGACGATGCCCGGCGTCATGGCCATCGCCGTCTTCTCGACCGCCCAGCCGTGACGGCGCCGCAGCCAGCCGATCGCCGCCTCGAAGAACGAGGGCGGGGCCAGGGGGTAGCCGAAAACGCCGTGCTCGGCCCGCCGTTTCAGGGCCTCGACGACGGCCGGAGGGGCCTCGAAATCCATGTCGGCCACCCACATCGGGATGGCGTCCGGGACGCCGAGATCCCGGCGCGGATGGGCCCACTTCATCGACTCGGTCCCGGTCCGGTCGATGATCCGATCGAAATCGTACTTCAAAGGAGGAACTTGCCGTCCTTGGCGATGAGCTTGCCGTTGGCCCGGATAGTCACCTTGTCGACCAGGGCGTCGAAGTGGAACTTGCTCTTGTTCCTGCCGATGCCGTAGGAATCGCCGATGGCGAAGTGGACCGTGCCGAAGGCCTTCTCGGCCTCGAGCATGTTGGGGCAGATGCGGGCGCCCTTGTTCGTGCCGATGCCGAACTCGCCGATGATGCGGGCCGTGGGGTCGTCGCCGACGGTCTTGATGACCTCGGCGATGCCGGCGCCCTTGAAGGCGACGAGCCGGCCGGCCTTGAACGTCATTTCGCCGCGGCCGAGCTTGTCGTCGATGAGGCCGATGACGATCCGGCCGGTGAAGGTCTCCTCGACCGGGGCCGTGAAGCACTCGCCGGCCGGCAGGTTGCCGTGGACGCCCTTCGGGAGATGTTGCCGATGTCGTCGTGCCAGGCCCGGCCCGCGACGGTGAAGGCGATAGACGTTCCGGCCGCGTTCTCGACGACGATGTCGGCGTCCTTGACCGCGCGCATGACCTTCTTGGTGAAGCGTGGCCATCTCCGAGAAGTCGATGGCCACGAGCCGCTCCATCATGTCCTTGGTGATGCCCGGCATCATGCAGATGCGGCCGTGCTTCGCCCCCTCGGCGACCATGAAGCCCCGGAAGGGCTTCTCGGGGAAGCGGCCCTCGAGGAGGTAGGTCGTGACCGACGCGCCCCGGATGAGCTCCTTGAACTGCCGGGTCGGCCCGTGATGGGCCGCAGGGTCTCGGTCATGAGATAGGTGGTCACCTCGGCGCCGGCCTGCTTGGCGTAGAAGGCCAGGGCCTCGGCGATCTCGAGCTTCTGGGTGTCGGTGACGAGCAGGTATTTCTCGCCCTTGCGGATCCGGAGCGCCTGGTTGACGGCCCGGTCGGCGGCCGCGTAGAGCTTGTCATTCTTCATGGGGAACCTCCGTTCTCGCTGTTCCGTCATTTCTGCCGCCGCGCGTCCCAGTAGACGAAGCCGCAGAGCAGGACGAACGCGACGAGGCTGATGATCTGCCCGTAGCTGCCGAACCAGGACGCGGGCGCACCGTCGACCCAGCGTCCGCCCTCGAAGACCATGGCAATGCCGAGACTGACATAGTGGTCGAGGTTGGTCAGCTTGAGGATGGCCAGGACGATGCCCATGAGAGCGCCGCCGGCGATGAATCCGGACGAGATGAGCGTCCCGCGGTTGTTGCGCCGCTCGGCCAGCTCCTTGTCCTTGGTCGACTTCTTGACGAGGTGGGAGATGAAGCCGCCGACCAGCAGCGGGGTCGTCAGCGGCAGGGGCAGGTACATGCCCAGGGCGAAGGCCAGCGGCGGCACCTTGGCCAGCTCGGCGACCAGGGCCACCGAGGCGCCCATGGCATAGAGGAGCCAGGTGACGGGCTCGCGGGACATCATCGACTTGATGACCGTGGCCATGAGGTTGGCCTGGGGAGCGGCCAGGGCCCCGCTCTGGAAGGAGAAGGCCTTGTCGAGGATGAAGATGGCCACGCCGACCGTCAGCGCCGAGACGAGGATGCCGGCGAACTTGAACCGCTCCTGGTTGCGCGGCGTCGCGCCGAGCCAGTAGCCGATCTTGAGGTCGGTGACGAAGCTGCCCGAGATCGACAGGGCCGTGCAGACGACGGCCCCGATGAGCAGGGCCACGGCCATGCCCTCCCGGCCCGACAGGCCCGCGCCGAGCAGGATGACGCTCGACAGGATGATCGTGATCAGGGTCATGCCCGAGACCGGGTTCGTCCCGACGATGGCGATGGCGTAGGCGGCGACCGTCGTGAACAGGAAGGACAGCAGGATGCAGATGAGAACGCCGATGATGGCCAGCTTGACGTTCGAGATCCAGAGGAAGTAGAGGAACAGGCCCGCGGCCGTGGCCGCCAGGCCGAGGATGATGGTCTTCATGTTGAGGTCGCGGTCGGTCCGGGCGACCGCGGCCGCGCCGCCCTTCTTGCCCTTGAAGATCTCGCGGAAGCCGAGCGAGAACGACTTGATCATGACCGGCATGGACTTGATGATGCCCAGAACGCCGGCCATGAAGATGGCCCCGATGCCGATGTTGCGGACGTACGTGGTGAAGATCTGGGACTCGGTCATCCCGGAGATGGGGACCGTGCCCGGGTAGACGGCGCCCGGCACGTGCTGGCCCAGGAACCAGATGGCCGGGATGAAGGCGAAGTGCGACAGCAGGCCGCCGGCGACGATGACCGCGTTGTAGCGCAGGCCGATGACGTAGCCGAGGCCGAGGAAGGCCGAGAGGGCGTCGATCTTGAGGACCATCTTGGTCTTCACGGCCAGGTCGTCCATGAAGGGCAGGAAGCGGAAGTTGATCATCTCGTCCCAGAGGCGGACGCCGATGGCCAGGAACTCGTAGACGCCGCTGACGACGACGCCGAGGATGAGGGCCACGGCCTGCTTGCCGCCGGATTCCCCGGAGACCAGGATCTCGGTCGTGGCCGTGGCCTCGGGGAAGGGGAGCTTGCCGTGCTGCTCGACGCAGAAGTAGCGCCGGAGGGGCGTCAGGAACAGGACGCCGAGGCAGCCGCCGAGGAAGGTCGACAGGAAGATCTTGACGATGTCCGTCGGCAGGCCGAGGATGTAGAGGGCCGGGATGGTGAAGATGGCCCCGGCGACGAGCGCGCCGGAGGCGGCGCCGATCGACTGGAGGATGACGTTCTCCAGGATGGTGCTCTTCCTCTTATAGACGTAGCCGATGCCGACGGCCAGGATGGCCACCGGGATGGCCGCCTCGGGCACCGTCCCGACCTTGAGGCCCAGGTAGGCGATCGAGAAGGTGAAGAAGAGGGACATGAACAGCCCCCAGATCACGGACCGGGCGGTGACCTCGGGGACCCCCGCGTCGGCGGGGACGTAGGGCTTGTAGGCCTGGCCGGGGGGGAGCTCCTGATAGGCTTCAGGCGGCAGGGACTTCCGGGACGTCTCCATCGCGGTCTCCTTTCGCAGCGCGTCGTTTATGAAAGAAACTCAGGCTGTGAGACTCAGGACGTCTTGGTGTACCTCGAAAGCACGTCTTCGCTGAGGCGCTGGAAGGCCTCGGCGTCGACCTTGACCTTCTTCTCCTCGCGGGCCTTGGCCATGTAGGACTGGAGGAACTTGTTCTTCTTCTCGCCGAGGAGGGTGTCCCGCTCGGTGGCCTTGACCTTGTCGAACTCCTCCCGGGTCGCTTCCTTCCTCTCGAGGACGCGGAAGAGGGCGACGCCCTCGTCCACGGCCATCGGCTCGCTGGCCTGCTTGAGGGGCAGGCTGAAGACGAGGCGGTCGACCTCGGGCCGGTCGCCGACGAGGCCCAGGTACTGCTCCTTCTTGTGGGCCTCGACGAACTTGTACTCGAGCTTGAGCTTGGTCGCGCCGCCGCTCCAGTCGTCCTTGAGCGACGCCCGGACCTCCCGGAGCCTGGCCAGGGCCTTTTCCTTCTTGAGGGTCGTCGAGGATGTCCGTGGCGACCTGGCCGCGGACCTCTTCGAACGTGGCCGGGCGCTCCGGCTCGACCGTCTTGAGCTCGGCCAGGGCCTCGCCCGCGTAGGTGAAGATGGGGGCGGAGAGGTCCTTCTCCTTGAGCGCGAACAGGGACTCGCTGACGGCCCCGGACGAATCGAAATCGCCCAGCGGATCGCCCTTCTTGAGGGCGCCGGTCGAGGCCGGCTTGAGGCCCTCCTTCTGCGCGGCGACGTCGAGGCTCTTCTCCCTGCGGGCCAGCTTCTCGAGCCGCTGGATGCGCTCGGCGACGAGGGCCCGGGCCTTCTCCTCCTCGAGGATGCCCTTGATCGTGGCCGTGACCTCGGCCAGGGACTTGGTCAGGGCCGCGGTCTTGGCCGTGACCTTGAACACGGCCGCGCCGGCGTCGGTCTCGACCACGTCGGAGACGCCGCCCTGGTCGAGCTTGCCCACGGCCTCGGTCTCGGGAGCCGTGAGGGACCGCCAGTCGTAGAGCCCCCAATCGCCGCCCGCGGTCGCCTTGTCGTCCTTGGAGAACGACCGGGCCAGGCCGGCGAAATCCTCGCCCCCGGCCGCGCGCTTCTGCACGCTCCGGGCCTGGGCCAGGACGGCCTCCTTGTCGGCGGCCGTGAAGGGCAGCCAGATCCGGCTGACCTGGGCCGTCTCGGGTTCCTGGAACTGGGCCGTATTGTCCCGGTAGTACTTGGAGATCTCGTCGTCCTTGACCGCGACCTCTTTCTTGAGGTCGGCGGTCCGCAGGACGACGTAGTCGCGCCGTGCGCCGTTCGGGCATCTTGTAGCCCGCGGCATTCTTGTCGAAGTGGGCCCGGAGCGCGGCTTCGGTGGGCGTCTCGGCGATCTCGGTCTTGGCCGTCTCGGCGACGAGGTATTCGATCTTGGCCGAATCGTTCTGCTTCCGGTAGGACTCCCAGACTTCGTCGTCGGTGACGAAGAGCCCGGCGGTCAGGACCCCGACGACCTTGCCGATGAGGACCTCCTGGCGGAGCCCGGCCTCGAAATCGGCCAGATCGATGCGGTTGTATTCCAGGATGCGCTTGTAGTCCTCGAAGCCGACGAACTGGCCGTTCTGCTGCAGGGCCGGGAAGGCGACGATCTTGGCCCGGACCTCGGCGTCGGTCGCCCGCAGGCCCATGTCCGCGGCGATCTGGAGCAGCAGCCGCTGCTGGACGAGCTGCTCCAGGGTCTGCTGCGGGATGCCGAGCTGCTGGATGAGGCCGGCGTTGAGGTCCCCGCCGAACTGCTTCCGGATGGCTTCGAGCCTGGTGCGGAGGGCCTGGAAGTATTCGTCGGCGGTGATCTTGGCGCCGCCGACGGAGGCCAGGGCGTTGGACCGGCTGGTCTCGCCCAGGCGGCCGGCGCCGCCCCAGATGGCGAAGATCGCGATGATGAACGTGGCGACGATCAGCCAGAGGACGGGCTTGAGCGACTTGACGTTCCGTCTCATGGTTTTCAGCATGGGATCACCTCGAACGGCGTCGCCGCTCTTTGTCGAAAAGGGGACGCAGCTTCTGATAGGTCGTGTCCAGGTCCTCGATGAAGACCCGGGTGCCCCCGACGAGGGGCATGAAATTGGAATCCCCCGTCCAGCGGGGGACGATGTGCAGATGGTAATGCCCGGTGATGCCGGCGCCCGCGCTCGCGCCCAGGTTCATGCCGGCGTTGAAGCCCTGGGGCCCGTAGGCCCGGCCGAGGACGCGGAGGGCCCGCTGGAGGAGCTCGGCCAGCTCGTTCCTCTCGGTGGGGCGGGCCTGGGCGAAGTCGCCCAGGTGCCGCTTCGGCGAGATCAGGAGATGGCCGGGCGTGTACGGGAAGCGGTTGAGCAGGATGAAGTTGTGCCGGCCGCGCCAGACCACGGCCGCGGCCTGATCGTCGCCGCTCTTGAGCGCCTCGCAGAAGATGCAGCGTTTCGTGGGCAGGCCCCGGCGGACGTAGTCGGCCCTCCAGGGGGCGGCGATGTAGCGCATTACTTGTTGATCAGCTCCTTGAGGAGCTTGCTCGGCTTGAAGTAGAGGACCTTCTTCGGCGGGACCTTGACCGGCTCGCCCGTCCGCGGGTTGCGCCCGGCCCGAGACGTCCGCTTTCGGAAGCGGAAGCTGCCGAAGCCGCGGATCTCGATCTCCTCCCCGCGGAGAATGGCCTCGCGGATGGTCTCGAAGAACAGGTTGACGCCTTCTTCGGCCTCCTGCTTCGGGATGTTCAGTTCCTGGGAGATCTTGTTGGTCAAGTCCGCCTTAATCATGGGTGTCCTCCTTCTTGGTTCGCTTCTTGGGGGCCTTGAAGCCCTTCAGCTGGTCCCTCATGACGTCGCCGAGGGTCATCCGGTCGTTCTGGGATTCCATGAAGCGCTGGAAGTCCTGTTTCTCCATGTCGTAGATGGCCTGCTTGAAGCTCAGGGAGATCTTCTTGGCCTTGGGATTCATCTTGATGATCTTGGCGTTGCGTTCGTCGCCCACGGCGAACGCGTCGGACGGCTTCTCGAGCTTCTTCTCGTCGAGCTCGGCGGTGAAGACGACGCCCTCGATGCCGGGGATGATCTCGACGAAGGCGCCGAAATCGGTCAGGCGGACGATCTTGACCTTGACCACGTCGCCGGGCTTCTGGCGGGTGAAGAACTCCTCCCAGATGTCCCCTTCGAGCTGCTTCATCCCCAGCGAGACCTTCTGCCTGTCGATGTCGATGTTGAGGACGATGACCTCGAGCTCCTGGCCGACCTGGAGCTTCTCGGAGGGGTGTTTGACCTTCTCCCAGCCGATGTCGGAGATGTGGACGAGCCCCTCGATGCCCTTCTCGACCTCGACGAAGGCGCCGAAATCGGTCAGGCTGGTGACCGTGCCCTTGACCCGGGAGCCGATGCCGTGGGCCTGGCGGAAGGTCTCGAGCGGGTGCGGAGAGGCCTGCTTGAGGCCGAGGGAGATGCGCTTGGTCGTCGGGTTGACGTCGAGGATGTTGACCACGACCTCCTGGCCCGGGCTCAGGACCTTCTTGGGGTGGACGAGCTTGCGCGACCAGGTCAGATCGGAGATGTGGACGAGGCCCTCGACGCCCTTCTCGAGCTCGACGAAGGCGCCGAAATCGGTCAAGCTGGAGACCTTGCCGGCGATCTTCTGGCCGGCCTGGTACTTCTCGGCGATGTTGGCCCAAGGGTCGGGCGTCAGCTGCTTGAGGCCCAGCGAGATCTTCTCGTCCTTCTCGCTGAAGTCGAGCACGACGACCTCGACCTCCTGGCCGACGGTCAGGTGTTCGGAGGGATGCGCGCTCTTGCCCCAGGAGATGTCCGAGACGTGGAGCAGGCCCTCGATGCCGCCGAGGTCGACGAAGGCGCCGAAGTTGGTCAGGGACTTGACCCGGCCGGCGACCTTCTGGCCCTTGGCCAGGCTGCCGAAGACGCGCCTCCTCTTCTTCTCCCGCTCGTCCTGGAGGACGAGCTTGCGCGACAGGACGGCGTTCTCGGTCTTGCGGTCGAACTTGAGGACCCGGAACTTCAAGGTCTGCCCGATGAGGTGCGAGGCGTCTCTGACCTGGCGGATGTCGACGTGGGACTCGGGCAGGAAGGCGGAGATGCCGACGTCGACGTTGAAGCCGCCCCGGGTCCTCTCGATGACGGTGCCGGTGACGACCTGGCCGTGCTCGAAGGCCTGGTCCAGGTCCTCGATGGCCCGCAGCCCGTCGGCCAGCTTCTTGGACAGGACGAGGTAGCCGTCCTTGAGGTCGGTCTTCTCGAGCATGGTCTCGACCTCGCTCCCCGGCCGCAGCTCGGCCAGGGCCCGGGGGTCGGTGAACTCCTCATTGGGGATGAGGCCCTCGGTCTTGAAGCCGACGTCGACGATGACGTGGGTCGGGGTGCATTTGATGACCCGGCCCTTCAGGAGCTTCCCCATGGTGATCTCTTTGGTGCTGTATTCGTAGCGGTCGAGCAGGTGCTCGTAGTCTTCCGACGACATCTTTTCGTCGCGTTCGGGCTGCTTGGTCGGCTCGGTCATGGCGCAAAGCTCCTCAGTTGAAGATACGGGAACGTCCCTCCGCGAAGGCCCCGGAAAGAACGATTCATCCTATCGAAGAAACCTCGTGTTGTCAACTCTAAGTCCAGATACCGCCGATACTTAGGGGCTAGGCCTCGACGGCTTTCTCCTCTTCGAGGATCTTGGCGATCTCCGTCTCGGAGGGCAGCCCCTCGAGGCTGTCGAGGCCCAGGTAGAGCAGGAACTCCTCGGAGGTTCGGTAGACGAGGGGATTGCCGGGGGCCTTCTTCCGGCCGACGATCTTGATCAGCTTCTTGTCGAGCAGGGTCTTCAGCGAGCCGGTCGAGTCGACGCCCCGGACGGCCGAGATCTCCGATTGGGTCACGGGCTGGCGGTAGGCGATGACGGCCAGGGTCTCGAGGCCGGCCGACGACAGCCGGTTCTTGCGCTCGATCTGGAGCAGGCGGCGGACCTCGCGGTCGTGGCCGGGCTTGGTCGAGAAGATCCAGCCCCCGCCGGCCCGGATGATGTGGATGCCGCGGCCGCCGGCGCCGGCGTCGGCGACGAGCTCGTCGACGGCGGCCTGGATGTCGGCGGCCGGGACGCCCTCGAGCACGGCCTGCAGCCGCTCCAGGGACACGGGCTCCTGGGACACGAAGATGAGGGATTCGACGAGGGCCTTGAGGTCGTCAGTCATGGGCGGCCGTCCTGCGCGCGTCCTTGCGGAGCCAGACGCGGATCGTCTTGAAGAGCTCGTCCTGGACGGCCACGGCCACCCGGGACTTGACCAGCTCGAGGATGCAGAAAAAGGAGACCAGGGCCTCTTCGAGCGAGGCGTGGGCCTCGAAGTACTCGAGGAAATCGATCACGGACTTCTCGTGGAGGAGCGTCACCAGCTCCTTCATCTTGACCTCGGTGGACACGTCCCGGCCGCGGATGATCCGCGTGTCGTCGGCCTCGCGGCGCTTCATCATCAGGAAGAAGGACTCGGCCAGATCGAACAGGGACAGCTCCACCGGCTCGAGCTCGCTCTCGCCGTGGAGAGGCGGGATGAAATCCCGTTTCCACTGGAGGATCTGGACGTCCTCCCGCTCGCGGAGGAGGGAGCAGGCCGCCTTGACCCTCTCGTACTCGATGAGGCGGTTGACGAGGACCCGGCGAGGGTCCTCGCCCTCGGCCAGGTCGGTCTCCCGCGGCAGGAGCATCTGGGACTTGATGTAGATGAGCAGCGCGGCGATGAACACGAACTCGGCCTCGCGGTCGAGGTTGATCTCCGTCTTGCGGTCGAGGTAGCCGAGGTAGTCGCGGGTGATGGCGGCGATGGGGATGTCGTGGATGTCGATCTTCTTCTTGCGGATGAGGAAGAGGAGCAGGTCGAGCGGGCCCTCGAAGACGTCGAGCCGGACCTGGTAGCCGTCGGCCGCCTCGGGCGCGACAGGCGGGACGGGGGCGTCCTCGACGGGCAGGATGTCCGGGGCTGTCTCGGGCATGCTCAGGAGAAGAGCGGCCGATGAATCAGGTATCGGACGGGCATGAAGATGACGCTCAGAGGCCCGGCGAAGATCAAGCAGAAGAAGAGGAAGAAACCGTAGGGCCTCAAGTTGCTCGTAATGCCGCGGCGGCCCGTTCGGACAGAAGGCCGGCCAGGATGCCGCTGCCGTCCAGCGGGCGGCATGGGGATCAGATTGAAGACAGCCAAAGAGATGTTGATGATGGCCATGGCTTCGAACAGGACGACGCGACCCCTCGAGGGGCAGTCCCGGAGTGCGACCGGATCTCGAGAACGATCAGGAACGCGATCGGCCCGGCTTGAGGCTTGGTACAGACGAGGACGGCGACGGCAGCCGTCGGTCATGTTGGCGATGGGACCGGCGAAGGAGATCCAGAGGCCGCCCTTGTCGGGGATGGCGGAGGTTGTAGGGATTGTAGGGGACCGGCTTGGCCCAGCCGAAGACGGGTCCGTCTCCCGTCGGATCGATGATGAGGATGAGCAGGAAGGCAGGACCGTGCCGATCGGATCGATATGGACCAGAGGATTGAGGGACACCCGGCCCAATGGCCGCCGCCGTCGGGTCGCCGTGCTTCGATCGCCGTCCAGGCGTGGGCGGCCTCGTGGACGGTGATGGCGAAGAGGATGGCGAAGACGCGCTGACGAGGATGTCAGGATCTGGAATTTCCATGGCTAAAAAGAATATCTTTTATAGCACATCCGGCGGATTCCGTAAACAGCGCCGCGTCCGGCTCAGTGGGCTTCGAGGACGAGCTCGTAGCCCTCGCGGACGGGGTCCGACAGGAACAGCGGCATGAACTTGACCAGCTGTTCCTGATAGTAGCGATTCTCCTCGTTGGCCACCGCCGAGGCCTCGTCGTCCCAGAAGGTCAGGGCGACGCAGCGGGCCGCCCGCCGGTCGGCCAGCACGTAGAAGCCCCGGAAGCCCTTCTGGGCCCGGGCCGCGGGAATGACGCTCTCCTCGAAGAGGCGGAGGCCCTCGTCGTACATCTCGACGCGGAAGGTCAGCGTGGTCATGCGGACGTAGATGTTGCCGCCCACCGTCGGTCGACGGTCCTTGCTGTCCGCCGTGGCCGGGATCATGAATCCCGTCCGGCGGCCGACCCGGAGACGCATCGGTGCCGGCCCCTCCCTGTCCTGGGAATACAATAAGCCCCCCGGCCGCCGGAGTCAACCGGCTTTAAAATACGAGGGACGGGTCGCGGAAGACCTCCCGGCCGTCGACCAGCGTCAGGAGCACCTTGGTTCGCCCGATCTCGGAGGGCGGAACGGCGTACAGGTCTCGGTCGAGGACGATGAGGTCAGCCGCCTGGCCGGCTGCCAGGGTGCTCCGCCAGCCTTCCTCGTGGCTGAGCCAGGCGCCGTTCACGGTGTAGGCCCGGAGCATGGTCGTGAGATCGACCCGCTCCTCGGGGATCCAGGCCTCACCCGGGGGGTCCTCGGGCCCCCGGCGGGTCAGGGCGACCTGGATGGCCTGGAGCGGGTCGAGGGAAGAGACCGACCAATCGCTCCCTCCGGCGACCACGGCCCCGGTCCGGGCGACGCTCCCGATCGGGTAGAGCCAGCGCGACCGGGCCGGGCCCAGGATGGGCAGGGTCAGGTCGGTGATGTAGGGATCGGCGTAAGCCCACAGGGCCTGGAAGTTGGCCGCGGCGCCGAGCCGCCGGAAGCGCGGGATGTCGGCGGGATCGATGAGCTCGAGGTGGGCGATGTGGTGGCGCATGTCGCGAAAGCCGTTGGCCCGGCCGGCCGCCTCGAAGGCGTCGAGGGCCATGCGGACGGCCCGGTCGCCGATGGCGTGGACGTGGATCTGGAATCCGGCCCGGTCGAGCGCCACGGCCAGCGCGTCGAACGCCTCGGGCTCGAGGAGCGGCCGGCCCGGGTCGCCCGGGCGGTCGACATAGGGCTCCAGGAGCGCGGCGGTGTGCGGCTCCATGACCCCGTCGGCGAAGATCTTGGCCGCGGTCGCCTTGAGCCGCCGGCCCGCGTATCGCCGGCGCAGCTCCGTCAGCCGCCCGGTCTCGGAAACGCCGCGATCGGTGTCCACGTGGAGCGAGGCCAGGACCCGGACCGAGAGCTCCCCGGCGCGGTCGAGGGCCGCGTAGGCGTCGAGGAGAGCCGGGCCGGCGCTGGCCTCGATGATCGACGCGATGCCGTGCCGGTTGGCCAGGGCCTGCCCGGCCCGCAGTCCCTTAATATAGTCCTCGGGTCCGAGATCGGGAACGAACCTGTCGACCAGTCCCGCCGCGCTTTCGCGGAGGGTCCCGCTCGGCTCGCCCGTCCGCGGGTCGTGCTCGATGCGGCCGCCGGCCGGGTCCGGGGTGGATCTGGTGATGCCGGCCAGGGCCAGGGCCCGGGAGTTCGCCCAGGCGGAATGGCCGTCGGCCGAGGCGAGCACGGCCGGACGGTCGGGGACGGCGGCGTCCAGGTCCTCCTTGCGCGGGCTCGCCTGCGGGAAGAGGGGCAGGTCCCAGCCGCCTCCGGTGATCCAGGCGGCGCCGGGATGGGACGCGGCATAGTCGCGGACCTTGGCCGTGACCTGGTCCTTCGTCCGGAGCCCGTTGAGGTCGCAGAGGCCGAGCTCGACGCCGCCGGTGACGAGATGGATATGCGAGTCCTGGAAGGCCGGCAGGACCATGCGCCCGCCGAGGTCGACGACCCGGGTGGACGGGCCGCGCAGCCGCAATGCGCCGGCGCGGCCGCCGGCGAAGATGATCTTGCCGCCGGCCACGGCCAGGGCCTCGGCCCGGGGCGCGTCCGCGGCCATGGTGACGACCTTGGCGTTCGTCAGGATGAGGTCGGCCCGTTGGGCCGGGCGGCCGCCGCCGCACGACGCGGCGGCCAGGACGGCGGCGATGAGTGCAAGACAGGCGGTGCGGAACTTCGACATGGTCCTGGTCTCCTCCCGGGCGCGGATCATCTCCCCGGAGCCGTCGCGGAGGCGGCGGTCCATGGCCGCCGCCGCGGTCCTGGCGTCGCCCATGGCCAGGATGACGGTCGCGCCGCCCCGGACGATGTCGCCGCCGGCATAAACGCCGGGCAGGGACGTCGCCATGGTCGCCCAATCGACGTCGATCGTGCCCCACTTCCCGACGCCCAGGCCGGGCGTCGTCTGGGGGATCAGCGGGTTCGGGCTCTGGCCGATGGCGCAGACGACAAGGTCCACCTCGGTGATGAACTCCGAGCCCGCGACCGGCACGGGGCGGCGGCGGCCGGACGCATCGGGCTCGCCGAGCTCCATGCGCAGGCACTCCATGGCCTCGAGCCGGCCGTGCGCGTCGCCGATGTAGCGCGTCGGCACGGTCAGGAAGTGGAACTCGATGCCCTCCTCCTCGGCGTGGTGGACCTCCTCGACCCGGGCCGGCATCTCGACCCGGGAGCGACGATAGATGATGAGGGCCCGCTCGGCTCCGAGCCTTTTGGCCGTCCGGACGGAGTCCATGGCCACGTTGCCGCCGCCGATGACGGCCGCCCGGCGGCCGGGGAAGACGGGCGTATCATAGCGGGGAAAATCGTAGGCCCGCATCAGGTTGACCCGGGTCAGGTACTCGTTGGCCGAATAGACGCCGACCAGGTTCTCGCCGGGGATCTTCATGAAGTTGGGCAGGCCCGCCCCGCTGCCGATGAAGATGGCCTCGTAGCCGTCGGCCCGGAGGTCGTCCATGGTCGCCGTCCGGCCGACGATGAAGTTCAGGCGGAGCTCGACCCCGAGCCGTTCCAGGTAGTCGACCTCGGCGACGAGGATCGACTTGGGCAGGCGGAACTCGGGGATGCCGTAGACGAGGACCCCGCCGGCGTCGTGGAGGGCCTCGAAGACGGTCACCCGGTGCCCGGCCCGGGCCAGCTCGCCGGCCACGGTCAGGCCGGCCGGGCCGGCTCCGACGACGGCCACCTTGTGTCCGGTCGGCGGGGGAAGACAGGGGAGGACGGCGCCGCCCCGCGTGCGCTCACTGTCGGAGACGAAGCGCTCCAGGTTGCCGATGGCCACCGGCACTCCCGTGGCCTTGCGCAAGTGGCACGTTTCCTCGCACTGGGTCTCCTGCGGACAGACCCGGCCGCAGACGGCGGGCAGGCTGTTGGCCTCGCGGACCTTGGCCGCGGCCGCCGCGAACTCGCCTTTTTCGATGAGCTTGACGAACGTGGGGATATCGATGCGGACGGGACAGCCGGCGATGCAGCCCGGCTTGGCGCAGTCCAGGCACCGCCGGGCCTCCGCGACGGCCTCTTCGGCCGAGAGCCCCAGGTTGACCTCGGCGAAATCCCTGCTCCGCTCCGCGGGCGGGCGCTGGGGCATGGGCCGGCGGGCGATCTTGACGCGCTCCTTGACCGGCACGGCCCGGCGGAGCTCCTTGCGCCAGTCCTTCTCGAACTCGGCCAGGATCTCGGCCGCGAGGGCGGGGCTGATCTTGTCCTGCTCGCTCACGGGAACCGCTCCTCTTCCCAGGCGCAGAGCGACCGGATCTCGTCGTCGAAGTAGGACCGCCGCCGCGCGTAGAGCTCGGCCCAGTCGACGAGGTGGCCGTCGAAATCCGGTCCGTCGACGCAGGCGAACCTGGTGCGGCCGTCCACGGTCACCCGGCAAGCCCCGCACATGCCCGTGCCGTCCACCATGATCGGATTGAGGCTGACCACGGTCTTGACGCCGGCGGGCCGCGTGGCCTCGGCGATGCTCGACATGAGATAGGTGCAGCCGACGGCGACGACGCGGTCGATCCGGCCGCGCCCGAGGATGTCGCGGACGTGGCGGGGCACGTAGTCCGTGGCGCCATAGAGCCCGTCGCGGGAAGAAATGACGAACTCGTCCGCGTGGGGCTCGAGCTTGTCCCTCCAGTAAAGGAGGTATTCGGCCTTGATGTCGACGAGGACGACAACGCGGTTGCCGGCCGCTTTATAGGCCCGGGCGAGCGGATGGATGGCGGCGATGCCGAAACAGCCGCCGGCGAGAAGCACGGTCCCGACGGTCCCGATCTCCGACGGCAGCCCCAAGGGCCCGGCGAAGATGGGCAGGCTGTCCCCGGCCTCGAGCAGGGCCAGCTTGCGGGTCGTCGTGCCGACGGCCATGAACACGGACATGACGGTGCCGCGGTCCCGGTCCCAATCGCCGATCGTCAGGGGGATCCTCTCGCCGCGGGCGTCCGGCATGACGATGACGAATTGGCCCGGCTGGCACTTGCGGGCGATCTCCGGGGCCTCGACCTCGAGGAGGTGGATGTTGGGGACCAACCGTTCGCGGCGGACGACGCGGGGCATCAGCGGACCCTCCTCGTTCTGGCGTAGCCCCGGCTCCCGGCGACCAGGTCATAGCCGCGCAGGACCTCCCTCGGCAGCCAGGGCCCCGCGGAGGCGTCCCTCGCGGCGGGTCGGCGTCCCCGGCGACGGACCGGCGGCGAGACCGGGACAAAACGGAGCGGTCCGGCCGGTCCTTCGTCCGGACCGGCGATGCTTGGCCCGGCGACCGGGCCAAGGAGCTCCTGCAGGCGGGCCGCGCTGTCGCGCCCGGCAAAATCGTCATGGCCCAGCCGGCGGGCCAGGGCGGCCAGGAGGTCGCGGTCCGGCCGGCTCGAGCCCTGGCCGGGCAGGGCCGGCGTCGAGGCGCGGACCCGACCCTCGGCGTTCATCCACGTCCCTCCGGATTCGGCGAACGCGGCGGCCGGCAGAACGACATCGGCCCGCTCCGCGTTCGTGCTCCAGTGGGTGTCCTGGCAGACGAGGAAGGCCGGCCTGAGGTCACCCAAGTCCGGGAGCGGTCCGGCGAGCAGGAGGGCCTCGAAGGTGCGGGCTTCGAGCCCGGCCCAGATCTCCGCGAGGCCGGTCGCGGCCGCAGGGAACCGCATCGCGCGCAGCAGCGCGTGGAGGCCGCGCTCGTTCGCATGGCGCGAGAGCGGGACGAGCCGGGCTCCGGCCAGGAGATCCAGATTCCAGAGCCAGTCCAGGGCTATCGCGCCGGCCGGACCCGCGACGGTGCCGGCGTCGAAGAGGATCACGGCCGGCCCTTCCGAGGCGAAGAGGCGGGCCGCCTCTTCGAACGGCCGCCGGGCCTTTGAGGCCTTGCCGGCGGCCGGGAGCGAACCCCGGAATACGTCGAATCCTTCGAGGCTCGCGGCCGGGCTTGGCCGGGCCGCGAGCAGGGCCGCGGCCAGGCCGGCCGCGACGAGCGGCGTGCCGGGTGCGATGTCGAGGGCTATGGCCTGCCGGCCGATCGGGCCCGCCGGTGTCCGGCCCGCGGCGATGAAGCCGGCGCCGCGGCGGACGGCCCGGACGACATTCAGCCAGGCGATCGGATGGTCCTCCGGAAGGTCGATCGTCCAGGCCAGGATGGTCCGCGCCCCTTCGATCCCGGAGAACTCGCCGGCGCCCGGGATCGCCAGGCCGTGCCTCACCGCGAAGGCGTCGAGCGCGGTCTCCAGGACCGGCGCGGGGGACGCCGCCGTCGCGCCCGCCTTGAGGACGTCGCGCCCAAACTCGAGGAAAGAGAACGCGTCCTCGAGCGGGACCTGCGAAGGAAAAACGAGCGCCCGCCGCCCGTCCTCCGCCGCGCCCAGCCCGGCCGCGGCCCGATCGAGGGCTTCATCGAGCGTCGCCGGCTCGAGCCGCCCGTCCTTTCTGATGTAGGGTTCGAGGATCCGTCCCGGTCCCGCGACGGCGCCGCGGACGAGGAACCGGCCCTTGACGCAAGCCTGGCCGTGATTGGGCGGAACGTCGATCGGCTTCGCGTCCAAGATCCGGTCGTCGCGGATCCCGAGCGCCAGGACACAGCCCTGGTCGCAGAACGGGCAGACGATCTCGGCCGCGCGCGTCGCCGCGGCCTGAGGCTTGAACGCTCTCTCCGCAAGGGCCCCCGTCGGGCAGACATCGACACAGGCGCCGCAGAACCGGCAGCCGGAGTCGAGGAGCGGCCGTTCGAAGGCCGTGCCGACCTCCGTTCGTCCGCCCCGGTGGATGAACGAGAGCACGGCCGCGCCGCGGACCTCCTCGCAGACGCGGATGCAGCGGCCGCAGAGGATGCACAGGTTGTAATCGCGGTCGAAGAACGGATCTTCCCTCTGGATCTCGATGTTCCGGTAGGCCGCGGGCAGTTCGACCTTCTCCAGCCCGACGTCGGCCGCGACCTTCTGGAGCTGGCAATGGCCGTTCTGCGGACAGAGGACGCAGCCGGTGACTTCCCCGGTCTTGCGGATGGTCGACTTGAGATCGTCGCAGGTCGTTTTCTCCGGACAAACGAGGCAGGCGTACGGATGCTGGGCCAGGATGAGCTCGAGGATCCTCTTCCTCAGCGATACGATCTCAGGCGTCCGCGTCCGGACGACGATCCCTTCCTCGGCCGGGGTCGCGCAAGCCGGCGCGAAGTCCTTCCTTCCGGCGATCTCGACGAGACAGATCCGACAGCCGGCGAACGGCTCGAGGCCGGGATGGTCGCAGAGGGAGGGGATGTCGATACCGGCGCCGCGCGCGGCCTCGAGGATGGTCGCCCCGTCGCGGCAGGCGGCCTCGAGCCCGTCGATCGTGAGCTTCATCGCCCCTTATCCTCCGGCGCCTTCTCAGCCGTTTCGTTCATGCTTTCGGCCGGGGCGGTCCGGCTCGCTGGCAGCGAGCCGGCAGCACCCGCGTGAGCGGGTGTCGACTTGCGGACGGCCCGGACCTTGGGGGGGCAGACGCTGAGGCACCTGCCGCACTTGATGCAGGCCTGTTGATCGATCGTGTGGACCTTCTTCCGCGACCCGTCGATGGCCCCGGCCGGGCAGGCCTTCTTGCAGAGCAGGCAGCCGATGCAGGACTCCGGGTCGATGGCGAAGGAGATGAGGGCCTTGCAGACGAGGGCCGGACAGCGCTTGTCGAAGACGTGGGCCTCGTACTCGTCGCGGAAATAGCGGAGCGTCGTCAGGATGGGATTGGGCGCCGTCTGGCCCAGCCCGCAGAGAGATCCCTGCTTGACGGTCGCCGCCAAGGCCTCCAGCCGGGCCAGATCGTCGGCCGTCCCGTCGCCGGCCGTGATCCTGGCCAGCAGGCGGGCCATGGCCCCCGTGCCGGCCCGGCAGGGCGCACACTTGCCGCAGGATTCCTCCTCGGCGAACCGCAGGAAGTAGAGGGCGAGGTCCACCATGCAGGTCGTCTCGTCCATGACGATCATGCCGCCCGAGCCCATCATGCTTCCGGCCGCCTTGAGGCTCTCGTAATCCACGGCCAGGTCAAGGAGCGACTTGGGGATGCAGCCGCCCGAGGGCCCGCCGATCTGGACCGCCTTGAACTCGCGCCCGTCCAGGATGCCGCCGCCGACGCCGAAGATGATCTCGCGGAGGGTCATGCCCATCGGGACCTCGACCAGGCCCGTGTTGGCGATCTTGCCGACGAGCGAGAAGATCTTCGTGCCTTTGCTCGTGGCCGTGCCGAGCCCGGCGAACCAGGCCGCGCCGCGGCGGATGATCGGGGGGATGTTGGCCCAGGTCTCGACGTTGTTGATGACGGTGGGCCGGCCCCATAGCCCCCGTTCCGCCGGATACGGCGGGCGCTGGCGCGGGTAGGCCCGGCCGCCCTCGATGGAGGCCAGGAGCGCCGTCTCTTCGCCGGAGACGAAGGCCCCGGCGCCGCGGACGACCTCCAGGTCAAGATCGAAGCCCGTGCCCAGGATGTCCCGGCCGATCAGGCCGTAGTCCCGGGCGTCGTCCAGGGCTTTGCCGATACGGGCCAGGGCCAGCGGGTATTCGTTGCGGATGTAAAGGAAGCCCCGGGACGCGTTGATCGCCCGGGCCCCGATGATCATCCCCTCGATGACGGCGTGCGGATCGGCTTCGAGGACGGAGCGGTCCATGAAGGCGCCCGGGTCGCCCTCGTCGCCGTTGCACACGATGTAGCGCGGTTCGCCCGGCGCCCGGCGGGCGGCCTCCCACTTGCGGCCTGTCGGGTACCCGGCTCCGCCGCGGCCGCGCAGGCCCGCCGCGCTGACCTCGGCGATGATCCCCTCCGGCGTCATCTCGCTCAGAGCCTTGGCCGCGGCGGCGTACCCGTCCGTGGCGATGTAGTCGTCGATCTTCTCCGGATCGATCCGGCCGCGGTTGCGCAGGACGATGAGCCGCTGGTGCTTGAAGAACTCGATGTCCTTCATCAGCGGGACGGGCTCGCGCTCCCGCGGCGGCACATACATCAGGCTCGTGACGGGACGGCCCTTGATCAGGTGCTCCTCGACGAGGCGGGGGACGTCGGCCGCGGTCAGCCGCTGGTAGAGCACGCCTTCGGGCTGGACGAGGACGATCGGGCCGCGCTCGCAGAACCCGTTGCAGCCCGTGGCCACGACGAGGACCTCCCGCTCGAGGCCGCGGCGCCGGACTTCGTCTTCGAGGGCTTGCTTGACGTCGAAGGCCCCGCAGGAGACGCAGCCCGTCCCGGCGCAGACCAGGAGATGGGTCCGGTAGGCGGTCATCCCTGCCGGCCCTTCTCGGCCTCGGCCAGCAGGGCCTCGACCTTGGCCTCGGTCATCCGGCCGTGGTAGCGGCCGTCGATGACGGCGAGCGGGGCCAGGGCGCAGGCGCCGAGGCAGTTCACCCGTTCGAGCTTGAAGGCCCCGTCGGGGGTCGTCTGGCCGGCGGAAATGCCGAGCGTGCGCTCGAATTGTTCGAGGATGGCGTCGGCGCCGCGGACATGGCAGGCCGTGCCCAGGCAGACGGTGCAGATATGCCGGCCCTGCTGCGAAAGGCTGAAGGCTTTATAGAAGGTCGCGACGCCATAGACCTGGACGAGCGGGACGCCGAGGGCTTCGGCGACGTGCTCGAGGGCTTCGGGGGAGAGCCAGCGGAAGCGGTCCTGGATATCCTGAAGGACCTGGATCAGGGCCCGCGGACGGCCCCGGGCCTTCGCGGTCAGAGCTTCGAGATCGCTCTTTGCCGGAGACATGCGGCCATTATAATACCGGTCCGCCGCAAGGCAAAGCTTCCGCTCAAAGAACGGGCAGATAGCGGCGGATCTCGTAGTCGCTGACCTGCTTGTCGAACTCGCCCGAGACGTTCCGGCCGTATTCCTCGACCTCTTTGAGCTTGTTGGCCACGAGCTTGTCGAAGATGTGTTCGCCGAGCGCCTCGCGGACGACAATGCTCTTCTCCATGATCCGGACGGCCTCCTCGAGGTTGCGGGGCAGGACGCGGATCTCGAACTTCTTCTGCCGGGCCCCGCTCATGTGGTAGATATTCTCCTCGACCGGATCGGTGAGCTCGTATCTCCTCCGGATGCCCTCGGCCCCCGCGGCCAGCATGACGGCGAAGGCGAGGTAGATGTTGCAGGCCGGATCGGCCGCCCGGAGCTCGATGCGCGTCGCCCGCTCTTTGCCCGGCTGGTACTCGGGGACGCGGATGTAGGCCGACCGGTTCTTCTGGCCCCAGGCGACGTAGACCGGGGCCTCGTAGCCCTCGATGAGGCGCTTGTAGGAGTTGACCCACTGGCTCAGGACGACGGAGATCTCCCGGGCGTGGGTCATCAGGCCGGCCATGTAGCGCCGGGCCATCAGGGACAGGTGGTAGGGGCCGCCCGCCTCGAAGAACAGGTTCCGGCCGGCCCGCCAGAGCGACTGGTGGACGTGCATGCCGCTGCCGTTCTGGGCGTTGACGGGCTTGGGCATGAAGGTCGCGTACAGCCCGTGCATGCGGCAGACCTTTTTGACCATGTAGCGGAAGAGCATGGCCGTGTCGGCCATGTCGACGGCGCTGAGGTAGCGGAGATCGATCTCGTGCTGGCTGTGGGCCGCCTCGTGATGGTCGTACTCCGTGGCGATGCCCATGAGATGGAGCAGGAGCTGGATCTCTTTGCGGATCTCGCCGTGGCGGCCGCTGAAGAAATAGCCGCCGACGTCGGTGAGGGCGGGCGTCTCGCTCGACGGGAAGATGAAGAACTCGAGCTCGGGGCCGCACTTGAGGTCGTCGACCCCCAGCTCCTTGCGGGACTTGGCCAGGACGCGCTTCAGGGCGGCCCGGCTGTCCCCCGCGTAGACCCCGCCGTCGGGCGTCAGGATGTCCCCGAACATGACCGCTTCCCGCCAGCGGATGTCCGGGGCGAAGCCTTCGTAGGTCCAGGGCAGGACCCGGAAGGTCTTCGGATCGGGTTTGATGACGAGGTCGGATTCCTCGATGCGGACGAAGCCGGCGATCGAAGACCCGTCGAACCCCTTGCCCTCCTTGAAGGCCGCGGCCAGCTCCGAGGCGGGGATGGTGAAATCCATCTGCCGCCCCAGGATGTCGGGGAAGATCAGGCGGATGAACCGGACGTTGCTGTCCGGATCCCTGAGGACGGCCAGGACATCCTTCTCGTCCCGCGTGCCGAACGCCTTGAAGGCCGCCGGTGAGGCTTTGACGGGGCTCATGGGGTTCCTCCTGTCGTCGTCCGGGCCGGCCCGGAAGGAATTAATGTTAATTAATTAAAGCAATAACTATTCAACTGTCAAGATATTAAAATAATATATTTACAAATGGTTCAATATTTCGTACGATTTACGATAATTGGAGGTGTCGCCCATGATCGACGAGCTCGATCGCAAGATCGTCCGGGCCCTGAACGCCAACGCCCGCCGGAGCTTCCGTGAGATCGCCAAGGAGGTCGGGACCTCGGCCCCCTCCGTCATCCACGCGGTCAAGAGGCTCGAGTCCGCCGGGGTCATCAAGGGCTATGTGCCCGTCGTCGACCCCGAGTATTTCGGCATCGGTCTCTCGGCCATCATCGCCGTCCGCATCTCCAAGGGCAAGCTGCTCGAGACGCAGAGGAGGTTCGCCCAGGACCCTCACGTCGCCGCCGTCTACGACGTGACCGGCGACTGGGATTCGTTCATCGTCGGCCGTTTCAGCGGCCGCGAGGACCTCAACGGCTTCATCAAGGGCCTTCTGGCCATCCCTCACGTCGACCGGACGGTCACGCACATCGTCCTGAACGTCGTCAAGGAGGAGCCCCGCCTCGCTTTTTAAGGGGCCGCCGGCCCCGCGTCCTTGACAGGCGCGGGCGTTGGGCCATAATAGGGCTTCAAGTTCCCCGAAGGAGACCGAGATGGTCAAGTTCAAGCATTCCCCGATCGGCCACCACTACATCGTCGAGGCCTCCGGCTGCGACCCGAAGATCATCGGCAGCGTCGAGAAGGTCCAGCAGATCCTCGTGCGGGCGGCCGAGATCGCCGGCGCCCACGTCTGGTCGATCTCGTTCAGCAAGTTCCCGCCGGCGGGCGTCAGCGGGGTCGTCGTCATCTCCGAATCCCACATCTCCACCCACACCTGGCCCGAGATGGGCTATGCCGCCCTCGATATCTACACCTGCGGCGCCAACACCAAGCCGGACAAGGCGGTCATCTACGCGGTCGAGGAGTTCGGCGCCTCGACCTCCCACATCACCGAGATCACCCGGGGCATCGACGAGGGCGACGCCGTCTTCTATCACAGCTTCATCACCTGGGAAGAGCGGCTGAGGAAGTCCGGGGCGAAGAAGGACGCCTGATGATCATCGAGTTCAGCGTGGTGCCCGTCGGCCGGGGCGAGGAGCTCGCCGGCCCTGTGGCCCGGATCCTCGACATCATCGACAAGAGCGGCCTGCCCTATCAGCTGACGGCCATGGGCACGCTGGTCGAGGGCGGTTGGGACGAGGTCATGGCCCTCGTCCGCCGCTGCCACGAGGCCATGCGCGGGGAGGCGGGCCGGGTCCTGACCCACATCGCGATCGACGACCGGACGGGGGCGTCCGGCCGTCTCGCCGGCAAGGTCCGGGACGTCGAACGGACGCTCGGACGCACCCTCAAGAAATAGCCGAACGGCGTAAAGTTTCTTGACGTCGCCTTGCCTCCCTGTCCAGTTCCTTGCTTTCCGTCGGGCTCGTCCGGGCCGGGGCCTTGAGGATCGGTGATATCGGCCTTGGCACGAAACCGGCTTCGATTGAAGAGGAACTCCGGAAGTGAATGCGATAATGAGGCCAGCCTTGAGAAAAGCGGTCTTCGGGGTCCTCCTCCTGCTCTTCCTCCTCCCCTGGCCGGCCGCCGGCCAGGCTGTCCCCTCCGCTGCCCCGACCGAAGCCCCGGCGGCCTTCGTGGAGCGCCTGCAGACGCTTCTCCGGAGCGGGCCGCTCGACGCTTACCTCGAAGCCTTCCGGCCCGACGTCCGGACGGCCGAAAAGGCCCGGATGCGGCTCTTCTTCGACGATCTCCAGATGACCGGAGTCTCCCTTCGTCTGGCCGGTGTCCAAAGGGACGCCGGCGGACCTGCCCGCTTCTTCGTCCAGGCGTTCTTCGAGAACGACCACGCGGCCCTCATCGAGTCCTGGACGCTCGGCCTGGAGAGCCGCGGGGGGGCCTGGTCCGTGGGCCGGCTCGAAGTCACGGGGACCATGACCCGGATGTACAAGGTCCGCATCCCCGCGGACCGGGCCGTGCGGGCCCGCCGGGTCGAGGTCCGCCACGCCGATGTCCGCTTCACCTTCACCGACGCCGCCGTCTTCTACGACAACCTCCCCAACGTCGAGACGGCCCTCGTCATCGTCGGCCGGGGGCGGGTCGCGTTCACGCCCGGCGACGCCAACGAGAAGCACCAGCTCGAGCTCCTTTATAAGAAGGATCGGATCGAGGACGAGGTCGAATCCCTGTTCATCCGCTGCGCGCCCGGCGTGTTCGGCGCCAACATCGCGATCGAGGCCGACGGCACGGGGGCCGCCGTCTCGGCCGTCGAGCGGGACAAAGCCGCGGCCGTCTTCTCCCGCAATTACCCGCGCTCGTATACGATCGAGAGCTCGATCGACGGGGAACTCCTGTCCTTCCTGCCCCAGGGCGACGAGGCGGTCTTCGAGTTCAAGGCCCGCCGGTTCGGGGAGATGGTCTATATCTACTATCCCTTTTCCGGCCGAGGAGGTCAGCCTCTACGATCACGGCAAGGACCGCACGATCTGCCTCTACAGCCCGGTTGTCGCGGGCGGGCCTGCGGGCTCGCCCCAGAAGAAGATGTTCCTCTCGTTCGCCGAGAAATTCGACGTCAGCCACTACACCCTCGACCTCAGCCTGGTCCCCTCCTCATCCTCCCTCTCGGCCAAGGCCCTGATCGAGGTCATCCCCAGGGTCGACCTCCTCGACAGCCTCAAATTCCGGTTCAATCCCGACCTCGAGATCCTCAAGATCGCGGACGAGGCCGGACGGGAGCTGTTCTACACGGTGGACAAGGTCCGCCGGATCCTCTACGTCTATTTCGTCTCGCCGCCGGAGGCGCAGACGCCGACGTCGATCGAGGTCACCTACCGCGGCCACATGGCGCCGGCGACACCGACGACCGACGTCATCGGACAGGCCGGGAGCGGCGACAAGATCCGCATCCGGCCCCGCTACGAGACCGCCTTCTATTCCCACGCCGGGAACTGGTACCCCGGCCCGGCCGAGGAGGACTACTTCCCGGCCCGCCTGACGGTCATGGTCCCGCCGGAGTACCGCTGCGTCGCCAACGGCGAGCTGGTGGCCCAGGGCCGGCGCGAGGACATGGAGGACGTCGCCGCCCTCGAAAAGGCCGGCAGCGCCGTCTACACGTTCGTCTCCCGCGCCCCGGTGAAGTACCTGTCGTTCATCGTCGGAAAGTTCCTTCCCAAGAAGGAGCGGCCCGGGCCGGTGCCCATCTCGACCCACGTCGCGTCGGAGATCCTCGATTCGCGGCCGGCCCTGGTCGATCAGGCGGCCGACATCCTCGACTTCTACGGCCGGGCCTTCGGCCCCTACCCGTACGAGAAGCTGGGCATCGTGCTGCGGCTCTGGCCTGTTCTCGGCGGCCACAGCCCGGCCTCGTTCATCGTCCTCAACGAGGTCCCCTGGATCGGCGATTCCGGCTTCCCGATGACGCTCGACACGCCCGTCGACCTGTCCGCCTGGGATGAGTATTTTCTGGCCCACGAGATCGCCCACCAGTGGTGGGGCCAGGGTGTGTCGTTCGATTCTTACAAGGACCAGTGGCTGAGCGAGGGCCTGGCCCAGTTCGCCGCGGCCTCGTACCTGCGGCACCGCTACGGAGAGGGGGCCTTCTCGTCCATCCTGAGGAAATTCGCCCGCTGGACCGAGAAGAAATCCTTCCGCGGGCCGATCCTCATGGGCTCGCGCCTGAGCTATTTCGATTTCACGGCCTACCAGGCCATCGTCTACGACAAGGCCGCGCTCGTCCTGTTCATGCTGCAGGACCTCGTCGGCCCGGAGGCGTTCGAGGCCGGGCTCAAGGCCTTCTTCGAGAGCCACAAGTACACGGCCGCCCGGACGGCCCAGTTCTTCGCCGCCATGGAGGCCGCCTCGGGCCGGGACCTCGGGGAATTCGTCCGGGGCTGGTTCACCTCCTGGGAGCTGCCCGAGGTCCGGACGGCCTGGACCGAGACCGCCGTTCCCGAGGGCGTCCGTATCGACGTCCGGGTCACCCAGGTCAAGGGCCGGTTCGTCTTTCCCCTCTGGGTCGAATGGACCCGCGGTCGCGACCGCGGGCGGACCCTCCTCGTCGTCGACGACGCGGCGGAGGCCGCGTCGTTCACCCTGCCCGCGAAGCCGGACCGGATCCGGATCAATCCGGACAAGGCGGTGCCGGGGAAGTTCGATTAGGCTGTCCTGGCCTGTTCGCAAGAACGCCGGTCTTGGGTTTGTGGCCTCGGAAGAATGATCCGGCGTTCTTACGAATGGGCTAGGAGGGGAAGCCTGACGTATCGATCCCCAGCCGCTTGATCATCTCGTTCAGCGTCGTCGGCTTGACCCCCAGCAGCTTGGCGGCCTTGTTCTGGACGCCCTTGGTCTTCTTGAGCGCCGCCAGGATGACCTTCTTCTGGAAGGCTTGGGTCCGGTCGCGCAGGTCGAGCGATTCCTCTCCCGCCAGGATGGATTCGTCGTCGACGCCCTCCCGCCGCAGCAGGAACGGCGGCAGTGAGGTCCGGGTGATGAGCTTGGAGCGGGACAGGACGACGGCCCGCTCGACGAGGTTCTCGAGCTCGCGGACGTTGCCGGGCCAGGTGTGGGCGTCCAGGATCTCGAGGACGTCCTCGCTCATGCCTTCGACCTCCTTGCGGTTCTCGCGGGCGTAGATCTCGAGGAAGTGCTTGACCAGGAGCGGAATGTCCTCCTTGCGGGTGCGCAGGGGCGGGATCTCGATCTTGATCACGTTGAGCCGGTAGAAGAGGTCCTTGCGGAAGGCCTTCTGCTCGATGAGCTCCTCGATGTCCGTGTTGGTCGCGGCCAGGATGCGGACGTCGACCTTGATCGTCTGGGTCCCGCCGAGCCGCATGAACTCCTTCTCCTGCATGACCCGCAGGAGCTTGGCCTGGGTCTCGAGACTGATGGAGGAGATCTCGTCGAAGAAGATGGTCCCCTTGTCGGCCGCTTCGAACAGGCCCTTTTTCAGGGCCACGGCGCCGGTGAAGGCGCCCTTGACGTGGCCGAACAGGTGACTTTCGAGGAGGTCCGGCGGCAGGGACCCGCTGTTGACCGTGACGAAGGGGGCCTCGGCCCGGTTCGAGTTCATGTGGATGGCCTTGGCGACGAGCTCCTTGCCGGTGCCGCTCTCGCCCTGGAGGAGGATCGTGCTCCGGGTCGGGGCGGCCGCCTTGACCAGCTCGAAGACGCCCTTCATGGCCTGGCTCTTGCCGATGATGTTGGCGAAACCGAAGCGCTGGCGCAGCTCGTCCCTGAGCCGGAGGTTCTCGTCCTGGAGGCGCTTGCGCTCGAGGGCCTTCTCCAGCACGAGGAGCAGGTCGTCGTGCTTGAAGGGTTTCTGGACGTAGTCGAGGGCGCCGATCTTCATGGCCGCGATGGCCGACTCGACCGAGCCGTAGGCGGTGATGATGATGACGGCCGCCTGGGGCTCGATCCGCCTGATCCGCCGCAGGGTCTCGATCCCGTCCATCCCCGGCATGAGGAGGTCGAGGAGGATGACGTCGAAGGACTGGCTGGGGAACTTCTCCAACGCCTCCTCGCCCGAGCTCGAGAGCTCGACCTCGTAGCCCTCCGAGGTCAGGAGCTGGGCCAGCACGTCGCGGATGACGGGCTCGTCGTCGATGATGTGGATGATGCCTTTGCTGCTCATGGCTCATGTCCTCGGGGCCGGCGCGGCCGGCCGTCCGCCGCCGTCGCGGCCGACCGGCAGGGTGATGATGAAGGTCGTGCCGCGGCCGACCTCGCTCTGGACGTCGATGCGGCCGTCGTGCTCCTTGACGATGGCGTAGCTGATGGACAGGCCCAGCCCGGTGCCCTTGCCTACGCCCTTGGTCGTGAAGAACGGATCGAAGATGCGGGAGCGGTGCTCGGGCCGGATGCCCGTGCCCGTGTCGGAGATGCGGACGACTTGGGCCCCGTCCTCGGCCGCCAGCCGGATCCGGAGCTCGCCGCCCCCGGGCATGGCGTCGAGGGCGTTGAGGATGATGTTGATGAAGACCTGCTGGAGCCTTTCGCCCTGGACGTAGATGGGCGGGACGGGCGCGAGCTCGAGGACCAGGCGGATGTTCATGGTCTTGAGCTTGTAGTCGATGAGGGACAGGATCTCCTCGATGCTGCTCTTGATGTCGACGCGCTGGAACGCGGCCTCCGAGGGGCTGCGGGCGAAGGCCAGGAGGTTCTTGATGATGCGGGCGACCCGGTCGGTCTGGGCCTCGACCTTCTCCAGGATCTGGGCGTAGTGCGTGTCGGTGAGCTTCTTCTGGAGCATCTGGATGTAGCTGGAGATGCCGGTCAGGGGCGTGTTGATCTCGTGGGCGACGCCGGCCGAGAGCAGCCCGATCGAGGCCAGCTTCTCCGAGGTCAGCAGCTGCTGCTGGAGCCGGATCTTGTCGGTGATGTCCTCGAAGACGATGATCGTCCCGTAGGGCTGGAGGGCGTTGTCGAGCAACGGGGTGCGGGCGATGTCGAAGGTCTTCTTCCCTCCGGCGGGCGTCTCCATCGTGATCTCACTGAGAAGGCGGAAGTCCGGCTGGCCCTCCTCCGGGAAGAGGGCGCTGTAGGGCCCGGGGCCGAAGACGTCCCGGAGACCCCGGCCGAGGGCGGCCTCCTTGCGGATGCCCACCTGGTCCTCGAGGACCCGGTTCCAGCCGATGACCAGGCCCGCCTCATCGATGACCGAGACGCCGACGGTCAGGCTCTCGATGATGTTCTCGCTGTAGTCCTTGAGCCGCTGCATCTCCATGGCCCGGACCGTCTCGCGGCCGTAAAGGTCGGCGTTCTCGAGGGCCAGGGCGGCCGAGCCCGAGATCGTCGTCAGCAGCTCCCAATCCTCCCGGGAGAAGTAGGACCCGTCGTGCTTCTTGCCCATGACCAGGCAACCGACCACCTTGTCCTCGACCCTGAGCGGCAGGACGTGGTAGAAGCCGAGGGCCGCGAGCTTTTCCATGGCCGCCCGGGCGGGCTCCGACTCGGACGCCGCGATGAAGCCGAGCCAGTCCCTCTCCCGGACCTGCTCGGCCAGCCAGTCGTCGAGGACGGTCCGCCCGGCGAGCTCGGGGCCCTCCCCCTTGGTCTTGAGGACCAGGAACGACTGCCGGTCGTTCTCGTCGGCCAGGAAGAGGGCCAGCCGCTTGAGGTTGAGGGCGTTGGCGATGGCCTCGAGGAGCGAGCCGGCCAGCTGGCCGAGGTTCCGCTCCCGGTTGAGGTCGCGGGTGATCGACAGCAGGGTCTTCCGGTATTCGTAGCTCCTTCGATAGATAGCCCGGTCGAGGAGGGTCTGGAACATCCGTTTGAGCGGCGTGAACAAGGTCGCGCCGAGAACGATGGCCAGGATGCCGAGAACGACGGCGTTGAGCCTGTTCTCGGAGAAGACGCGGGTCCGGGAGCTGACGAAGAAATAGAGGGAGGCGATGACGAAGAAGGAGAACGTCAGGGTGGCCGCCTTCTTCAAGACGACCTCGATGTCGACCAGGCGGTAGCGCGAGATGGAGTAGGAGAAGACGAGCGGGATGAGGGCCTGGAGCAGGACCGTCAGCTCGGCGCCCGTGGACGGCCGTCCGCCGGCGACGAACGGAGCCGATGTAGAAGACTGTCGACGGGAGGACGCCGAAGGCCAAGCCGCCGACGATGATGCGGAGCTGCTTCTTGAGCAGGATGTTGGGGGCCCGTCGCGTGCTGGCCGCCAGGAGGGCCAGCGTGATGAGGGCGAACACCGCGAAATGGAGGAGCTCGAGGCGCTCGAGGGCGTCCTGGGTGCGGAGGACGGCCGCCTCGGCGAGCGGCCGGGGGAACGGCAGGTGCATCCGGAAGCGGGCCAGGAAGAGGAGCCCGGCCGGCGCATAGAGGGCCAGGGGGAGGCTGGGATGGTCCTTGAGGAACCGGTTGCGCAGCGGGAAGATCATGAAGAAGTGGAGGAGGAGGGGCGGGAAGGCCAGGAAGGCGATCTTGTCGAGCGCATAGAAGACCGTGTCGAGGGCCGTCATCTCCCCGGTCGGCGAGAAGATCATGAACGCGGCGAAGGTCAGCGCCAGGAGATAGAAGAAGATGTAGGGGAGGGACATCAATCCCCGCGAGTTGAAATAGACGACCAGCCCGATGCCCAGCGTCATCAGGCCAACGAGGACGAGGTAATAGTAGATGGGATTGGCCGCCTTCCGCTGGGGATAGAAGGTCGGGTAGATCTGCATGCCCTCTTTGTTGATGTCGTAGCTGACGCTCTGGTCGGTCGCCGCGGCCTGCCAGAGGCTCTTGAGGACGTCGCTCTTCGTCCGCACCGGGACCTTGTTGATGGCGGTGAGGACGTCCCCCTTGCGGATGCCGGCCCGCAGGAAGGCCTCGCTCGCGGGGTCGACGAGGATGGCCCGAAGGCCTTCGCCCGTGGCCTTCCAGGTGACGCCGTCCGTGACGTCCCGCCACTTGATCTTCCGGGTGACGTTCATCGTGCCCAGGATCAGGACGGCCAGGAGCGGCACGAAGACGAAGGCCAGCGTTTTCTTCATCGGTATCCAAAAAATTGAATCCAGATCATAAAAAAAAATCCCTAGTCGAGAACGTGACGGGAGCCGGCCCGGATGGCCCAGGCCACCGGACCCTGGCCGAGCATCCGCCGCGCCGCCGGGTCGTCCTTGAGTCCCAGCGGGTTCGTGCTCCTGGAAAGGAAACTGTCCATGTAGTTGTAACTGGGCTTCTGGACTTCCCGGGGAGGGGGTTCTTGGGCCGTGGTCTGGCTCCCCGGCCGCATCGACTGCGGTCCCAGGAGAAGGCCGAAGCACGGCCGCGGCCAGCGTGCATCCGGGTGATCCTGCCCTTCCTGATCATCTCGACCATTGTTGTTCTAATCAGGGACTTTGTCAATAACGGGGGCGGTCTCGCGAAGCATAGGCCGGTCCCTCGGCACTCGGGACTGCCCCGGACTGGAGGCTGGCGCTTCAGGCAAGCGGGGGCTGCCCCTCGCAGCCCGGAACTCCCCCGGACAGGAGGCCCGCGCAGCACGCAGGCGGGAGCCGCCCCTCGCCACTCGGGACTGCCCCGGACTGATGGCTGGCGCAGCGGGCAAGCGGGGGCTGCCCCCGTCCGGGGGGGCTGATTGACAATAATTGGGCCCTGGAATAGATTAGGACCGACTAAATCTTACGGAATTTTGACAAGATGCCGTACTATCTCTGCCGGATAGCCGGCGAGGACGGACGGATCGAAACCCGCTCCGTTCTCGCCACGACGGCCCAGGAGTGCCGCAAAACGTTCGAAGGCGAGGGCCTCCTGATCCTCTCCGTCCATCGCGATTGGAACAGGCTGGGCAACCTGGGCTTCCGGATGGGGCGGAAGATCAAGGAGAGGGATATCATCCTGTTCAACCAGGAGCTCGTCGCCATGATCAAGGCGGGCTACCCCATCCTCAAGGGCCTCGAGTCCATCACGTCCCGGATCAAGAACGTCTATCTGAGAGAGATCCTGATCGACGTCTCCGGGGAGGTCAAGAAAGGCCGGGCCCTGTCGGAGGCGTTCCAGCCCTACGAGAAGCTGTTCTCCCCGGTCTACACGGCCAGCCTGATGGCCGGGGAGAAGGGCGGCAACCTGCCGGCCTCGATCGGGCGCTATATCCAGTACGCCAAGATGGTCACCCAGACGCGCGCCCGGATCAAGTCGGCCATGACCTATCCGACCGTCCTCATCGTCTTCTCCCTCGTGCTCATGGGCATCCTGATGAACTTCGTCATCCCCCAGTTCAGCGATTTCTACAAGAGCTTCGAGGCCGAAATGCCGGCGGTCACCCGCTTCGTCATGGCCCTGGCCACGGGCCTGAGCTCGCGCTGGTACGTCATGGCGGCGCTCGTCGCCGCGGCCGTCCTGGCGGTCGTCCGGCTGCGGCGACGGCCGGATTTCCGCTACCAGCTCGACCGGCTCAAGCTCCGCGTGCCCTTCGGCCGGACGATCTGGGCCGAGTCGGGGATCAGCCTGTTCAGCCGGACCCTCGGCCTCCTGCTCGAGGCCGGCATCCCGCTGCTCGCGGCGATCGGCATCGCCATCAAGTCCGTGCCCAACGAATGGATCATCCGGCACATGCAGGACGTCCCCGAGCGCATCAAGAACGGCGAAGGGCTGTCCGACGCCCTGGGCCAGTCCGGGACGTTCCCCCCGCTGGCGCTGGACATGGTCCGCGTCGGCGAGAGCTCGGCCAACCTGCAGGGCATGCTCGGCGACATGGCCGATTTCTACGACGACCGGGTTCGTGGTAAAATCGAGACGTTGGTGACGCTGGTCGAGCCGGTCGTCATCATCCTGATGGGACTCGCGGTGGCGGCGATGTTGCTCGCGGTCTACATCCCGATCTTCAATATCATCCGGATCGCCCGGTGAGCGGGCGGAAAGGCGCGGCGCGTGAGCAAGGATAGGACGGACGGCGGCGACAGGGACGTCCGCGCTCTGGCCGAGCGTTACCGCGTGCCCTACATCGACCTCGAGGCCGAGCACCTCGACCGCAATCTCATCCAGTCCTTCCCGGTCGAGTTCATCCACCGCCTCTCGTTCGTCCCCTTGGGCGAGGACAACGGCGTCATGAAGATCGCCGTCGCCGACCCCTCCGACCTGTCCTCGATCGACGCCATCGAGTCCTTCCTCGGCCGGAAGGTCAAGGTCTTCGCGGCCTCGAAGAGGGCCATCCTGGAGGCCCTGCGCAAGAGCGAGACGGCCATGCAGGTCCTCCGCGACGCGACGGAGGGCTACGTCACCCAGGTCGTCGAGCGCGAGAGCGGCGAGGAAGAGGATGTCATCTCCATCGAGAAGCTGGCCGACCAGGACGGGTCGATCATCAAGCTGGTCCACACCATCATTTTCACCGCGGTCCAGAAGCGGGCCAGCGACGTCCACATCGAGTCCAAGGACGAGGACGTCAAGATCAAGTTCCGCATCGACGGCGTCCTCGGCGAGGCCATGGAGGCCATCGACAAGAAGTTCCAGTCGCCGATCATCTCCCGCATCAAGGTCATGTCGGACCTCGACATCGCCGAGCGTCGCGTCCCCCAGGACGGGCGGTTCAGGCTCAAGATCAAGGACAAGACGATCGACTTCCGCGTCTCCATCATGCCCTGCATCTACGGCGAGGACGCGGTCATCCGCATCCTCGACAAGGAGATGATCACCCAGACCATCCGCGAGCTGCGCCTGGACGTCCTGGGCTTCTCCGACGAGATCCTGAAGAAGTTCCGCAAGTACATCGCCCAGCCTTACGGCATGGTCCTCGTCACGGGCCCGACCGGGAGCGGCAAGACGACGTCCCTCTACGCGGCCCTGACGGAGATCAAGTCGCCCGAGGACAAGATCGTCACCATCGAGGACCCCGTCGAGTACCAGGTCGACGGCATCACCCAGATCCCGGTCAACGAGAAGAAGGGCCTGACCTTCGCCCGGGGGCTGCGGTCCATCCTCCGCCACGACCCGGACAAGATCATGGTCGGCGAGATCCGCGACCCGGAGACGGCCCAGATCGCCATCCAGTCCGCTCTCACGGGGCATCTCGTCTTCACCACCGTCCACGCCAATAACGTCTTCGACGTCATCGGGCGCTTCCTGCACATGCAGGTCGACCCGTACAGCTTCATCTCGGCCCTCAACTGCATCCTGGCCCAGCGGCTGGTCCGGATCCTCTGCCCGGCCTGCAAGGTCCCCGTCCGCTACGGTGCCGCCCAGCTGGTCGAGTCGGGGCTCGACCCCGTCCGCTTCGCCGAGACCGTCTTCTACGAGCCCAAGGGCTGCTCCGAATGCAACTTCTCCGGCTACCAGGGCCGCACGGCCATCGCCGAGATCCTCGAGCTCTCGGACCCCATTCGCGAGCTCATCCTGGAGAAGCGGCCCCTGTCCGAGGTCAAGAAGCGGGCCAAGGCCGAAGGCATGGTGTTCCTGCGGGAAGTCGGCATGGACAAGGTCCTGGCCGGAGTGACCGGCATCAAGGACCTGAACAAAGTAACGTTCGTGGAGTGAGCGCGTGACGATCGGGAACCGGCTGAGGACCCATTTCACCGAGCGCCTTCTGCCCGACGCCGTGTTCCAGATCGCCCCCACCCACCTCAGCGGCATCCGTGTCAGCCGGAACGACGGTTCGGTCAAGGGCGGCTTCGTCCAGCCCTTTCGAGAGCGGCCGGTGACGCCCTCGTTCGACCGGCCCAACGTGATCGGCCCGGCCGCCCTCGAAGAAGCCATCGACCAGGGGAAGAAGAACCTGCGCCTGACGTCCGGGTCGGCCGCCCTGCTCATCCCAGAGCCCTCCGTGCGCGTCTTCGTCATGAGCGTCGATTCCTTCCCCGGTTCCGGCAAGGAGCGGGAGGCCTTCATCCGCTGGCGCATCGGCAAGCAGATGCCGCTCATCCCCGAGGACGCCCGGATCGACTACGCCGTGACTCCCGGGCGCGGCGCCCGCAAGATCATCGTGGCCATGGCCCGCCAGGTGGTCCTCTGGGAGTACGAGGCTCTGTTCGAGAAGGCCGGGCTGAAGCCGGTCCTGGTGACGTCCCCGTCCCTCGCCCTGGTCAACCTGGTCCCGCCGGACGGCCGGAAGAACGGGGTCCTCATCAACATCGAGGACGAGACGCTGACGGTCCTCGCCTTGGCCGATCCCGGCTGGTCCCTCTACCGGCTGAAGGACATCGGCGCCCCCGGCGCCGCCTCGGGCGAGCGCGAGGAGAACATCGTCCGTGAGGCCGAGAACACGATACGTTTCCTGGAGGACCGGGACAGGACGAAGGTCGAAAGGCTGTGGCTCCGTTGCGCCGCGGCCGTGGAACAACCGGAGATCAGGGCCCGGCTCGGAGAGCGGATCGCCCTGCCCATCGCTCCCGTTGACTATCACGCTCCCGAGGTCTGGACGGATGCCCACAAGGCCGTCCTCGCCCCTCTCATCGGACAGGTCCTCGGATGACCGAACCCACGCTCAACCTGAACCTGGCCACGCGGCCGCTCCGCAACCGGCGGCTGTACGCGGCCGCGGTCCGTGTCCTGGGCGCCCTGATCGTCGTCCTGGCCGGACTGTCCGTCTTCGTCTTCCTGAAATACGGCGGGGAGACGGCGCGGCTCAAGTCGGACATCGCCGCGACCACCAAGGCCCAGGTCGAGGCCTCGCGCGAGGAGAAGCGCCTCAAGGCCGACATCACTCGCGAGGAAAAGCTCAGCCGGGCCCGGGTGGACCTGGTCAACGGCATCATTCAGCGGAAGATGTTCTCCTGGACCGGGTTCCTCACCGAGCTGGAGAAGTCGCTCCCTGGCCCGAGCTACATCATGGCCCTCACTCCGAGCTTCATGTCGGACGGGAAGATCGCCGTGCAGATGCGGGTGATGTCGCGCAGCCTGGACGATCTGCTGGCCTTCATCACCGCCCTGACCGCCCACGGCTTCAAGGACCCCAAGGTCGGCGGCGAACAGCGAAGCGAGGACGGCCGCCTTATCTCGGAGATCTCAGCGACCTATGAACGCCCTCTTTGACCTGCTCAACGACCGGGAGCGCCGGACGCTCGTCCGGATCGGTCTGGCCGCGCTCATCCTCCTGGTCGCTTTCCTGGTCCTCTTCGTCCGGCTTCGCGGCGGGCTGGAGAAAGAGCGGACGGCCTCGTTCCGCGTCCACGAGACCATGCAGAAGACCGGCCAGGCCCGTGACCAGGCCCGGGCCGACTGGCGGCTCTGGGAGGACGCCGGCCGGGACCTGGCCGAGCTCCGGGCCAGCTATTTCTACGAGGAAGGGCCCGCAGTCCAGGTCCTGCTGCGCCAGAACCTGGAGAGGATCTTCGCTCAGGCCGGGACGACCATCACCGACCTCGACTACGGCTACTCCGAGCTGGAGAAGGAACAGGTCCGCAAGACGCTCGTCACGTTCACCTTCACGGGGACTTACGCGGGACTGAAGAAGCTCCTGGCCGTCATCGAGGCCTTTCCCAAGTTCCTGGTCATCGAGAAAGTCGAATTCCCGAGGACGAGCTCGGGCGGCGAGCGCCTGAGCGCCAAGCTGACACTGGCGGGGTACTATGGCATCTAGAAAGATCCGGACGGCGGCGGTGTTCATCGTCCTGGGGGCGGTCGCGGCCCTCGTCGCGGGCCAGAGCGGCGAAGCCTCGAAGCCCCTCGTCCGCAAGGACCTGCTCGTCTTCGGCAAGGTCGCGGTCGCCCCGCCCGTCCGCGACATCTTCCGGCCCCGCGCGACCGGGGCCCCGGCGCCCGTCCGGCGGCCGGCCGGACCCGCGGCCGATCCGGCCGCCGGGACGCCCGGTCCCGAAGCCGCTCCGTCCTTCAGCCTCAACATCAGCTATATCGGCTCGATCAAGTCCGGCGGACAGACGATCGCCCTCATCCTCCGCGGCGGCCAGACGCTGTCGGTGAAGGAGGGCGACGAGATCGTCCCCGGCTACAAGGTCATCCGCCTGAGCGCCGAATCCATCGTCGTCCAGGGACCCACCGGCGAGACCAGAACCTTTCCGAGACAAGGAGACCGGCCATGAAAAAGAACTCCCTGATCCTGATCTTGAGCCTGGCCCTCGCCGCCGGAGCCTGCCAGACGCTCAGCCGGGACTACCACCAGGGCGTCACGGCCGAGATGAACCAGAACTATGACGAAGCCGTCAAGCAGTACCAGAAGGCGGCCCTCGACCACCCCAACGAGTCCGTCTACCGCATGGCCCTCGTCCGGGCCAAGCTTTCGGCCAGTCTCTATTACCAGCAGGACGCCCGCACCCTCGTCTCCCAGAACAAGAAGAAGGAGGCCGAGGTGAGCTACCGGAAGGCCATCGCCTACGATCCCCAGAACCTGAAGGCGGCCCAGGAGCTCCAGGCCCTTCTCGCCCCTCCGGCCAAGCCCGTGAAGGCCGCCGACAGGCTCGAGGGTCCGGTCCGGCTCAAGGGCGCCGGGGAGGCGCTCGAGCTAAGCTTCCGCAACGAAGTCTCCCTTAAATCGATCTTCCAGACCCTGGGCCGTATGGCCGGCGTCGGCTTCCTCTACGACGACACCTTCCGGGATACCAACCTGGCCATCGACCTGACGGGCAAGGACCTCCAGCAGGCCGTCAGCTTCCTCTGCGTCGCCAGCAAGAACTTCCCCCGGGTCATCGACGAGCGGACCGTCATCATCGTCCCCGACAACCCCCAGAAGCGGCTGCAGTACGAGCTCAACGCCATCAAGACCTTCTACCTGTCCAACCTCGACGCCAGCGATGTCCAGATGCGTCTGACCCAGATGGTCAAGACGATGTACAAAGTCCCGTCCATCCAGGTCGACAAGAACCTCAACTCGGTCACCATCCGGGACACGCCCCAGGTCGTGGCCCTGGCCGAGAAGCTCCTCCACGCCTGGGACAAGGCCAAGGGCGAGGTCCTCATCGAGATCCAGATCATGATGGTCGACCGGACGCGGATGAAGAAGCTCGGCGTCGATCTCAGCTCCGGTATCCTGGGCATCCAGTTCAATCCCGGGACCGCGAACGAAGACGGCTACTTCCCGATCGGGGGGACCAACTTCGGCGATCTGGCCAACTACCAGATGACCGTGCCCTCGGCCGTGGCTCAGTTCCTGGCCGCCGATTCGGACACCAAGTTCGTCGCCCAGCCCAAGATCCGCGGCCTGGCCGGTGAGAAGCTGGAGTACATCGTCGGTCAGAAGGTGCCCATCATCAACACCGCTTTCCAGGCCATCGCCGCGGGCGGCCTCAACACCCAGCCCGTCGTCAACTATACCTATCAGGACATCGGCATCACCATCAAGATGACCCCGAGGGTCCACCTGGAGCGCGAGGTGACCCTGGAGATCGAGCTGGTCGTCTCCGCGATCGCGGGGGAGGGCATCCAGGGGATCCCCATCATCGGCAACCGGGAGGTCAAGAACACCGTCCGGCTCAAGGACGGCGAAACGAACCTGCTGGCCGGGCTCCTCCGGGACGAGGAACGCCGGTCGATGGGCGGGGTCACGGGGATCAAGGATATCCCGATCCTCGGGAGCCTGTTCGGCGCGACCCAGAAGACGATCGAGCAGAGCGACATCGTCCTGACCATCACCCCCCACATCATCCGGGCGATCGATATCACCGAGGAAGACGGCAAGCCCCTCTGGGTCGATCCCGACAATCTCGCCGGCGTGACCGGCGGGGGAGCGGGGGCGGCCGCCGCGGCCGGCGTCCGGGACGAGGCGGCCCAAGCCGGGGACCAGCCCGCCGAGCCTGAGAACTCCGGGGCGAGCGGCGTCTATCTCTCGCCGGCCAGCTTCGAGGCGCCCCGCGGACGCGAGTTCCGGATGAACGTCGAGCTCGCCAGCGAGCAGGAGATCGGCAACGTGTCCCTTGTCCTGACCTTCGACCCGCGCATCCTCAAGCTCAAGGACGTCCTCGAAGGGGGCAGCCTGCGACAGCTCGGCGAGAACGTGCCTTTCCTCAAGAGCATCAGCGGCGGGACGTGCACCATCGGCTTCTCCAGCCCGGCCAGCGGCCGCGGCTTCAAGGGCCGCGGCGTCCTGGCCGTGCTCGTCTTCGAGTCCGTCGGCCCGGGCCAGGCGTCCCTGGGCTTCACCAGCGCGACGGCCGGCAGCCCCATGGGCCGGGCCATCGTCCTGGAGACCGGCGAGGCGACCGTCAATATCCGCTAGCCTAGACTATTCATGAAAGCGCCTCGTTCTCGGCTCGTGAATAATCCAGGGTAGCCCGATGGTCCTCGTTCTCACCGGGCCCGTTCACGGGGGCAAGACGACCTTTCTCGAGGGCGCGGTCCCTGCCTGGGCGGGCCGCGGCCTGGCCTGTGCCGGCTTCCTCAGCCCGGCCGTGGCCGACGCGGCCGGGACGCAGGGCTACGACCTCCTCGAGATAGGGACGGACCGCCGCCGGCCCTACCTCCGGCGGCAGGGGCCGCCCGGAGCGGAGCGGAGCGGGCCCTATTTCTTCGTCCCGGACGCGCTCGAACGGGCCCGTTCGATCATCCGCGAGTCCGGGCCGGCCGGGCTCCTCGTCGTCGATGAGGTCGGCCCGCTCGAGCTGGCCGGAGGCGGACTCTGGCCGGCCCTCCGGGACGCGCTCAAGCGGCAAGACCGGACCTTCCTCCTCGTCGCCCGCGCGGACATCCTCGCCGGCCTCACCGCCGCCCTCGCGCCCCTCGTCCCCGTCGTCTTCGATGTCCGCGACGCCGAGGACCGGAAGCTGCTCGACGAGCGTCTCCCCACCGGGACCGGATCCGATGACCATTAAGGCCAAGTTCTTCGCCTATTTCCGCGATCTGTTCGGGGGCCGCGAGCGGGACGTCGCCGTCCCCCCGGCGGCTACCGTCGGCGAAGCCCTGGCCGTTCTCTGCGATACGCCCGCCCGCCGCGCCGAGATCTTCGCCGGCGCCGGGCTCAAGCCCCATCTCGTGGTCATGCTCAACGGCGTCCCCGTCCAGTCCTTAAAAGGAATGGCGACGCCGCTCGCCGACGGCGACACGTTAGCGATCTTCCCTATAATGGGCGGAGGCTAGCTCGACCGAGCCCGTTTTGCAGGTTGGCTGCGATGCCGGAGGGGCCGAGGGGGTCGTTGGAGTGAGCATCAGCGGTGATTTAGCCGGGCCGGAGTCGGGCGAGGGGAGTTTCCCTGGAAACCGCCGGCGGGAAGCGGAGTCCGCGGAGCGACCTGCAGAATCGAGGCAGAGTACTCGAGGCTTCGATTCTGCGAAATATCTTAGAAGAGCCTTATCCGGATATTTCTCAGAAGTGCGGCTCCGAGTCGCTCCGCCGCACTTCTGATGGTCGCTGCCCAGAGTCCGCTCCCTGCCGGCCGAGTCCGGCGAACGGACCGGCGTGAAGAATCACCGCAGCGAACGGAGACGATCCCCGAGGACCCGGGAGGGATCGCTCTGCTCGACGCTTCCTTGCGGGGGCTCGGGCGATTTGATATCTTAGGCGTTAACCATGGGCGACTTCCCGATCTCCGGATACCACGGCCGCGTCCTCTTCGCCGACCTCAGCCGGGGCGAGGTGCGGACCGTCCCGCTCGATCCTGCGACCGCCCTGGGCTACCTCGGCGGCCGCGGCCTGGCCACCCGGCTGCTCTATGACACCATCGATCCGGCTTGCGACCCCCACGGCCCCGACAACGCCTTCGTCATCGCCGCCTCGCCGCTCATCGGCTCCAACGCGCCGACCGCCGGCCGGGGCCACATGGTCTTCAAATCGCCGCTCACCGGGGTGATCGGGACGTCGAACTCCGGCGGCACCTGGGGCCACGCGTTCAAGTCCGCCGGCTATGACGCGATTGTCGTCACCGGCGCCGCGGCCGCTCCGGTGATGCTCGACATCGCGCCGGGCCGGGCCGAGATCCTTCCGGCCGGCCACCTCTGGGGCAAGACCACGCACGAGACCAACGACATCCTGGCCGCGGCCTCCGAGCCGGGCCGCCCCGCCCGGGTCCTCTGCATCGGGCCGGCCGGGGAGAATCTCGTCCGCTTCGCCGCCGTCGCCAACGACCGCAACCGCGTCTACGGCCGATGCGGTCCGGGCGCGGTCTGGGGCAGCAAGAAGCTCAAGGCCATCCGCGTCCAGGGCCGGGAGCGGATCGCCATCGCCGATCCGGAAAAATACCAGTCCGGCCTCGACCAGGCCGTCTACCTGATGAAACAGGCCCCGGTCACCAAGCGGCTGATGCGCGACCTCGGCACGGCCGGCCTGGTCGAGCTCATCAACCTCATCGGCATGCTGCCGCACAAGAACTTCCAGGATTGCATCCACCGCGACGAGGACGTCGAGCGCATTTCCGGCGAGACCCTGGCCAAGACCCTGCTCGAGAAGGCCGGCTCCTGCTATCTCTGCCCGATCGGCTGCCAGAGGCACACCCGCGTCCCCGGCCGGGCCGGCGGCGAGGAGCGCGGCGAGGGCCCGGAATACGAGACCATGGTCCTCATGGGCCCGCTCTGCGGCATCTACGACATGGCCGCGATCACCCGGGCCAACTACCGGGCCAACGAGCTCGGCCTGGACACGATGAGCTACGGCGGCACGGTCGCCTGCGCCATGGAGCTGGCCGAGCGCGGCCTCATCGGCCGCGCGAGGAGATGGGCGGCCTGGACGTCTCGTTCGGCGGCGCCGAGGCCCTCGAGACCCTGGTCGGGATGACGGCCCGTCGGGAAGGGCTTGGCGCGGAGCTGGCCGAGGGCGCCCATCGCCTGGCCGCCGGCCGCGGCCGGCCGGAGCTCGCCATGACCGTCAAGAAGCTCGAGATCCCGGCCTACGACCCGCGGGCCTCCTACACCCAGGCCCTCGGCTACATGACCTCGCCGTCGGGGGCCTGCCACCTCCGGGGCGGCTACGCCGTGTCGCTGGCCTTCTTCGGCGGGGCCAAGGAGATCCCCCGCTTCAGCCTGCTCCAGTCGCCGATCGCCATCCGGAACATGCAGAACACCGGCATCCTCCAGGACAGTCTCGGCGTCTGCCGCTTCACCGGCTACGCGTTCTCCGCCGACCCCTGGGCCCGCATGGCCAGCGGCGTCACCGGCCGCGATCTCTCCGTGGCCCGGCTCGAGGAGATCGAGAACCGCGTGGCCACGCTCGAACGGCAGTTCAACATCGAGGCCGGCGCCACGGCGGAGGACGACGCCCTGCCCGACCGCTTCGCCGATGTGCCGGTCGTCGTCGAAGGCCGGGAGCGTCGGGTCTCCCGGGACGACCAGGAGCGCATGAAGCGCGATTACTACAGGATCCGGGGCTGGGACGAGGCGGGGCGGCCGACGCCGGAGCTCCGCCGGGCCCTGGGGATCGAGGAGAGACGGCGATGAGCGCGGTGAAGTGGCAGGCGACCGGCGACCTCCTCCGCGAGTTCCAGGCCCTCGGCCGGGCCTCCCTGCTCTACGACATCCAGGACAGCCACAGCGGCAACATGGCCGTCCGACGGACCAACGAGCGCGGCGAGGACGAGATCGTCATCACGGCCACGGGTTCGCAGAAGGGCGACCTCGAGCCGAGCCAGATCTGTTTCCTCTCGGCCACGGAAACGGACTACGGCTACTACAAGGCCTCCTCCGAAACCGACATCCACGCCCGCATCCTGGCCCTGCCCGGCGTCCGGGCCTCGATGCACGCCCACCTCAAGGACCTCATCCTGGCCACGCTCGACGACGCGCCCAAGCCCGAGAGACCGCCGGACTTCGTGCCGGTCGATCCGCTGGCCCGGCGTCACCTCGGCGCCGCCGTCCCCGTCGACTGGTTCGCCGTGCCGAGCGGCTCGCCCGAGCTGGCCCGCGTCATCCCCGAGCGGCTGGCGGCCCACCCGCTGACCATCATCTTCGGCCACGGGGCCATGGCCAAGGGCCGGAGCCTCCGCGAGGCGTTCTTCCGGCTGTGCGTCGGCAACTACGCCGGGGCCGTCGTCCGGAGCATGGAGAGGCTCCGCATCGACGTCGGCGCGGTCCGGGGCGCCCTGGCGGCCGACCCGGCCCGGGCCTTGGCCGCCCCGCCGCCGGATTACGCGGTCGAGGGCGACGAGCGCTCGGATTTCCGGGACGAAGAGGAGATCCTGAAGGAATTCGTCAAAGCCGGACACCGCGTCTTCGAGTCGCGGCTCTCGCCCTTCCACACGGGCTCGATGTCGGTCCGCGGCGTTGCGGCCATGCTCTATGCGCCCAAGGCGTCGATGCCGCGCGAGGTCGGCGGGCCCCTGCTGCGCGTGCCGCTGGCTCCGGCCCCGGCCGACGACGCGGAGACGGCGCTGCACAAGGCGATCTACGCGGGGAGCGATTTCCAGTCGGTCATGCACTGCCACATCGCCGAAGCCGAGGCCGCGGCCTATTACGTCTATCCCGGGGAGACCGCGCCGGCCGATCGCATCATCCCGGTCGACGCCGAGGGCTCCTTCCTCTACCTCGTCATCCCGGTCCTGCCGCCGGACGTCCCGGCCGCCGCGCTCATCCGCGCCCTCCACGACTACAAGGCCGTCGTGGTCCGCGGCGGGGGCGTCTGGTCGGTCGGCGGGCAGTCGCTCTCGGAGGTCCTCCACCACCCGTCGTCGCTCCGCGAGATCTGTATCTTCCGCATGGGCGCGGTCGAGCGCGGACTCGACCTGCGCAAGATGGAGCCGAAAAAGGCCAAGCGCTGGTGACGCCCGCGCCCCGCGGCGCCGCCCTCACCCCTTCCCCCCCTTTGAGGGGAAGGTCCCCCCCATAAAATCACCCCCAAAGGGTATTGTCCGTCTGGGGAGTTGGGCTATCCTGAACGGGACGATCGCAGGAGACCGGACTTCAGGATGAATCGCAGCCTTTTCGACGGCCCCAACCTCGCCGGCGGCAAGCCGGGCCTGCGGGAGATTTTCGGCCCGCGCACCCTGCGGACCCGCATGCTCATCCTCTTCGGCGCGATGATGGCCATCTACGTCCTTCTGTCGCATCTTCTCTATCGCAAGCCTGCGGCGTTCGTTCTCCTGAGCCTGGGCTTCTTCGTCCTCGGCATCGTCCTGGTCGTCCTGTTCACCGGCATGATCACCCGGCCGATCGTCCAGCTGACGAGGACCGCCGAGCGGCTGGCCGGCGGCGACCTCCGGCAGCGGGCCCGCGTCTGCGGCCGGGACGAGATCGGCCTGCTGGCCCGGACGTTCAACGGCATGCTCGACGGGCTGGAGCGGATCTTCCGCGACCTGGAGGCCCGTAACCGGGGCCTCGAGCAGGACGCCGCCAAGCGGGCCGCCCAGATGGACAAGGACGCGGCCGAGCGCGTCCGCATCGAGAAGGAGCTGCGCCTGGCCCGGATCGAGATCGACCACTTCGTCGAAAAACGGACCGAGCAGCTGGCCCGCGTCAACGACGAGCTCCACGGCAAGGTCCTCGAAACGCGCCGCTCGGAGGACTTCCTCCAGAGCACGCTCGACCGGCTGGAACGGTCCCTGGAGGGGACCTTCCGGGCCATGGCCATGACCCTCGAGCTGAGGGACCCCTACATGGCCGGGCACCAGCAGCGGGTCGCGAGCCTGGCCGTGACCCTCGCCCAGGAGATGAACCTGCCCTGGGAGAAGATCGAAAGCATCCGGTTCGCCGGCATCATCCACGACATCGGCAAGATCACGGCGCCCATGGAGATCATGTCCAAGCCCGGCCGGCTGACCAAGTCCGAGTACCAGATCATCAAGGACCATCCGCGGGTCGGCTACGAGATGATCAAGGACATCGCCTTCCCCTGGCCCGTGGCCCACATCATCCTGCAGCACCACGAGCGGCTGGACGGATCGGGCTACCCCGAGGGGCTCGTCGGCGACGCCATCCTGCCCGAGGCCAGGATCCTGGCCGTGGCCGATGTCGTCGAAGCGGTCTGCTCGCTGCGGCCTTACCGCCCGGCCCTGGGGATCGAGAAGGCCCTTGAAGAGATCCGCAAGGGCCGGGGCTTCCGCTACGACACCCGCGTCGTCGACGCCTGCATCAAGCTCTTCCGCGAAGGCCGCTTCTCCTTCAAGAAAGACGCGGAGACCGCGACCCAGCCCGCGTTGACTTGAGGGGGGGATTCCGCTAAAATCTCTGGCACCCTGGCGGCGTAGCTCAGTTGGTCAGAGCATGCGGCTCATATCCGCAGTGTCGGGGGTTCAAATCCCTCCGCCGCCATTTTTCAGGGACCTCGCCCTCATGACCTGAACGCGACCATGCCAGCCCGACCGACCGCCGACCATGTGTTCGCCGCCTTCAAAAAGGCGGCCCTCGACGGGCCTCTCATCGGGCCCGGCGACCGCGTCCTGGTCGCCCTCTCCGGCGGCCCGGATTCCGTCGCCCTGGCCGCCCTCCTCTTGAAGCTCCGCGACGAGATGCCTCTCGAGGTCCGCCTGGCCCATTTCAACCACCGGTTGAGGGACGAGGCCGGCGGGGACGAGCGCTTCGTGCGGGACCTGGCCCGCCGCTGGGTCCTGCCCCTGGCGGTCGGGGCCGCCGACGTCCGGTCGTACGCGGCCCGGAAGAAGATCAATCTCGAGGAGGCCGGGCGCGAGCTGCGATACCGATTCCTGCGGCGGGCCGCGGCGGCCGGCGGAGCGACCAAGATCGCCACCGGCCACACGATGACCGACCAGGCCGAAACCGTCCTCATGCGCCTGATGCGGGGCACGGGCCTCGCCGGGCTGACCGGGATCGCCCCCCTGGTCGCAGGCCCGCCCTGCCCGATCGTCCGGCCCCTGCTCGGCCTGGCCGGGCCGGACCTGCGGGCCTGGCTCGAGGCGGAGGGCCGGCCTTTCCGCGAGGACGCATCGAACCGCGACGGCCGTTTTCTGCGCAATCGCATCCGGGCCGAGCTCCTGCCGGAACTGGCCCGTCGCTACGAGCCGCAGATCGTCGCCCACCTGGCCCGCCTGGCCGGCATCGTGCGCGAGGACGACGAGCTCCTCCACGGCTTCGTCCGCGAGCTCCTCGACGAGTTCGTCCTGCGCCGGCGCGGGTCCGTCGAGCTGGACCTGAAGACCCTGCCCCTCCTCCTGCCCGCGCTGGCCCGGCGCGTGACCCGGGAATTCCTCCGCGAGATCGCCGGCGGCCTCCGCGATATCTCTTACGACGACGTGGCCTCCCTCCTGGGGCTCGGCGAAGGCAAGGAGCTGACGATCCGCCGGGGGCTCGTCCTGCGGCGCGAGGCGGGGCGGGTCGGCCTCAAGAAGCCGGCGCTCCCCGCACGACCCTACGAGAAGCGATGGGACGGCCGCGGCGCGCTCGCTCTCGCCGGCGCGGGCCTGACCCTGAAGGGGTCGATGAGCAAGGCGGCCGTCCGTCGACGGCCGGTCAGGAACGACGACCGCCGCCGGGCCGATCTCGACGCGGCCAAGCTGAGCTTCCCGCTGACGGTCCGCAGCCGGAAGCCGGGCGATCTCTACCGACCCCTCGGCGCGCCCGGCCGGAAGAAGCTCAAGGAGATCCTCCGGGCCAAGGGGATCCCGTCCGGCGGGCGCGACCGCCTGCCCGTCGTTCTGTCCCGGGGAGAGATCGTCTGGGTGCCGGGCCTCCCCATCGGCGAGAGATACAAGATCACGGACGCGACGACGGCGGTCTTTTCGATCCGGGTGGTCAGGGGCCGGGGGCGTCGAGGTTCGCCGGGACCTCAGTGAGGCAGCCGGCTCAAGTACCAGGCGATGATCTCTTTCCCCCAGAGCAGGGCCGCGAAGGCGGCCGGGGCGAGGAACGTCCCGAACGGCAGGGCGAACTGGAAGTCCTTGCCCCGCCGGACGATGAGGAAGACCCCGACGGCCGCCCCGACCAACGAGGCCAGAATGAGGACGAAGAGCGTCCGCATCGGGCCGAGGGTGGCCCCGACCATGAGCATCATGGTCACGTCGCCCATGCCCAGCCCTTCCTTCTTGCGGATGAGCCGATAGGCGCCGTAGACGACCATCAGGAACCCGCCCCCCACGACCGCGCCGAGGAGCGCGCCGCGGAAATTCAGGTCCTCGCGGAAGAACGAGTAGGCCAGGGCCAGGACGAGGCCCGGCATGGTGACGGCGTCGGGCAGGATCTGGTGATAGGCGTCGATCACGCCGAGCACGATGAGGGCGCTCGTGAAGAGACAGCCGGCGAAGAACTCGAGGCCGATGACGCGCCCGGCGTCGAGATAGACGAGGACGAATCCGACGGCCGTCAGAGCTTCGACGGCCGGATAGATGGGGGAGATCCGCATCCCGCAGCGGCGGCATCGGCCGCCGAGGACGAGATAGGACAGGACGGGGACATTGTCGTAGGGCCTGATGCGGGCGCCGCAGCCGGGGCAGGCCGAGGGCGGCCGGGACAGGTTCAGCCCCCGGGGCAGGCGGTAGATGACGACGTTGAAGAAGCTGCCGAAGATGAGTCCGGCCGCGGCGACGAAGAGGAGGGTCAGCGTCTCCATGGACTGATCACCGTTTTCACCTTTCCCGTGGCCGGATCGTAGAGGTAATCCTTGCCGTCAAGGTCCTTGGGGACCTCCCGGATGAAGCCGGTCCGGACCAGCCCCTCGAGGTCGGCCGGGAACCGGCCGTAGCGCTCGCGGTATTTCGCCGCCTCGCTTTCGAGGGCCGTGCCGTCGATCGTCGCCTTGACGTTGTAGAGGTGGTTCGAGGCGATCTTCCTCGTCCGCTCGTCGGGGGCCCGGTTATAAATGTCGAGCCAGGTCTCCCAGGAGGTCTTCAAGTCGCCCTTCCTGAAGATGGCGTTGGCCCGCAGCCGCTCCACGAACTCCGGCGCGCCGGGGATCTTCATGCACCGCTCGAAGTACTTCTCGGCCAGGGCGTAGTCCTTGAGGGTCATCAGGGCGACGTGCCCGGCGTCGAAGGAATAGACCCACTGATCGGGATTGTTGGCGGCGCCGCGGTCGAGGATGGCGAGGGCGGCCTGGACGAGGGATCGGGCGTAATCCCCGCGGCCGCGTCCGCGGCTGAGATCGCGGGCGCTCGAGAGGACGTCCCGGGCCCCCTCGACCGCGATCAGGGCCCCGACCTCGTAGGGGTCCTGGTAGCGGGGATCGAGCTCGTTGATGATGGCGAAGACGTGGTCGATGTGGTCGAAGCGGTCGTCGATCGTCGGCGTGGCGTAGTACTGGATGGCCCAGAGGTAGATGACGTCGGCGGCCAGGGACCGGTAGCCGAAGGTCGCGAACTTCAGGAATTTCCCCGACGGGATGTAGATGATGGAAGCGCCCGGAAGCTTCGTCCGGACCGCCCGGTCGGTCACCCCCTTGAGGGTCACGACGGCGGCTCCCGCCGCCAGGAGGAAGAGGACGAGGAGGACCGTCGCCGAGCCCGTCCTTGCCGTTGTGCGCTTGAGCATGATCGCGGCCCTCACCCTGGAGCATTCATGAACACGCCGGGTTGGGCCATTCTTTTCTGATCGCAAATAGCGGCGTTTTCATGAATGCTCAGATGAAGTCCCGGCGCCTGAAGATGAGGACGGCCAGGCCGAGGATGAAGGCCGTGTAGCAGACGCCGTAGAAGAACGCCGAGAGGGGGATCCCCGGCGGGATGGGCAGGCCGTGGACGACCTCCGTCTTGAAGTTGAAGTTCTCGAGGTCGGGGAGGATCATGGAGAGGGCCCGGACCAGGGACCGGCCCGTGCCAGGCTGCATCTTCTTAAGGATGAGCTCGAGGCCCCAGGACAGGTGCCCGATGAGGTAGAAGCCGAGGGCGAAGAGCGAGCTCAGGATGGGCGTCGAGAAGGAGGAGAAGAGGATGGCCACCGCGGTGATGAGCACCAGCTCGAGGAAGATGTAGACGACGGCCACGAGGAGGCCGGTCTCGACCTTGAGCGTGTGGGCGTAGACGATGGCCAGGAAGATCACGGTCATGGCCGCCGTCATGACGAAGAGCGTCAGGACGAGGCCGAGGAACTTGCCCAGGATGAACTCGGCCCGGTGCAGGGGCTTGGCCAGCAGGGTGTAGATCGTCTTCTTGTCGATCTCCTTGTACACGAGCCCCGTGCCGATGAGGATGGCCATCAGGACGCCGAAGATCGAGATCGAGGCCAGGCCGACGTCCTTGATGATCTTGATCCGGTCGCCGACCGTCAGGACGGCCAGGACCCGGCTGGCGACGATGCCGACGGCGGCGAAGAAGAAGAGCAGGTAGAGGATGCGGTCGCGCTTGGCTTCCTTGAAGGTGATCCCGGCGATGGCTCCGATCTTCATGTCCGTGTCACCGTGTCGACGAAGATGTCTTCGAGGGTTTCCGTCCGCGGGCTGAGGGAGATGAGCCGGCCCTTGCGGTCGTGGATGAGGCCGACGACCTCGTCGACCCGGGCCTCGTCATAGACCTTGAGGAGGACCCGGTCGCCCCGGGCCGAGACGCTCTCGCCCAGCCCGGCGAAGGTCTGGGGCGGGAGGCCCGAGACGGTCACCTCGGTGAACAGCACCTTCTCCGAGACGAGGTCGCGCAGGCCGCCCTCTTTGACGATGCGGCCGCCGACGATGATGGCCACGCGGTCGCAGATCATCTCGATGTCCTGGAGGATGTGCGAGGTGAAGAAGACGGTCTTGCCCTCGTCCTTGAAGCGGACGATGATGTCCCGGATCTCCTTGCGGCCGAGGGGGTCCATGCCGCCCAGAGGCTCGTCGAGGACGACGAGCTTGGGGTCGTTGATGAGGGCCTGGGCCAGGCCGGCCCGCTGGAGCATGCCCCGCGAGTACTTCCGGAGCGGCAGGTCGGCGGCCCGCTCCAGGCCGACGAGCTTGAGGAGGCGGGCGATCCGTTCCTCCCGGACCTCCCGGCCGAGGCCGAACAGGTCGGCCGTGAAGGCCAGGAACTCGCGGGCGGTCAGGTAGTCGTAGAAATAGGGGTTCTCCGGCAGGAAGCCGAGGGCCTGCCGGGACCGCGGATCGGCGTGGGGGCGGCCGAAGATCTCGATCGTCCCGGCGTCGGGATGGATCAAGCCGAGCAGGCACTTGATGGTCGTCGTCTTGCCGGCGCCGTTCGGGCCGAGATAGCCGAAGGTCTCGCCCTCGCGGACGGAGAAGGTGATGCCCTTGAGGATCTGGCGGGGTTTGGGAATGAACCCGAGGCGGAAACGTTTCTGAAGGTTCTCGATCCGGATCGCGTCGGCCATCGTTCCTATTCTATGCCCCGGCGGGCCAAAGTCAACAGGGCCCCGGCTCAGGCCAGCCCTTTGATCCGCCCCGCGTTGGCCAGAAGCTTGTCCTGGGTGAAGACGTGCTCGCGGGTCAGGGCCAGGTGGAGCCGGAGCTGGGCCCGGACGTCCTCGGGCAGGCCGAGCTTGAGCGCGGACTCGTACAGGCCGGCGATCTCGCGCTCGAGGCCGGGGAGCGCTTCGAGCGCCGAGAGGCGGTCCGTCCCGGGGTACTCCACCGGCATGGGCCGCGGGCTCCGCTCGACGCCCGCCGCGTCGACCACGGCGTTCTCGATGGCCACGACGTCGCCGAGCTTGACCAGGACGCCCGAGAGCTTGTCCCAGTGGCGCATGTGGTTGATCGAGTTCTTGAAGAGGCGCTGGCTGAGGTCCTGATGCTCGCTGAACATCATGACATAGCGCAGGTAGCGGTGCGTCGCCTCGTTCTCGAGCCGGCAGAGCCCGTGGAGGAGGTTCAGGTCCTCGCGGCGGCCGCGGTCCGGGTGGGGACGGAAGCCCTCGGCCCCGGCCTCGCCCGAGGACTCGATGGCCGCGATCATGGCCGCGAACTGCGCGGAGTGGCGGACCTCGTCGCAGGAGATGTTCCAGATCATGTTCTCGACCTTGGCGAACGCCCCGGGCTCGACCTCGGCGGACTGGTAGAGGGCGGTCACCTCGTCCTCCGTCCTCTTGTCCTCTTTGAGGTTGTCGACGATCCGGGGGAAGCGAACGATCTCGTCGGTGCCGAAGCTCGGAGCGGCGCCCATCTGGGTCAGGATGACGCCCAGTTGGAGGGCGTGATACATCTCGTCGATGCCGATCTGGATCGTCTGGGCCCGGGCATCGGTCGTCTGCTTCAGGACGGGGTCCTCGTAAAGGAACTTGCCCTTCGGCATGGAATACGCGTGGACGACGTATTCGAAGCTGACGGCCCACTCGTGGCGGAGCGCCGCCGAGAGCAGGCGGACGACGTCGTCGCGGTTCCTGACGGACTGGACCTTTTCCATGGGACCTCCTGCGGATCGGGAAAAGGGATTATAGCCTTCGGACCCGGTCTCCGCAACGGCCCCCTCGTCGCGGGGGGGAGGAAAACCGGCCCATTCTCACCCCGGCATTCACCCCGTCCGGCGATTGACCCCACGGGGGTCGCCATGAGATTCTACACGCGGTCGCAGCCTCGCCGGCGCGACGGCCTCGAAAGAGGCGGTGCCAAGGTTGTGAAAAGGGAGAAGGAGGATCCTTCTCCCCCTCTTTTTTTGGGCCCTTTCTTCCCCTTGTCCTTCTTGGGGAAGAGTCTGGAATCCGGTATAATCAGTGGAAACCGACGCGAGGAGGCCGACGATGTCCGATTTCGGCGGGGCCGCGAAGCCGCTTTCCGAGAATCCCGACTACAAGATCGCCGTCCTGGGCGTGCCCTTCGACGAGAAATCGAGCTATCTCCGGGGGGCCGCCGGCGGGCCGGCCGCTATCCGGAAGGTCTCGACCGGCAAGTGCTACTGCGGCTACACCGAGCTCGGGGTCAACCTGGAAGAGGACACCGTGCTGGTCGACCTCGGCGACGTCGACACCTCGGGCGACATGGACAAGACCTTCGCCCTGATCGAGAAGGCCGTGGCCGCGATCCTGGGCAAGGGCGCCGTGCCCATCGTCCTTGGCGGCGACCACTCCATCACCTACCCCGTGCTCAAGGCCTTCGCCCGCGCCCACAAGCCCCTCGACGTCCTCCATTTCGACGCCCACCCGGACCTCTACGACGACCTCTACGGCGACCGCCTCTCGCATGCCTGCCCGTTCGCCCGCATCGTCGAGGACGGCCTGGCCGCGAGTGTCGTCCAGGTCGGCGTCCGGGCCGTCACGGCCGGCCACAGAGCCAAGGCCCTCAAGGGGGGGGTCCGAATGATCGAAATGAAGGACATCCTCGATCCTCTCCACCTCCGCTTCGCCAACCCCGTCTATATCTCCTTCGATCTGGACGCCCTCGATCCGGCCTTCGCCCCGGGGGTCTCCCACCACGAGCCCGGCGGGCTCTCGACCCGCCAGGCCCTCCAGGTCATCCAGTCCCTCAAAGGCCGGATCGTCGGCCTGGACATCGTCGAGCTGAATCCGACCCGCGACCCTGCGGCCATCACCGCCGCGGCCGCCTTCAAGATCCTCAAGGAGACCGCCGGCCGGATCGTCCGGCCGGCCTGAGGGAGCCCGCCATGAAGCGTCTCATCGCGATCGTCCTCTTCGCCGCCGTCATCGCCGGCTGCGCCCGGGCCCAGAAGGGGCCGGCCTTCGAGGCCTGGTTCGTCGACAAGACGATGCGCATCGACTACTTCCATACCGGGCATGCCGCCCAGGAGGCCTTCGCCCTGGACCAGGTCTACGACCAGGGCCTCTGGGCCGGCTCCCGGGCCCACCTCCTCGATCCGTTCAACCTCGGGCGCTACACGGTCAAGGTCTACGACGAGGCGACCGGCACGCTGATCTTCAGCCGGGGGCTTCGACAGCTACTTCGGCGAATACAAGACCTCCGACGCAGGCGTCAAGGGCGTCCCCCGGACCTACCACGAGTCCGCCCTCCTGCCGTACCCGAAAAAGCCCGTTCGCGTCGCGATCGAGGCCCGGGACCGGCAGAACATCGCCAAGCAGGTCTTCAGCCAGACGATCGACCCGGCCGCGATGACCGTCATCCGCGAGCGGCTCATCCCCGGGGTCAAGGTCGTCGAGGCCGTCAAGTCCGGCGAACCGCGCCGCAAAGTCGATGTGGCTATCATCGCCGAAGGCTACACGGCCGGCGAGGAGGCGAAGTTCCGGTCCGACCTCGACCGCTTCGTCGGGGTCTTCTTCAAGCTCGAGCCCTACGCCTCCCACCGGGACAAGTTCAACATCTCCGGCGTCTTCAAGCCCTCGGCGGAGAGCGGCTGCGACGAGCCGAGCCACGGCTCGTTCCGGTCGACCGTCCTCAGCTCGACTTTCGACTCTCTCGGCTCCGAGCGTTATCTCCTGACCGAGGACAACAAGAGCCTGCGCGACATCGCCGCTCATGCGCCGTACGACGCGCTCTATATCATGGTCAACCACAAGCGCTACGGCGGCGGCGGGATCTACAATCTCTATTGCACCTTCACGACCGACAACCAGTGGTACGAGTACCTGTTCCTCCACGAATTCGGCCACTCGTTCACCGGCTTGGCCGACGAGTATTACACCTCCGACGTCGCTTTTAACGAATTCTATCCGGCCGGGATCGAGCCGGCCGAGCCGAACATCACTGCCCTGCTCGATCCGGAGATGCCCAAGTGGAAGAGCCTCCTCAGTCCCGGCGTCGGCGTCCCGACGCCCTGGGAGAAGGCGGCCTTCGACGACATGGACAACGCCTACCAGAAAGTGCGCCGGGAGGTGAACGGGAAGATCGCCCGGATGAAGAGGGAAGGGGTGGCCGCGGCGGAGGTCGCCCGGGCCGAGGAGGGATCGGAGCGGCTGTCGCGCGAGCACGCCGACAAGGTCGATGCCTTTCTGAAGGCGAGCGAATTCTGGGGCCAGGTCGGCGTCTTCGAAGGGGCCGGTTACGCGGCCAAGGGCCTCTACAGGCCTCAGCTCGACTGCCTGATGTTCACCAAGGGCACGAAGCCGTTCTGCAAGGTCTGCGAAGCGGCCGTTCTGCGGACGATCCTCTACTACACCGACTGACCCGGACCGCACCAGATCCCGGTCTCGCCATCGCAGGCCTCCCGGACGCGGAGAGCCGCCCTTTCAGCCTTTGGTCATATTCTATAAACGAACCCCCCTCGGGGGTTTTAAGTGCGGGCTGTTGTCAGCAAAAGGGGGGTTGATGATGGGAACCAAAAAGGTGGGGGCTTTCTCCAGCCCGCGCAAGAAAGCCAATATCATTATAGCACCGGAGCGCCGGATGTAAAGCATTTATTGCTTTTTTTTGTGTTTATTTTTTCGATCGTTTCAACCCATTGATTTCCCAGCCTGTTCCCTTCAGAATGGGAGGGATATCCGGAACCGGGAGGACCCATGGACCAGAAAACGGACCCGAAGAAGGTCGAGATCAAGGTCGACGAAGCCGTCGCGCTCGGCCAGTACGCCAGCCTGGCGGCCATCCGCCACTCGCGCGAGGAGTTCCTGTTCGATTTCGCGTTCCTCTTTCCCGACGGGCCTTTTGGCAAGCTCGTCGCCCGCATCATCGTCAGTCCGGCCCACGCCAAGCGCTTCCTCGAAGCTCTGCAGGCCAACGTCAAGCGCTACGAAGACCAGTTCGGCACGATCGTCCCGGCGGACATGCCGCCGCCGGTCGATTTCATCCAGTGACGGCGCGCCGGGCCGCCGGTCCCCGCGGTCTTGGCAACAGGGGGAATTTGATAATAGTAGTTGACCGGAGCGCAGAGGAGTATTATCATTCAACTGGGGATCCGATCATCGGGTCATTTCAAAAAGCTCAATAATTCCTTAGGGAGGTCTCAGACATGGCTTACGAATTCAAGAACTCGAGGGGCGTCAGCTACTTCCTGCACTCCAAGGACGTCCTCCTGAAGGGCGGCCGCAAGCAGACGATCTATTTCTTCGCCCGCGATGTGCGGCCCGGCGCCCTGGATGCGGTTCCCGCCGCCTACGTCGTCCAGGAGACGACCAAGACCGGGATGCCCATCCTGAAGAAGAAGTAAGGGCTCTCGCCCAGGCCGACGAGGCCGGGGACCCCGGTCCCCGGCACGGACGGGGGATCACCTTCGCGGCTTTCCCCGAAGGCGGTTCCCCCCTATTTTTTTTCGGGCTCCTCTTTGACGGTCTCCCGCCTTCTGGGTATACTGAGCCCATGAGATCCCTCGCGTCCAAAGCCCTGATCAGCGTCCTCGGCGCGGCGCTCGCATTCGCCGCCTGTGGCCAGAGACCGTCCGACGGTCCGGGCCAGCAAGCGGCCAAGACCCTCCGCATCGCCGTCATCCCCAAGGGGACGACCCACGAGTTCTGGAAGTCGATCCACGCCGGCGCGCGCCGCGCGGCCCGCGAGATCGGCGTCGAGATCATCTGGAAGGGCCCGCAGAAGGAAGACGACCGGGCCCAGCAGATCACGGTCGTCGAGGATTTCATCAGCCGGGGCGTCGACGGCATCGTCCTCGCGCCGCTGGACGACCGGGCCCTCATGCGCCCCGTCCAGGACGCCGTGCGCGAGAGGATCCCGGTCGTTATCATCGATTCCGCCCTCCAGGGGACCGATTTTACGAGCTACGTGGCCACGGACAACTACAAGGGCGGCGTCCTGGCCGCCCGGCGCCTCGGCGAGCTCCTCCGCGGCCAGGGGCGGATCTTCCTCATCCGCTACCAGGAAGGATCGGCCAGCACCGTGCAGCGGGAGGCCGGGTTCTACGACACGCTGACCAAGGAGTTCCCTGCGATCGCGCTCCTCGTCAAGGACCAGTACGCGGGGGCGACGACGGAGACGGCCTACCAGCTGGCCGAGAATCTCATCAGCCGCTTCCCCGACGTCGACGGCGTCTTCGCGCCGAACGAATCGAGCACCTTCGGAACGCTCCGGGCCCTCCAGGAATCCCGCCTCACCGGCAAGGTCGTCTTCGTCGGCTTCGACAGCTCGCCCAAGCTCATCCAGGGCCTCCGGGACGGCGACCTGCAGGGGCTCGTCCTCCAGAATCCCGTCCAGATGGGCTATCTCGGCGTCAAGACCATCGTGGCCCACCTCCGGGGCGAGACCGTCGAAAAGGTCATCGACACCGGCGTCGTCCTGGCCACGAAAGAGAACATGGATTCCGCCGGGATCCAAGCCCTGCTTTCGCCGGATCTCACCCTGATCAAAGACTGATGGACAACGCCGCCGCCGCGCCGCCCGTCCTGCGCATGGCCGGCATCAGCAAGAGCTTCGGCGCGACCAAGGCGCTCGACGACGTCTCTTTCGAGCTCGGCCGCGGCGAGGTCCACGCCCTGATCGGCGAGAACGGCGCCGGCAAGAGCACGATGATGAAAGTGCTCAGCGGAGCCATCGCCCCCGACGCCGGCCGGATGGAGATCGACGGCCGGCCCTACGCCCCGGCCGGACCCGGCGACGGACTGGGCCGCGGCGTGTCGATGATCTACCAGGAGCTGACCCTGGCCCCGCACCTCACGGTCGAGGAGAACATCATGCTCGGCCGAGAGGTCCACGCGGCCGGCTGGCTCGACCGCTCGGCCATGATGCGGAAGGTCCGCGAGGTCCTCGCTCTCGTCCGCCATCCCGAGATCTCGCCAGACGTCCCCGTCGGCCGGCTGAGCGTCGGGGCCAAGCAGGTCGTCGAGATCGCCCGGGCCCTGCTCAGCGAGTCCCGCATCCTGGTCATGGACGAGCCGACGAGCTCGCTGACCCAGGAAGACAGCCAGCGCCTGTTCGAGATCATCCGCGGCCTCAGGGACCAGGGCGTCAGCGTCATCTACATCAGCCACTTCCTGGAGGAGGTCCAGCGCGTGGCCGACTCCTACACGGTCCTGCGGGACGGCCGGAGCGTCGGCTCCGGCCCGATGGCCGGGACGGCCCTCGAGGACATCATCCGGCTCATGGTCGGCCGGAAGTTCACCGAGCTCTTCCCCCGCGTCGAGCATGCCGTGGGCGGGCCGGTCCTCGTCCGCGGAGAGCCTGAAAGGGACGCGGATGGCCGCGCCGGTCAGCCTGACGCTGGCGAAAGGTGAGATCCTCGGGATCGCCGGTCTCGTCGGCTCCGGGCGGACCGAGATGCTGCGGGCCCTCTTCGGGCTCGACGAGGTCGAGGGCGGCACGGCCGTCGTCTCCGGCGCCGAGCTGGTCGGCCGCCGACCCTGGGACCGGATCCGCCTCGGCCTCGGCCTCCTCAGCGAGGACCGGCAGGGCGAAGGCCTGGCCCTGGCCCTGTCGGTGGCCGACAACATGACCCTGAGCGACTTCAGCCCCTACCGCCGGCGCGGCCTGATCAGTCCGGCCCGCCAGCGCCAGGCTGTCGGCGATTGGATCGGCCGGCTCAAGATCAAGGCCAAGGGGCCCGGCCAGAAGGTCGGCGATCTATCCGGCGGCAACCAGCAGAAGGTCGCCCTGGCCCGGCTGCTCCACCAGAACGCTTCGGTGCTGCTCCTCGATGAGCCGACCCGCGGCATCGATGTCGTCAGCAAGAGCCAGATCTACGAATGGATCGGCGGCCTGGCCCGCGACGGGAAGTCGGTCCTCTTCGTCAGCTCCTATCTGCCCGAGCTCCTCGGCATCTGCGACCGCATCGCCGTCTTCCACCGGGGGGCCCTGGTCGAATCCCGGCCGACCTCCGCCTGGGAGGCCGGCGCCCTGATGGCCGCGGCCACCGTGGGCCGGACGCGGCGGGAAAGTCCGATGGAACAAAGGAACGCGGAATGAGCCGTCAACGTCGGGTCCGCCTCGGTCACGCCCTCAGCTTCCTCGGCCCGTTCATCGGGCTCCTGCTCGTCATCGCCCTGTTCTCCCTGATCCCGGAGGTCCAAGGCCGGTTCCTCAGGTTCGCCAACTTCAAGAGCGTCGCCACCCAGTCGGTCATCGTCGCTTTGGGCGCCTTGGGCATGACCCTGATCATCATCAGCGGCGGCATCGACCTCTCCGCGGCGTCCAACATCGCCCTGGCCAGCGTCATCACGGCTTACGCCGTCAACGCCGGCGCCGCGCCCCTGGTCGCCCTGCTCCTCGGCGTCCTCACGGGCGGGCTGGTCGGCCTCGTCAACGGCGGGCTGGTGACCCGGCTCAAGCTCATCCCGTTCATCGTCACCCTGGGGATGATGGGCATCGCCCGGGGAGCGGCCAAGTGGATCGCCGGCAACCAGAAGATCGACGCGCCCATGACCTGGGTCAACGAGCTCATGTCCAAGAGCCCGCACCCGCCGTGGCTCCTCCTGGCCCCGGGCGTCTCGATCGTCATCGTCTTCGCCGTGGCCATGGCCGTCCTGCTGAAGTCCACCGTCTTCGGCCGCCACGTCTTCGCCGTCGGCTCGAACGAGGCGACGGCCCGGCTCTGCGGCGTCCGGACGGACCGGGTCAAGATGCTGGTCTACGCGATCTCGGGCCTCTTTTGCGGCCTGAGCGGCGTCATGGAGTTCTCCCGCCTCACGGTCGGCGACCCGACCGTGGCCGTCGGGCTCGAGCTCGACATCATCGCCGCCGTCGTCATCGGCGGCGGCAGCCTGAGCGGGGGCGTGGGCAGCATCCTCGGGACCATGGTCGGCGTCCTGATCATGTCGTTCCTCCGCAACGGCTGCACGATGATGGGCTGGCCGAACTACATCCAGGAGATCATCATCGGGGCCATCATCGTCATCGCCGTGGCCCTGGACAGATTGCGCCATAAAAAAGAATAGGCCTGCCCCGGCCTGCGATCGTCTCTCTTTTCTTCAGGCGCAAAGTTTCTCCCCGCGCCGCTGTCTAAATGGACGAGACGATATCAGGAGGCCGATCATGAAAAGAACTTCCGGCAGGACAACGATCCGCACCGCCGTGGCCGCGCTGCTGGCCGCGGCGATCCTGGGCCCTCTCATCGCGGCCCAGGACCCCCCTCCGCCGCCGGGCCGTCCCGGTCCGCGGGCCGCGCGGGCACAAACCATCGCCGACCTCGGCCTGACACCGGACCAAGTCAAGGCCCTCGGCGAATTCCGCAAAGCCCGGATGAGCGAGCGACGGGCCTTCCGCGAAGAGATGGGACGCCTCCGCGGCGAGATGCGCGGCCTGACCGGGGATCCGAACGCCAACCAGGCCAAGATCGACAAGCTCATCGATCAGAGGGCCAAGCTCAGGGCGGACCGAGAGAAGGGCGCCATGAGGGCCAGGGCCGAGCGGAACAAGATCTTCACACCGGAGCAGCGGGATAAGATCAGGGCCTTCAGGTCCGGCCGAGCGGAGCGGATGGGCCCGGCCGGTCCGGGACGCATGGCCCGGCCTTGGGCTTACCGCTACCGCCCCTATCCGGGCGGGCACCGCGGTTGGGTCCGCGGCTGGCGCCACTGGTAGAGCCCTCAGAACCCCCCTTTTCTGAATCGGGGACACGTACCTTAGGTACGTGTCCCCTTTTTCTTTTCCAGCCCCCCCGGGGGACGATCCCCCTGTCCGTGTCCTTAATAGAGGACGGAACCGGCCTCTCTGCCCAGGGGGGAACGGCCTGGCACGATAGTTGCTTTAATAAGGCAGGAAGGAGAAAGACGATGAACAAGATGATGGCAAGAGCGTTGGTCCTGGCGGTCGTCTTCATCGTTTCGCTCCCCCTCGGCCTCGCGGCCCAGGATGAAGGTTATTATCCCTACAGCTATGCCCGCCTGAGCTACGTCAACGGCGCGGTCTACATCGAGCGGACCGCGGGATTGGGCTACGAGAAGGGAGAGGTCAACTTCGCCCTCGTCCAGGGAGACCGCATCGGGACCGAGAGCGGCCAGGCCGAGATCCACTTCGGCCGCCGCAACTATCTCCGCCTCGACAACAACACCAAGGTCGAGTTCGCCATCCTGCCCCGGGAAGGGGAGGAGCGCATCAAGCTCGTCCTGACGGGCGGCGGCGCCTATCTCCGGGTGAGCTATCTCGCCCAGGAGAAGAGTGTCGAGCTCCATACCCCCGACGCGTCCTTTTACATCCTCGCCGCGGGCCTCTACCGGTTCGATGTCCGGCCCGGCGGGGAGACCATGGTCTTCGTCCGCGAGGGCAGCCTGGAAGCCGCGGCGGAGGAGGGCTCGGTCCTCGTCCGCGACGGGGAGACCCTGACCGCCGCCGAAGGCCGGCTCCTCAACGACCCCGAATACGGTTACGCCCCGGCCGACGCGTTCGACGACTGGAACAGCGGCCGCGACGCCCAGTTCGCCGAGCGGAGCGAACGGCAGTATCTCCCCTCCGGGATCGAGGAGTACGAGGAAGAGCTCGACCAGAACGGTTCCTGGGTCTACGAGCGGCCCTACGGCAACGTCTGGGTGCCGTCCGTCTCCCAGTACAACGATTGGCGGCCCTATTACCACGGCCGCTGGGCCTGGTATTCCGGCTGCGGCTGGACTTGGGTCCCGTCGGAGCCCTGGGGCTGGACGGTCTATCACTACGGCCGCTGGAACTGGCGCTTCGGCCTCGGCTGGTACTGGATCCCCCAGAGTCACTGGGGCCCGGCCTGGGTGAACTGGTGGTCGGACGGCCTCTACGTCGGCTGGTGTCCGCTGACCTGGTACAACCGGCCCGCCTATCTCTTCCACGACCGCTTCTACGACCGCTACGACGATCGCTATTCCTCGGCCCACAACCGGGCCATGACCGTCGTCCGGCGCGACCATCTCCAGTCCCCCGACGTCGGCCGCCGGCATCTCGCCGCGGACGACCTCGACCGCATCGGCCAGGTCGAGCTGCGGGACCGGCAGCCTGCGATCCGGCCCGCCGTCGACAACGCCCGGCCCCAGGCCGTTGCGGCCCGGCGGGCTTTGGCCGATCCTTCTGGCGCCCGGAGCCGGGTCAGGGAGGTCGCGCCCTCCCGGTCCCTGTCGTCCTCGCGGCCGCGGCCCGGCGCGTCCGGCGTGTCGGTCCGGTCGGGCGAGCGCGGGAACGTCCGGGTAGACGGCGACCGGAACGCCCCGGTCCGGCCCTCCGTCCGGAATGACGGCTCGGGCGGCGGGGTCGTCCGGACCTACCCGAGCGGGCGGAACTCCGGCGACCGCGGCGGGAACGGCGTCACCGAATACCGCCGTGGCGCGGTCGTCTCTCCCGACCGCAGTGGCGATTCCGGGAACCGGGGGAACGAAGGCCGGGTCTCCCGCCCCCGCGTGCAGGACCCCGGCGCGTCCCGGACCTCGACCGTCCGTGAGCCGCAGCGGTCCCAAGCTTCCGTAAAATCTTCCTCCGGGAGGTCTCAAAGTCGAAGCGTCCCCTCGAGCTCCTCGAGTTCGCGACCGTCAGCCCGGATGAGCGCCCCGGCGTCCCAGGCCTCGCGGACCTCGCCGTCCGTCTCCCGTCCGTCCGCGTTCAGCCGGCCGAGCCCGTCCTCCTCTTCCCGTTCCGGCTCTTCCCGCGGCTCGATCTCTTCTCCGTCCCGGAGCCCCAAAGCCTCCGTCTCGCGGCCGTCGAGCTTCGGCTCGTCCTCCTCCGGGTCGTCCGGCTCTTCAAGCCGGTCCTACACGGCCCCCCGGTCCTCGGGCTCGTCCTCCTCCGGACGCTCTTACAGCGCCCCGCGCTCGACCGGATCTTCATCGGGGCGTTCCATCGGCGCTCCCCGCTCCGGCGGCTCGTCTTCCGGAGGCTCCGTGCGGTCGGGAGGGTCGTCCTCTTCCGGCCGGTCGGGCTCGTCCTCCTCGAAGTCTTCGGGCTCGTCGTCCAAGTCCGGCAGCGCCAAGCGGAAGGGCTGAAAGGGCTCTCCGCGGAGCCCCCGGCCAGGCCGCCCCCCGTCCATTTTCTTCTTTACATTTGAGGGGCGCGGTGGTATAAAATATTCCTCGTTCGGGGAGGATATCCTCGGGCGCCCGTTCGACAAATGGAGGTAGTTCCGATGCATTTCAGCAAGAAGACCGCTATCCTGATCTTGAGCCTGGCCATCCTGGCCGTCTTCGCCGGCAGCGTGGCCTGTCAGAAGAAGGCCGAAACCCCCGCCGGCGAGGCCGTCAAGACCGTCACCGAGTTCGAGGGGACGGTCCGGGCCGCGCTCGGCCGCTACATGTATCTCTCGACCGCCCAGGGCTTCGACATCGTCCTCCCCGGCTTCGACGCCGCCACTCTCGCGGGCAAGACGATCAAGGTCAAGGGCAATCTGCTCCCCGATCATCCGCCGGTCTTCCTGGCCGACTCCGTCGAGAGCGGCGGCCAGACGGTCTACACCCGCAGCCAGGAGTTCCAGATCGAGGACTTCAACGAGATGAAGGTCCGGGAGGCCGTCAAGCCCCTGGTCATCACCGGGATCAACAAGCCCGAGGAATGGGAAGGCAAGGGCGAGGGCAAGGTCTACGGCACGCTCCAGAAGGGCGACGTCAACACCATCGTCCTCTCGGACGACAAGGGCAAGCCGCTGGCCATTATCATCATCGACAACCTGTCGGTCTATTCGAATTACTACATCCAGAAGCTCCGGCTGTTCGACAAGTTCTGGTTCTACGTCAAGATCAAGGACAGCGTCGACAAGAAGCTCCGGACGAAGAACAAGGAGATCTTTCACGCGGACGTCTTCGACGTCGGCCTCTACTGATCCCCCGTCCCACACGAGATCCGGCCAGGACGGCCCTGCGGGGCCGTCCTTTTTTTATGCCGGACGTTCTTCCAGGAATGACGAGAGCGAGGCCAGGCCCGTTTCGACGGGGCTGGCCAGCTCGACGGCGAGGACCCGGCGGCCCTTCTCCGCCAGGGCCAGGGCGTCGCCGGCGGCCTGGGCCCGGAACAATGCCTCCAGATCCTCCGCCGGCCGCTTGATCCCCGGTAACGGCGGGAATGCCGACGTCCGGCAGGCCGGCGGCCGTGAGCATCAGGAAGAGCCCCCGGTTCCCGTCGCCCTTGTGGAGCTGCCCGGTCGAATGGAGGTAGCGCGGGCCGAATCCGACAGTGACGGGAAAGCGGGTCTTGAAGCGAAGACCTGCGGCCAGCCCCGAGAGGAGCTCCTCGACCCGCGGCGTCCTCGGCAGAAAGGCGAGAATGGCGATGTAGTCCCCCTCGCGGCCCCCGGCCAGGAGTCGGGCCAGGCCCTCTTCCGGTCCTTCCGGGCGATCGGGCCGGGCCAACCGGAGTCCGCCGCGGAAGGGCGGAGGAGCCTCTCCGGCGGGGCCGCCCCGGCCGTCCGCGGCGGCCAGGATCTCCCGCGTCTTCTTCTTGGTCGACTCGACGTCGGGCTGGTCGAAGGGATTGATGTCCAGGATCCGTCCGGCCACGGCCGTGGCGAACTCCCAAAGGAAGAATTGGCCGGCCAGGTCGTGAGGGTCGTCAAGGGCCAATCGGACAAGGGGGGACCCGGGCCCTTCGGGGGCGCGGGGCCCCGGCTTCGGGGCCGTCTCTTCCGAGGGGCCGATCTCGACGAACAGACGGTCCGGGACCGAAAGGTCCGGCCGGCCAGCGCCTGTCCTCGAAGACGGGGACGATGCCCCGGCCGTCCTTCCCGGTGCTTTCGGCGATGAGCTGTTCGATCCATGCGGCCAGCGGGGTGAGCGGCCGCGGCAGGAGGAAGGTCAGCTTGTCGATGCCCCCGAGCGCGGCCGTGCCCAGGAACGCGCCCAACAGGGCCCCGGGATTCTCCCTGGCGGCCGGGCGGCGGCACGCGTCGGCCACGGCCCGGGCGGAGAGGAGCAGGCGGCCGAGGTCGATGCCCTTGAGCGCGGCCGGCAGGAGCCCGAAGGAGGTGAGGGCGGAGAAGCGCCCGCCGACGTCCGGCGGGCCGGGCCAGACGCGACGGAAATGAAGCTCCCGGGCCAGGCCCTCGAGCGGCGTCCCCGGATCGGTGACGGCGACGAACCGGCTCCCGGCGTGCCCGATCCCGAGCGCGGTCCGGGCCCGGTCGTAGAAATAGGCCAGGAGGGCCATGACCTCGGCCGTCGTCCCCGATTTCGACGAGACGACGAAGAGCGTCGTGCGTGGGTCGAACCGCGCCCCGGCCGCGGCCACGGTCGCCGGCTCGGTCGTGTCGAGGACCTCGAGCTCGAGGCCGCCCGGACCCGTCGGAAAGGTGCGGGCGAAGACCTCCGGAGCGAGGCTCGATCCGCCCATCCCCAGGACGACGGCCCTGGTCAGCCCCACGTCCCGGACGGAGGCCGCGAACGCCTCGAGCGCCAGGTAGGATTCGCCGGCCGTCCGGGGGGCGTCGAGCCAGCCGAGGCGGTTGGAGATCTCCCGGTCCTCCGGCTTCCAGACCGTCGCGTCGCGGTCCCAGATGCGGCGGACGACGCCGTCCCGTTCGATGTCTCCGAGGTTGCGTTCGAGCGCGGTCGCCAGATTCCCGGCATTGACGATCTCGACGGCGGATTTCGGATTTTTCATGAGCGGGCCTCTTCCGGCGAGAGGATTATACCAGCAGGACGGCGGCCGGATAAAGCCGCTTGATTATTTTCTCCGGATTCCGGAAGATAGGGGCCTTGAACGATCCCATCCCGGTGATCCGGAGGCTCCGCCCATGACCAACGCCGAAACCGCGGCGCCCGTCGGTTTCTTCCATCCGACCCGCCCCATCTACCGCTTCACCAATCTCCTGTTCATCGCCTCCCTGACGTTCGGGAGCTATTTCGCCTACGACATCATCGGGGCCATCGCCCCGTCGCTCATCGAGGGCCTCAACGCCAGCCGGGCCACCGTCGGGGCGTTCAACACGATGTACAGCGTCGCCGCCATCCTGGTCCTCCTCTTCGCCGGCGTTCTGATCGACCGTCTGGGGACCCGCAAGGCCAGCCTCATCTTCTCGGTCCTCGTCTTCGCCGGCGCGGCCGTCGTCTGGCAGGCCAAGTCCATCCCGCTGATGTTCGTCGGCCGCTTCATCTTCGGGGCCGGCGCCGAGCCGCTGGTCGTCGCCCAGAGCGCCATGCTGGCCCGCTGGTTCAAGAACAAGGAGCTGGCGCTGTCCTTCGGCGTCGCCCTGACCGTGAGCCGCCTCGGCTCCCTCTTCGCCCTCAACAACGGCGAGCTCATCACGAAATATTTCGGCAGCTATCGCAACGCCCTACTGGCGGCGGTTGCCGCGTGCGCCGTGTCCCTCGTCGGCAACCTCTTCTACATCGTCATGGACAAGCGCGGCGAGAAGGCCCTCAACCTCCGCGACGAGAGCGCCGGCGACAAGATCGTCTTCAAGGACATCCTGGAGTTCAAGCCGACCTTCTGGTACGTGACCTTCCTCTGCCTGACCTTCTACGCGGCCGTCTTCCCGTTCCAGAGCCTGTCGACGGACTTCTTCCACACGAAGTGGGGCATCGCCCTGTCGGCGCCGTCGTCCGGCAGCTTCCTGGCCCAGGTCTTCAACAACTTCCTCCACATCGGCAGCACGGCCGGCGGCATCACCAGCATCATCATCTTCGCCTCGATGATCCTGGCCCCCTTCGCCGGGCGCCTGGTGGACCGGGTCGGGAAGAGGACGACGTTCATGGTCGCCGGGGCCCTGCTCCTCATCCCCTGCCACCTGGCCATGGGCCTGACCCGGATCTACCCCGTCTACCCGATGATCCTGCTCGGCTTCTCCTTCGTCCTCGTCCCGGCGGCCCTGTGGCCGTCGGTGCCGCTCATCGTCAAGCCGAGAGTGCGTCGGGACCGCGTTCGGGCTGATGACGGCCATCCAGAACTTCGGGCTGGGGGCGTTCCCCTGGTTCAACGGCAAGTTACGAGACATCACGGGCGATTATGTCGCCAGCCAGATCATGTTCGCCAGCCTGGGCATCGTCGGCTTCATCTTCGCCCTGCTCCTCAAGCGGGCCGACCGCCGTGAAGGCCATATCCTGGACGCGGGGCCGAAGCCATGAAGAGATTCGGGCAGCTCATCGGGCTCAAGCCGGAGAAGCTCGAGGAATACAAGGTCTATCACGCCAGGGTCTGGCCCGAGGTGCTGGAGACCATCCGCAAGTGCCACATCCGGAACTACACGATCTTCCACAGAAAAGGCCTCCTCTTCGCCTATTTCGAATATCACGGCACCGATTACGCCGCCGACATGGCCAGGATGGCCGCCGATCCCAAGACGCAGGAGTGGTGGAAGATCATGATGCCCCTGCAGGATCCGCTTCCCGACCGGCCCGAGGGCGCCTGGTGGGCCGAGATGGACGAGGTCTTTCACACGGACTGAGACGGGGAGAGGGAGACATGGACCGTTCGGCCGGCTGCCTCGCCAAGCTCGACCGGATGACGAAGACGCTCCGTCATCAGGAGGCGGACCGCGTCCCGGTCAGCGATTTCTTCTGGGGCTCGTTCCTCGAGCGGTGGCGCCGGGAGCTGGGGCTTCCGGCCGGGACCGACATCTACAAATACTACGACCTCGACTGGACCGTCACCGTGCCCAACATGGACCCGCACATCCGGCCCTTCGAGACGCTCGAGGAAACGGCGGAGCACGTCATCGTCCGGACGGGGTTCGAGGCCGTGATCCGCAAGAACTTCGCCGACCCCATGCCGGCCTTCCTGACGTTCGACACGGACACGATCGAGAAGATGAGGGCCTTCCGCTTCGACGATCCCTGGGACGACCGCCGCTATTTCGCCGCCGGCGACAACCAGATCGCCGGGGTGGGGGACGGTTTCGCCCGGAACTCGCCGCCCTGGGTCGAGACGGTCCGTCGCTCCACTCCGTGGATCCCCGTCTACGGCAGCGTCTGCGAGGCCCAGGAGATGCTCTGGCGCATCATCGGCCTCGAGAACGTCATGCTCTGGATCGGGCTGTACCCGGACGAGGTCGGCGCGCTTCGTCGAGCGGCTGGGCGAGTTCGCCCTGGGGATCGCGAAAGCGCAGATCAAGGCGGCCGGCGGGCTGCTCGACGGCATGGTCATCTGGGGGGACGTGGCCTACCGCAAGAACCTGTTCTTCTCGCCGGACTACTGGCGGAAATACTTCAAGCCCGTGGTCAAGGCCATCGTCGACGAGTGCCACGCCCACGGCCTGCCGGTCATCTATCACGGCTGCGGCAACGTCCGGCCGATCTTCGGCGACTTCATCGAGATCGGGGTCGACGCCTACAACCCTCTCGAGGCCAAGGCCGGGCTCGACGTCGTGGACCTGCGGCGGCAGTACGGCCACCGGATCGCGCTTCTGCGGCAACATGGACGTCCTGACCTGGGCCAACGGCGATCGGAGGAGGAACTCGAGCGGGTCGTCCTGACCAAGCTGAACGCGGCCAAGGGCGGCGGCTTCATCTTCCAGTCCGACCATTCGGTGCCCGGCAATGTCTCCGGCCCGGAATTACGAGTATCGTCATCAACCTGGTCCGGGAATACGGGACGTACCCGCTCCGGCTCGGCGAATTCGACCTGCCGGACATCGTCTGAATCGCGTTAAATCCCTTTTGAAGGGCCTGGCCAAACGTCAACCCAGACGCCGCGCCCTCGCCGTCGAGGGACAGTCCGTCCGGGATCAAGAAATCTTGAGGGGGCTGCCGTCAGGGCTTCTTGGCCATCTCGGCCTTGCTCTTGCGCTTCATGTCGGCCGCATGGGCGCGCTTGTAGGTCTGGATGTCTTCAAACCGGCCTTTGCTATCGCGAACGGCGTAGAGCTTGGTCCCCGCCACGCTGCGATGGGTCGTCCTTTTCATCGGCATGGTTCCTCCTTATATATGGGTTTTCGGGATAAGCGAGTCCCTTCGTTTCAGAGCACCTTTCCCCTCGATAGCCGGTTTTCGGCTCAGCGGATGCATTGGATACATCAACAATAGACCGGGGGGGCCGGGATGTCAAATGGACCTCGGCCCGTTTGCCCGGGCCCGGATTTCTGCTATAAAGGACGTCCCATCCTGAACGATCGAGGAGGCCCGAGGACCCATGATCCGGACCGTTATCTCCGACCTGGGCCGCGTCGTCCTCTGGTTCGACAACAACGTTTTTCTCGGCAAGCTCGCCGACCTTTCCGGCCGGTCCGCCGCCGAACTCAAGGCGGCCGTGCACAACGACCTCGAGCTCATCCGCCGCTTCGACGGCGGCGTCGTCACCCCGGAAGGATTTCGGGCCCGGGTCTCGGAGATCGCCGGCGTCGATGTTCCTTACGGCGAGTTCTACGAGATCTACAACGATATCTTCACGCCCAACCTGCCCGCCATCGACGTCCTGGCCCGGGTCAAGGCGGCCGGATACAAGGTCCTGCTGCTTTCGAACACCGACCCGGAGCGATTCGCCTTTGTCCGTCGCCGGTTCCCCGAGATCCTGTTCTTCGACGGCTACGTTCTGTCCTACGAGCTCAAGCTGCTCAAGCCCGACCCGGCCATCTACCTCGCGGCGGCCCGGCTGGCCGGTTCGAAGCCGGACGAGTGTGTCTTCATCGACGACATGGAAGAGAACGTGAGAGGCGCCGTCGAGGCCGGACTGTCGGGGATCCTCTATATGCCGGAGACGGATCTCGCGGCGGAGCTGAGGAAGCTGGGATTGGCACTTTAAAAGAGGACTTCTCCTGATTCCGGGAATCCTCTCTCCGGCTGTGCTCGGGAATCGCCTCTAGCTCCCCGGCCCCGGCGAAATATCGGAAGAGAAGTGTTCTCTTAAGATTTCTCCCAGAAGCCTGGCTCCGAGTCGCTCCGCCAGGCTTCTGATGGTCGCTACGCAGACTCCGCTCCCTGCCGGTCCCCCCTCCACCACGGTGATCGTCCAGGTCTGCTGGCTCACCCCGTCCCGAGAGGGACGAGGCGATATCCCTCGCCGCCTTGAGAGGATTCCCGATAAGGGGAGAAGAAATTCAAGAAAGGGGGCAGGCCTTATCTTCCCACGACCTGGACCCAGGCCTGGCGCGTCCGGGGGCCGTCGAACTCGCAAAAGAAGACGCCCTGCCACGTCCCGAGCTTGAGCCGCCCGCCCTCGATGATGAGCGTCACGGACGGGCCGACGAGCGCGGCCTTGACGTGGGCCGGGGAGTTCCCCTCGCCGTGGGTGTAGGGGAGGGTGTCGGGGACGATCTTTCGCAGGACCATGGCCATGTCGGCCCGCACGTCGGGGTCGGCATTCTCGTTGACCGTGATCCCGGCCGTCGTGTGGGGAACAGTCACGACGCAGACGCCGCTCGTGAGGCCCGAAGCCGCCACGATGCGTCCGACCTCGGCCGTCAGATCGACGAATTCCTCCCGGGCCTTAGTCCTGATTTCGATAGTATTCATTGCTGCCTCAACAACTTAAAAAAAACTCGGGAAAGCCCTTGACAAGGCTCCAAACGGAGGTGTAGAGTCTGCTCGGAAAATACAACATTTAGTATTTTCCCTGCAATAGCTCCACAAGATATGGGATAAGAGCCGAAAGGCTTTTTAGTATGGCCATGGTTTCTGGACGGGCTGATCTTAGCACGTTGCGGGCCGAAATCCCAGGTTTGTGAGGCCGGCGGAGAAGGAGAAGGAGGCAAGCAATGGTCAGCGCGGTCGGCAGGATCAAGAAGCGGGACGGAACGGTCGCGGATTTCAACCAGGACAAGATCACCAGCGCCATCCACAAGGCCATGAAATCCGAGGGCATCTCGGACCTGACCGTCGCCAAGACCGCCTCCGACATCGTCTGCTTCATGATCGAGGAGAAGTTCGGCGGCTACACCATCCCCTCGGTCGAACAGATCCAGGACGTCGTCGAGATGGTCCTGATGAAGCAGGGCTACCACGATGTGGCCAAGTCCTACATCCTCTACCGCGAGAAGCACAAGGGCATCCGCGAGGCCAAGAAGATCGGCCTCAACCTCGAGCGATTGGTCCGGGACTACCTGAGCAACGCCGACTGGAAGATCCGCGAGAACTCGAACGAGGGCGTCCAGAGCTTCGCCGGGCTCAACGCGCGCGTCTCCGGCGAGGTCCTGTCGAACTTCGCCCTCAACCAGATCTACACCGAGCGGGCCAAGAAGGCCCACGAGACGGGCGAGTTCCACATCCACGACCTGAGCTACCCCATCGTCGGCTACTGCGCCGGCTGGTCCCTGGAGAACCTCATCCGCAAGGGCTTCGGCCACGTCCCCAACCAGGTCCACTCCAACCCGGCCAAGCACCTCGACACCCTGACCCTGCACATGGTCAATTACATCGGCACCATGCAGGCCGAGTTCGCCGGCGCCCAGGCCTTCTCCAGCGTCGACACCCTCCTCGCCCCGTTCGTCCGCCACGACAAGCTCAGCTACGAGGACGTCAAGCAGGACATGCAGAAGCTCATCTTCGGCCTCAACGTGCCCTGCCGCTGGGGCTGGCAGACGCCCTTCTCCAACCTGACCTTCGACTGGACCATCCCCGAGGACATGAAGAACAAAAAGGCCGTCGTCGGCGGCGTGGAGCTCGACACGTGCTACGGCGACTACCAGGAGGAGGTCGACTGGATCAACCGGGCCTTCCTCGAGATCATGATCGAAGGCGACCTCAAGGGCCGGGTCTTCACCTTCCCCATCCCGACCTACAACCTCAGCCGCGACTTCGACTGGGATTCGCCCAAGGCCAAGCTCCTCTTCGACGCCACGGCCAAGTACGGCATCCCCTACTTCCAGAACTACATCGGCACGAACATGAGCCCCGGCGACATCCGGGCCATGTGCTGCCGGCTCAACCTCGACCAGCGCGAGCTCATGCGCCGGCCCGGGAGCATCTGGGGCCCCGGCGACTCGACCGGCTCCATCGGGGTCGTCACCATCAACCTCAACCGGGTCGCCTTCGAGGCCTCCGATAAGGAGGATTACTTCGGGCCCGGCTCAAGGAGCTCATGACCATCGCCAAGGTCACGCTCGAGACCAAGCGCGAGATCGTCAACAACATGCTCGAGAAGGGCATGATGCCCTACACCAAGGTCTATCTCGGCCACTTCGACAACCACTTCTCGACGATCGGCATCTGCGGCATGCACGAGGCCTCGATGAACTTCCTGAAGAAGGGCGTCGGCACGCCCGAGGGCCGCGAGTTCGCCGTCGAGACGCTCCAGTACATGCGCGGCGTCCTGCGCGAGTTCCAGGAGGAGACCGGGCACCTGTACAACCTCGAGGCCACGCCGGCCGAGTCCACGGCCTACCGGCTGGCCCGCCTCGACCGCCAGAAATACCCCCGGATCTACACCTCCGGCACCGAGAAGCACCCCTATCTCACCAACTCCACCCAGCTCAACGTCGACGCCACCCGGGACATCTTCGAGGCCATCCAGCACCAGGGCGAGATCCAGCCCCTCTACACCGGCGGGACCATCTTCCACGCCTTCCTGCCGGAGGCCATCGACGGCGAGACCTGCAAGAAGCTGGTCCGGCGTATCGCCGACACCAAGCTGCCGTACTTCTCCATCACCCCGACCTTCAGCGTCTGCATGAACCACGGCTATCTGCGCGGCCGCCTGCCGGCGTGCCCGGAGTGCGGCGACGAGACGGAGGTCTACAGCCGCATCGTCGGCTACATGCGGCCCGTCCGGACCTGGAACGACGGCAAGCAGCAGGAGTTCAAGGACCGGACGACCTACGACAAGATCGGCTGAGCCCGGACCCATTTTCGATGAGGCGGTGAATTCATGGATTACCTGCTCTTTACCTATCCCAACTGCAACAAATGCGACGCCATGAAGAAGAAGCTGGCCGAGACCGCCACCCCCTACCAGGAATTCGGCCTGACCTCGCCCCCCGGCAAGGCCAAGATCCGCGAGTTCATCAACGTCATCAAGCGGGACGGCACCGGGGCCATCATCCTGCCGACCCTGATCGCCCACACCCAGGGCATCGTCCGGGCCGTCCTGAACACGGCCGAGGAGTTCGACGCGTGGTCGAGATCAAAGGGATAGAGAAGTTCTCCAGCCGCGACTTTCCCGGCCACATCTCCTCGACGATCTTCCTCGGCGGCTGCACCTTCCGCTGCCCTTACTGCCATAATTCCCAGCTCGTCCTCGAGCCGGAGGCCATTCCGAGCATGGCCGCCGATTACTTCCTGTCCTATCTCGACGGCCGCAAGGGCTGGCTCGAGGCCGTCTGCTTCACCGGCGGGGAGCCGCTGCTCCACGAAGATGTCGAGAACCTCATCCGGGTCGTCCGGGAGAGGGGCCTGCTCGTCAAGCTCGACACGAACGGCTCGTTCCCGGACCGGCTCGAGGCGCTCCTGGCGCTCGGCCTGCTCGACTGGGTGGCCCTGGACATCAAGGCCCCGCTCGAGCGCTACCGTGAGGTGACGCGGTCGAACGTCGATCCGGAGAAGATCGCCCGGGCGGCCGACCTGCTCCGCGGCTCGGGCGTGAAGCACACCTTCCGGACCACCGTCGTCCCCGGCCTCGTCGGCAAGGAGGACGTGGTCAAGATCGGCGAGTGGCTCAAGGGCGCGGAGCACTATCTCATCCAGCAATTCGTCCCCCAGACGACCATCGACCCGGCCTACCTCGAGGTCAAGCCCTTCAGCCGGGCCGCGCTCGAGGAGATCGCGGCCGCGGCCCGCCCGTATTTCGGCGAGGTCCGCATCGAAGGGGACTGAAAGGCCGACGCTCATGGAGCTCAGAGTCAAGCGCATCCACCCCGACGCCAAGCTGCCGATCTACGGGCATCCGGGCGACGCCGGGCTGGACCTCTACGCCGTCGCCGACCGCGAGCTCGTCCCGGGCGAAGTGTTCGCGGTCCCCACGGGCATCCAGATCGCCGTCCCGGCCGGCCACGTCGGTCTCGTCTGGGACAAGAGCGGCATCTCGCTCAAGGGCGTCCACCGGCTGGCCGGCGTCATCGACGCGGGCTACAGGGGCGAGGTCCAGGTGGTCCTGATCAATCTCGGCGCCGGGCCGTTCTCGATCAAGAAGGGCACGAAGATCGCCCAGCTGCTCGTCCAGCCTGTGGCCGCCGTCTCGGTGGTCGAAGCCGGCTCGCTCGACGACACCTCGCGCGGCCAAGGCGGCTTCGGCTCGACCGGTCTCGGCTAGGCCGTTTCACCCTCAACCGGCGGTTGTGCTAAGATGTCCCGGAATGCTTCGAGGACACCCGTCATGAAACGCAGCCCCCTCCTTCCGGCCGTCCTCTTGGCCCTCCTGACCGCGACGGCGGCCGTCGCCCAGGACGCGCCGTCCCCGCGACTGAAGCTCATCTTCGTCGAGCGCTTCCGCTTCGAAGGCCTGGGACAACGCCGTCAACCTGGACGACGCCTCGAATGAATCCGCCGCCTACACCCGCAACCGGACGACGCTCGGCCTGAGCTGGAAACCGGTCAAGAACCTCGAGGTCCTGGGCAAGGTCACCAACGAGTTCCGCGTCTACCTGGCCCCCAAGACCACGGCGTTCAACTGGAACGAGATCTTCTTCGACAACCTCTACGTCAAGTGGACCATCCCCGGACGCGTGCCCGTCACCGTGACCGGCGGGCGCCAGGACCTCAACTTCGGCGAGGGCTTCGTCATCGCCGACGGCACGCCCGGCGACGGCTCCCGGTCCTACTACTTCAACGCCCTGCGCGTCGACGCCGGCCTGGCCAAGGGCCACACGTTGACCGCCTTCGTCCACGCCACGGAAACGACGGACAAGTACCTGCCGGTCATCAACGAAGTGCCCAGGCCTCTGGCCGAGCAGCCGGAGCGGGCCCTGGCCCTCTATTACGCCGGCGCGTTCGGCAAGGCGAAAGTCGACGCCTATGCCGTCCTGAAGACGACGGAAGCGACCGATCTCCTGCCGACCGCGACCCGGACCGAGACCTTCGGCGCCCGGGCCGTCGTGCCGCTCGCGAAGCCCCTCGCCCTGACGGCCGAAGCCGCCTTCCAAACTGGCTCTTTCGGCGACGCTGGCCGCTCCGCCTACGGCGCTATCGCCCACCTCGACTACGATCTCGCCGGGACGCTGCCCCTCCTCAAGGCCTTCACGCTCGGGGGCATCCTGCTCAGCGGCGACGACCCGGCCACGGCCGGCATGGAAGGCTGGGACCCCATCTTCAGCCGCTGGCCGAAATGGAGCGAAAGCTACATCTACACGTTCACCCGCGAGAGCCGCCCGTCCTACTGGAGCAACCTGTCGTCGCTCTACGCCCAGTTGGCGTTCGATCTCGGCGCCCGCTCGGACGGCCACATCATGGTCATGCCCATGGGGGCCGACCAGGCCCAGCCGGGGGAGTTCCCCGGCGGGACCGGCCTTTACCGCGGCACCCTCTACCGGGCCCGGCTGAACTACAAGATCAGCAAGTTCATGACCGGGCGGGTGATCTGGGAGCACTCTCGACCCCGGGAGCTTCTACTTCCCCGGCGCTTCGAGCTACAACTGGCTCCAGTTCGAGCTGATCTTCCGCTACTGAGGCCGCGCTCAGAGCTCCGCTTCGAAGATCCTGATAGCCAGGCCGGGCGACTTCCGGCCGGGGCCCGAGACGAAGAGCATGGGCGCCGGGAGGCCGAGCCGGAGCTTGCCCCCCCCGACGTTCAGCAGAGCGCTTTGAACGGGGGCCGGGTCATCATAACGCCGGCTGGCGTTGTAGCCGATCACGGCGCCGACGGCCGGAGCGAAGGTCGAAACGGTCAAAGCGAGTATCCCCACGGCATCGCTGGCGCCCTCGAAGGCCAGAAAAAGGAGCGCGCCCCCGGCCGCCGCCCCGATCGCGCCGTACAGGTAGGTTTTCCCCAGCGATCCCTGCTGAGGACCGTGATTGCCGATGAGATAGACGACCAGAGGCGTCAGGGCCGCGCCTCCGAAAACCTCCCAGGCTGTCGCCCTCCGTTGCATGGCCTCGTCGTCGTCGAGAGTGGACTCCGAAGCCGTCAGGATGGAGAGAGCGAACATCCCCGCGGTCACGCCGACGCCCGCCAGGATCTGGGCCGTGACCTTGCCCGTCTTGACCGGCGGACGCTGGGCCTGGTCCGCTTCACCCCACGCATCAGCCTTGTTCCCGGGTCCCGACCGGGAAGCGATCGCAGCCGCCGGCGTCCCGGGAGCGACGATCATTCTTCCGGCACGCGGGCGCTCCGGCCGATCTTGCCCACCTCATGGCCGCAGGCGTTTCATCCCCGGACCCGGCCGCCAGGAGAATCCGGCCGACCAGACCTGCACGTCACCGCCCATGACTGGCCCGGCCAGCAGCCCGGCCAACGTCGCCGCCAGTCCGAAACGGCCGACGGCCGCCGCCCCGTTCCGGAAGCGCTTGATTTCTCGACGGCCATCGGAGTTCAGAGCTCCGCCTGGAAAATCCTGACGGCCAGGCCGATCGATCTCCGCGGATATCCCGAAATGAACGTCTGCGGGACGGGGACGCCCATCGTCAGCTTCCCTTGGGCGACGTTCAGCAGGGCCGTTTGAACGACAGGCGGCGACTTGAAGTGGCGCGTGGCATTGAAGCCGATCACGGAGCCGATCGCCGGCAAAAGCACGGCCCCCGCAAGAGCCAGCCCGCCGGCGCTGTCGCTGCCGTCGCCCGTATCGAGCACGGCGAGGATGATCGCGCCCACGGCGGCTCCGGCCAGGCCTCCCGCGTACGTCATCCCCAGGGACGCGGTCTGGGGGCCGCGGCTGCCAATGAGGTGGACGAGCCCGGGGGTGGCCAGGGCCCCGGCGACAAGGCCTCCGGCCGTCATGGCCGCAACGTAGGCCTGGTCATCGTCGCGCGTGCGCTCCGACGACGTGAGAGCGACCACCGCGCAACCCAGGACGCCCACGCCCACGCCCGCCAGGATCTGGACCGCCGTTTTGCCTCCGGATGCCGGCGGCTTCGGGGTTTTCGCCGCAGCCGCTTTCGCCGTCTGGGCGGGAGCCGGATCCGATCGGAATCGAATATCCGAAGCCGAGGGAAGGATGACCGGCCGGCTCTCGTCTGCCAGCCGGGGGGTTCCGTATGCCCCGGCCAGAGAGAATCGGGATGCCATGGACCTCGCCTCCTGGGCCGTCGAGAGAGTCGCCATCAGCCCCGATAAGAGGACGACGAGTCCGAAACGGCCGAGGGCCGCCGACCCGGTCCGAAAGCGCACGGGATCTTTGATCTTCATCGCCTGCCCCCCCTGCTTTGGGATCATGCCCAGTATATGGCCGGCGGGGCGGCGAGTTGTCAAGAAGATGTCAATTCTGAAGAAAGAGGGACAGTCCCTCTCGGGACAGTCCCTTATTATCCTAGCGGACGAGGCTCAGAAGAGGGGTCGTCGCGAACGAGACCAGCATCCCGATCGTCCCGGCCTCGGCCGGGGACATGCCCGAGAACGCCAGCCCCAGGCAGGTCCCGAGCCCGAGAAGGCCCGATCCGATCGCCCCGAACTTGGTCGGCCTGCGGCTGATGAGGCCCCAGACGAACGGCCCGAGGAAGAACGACCCGATGGCGCCCCAGGAGATCGACAGGATGGCCACGATCGTCGCCGGCCTGAGGTAGGCCAGGACGACCGACAGCAGGACGAAGACGGCCGACATGATGCGCATCAGCCGCGTCAGGGTCTTGTCAGACACGGCCGGATTGACGAATCCGGCATAGAGATCCTTGACGACCGACGAGCTGGAGATGAGGACCAGGGCGGCCAGGGTCGACATGGACGCCGAAAGAATAAGGAGCATCATCAGGATCGAAAGGGACGGCGGGACGACCTTGGCCAGGAACTCGGGCATCAGCACGTCGAAGAGGGGCTTGCCGCCGGCGAACGCCTCCGGCGCGCTCTCGGGCGAGAGGAACAGCCGGGACGCGGCCCCCGTGAAGTAGGCCGCGCCGGCGATCAGCAGGGCGAAGGCCGTCGATGCGATCATGCCCCGCCGGATGGCCCGCTCGTCCCTGATGGCGTAGAACTTCTGGACGAGCTGGGGCATCGCGAACGGCGCGACCGACGTCAGGAAGATGAGGGAGAAGAGCGGCCAGGCGCCGCCCGGACCGACGGCGGCCGTGAGCCGCGGATCGACGGCCGCCAGGCCCGAGGTCAATGGCCCGAGACCGCCGGCCTTGGAGACCGTGGAGACGATGAGCACGGCGGAGCCGACGCACATGATCAGGCCGAAGACGACGTCGATCATGGTCATGGATTTATAGCCGCCGAGGACGAGGTAGAAGGCCGTGAACAGGCCCATGACGACCAGGGCCGTGGCGTAGTCGAGGCCGAAGTTGGCCTTGAACAGGAAGGACAGGCCGATGAACACGGCCGCCGAGTAGGGGACGAGGAAGAGGAAGACGGCCAGCGAGGCGATCAGCTTCAGGAACGGGCTGGCGTAGCGCTTCTCCAGGAACTCCGGCATGGTCGTGACCTGGAGGTCGACCGACATCCGCCGGATGCGGTCGCCGAGCAGGGCCCAGACGCCGAGCACTCCGATGAGACCGTTCGCCAGGGCGATCCACAGCCCCGAGAGGCCGAAGCCCCAGCCGACCTTGCCGGCGAAGCCGATGAACAGGACGGCCGAGAAATAGGCCGCGGCGTAGGTGAAGGCGGACATCCACGGCCCGACCGTCCGGCCGCCCAGGAAATAATCGGTGAAGGTCCGGGCTTTGCGGAGTCCGAGCCAGCCGATGGTGAGGGTCATCACGGCGTAGGCGCCGATGACGACGGCCTTGATGAGCATCGAACCGTCCTTTCTTGCCCGGCCTGGGCGCTATCGTCAGCGGATAAAAATACTATAAAATTCCTAGGAATTCAATTGAAAAGGCGGCCGGCCTCGGTTAAGATGTTGCTCCGCCCCGCCGGGATGTGGCATAACAAGGAGGGCCGGGACGGCCGCAGATGAGAAATTACTGGTATTTCTTCCTCTTCCTCGTCGTCTCGATCGTTTTCTCGGTCGGGCTCCTCGGCTTCGTCGCCCTCATCCGCTACCGCCGCCGTCCGGTCGGCGACAAGTGCGAGCCCTACGAATGCGGCGTCGACCCGGCCACCCCGACGGCCCGCGAGACGACCTCCATTCGATTCTACCTCCTGACCCTCGTCTTCATCGTCTTCGAGGTCGAGACGTTCTTCCTTTTCCCCTGGGCGGTCGTCCACGACAAGCTCGGCCTCTTCGGCCTGGTCGAGGTCCTCGTCTTCCTGGCCATCCTCCTCATCGGGTATGTCTATGCCTGGCGGGCCGGGGCCCTGGAGTTCCGGAGGGGCGATGAGTGACGGCTTCGAGAAGGCTCCGTTCCTCCTGGCCAGGGCCGACCTCTTCATCACCTGGGCCCAGAAAAATTCGCTCTGGCCGTTCGGCTCGGGCCTGGCCTGCTGCGCCATCGAGATGATCGCCACGGCCGCCGCCCGCTACGATATCGCCCGCTTCGGCATGGAGCTCTTCCGGGCCTCCCCTCGCCAGGCCGACCTGTTCATCGTCGCCGGCACGGTGACGAACAAGATGGCCCCGGTCCTGCGCCGGCTGTGGGACCAGATGCCCGATCCGAAGTGGGCCATGGCCATGGGCAACTGCGCCATCGGCGGGGGGCCGTTCCCGACCTATTCGGTCCTCCAGGGCGTCGACAAGATCATCCCTGTCGATGTCTACGTCGCCGGGTGTCCGCCGACGCCGCAGGGCCTCATCCACGGCTTGATGACGCTCCAGGAGAAGATCGCCCGCAGCCATCCGACCAAGGAGATCCTCGACACCCATGCCCGAAGACCCAGCTGACCGGCCCGGGCTCCGCGAGCTCCCGGCGGCCCTCGCCGGGCGCTTCGCCGGCGCCGTCCTCGCGGCTGTCGTCGACGGGGGCGAGCTCTCGGTCCGGCTCTCGAAGGACAGCCTGGCCTCCGCCCTGCGCTTCCTCAAGGAGGAGGCCGGCTTCAACGCGCTCGAGGACATCGCCGCCTTCGACAACTTTGGAGCGGCCGCCGAAGGAGGCCAACGCTTCACCGTCGTCTATCGGCTCTACAGATTCCCGGGCGCGCTCCGGGCCCGCGTGGCCGTGGACGTCGGGGAGGGCGAGAGCCTGGCCTCGGCCGTCCCCCTCTACCGCTCCGCCGACTGGGCCGAACGCGAAGCCTTCGACATGTTCGGCGTCCGGTTCGAGGGACACCCGGACCTCCGCCGCATCTACATGCCCGACGAATTCGAGGGACATCCCCTGCGCAAGGACTTTCCGCTGGCCGGGAGGAACGGTGGAGCTTAGAGAGTACGACCTCAACATGGGGCCCCAGCACCCCAGCACGCACGGGGTGCTCCGCCTGAAGCTCGCCGTCGACAACGAGGTCGTCCTCGGCGTCGAGCCCGTTCTGGGCTACCTCCACCGGGGCATGGAGAAGCTCTGGGAGAGCCTGACCTACACCCAGGTCGTGCCGCTGACCGACCGCCTGGACTACATCGCCGCGCTCTCGAACAACCTCGGCTACTGCCTGGCCGTCGAGAAGCTGGCCGGGATCGAAGTGCCCAAGCGGGCCCAGTACATCCGGGTCGCCCTGGCCGAGCTCCAGCGCCTGGCCTCCCATCTCGCCTGGGTGGGATTCATGGCCAACGACATCGGGGCCATGTCGGTCCTCCTCTATGCGTTCGAGGCTCGCGAAGACGTCCTCGACATCTTCGAGGAGTACTGCGGCGCCCGTCTGACCATCCACGGCATCCGCATCGGCGGGGCCGTCCGCGACCTCGACGTTCCGCTCGTCACGCGCATTCGCGCCGTCCTCGAAAAGGTGCCCCGGCGGCTCGAGGACGTCCGGGCGCTGCTCGACGAGAACAGGATCTGGAAAGAACGGACGGTCGGAGTCGGCCGCATCTCGGCCGCCGACGCGATCGACTACGGCCTGACCGGGCCGTCGCTCCGGGCCAGCGGCGTCGCCTGGGACATGCGCAAGGACCTCCCTTATTCGTCCTACGCCGACTTCGGTTTCGACGTGCCCCTCGGCGCGAACGGCGATGTCTACGACCGCTACCTCGTCCGCCTCGAGGAGATCTGCCAGAGCATCCGCGTCGTCCGTCAGGCCCTGGACGGGCTCCCGGAGGGCGAGTGCACGGCCAGGGTGCCGCGGGTCCTCAAGATCGCCCCGGGCGAGGTCTTCCACACCATCGAGGCCCCCAAGGGGGTGCTCGGCTTCACCGTCCGGTCGAACGGTTCGGACAGGCCCGAACGGGTCAAGATGAAGTCGCCATCGTTCATCAACCTCCAGGCGCTCGACCACATGTGCCGGGGGAATCTCTTCTCCGATGTCGTCGGCATCCTCGGCTCGCTCGACATCGTCCTCGGGGAGATCGACAAGTGACGCCCTTCGTCGCCGACGTCCTCATCCCCGTGGCCAAGATCGTCGCCGTCATCCTCTATCCCATGGTCATGGTCGTGGTCATGATCTGGCTCGAGCGGCGCGTCGTGGCCCTGATGCAGCTGCGGCTGGGGCCCAACCGCGTCGGCTTCCAGGGACTGGCCCAGCCCGTCGCCGACGCCGTCAAGCTCTTCTTCAAGGAAGACATCAGGCAGCGGGGGGCGGACAAGCTGCTGTTCGGGATCTCGCCCGTCCTGGTCATGTTCTCCTCGCTGCTGGCCTTTTGTTTCGTCCCGCTCGGCGAGCCCATCCGGATCGGCACCTACACGCTGACCCTGTGGATCGCCGAGAGCCCGGTGGGCCTGCTCATCGTCCTCGGCCTGTCGTCCATCTCCGTCTTCGGCGTCATCTTCGGCGGCTGGGCCGCGAACTCCAAGTACCCGCTCATGGGCGCCCTGCGCTCGGTCGTCCAGGTCCTGAGCTATGAGATCCCGCTCGGCCTGACCGTCCTGACGGTCGCCTTCGCGGCCCGGTCCATGGACCTGGTCGAGATCGTCCGCCGGCAGGAGGCCTCGGGCGTCTGGTACGGTTTTCTCATGCCCGTGTCGTTCGTCGTCTTCTGGATCTCGGCCGTCGCCGAGACGAACCGCGCGCCCTTCGACCTGCCCGAGGCCGAGTCGGAGCTCGTGGCCGGCTACCACACCGAGTATTCGGGCATGAAGTTCGCCTATTTCTACATGGCCGAATACGCCCACATGGTGCTCGTCTCCTCGCTCGTCGTCATCCTCTTCTTCGGCGGCTGGCTCGCGCCCTTCCCGAGCGTCAAGGCCCTGGCCTTCCTCGACGTCGTGCCCGGCTTCGTCTGGTACCTGGTCAAGCTCATGTTCTTCCTCTACCTCTACGTCTGGATCCGGGCCACCTTCCCGCGCTACCGATTCGATTCTCTCATCCGCCTGGTCTGGAAGTGGCTCATCCCGCTGGCCCTCGTCAATCTTCTCGTCGTCGTCCTGGTGAGGTACCTCATATGAGCCGGCTCGCGAGGTTCTTCAAATCGTTCTTCCTGGTCGATATGCTGAGCGGCCTCCTGGTGACGCTCCGGCTCTACTTCAGCCCCAAGGTCACGGTCGAGTATCCCGAGAACGTCCAGGAGCCCTCCGAGCGCTTCCGCGGCCTCCTCCGGCTGCACCGCGACGAGCACGGGGAGCCGCTCTGCATCGCCTGCAAGGCCTGCCAGCGCGCCTGCGGCACGGCCTGCTTCGACATCGAGGGGAAGAAGGAGGAGGGGGCCAAGTTCATGAGGCCGGTGAAGTTCGACTGGAAGCTCGACCGCTGCAGCTTCTGCGGCTTCTGCGTCGAGGTCTGCCCGACCAACGCCATCCGCTTCTCGCGCGAATTCCGCCTGACCGGTGTCCGCAAGGACGGGCTCCTCTTCCACCGCGATGAGATGTACATCACGGGCAGCGACCTCCAGGAACACCTCTGCGGCGGCTGCCGGAGGGCCCGATGATCAACCTGGCCGTCTTCCTCCTCTTCGCCGTCCTGGCCGTCACCGCGGCCGTCCTGGTCGTCGTCCAGAAGAACGTCATGCACAGCGTCCTCTACCTGGCCTTCACCGTCCTGGCCACGGCCGGGGTCTTCTTCAGCCTGCAGGCCGAGTACCTGGGGGCCATCCAGATCCTCGTCTACGCCGGCGGCATCGTCGTCCTCTATATCTTCGTCATCGTCATCGTCAACCTCAAGGAGGTCGTCCCGGAGCCCCGGCCGCTCCTGGCCAAGATCGTCCTCGTGGCCGTGCCCGTGGCCACGGGCGTCCAGGTCGCCTACCTGCTCCTCGCCGGGGGATTCCCCGCCGCCGGCGCGACCGGCGAGGGACAGGGCTTCCAGGCGGTGGCCGAGACGCTCTTCGGCTCCTATCTCTTCCCCTTCGAGCTGGCTTCGGTCCTGCTCCTGGCCGTGCTCGTCGGGGCCGTCATCGTCGCCCGGAGGAAGCTCGTCCATGATCCCGACTGAAGCCGTCGTCGTCCTCGGCCTGCTGCTCTTCGCCATCGGCTTCGTCGGCGTCGTCGTCCGCAAGAACCTCGTCGTCATGCTGATGTCGCTCGAGCTGCTCCTCAACGGGGCCAACGTCATCCTGGTCGGCTTCGGCCGCCGCCTCGATTCGCCGCGCGGCTCCATCTTCGCCCTGTTCGTCATCATCATGGCCGTGTCCGAAGCGGCCGTCGGGTTCGCCCTGGTCCTGGCCTATTTCCGCCAGAAGAAGAGCTGCGACGTCGACGCCCTCGACGAGCTCAAAGGATAGCCGATGTTCGTGCTGATCCCGCTCTTCACGCTCCTCGGCGCGGCCGTGAACGGGCTCGTCGGCGTCCGCTGGTTCTCGCGGCGGGCCGTCGGCGCGACGGCCGTCGGCGCGGCCGGCCTCAGCTTCGCCGCCGCCGCGGCCGCCTTCGCCCAGCTTCTCGGCGCGGCCGAGCCGGCCTCCGTCCGGACGCTCTTTACCTGGATCCCGGCCAGTTTGGTCCGGACCTCTCCGGGGGGCCTGGCCGCGCTCCGCTTCGACATGGCCTTCCGCTACGACTCCCTGGCCGCGGTGATGACGCTCGTCGTCACGGGCGTGGGGCTGCTCATCCATATCTATTCGCTCGGCTACATGGCCCGGGACAGGAGCTACGCCCGGTTCTTCGCCTACCTCAACCTCTTCACCTCCGCCATGCTCATCCTGGTGCTCGGGGCCAACCTGGGCGTCATGTTCATCGGCTGGGAGGGCGTGGGCCTCTGCTCCTACCTCCTCATCGGCTTCTGGTTCTCGAAGGATTCGGCCGCGAACGCGGGCAAGAAGGCGTTCATCACCAACCGGGTCGGCGACTTCGGCTTCCTCCTCGGGACCGGGTTGCTCGTCTACGCCCTGGGCACGGTCGACATCGCCGCGATCGCGGCCGCCGTCGAGGCGGGCGCCCTGGCCAAGGGGACGGCCACGGCCGCGGCCCTGCTCCTCTTCCTCGGGGCGACGGGCAAGTCGGCCCAGATCCCGCTCTACACCTGGCTCCCGGACGCCATGGAGGGCCCGACCCCCGTCTCGGCCCTCATCCACGCCGCGACCATGGTCACGGCCGGCGTCTACATGGTCGCCCGCCTCCACGTCCTGTTCTCCTTCTCGGGCACGGCCCTCACCGTCGTCGCCCTGACCGGCGCCTTCACAGCCGTCTACGCCGCGACCATGGGTCTCGTCCAGACCGACATCAAGCGCGTCCTGGCCTACTCGACCATCTCCCAGATCGGTTACATGTTCATCGGCCTCGGCGTCGGGGCCTACGCCGCCGGGATCTTCCACCTCATGACCCACGCCTTCTTCAAGAGCCTGCTCTTCCTCGCGGCCGGGAGCGTCATCCACGCCCTGTCCGGGGAGCAGGACATGCGGAAGATGGGCGGATTGCGCGCCCGCATCCCCCGGACCTTCCGCGTCTTCCTGGTCGGGGCGCTGGCCATCTCCGGCATCCCGGGCCTGGCCGGGTTCTTCTCCAAGGACGAGATCCTGGCCTCGGCGTTCGCTTCGGGGAACTATCTCGTCTGGGCCCTCGGGCTCCTCGGCGCGGCCCTGACCGCGTTCTACATGTTCCGCCTGATCTTCCTGACCTTCTCCGGCGAATCGCGCCTTCCCGGGGAGACGGCGCATCACGTCCATGAATCCCCGCCGGTCATGCTCGTTCCGCTCGAGATCCTGGCCGGGCTGGCGATCGTCGGCGGCTACGTCGGACTGCCGCATCTGCTCGGCGGCGGGGCCTGGTTCGGCCGCTTCCTCGAGACTCGAGCCTGGGAACGCACGAGTCCCATCTTGCGGCGCGGGACCGAAGTCCTCCTCATGGTCCTGTCGGTCGGGGCCGCCCTGGCGGCGATCTTCGCCGCGCACGCCGTCTACGTGAAGGGACGGGGAGAGCCGGCCCGCCGATTCGCGGAGAAATTCCGCGGGCTCCACCGGATCGTCGCGGGGAAGTATTTCGTCGACGAGCTCTACGGCCGGGTCTTCGTCGGCGGCGTCTTCGCCCTCGGCCGGATCGCGGACTGGTTCGACCGGCGCGTCATCGACGGGCTGGTCGACGGCGCCGCGCGCCTCGCCCGCAGTGTCTCGCGTCTGGCCATCGTCGTCGACGAGGGCGCGGTCGACGGCGCCGTCAACGGGATCGGCCGGGCCCACCTCGCCGTCTCGTCCGTCCTGCGCCGGCTCCAGACCGGCCGCATCTCCAACTACGCCCTGGCCGTCGTGCTGGGCGTCGTCCTGGTCATCATGCTCGCCGTGGCGGTGTTATAAGGCGATGGAGGGATCCGCATCATGAACGTTCTCGGCCTACCGATCCTGACCTTCATCACGTTCCTCCCGGTCGCCGGGATGCTCGTCGTCCTGGCCCTGCCCGGATCGAGGGCCCGGGCGATCAAGATCGCCGCCAACGTCTTCGCCGGCCTCGAGCTCGCGGCGACGCTCCTTCTCCTGACCCGGTTCGACGCCGCCTCCGGGGAGATGCAGCTGGTCGAACGCCTGCCCTGGATCAAGTCCCTCGGGGCCCAGTACCTCCTCGGCGTCGACGGCATCTCGCTCCTCCTCGTCCTCCTGACCTCGCTGCTGACCTTCGTGGCCACCCTGTCCTCATGGGACGCCGTCAAGGGCCGGCTGAAGGAATACTACGTCTTCCTGCTCCTGCTCGAGACGGGCATGATCGGCGTCTTCCTGGCCCTCGACCTCCTGCTCTTCTACGTCTTCTGGGAAGTCGTCCTCGTCCCGATGTATTTCCTGATCGGCGTCTGGGGCGGGGAGAGGCGCCTCTACGCGGCCATCAAGTTCTTCCTCTATACCCTCTTCGGCTCGGTGGCCATGCTCATCGGCATCCTGGTCCTGAGGGGCCAGCACCAGACCTTCGACTGGACGGCCATGGTGGCCGCGGGGCCCGTCGTCCCGGCCGCCCTCCAGGGCTGGATCTTCCTGGCCTTCTTCCTCGGGTTCGCCATCAAGGTGCCCATGTTCCCCTTCCACACCTGGCTTCCCGACGCCCACGTCGAGGCGCCGACGGCCGGCTCGGTCATCCTGGCCGGCGTCCTGCTGAAGATGGGGGCCTACGGCTTCCTCCGCTTCTCCCTGCCGCTCCTGCCCGAGGCCGCGCGCCGCTACGCCCCGGCCATGGCCGTGCTGGCCCTCGTGTCCATCGTCTACGGAGCGCTCGTCTCGCTCATGCAGAAGGACATGAAGAAGCTCATCGCCTACTCCTCGGTCTCCCACATGGGCTTCGTCATGCTGGGCCTGTTCGCCCTGACCCCGATGGCGGCCAAGGGCGCGGTCCTCCAGATGATCAACCACGGCCTGTCGACCGGCGCCCTGTTCCTCATCGTCGGGGTCCTCTACGAGCGGCGCCACACCCGGCTCATCGCCGAGTTCGGCGGCCTGTCGGCGCGGATGCCGGTCTACGCCGCGGTGTTCCTGGTCATGACCATGTCATCGATCGGCCTGCCGGGACTCAACGGCTTCATCGGCGAATTCATGATCCTCATGGGCACGTTCCCGGTGAGCGGGCTGTGGACGGCGATCGCCGCGACGGGCATCGTCCTCGGCGCCGGCTACATGCTCTGGCTCTACCAGCGGGTCATGTTCGGGAAGATCGTCCACCCGGCCAACGAATCCCTCAAGGACCTGACCGTCCGGGAGTTCGCGACCTTCCTGCCGCTCCTCGTCCTGGTCTTCTGGATCGGCCTCTTCCCCCGGCCGTTCCTGGACGTCATCGACAAGCCGGTCGAAAAGATCATCCGCATCGTCAACCCCTCGCACTTCGAGGCGCCGCGATGACCGTCCCGGCCGGCTACGGACTGAGGCCCCTGGCGCCCGAGCTCGTCCTGCTCGGAGCGGCGGTGGCGGCCCTGTTCGTCCATCTCTTCGCCGGCCGGCGCGGGCGCCGCGCGGCCGGATACGTCGCTTTGGCCGGGACCGGCGCGGCCGGCCTCGCTCTGGCCCTGACGCCGGCTTCTTCAGAGGCTCTCTTCGGCGGGCACTTCATCGCCGACCCCTTCGCCCTCTACGTCAAGGCGGCCATCCTGCTCGCCGGAGCCCTGGCCCTCGTCCTGGCCTTCCGCTTCTTCGACGTCGAGGGCGGCGAGCCGGGCGAAGCTTACACGCTGATGCTCCTGGCCACGGTCGGCATGATGGCCGCGGTCTCGGCCGCGGACGTCGTCACGACCTACGTCGGCTTCGAGCTCTTCGCCATCCCCTCCTACGTGCTGGCCGGGATCTTCAAGAAGGAGCGGCGCTCGGCCGAGGCCGGGATCAAGTACTTCTTCCTGGGCACGCTGAGCTCGGCCATCATGCTCCTCGGCCTGGCCCTGGTCTTCGGCCTGGCCGGGACGACGTCCTACGCCGCGGCCGGTCCGGCCCTGGCCGGGGCGCCGAGCCGGGCCGTGATCGTGGCCATGGCCCTCGTCTTCGCCGGCCTTTTCTTCAAGGCCGCCTTCGTCCCCTTCCACATGTGGGCGCCGGACGTCTACGAGGGCGCGCCGACGCCCCTCGCCGTCTTCCTTTCGACGGCCCCCAAGGCCGCGGTCGTGGCCGTGCTCGTCCGGGCCATGACCGCGCTCTTCGGCGCGGAGAGCGCGGCCTGGAGCCTCGTCCTCCAGGCGGCCGCCGTGGCGACCATGTTCTGGGGCAACCTGGCCGCCCTGACCCAGAAGAGCCTCAAGAGGATGTTGGGCTACTCGGCCATCGCCCAGGCCGGCTATATCGCCATCGGTCTCGCCGCCTGGGGGGACACGGCCCGGATGGCCGTCCTCTATTATATTGTCGCCTACATCGTCATGAACGCCGCCGCCTTCGGGCTCATCCTGCTCGCCGCGAGGGGAGGCCGCTTCGACGAGACGATCGACGGCCTCCGGGGCCTCGTCCGGCGGGCGCCGGTCGCGGCGGCCGGCGCCCTGGTCGTCCTCCTGTCCCTGACGGGCATTCCGCCGACGGCCGGGTTCATGGGCAAGTATTTCCTGTTCACCGCGGCCGTCGAGAAGGGGATGATCCTGCTGGCCGCCGCCGGGGCGCTGAACTCGGCCATCTCGCTGTTCTATTACTTCCGCATCGGCAAGGCCATCTTCCTGGAGGACGCGGCGCCGGAAGCCGGCCCCGGGGGACCTGAAGGCCTCTCCCGCACCGTCACGGCCGTCCTGGCCGTCTCCGCCGCGGCCCTGCTCCTTCTCGGGCTCCTGCCCGGCCTCCTGACGGCCCCGGCCGTCCGGGCCGTCCTCGGCGGCTGATGTCCGCCGCTTTTACCCTTCCGGCCCGATTTGATATGATGTCGGATCGGAAGCACATGAGCGGATCGAAGACCCCGGTCTACGACGTTGTCGTCATCGGCGGCGGTGTCGTCGGCTGTGCCGTCCTGCGGGAGCTTTCGCGTTACGACCTCCGGCTCTTGCTCGTCGAGCGGGAGTCGGACCTGGCCGAGGGCGTGAGCAAGGGCAACAGCGGCGTCATCCACGCCGGCTTCAATGTCCCGCCCCGGTCCCTCAAGGCCCGGACCAACGTCGCCGGCCTCAAGCTCATCTATGAGCTGGCCTCGACGCTCGGCGTGCCTCACCGCAAGACCGGCAAGCTCGTCGTCGCCCTGGCCGACGAGGACCGGGGCCGTCTCGAGGAGCTCAAGGCCCAAGGAGACCGGAGCGGGGTTCCCGGGCTCGAGATCGTCGACGAAGCGGCCATCCGCCGCCTCGAGCCCCTGGCCCGCGGCCGCTGGGCCCTGTACTCGCCCCACACCGGCATCATTTCGCCCTACGAATTCACCATCGCCCTGGCCGAATGCGCTGCAGCGAACGGGGCCGAGGTGCGGCTCGAGACCGCCGTCACAGCCGTAGGCTTCGAAGAGGACCTCTTCCGGCTCGCGACGCCGCGGGGGACGCTCGCGGCCCGCCGGGTCGTCAACTGCGCCGGCCTCTTTTCCGACGAAGTCGCCCGCCTGGCCGGGATCGACGACTACCGGATCTTCCCTTACCGGGGCGAGTATCTCATCACGGACAAGGACAGCGGCCTGCATCTCGGCCTGCCCGTCTATCCCGTGCCGCCGCGCGACGATCCGGGGCTGGGCATCCACGTCACCCCCACGCTCGAAGGCCATATCCTCCTCGGGCCGAGCGCCGAGCCGGTCGGAGACAAGCGCGACCTGGCCTCGACACGGGAGGTCACGGCGCGGCTCAAGGCCGAGGCCGCCCGGCTCATGCCCGAGCTGGCCGGGGCCCCGTTCATCCACAGCTACGCCGGCCTCCGGCCCAAGCTCGTCGACCCCACCGGCCGGGACAGGTTCGCCGACTTCATCGTCGAGGAAAGCGGGCGACGGCCCGGCTGGATCAGCCTCGTTGGCATCGAATCCCCCGGGCTGACCGCGGCCCCGGCCCTGGCCGAGATGGTCGTCGCGATGCTCGGAGTGAGGTTGGACCTGCGGCTGAAGCCCGATTTCCGCCCGGACCTGCCCGTCAAGAGGCGCTTCGCCGCCCTGGACGACGACAAGCGCGCTGCCCGGGTCGCGGGGGATGCGGACTGGGGCGAGATGGTCTGCCGCTGCGAGCATGTCACCCGGGCCGAGGTCGCCGAGGCCCTGCGGAACCCGTTCGGGGCCCGGACGCTGGACGCTGTCAAGCGCCGGACCCGCTGCGGCATGGGCCGCTGCCAGGGCGGCTTCTGCACGCCGCGCCTCGTCGAGATCCTCCAGGACGAGGGCGTTCCGATCGACCGCATCACCAAGCGGGGCGGCGGCTCCCGCCTCTTCTACGGACGGATCAAGGACTGAGAGATGAAGGGACCCGTCGAAACCTGCGACGTCGCCGTCATCGGCGGCGGTCCGGCCGGCCTGGCCGCGGCCCTGGGCGCGCGGCGGGCCGGGGCCGGGACGGTGCTCCTCATCGAGCGGGAGAGAACGCTCGGCGGCATCCTCAACCAGTGCGTCCACGACGGCTTCGGGCTGTTCCTTTACAAGGAGACGATCAGCGGGCCCGAATACGCCGAACGGCTGGCCGAGGACGTCGCCCGCGAGCCCATCAAGGTCGAGACCGGGGCCATGGTCCTCGACCTCTCTCCCGACCGCGTTCTCCGCATCAACTCCCGCGAGGGCTACAGGCTCGTCCGGGCCGGGGCGGTGGTCCTGGCCATGGGCTGCCGCGAGCGGACGCGCGACATGATCGAGATCCCCGGGACGCGTCCGGCCGGGGTCTTCACGGCCGGGCTGGCCCAGAATCTCGTCAACCTCCGGAACCTGCGCGTCGGGAACGAGGCGGTCATCCTCGGCTCGGGCGACATCGGGCTGATCATGGCCCGCCGCCTCGTCTTCGAGGGCATCAAGGTCAAGGGCGTCTTCGAGATCCTGCCCTGGCCGGGCGGGCTCGAGCGCAACGTGAGGCAGTGCCTGACGGACTTCGGCATCCCGCTCGAGCTCGGGGCGACCGTCGTCGAGATCCGCGGCCGGGACCGCGTCGAGAGCGTCGTCGTGGCCGGGGTCGACGAAGCGCTGGCCCCGCTTCCCGGGACCGAGCGCGTCATCCCCTGCGACACTCTGCTGCTGTCCGTCGGGCTCATCCCCGAGAACGAGCTCTCGAAGCGGGCCGGGGTCGAGCTCTCGCCGCTCACGGGCGGGGCCGTCGTCGACGAGAGGCTCATGACCTCGGTCCCCGGGGTCTTCTCCTGCGGCAACGTCCTCCACATCCACGACGTGGCCGACTGGGCCTCGTTCGAGGGCTTCTCGGCCGGCGAGCGGGCCGCCCGCTACGCGGCGGGGGAGAGGGGGCCGGGGCGGACGGTCCGCATCTCGGCCGGACCGGGCGTCAAGTACGCCCTGCCGCAGCTCCTGACGGCCGGGACGGGCGGCGTCGAGTGGAGCTTCCGGGTCAGACGGCCGGTCCGCGGCGCCCGTATCGAGGTGACAGGGAAGACCTCCGGCCGGGTCTACGCCCGCAAGAAGTACGCCCGCCTTCTGCCCTCCGAGCTCCAGAAGATCAAGGTCCGGGCGGCGGTCGACGAGGACCTCGAGGTCGCCTGCCATGAATGAGCGCGCCCCCGTCGACCGCCTGACCTGCGTCCTCTGCCCGGTCGGCTGCGAGCTCGAGATCGGCCGTGACGCGGCCGGGGAGCTCCGGGTCGACGGAAATCAGTGCGACAAGGGCGTTCCCTTCGCCCTCGACGAGGTCCTTCACCCCAAGCGCAACCTGGCCACGTCCGTCCCGCTCCGGGGCGCGCCGACGAAGATGGTCTCCGTCCGGCTGAGCGCGGCTGTGCCGCGCGAGATGCTCTTCCCCGTCCTGGCCGAGATCGCCAAGCTCCGCCCGGAGGCGCCGGTCCGCCGCGGCCAGGTCCTGATCGCCGACGTCCTGGGCACGGGCGCCGACGTCATCGCCACCCGCCATCAGGGAGCGGATTCCGAGGAGCGACCATCAGGGGCGCGGCGGAGCGACTCGGAGCCGCGCTCCTGAGAAATATTCGGAACAAGTTCTTCAGGTCCTGCTTTGACCCTGTAGGGTCGATCCAGCAAGACCAACGGGTCGTGAGGGTCAGCGGGCGGCCGTCACGGCGACGAGGGCGAACGAGCCCTTGATCGTGGCCCCGGCCTCGAGCGGACGGTCGTCCATTTTGTGGTGCGGCGCGAAGAAGATGTCGCCGCCGCCGGTCGAGAAGTCGGCGATGAGCCAGCCGACGCGGTCCCCGTCGAGGAAGGACCGGGAGGCCTGGCGCCCGTCGGAGACGAGCATCAGACCCTCGCCTTCGGGCCGGGACAGGACCGCCCAGAGGACGTCGGCCTTGGTCGAACGGAAATCGTTGGAGCCGAGCTTGGTCTGATCGTCCTTCCAGTCCCAGGCGGGCGGCCGGCGGAAGACCGGTTCGCGGTCCGGCGACAGGGCCTTGGCCGTGCCGAGCGGCCGCCCGATGTGGTTCTCCGGGTAGGTCGTCCACTGACCCCGGCGGCTCCAGCTCAGGGTGTCGAACGAGCGGGGCAGATACACGACCAGGCCGTACTGCCGGGGATCCGTCTTCGCCCGGACCTTGAAATCGTAGCTGAACTCGGCCCGTCCCGCGCCGTCGATCCGGACGGCGTACCCGCCTTCCGCCTCGGCGTAGGCCCCCTTGACGGTCACGGTCACCGCTCCTTCGTCCAAGGCGGCCGTGACGCTCGCGACCGTCCAATCCGCGCAGACGGAGTTGAAAGGCTCGACGTCCGGGCGGTAATCCGTGACGCACGGACCCGACGTCTGGGGCAGGAGCATGAGCGCCGGCCCGCCGGCGAGGATGGGCACGCCCCGCGCTTCGGCCCTGACAACGGCGCCCGTCCGGCGGTCGAAGGTCCAGCGGAACCCGTCGCCCTCGACCGTGATCGCCGCGGCGTCCTCCTTCAGCTCGAGCCGGCCGTCTTGAACGGCCAGGGCCTTGAAGGGCGGGGCCGGCGGCGCCGGGGCGCCGACCGCGATCTCGAAGCTGTCGATGAGAAAGCCGCGGGGGCTCGTGACCTCGATCTTCAGGGCCTTTCCCGAGATCTCCGCGCCGACCGGCCGGATCCTCAGGACAGCCGTCCGCCGCGGCGCGAGCTCGACCGCCGCCCGGCCCGTCTCGTCGCCGATCCGCCAGTCGATGCGGCATTCGCGGAGGTCGGTGAAGTCGTGCCGGTTCTCGATCTGGAGGACGACGGGCTGGCCCGGCGCCGGCGCGGCGACCCGGTCCGGCCCGATCCGCACCGGCGAATAGGATTTCTTGATGTGCCAGTATTCCGGCTTCTCCCGCCGCCAGCCGTCGATGGGGCCCCACTCCCCGTAGCCGGTGGTCCGGCCCGACGGCAGGAGGAAGACATCGTCGAGGCCCGACCAGATGGACCCCCCGATCACTTCGGACGAGCCGAAGATCTTCTCCCACATCCGGGCGAAGCCGCGGCCATACTCGTCGCGCACCCCCGGATCGGCGGCCAGCTCCGTCCGGTTGTAGCAATTGAGGTGGCAGTACTCGCCGTAGTAGAGAGGCCGGGGCAGGCGGAGCGAGACGGCCAGGTCGGGTCCCTGCGGACCGGGGTAATGGTAGTTGGCGATCGGGATCTCGTCCGAGCCCCGGTTGTTGTAGCCGCCGTAGGCCTGATCGTGGAACGTCCTCGGCCGGCTCGGGTCCATGGCCCCGGCCATCCGGGCGGCCTCGGCGAAATGGGGGCTCCAGCCCGACTCGTTGGCCAGCGACCAGAGGATGATGCTCGGATGATGACGGTTGAAGGCGACGGTCTCGGCCACGGCCCGTTTGATGTAAGGGAAGGTATTTCGGGTCGTTCGGGTCCTCCGTCTTCCAGGTCTCGTTGGCCCCGTGCTGGACCCAGACGAGGGGCGCCTCGCACTCGACGAACAGGCCCAGCTCGTCGCAGGCCTCCAGGAACTCCTCGGCCGGCGGATAGTGGGAGGTGCGGATGAAGTTGATGTTGGCCGCCCGGAAGAGCTCGGCGTCCTTGCGCCAGAGCTCGGGAGTCAGGCTGCGGCCGCGGAGGGGATGGACCTCGTGCCGGTTGATGCCGCGGACCTTGACCGGCCGGCCGTTGACGAAGAGGCCCGTTCCGACGATCTCGATCTCCCTGAGACCGACCCGCCGGACGACGCTCTCGAGCTTCCGGCCGCCCGCCCGCAGGTCGAGCGCGAGGGTGTGGAGACGGGGATGTTCGGCGTCCCAGAGGGCCGCGTTCTCGACCGTGCCCTCGAAGACGAGCCGGGCCGTTCCGCCGGGTTCGATGCGCTGGACCGGGAGCGTCTGCCGATGGACGGTCCGCCCGTCCGGATCGCTGAGGGCGAGGTCGAGCGTGACGTCCTCGCCGGCGGCGCCCGCCGCGTTGGCCAGAACGGCCTCGATCCGGAAGGCGGCCGTGCGGCCGTCCTCCCCGACGTCCGTCACGACGTCGACCCCGGCGACGTGGAGCGCCGGCACGGCCAGCAGGCTGACCTTCCGGGTCAATCCGCCGAACTGGTACGAGGCGTATTGGGTCCCGCTGGCCAGGATGTCGGCCGTCGATTCGTTCTGGACGGCCGCGGCGATCGTGTTGGCCGCGCCCGGGCGGCAGAGCGCCGTGACGTCGAACTCGAAGGCCGTAAAGCCGCCCTCGTGCGTTCCCTGCGAGCTTCCCGTTGACCCAGAACGTGGCCAGGCTCTGGGCCCCGTCCGAGCGGAGGATGATCCGGGCGCCCTTCCAGTCGGCCGGGAGGGCCACGGTCTTGAGATATCCGGCCGGGGTCCGGGCGTCACGGACCGTCCCTGCATGGTCCAGTCCCCGGGCACGTCGATCGGCGCGAAACCCTTGGCGTTCCGTTCGGTCAGCTTCTCGAAGCCCCGGGGAGGTGCGGCATGGAACGACCAGGCCCCGTCGAGCGACAGGACCGGGGACGCGATCCCGGCCACCTCGGCCGGACGCGGCGATGTAGCGGATGGCGGACGGGTCGGAGGTCTGGGGCGCCAGCGGCCCGACGGCGAGCGGAGCGATGATCGCGAGCGTGAGCGCGAGAAGCTTCAGGCGGTCCATGCGGTCCTCCCTCGCGGTCATGCCCCCGTCCTTCAGCCCAGGAAATCCCAGGCGATGCCGACGCGCTTCAAGGCGTAGGCCACCTCCCGGGTGTGGTCGCCGTAGGCGGTCATCCAATGGAAGCCCGGCATGCGCCGGGCCAGGGTCCGGTCATCGCATTTGAAACGGATGTCGATCTGGGAGCGGCAGATGGGCAGGAACGGGGCCTCGACGATCTCGCCGCGCAGGCCCAGCCACCGCTTGGAGGCGAAGTCCGGGGCGATGTTGGTCACGACCTGGCCCTTGGCCATCTCGACCTTGGGGGCGGCCCCGTAATCCGATTCGAAATGGGTCAGGATGCGGGCCGGCTCGGCCGCCCGGCCGTCCATCTTCCGCGGCGCCGTGCAATGGGCCAGTGTGATGATCCCGTCGTGGGGATAGGTCGGATCGTTGAGGAACACGGGGTGCCCGGCGATGTTGGCGAGCAGGACGCCCGAGGGGATGACGACGAAGTCCGATTCGCAGAAGGCCAGGTAGCCGTCGTCGTTGAGCGTGCTCAGCGTCAGGCAGGCCGACGTCTCGGCCAGCGGCATGATCGTGCCCATGCAGCCGTTGATGGTCAGGGCCCGGCACCCGGCCTTCTTCATCAGGGCCCGGAAGACCTCGTCGAGGAGAAGGCCGTTGTCGACGAAGGACCGCTCCGTCTCCAGGCTCGTCCCGGGCTGCCGGAGGTAGGCGTCGGCCCGCGACCGGGCCCGCCGCACGGCCGCGGCGTCGGCCCGGGCCTCGCGGATGATCCGGCCCAGGTCGTCGTAGGACACCGTGATGATGTCGAACTTCCACGTGTCGATGACCGACTTGACCACGGAGCCGGGCCCTTCCGGTTCGGACCAGGCGGCCGGCCCTCCGACGGCCAGGATCTTAGTGCCCAGCGTGTTGCGCAACCCGGCCAGGGCCCGGAAGCGCCAGAGAAGCTCGTCCTGGCTGTCGATGACGACGTCGTCCTCGTCGACGCCCTTGACGGCCAGGCTGTCGCCGTGCTTCCGGAGATAGCGCGGGCTGATGATCTCGTACCAGAGGTAGACGGGTCCGGACTTGTGGCGGCAGAACAGGATGCGGTCCTTGCCCGTCTCGTCCAAGGCGTCGTAGACGTCCATCCAGCCGCCGGCCGCGTAGACGAGAAGGGCCTGGGCGTCGGCCAGGTCCCGGACCCCGGCGAGGTCCGCGGCCTTCCGGACCGGCGAGACCGGCAGGAACTCCAGCGGAAACTCCGCCCTCTTGGCGAGGGCCGCGAGCTCGCCCCCGATCCGGGCGACCTCTTCCCGGGCCTGGGCTTCGGTCTCGATCCCGCCCCAGTTCCGCCAGCTCGTCTGGGGCCGGCGCGTAGGCGTGTCGTAGACAAGGATCGGTTTGACCTTGAGGGGCGCGGGGCGCCAGGCCTCATCGGCCGCCTCGGCCCGGCCGCCGAGCAGGGGCCAGGCCAGACCGCCCGCGGCGACGCTCCCGAGCGCCGTCATCCCGGCGCCCTTCAGAAAATCTCGCCGCGTCAGGGACGTCCCGGACGGGTCCGGGTGTTCGCCGCACGGGCAGCAGCGTGGCCGGGCTTCGAAGGACGGGGCGGACTTGGCGTCGGTCATGGCATCTCCCTCCTGGGGCCGATTAATACTATGGCCGGGAGGGAAAGTAAAGCGGCCGCCCTCAGCGGACGAGGACGGCCAGCGTCTCGAGGTGGGGAGTGTGCGGGAAGAGGTCGAACGGTGAGAGCGACGCGATCCGGTATCCGGCGTCGCCGAAGGCGGCCAGGTCCCGGGCGAGCGACCGGGGATGGCAGGAGACATAGACGATCGTCGGCGCGCCGAGGGCGGCCGTCCGGCGCAAAGCCTTGCCCGTCAGGCCGACGCGGGGTGGATCGACGATGACGACGTCGGCCCGCTCGCGGCGCGGCTCCGCGAGCAGGGCTTCGACCGTGCCGGCCAGGAACTCGACGTTCTCGATCCGGTTGACCAGGGCGTTCTCCACGGCGTTGGCGATGTTGGCCGGCGAGGCGTCGATGGCTGTCACCGTCCCCGCCGTCCCCGCGAGGGAGAGCTCGATCGCCCCGCTGCCGCAGTAGAGGCCCAGGACGCGGCTGGCCTTCGTGAGCCCGCTCTCGTCGCCAAGTCGCCGGTAGAGGAGCTCCGCGCCGGCCGTGTTGGTCTGGAAGAAGCTCGGCGGGTAGATGCGGAAGGACAGCCCGGCCAGCTTTTCTTCGATGAACGGGACGCCGGCGACGAGGGCCGTCCGCTCGAACTCGACGAGGTCGGAGCCGCGGCTGTTGGTGACGTGGACGAAGCTCCGGAGCTCCGGCGCGGCCGCGGCGAGCCGGCCGGCCAGGGCATCCAGGTCGACTTCCGGTAATTCGGCCGTCACCAAGAGGGCCATGAGCTCCCCGGTGCGTTTGCCCTCGCGGAGGACGAGATGGCGGAGGTGGCCCTTGCGGGTGGCCGGCTCGAAGCCTTCGAGCCCGTATCGCCCGGCGAAATCGAGGAGAACCGGGAAGACGCGGCCGACGACAGGGCCGAAGATCGGGCATTCCGAGAGCGGCAGCGTCCGGCGGTAGGTCTGGCGGCTGGCCGTGACCCTCTCCCGCAGGCCGAGCGCGAGCGCCCCGTGCTTCTCCCCGAAGGCGAACTCCATCTTGTTCCTGAAGCCGTAGAGGTCCGGCGAGGCGGCGACGGGCCTGACGGCGGCCGCGGCCTCCGGCAGCCCGCCTTCGTCGAGCACGCGCCGAAGGTGGCGCTCCTTGAGCTCGAGCTGGGTCCCGTACTCGACGTGCTGATAGCGGCAACCGCCGCACGCCCCGAAATGCCGGCACCGCGGCGCGGCCCGGCGCGGCGACGGGGTTTCGATGCGGATCGATCTCGGCGACCTGGGCCGCGCCGCGCTCGGCGACAACCTGGACCCGGAGCTTTTCTCCCGGGACCGCCCCGGGGATGAGGAGCTTGCGGCCTCCGGCTTCGGCCTTCCCGTCGCTCGACGGGAAGTCGATGTCCTCGACCTCGACCGTGAGCGCGGGGGCCGTGAAGCGGGCCAGCAGGCGGCGGACCTTCTCCACCGGGAAGCCGACGACGTTGTCGTAATCGCCCTTCATCCGGGCCACGAAGGCGTCGCCGATCTCCTGGACGGCGTAGGCGCCGGCCTTGTCGCGGAACGTCCCCTCGGCGAGATAGCCCTCGATCATCCCGTCGCTGAGCTCGCGAAAAGTGACGTAGGTCAGGTCGTAGCCGGTGAGCAGGCGGTCCTCCGCCTGGCGGTAAAAGGCCAAGCCGGTGATGACGCGGTGGCGCCGGCCCGAGAGGGCCCGGAGCATCTCCCGGGCCTCGGCCAGGCCGGCCGGCTTGCCGAGGATGCGCAGCCCCAAGGCCACAACCGTATCGGCGCCGATGACGACGGCCTCAGGGAAGAGCTCGGCCGCGGCCTTGGCCTTGAGCACGGCGGCGGTAATGGCGAACTCGAGCGGGTCTTTGGCGGCGATGGTCGATTCGTCGACGCCGGTCGGATGGACGCGGAACTCCGGCGCGATCCGGGCCATGAGCTCCCGGCGCCGGGGCGAAGCCGAGGCCAGGACGATGTCCATGCGGCCTATTGTACCCGAATCGGCAGCCCGCGCCACCCCGGGCTTCAGCGGGCGAAGAGCTTCGATCCCCAGTCCGCCTCCAAGGCGTAGGCCATGCAGCGGGCGAACATGTCGTAGTCGAACGCGGGGCAAACAAGGCCGTGTCTCTCCAAGATCGGCGCCGCGTTCGTCATGTCGAACGACCGGGTGTCCTGCATATAGGGCCGGTAGATCTCGAGGTAGGAATCATAGAGGACCTCGAGGGTGTTCTTCGGCCGGACGTCGAAGCTCTCCGGCCCGCAGGCCTCGATCCCTTCCATCTGGAAACGGCGCTTGCCGAAGGCCACGAGGTCCTCGAGGGTCGTCACCCGAGGGTTGGCGATGTGATAGATGCCGCCGTCGAGCCCGTCCTCGAAGATGGCCATGAAGGCCCGGACGCAATGATCGACCGGGACGAGATTGATGCCCGTGCCGGGCCGTGTTTCGATGCGCATGGGCATGACCAACGCCCCGCCTTCCGTCATCCGGATGCCCAGCTCGGCCGCCCTGCGGCCGTCTCTCTGGCGGATGTCGGCGAGGTAGATGTCGCGGAGAAAGACGGCCGCCTTGACCGGGAAGTAGAGCGCGTTGAAGCGCAGGGTCCGGCCCGTCCGCGAGTCGCCGTAGACGATCGTCGGCCGGTAGACGTTGAGCCGGATGCCCTCGGCCCCGCAGAGGTCGCGGGCCATGATCTCGCCGCGGGCCTTGGTCTCCTCGTAGACGTTCGTGAACGGCCCCTGCTCGACCCAGTCCTCCCGGCAGGGCCCCGTCCGCCGGCCCGCGACGTAGGCCGTGCTGACATGGTGGAAGAACGCGCACCCGCCGCGGACGGCGTAATCGAGCACGTTCCGCAGCCCGTCGATGTTCGCCGCTTCGACCTCGGCCCGCTTGCGCTCGGCGAAGGCGGTGTTCGAGGCGCAGTGGACGATCTCGTCGAACGGCTTTGGCCCGGACGCTCCGTCGAGCATCGCCGCGGGCCAGCCGGGATCCAGGATGTCCCCTTCGACGATCTCGATCGCGGCGGCGGCCCGTTCGTCGAGCCCGAACCAGGCGGCCAGCCTGGTCATTCGGTCGCGGGCCGAAAGCCCCTTGGACGCCCGGACCAGGACCGCGACATGGAAGCCCGAGTCGATCAGGGCCAAAGCGATGTGACTGCCCAGAAAGCCGGCGGCGCCTGTGACGAGGATCCGGCTCGAGCGTGCCGCCCTCTTTTCGACAAGCGGACCGGTCTCGATCCTCATGCTCCCCTCCGCGTTTCAGACCCGGTAAAGGAAATTGTCCTTCCGCGAGCAGCCCTGGGAAAAGACGTATTTCAGCGACAGGACGCCTGGGATCCGGGCGGCCAGGGCGTCGAGCCAGGGATCGAGCTCGGGCATGGCTGCGGCGATCTTGCCCCGCTCGGCCGGGTCGGTATGATCGATATAGTAATCGTATTCCAGGATGGCCCGTTTGCCGAGATCCATGGGCGTCAGGAAGCCGAAATCGTGATCGATCCCGTGCTTCGCGGCCACCCGGTCGAAGCCGTCCAGGACCTCGTGGACGGCGTCGAGACGGTCCGGCGGGACATAGACGAGGAAGGCGAACATGTGCTTGCGGCGCGACATGCGCGCGCTGACGATCCGATGCATGTTGAGCCAGACCATATCCGTCATCTCGGGAGTGGCGTAAAGCTCCCGGTAGAACGGGCGGAGGCTTTCGGGGACGGACTCGCTGATCGTCTCCGGAGACGGCTGGAGGGCGGCTTCGACGAGGGGCCGCATCTCCGGCTTGCACAGCAGCGCGTAGGGCCGCTCGCGGCCCTCCCATTCGCGGACGAGATCGAGCCAGCGCGGCTCGACCAGCTTCGGCAGGCCGAGCATCAGGAGCCGCAGCAGCGACGAATCGATGATGTGCGGGGCCATCTTGCGGATGGCGTCCCGGCCGAACCGGTCGGCGATCGTGAAGACGGCATAGTCGATCCCGAGGGCTTCCGGCAGGGCGGCCTTGACCCGGCCGGCCAGCCCCTCGTCGGGGGTCAGGAAGTTCGCGATGTAATGCGCTCCGAGGACGGCCACGGCCAGGCCGATCCGCCGCTGCCCGAGCTCCCGGGCGAAGCGGACGGCCTCGTCGAAGCCCTCGAACGGCACGAGCAGCCCCTCTTCGTCATCGGTCATCGGGTGGAGCTTGACCCAGGCCTTCGTGCAGATGCCGGGGGAGGGCACGACCCGGTGTTCGAAAGCGAAATGGTTGGGCGCCCGCTTGTCGTTGAGCCGGAAGACGCCGCCGTCGCGGCCGACGAACTCCATGTCGACGAAGTTGTCGGCGGCCGTGCCGTAGACGTTCGACCAGGTCGAGAACGTGCCGGTGCAGACGAGATTGCCGCAGACCGTGGCCGCGGGCTCGGCGGCGTTGACGCGGAGACCGCGCCGGCAGGCCTCCTGCTGAAGCTCGAACGAGGTCACCCCCGGCTCGACGGCGGCGCACCAGTTCTCGAGATCGAACTCGATCCGCCGCATCCGGTTCAGGTCGAGGACGATGCCGTCCGAGAAGACGAAGCCGAAGACGCTGCCGCCGTTGCCGCGGATGGCGAAGTCGAGCCCGAGCCGGTTGGCCAGGCGGACGACCGCCGCGACCTCGTCCCGGGAGCCGGGCAAGACGACATAACGGGGCGTTTGCGGGCCGGCGAGCGGGAAGGGGTCGTCGGCGTAGGTCCAGAGAACGGCCGGATCGTTGGTCGCCCAGTCCCGGCCGACGATCTCGCGGATCCGTCGCAGGCCTTCGTCCTCGGCCGTCCGCACGACCTCCCCGTTCTCCCGGCGAAAGTCCGCGACGTAGCCCTTGAGCGCCCGCATGACCGCGGTCGGCTGCAGGCCCGTGACGAAGTGGCACTGAGGGTCGCAGACGCCGCAGAGCGTGCAGGTGTCGGCCGACTCGGCCAGCGCCTCCGTGACGGGGATCCGGCCTTCGGCCAGGCCGCGATAGAGGTCCATCCGGCCCTGAGGGTAATACGTGACGAAATGCTTCTCCGGGCCCGAAGGACAAAGCCCGGTCGCGAGATAGTCGATCTTGCACATGGCGTAGTGCCGGCATTGGGCGGCCGTCGCCTTGACCTTATCGTCGATCCGCGGCATGGGGGACCTCCTGGGGCTTGCGCCCGAAATAGATGACGGCGATGCCGAGGGTCCGCAGGCTGAAGGCGACCTCGACGAAACCGGCCCGGCCGAGACGGCCGGCCACGCCCTCGGGCGGGTCGAAGACCCGGATGGATTCGGCCAGATAGCGGAACGGGCCGTCCGTCCCGGTGATGAGGCGGGCGGCCGGGAGCATGAGCCGGAAAGAGTAGAAGGCGTAGAGGGACCTTTGCCAGCGGCGGCGCGGCAGGGAGAATTCGAGCGCCGAGAGCCGGCCTCCCGGCTTGAGGACGCGGAAGATCTCGGTGAGCCCCCGGTCGAGGTCGACGAGATTGCGCAAGCCGAAGCCGACTGCGACCGCGTCGAAAGAAGAGCCCGGGAACGGGAGGCTTTCGGCGTCGCCCTGGACGAAGGAGACGGCCCGGCCGTCGCGGGCCCGCCCGCTCTTCGTCCGTCCGGTTTCCATCATGGGGCGGTTGAAGTCGCAGACGACCGCCCGGCCCGAACCGCCGACGCGCCTGGCGGCCCTCAGGGCCAGGTCGGCCGTGCCGCCGCAGACGTCGAGGACACTCTCGCCGGGCCGGAGCCCGAGCCGGCGGACCGTCGTCCGCTTCCAGAGAAAGTGGAGGCCCAGGCTGAGCAGGGCGTCGGCCCGGTCATAGGTCCCGGCGATCGGCGTGAACTGGTCGTGGACGAGCCGCTTCTTCTCTTCCGCGCCGACCGTCTTGTACCCGAAGGAGACTTTTTCCGCCGGTATGTTCATTCCCGATCGCCTTATCGGGCTCCAATATAGCAGAGGCCGCAGGAAAGATAAAAGGGATGGCTCGAGCTCCCCGGTCGTTCGGCCGATACGTGCTGGATTTCCCCGTCCGTTATTTTGCATAATGTCCGCAAGGGAGGCCCGCCCATGAGAAGCACCAGGACGTCCTTGATCGTCGGAGCGGCCTTGGCCGCGGCCTTCTTGATCGTCGTGAGTTGCACCCCCCCGGCCTCCGGCACCGCGGACGGCCAGGGATCCTGGGAGCTCGCGGACCCGCCCCCGGCCGAGTATGTCTTCAACGTGGGCATCGGCATCGACGGCGACCAGGCCTCGCTTTCCGCCACCGGCTCGATCTCCCTGACGAACACCTCGCGCCGGCCGCTCTCCGTCTTCGCGCTCGAGTGGACCGTCCGTCCGGCCGGCGAATTCTCCGTGAGCGCCGGCGGGCGGCCGCTCGAGGTCCTCAACGCGGCCAAGGCCATGCCGCCCACGACGCCCCTGCTCCTGGCCCTCCCGGCCCCCATTCCCCCGGGCGGACGGGTCAAGATCGACGTCCGGTTCACCGCCCACGCGGCCGTGACCGACGGCCAAGTCCACTTCGGGCTCTGGTATCCGCGGCTCTGGCGGGAAGGCCGTCCGGTCCGGGACACGTTCCGGGTCCGTCTGGGCGCGCCGCCGGGCTTCGCGGCGGCCGTGAGCGGCCGTCTCGATCCCGCCTCCGGGGCGTATGTCAACGATTGCGTGACGACGCATTTCGGGATCTTTCTGTCGAAGTCGATGAAGGTCGAGCGCCGCGAAGCCGGGGGGGTCGAGATCTCGGCCCTGTTCACGGAGAAAGGCCGGGACTGCGCCCTGTTCTGCCTGGACGCGGCGGCCGAGATAGTACCTTTTTATAAGAAGTGGCTCGGAAGCTATCCTCACCGGTCGCTCGTCATCCTCCCCGGCGGGACCGAGCCTATGGGCGGATATCCCTACGCTTCGGGCCTGGTGGTCGTCCACGGGCAGGAGACGTTCGACCCGGCCAAAGGGGAGAAGGGAAACGCCTGGTGGACCTGGATCACCGCCCACGAGATCGGCCACCAATACTGGGGGGAGTCGGCCATGTCCGGCGATGTGGCCGGCGATTATACGGAAGCCTGGCTCATGATCGGATTGGGCATCTGCGCCGACAAGGAGTTCATGCTGAGGACGGGCCGCGGCTGGGACCGTCACCGCGGCTTCATCGAGCGCTACCTCGAGGGCGTCCGGGCCGGCCGCGATACGACCCTCGACGCGCCCCCGTCGCTCGTCAAGGCCCAGAGATACGACCGCAACAACATCCTCATCCACGGCAAGGGATTTGCCGTGCTCAGCGCCCTGGAGACCGTCCTCGGCCGCGGGACGTTCGACCGGCTCTATCGCCGGGCCGTCCGGGAGTTCTCCGGCCGGAGGCTCGGCTGGCGCGAGTTCCAGCGGCTGGCCGAGGCCGAGTCGGGGCAGGGCCTGGACTGGTTCTTCGAGGATTGGGTCAGGTCCGCCAGGGGCCTCGAATGCCGCGTCGTGTCCAAGGCTTCGTTGCCGGCCGAAGGCGGGTTCGCCTCGGAGGCCCGGGTGGAGTACGGGACGAATTCCATCCGCATGCCCGTCCCCGTCCGGGCCGTGTTCGAGGACGGGACCGTCCTCGACGCGACGACCGACCGGCTGGTCCGGACGAACGTGCTGCGATTCTCCGGCCGCTCGCCGCTTCGGGAGGTCGTCCTCGACCCGGACCGGCGGCTGGGTCTCGTGGAGGACCTCCTGCCACGGAGCGTCGCGGAGATCGAAGAGGCCGTCGAGGCCCTGGACTGGACCGGGACCGGGGCGGCCGCGCTGGAATTCTTCAGGGACCCGGCGACCGCGGCTGTCCGGGCCCCGCACGTCTGGTTCAAGCTCGGCCTGCTCCTCTTCGACGGAGGAACCTACCCGGAGTCCCTGGCGGCCTTCCGGAAGTGCCGTGAGCGCGCCGACGCGAAGGGCGACCGGTTCGGGGCCCTGGTCTGGATCGGTATCGTCAACGATCTGCTGGGGAACAGGGCCGAAGCGGTCGCTTCCTACGCCGAAGCGCTGAAGGACGACCCCGGCGGGAAGCTCCAGCACGACCAGTACGGTCTGCGGATCGACAAGGCCTGGGTCGAGGCGCGCCTCGAGACCCCCTTCCGTTGGACGCGATGACCGGGAGAGCATAGAATGACTCCGGAGGGACGGATATGAGCCGGTTCGCGGTCGGGATCGATCTCGGCGGAACGAAGGTGGAGGCCTGTCTCGTGGACGAGACGCGCCGCATCCTGGCCCGCAAGCGCCGGCCGTCCGAGCCGGGTCTCGGACGCGAGCGCGTCGTGGCCAACATCCTCGAGCTCATCGCCGAGACCGCCGGCGAGGCCGCCTTCGAGGCCGTGGGCATGGGCACGCCCGGCACGTACAGCGCCGCGGACGATATCATGTACGGCGCCCCTCACACGCCGCTCTACGAGAAGCCGGGTCTCGTCAGCCTGCTCCGGACCGAGCTCAAGGTCCCGCTCATCGTCGAGAACGACGCCAACTGCCTGGCCCTGGCCGAGTTCTTTGCCCAGTGCCACGGCCGCTTCACGACGGTCATGGCTGTCATCCTGGGCACGGGCATGGGCTCCGGGCTCATCCTGGGGAACAGGCTCCACCGCGGGCCGAACGGGAACGCCGGCGAGATCGGCCACACCTCGATCGCCATCGACGGCCGGACCTGCGAGTGCGGCCGCCGAGGCTGCGGCGAAGCCTATCTCTCCGGCCCGAGCCTGGGCCGCCGCTACGCCGAGCTGGCGGGGGAGACCCTGCCGCCGGAACGCATCTTCGAGCGATACGGGGCCGGCGATGCCCGCGCCCGGCGGGTCTTCGACGAATCGGTCCGGATCATGGGCGAGCTCTTCGCCAACTGCGTCAACGCGCTCGACCTCGAGGCCATCGTCCTCGGCGGCGGCGTGTCGAACATCCCCCTCTGGTACGAGCAGGTGCCTGCGGTCATGAACAAGTCGCTCTTCGGCCTCCCGGGCCGGACGATCCCGATTTTAAAGGCGGTCCTTGGCGATTCGGCTGGCGTGCTGGGCGCGGCCTATCTCGCCTTGCGCGAGATGGACCTTATGGAGTTCTAAGACTTTGCCTCAGCCCGAGTGAGATAGGCGTTCTCGCGAGGGCCCTATTGATACTTCCCCATGATGTAGTTCTCGAGGTTCTCGATGGTCACCTTATGCTGGTCGATGACGGCCTTGACGACGTCGCCGATGGAGATGACCCCGCCGAGCTTGCCGTCCTTGCAGACGGGCAGGTGGCGGATGTGCTTGTCGGTCATGAGGGCCATGCATTCGTCGGCCGTCGTCTCGTAGTGGACCCCGAAGACCTCTTTGGTCATGATGTCCTTGACCGGGGTGTCCTGGGACTGCCGGCCCATGAGGATGATCTTCCGGGCGTAATCCCGTTCGGACAGGATGCCGATGACCTCGTCATCCTTATCGACGACGATCAGGGCGCCCAAGCCTTTCTTGGCCATGAGCTCCAGGGCCTCGAGGACCTTGGCCTCCGGTCCGATCGTCCAGGCGTTGTGTCCCTTCTGGTCGAGCATGTCCTTGACGGTGATCATTCGCATCCCTCCTTTTCGACGGCCGGGCGCCGTGCTCCGGCGCTGTTCTTATATAGCCGACAGACGGCCGGTTGTCAATCGAAGTAACCGGTCAGGTCGTCCCGGTTGAGGCCCCGGGCCAGGGCCACGCGGGCGACCGCCCGGGCCACCGCCTTGTGCAAAGCCTTGTCGAGCGGGTCGGGGACGACCTCGCCCGGCTTGGCGAAGGCCGCGATGGCTTCGGCCGCGGCGATGAGCATGTCCCTGGTGATGCGGGGGACGTTGGCGTCCACCGCGCCGCGGAAGATCCCGGGGAAGCCGAGGACGTTGTTGACCGATTTCCCGTCGGCGGCGTAGGCCGCCCCCGCGGCCAGGGCCCGCTCCGGCTCGATCTCGGGATTGGGGTTCGAGAGGGCCAGGATGATCTGGCCTTTACGGACCATGCCTTCCTTGATCAGCCCCGGCACACCCGTGGTGGCGATGACGACGTCGCAGCCGGCCATGATGCCCTTGAGGTCGGCGGGGGTGCCGCCGGCGCCCTTCAGCCGACCGAGCGCGTCCGGCGCGATGTCGGCGCCCAGGACGGGGTGCCCGAAGCGGAACATCAGCATCTTGGCCAGGCCCAGGCCCGCGGCGCCGAGGCCGATGACCCCGATCGAGCTCTGGCCGAGGTCCCGGCCGGTCGCTTTGGCCGCGTTGAGGAGCGTGGCCGTGACGACCACGGCCGTGCCGTGCTGGTCGTCGTGCATGACGGGGATGTCGAGCCGGGCCTGGATGCGCTCTTCGATGGCGAAGCAGCGGGGCGCGGAGATGTCCTCGAGCTGGATGGCCGCGAACGTCGGAGCGATGTGAACGACCGTCTCGACGATCTCGTCCGGGTCCTTGGTGTCGAGGAGGATGGGCATGCCGGAGAGACCGGTCAGGGTTTCGAGCAGGCTGGCCTTGCCCTCCATGACCGGCATGGCCGCCTTGGGGCCGATGTCGCCGAGCCCCAGGACGGCCGTCCCGTCCGTGACGATGGCGACGAGGTGGCGGATGGAGGTGTAGCGGCGGGCCAAAGAGGGATCGTCCCGGATCTTCAGGCTGACCTCCGCGACCCCGGGCGTGTAGACCTTGCGGAGCGTGCTCAGCGAGGAGATGTCGTAGCGGCTGCGGATGGCGATCTTGCCGCCCTGGTGCATCTCCAGGACCTCGTCCCGGACCTCGAGCAGCTGGGCCCCCGGGGTCGCCTCGACCGTCTTGACGATCCGATCGAGGTGCTTGAGGTCGTCCGCGTAGATAGTGATGTCGCGATCGACCGCCGAGCCGCCCATGTGAACGGTGCGGATCTCCCCGATCAAACCGCCCTGGTGGCCGATCGCCGAGAGCAGCTCGCCCAAGCTGGCCGGCCTCTGCTCGAGCCGGCAGCGGAGCGTCCTCTGGATCTTGCCGTCCCACCACATATTGGAACCTCTCTGTCAGGGAGAATGGGGATCTGGGGCCATTATAGCCCGGTTCGTCCGGCTAATCCACGAGCAGGAAGGCGTAGCGGTTCATCTCCTCTTCGTATTCGGCCAGCACCTGGATGGGATAGCCGATCTTGCGGACCGTGGCATAGACGTCCATGGCCATGGCGTCGGGGGAGGGCCGGGCCAGCTTGAGCTGCTTGCAGGTCTCCCGGACGCCCGTGCAGTCCAGGCAGTAATTGCAGCTGTCCATGGGCATGAGGAAGGCCTTGACGAAGCCGGCCTTGAACACTTCCCCTTCGACCTCCAGGAGTCCCAGGTTGATCTTCCGGCTCCAGGCGTGCCGGTCTTCGGGCCTCTCCACCGCCTTGGCGAAATGGAAGACGGCGGCCCGCTTGTACTCCCGGAAGAACCTGGCGCAGGCGTCGACCGGAGGGGTGTTGGGCGGGCAGGCGGCGTTCTTGCCGTAATCCGGGCAGCCGAAGAGGCACTTCATCCGGACCCATTCGGCGACGACGATGTCGCGGGCGTCGAGCCAGCGGAAATCGGTGAAGCCCTTGGCGGCGAAGAGCCGCTCGAGGTCCTTTGTCCCGAACCGGCCGGGCGCCGGCCGCCGCGAAGCGGCCGTCTTTCCGCTCGTTCTCTTTTGGGGCATCGTCCGACCTCCTCGCCGGTCCGCCGGCCGCTCTGGCCCGGGTTATACTGCGGGGAGCAGCAAATAGCCTGCATGATTCATTGCTGCTCCCCGAGTACTGGCCGGCATCGTAACACCCCCGTTCGACCGCTGTCAACGACCCGGCGACTTCAGGACGGGGCTATCGCCCCGACCTGACCTTCGCTATAATCGGTTCCCATGAGCGCCCTGGGCCGTTTCGCCGTCGTCCTCGTCCGGCCGGACAGTTCCGAGAACATCGGCCTGGCCGCGCGGGGCATGGCCAACACCGGCTTCCACGATCTGCGCATCGTCGGGCTCGACAGGCTCGAGGCCCCGGCCTGGCGCACGGCCATCCACGCCGAGTCCATTATCGAGGGCGCGCGCTTCTTCCCGTCGCTCGGGGAGGCCCTGGCCGACCGGGAGCTCGTTCTCGGCTCGACGGCGCGCGTCCGGCACGATTTTCCGCTGGTCCCCCTCGACGCGGCCGCCGGCCGGATCGACGAATACCCGGCGGCGTCCCGGATCGGCCTCGTCTTCGGCAACGAGCGGACCGGCCTGACGCAGGACGAGATCGGCCTGGCCAACGTCCGCTTCCACATCCCCCAGGCGGGGCGTCAGCCCTCCTACAACCTCGGCGTGGCCGTCACGCTGACCCTCCATGCCATCGCCTTCCGCGGCCCACACCCCCCGGCGCTCCGCCGGGACCTGCCCCTCGATCACGCCGCGCAGGCCGAGGCCGGGCGGCGGTTCCGCGAAATGCTCGACAGCCTCGGCTTCATGCACGACACCAACCGGGCCTTCATCGAAGAGAAGGTCCAGGACATCTTCTTCCGCATGGCCCTGACGGCCAAGGACCGGGACATCATCCTGGCCATGTTCCGCAAGGCCCTGGAGGGGCCTCGCGAGAAGCGGCCGCGCCCGCACCAGAAAGGAAAGGAGCTTCCATGAACCCCAAAGAGCTGAAGGTCGACTTCGGCGAGAACTACAGGATCGACGTGGCCTACAAAGGCTTCACCGTCAGGACCGACCAGCCCGTCCGCGACGGCGGCGACAACACGGCCCCGTCGCCCTTCGATTATTTCCTCGTCTCGCTGGCCGCCTGCGCCGGTTTCTACGCGCTGGCCTTCTGCAAGGAGCGCAAGATCCCGACCGAGGGTCTGGGGGTGACCATGACGACCGAGCGGGGCGAGGTCTCCAAGATGATCGACAAGATCTCGATCGCCGTCGACCTACCCGCCGGCTTTCCCGAGAAATACCGCTTCGCCCTGCTCAAGGCGGTCGATCACTGCACGGTCAAGGCCCACCTGATGCGGCCGCCGCAGTTCGAGGTCGTGGCCCGGCCCTGACCGGACGGAGGCCTCAGGGCGTCTGGGGCAGCCAGAGGTAGTAGAAGCCCGTCTTCAGCGCGCCGACGATCGTTTCCAGGACCTTTGCGTCCACGGGCGAGAAATTGCCGAGCTGGCTGGCGTAGATGTTCGTCTTGGTCTTGGGGAAATAGGTATAGGAGACGAGCCGGGCGCTCTTGAGCCCCGCGAGGTCCCGGGCCTTGGCGAACGCGTCCTCGAAGTAGCCGACGGCGTCGATGAGGCCCAGCTTGAGGGCCTGGGGGGCCGTGTAGACGCGGCCGTCCGCGATCGTCCGGAGCTCGGCCTCGGGGATCCGGCCCTTGCGCCCCTTGGCCACGACGGCCAGGAAACCCCCGTAATACTCGTCGATGATCCCCTGGAAGAGCTTCCTCTCGTCCTCGGTCATGTCCCGGAACGGGGAGCCCGAATCCTTGGCCGGGCCGGACTTGATGACGGCGACCTTGACCCCGACCTTGGACATGAGCGATTCGACACTGGGGAAGATGGAGAGGACGCCGATCGAACCGGTCAGAGTGGTGGGGTGGGCGATGATGATGTCGCAGGCCGAGGCGATGTAATAGCCGCCCGAGGCGGCGACGCTCATCATCAGCCCGATGACGGGCCGCCCCGTCCGCTCCTTGAAGCGCAGGATCTCGTGATAGATGATATCGCTCGCTGTGACCTCGCCGCCCGGTGTGTCGAGCCTGAGGATGACCGCCTTGACCGCGGGATCGGCGGCCGCCCGCTCCAGGCGCTCGAAGACCCGGGCCACTACGCTCTTCTCGCGGCCGAAGAAGCTCGTCTCGAGGGCCGACGAGATGGTCCCGTCGATGTCGATCATCAGGACCTTGTCCTTGACCTCGCTCGGGACCAGGACGACCTCCTGGAGCTTGTCCTCACCGAGAAAATCGAGGTTGATCCGAGGGGAGCAGGCCGCCAGGGCAGCGGCCAGTAAGGGCACCAGCAGGATGGTCTTCTTCATGGGGCCTCCTCAGGCGGTTTTCTTCTGGAAGCTTCTCTGGGCGCGCCGGGTGGGCGGGACGACCATCCGGATGGCCTGCGGCAGCACCCGGAACTCGATGCGGTCCCGGTATCCCAGGACCTCGCCGTTGAACTGGAGGGGCATGTCCCGGCCGGTGATGACGATCCGTTTGGCCTTGTAATGCCGCAGCCGGCGCTGGTAGAGACCGAAGTAGATGAGCGGGAACAGGACGGCGTACTTGAGCGGTTTCATCTCGAACAGGGTGATGTCGAGGTAGCCGTCGTCGACGACGGCCTCCGGGGCGATATACCAGCTGTAGCCGAAGTGGTTGGTCTTGTTGACGATGCAGTCGAAGAAGTTCGAGGTGACGGTCTTGGCCGCGAAGGGTCCGGAGGCGTCGCGGCCGTCGAAGAGCTCGATGGTCTTCTCCTCCGCCGGCGTGTCGAACAGGCGCCGGCCGGCCACGAGATGGCCCCACAATCCCTGGATCTTGCCGCTGAGCTTCTCGTCCGTGACCCGGGCCGTGGCGCCGATGCTGGAGAACGCGGCGATGCGGCCCTCGACCTCCATGAGGTCGATCGGCCGGGCGATGCCTTCGGCCAGGCGGTCGATGGCCCGCAGCGGGTTCTTGGGGATGTCGAAGGTCTTGCGGAAGGCGTTGCCGCTGCCGAAGGGGATGACGCCGAACAGGACCTCGTCCTGCTTGCCCGCATCGAAGATGCCCTGGAGGGTGTCGGCCACGGTCCCGTCGCCGCCCATGGCCACGATGACGTCGGCGCTGGCGCAGGCCTGGACGGCCTTCTCGATGGTCGTCTTGACGTCGCCGAAGGCGTCATAGACGTCGCCGGGGAGCTTCTTCTGCAGGTAGGCCCGAAGGAACTTCCGCCTCATCCATTTGGAGTTGGCCGCCCGCGGGTTGATGAGGCAGGCGGTCCGGAGGTCCTTGATCGGTTTCGTCATGGTCGGGTTGGTTCCGGCGTCGTTCCGAAAGCCCTCTTATTGTAGCGCATGTCCGGGGGGGCGTCAAAAGCGGGCGAGCGGAGGCCGGCGATTGAACGGGCCGGGATGTTGGGATAAAATGACCCCCATGATGCCCTTGGAAAAGACGGTCGCCGTCAGGGACAAGCGCTTTCTGCTCCGCATCGAGTCCTCCCACGAATCCGCCGATTACCGGAAGTACGAGGACTTGCGCGAGGAGATCTGGGGCTATCCCGACGACCACATGTCCAGCACCCGGAACATGATGTGCGAGAACGTCTTCCACGAGGGCGGCAGCCTCTTCATCGGGGCCTTCGAGGCCGGCCGGAGCGAGCTCGTCGGCTTCTGCTACGGCTTCGTCGGCGTGCGCGACAAGGCGGTCGGCTTCCGCGATGTGGGGAACCTCCGCTTCTATGCCCAGTACGCCGGGGTCCGGAAGGCGTTCCAGAGCTACGGGCTGGGCCTCCTGCTCAAGGAGTTCCAGCGCGAGGCCGTCCTCGGGCTCCTGGGGGTCTCCGCCATCATCTGCACGTACGACCCGCTCACCGGGGTCAACGCCAACCGCAACATCCATCATTTCGGCATGGACGTCCTCGAATACCGGGTGGCCACCTACGGCGAGTACGGCGGCCTCCTCAACCGCTCCGACGTGCCCACCGACCGGTTCCTGATGTCCTGGGACCTCGTGCGGACTGGGGAGCGGCCCGCCTACGACCTCGAAGCGGCCCTGGCCGCGCCCCGTCCGGTCCGGGCCGGCGCGTGTCGCGTCGCCGGGAAAAGCGGTCCGGTCGAGCTCGAGGTCGTCGAAGGGACCGACCTCGGCGCCGAGGGCGAGGCCCTTCTCGTCCGCATCCCCCTCGACTTCTACCGCATGCTCCAGGAAACCGATGTCAGGGACGCCGAGATCAAGGCCATCCCGGTCCACTGGCGGATGGCTACCCGACAGGTCTTCCAGGCTCTTTTCGGCCGCGGTTACCGGGTCGTCGATTTCCTCAAGACGGAGCCTGGCGGCCCCGCCAACCATTACGTCCTGGCGAGGACCGCCCCTTCGGATCCATGAGCACCGTCGCGCGGCCCTTCATCGAGGCCCGGGACCTGACCCGGACCTATGTCGTCGGCGACGTCCACGTGGCCGCACTCGACGGCGTGAGCCTGGCCGTTGAGGCCGGCCGTTTCGTCGCCATCACCGGCGCCTCCGGTTCCGGAAAATCGACGCTCCTCAACCTCCTCGGCGGCCTCGACACGCCGAGCGCCGGGACGATCGACGTCGACGGGGCCCGGATATCGGCCATGGACCGCGACGCGTTGGCCCGCTACCGCCGCTTCGGGGCGGGCATGATCTTCCAGTCCTTCAACCTCGTCGCCGCCCGGACCGCCCTCGAGAACGTCGAGCTGCCCCTCGTCTTCGCGGGGGTCGATAAAAAGGAGAGGAAACGCCGCGCTGCCGAGCTCCTCGAGCAGGTCGGACTGGCTCCCCGGGCCGGGCACCGGCCGCCGGAGCTCTCGGGCGGGGAACAGCAGCGGGTGGCCGTGGCCAGGGCGCTGGCCAACGGGCCGCGGCTCCTCCTGGCCGACGAGCCGACGGGCAACCTCGACAGCCGGACGTCGCGGGAGATCGTCGGCCTGCTGGCCGGCCTCAACCGCGATCGCGGCCTGACCATCGTCATGGTCTCCCACGAGGAGGCGCTCGTCCGGGAATTCGCCCACGAGATCGTGCGGCTCCGGGACGGCCGCGTCGTCGCGGCGGAGAGGACGCCATGAAGGCCCGGGATGCCGTCGAGTTCGCCCTGGCCAGTCTGCGCAAGAGGCGGCTGCGGACCTTCCTCACCGCGGCCGGGGTGATGATCGGCATCGGGGCCCTGGTCTCCATGATCTCCTTCGGCAAGGGCATGCAGAAGAACATCACGCGCGCCTTCGAGGCCTCGGACCTGTTCACGACGGTCACCGTGCTCGCCGGCGGCGCCGAAATGCCGGGGACCGATCCGGACGGCCGGAGGCCGGTCACAAAGCCCGCCGTCCGCTCGGACGCCGTCCTCGATGACGCGGCCGTGGCCGCCCTTTCCGGGATCCCGGGTGTCGCGATGGCCTTTCCGGACGTCGGTTTCCCGGCCATGGTCGGCTTTGGCGGGGAGGAGGAGTTCCGGCTCGTGCGCGTCCTTCCGGCGGCGGCCGCGGCGTCCCGGGCCGTCAAGATCAAGTGGGGCCGGGCCTACGCCTCGGACGACGAAGAGGGCGTCATCGTCAGCCGGACCATCCTGCGCCGGCTCGGGGAGAAGGACCCGGCCGCGGCCGTGGGCCGGACGGTCCGGATCACGACGGTCGCGATCGATATCGGCAAGCTGGCGACGCTCAACCTCGGCGCGATCCTCTCCGGCCAGAGCTCCCCGGTAACCCAGGAGGCGTACGAGTTCCCCGTCGTCGGCGTCATGGAGGTCTCGGCCTTCGGGGGCGAGGCCGGCATGACCGAAAGCGCCGTCATGATCCCGCCCGGGACGGCCAAGCGGATCAAGCGGCTGCCGTTCACGAGCGTCTGGGACCTTTTCCGCATGCGCGAGGGCAAGATCGGCTATTCGGCCGTCACCGTGAAGCTCCGCTCGCTCGGCGACCTCGCCGGCGTGAGGACGCGGATCCACGAGCTGGGCTTCGCCACGTTCGCCCTGGCCGACCAGTTCGACGAGATCACCCGGGCCTTCTATTTCATGGACATGTTCCTGGCGGCCGTCGGCATGATCGCCATCGTCGTCGCCGCCCTCGGCATCGTCAACACCATGGTCATGTCCATCCTCGAGCGGTATCGGGAGATCGGGGTCATGAAGGCCGTCGGCGCGTCGGACGCCGACATCAAGCGGATCTTCTTCTTCGAGTCCGGGGCCATCGGCCTCCTCGGCGGCGCGGCGGGGTGCGTCCTCGGCTGGGCCGTGAGCCTGGTCATCAACCGGGTCGTCAACTTCTACGCGGCCCGGCAGGCGGGCGTGCCCTACGTCGATTACTTCGCCTTTCCGGTCTGGATCTTCCTCGGGGCCATCGGCTTCGCCGTCCTCGTCAGCCTCGCCGCGGGCTTCTATCCGGCCCGCCGGGCCGCCCGCGTCGATCCCGTCGTCGCCCTCAGGCATGATTAGCCTCGGGATATCATCTCCGTTCGCTGCGGTGATTTTTCACGCCCTTCCGTTCACCGGACTCGGCCGGCAGGGAGCGGACTCTGGGCAGCGACCATCAGAAGTGCGGCGGAGCGACTCGGAGCCGCACTTCTGAGAAATATCCGGAAATAGCTCTTCTAAGATATCTCGCAGAATCGAAGCCTCGAGTACTCTGCTTCGATTCTGCCGGTCGCTCCGTGGACTCCGCTTCCCGCCGGCGGTTTCCAGGGAAACTCCCCTCATCCGGCTCCGGAAGGGCTAAATCACCGCTGATGCTCACTTCGATGACATCCCTCGGCTCAGCTACTAGCGGTGCTCCGTTCGCTGCGGTGATTTTTCCCGCCCATCCGTCCCCGGCGGTGGTCATGGCATTTCGTTGACAGGGGGATTATAATGCCCGACTGATGTGCGCCGGGAGCCATCGCGCTTCGCGGGGTGGGACGTCCGTTTTCGGGGGAATGAAGGAGCAGCCATGAAGAATCTCCGGTTCGTTCCCGTCCTTGGCCTCGTTCTTGCCATTGCCTTTTCCGCCTGCACGGTCGCGAAGACGCCCCCCAGCGTCGAGGAAAAGGCGCGCGATCTGCACAAGACGATGCTGACCGTCGACACTCACTGCGATACGGCCATGAGCCTCCTCCGGACGAACTGGAAGATCGGCGACCGCCACGACCCGGACGAGCGGGCCAGCGGCAAGATCGACCTGCCCCGGATGAAGGAAGGCGGCCTCGACGCCGAGTTCTTCGCCGCCTTCGTCGGCCAGGGACCGCTCAACCCCGAGGCCTACGTCAAGGCCAAGGACAGCGCCCTGCGGGCCGTCGCTGCCGTCCACAAGATGACCCAGGATTATGCCTCCCTGATCGGCCTGGCCGTCGACCCGGCCGGCGCCCACCGCCTCAAGAAGGAGGGCAAGCTCACGGCCTTCATCGGCCTGGAGAACGGCTATCCCATCGGCCGGGACCTGTCGCTCGTCAAGCTGTTCTATGACAACGACGTCCGCTACATCACGCTCTGCCATTCCTCCGACAACGATATCTGCGACTCCGCGACCGACCGCCGCGATCCCGCGGACAAGGGGCTGAGCGACTTCGGCCGGCAGGTCGTGGCCGAATGCAACCGCCTGGGCATGATCGTCGACATGTCGCACGCCTCGGAGAAGTCCTTCGCCGACGTCCTGGCCGTGGCCAAGGCCCCGATCATCTGTTCCCATTCGAGCTGCCGGGCCGTCTGCGACAATCCCCGGAACCTGAGCGACGACCAGCTCCGGGCCTTGGCGAAGAACGGCGGCGTCATCCAGATCTGCTTCCTTGGCGCCTACGTCAAGACCCCGCCCGTCATTCCGGAGCGCGAGAAGGCCATGAAGGAGCTCGAGGCCAAGTACGGCCCGGTGCGCGAGATCCGCGACGACGCCGTCCGGGCCAAGGCCATGGCCGAACGCGACGAGATCAACAAGCAGTACCCCCAGGTCCGCCCGACCGTCGCCGACCTCGTCGACCACATCGACCACGTCAAAAAGGTCGTCGGCATCGACTACGTCGGGATCGGCACCGATTTCGACGGCGGGGGAGGGGTCGTCGGCTGCGACGACGTCAGCGGCATGATCCACGTGACCGAGGAGCTCATCCGCCGCGACTACACGGACCGGGAGATCGCCAAGATCTGGGGAGAGAACTTCTTCCGGGTCTTCGACAAGATCATGGCGGTCGCCGCAAAATAGCCGGCGTCCGTCGGGCCGTGGTGTAAAATTAATTTACGATCCTGGCCCGTCAAATTTTCTATATTATTTATTATCTTATAGATGGTCTAAATTTGCAGTGGCACGAACCTTGCTCCGTCAGGGTAGACGAGCAAAATGTGCATTTTCGGGGCATTTTGGCTATCATGAGGACGCTCCCATGACCACCGCCAGCCGCCAGCGTCTCCTTCCCCTCTGCGGGCTAGCCCTCCTGACGCTGGTGGCGGCACCGGCGCCGCCGTCCCCGGCCGGCGGCCGGCAGGCGGCCGAGTTCCCCCGCTACGGCGGGACCTTCCGGGTCAAGGGCTATCAGACGCCCTTCAACCGGATCTTCGACCCGGCCCTGCCGGCGCATTATTTCATCACCGAGCAGCTCTACGACGGACTGGTCCGGTTCGACAACCGCTTCAACCCCATCCCGGCCCTGGCCGAGTCCTGGAAGGCCGCCGACGGCGGGGCCCGCATCACGTTCCGCCTTCGCCGCGGCGTGCGCTTCCACAACGGCCGCGAGCTCACGGCCGACGACGTCAAGTACTCGCTCGAGCGGCTCGTCCGGCGAAGGGCGGGGAACAATACCTATCAGCATTTCGTCGGAAAGGTCGTCGGCGCCGACGAGTACTGGCAGGGCCAAGCCGCCGAGGTCTCGGGATTCCGGGTGATCGACCCGGCCACGTTCGAGATCCGCTGGGTCCGGCCTTACGTTTCCGGCCTCTACATCCTGGGGATGTACTACTGCAAGATCCTGCCCAAGGACCTCCTCGAGAGCCAGGGCCGGGGATTCTTCAACAAGCCCGTCGGCACGGGTCCATTCAAGTTCGAGGAATGGATCCGCAGCCCGCGGCTCGAGATCCTGGGCGTCCGGCTCGAACGGAACCCCGATTATTTCGAGCGCCAGCCCTACCTGGCCGCCCTCGAGTACAGTCCCTACTACACCGACGCCCAGTTCGAGGAGGGCAGCGTCCATCTCGTCTCGGTGACCACCGAGAAGATGCTGCGCGGCGGGTTCCCGGTCCTGGAGAACAACACCCTGAAGTCCTACTTCCTGACCTTCAGCTGCGATATCCCGCCTCTCGACCGTCCCGAGGTCCGCCGGGCCCTGGCCCTGGGGCTCGACAGGGCCCGATTGGCCGCGGCCTGCGACACGCCCTCGACCCTCCACCAGGTCATGAGCAATTATATCCCGCCGCTCCTGCCGGGGTTCTTCCCCAAGGCGGCCGGACCCACCACCGATCCCGACACGGCCAAGCTCCTCCTCGACCGGCTCCTCCCCGAAGGGGGCCGGAAAGGCCTGACCCTGACGCTCCTTTGCGACGGCCCGAAGAGCGACGAGACGGCCGGCTTCGCCCGCGAGCTCGCCCGGGAGCTCGAGGCTCTGGAGATCAAGCTCGACGTGAGGTACCTCCGGAGGCCTGAGGACGGCCGCGCGGTCCGCGTTCCGTTCCTGAAATTCCTCGCCTACACCATGGACTTTCCCGATCCGGAGGACCTCATCCTGCCCCTGTACTATTCGGGCTCGCCGGCCAACGCCCTGAGCGCCCGGTACGACAATCCGCGCCTGGACGAGCTGCTCGAACAAGCCGCGGCCGAAACGAGCTGGGAGCGCCGGACGGGGCTCTTCCGGGAAATGGAGAAGACGCTCGCCGATGACACGCCCGCGGTGCCGCTCTTCTCCGAGCGGATCCGCATCGCCCTGCAGCCCGAGGTCCGGGGTTTCGAGCTCCCGGCCATGGGCTTCATCTTCCTCAACGTCAAGGACATCTGGCTCGGAGCGGAGAGGGGCCGGTGAAGCTGAAGATCTCGATCTACACGCGCCTCGTCTTCTGGATCACCCTGCTCGTCTGCCTGCTCTTCGGCGCGGTCCTGTTCGTCATCCAGATCCGCGAAGCCCGGATCCTGCGGGACGAAACGGAGGCGCGGGCCCTTCTCCAGGCCCGTTACATGGCCGACGCCAACCTCCAAAACCTGCTGCGCCAGGATTGGCAGGCGGTCCAGAAATACGTCGACGATCACACCGTCGGAGACGTGGTCTACATCGTCGTCTACGACCAGGCCGGTCAGCCCGCGGCCTCGAACACCGGCATCCGGTCGCATGGGGATCTCGTTTCCACCAGTCTTCTCGGCGACGCCATGACCCCTGAGGAAAGCGCGACAGAGATGAAGCGCCTGGTCCTGCAGGACCAGCCGGTCCGGGTCCTCGAGGTCGAAGCGCCCTCCTTCGCCAAGGCGGCCGGCCGCTGGGGTTCGGTCAAGATCGGCCTGTCGCTCGAGCCGATGTACGCCCGGCTGCGGGAGATCCAGAAGGTCCTCCTGCTCATCGGCGTCGGCGGCTTCCTCCTCGGCATCGCCGGAGCGGCCTTCCTGGCCCGGCGCATCACCCGGCCCCTCCACCGCCTCGTCGACGGCACGGTCCGGATCGCTAACGGCGATTTCTCGCAGGCCATCGTCAATACCTCGCGGGACGAGGTCGGCGACCTGGCCCGGAGCTTCAGCGAGATGACGGCCCAGCTGCTGCAGGCCCGGCAGCGGATGGAGGAGGCCAACCGCTGCCTCGTCCAGCACGAGAAGCTGGCCTCGATCGGGCGCATGGCGGCCACGATCGCCCACGAGATCCGCAACCCCCTGACCTCGGTCAAGCTGAACATCCAGAAGGTGGCCGAGGAGGAGAGCTTTGCCGAGACCGTCAAGGCCCACTTGGGGCTCTCGCTCGAGGGCATCGACCAGATCGAGCGGTTCATCAAGGAGCTCCTCAACTTCACCCGGGTCCAGGAGCTCCTGTTGGAGCGCTGGCCGGTCGACCAGATCGTCGAGGAATCGCTCAAGATGATCCGGGGCACCCTGGCCCAGAAGCAGATCGCCGTCGAGAAGGCCTGCGCCGTGGACCTGCCCCCCGTCCTGGCCGACGCCGACAAGCTGCGCCAGGTCTTCCTCAACGTCCTTCGCAACGCCCATGAGGCCCTCGCCGCAGGCGGGAAGATCACCATTGGGTGCGACACGGTCGCCGAGGGCGGGCGGACCATGGTCCGGGTGCGGATCGCCGACAACGGGCCCGGCATCGCGGACAAGGACCGGCCCAACATCTTCGAGCCGTTCTATACGACCAAGCCCTCCGGCTTCGGGCTCGGCCTGGCCAACGCCCGCAAGATCGTCGAGCAGCACAACGGGACGATCGGCGTCGGCCGGAAGCGGGGGCGGGGCTCCGCGTTCGTGATCCTCATCCCGGCCGAGGAGGCGAAATGAGATCCATCCTGATCATCGAGGACGATCCGCTCGTCCGCAAGACCCTGGCCTCCCAGCTGGCCAAGAAGGGCTTCGAGATCGCCGTGGCCGAGACCGGCGAGTCCGGGGTGCGGGCCTTCGGCGAAGCCCCGCCGGACCTGGTGCTCCTCGACGTCCGGCTGCCCGACATCGACGGCTTGGAGGTGCTGCGGCGGATCAAGGAGCGCGACCGCCATGCCGTCATCCTGGTCATGACGGCCTTCGACGACATGAAGACGACCGTCGAGGCCATCAAGCTCGGGGCCTATGAGTACCTGGTCAAGCCGCTCAACATGACCGAGCTCGACCTGGCCATCGAAAAGGCCTTCCAGATGCGGGCCCTCGAGGAAAAGGTCAGCTATCTCGTCGAGGAGAAGAAGAAGGAATACACGATCGACAACATCATCGGCCACTCGGCCGGGATCCGGAGCGTGTTCAAGCTCATCGGCTCCGTGGCCAACACCCGGGCCAACATCCTCATCCAGGGCGAGAGCGGCACGGGCAAGGAGCTGGTGGCCAAGGCCATTCATTACAACAGCCCCTTCCGGGACGAGCCCTTCATCGTCATCAACTGCTCGGCCATCCAGGACACCCTGCTCGAGAGCGAGCTCTTCGGCCACGTCAAGGGCGCCTTCACCGACGCCGTCAGCGAGACCAAGGGCAAGTTCGAGATCGCCGGCAAGGGCACCCTCTTCCTCGACGAGGTCGGGGACGTCTCGCCCAACCTCCAGAGCAAGCTCCTGCGGGTCATCGAGTCGCGGGACTTCATGAAGGTCGGCGGGGAGAAGGTGCTCAAGACCGAGGCCCGCATCATCGCCGCCACCAACCAGAACCTGAAGGCCCTGATCGACAAGGGGAGGTTCCGCGAGGACCTCTTCTACCGGCTCAAGGTCGTCGAGATCACCCTGCCGGCGCTGCGGGAGCGGCGCGAGGACATTCCCGACCTGGTGGATTATCTGCTGGAAAAGATCAACCGGGACCTGCGCCGCCACGTCCGCAAGGTCCCGCCGGAGGTCCTGAAGACGCTCCTCGACCGGCCCTGGCGGGGCAACGTCCGTGAGCTCGAGAACGCCTTGACCCGGGCCGTCATCCTGGCCAAGGGCGACGTCGTTCTCAAGGAGAACCTGCCCCTGGAGCCGGACGAGAGGCAGGCCTTCTCCGACGAGCTCGTGCCCCTCGAAGAGGTCGAGAAGAAGTACATCCAGCACGTGCTGAGCGCCGTCCGGGGGAGCAAGACCCGGGCCAGCCAGATCCTCCAGATCAGCCGGCCGACCCTGGACAAGAAGATCAAGGAATTCGGTCTCGATCTGGGCGAGACGTAAAAGAACTTGCCACGGGCGGCGGGCCGGCCCGACGCGCGGCCCGTTCTCCCCGAGAAGAACCTGGCCGGAGTTGGCACAAAACGTGCAATTTATGGTGATGGCTGCGAGGAAGAAGCCATCCGATGAACATGAAGAAGATCGTCCTGGTCGATGACGACGAAACCGTCCGCAAGACCTTCACCCTGCTTCTCGAGAAGAAGTACCGGGTCGTGTCCCTCAAGGACCCGCGGCAGGCCCTGAGCCAGCTCAAGGACGGGCGGGCCGACCTGGTCATCGCCGACTACAAGCTGCCCCATTTCACCGGCATGGAGCTCATCAAGAGGCTCCGGGAGAACGGCTACGAGGGCGAAGCCATGCTCATCACGGCCCATCCCGACGACGTCCGGATCCAGGACATGGGCCGCTTCGCCATCAGCCACTTCTTCGTCAAGCCCCTCGACCTCAACGACCTGAACCTGTCGATCGACCGGGTCCTCCAGCCGAAGGATCCGCTCGCGGTCCCCGCCTAGGTCAAGACGGGGTCAAACCTTAATTCTTATAATTTTCTGTGCCCTGCCGCGGCCGCAGGGAGGCCGGCGCTTGAAAATGATAAGAATTAAGGTTTGACCCCCTCTCTCTTAGCTTTCCCGCCCGGTTGATTCCCTCGTCCTAACCCGGATATAATGCCCGCATCGCGTCAGGAGGTGCCCGCATGTTCCACCCGTCCGGTCTTTCCCGCCGCGAATTCGCCCGGTACCTCGTCGCCGGGTCCGCCCTGTCGCTGTCGGCGCTGGACACGCTCAACGCCGGGATCGCCCAGAAGGTCACGGCGCTCAACCAGAAGTACCTCGACGACGAGGCGCCCGACGGCGCCTACTGGGAGGAGATCCGGAAGCTCTATGATTTCGAGGACCGCTTCATCATGATGAACAACGGCACGCTGGGCCCCATGCCCCGGTCCGTGTTCAATACTCTGGCCAAGTATTACCACGTTCAGGCGTCCAACCCGTTCGATAACTACAACCTCCTGCCGGCCATCCGGGAGCCGCTCCGGACCAAGCTGGCCGCCTTCGTCGGCGCGTCCCCCGGAGAAGTGGCCATCACCAGCAACACGACCGAAGGGCTCAACTTCGTCATCAACGGCCTCGACCTCAGGGCGGGCGACGAGGTCCTGATGTCGAACCTCGAGCATCCCGGTCACATCGGGCCCTGGAAGCTGAAGGAGAAGAGGTCCGGGATCGTGATCAAAGAGGTCCCCCTCAGCCCGACGACCCGGTCGACCGACGAGATCGTCGGCGCCTTCGCCGCGGCCATCGGCCCGAAGACGCGGATCCTCAGCATCAGCCACACCGTCTTCATCACCGGACTGATCATGCCCCTCAAGGAGCTGAGCAAGCTGGCCCACGACAAGGGCCTCCTCATCCTGGCTGATAGCGCCCACGGCATCGGCATGCTCGACCTCGATCTGAAGGCCCTCGGCATCGACTTTTTTGCGTCGAGCCCGTACAAATGGCTCGGCGCGCCGACGGGGGTCGGTCTCCTCTATGTCCGGAAAGAGGCCCTCGACAAGGTCCACCCGACCGTCGTCAGCTCCGGCTGGGAGAACAACTCGGACGCCTCGAAGCTCGATCCCTCCGGCCAGAGGTCCGACGCCGTGCTCTACGCCCTCGACGAGGCGCTCGACTTCAACACCCGGATCGGCAAGACCCGGATCGAGCGCCGCATCAAGGTCCTGGCCGCCCGGCTCAAGCAGCAGCTGGCCGCGATCCCGGGGATCAAGGTCCATACGCCCGTCGATCCCTACCTCAGCGCCGGACTGACGGCCTTCTCCATGGGCGGGAACCTGGAGCCCAAGCTTGTCGATTACCTCCGGGAGAAGTACAACCTGGTCGTCCGGACGACCGGCAACGCCAAGGCCGGCACCTTCGGCATCCGCGTCTCGACCCCCATCTATATCTCGACCAAAGAAGTCGACATGGTTGTCGAGGGCGTCCGGACCCTGCTCGCACATAAGGCCTGACGTCGCGGCAGGTCTGCCCCGCGGAACTCAGGGCTTTTCTGGCAGGGAGGCTGTTGCTGACCCCGTCCCGGGAGGTGCCAGGCTGATCCGCCGCAGCCCTGCCGACGTCTTTTATGCAAGTAAGTTTACGGTTTTACACCGATCTCCCCAGTCCATCAGGCTATTCGGACTGGCATAAAATATGCATATAAAGCAGGTGTGAACAGACAAGCGGCAAACGGCATCAACCTCAGGGTTCCCGATACCCTTCCATAACCCTCCTTCTTTTTGTTCCGGAGCGAGGGGCGCCGCGGGGGCGCCCCTCACTCTCTTTTTTTTTGCCCCGGCGAGCCCGCAGCACACAAGAGGGACAGGGATAGCCGGTAGCCTAGTCCCTTCCGGGACAGGGATAGCCGGCAGACTAGTCCCTTCCGGGACAGGGATAGCCGGTAGCCTAGTCCCTCGCGTTGACTCCCTCTCCGCTCGTGGTGTAGCATTATTCGGAACATCCGGGAGCCGTCTTCCGGGGATCCTCGCCGCGCAAAGGAGAGACCTCATGCCCAGCCCGACCAAGAACCCTCACCTGCCCTTCGGCGATCAACGCACCGCGCCGTGGTACGGCAAGGACATCATCTCCATCAAGCAGTTCAGCCGGGCCGACCTCGAGTACATCTTCGGCGTCGCCCACGAGATGCGGGTCATGGTCGAGCGGGTCGGCACGTTCGACCTGCTCAAGGGCAAGATCCTGGCCTCGATCTTCTACGAGCCCTCGACGCGGACATCGTCCTCGTTCATCGCGGCCATGGAGCGGCTCGGCGGGAACGTCATCAACATCAACGAGGTCCGCTACTCCTCGGTGGCCAAGGGCGAGAGCCTTTCGGACACGATCCGGACGCTCGAGTGCTACGCCGACGTCATCGTCATCCGCCACCCCGAGCTCGGCTCGGCGGCCAAGGCCGCAGAAGCGGCCCACAAACCGGTCATCAACGCCGGCGACGGCGTCGGCGAGCATCCGACCCAGGCCCTCCTCGACGCCTTCACCATCCACGAGGAGCTGGGGCGCATGGACGATCTGACCGTGACCATGCTCGGCGACCTCAAGTACGGCCGGACCGTCCACTCGCTGTCCCGGCTGCTGTCCCTCTACAACGCCCGGCTCCACTACGTCTCGCCCGAGATCCTGCGCATGCCGGCCGAGATCATCGCCGAGCTCGAGGTCAAAGGCATCCGCCAGACCGAGCACCGGACCCTGGACCAGGCCCTGCCGGAGACCGACGTCCTTTACGTCACCCGCGTCCAGCGGGAGCGGTTCGAGAGCGAAGAGGTCTACGAGTCGGTCAAGAGCGCCTACGTCCTCGATAAGAGGATCATGACCGCCGCGAAGAGCAAGATGATCGTCATGCACCCCCTGCCGCGGGTCACCGAGATCAGCACCGACTTCGACGACGATCCCCGCGCGGCCTACTTCCGGCAGATGGAATTCGGGCTGTACGTCCGCATGGCCCTGCTGGCCATGGTGCTCGGCAAGGCCTGAGCTTAGGAGTCCCGACATGACCAGACCCGGACGCTTTTCCCGCCTTATGGCCTTCGCTCTCCTGGCCGGCCTATTCGCCCCGCTTCTGATGGCCCAACGGACCGGCTACAGCCCCGAGGAGTTCGTCCGCCGCCGGGCCGCTCTCATGGGGCAGGTCAAGGACGGCGCGATCATCCTCTTCGGCGACGCCTCCGTTCCTTCGGGAACCCATTTCCGCCAGGACAACGACTTCTTCTATTTCACCGGCGTCGAGGACCTGGGGGCCGTGCTGGTCATGATCCCGTCCCCGCGGGCGGGCGCCACTCTCTTCCTGCCCCAGCGCTCGGCCCGCGAGATCCAGTACGACGGCCCCGGCTTGCTCGAGGACGCGGCCGCCAAGGCCAAGGCCGGGTTCGCGGACGTCAAGGCCGTCGGCGACCTCGACGAGTTCCTGGCCCGGCTCACGGGCAGCGGCGCCGGCAAGCTCTACCTCCGGCTGTCGCCGCGCGACAAGCTCGACGGGGCCCGGTCGGAGACGGCCCTGTGGGACGGCCGCCGCTCCCGCGGCCACTACAACGACCAGCTCTCGGTCGACCAGTACCGGATCGAGAAGCTCCGGCAACGGTATCCGCAGCTGGACTTCGCGGACGTCGCCCCGGCGATCGACGCCCTGCGGGCCATCAAGACGCCCGAGGAGATCGCGATCCTGCGGCGCAACGGCGCCCTCTCGGCCGAGGCCGTCCGGCAGGCCATGCTGGCGACCCGGCCCGGCGTCTTCGAGTACGAGATCGAGGCCGCGGCCATGGGCGTCGTCCTGAAGGGCGGGGCCAAGGGCGCCGCCTACGCGCCCATCGTCGGCTCCGGCCCCAACTCCTGCATCTTCCACTACGAGGAAAACTCCCGCCGCGCCGGCGAAGGCGAGGTCGTGCTCATGGACTTCGGGGCCGACCTCGACCACCTGGCCATGGACATCACCCGGACCTGGCCGGCCTCGGGCAGGTTCAGCGACGAGCAGCGCGAGGTCTACCGGATCGTCCTCGAGGTCGAGAAGGCCTGCATCGAGGCCTACAAACCGGGCGCCACGCCCCAGGACGTCCGTGACCACGTGGCCGCGGTCATGAAGGCCAAGGGCCTCGATCCCCGCGGCCAGCTCGGCGGCTTCGGCCATGGTGTGGGCCTTGCGGTCCACGATGTCCCGCTCGGCGGGGTCCTCAAAGAAGGGATGGTCTTCGCCATCGAGCCGGCTCTCTACTATCCGGAGAAGAACTTCGGCGTCCGCATCGAGGATACCGTTCTCATCACCAAGACCGGTTGCGAGGTCCTGACCAAGGGCGTGCCCAAGGAGATCGACGAGGTCGAAAAGCTCCTGGCCGGCCGCGGCCGCTAGGCGGCGCGCGTTATGCCCCAGGCCCCCGAGGACCTCCTGGCCCGCATCGAGAAGGGCCTGTGGGCCCCGCTCCCGGGCATCCCCGCGCAGCTGGCCATGGCCCCCGAGCCGAGGCCGGGCCACAAGGCCTATTTCGAGGTCGAGGACACCTGCCGGAAAGCCGGGGTCCTCGTCCTGCTCTACGTCAAGGAGGGACGGCTCACGGTCCTGCTGACCCGCCGCACGGAGACGGTCCTTCACCACCGCGGCCAGATCTCCCTTCCGGGCGGCGAGCAGCATCCGGGCGAGTCGATCGAGGCCACGGCCCTCCGCGAGACCGTCGAGGAGATGGGGGCCGACCTCGGCGCGGTCCGCGTCCTGGGGCGCCTCACGCCGCTCTATATCCCGCCCAGCAATTACTGCATCTACCCGACCGTGGCCTTCATCCCCGGCCGCCTCGAATTCCACATCCAGCCCGAGGAGGTCGCCGCGGTCATCGAGGCCCCGATCGACCGTTTGGCCGACCCGGGGAGCGTCCGCCGCGAGACCTGGCGCTACGGCGGCCTCGACCACGACGTCCCTTACTACGAGCTCGACGGCCACAAGATCTGGGGCGCCACCGCGATGGTTCTGGCCGAGCTCCTCGCCCTCCTGTGATACAATACTCCCGGAATCCTTAACGAGGTCCGGCAATGAGCTCCCACAAACGCATCCTGAGCGGCATCCAGCCGAGCGGCACGATCCACATCGGCAACTATTTCGGGGCCGTCGAGAACTGGGTCCGGTTGATGGCCGACTACGACTGCTTCTTCACCATCGTCGACCTCCACGCCATCACCGTCACCTACGATCCGAAACTCCTGCCCCAGCGCGTCTGGGACGCCGCCCTCGACAACATGGCTGCCGGCCTCGACCCGGCCCGTTGCACGATCTTCGTCCAGAGCCACGTCCCCGAGCACACCGAGCTCTGCTGGCTTCTCAACTGCGTCACGCCGCTCGGCGAGCTGGGCCGGATGACCCAGTTCAAAGAGAAGTCGGAGCGGGAGCGCGAGAACGTCACGGCCGGCCTCCTGAACTACCCCATCCTCCAGGCCGCGGACATCCTGATCTACAAGGCCGACGCCGTGCCGGTCGGGGAGGACCAGGCCCAGCACCTCGAGTTCACCCGCGAGGTGGCCCGGCGCTTCAACGGCCGTTTCGGCGACTACTTCCCCGAGCCGGCGACGCTCATCGGCCGCGGGGCCCGGGTCATGGGCATCGACGGCGCGTCCAAGATGAGCAAGTCCATGGACAACATCATCGGCGTCACCGAGGAACCCGAGGCCATCTGGGAGAAGCTCCGCCCGGCCAAGACCGACGAGGCCCGCAAGCGGCGCACCGACCCGGGCAGCCCCGACAGGTGCAATATCTTCAGCTATCACAAGCTGGTGACCCCCGAAGGCGAGCTCGTCGAGATCGTGGCCGGCTGTACCGGGGCGACGATCGGCTGTATCGACTGCAAGAAGATCTTCCACCGCAACCTGATGAAGGTCCTCGACCCCGTCCGGGAGCGGCGGCGCGAGCTGGCCCTTCACCCGGACCGCGTCCGGGAAGCCCTGGACGAGGGGGCCCGCAAGGCCCGGGCCGTCGCCCGGGAAACGCTCGACGGGGCCAAGAGGCTCATGGGCCTTTTATAGGGCCTGTCCCGTTTCGTCGTCTGTCCACCCTTATTCGCCGCGAAAAGGGAACCTTTCCCGGACCGTCCGCGTCTATCCTTTTGAACGTCGATTTCTAGGAGGTTTCCGTGTCCAAAGCCAAAGTCCTGATCGTCCTTTGCGTCACCGTGCTCTTCCTGGCGGTTTCCTGCATCATGGCCGGCGAGGAGTACAAAGAGGATTTCTCCAAGACCGTCCCCCTTAAGGCGGGCGGGAGCTTCTCCCTCGAGAACGTCAACGGCGGCGTCGCCGTCTCCACCTGGAAGGAAGACAAGGTCGAGATCAAGGCCGTCAAGACCGCCCGCAAGCGCCAGGAGGACCTGGCCAAGGTCGAGATCCGCGTCGAGGAGACCGCCGGACGCGTCTCGGTCAAGGCCGTCTGGCCCAAGTTCCCGTCCAAGGCCGACGTCAACGTCGAATTCACGGTCCGCGTCCCCGAGGGCGTGAACCTCGACGGGTTCGAAACCGTCAACGGCGGCGTCGACGTCACCGGGCGGTACGCCAAGGCCGAGGTCGGCACGACCAACGGCTCCGTCACGATCAAGGACGCCGCGGGCGAGTTCGAGGCCGACACGACCAACGGCGGCATCCACGTCGACGGCTTCGACGGCCGGATCGAGGCCGACACGACCAACGGCAACATCAAGCTCGACAACCTGACGCTCAGGGGGGGCATTTCGGCCGAGACGACCAACGGCTCGATCAAGGTCACCATCCCCTCGGCCGATAACCTCAACGCCGACCTCGACGCGAGCGTGACGAACGGCCAAATCACGGTCGATTTCCCGGTGACGCTGCAGAGCCTTAAGGGCTCCAAGCGCCACATCGAGGGGAAGATCGGCCAGGGCGGCGTCGAGATCTCGCTCCATACGACCAACGGCTCCATCACCCTGACCAAGTAGCGGCTCTTGAGCCAAGGGACTGTCCCCAGAGGGGACTGTCCCTCTTGTCTCAGGGGCGTTCCCCGAGCGGCAGGGGTCGCCCCTTTTTCTTTTCCGGCGCTTCGCCTAGAATGGGCGCGAACCACCATGCCGGCCCTTACAGAGACGCCCTTTACCCGCGAGGTCAAGCGGGTGCTCAGGTCCGTTCCCCGCGGCCGAGTAGCGACATACGGACAGATCGCCGCCTTGGCCGGCCGCGAGCGGGCCGCCCGCGGAGTGGCCTGGATCCTCCACTCCTCCTCCGCGTCCGCCGGGCTGCCGTGGCACCGGGTCATCGGCGGCGGAGGCGCGATCTCCCTGCCTCGCGGCCGGGGCTTCGAAGAACAGAAGAGGCGGCTTCTCGCGGAGGGCGTCGTGGTCGGGCCCCGGGGGCGGATCGACCTGAAGCGCTACCGGTGGGAGCCGCGCGCCGGGGCGGCCGGACGGTCCCGGGCCGCGAAGCGCTTCTGGCGAGGGCTCTTGAAAGAAGGCCCGTAACGGCCTCCGGCCGTCCTCAGTGGGACGTCTCTCGAGGCCCGGCGAAAACGGTCAGAATGGATGCCGAGGAGCCCCGGATCCTGCGAGCCAGGGTTTCGCCCGGTTTGAAGTCCGGAGGCATCCAATCCATGACCGTCCCTCCGCTATTGAAGAAATAGGGACTGACGAGAAAGTCCATGGACTTTCCGCGAACGACCCGGAATTCCCGGACTTGGAAGGGCTTTTCTTCGTGAAGGTCGAACATCATCTCCGTGAGCTTGGGGATGGGCTCGAAGGGATACATGTCTTCGAGAATCCGGTCCTTCTCCTCCTCCGGAATGACATACTCTTCGATCTCGGCGGCCCCGGTACCGATCGTCCTCGTCGGGAACGACAGCCTCGGCAGTGCAAATCCATTTTTCCGAAACATCCCTGACCTCCCTGCGAAACGCTCTGAACTCGGTCCGTAGGGAGAGACGATCCTCGACGCGATGATTTCTCACTCGTGCGATCGAATCGGCTGAGACAGGGCGCTTGCGAGATGAACGCCAACCGGCCTGATGACGAGCTTAGTTGATATCCCTGATCCGGATGTTCCGGAAGTAGATCGGCGCCCCGGCGTGCTTGCCCTGGAAGCCGATCCGCCCTGAGGTCGCGAGCTCCGCATAAGGACGGCTCAGCCAGGCCGGGATCTCGCTGCCGTCGGGATTCGTCTTGGCCGAGGTCCACAGGCTCATGTCCATGTCGGTGACCTGCTCGCCGTTGAGGACGACGGTGATCCGCTTCCCCGCGCAGGCGATGGTGCAGTGGTTCCACTCACCGGGCGTCTTGACCACGCTCTTCGTCGGGGCGAGGTGGCCGAAGATGGCGCCGCAGTGCCAGGTGGCCGGGGACTTGGCCCATTGCTCGGCGAAGTCGTCGGCGATCTGGACCTCGACCGAGTTCGGGATCCAGTTGGCGACGTCCGTACAGTAGACGATGACGCCGCTGTTCGTTCCGGGGGCCGTCATGAACTCGAGGTCGAGGACGAAGTTCTGGTAATCCTTCTTCGTCCAGAGGGCCTGGTCCTCCGAGGCGGTGATCACGCCGTCGGCGACCGTCCAGATCCCGGTCGGGAATTCGGCGTCGGAGAGGTCGGCGGCGAAAAGGTCGGTCCAGGCCGGCGCCGCGGGCGCAGCCGCAATGGCGGCGGGGGCATCCGCCTTCTTGCAGGCGAGGGCGCTGCCGAAGGCTATGGCGATGACGAGAATGAGGCTGAACTTCGCGCGCATGGGCGAACTCCTTTCCGAGAAGTCGGATCGCCCCAGTGTATCAGTTTCCTGCCCGCTTTGGCCAGAAAAAAACGGGGCATGCCGGGGACATGTACCCGGGGTGCGTGTCCCCGTTCGGGCGCTTGCCAAGCGCGCCCGACTGGGCTATCCTCATGAAACGAATCCGCCGAGGAGGTCCCGACATGAGCCGACGCACTCGCCGAGCGATCCCCGTCCTTATCGCCCTCGTCGTGCTGATCACGGCCTGCGCGCCCAAGCCCGCGGCGACCGTGCCCGCGGTCAAACGGCCGCTCGTCCTCGGCATGCACGCGATCTGCGAGACCGACGCCGACGCCCGCGGGCTCACCGGCGAGGTCCCCTCCCTGGCCAAGCGCGGAGTCAACCTGCTCATCGTCGAGGTCGACTACTGGTACGAGTACGCCTCCCACCCGGAGCTCCGCATGGACAACCCGGTCAAGAAGGAGACCGTCAAGACGCTCCTGGCCGCCTGCCGCGCCAAGGGCATCCGGCTGGTGCCGCAGTTCCAGAGCCTCGGTCACCAGTCCTGGGCCGAGAAGACCTTCCCGCTGCTCATCAAGTACCCTCAGCTCGACGAGACCCCCAATAAATACGCCGGCAACAAGGGCACCGATCCCTGGGGGACGGAGTTCTACTGCCGGAGCTGGTGCCCGCTCCACCCCGACCTCCTGCCCATCGTCAACGACCTCTACGACGAGCTCCTCGACGTCTTCGAGGCCGACGCCCTCCACATCGGCATGGACGAGGTCTTCATCATCGCCGACGCCGACTGCCCCCGCTGCGCCGGCAAGTCCACGGCCGAGCTCTTCGCCCGGGCCGTCAACGACGCCTACGACCATATCGTCCGCAAGCGCGGCAAGGAGATGATGATGTGGGCCGACCGGCTCATCGACGGCCAGGCCACGGGCTACGGCCTGTGGGAGGCGTCCATGAACGGGACGGACAAGGCCATCGATATGATCCCCAAGGACATCGTCATGTGCGACTGGCACTACGAGCCGAAGTATCCGCTCCAGGCGACGCCCAAGTCCAATTTCCCTTCGCCGGCCATCTTCGTCGCGAAGGGCTTCAGGGTGCTGCCGACGAGCTTCCGGAACATCGACGCCTTGAACCGGTTCATCGATCAGTCGCTGGCCGTGCCTTCGGACAAGGTCCTCGGCCACCTCTGCACGGTCTGGCATCCGCTCGGCCAGGGGCAATACGGCAAGCTGAAGCAGCTCAAGGCCGCTTCCAAGAAGATCAAGAAAGCGTCTACTTTGCCGTCGTGATGAGGTTCCGCCGCCGCAGTTCTTCGAGCCCCTTCTCCCAAGGGCCGGCCGCGCCCCAGAGGTAATAGGAGAAGTAGCGGACCGTCTTCTGGCAGATGGGCACCCAGGGCTGGAACTCGGCGTAGTAGTGCGCCGACTCGCCGTTGGACGGATGGTTCATCCACACATGGAGGAACTCGGGCTCGCTCACCGGGAAGGCCCCGACGAACGAGACGTCCTCGACCGTGTCGCGCCCGGCGTTCCAGCCTTCTTTGAGGAAGTAGACCCGACCGAAGTACTCCTCGGGCCGCATCCGGACCTCCTCGCGCCCCGTCTTGGCCGGGACGACGAAGACGTCCTCGGTCCAGTGCTTTTCGCCGAGGGCCAGGATGGGCTGCGGACCGAGCATGTTCAGCTCGGGATTGCGGAACTCGAGAGCGAAGCGGACCTCGAGAAGAGGGGAGGCGCCGTCGAGGGTGAAGATCTTTTCCAGCTTGTTGCCGTAGTAGTCGGCGGTCATGCGGACGGAGGCCGACGTGCCGCCGCTCTTGACGATCTCCGCGTCGTAGACCTTGTGGGTCTCGATCGAGGCCTGGCCGAGGAAATCCTCGAAGCCGCCATAGGGATAGAAGCCGCGCTCCCGGAAGGGCCGCCTGTCCGTCGCCTCTTTGTCCGGCCAGAGCTTGAACAGGACGTTGTCGGCCTTTTCCTTGACGATGTACTCGATGACCCGGGCCCCGATAGCCAGGAGCGTCATGCGGACCTTGTCGTTCTCGAGCCGGTACTCCATCAGGCCGTCGCCGTCGAGATCGACGGGCGTTACGGTGACCTGCCCGGCCGCCTCGCCGACGCCCAGCTGGGTCTCGTCGGTCACGCCGAGGGCCGTGGCCCTGACCGTGTAGGAACCGGGCCGGAGTGGCAGCTTGAATTCGAGGGCCTGGTGCTCGCCCGTCCGGGCCGAGCCCTTCAATGACATCGCGAGGACGGGCGTCGCCGGCCGGTCCTTGGCGAAGACTTTGACCTCGACCGGATAGGAGGTGCCACTCGTAAAGTTATGAATGGAAATAGGATAAACGACCTCGGGCGCTTCTCCGTGAAGGAGCTTGTGAACGGACACGGCCGGCGGCAGATCGAGGACGGCCAGCGTCCTCTTGCGCCCGGACGTCCAGCGCGCTTCGACGAGGACGGGATTGGCCCTGGCCATGGCCGCAGCCGAAGGGCTGATGCGGAAGGAGACCGCCCGCTCGCTTCCCGGGGGCAGGACCATCTCTTTCGTCCGGCCTTCGATCGCGATCTCGGGCGCCGGCCGGACCTCGAGGGTGACCGGCACGGAGGAGCCGGTGAAGTTGGCCAGACGGACGTTGAGGTCGTAACCCTCGACCGAGGCTTCGAGCCGGATCCTGTCGGCGAAGAGGTTCTCCAGATAGACGCGGTCGAGCAGGAGCATCTGCAGAGTGCTCCGGAGGGGCGCCGGCCCCATCATCCGTCCCAGGGGCAGGACCCCGACGGCCCGCCGGTCCAAGATGGCCCTCCACATCTCCCGGCGGTCCAGGCGGCGGCCCTTGTCCGTGAAGAGGACCATGGCCGCCGGGGGCTCCTCTTTGATAAGCCCCGTCTGCAGGATGAACGGGACGGTCTCCGTATCGATCTGCTTCTTGTTCCCGTCGACGGCGATCTGTCCGTCGTAGGTGAACTTGTCGCAGTCCGGCGCGTAGACGGGCCGGAAGACGTAGCCGCCGCGGTCCTTGACGAAGCGGAGCCACTCCTCCTCGGTCGGCATGTCCTGGATCTTGAGCCCGTCGTAATCCCTCAGTCCATAGGCGATCGTGCCCAGGCTGTGCGTGGCCTTGCCCGTGCCGACGTCGACGGGAATATCCAGTCCGACCTTCCGGAGCCACTCCGGAAGCTGCTTCAGCATCAGGAAGTCCATATAGCCGCTGAACGTGAACCAGTCATTCCCCTGATTCAGTCCCTGGCCGATGACCTCCAGCGGGTGGCCGGGATGGCAGGTGACACTGTGGAGAAGGGTCCCCGTCCCGAACCAGCCGCGATGGAGGTCGTATCGCCCGACGACGTTCCGGACATTGGCCAGGATCTCTCGAAAGCGCCGGCGATCCCCGGCGTCTTTGGCAAGGACCGCGAAGAGGCGGCGTTCGCCGTCCGCCAGCGAAGTGGCGATGATCTCGCGATAGCCGGCGGCCCTGGCCTGGTGGCTGCCGAGCCCGCTCCGCACTCCCGCCAGCCCGGGGGCCTTGGCCAGGAGCTTGGCGCCCATCGCGCTGGAAGGGTCGGCCCAGACGAGGACGTGGCCCTGGTCGAGCGCTTTGGTCAGCGCTTCTTCGGCCGGATCGTCGAGCTCGACGGCCTTCGACCGGAGCCACCCGTCGAGGAAGCCCTCGTCAAGGACGAGCCCGGGGAGCCCCAGCTCCTCGGCGATGTCGGCCTGGTTCTGGGCGATGGCCCTCCCGACGTCCGGCTGACCGATGAAGAACAGGTTCCCGTATTGCCGCCATGTCCAGGCGATCGATCTGCCAGTCATTCGTATAGCCGCTGAAACGGCCGGGGTGATCCACCGGCGCGGCGGATCCCGCAGGATCGGGCCGGGAAACGCGGACGAACTTTTCGAGCCGGTCCTGCCCTGTCGCCCCGGCCGTCCCGGGGGCGGCAAAAGCCAGGATCAGGAGAACGGCGGCAGCCCAGATCATCGACGGACGTCTCATGAACTCCTCCTCGAGATTCGCTTGCCCTATCATTTACCCCATCCGGACGACGAATAGCAATCGGAGGGCAGGGAACAGGGGCCGAAGGCATCGAACGGGGACACGTACCATAGGTACATGTCCCCTTAAGATTCAATCCCAGATATGCGAGTACTTGGCGCCGCTGCCGGTGTTGAACAGGACGACGGACTCGCCGTCGCGGACCCAGCCGTCCTTCTTCAGGCGCAGCAGCGCGGCCAGAGTCGCTCCGCCCTCCGGCGCCGGCCAGATGCCGGTCGTTTTCCCCAGGCGGTAGGTCGCGTCCAGGATCTCGGCGTCGGAGACCGCCACGGCCGTGCCGCCGCTCTCGCGCAGGGCCCGCAGGATGAGGAAGTCGCCCACGGCGGCCGGGACCCGCATGCCGTCGGCGATCGTGCGGGCGTTCGTCCACGGCTCGGCGAATTCCTTCCCTTCCTGGAAGGCCCGGACCATGGGCGCGCAGCCCTCGGCCTGGACCGCGACCATGCGCGGCCGCTCCGGCCCGATCCAGCCGAGCGTCTCCATCTCGGCGAAGGCCTTCCACATGCCCACAAGGCCCGTCCCGCCGCCCGTCGGGTAGACGATGACATCCGGAAGCCGCCAGTCCATCTGCTCGGCGACCTCGTAGCCCATGGTCTTCTTGCCCTCGATGCGGTAGGGCTCCTTGAGGGTCGAGACGTCGAACCGGCCGAACTTCTCGACGCCTTCCCGGGCCGCCCGGCCGCAGTCGGTGATGAGCCCGTCGATGAGCGTCACGGACGCGCCGAGGACGCGGCACTCGTTGACGAACGGCTTCGGCACGTCGGCCGGCATGAAGACGTGGGCGTCCATCCCGGCCAGGGCGGCGTAGGCGCTCATGGCGCAGCCGGCGTTGCCGGCCGTCGGGATGGAGACCGCCCGGACGCCCAGCTCGAAGGCCCGCGAGACCGCCGCGGCCAGCCCTCTCGCCTTGAACGAGCCCGTGGGATTGAGGCCCTCGTCCTTGACCAAGACCGGCGCGTGCCCGATCTCCCGTTCGAGCCTCGCCGCGCGGAAGAGAGGAGTGAACCCTTCGCCCAGGCAGAGCCGGAACGCGTCGTTGCGGACAGGCAGGAGCTCGCGGTAGCGCCACATCGTCGGCTCACGGCCGGCGATGTCCCCCGGCGCCAAGGCCGCGCGGGCCGCGGCGAGATCGTAGCGGGCCAGGAGCGGCCTGCCGCACTTGGGGCAGAGGTTCCAGAGGCGATCGGCTTCGAGCCGTTCCCCGCACAGCCCGCATTCGAGATGCGTCAGGAAGCTCCGCGTGTCCATCAGTCCCGATAGAGCGCTTCGATGACGTCGGCGTACTTCTGCTCGACGATGTTCCGCCGGACCTTGAGGGAGGGCGTCACCTCGCCCAGGCCGAGGTTGAAATCGCGGTCGAGGACGGCGATCCTCTTGACCCGCTCGTAAGAGGCGAGCCCGGGCGTCATCCGGTTGACCTCGTCGAGCAGGAACGCGGCGATCTCGGGGCTGCGGCTGAGCCCGTCCCGGCTCTCGAAGGCGATGCCTTGCTTCCGGGCGAAGGCCTCGAGCTTCTCGAAATCGGGGACGATGAGGGCCGAGATGAACTTGCGGCTGCTGCCCACGACGACGGCGCTGGTGATGAAGGGACTGACCTGGATGAGGCTTTCGATGGGCTGGGGCGCGACGTTCTTGCCGCCCGAGGTGACGATGATGTCCTTCTTGCGGTCGGTGATGATGAGGAAGCCGTCCTCGTCGAACCGGCCGATATCGCCTGTATAGAGCCAGCCGTCCTTCAGGACCTCCCGTGTGTCGGCCTCGTTCTTGTAGTAACCCATCATGACGTTGGGGCCGCGGGCCAGGATCTCGCCGTCCTCGGCGATGCGGATCTCGATCCCGGGGAGGGTCTTGCCCACGGTCCCGAACCGGATCCGGTCCGGCGGCGTGTTGGCCGTGAGGACGGGCGACGTCTCCGTCAGCCCGTAGCCCGGAAGGACCATGATGCCGATGGCCAAAAAGAACTCCACGATCTCCTTGGAAATGGGCGCGCCGCCGCAGATGGCGTAACGGATCCGGCCGCCGGTCCGGGCCGTGATCTTGGAGAAGACGAGCCTCTTCGCCAGGGCGTGCTTGAAGGACAGGTGGACCGGGACGCGCTCGCCGGCGATCGTCCGGGCCGTGTGCTTCTTCCCCGTCGCGAGAGCCCAGACGAAGATGGCCCGCTTGAGTCGGGATCCGGCCATGATCTGGTCCATGATCCGGGAGTAGATCTTCTCGAACAGGCGGGGGACGCTGATGACGATGGTCGGCCGGACCTCGACGAGGTTGGCCGCCACGGCCTCGATGCTCTCGGCGTAGGCGATGGCCGCCCCGACATGGAAGAGGAAGTAAGTCCCCGTCCGCTCGAAGACGTGGGACAGGGGCAGGAAGGACAGGGCGGTGTCCGTGGCGCAGAAATCGATGGCCTCCGTCAGCGCCACGACGTTGCTCGTGAAGTTGGCGTGGCTGAGCATGACGCCCTTGGGAGAGCCGGTCGTTCCGGAGGTGTAGATGATGGAGGCCAGGTCCCCGGGCTTGACGGCCTCGGCCGACCTTTCGAAACGTCCGGGCTCTTCCTTGTCGAGGCGCCGGCCCATGTCCGCGACGTCCGACAGGGCGTGCGTGCCGGCCGGAGGGTCGCCCTCGACGAGGATGACGCGCTCGAGGGCCGGGAGCGCGTCCCGGACGGCCGCGACCTTGCGCCACATCTCGAGATCCGAGCAGAGGACGATCTTGACGCCCGCGTCATCCAGGATGTAGCGGACCTGGTCGGGCGGGAGCGACGTGTAGATGGGCACTGTGACCGCGCCGGCGCTGAGGGCGGCGAAATCGGTCATGACCCATTCCGGCCGGTTCTCGGACAGGATAGCCATCCGGTCGCCGGGCTTCAAGCCGAGAGCCTGAAAGCCGAGCGAGAGGTGCCGGACGGTCGTTTCGATCTCCTCGGTGGAGATCTTCGTCCAAGTCCCGGCGGTTTTGACGATCATCCGGCCGGGGGTGCGATGCGTTCGGCAGGAATCGAGGAAGAAACGGCTCAGGGTGGTCACGGCTCGGTTGGACATGGGCCCTCCTTGCGAGCCGGTATTATACACTTTTTTCCGCTCGGGGAGAGGGGGGAACTCTAGCGATCCCGGATGATCTTGATGAGCTCGGCGGCCTTGTCCGCGAAAGCAGGATGGGCGGCCGCCTGCCGGGCCAGATCGAGGGCCCGTTCGGGCTTTCCGGCGTTGTGGTAGCCGGCGGCGCCGTTGTACTGGCAGGTCGCCTTGGTCGCCTGGACCGAGAGGATCTGGACCCGCTTCTTGACGACGAGGCGGGCCCGGCGCTCCGGGGCCATCTCCGAGGCCTCGATCTCCTCGATCTTCTTCTCCAGGCCCTTCTCCTTGTCCTCCAGGGTGATGGCCGCTCCGGCGAAATAGACGGCCGAGTTCAGCCAGTCCTTGCGGTCCGCGTAAAGCCGGCCCAGATGGTAGGCCGCGTCGCTCGCGGCCGGATCGAGGTCGAGGGCCTCGCGGAGGTCTTTCTCGGCGTCGTCGAGCCGGCCCTGCCAGTAGGCGATGACCCCCGAGAGGCCGGCGACATCGCTCACGCCGACCAGGAAGACCCGGGCCGCGTCGATCGACCGGCGAGCCTCCTCGAGCCGCCCGAGCTCGTTGAGGTTCCAGGCGGTCCAGTAATGGCCCTCGCCCATGTAGTACGTCCCCAGCTCGAGGAGACGGCCGAGCACCGCCAGGGCTTCGTCGCTGCGGCCGAGGTAGCCGAGCGCGAGACCCTTGCCGAGGAGGGCGTCCCGGTAGGTCGGCAGGAGCGCCAAGGCCTTCTCGTTCCATTCGAGACAGGTCTCCGTCTCCTCCATCTGGAAAGCGACCTTGGCCAGGGAGATGAGAACGGACAGCGATTCGGGGATCTTTTCGAAGGCGGCAAGATAGTGACGCTCCGCGGTCAGCAACTTGCCGGCCAGGAGCGCCTCGTCGCCGAGATAGAAGTGGACCTCGGCGAATTCGGCGTCCTCGAGGAGCAGGCCTCCGAGCTCCCCGGCCTCGAACGCCGGGCAGACGGCGGCCTGGAAGGCCACGAGCGGCGAGCCGGCGTGGAGGTCCCGCAGGGCGGCGCGATCCAGCTTGTCCTGGAACTTGAAGAAGAACTCCCGGCGGAGGGTGAGCCGCAGCGCGGCCGCCAGGTCATCCGTGCGCGCCGGCCCCTCGAGGCCCCGGTCGATGTCCGGGATCCGGCCGGCGATCCAGTCCAGCTGTCTATCGAACGTCCGGCCGGCGGTCTGGTCGATCCCCGGGCTGCCCTTGATCTTGTTGGGAAGCCCGGCGACGAGCTCGAGCCAGGGCCTGTAGCGGGCGAGGTCGGGATCGGCCGCGGCGAGAGCATCGACCTCGGGGCCCGGGCCTTCCGTGAGGATGCCCAGGTCCTTCCGGCGGAGCTCCAGGGCGATGGCCGCACGGAGGGTTCGTTCCGCGACGACGGCCCGCTCTCCGGGAACGCCCAGGGCCTCGCCGTAGATCCGCAGAGCCTCCCTCAGGGCCGTGTAATGGCCCCGGTGGGCGAGGGCGTCGGCTTCGGCGAGCCGGGCGTTCCAATCGACGGCCGGTGCCGCCGGTTTCGCGGCGGGCCTGTTCGCCGCCGCGCAGGCGGCGGAAGCGGCCAGCGCGGCGATCAGAAGAAAGGCAATGCCCCAACGCCTCATGATCTCTCCTCAGAGAATTCGCCCGCGGCGGCCCGAAGGTTTAGAGCTGTAAAATCCATTGACGCCATTCTATGCTCCTTTACACCCGCGGAAAAGACCCCGGGCCGGCGGCGTCCGGGCCGTTCCCTGACGATCCGGGCGTTGCGCCGGTCGGAACGGATGGCATATTCTGTGCAGTAATGGGGGCGACGAAGGCCGGGAGAAAGGAGTCAAGAACTATGAACAGAAGGGACTTCGTAGGCAAGGCCGGCTGCGCCGCCGCGGCCCTGGCCGCCGCCGGATTGGCCGGAGGGCAGGACAAGACCACCCAGGCGCCTCCGCCTCCTCCGCCGCCGCCCAAGGCCAAGCGCTACAAGATCGACATCGAGATCTACGAGGCCCGGGCCGACAGCTGGTGCCACAAGAAAGGGGACAAGTTCGCCTACCCCGCGGACTGGGGCAAGCTCTGCCCCTGGCTCCGGGCCAGCCTCAACGAGTTCGTCCGGCTGCTCGAGAACGGGGTCACGCTTCCCTGGATGTACGAAGGGACGCCCTACGCCAAGGTGATCGATCCCGAGGGCGTCACGACGGAATACGTCCGCTGCCCCGACCCGACCTCGAATCTCGTGGCCAAGATCGTCCGGACGCGCGTCTAACGCGGCCTGCCATCAACCTTTCGAGGCCGTCCGGAGTATTCTAGGTTGAAGGAACCCCAGGAGCTCCCATGACATCACGCCGTCCCGCGGTCCCCGTTCTCCTCGCCGCAACGCTCTGCGCTTTCCTGGCCGCCCGTGCCTCCGGTGCCCAGGACCAGGCCAAGCCGGACCGGGCGCCGGGCGCCCGTTTCGACATCCCCAAGGCGTCCGTCCCGATCAAGATCGACGGCGTCCTCGACGAGGAAGCCTGGGCCGCGGCCCCGGCCATCCCGCTGCCCTACGAATGGCAGCCGGGGGACAATATCCCCGCGCCGGTCAAGACCGAATGCCTTGTCACCTACGACCTCCGGAACCTGTACGTCGCCTTTCGCTGTTTCGATCCCGAGCCGAAAAAGATCCGGGCCCATCTCATGGACCGCGATGATACCGACACGCTCATCCTTGACGACCATGTCTCGTTCATGGTCGATTCCTTCAACGACGAGCGGCGGGCCTTCCAGTTCCGGGTCAATCCCATGAGCGTCCAAGCCGACGCCAACTTCAGCGAGTCCGAAGGCTATGAGGATTTCTCCTGGGACGCCATCTGGAGCGCCAAGGCGAAGATCGCCGAGTGGGGCTGGGCGGTCGAAGTGGCCATCCCGCTCAGCCAGCTCCGCTTCCACGGATCCGAAGGGCCCAAGACCTGGGGCTTCAGCGCCGAACGGTCCTGGCCGCGGGACGCGCGGCATCGCGTGACCTCCCACGTGCGGTCCCGGAACGTCAACTGCATCCTCTGCCAATTCAACAAGCTGACCGGGTTCGAAGGCGTCTCGGCCGGCCGGAACATCGAGCTCGATCCGACCTTCACGGCCAGCCGGACCGACGCGATCGACATGGCCGGGTACCCGGACGCCCCGCTCGAACGCGGCAAACCCGACTATGAGGCCGGCCTGACCGCCAAGTGGGGCGTCACCCCCGACCTCATCCTGAACGGCGCCTACAATCCCGATTTCTCCCAGGTCGAGGCCGACGTCGCCCAGCTCGAGATCAACCGCCGCTTCGCCCTGTTCTATCCCGAGAAGCGCCCCTTCTTCCTCGAAGGCGCCGATTTCTTCCTGACGCCGCTCCAGGCGGTCTTCACCCGGACCGTGGCCGATCCGATCTGGGGGGCCAAGCTGACCGGCAAGGTGGGCCGCACGGCCATGGGCTTCTTCGCCGCCGAGGACACGCTGACCAACCTCGTCTTCCCCTCGAACCAGGGGTCGATGCAGGCTTCGCTCGATCAGAACGCGACCGGCGGCGTCTTTCGGCTCCGCCAGGACATCGGCAAGATGTCGACGCTGGGCGTCCTCTACACCGGCCGGGTCGGCGCGGATTACGGCAACCACGTCGCCGGCGCCGACGGCTTCCTCCGGCTCGACGACAAGAACTCGATCGTCTTCCAGTACCTGCACTCGGAGACGGACTATCCGGCGGCCGTCGCCGCGGATTTCGGCCAGGACGCGGACCGCTTCGGCGGCGACGCCTTCACGCTGGAGTACCAGCATTTCTCGCGCAAGTGGATCATCGACGCGGTCTATGACGACAAGTCGCCGGGCTTCCGGGCCGACTACGGGTTCGTCCCCCGCGTCGACACGCGGACCGGCCAGGTCATGGTCATGCGTCAGTTCTGGGGCAAGCCCAAAGGCTGGTACAATCTCATCCGTCTCGGCCTGGCGGGGGAGGCCGTCTGGGACCATGAGGGCACGCTGACCGACCGCGGCGTCACGCTCGGCGCGATGTACCAGGGCAATCTGGAAACCCTGGTCAACGTCCACGCCAATTTCGTCCGGACGTTCTACGAAGGGCAGTATTTCGATACGCCCTACGCCGACCTGACCTTCCGGATCCGGCCCTTCAGCGGCTCCGAGATCGGGCTCAACGCGCAGGCCGGCAAGACCGTCGACTTCGCCAATGCCCGGCTGGCCGATACGATCGCCATCGGTCCCAATTTCTCCCTGAGCCTCTTCCGGCACCTCAACCTCGTCCCGGCGTACATCTACGAGCGCCTTTCGCGCGAAGGGTCCACGATCTATACGGCCAACCTGGCCCAGGCCAAGCTCGTCTGGAACTTCAACGTGAGGTGCTTTGTCCGGGCCATCGTCCAGTTCCAGGACCTGCGGCAGAACCCGGCCGAATACACCTTCCCGGTCGACTCGCATTCCCAAGGCCTCTTCACCCAGTTCCTGTTCTCTTACAAGCTCAATCCGCGGACGGTCCTGTTCCTGGGCTATTCGGACAACGCTATGGGCGGGGTCTTCGACAGCTGGCTCGGCCCGGGCCGCGTGCCCATGACCCGGACCGATCGGACGTTCTTTTTGAAGATCGGCTACGCTCTGCAGATCTGAGTCCGGCCCGAACGCCCGTCAGGCCAGGACGCTTCCGGCTTCCCTGAGCCGGGCGCGTACCGGAACTTGGAAAGGGCAGGCCTTCTCGCAGGCCCCGCAGTCTCGGCAGGCCGTGGCCCGTCGGCCGCTCTCGATGTCGGCATAGGCCTCCCGGGCCCGGTCCGTCTTGCCGTAGCTTTGGTGGTAGGCCAGGGCCCGAAGAATGCCCGTCGTGTCGACGCCGACCGGGCAGGCCCGGCGGCAACGGGCGCAACCCTGGCAGTATCCGGCGGCGTTCTCCCGGACGTAGCGGGCCAGGGTCGCTTGCTCGGTTATGCTCAGCTTCGCCCCGGCAGCTCCCAGGTCCTCCTCCATCTGCTGCCGGTTGAGGATCTCGGTCACCGCCGACGCGACCCGGGCGTCCTCAAGGACCCACCTCAGCATGGCCTGGTAGATCGAGGCCGCGCCGGTCCGGTATTTCCCGAGGTCCTGGCGGCGGCCGCCAACCTTGAGCGTTTTCATGGCGATGACCCCGACGCCGCGGCCGTGGGCCAGCTCGAGAAGCGGGCGGATGCCGCTCCGGCCCAGGTAATCCGGATAGGTCTCGACCTCGCCCTCCTCGGTTTCCGGGATATCGAAGACGTTATAGCCGACCTGGACCATGTCGTAGAGGCCGCAGCCGACCGCCTTGCGGACGACCTCGTCCTGGTTGGCGTGGCAGGACAGCCCGCGGAAGCGGAACGCGCCCTCCTTCTTCAGCCGGTCGCAGGCTTCGAGGACGCGCTCGTCGACGAGAACGGCGGCCGTCTCCGCGCCGTGGATCATCAGCACGTCGATCGTCTCGATGTCGAGGCGGCGCAGGCTGCCGTGGACGGAGGCGATGATGGAGTCCGGCGTGTCCCGGGGCGCGACGTGGAACTTCGTGGCGACGGCGACCCGGTCCCGGCCGACGTCTTTGAGCAGCCGGCCGATCTGCCGTTCGGCGTTGCCGTTGTCATAGTTGTGGGATGTGTCGATGTAGTTGACGCCGCGGTCGACGATCGTCCGCAGGAGATCCGGGTCGGGGAGCGGGCTGCTGCCGAGGGAGATCTCGGAGACGAGGAGTCCTGTCCGGCCGAGCGGACGGCGGGCTAGGACGTCCTGGGGAAACCGCCCCGGGGAGGCTTCCCGCGCTCCGGGCCATCCGGCCAGCGACGAGCCCAGGGCGGCCGCGCCACCCGCCAGCGTCTTGATGAACGTCCGCCGGTCCTGCTTCTTTTTCATCGGCGCCCCTCCGGGCGCTTCCAATCTAGACGAGCGGCCTTCGGCCGTCAAGGAGCGAAGCGGCGGAGGCGGCGGCCTAGAAGCGGTAGCCCGTTACCAGGGCCAGGGTCGTGCTCGAAGGACCGCCGGATTGGGAGCGACGGGAGACGAGGCCGCGGAGCTTGACGTTCCCGAACACGTAGAGGTCGAATCCGCCTTCGAAGAACCAGGCCGGTCCGGCCAGGATCTCCTCGACGGAACCGGCCTCGAAGGTCCTGGTGCCGCGGCCGACCGCCGCCCAGAGATAGCTCGCGTCCGCGAGGAAGCGGCGCGCGCCGGCCGTCCAGGAGAATTCCGTTCCCGTCCCGGTATCTGACCACTGGACGCGCAGGTTCGGATACCAGGGCCCGAGGTAGGCGGCTGCGGAGGCGTCCAAGACGGTCACGCCCTCGGTCCCGGCGGCCTTGATCCGTCCGGCCCCGAGCGAGACTTCGTACCTCTTCAGGAACGATTGGTAGATCTCAAGGTGGCCCGACGACCCCGGGACCGCGTCGGCGCCCGGGGCCGCGGCGAGGTCGAGGTAGGCATAGGCCCCTTTCCAAAGCTGGGGGTAGGCCTGGAGGCTGAGGCGCTCGTCGCTGACGTCCCCGCGCCAGAGCTTCTCGACGTTGACGACCATGCGGGCCCGGTCGTTGAGGACGCTGAACAGGGCGGATATCCCGAGGTCCGTAAAATCGGACCGGCCGTCGCTCCAGTGCTCGTTCCGTCCGCTCAGCCAGACCTCCGTCCGCCGGGCGTAGACGGGGACGGCCGCCGCGAGGGCCCGAGCGAAGTCCTTGTTCTGCGGTTCGAGCTCGGCGGCCCGGGCGAGATAGCCGCGGGCTCGGCCGTAATCGCCCTGCCAGAGGAGGACGGAGCCGATGCGGAAGAGCGCCCCGGCGTGGTTGGCGTCGAGGTCGAGGGCCCGCCGGGCATCCACCAGGGCGGCGTCGGATTCGCCTCGCCACGAGGCCAGGTCGGCCAAACCGGTCAGGGCGTCGGCCGAGCGCGGCTGGACTTCGAGGGCCCGCCGGAAAGTCCGTTCGGCGCCGTCGAGGTCCTTGCGCCAGCACATCATCCGGGCCTTGAAGACGAGCATGTCCGCGTCGGCCGGGTATCGGGACAGGAGCTCGGCGAGCAGGGCTTCCGCCTCGTCCCAGCGGCCCGAATAGCCGTAGGCGCGGGCGAGGAGGAACTGGATCTCGGCGTTCCCCGGATCGGCCTTGAGGGCGTCAAGGGCCAGACCGATGGCCTTGTCGTAGGACCCGGCGAAGAGGGCCTGCCGGACCTCGTCCCGGCCCTGGGCCCGGGCCCCGGCCGGGGCCGCGAGGGTGAGACCGACAAGGACCGCCGTCCCGACGAGGCGCTGGAGTACGTTTGTCATGGTGTCTGTCCTGCTTTGGCGAAGCCCCTTTTTTCCATGGAGCCCCACTCATTCTTGCCCCTCAGATAATCCAGGTAGGCCCGAGCCCGCACGACCGAAAGATACTGGCGGTAGAAGAGGTTTTCGAGGACCCCGGAGACGGTCAGAATAAGGATGTCGCGGAGGCGCGGATAGCGGTGGGTCGACAATTCCTCGAGCAGGATGGCCAGGAGGGAGACGAAGGTGCCGTAGAAGACGGCCACGAAGAAGAAGGTCACGGCGAAGGTATAATCGACCTGGCCGAAAACGATGTGGGTCAAGAACACGACGTAGCCCAGGACTTCGATGAACGGCCCGGCCATCTCGAAGAGGGCATAGAACGGCATGGCGAACATCCCCGCGATCCCGTAGCGCGGGTTGAAGAGCATGCGGCGGTAAGTGACCAGGGTCTGGATGAGGCCGCGGTGCCAGCGGCTCCGCTGCCGGGCCAGGTCCGCGAGCTTCTCGGGCGCCTCGGTCCAGCAGATGGGGTCGGGGATGAACCGGATCCGGTACGGCCTCTTCTTCTCGTGCATGTGCTTCTGCATGCGGACGACGAGGTCCATGTCCTCGGCGATGGAAGCCGACCGGTAGCCGCCGCAGGCCATGGCGATGTCCTTGCGGAAGATGCCGAAGGCGCCGGAGACGATCAGCGTGCTCCGCAACATGGCCATGCCCATCCGGCCGCCCAGGAAGGCCCGGAGGTATTCGAGGATCTGGAAGCGGGCGATCCAGTTCCGGGGCAGGCCGACCCGGACGACCTGGCCGCCCCCGACGTCGCAGCCGTTGCTCAGGCGGATGATGCCGCCGGCCCCGATGGTCCGTTCGGGGTCTTCGAGAAAAGGCCGGACGACCTTGAGCAGGGCCTCCTTCTCGAGAACGGAATCGCCGTCCACGGCGCAGAAAAGCGGGTAGCGGGAGATGTTCAGGCCAGCGTTCATGGCGTCGGCCTTCTTGCCGTTGACCTTGTCGACGACGACGAGCTTGGGCTGGAGCGCTGACCGGAAGATGCCGCGAATGGGCTTGGTCGGCAGGGATTTCCGGAAGACAGTCTTGGACAGCTTGAGGTCGTAGGCCTCCGTCAGCCTCGACAGGGTGTCGTCGGTCGAGCCGTCGTTGACGACGATGACCTCGAAGACGGGGTAGCGGAGGGACAGGAGCGAGCGGACGCTCTCGATGATGCCGTGGCCTTCGTTGAAAGCCGGGACGATGACCGAGACGGGCTTGACGATGGGCATGCGGAAGATCTCGCCGAAGCGGACGAAGGTGGCCAGGCGGCGGTAGCGGAGGATGCCTGCGAGCGACAGGATGTTGAAGAGGAAATAGAACGTGTTGAGGAGCAGGAAATAGGCCAGGATGACGGTGTCGATCCCGTGGTCGAGGACGTGCAGGATGTCGGTCACGACGCACCGCCCGTCAGGACGACCGTGTCCAGGACCATCGCGGCCATGTCCGCGGCGTAGCGGTCCTCCTGCTGGCGCGAGATCACCTGGAGCTGAAGGATGCCGACCAGGCCGAAGGCGGCCAGACCGAAGCCGGCGTTGTAGCGGACGTGCCAGTGCGGGGAGAAGAGGCCCTTGACGAGGAGGGGGACGGTCTGCCAGTCCTGGAGGCTGCCCAGGCTGCGGAGGGCTTGGGCCTGAACCTCCCAGGAGGCGTCGGCGGCCAGGGCCATGAGCGTCTTGACCGAGCCCGGCACGAGCAGGTGCCCCAGAGCCCGGGCCGCCCGGATGCGGAGCTCCCGATCGGCGTGCCGGGCGAAGAAGACGATGTCGGGGTAAAGGCCGCGGAGGAGGAGCCGGCCGGCCATCTCGATGAGCAGGCCGGTCTTCTCCGGCGGCAGCGGCTTGTCCAGCGAGGTCCGGACGAACGGCTCGATGCGAGGGCCGAGGCAATAGAAGATGTTCGAGTAAGCGTAGAGGTTGGGTTCCGGATCTTGCTCGAAGAGCTCGAAGATCTGGCCGAGCGTGTCCTGGGAGGCGATGCCGGTCAGGGCGTTGAGGGCGGCCAGACGGACGACGGGCTTGTCGTGGAGGAGCTTGACCAGGTTGAGGGCCTCATCGGGCCGGGAGAAATCAACGAACAAGCGGACGTTCTGGAGCCGGGTCGCCAGGAAGGGCGAGCCGAGCTCGCGGAGGCAGCGGCGGCGGATGGTCCGCTCGAAGATCGTCCGGAGGGGCTCGAGGGACCGGCCGACCAGGGCTTCGCGGTAAGCGACGAGGACCCGCTTGAGGACGCGGGGCCGGGCCCGGTGCTTCCGGGCGAAGTCGTGGGCCGCGGCGGCAGGCGCGGGAGAGGTCAAGACCTCGAGGAGGTCTTTCTCCATGACCTCGTAGGCCGCCCGGTCCCGGCGCTCCCGGGCTTGGATCACCAGGCGACGCAGGAAGATGAACAGGAAGAGCGACACGGACATCAGGAGAAGGTAGGCGAAGCTATAGAGGACGACGGTCGAGAGCACGATCGCACCTTTCCTTGAGGATCTTCCGGACCGTGGCCACGAGGATCCGGGGCGAGAACGGCTTGATGATATAGTCGGCCCCCTCCTCGAGGCCTTTGACGATGGCCGCCTCTTCGCCCAGCGTGGACAGCATGAGGACCGGGATCGAGACCGTTTCGGGCGACTTGCGGAGCAGCGACATGATCTCGAACCCGTCCATCCCGGGCACGACTGCGTCGATGATGAGCAGGTCGGGCCGGCCGCTCCGGGCCCTGGCCAGGCCGTCGTTCCCGTCGGCGGCCTTTTCGACGATGAACTCCTCCTTGCGGAGGAAATGGGAGATGATGTTGCGCGTCGTCGGGTCGTCGTCGACGAGGAGGACCTTGGGGATGGCCCGCTTAGCGGCACCCGGCTCGCCCGCGAGGAGCCGCCCGGCCTGCGAAGCGCGGCGGATCTCCGCGTCGACGTCGAGGACGGGCGTCCCGGGGGGGGCCGCGCCGCCGGTTTTGGCCAGGAGCTCCTTCAGCTCGAGCAGGGTCCGGAGCTGGACCTCGACGAGCTCGGCGAGCATGGTCCGGTGCCGTCCGACGCGGCGGACGGCGTCCTCGACGGCCCGCAGGCGCGAACCGGTCTCTAGGGTGTCCGTCACGGTGTCCTTCACTCCAGTCTTCTCCAGGCCGGTCCCATGCTACCGGGAGCGGCCCGCCGGGGCCATCCCTTATCATGAGGAAGAGGTGGGTGAAATTCGGCCCGGGGGGTTGGTCCTAAAAGGCGGTCCGGCCTCACCCCTTCCGGTGAGGGCGGCCGGGGTCGGCCCCGGCGGGGGAACTTTGGACGGTGGGCCTGCGTCTCTACGGATGTGGACACCCGGTGTCCGCCTTTGGTACAGTGATCGAGAGGGATCGTCCCTCGCGGACCATGAAAGGAGCCTGATCATGAAAAATTCCCTGCGTCTCTCCGTCATCGCCCTGGCCGCCCTCGCCTTACTGGCCGGAACGGCCCTGGCCCAGGCCCCCAAGAAGGCCGATGTCGCCGGCACCTGGGTCGGCACGGCGGTCGTCGGCGACGACGGCACCCAGGTCGATATCACCATCGTTATCGAGAAGGCCGAGTCCGGCTATTCCGGCAAGATCAGCGACGCGACCGGCATGGTCCCGGAGACGCCGCTCCGGCAGATCGTCTTCAAGGACGGTAAGCTGAGCTTCGAGTTCGACCTGGCCCAGGGCATGGACACCACCCTGATCAAGATCGATCTCACCCTGGAGAACGAGGCCCTCAAGGGCGCCTGGTACGACCCCGACGGGAACTCGGGCGCGATCCTGCTCGCGCTGAAGAAATAGGCGCCCCGGTCCGGGCCCCGGGCCTTCCCCGGCGGGAGGGCTTGGATCGGCCCCCCCACCCGTGGTATAAACCATTCCAGGGACGAGCATGACCGATAACGTCTATGACGAGCTCAAGGAGCGCGGTTTCGTCGCCCAGGTCTCCGACGAGGAAGCCGTCCGCAAGATGCTCGCGGCCGAGCGGGTGACTTTCTACGTCGGCTTCGACAGTACGGCCACCAGCCTCCACGCCGGGAGCCTCGTCCCGATCATGGCCATGGTCCATCTCCGGCGGGCCGGCCACCGGGCCATCGCCGTCGTCGGCAGCGGGACGACCATGGTCGGCGACCCCAGCGGCAAGACCGAGATGCGCCAGATGCTCGAGGAGTCGACCATCAGGGCCCAGGGCCAGGCCATCCTGATCCAGCTCTCCCGCTATCTCCATTTCGACGGGACTTCGGCCATCGCCGTGGACAACGCCGACTGGCTCCTGCCGCTCCGCTACATCTCCTTCCTGCGGGATATCGGCCGGCACTTCAGCGTCAACCGGATGCTGGCGGCCGAAGCCTACAAGCTCCGCCTGGAGAAAGGCCTGTCCTTCATCGAGTTCAACTACCAGCTCCTCCAAGCCTACGACTTCCTGACCCTCTTTCGCGAGTACCACTGCACGATGCAGATGGGCGGGGACGACCAGTGGGGGAACATCCTGGCCGGGGTGGACCTCATCCGCCGGGTCGAGGGCGGAACGGCCGAGGCCCTGACCTTCCCTCTCCTGACGACGGCCTCGGGGGCCAAGATGGGCAAGACCGCCCAGGGCGCCGTCTGGCTGGACGGCGCGCTCTTCAGCCCCTACGATTTCTACCAGTACTGGGTCAACTGCGACGACCGCGACGTTGGGCGCTTCCTCCGCATCTTCACCCTGCTGCCGCTCGAGGAGATCCGGCGGCTCGAGTCGCTCACGGACAGCGGCATCAACGAGGCCAAGCGCATCCTGGCCTTCGAAGCGACCAAGATCACCCACGGCGAGCTCGAGGCGGAAAAGGCCCGCCAGGCGGCCGCCGCCGCGTTCGGCAAGGCGGTCGGCGTCGCCGGCGCGTCGGGCGGCCGTTCCGATGCTGCGGGCGACATCACCGTCCTCCCGACGACGGCCGTGCCCCGGTCGCGGCTCGAGGCCGGGATCGCGCCGGCCGGCCTCTTCACCGAGGTCGGCCTGACCCCCTCCCGGAAGGAGGCCAAGCGGATGATCGAGCAAGGCGGCCTTTATGTCAACGACGAGCGCATCGATTCCGTCGAGCGACTGCTCACCCTCAAGGACCTCGGCCCCGACGGCGGTTTCGTCCTTAAGGCCGGCAAGAAGAAAGTCCACCGCATCGTTCCGGCCGGTTGAGGCCGGGCCCTCCGCCGTTTGCGCCCCGGGGAGATTTATGCTTTACTAGCGGGATGTTTGCCGTGAGCAAGGAGAATCGAATGAAGCAGATCCTGACCGTTATCATGGTCTCCGCCCTGGCCGTGTCCGCCTGCGCCCAGAAGGGGGAGACCGTCACGCTCAAGGAGGGCACGCCGGCCTACGCCCTGGCCAAGGACCTGGCCGCGACGATGCCCGCCCTGGGTCCGGACAAGACGACCGTCGTCGCCGAGACCAAGGACTTTGTCATCACCTCCGCCGAGCTCATCTTGGCCGTTCGTGACAACATCGGCACCCGGGCCGATCAGCTCAAGACCGTGGACGCCGGACAGCTGAAGACCATCATGGAGCAGGCCGCGACGTCGCTGGCCGAGCGCAAGCTCCTTCTGGCCGCTGCGGCGGCCGCCAAGACGACCGTCCCGGCCGAGGAGCTCGAACAGGCTCTCCAATCCGAATACTCCCGGGCCGGCGGCGAGCCGGCCTTCCTCGAGGCCCTGAAGACGGCCGAGATCTCGATCGACCACGTGAAGAAGAGCGTCCAGGAGACCCTGGTCATCAACAAGCTCCTGGCCGGCGTCGTCGAGAAGGGCGGCGCGGTCGGCGAGGACGAGCTGCGCAAGGCTTACGACCAGGAGACGGCCGGCGACAAGACCGCCTCGGTGCGCCACATCCTCATCCTGACCCAGGGCAAGAACGACCAGGAGAAGGCCGCGGCCAAGGCCAAGATCGAGGACATCCTGGTCAAGGTCAAAGCCGGCGCGGACTTCGCCGAGCTGGCCAAGCAGTACTCCGAGGACACGGGGTCCAAGGACAACGGCGGCCTCTACGAGAACTTCCCTCGCGGCCGGATGGTCAAGCCGTTCGATGACGCCGCCTTCTCCGTTCCGGTGGGCGAGATCAGCGGCGTCGTTGAGACGACCTTCGGCTATCACATCCTCAAGATCGTCGACCGCCAGAAGGAGACCCGGTCCTTCGAAGAGGTCCGTCCCGAGCTCGAGCAGCGCCTCAAGCAGCAGAAGCAGGGGACGGTCGTCGAGGACTACGTCAAGGGCCTCAAGGACAAGGCCAAGTTCAAGCTCGTCGCCCTGTGACGCCCGCCGGCCGGCCCTGATTAAGCGCCGGCTATCACCTTTCGAGGGGGCCCCGGGGCCCCCTGTCGATTCCCCCCTGCCGGGGATTGCGCCGGACCGTCCCCGCCTTCACACTGTCCTCTCGGAGAGGAACCATGAAAAAGCTCAAGACGGTCCTGGTGATCGGGCTTTTGGCCGGGCTGCTGGCGCCGCCGCCCGCCCGGTCCGACATCCGGATCGGGGTCAAGGCCGGCGGGAACGTCGCCCGTCCGACGGGGCTCCAGGCCGGGGACCCCGCGGGCAGCATGAAAAGCAAGTCGGGCTTCACGGGCGGCGTCTTCATGGCCCTCAACCACGGCCGGTTCCTGACCCTCCAATGGGAGGCCCTTTACACGATGAAGGGCGCCGTCTACACGGCCGGCGGCGACGCCTCCACCGCGACGCTCTCCGCCGACTACCTCGAAGTGCCCCTGCTCCTGAAGCTGAGGGCGCCCCTCGCGGTCATCCAGCCTTTCGTCTTCGCCGGGCCGACGGTCGGCTTCAAGCTCCAGGAGAAGCTCGAGAGGAACGGCGTGGAGACCCCGGTCTCCGGATCGATCCTGAAGAACAACGACTATGGGGCCATCTTCGGGGTCGGTTTGAACCTCGGTCCGAACTTCATGTTCGACGTCCGTTACAGCCAGGGCCTCCAGAAGGTCGTCGCCGTCGCCGAAGGGGACATCCCGGCCGGTTTCAAGAACGGCGTCTGGTCGATGAGCCTCGGCATCGTCCTTTAGCCCGGCGTATCGCCAAGGCGGCGCAGGAGCTCAAGGGCCGAAAAAATTAGGCGGGGTCAGCGGACGTACAGATAGATGTAGTGCTTCTCGCCGTTCTCGTCCTCGACCGTTTCGGTCAGGACCTTTTTCTCTTCCCAGCCGGGGATCTCGTAGTTGTGGCAGATGACGCGGCTTTTCGGCCGCAGCTGGGTCTCCAGGATGGGCCGCATCAGGGCGTTCGATTCGGGCAGGAGGTAGAGGCTGACGACGGTCGCCTCGGAGATGTCGGCCTTTGTGGCGTCCAGATCGATGAACCTGACCAGCCGCTCGACGCCCGCCGCCGCTGCGTTTCGCTCCGATTCCCGGATCATGGCCTTGTCGATATCGATGCCGATGCCGCGGGTGCCGTAGCGGCGCGCCGCCGTGATGACGATGCGGCCGTCGCCGCAGCCGATGTCGAAGAGCACGTCCCGGCCGGTGACCGAGGCCAGATCGAGCATGCGGTCGACGACCGGCTGGGGCGTCGGGACCCACGGCGCGAGGTCGACCGCGTCGGTGCGGCCGTGGGAGCCGAGGAACAGGTCGACCACCGTGCCTTCGTCGTAGCGGAACGAATAGGGACTGCCGGGATCGAGCGAATAGACGACGTCCTTCGCGCCCGTGTTGAACTCGATCTCCAAGGCGGCGGCGGTGGGGAAGCGGTCGACGGCCCCCGGCGCGATCTCCCGTCCCTCCGCGGCCTCGGGCTTCCCGGCCGGGTAGATGCGGTAACCGATCGGATGGGCGGTGACGTTGCGGACCGTCGTCTCCTTGAGCCGGAGCGCCTCGGCCGAAGGGGCCGGTCCGGCGGACGGCTCCCCCTGACGGCGGCCGCAGGCCGGCGAAACGAGGGCGAGGAGGACGAGGAGCAGGACCGGGACGGTGACCGCCCCCATCTTTTTTGGCATCACGAACGTATTATATCAAAACGGCCGCGAACCTCAATCCTATGCGCCTTGACGCGCCGGCCGGAATGCCCTAAAGTGAGGGTCCTCTCATGAGACGCTTCGGCAGGATCGGGACGAGCGGGCTCGTCGCCTTGGCCGCCTTCGCCGGCGCCGCCTCCGCCGCCGGCGGCGCCTTCTTCCGGCCCCTGCGGGCGTCCTCGCCCCCGGCCATCGATGGCCGGCTCGACGAGGCCCTCTGGCGCGAGGCCCCCTCGGTCGAGCTGACCAAGACGTTCATTCCCGACTTCGGCCGGGAGGCCAGCGAGCGGACCGTCGCCTTCATGGCCTACGACGCCGAGCACCTCTATTTCGCCTTCAAGTGCTACGACCGGGAGCCCGACAAGATCAAGGCCGCCGTGGCCAACCGCGACACCATCCGCGGGGACGACTTCATCTGCATCAATCTCGACAGCTTCAACGACCGGCAGTCCCTCTACGCCTTCTACGTCAATCCGTTCGGCATCCAGACCGACAGCCGCTACGCCAGCGGCAACGAGGATTTCAGCGTGGACTTCGTCTGGACGAGCGCCGGCCGGATCGATCCCGACGGCTACACCGTCGAGCTGGCCGTGCCGTTCAAGAGCATCCGCTACGCCGGGAAGAGGCGGGTGGAGATGTCCATCTTCTTCGAGCGCCGCGTCTCGCGCCGGGCCGAGCACAGCTCCTACCCGGCCCTCGACCCGGCCCGGGGCTACGCCTTCCTGACCCAGATGATGCCGCTCGAGCTCGAGGACATCAAGAAGTACACGCTGCTCGAGATCCTGCCGGCCTACACCTACCACGACGGCGCGGAGCGCGTCGAAGGCGTCCTCACGGGTGACGACGGCGTCCACGACGGGCATTTGACCGGGAAGCTGGGCCTCACCTCCCAGCTCATCCTCGACGGGACGTACAATCCCGACTTCAGCCAGATCGAGGCCGACGCCGGCCAGGTCGACGTCAACCTTCGCTATGACCTCTACTTCCCGGAGAAGAGGCCTTTCTTCCTCGAGGGCAGCGAGATGTTCCAGCTGGCGGGATCGACGGAGACCGATCCCCTGGACGCGGTCGTCTACACGCGGACCATCATCGATCCGCGGGTCGGCTTCAAGCTCTCGGGCAAGATCGGGAAGAAGGACACGATCGCCTCCATCTTCGCCCTGGACGAATCGCCGTCGAGCGATCCGCTCGACGTCCCGGGGGGCGACACGTACGCCGGCTTCGGCATCCTCCGCTACAAACGGGCCATCGCGGACGACGGCTACCTCGGCGTGTTCTCCGCGGGCCGGACCTACGGCGGAGGCTTCAACGAGGTGGCCGGAGCCGACGGCCAGGTGCGGCTGACCAAAGCCAGCCTGCTGAGCTTCCACGGCTTCGGGTCCTGGACCCGGCGCGAGCCCGACGAGCCCACGGCGGGGGGGGCCGCCTTCGGCGCCGACTATCTCTACGACACCCGGGACCTCGGTATAAGTTTCTCATTCTACGGCATTAGCGAGGACTTTGAGACGGATACCGGATACCTGATGCGCCAGGGCGTGGCCGGACTGCACGCCTCCGTCCTGCCGCGGTTCTACCCGAAGAGCCGCTTCTTCCGGAAGCTCGTGCCCAACCTGTCCGTCGCCGCCGTCAAGGACCTGCCGAGCGGGCTCTTCGAGACCAACGACGCGCTGGGGATCACCGTCGCTCCTGCCCGGCAACACGACCGTCGCGGAGCTCGGCCGGTACTCGACCGAGGTGTTCCTCGCCGAGCGCTTCGACACGAGCGGCGGCCTCGTCCAGGTCGTCAGCCAGGTGACCAAGGCCTTCTCGCTCCGGGCGCTTTACTCCCGGGCCAACGCCATCCGCTACGTCGCCGACCCCTACGCGGGATACGGCAACCGCGCTTCGGGGACCGTGACCTACAAGCCCTCGGAGAAGTTCGAGATGACGGCCAACTTGACCTATTCCGATTTCACGCGGCGGTCGACCGGCGAGAAGGAGTACGATGTCGCCATCTGGAGAGGCCGCCTCGGCTACCAGCCGAACAAGTACCTCCAGTTCCGCGCCGTTGTCGAGTACAACACCTACTACCGGGAGATGCTGACGGACTTCCTGGCCTCCTTCGTCTACATCCCCGGCACCGTCATCCAGCTCGGCTACGGGTCGCTCTACGACCGGACCGAGTGGGTCGAAGGCGAATACCGCGACGCGGACCGCTTCCTCGAGATGAAGCGGGGGCTGTTCTTCAAGGCCTCCTACCTCTGGCGGCTCTGACCGGCCCCAGGGGATTTCCCGGACCGGCCTTGAAAAAGGCCCGCCGAAAAGCCATAATGGATTCGATGCGATCATTCGTGACGGGCGGGTCGAACAAACCTTCCGGCGGCGACGCCGGGCGGGCCCGCTACTGGAGGCATTGATGGACCATCGGCTCTCATCCAAGTTCGCGGCCGGCGCCGCGATCCTTTTTCTCACCGCCGGGCTGGCCCTGAGCCAGGCCGGGCGGGGCACGGCCCGAATGAACGGGATCGTCGTGGACCCGGCCGGCAAACCCGTCGTGGGGGCCAAGGTGACGGCCGTCTTCACCCAGTCCGGCGGCAGCACCTTCGAGACGACGACCGACAAGAAGGGCGAATTCGTGTTCATGGGCGTCGGGACGGGCAACTGGGACGTCACCGTCAACGCCCAGGGCTACCTGCCCCTGACGCAGCGCGTCCCCACCTCCCAGCTCAACAAGAACCCCAAGGTGACCATCAAGCTGGAGAAGAAGGCCGAAGGGACGGGCATCGTTCAGGACGAGGCGACCTTCCAGGTCCTCGAGGAAGGCAACGCCTTCTTCAAGGACGGCAAGTACGACACCGCCCTCATGATGTACGAGGAGTTCCTGACCAAGAATCCGGGCGCCTACCAGGTCCTCCTGAACATCGGCGACTGCTACCGCGAGAAGGGCGAGTACGACAAGGCCGTCGAGAGCTACAACAAGCTCATCGGGCAGTCCTCCGCCGATACGACCATGGGCAAGACCCTGGGAGCCAAGGGCCTGGCGGCGATCGGGCTCTGCTATCTGAGGCAGGACAAGATCCCCGAGGCGCAGGACTACTTCAAGAAGTCGATCGAGATGGCGCCCCAGGACGAGAACCTGCCCTACAACGTCGCCGAGATCTACTTCTCGAACTCGCAGGTCGACGAGGCCATCCGCTACTTCGAGATGGCCATCCAGATCAAGCCCGATTGGCCCGATCCGTACCTGCGCGTGGCCTATGCTTACGTGAACAAGGGCGATATTCCCAAGGCCGTCGAGAACCTGGAGAAGTTCATCAAGCTCGAGCCCGAGACCGAGCGGACGGCCCAAGCCAAGGCTTTCCTCGACGCCATCAAGAAATAGCCCTCCGTCCCCAAGGGACGGTCCCCCAGGGGACTGTCCCCTGGGGCTCGGAACTTCCCCGCTGATGCCCCGGATCTTGCCCCGACGGACGGGGTCGGACCCTAGCGGATCTTCCCGGCGGACGACCCCGCCGATCCCGAGGCATCATGCCCGAAATACAGACCCTCCCTTATGCTCTCAAGAGGGACGGCCCCCTGCGGGGGACGGCCGCTTGAGGAGAAGAGGTGATCGCCTCCTGGTTGTTCCAGATGGGGTCAAACATAAATTCTTATAATCTTCCGTCCCTCTTAATGAGTTTGCTGCTGAAAATCAACGGACAAGATTATAAGAATTTAGGTTTGACCCCTTCCTAATAAAAAAGGCCCGCCCCCCGAAGGGGGCGGGCCTTGAGCTTCTGCGTGTGCTGCTGCTGCTTCTGCTTAGAAGGAGAACCGGGCGCCGAACCGTACGGACCAGCTGCCGAACTGGCTGTTGTAGCCCTTGCCCGACAGGCTTTGAGCCGTCTCAGATGCGACGTAGGACACGTCAGGCCGGTAGTACTCCATCCGGTCGACCCAGTAGTAGGTGTGTCCGAGGGAGTCGACGAGCGTGGTGTTCGGGTCGACGACGGTCCCGTCGAGGATGTAAGTCGTCGGGGATGCCCATCGTGTTGCGGGTCGGAGCGTACCGGGACTGCTGCCAGGTCTTGGTGTTGGTGACGTTGTTGACCTGGGCGTTGAAGGCCATGGTGTACTTGCCGCCGATCTTGAAGGCCCACTCGGCGTAGACGTCGGCCCACGTGGTGAACGGCAGGACGCCGAGATCACCGTACCCGACGGGGTAGATGTAGCTGTTGTTGAAGGGCAGCTGCGTGGACATCGGGTTGCCGCTGCGGCCGTATGCCGCGAAGCCGAGGGTCAGGCCGATCGGGAAAGTGTAGGAGCCGTAGGCCTTGATGTAGTGGGTCCGGTCCTGAGGCAGGTTGCCGTCGATGGGAGTGCCGTCCATCTCGTACATCATGAACCAGAGGTCGAACGAGCGCTCGACGTTCGGGGAGTTGCGGCCGAACTCGTCCGTGCTGGACAGGCCGCCGTAGTTGCCCTTGGTCTGGCTCAGGGTGTAGTTGATGGCGCCCTGCCAGTTGTGGCTGAACCGCTTTTCGAGGGACAGGTTGAGGCCGTAGTAGTCGCGGTTGGCCTTGGGCTGATCCCAATAGTCGAGGCCGGTGGGATCTTCCTGCAGCGTTTGGAACAGGTTGACGATCCAGTCGCTGCCGGGGTTGCCCTCGTAGTACTGCTCACCCTCGGGGGTGACGATGCCGATGTCTTCGATCGTCCGCAGCAGGTGCTTCCAGACGCCGCGGGCCGAGAAGGACAGGTCTTCAGAGAGCTTCTTCTCGGCGCCGAGGGAGACTTCCTGCTGGGCGACGGGCTTCATATCGGGCTGGAGCGTGTCGAACGAGGGGATGCGCCAGTCGATGGTGCCCAGGTACTTGCCGCCCGCCGCCTGGCTGAGGGCGGCGTCGCCGCTCGCGCCGGCGTTGGGGTCGGTGTTGCTGACCAGGCCGTTGGCCGCGATCAGGCGGAAGTCGGGGTTGTCGAGGTTGTAGTAGTCGGTCTGCCACTTGAAGCCGCCGAACGCGCCTTCGGCCATGTACAGCTTCATGACGTCGTAGTAGATGCCGAAGCTGCCGAAGATCTTCAGCGAAGAGTCGCCGAAGACGTCATAGACGGCGCCGAAGCGGGGGGCCAGCTTGTCGGCGAAGCCGAACTGGATGGGCTTCGCGAACTCGGGCGGGACGTCCGGGTTGAACGTCGGGATGTACTCGCTCTCCGTCCGGATGCCGGCGTTGATGGTCAGCTTGCCGCCGATCGTCCAGGAATCCTGGAGGTAGATGGCGTAGGTGTTCCGGAAAATGTTCCAGGCGTAGCCATAGGGCTGCCGCCAGCTGCCGCGGATGTCATAAAAACCGTAGGTGCCGCGGGTAGGGGGCGTGCCGTAGGGCTCGAGGGCCGAGCAGAGCTGATCCCAGCTGAGGTTGACCATCGGGCTGACGGGACCGTTGAGGACGTCTTCCTGGTCGCGGACGACCTGGAAGCCGGCCTTCCAGGCGTGCTCGCCGCCCAGGCTGACGAAATAGGACATGTCGAGGTTGCCGGAGTACTTCTCCAGCTTGTAGCGGTCCTGGACCGACCGGGAGCCGCCGTAGTTCCAGGCCCCGGCGATGGCCACCGGCGTGCCCGAAGCGATAAAGGCCGCGTCTTCCTTGGCGCCGCCAGCCGCGAACATGCTGTTCTCGTAGTTCATGTAGTAGGTCGTGAACCTGTTCGCGATCTGCTGGTTGATGGTGTTGGTCAGGTGGTAGCCGCCGCGGAGGCTGACCAGGAAGTTGTTGCTGGCGCTGTAGTCGGCCAGGAAGGCGGCGCTCCAGTTCGGATAGTCGTAGCCCTCGGCGCCCCAGGCGTAGGACTTGGTGCTGGAGCCGAGGATGCTGGGGATGGCGCCGCGGTAGTTCGACCAGTTGTCGACGAAGCTGGCCGAAACCCGCAGGCCCTTCATCGGGGCGGCGGTCATCTTGATCTGGCCGTTGAAGCCGAGGTTCTTGTTGTAGAACGGATAGTACGGGGCGTTGGACGCCGATCCGGCCAGCGTGTCGTCGCTGTTGAAGAACCGGTCGCCCCAGGTCACGGAATAGAGCGGGTTGATCGAGCCGAAGAACCACAGCTTGTCCTTGAGGATGTAGCCGCCGAGGGTGAAGACGCCCTCGAACCGCTTGTAGTCGTCGCGGTTGCGGCCGCCCTGCCAGTACAGGTCGTCGTCGTTGACGTACTGGGGGTTGCTGCTGTTGAGCGGATCCCAGCGGAAGTAATCGCGGGCCTTGCCCTGCATCAGCTGGGTGTTGTCGTTGTAATAGAAGCTCACGTCGCCGTGGTAGGCGTTGCCGCCCGAACGGGTGATGACGTTGACGACGCCGCCCATCGAGCCGCCGTACTCGGCGTTGTAGCCCGAGGCCGTGACCTTGACCTCGTCGACGAGCTCCATGACCGCGCCCTGGGCGTTCGTGCCGAGGTGGACCCCGGTGATGTCCGCGCCGTCCATGTACCACATGTTCTCGGTGCCGGTGGCGCCGTCGACCGAGAGGCCGCCCGTGCGGTTGTCATACTGGACGCCGGGGACCGTGCTGATCAGGCCGTCGAAGGACCGGTTGCGCGGCAGGGCCATGAACACTTCCTTGGTCATGGTCTGGCTCTTGACCGTGCTCTTGACGTCGATCAGGGGGCTTTGCCCGATGACCGTGACCTGCTCTTCGAGAGCGGCCTGGCTCAGAGTGACGTTCAGGTTGATGGTCTGGGACAGCTGGACGATGATGTCCTTCCGGTTCAGGGTCTTGAAGCCCTGGAGGGTGAAGGTCACCTCGTACACGCCGGAAGGCAGTGAGAACAGGCGGTAGGTGCCGTCCCCTGCCGTGACCGCAGTCGCCTTTCCGACCAGCTTGGGGCTCGTCGCTTCGACCGCAACGCCGGGAAGCGGAGCGCCCGTTTCGTCCACGACCTTGCCTTCCATTTTGGCATTCGGGACCATCTGGGCGAAGGCGACCCCGGCCATAAATAAGGCGAGGATCGCAATGATCAGTCTTTTACTCATGAAAAAAATTCCTCCTAGATGTCGATAGACCTAAATTGACTTGACCGCCCGCCGTCCGCCGGCCGATGACCGGTCCCGTCGGCGAGCGACCCTCCCACTCCTTCGTGTATACTCCTCCTCCTGTTCTCACCTCCTTGTTGAGAAAAATTGAATGATTACACATCTAACCTAACCTCTTTTTAAGCAATTATCATGCCAAGCCAGAAAATTAATCAATCTGTTTATTATCAATAAATTACAAGTGATTCTTGGGTGCCTGATATGCAGTTTTTTGGACTTATCCAAAAAAATGGATTCAGGCCTCCTCCGGCCCGGGAAAGACGGGCTTTTCGCCCTCTGTTAGAAAGGCCCAGTTGACGGGCCCGCCCGCCGCGCCTATACTTTAACCTGGAATGTCTTTCTCGCGTGGAGGCCGGTCATGAGTCAACAACGGACAGCATGGGGCCTGCGGGCTCTGGCGGCGTTATTTTGCTTGATCCTCTCCGCCGCGGCCTCCTTTTCGGCCGGCATCCCCAGGTCGGACGTCTGGTACACCCAGCACTACGTCATCATGCAGGACTTCGAGCGGAAGCTCTACCGCGACCTCTCGGAGGAGGGCCGAAAAGGCTTTCAGCAGCTCTTCTGGGCGGCCCGCTCCTCGGATGCGCGGGCCAAGTTCCTGGCCCGCATGGAATTCGTGTCCAAGAACTACATGACGGAGAACAAAAAGCAGCCCTGGAACACGGACCGCGGCCGCGTCTATCTTCTCAACGGCCCTCCGGCCTCGATCGACTACGACCAGAACATCAGCTTCACGTCCACCATGCTGCCCGGGCAGGTGGCCGACCAGACCAGCCGGAGCAACGAGGACGTCGGGGGCAACCGGGCCGAGCTCTGGATGTATCCCTATGACACGTTCTTCATCAAGTACACCTTCTACTTCGTCCAGCCCAACCAGTGGCGGATCACCCAGACGACGGGCAGCCACTACCTGGGCGACCTGGAGAACTATCAACAAGATGGTGACCTTCGGCATCGTCGACGAAGTGAAGTACAAGCAGGACCTGGCCCTCCTCGACAAGACCAAGAAGTAAGAGCCCTGCGCGCGCTTCTCGTCTTCGCCGTCTCCCTGGCTGTCCTCGTGTTGCATCTCCTCCTTGAAAGGGTCCGCCTGGAGCGGAACCTGCGGCGGGTGCCGCGCCGAGTCGCGGTCACCGGGACCCGGGGCAAATCCAGCGTCACCCGCCTCATCGCGGCCGGCCTCCGGGCCTCGGGTCGCCAGGTCCTGGCCAAGACGACCGGTTCGAGGCCCGTCCTGATCCTCCCGGACGGCTCGGAGCGCGAGATCGACCGGGCCGGGCCGGCCTCCGCCCGCGAGCAGGTCCGCCTCGTCGCCCTGGCCGCGGCCATGGGCGCCGATACCCTGGTGGCCGAGATGATGAGCATCGGCGCCGAGGGGTTGGCCGCGGAATCCCGGCGCATCCTGAGGCCGGGGACGCTGGCCGTGACCAATGTCCGGCTGGATCACCTGGATGACATGGGCCGGGACAGGGATGCGATCGCCCGGACCCTGGCCGCGGCGGTCCCTGAGGGGGCCGACGTTTTCATCCCCGCCGAAGAGATCCGGCCGGCCTTCGAGGCCGAGGCCGCGCGGCGGGGAGCGACGCTGCACGCGGTCGTCGCGGACGCCAGGAACGGCGAGGCCGGAGGCGGGCCCGGACGGGCCCTGCCGCTCGGCGAGTTCCCGTCGAACCGGCGGCTGGCCCGGGCGGTCCTGACGTCCCTGGGGGTCGCCGGTCCGGCCGTCGACCGGGGCCTCGCCGGCGCGGCGCCCGACCCCGGCGGCCTCCGCGTTGTTCGCGTCGCGTTCGGCCGTCCGCCCCGGGAGGCCCTGTGCGTCAATCTCTTCGCCGCCAACGAGCCGGAATCCTCGGCCGCCGCGCTTCTCCGGGTCCGCGCGGCCGTCCCGTTCGAAGGGCGCCCGCTCATCGGCCTGCTCAGCCTCCGTGAGGACCGCGGCGACCGGACGCTCCAGTGGATCGAAGCGGCCGGCCAGGGCTTCTTCCGCGAGTTCGCGGCCGTCGTCCTCATCGGCCCTCCGGCCGGCGCGGCGCTCCGGCGGATCCGCCGGAGGTCCGAGCCCGAAGGCCCGGCCTTTTCCGCGCCCGGCGGGCGGGACGTCCGGACGCCCGGGGCGCTCATGGACCATGTCGTTTCCCTGGCCCCCGGCGCGCCCATCGTCGTCGGGTTCGGCAACTTCGTCGGCGCCGGGGACGCGCTCGTCGGATGCTGGGACAGGGCGGGGGTCGCGCATGCCGGTTGAAACGCTTCTCATCGGGCTCGTTCTGGCCCTTCTCTGGGCCGAGATCACGGACGTCTCTCCCGGCGGCCTCATCGTCCCGGGGTACTTCGCGCTTTATCTCGGCCAACCGCTTCGCGCGGCGGTCACACTGGCCGTCGCCCTGGCGACCTTGGCGGTCTACCGGTTCCTCGTGTCCCGGCTCATCCTGTTCGGCCGCCGCCGCTTCGTGCTGCTGGTCCTCGTCGGTGCCGTCCTTTCCCAAGCGTGGGTCCTCGTCCTGCCGCGGGCCTTCGCCGCTCCGGCCGGACTTCACGTGATCGGCCTGATCATTCCCGGCATCCTGGCCTCGAGCCTGGCCCGCCAAAAGGCCCTGCCGACCCTGGCCTCGCTCCTTGCGGTCTCGACCCTGACCTTCGCCGCGGCCGGACTGGCGGCGCTCCTATGAACGGACGGGGGCGACGGCCGCACGTCTTCGCGGTCTATGCGGCCGCGATCCTGAGCGCGGCCTACCTCGTCCTGCTGAACGTCCTGCCGTCCGCGACGCCGGCGCCGGAGGTCCGGACCGCGATGACCGCGGCCTCGGTGCTCATGGCCCGGGCCGAGGCCGCGCTGAGGGCCTGCCGCGAGGCCCGGGGCATCCCGATCGATGCGGCGTCCGATCCCAACGGGACCGGGCTCATCGGCGAAGAGCGGTCGGAGATCACGACCTCGGCCGGCCGGCTCGAAGCGAAGAGGACGACGGCCAATCCCGACTTCGCCGGCCTCGTCGTCCTTCTGCTTAGCGAGGCCGGGGTCCGCCGGGGCGATGTCATCGCCGTCGGGGCCTCGAGCTCCTTTCCGGCCCTCATCGTCGCGACGCTTGCGGCGGCCCGGGTCCTGGGGGTCGAGCCGCTCGTCATCTCCTCGCTCGGGGCGTCCGAATGGGGCGGCAACATCCCGGGCTTCTCCTGGCTCGACATGGAGGACTGTCTGCGGCGGGGGGGCCTCATCGACATCGTCCCGATCGCCCGGGCTGTCGGCGGTGAGGAGGACGTCGGGCGGGACATGAGCCCGGAGGGCCGGGACCTGCTCGCCGCGCGCATCCGGGCGGAGGCCGTGCCCTTTCTCGAAGAGCCCGATCTCGAGCGCAACGTCGGCCGGCGCCTGGCCCTCTACCGCGCCGCCGCCGGCTCCCGTCCGATCAAGGCCTTCGTCAACATCGGCGGCAGCTGGGCCAACCTCGGCACGGACGCCGAGGTGCTCAAGGTCGCGCCGGGCCTGGCCGGCCGCGTGACCGTTCCGCCTCCGTCGCGCCGGGGCGTCCTGCAGGCCATGGCCGCGGCGGGCATCCCGGTCGTCCATCTCCTCAATGTCAAGGGCCTGTGCGAGCGCTACGGTCTGCCCTGGGACCCCCGGCCGCTGCCCGGGCCAGGCCGCGGCCCCTCCCGCCCGCGGCCGGCCGTCTCCCTGTCCGCCCTCTACGTCCTGGCCGTCGCCCTGGTTCTGGCCCGGGGTTTTCGCCGCCGCCCGGTCTGACGGGCCCGGCCAGGCCTTAATTTTTTCGTAAGATGACCCTGTTTTCGGCGTTGACACGGCCGGGCGTCCCGGCCGATAATGTCGACGCACGGCCGGCCCCGCGGCCCCGGACAGGGCTCCTATCTCTCAGAGCGATATATTTCCGATAAGGGAGGAGTCATGTCGAAAAGAACGCTCACCGTCCTGATGCTCGGGCTCGCCGTGGTCTTTCTTCTGTCGTCGTCCGGATGCGTCTCCAAGAAACGCTACAAGACGCTCGAGCAGCAGAACGCCCAACAACTGGCCCAGGCCAACGCGCGCATCGACGATCTCGTCCAGAAGAACGACGCGCTGGACAAAAGCCTGAAGGACTCTCAGGCCGCCCTGACCGGCGCCCAGGCCGAGACCAAGAAGCTCGCGGCCGACGCGGCCTCGCTCAACGGCCAGATCGCCTTGCTCGAAGCCCAGAAGGCCGAATTGGACCGGGCCCTGGCCGCCGGCAAGGTGACGGAAACCTCCTACCAGAAAAAGGTCCGGTCGCTCAACGGCTCCATTGCCGCGCTCAAGAAGAAGGTGACCGAGATGGAATCCCAGATCGCGGCCAAGGACGCGGAGATCGCTTCGCTCCAGCGGACCGAAGCCTCGCTCAAAGCGGCCGCCGAGGAACAGGACAAGAAGATAGCCGCCCTGAGCGCCGACAAGGACGCCCTGACGGCCCAGTTGGACAAGACGTTTTCGGGCAAGAAGCAGATGACCCTGATCCTGGGTGTCCTGCTGGCCCTGGCCGTCCTCCTGGCCATCGTCGGCTTCGTCCGCAAGAGATCCGCGGCGGCCTGAGGACCGGGGGCCTCGGGCCCCTACTCGTAGACGACCTTCGCGGGCTCGACCGTCTTCGGGTCCTTGAGGAAGGCGCCCGTGCCCTTTTCGACGACCTCACTGTAGCGGGGGACCCCCGTCACGGCGACCGCCCTGTCCGGATGATCGCCCGACCAGATCTCGAGGATCTGGAGGACCGTCGACATGTGGCGGCCGACGCGGACGTCGATGGGCCAGCCCTTCTCGTCGATCTTCTCGAAGAGGAGCCCGCGCTTGCCGGCCCGGACGACGAATTCGTCCCGGCCCGTGAGCAGGAGCGCGCGGTCCGTCCGGCCTCGCGTCGCGTCGAGGAACGGCTCGGGCGCTTCGAGGAGCAGAGAGATGGCGCCGGTGGCGTCGCCGATCTCGCGGTGGGACAGGCCGCGCAGGGCCTTGGGCGAGTTCTCGACGCCGATGGCGAACCCTTCCATGCTGCTGATGAACATGGACGCCGCCGCAGCCAGGTCCGCGCCCTTCTCGTGGGCGACGATCGTGCTGATGACGGGATACTGGAGCTCGGCCTCGTGGAAGTCGACGGCGATGTCGACCTTCTCGCGGCGGATGAGCGCGATGATCGCGTAACAGGTCCGCTCGGTCAGGGTCCCGTTGGGCCGGCCGGGGAAGGCCCGGTTGAGGTTGCGGATGTCGACGTAGGCCAGCTGCTGGCGCGTCGGGTAGTGGAGGTAGACCTCGGGGTCGGGCCACTGGTCGAGCGGATTGGACCAGCGGTCGCCCATGCGGAACGTCTGCCCTCCCCAGGCCGTCGGGACGGTGTAATCCGGGGGATAGGCGCCGCCCAACCGGGTGGCCGTCGTGGCGCTCCGGTTGGCCGACAGGATGACGATGAGCCGTCCCTGCGAGAGGGCGGCGTTCTCGGCGAAGATCCAGGAGGCCAGGCGCCCGGCCGGCTCCTCGGGGTGCGTCCCGCCGAGGAGCAGGACGGTTCCGCCCGGCTCCTTCCCCTCGAGGATGTAGACGTTGGCGTCGTTCACAGTGCCCCTGATCGGCGCGAAATAGTCGCCGAGCTTGACCACCCTGGCGAAGCCCGGACCGGGCACGACGGGTTCGCGGAGATGCCGGCTCCGGTAGAAGCTCAGGCCGGCGAAGACGGCCAGGACCGCCCCCAGCGCCGCGACGGCGATCTTGCGCGTCATTTGAGCCTCAGCAGGCGCAGGACGAAGGGGATGAGGATGACGATGTAGAGAACCTCCTCCTGCCAGTTCTTGCGCTTGAGGAAGTTCCAGACGAGCAGGACGGCGACGTAGGCCGTCAGGAGATAGTAGAGGACCGTCACGATCGTGTTCATCTTAAAACACCGTCAGGAAGGCCAGCTTCTTGCTGAAGACGACCATGAGCGTCCCGACGACCGCGATGAGGACGGCCGGGACGATGCAGTAGCGGAGGAACAGGCCGTAGGGCTCCTTCATGCCTACCGTCGCCGTCGTCAGGCGCCCGATGATGGCCGTCGGCGGGAGGGCGTCGCCGAGCGGCCAGATGACGCTCATCCCGGCCAGGGCGACGACCGGGTTGAGGCCGATGGTATTGAACAGCAGGACGAGCGGCACGCCGAGGACGGGCGCCGCGCCCCACATCAGCACCGATTCGGACACGGGCAGGGTGATGAAGAGCGTCAGGAAGACGACCGTGACCGGCAGGGTGACCGTGGTGATGGCGATGAGGCCCCGGACGCCGGTCAGGGCCATGATCTCGACCAGGATGCCGGCGCACGTCAGCGTCCCGATGAGCGGCAGGAGCTGATGGACCGTGTCGCGCGAGGTCTTGATGAGCGCGATCCGGACCGGCGAGAGCAGGATGGCCGTCGCCGCCGCGGCGGCGAACATCAGGGGCAGGCCCAGGACGGGCACGTCGAAGGGAAAGATGCGGCCCGCGACGACGAGAAGGGCAAAGACGAGAAAGGGCGTCGCGACACGGACCCAATTCATTCGGGCCGGGGACTCGGGCAGCTCCGCGAGCGCCTTGGCCAGATCGACCGGTTTGGCTTTGGCCCCGAGGATGAAGATCGTCGCGAGGGCCAGCAGGACGCACGGGATGAGCAGCGGCAGGTTGAATCCGACGTAAGGCATGTTGACCCCGGCCGCCGTCAGCATCGCCCAGAGGTTGACCGGCGGCGCGGCCGCGCTCAGTCCGGCGATGACGAAGATGATGGCGGCCACCTTGGGCTTGGGGATGTCCATGGTGCCGAGGACCGTGGCCGCCATGCCGCCCATGATGAGGACGGTGACGCTGCCCGCCCCGGTCAGCGCGCCGGGCACTAGGAGCAGCAGGGCCAGGAGGACGAAGAGCGGGGCCTTGTGCCGGTGGAAGCGGCGGAGGATGGCCCGGACGACGAACGCGGCTGCCCCCGATTCCTTGAGCAGGTTCATGAACAGCGTGGCCGTGACGAAAATGAGGACGATGTCGAAGTAGGTGAACGCGCCCTCGACGATCATCCGGGCGGGAACGCCGTTCCCGCCGGCCAGCGCCCCGGCCAGGGCGGCGGCTAAGAGGGACAGCTCCGTCGAGAGCTTGAACAGCTTGGCGGCCACGAAGGCCACGACCATGACGGCCAAGAGGATGGCGGCGGAGGTCGTCGCGCTCATGCCTCTAGCGGCCCGTGACCGTGATCCGGGCGATGCAGGTGAAAGTCTGGGCCGAAGTCATGTCGCGGCAGATACTCCGCTCGATGAGCAGGACGCCCGGCTCGTAATCGTCCCAGCGATACTTGTCGGAGTCGAGGCTCCGGCCGGTGAGCGCGGCCAGCTCCGGGACGCCGTCCGCGACCGGGGGCAGGCCGATGAACTCGAGGACGGCGTTGACCCCGCGGATGTCCTTGATGGCCATGTATTTCCCGCCGTTCATCATGACCAGGGACAGGGTCGGTCCGGGATCTTCGAAGACATAGACCGTGATCGCCCGCCCGTCGACGGAGCTTTCCCGCTTTTCGAATGTGTAGGCCCGGGCCTTGACCGGGAAGAGCTCTTCCTTGATGGCCGTGTAGGACAGCTTCTCGAGCTTGGTCTGGTTGACGTAGTAGAGGCCGATGCCGAGCAGGGCCGCGACGATGAGGGCGCGGACGATGGTCTGCATGTCGTTTTTGACGACGATGACGATGATCCAGAGGATCGCGAGGCCGAACAGGATGAGCATGGCCGTCTTCGCGGTCTCGGTAGCGATCATGCCGGACCTCCTTCGGGACCCGCCGCCGGCGCCTTCGTCCCGCCGGGATTGTATCACAACCGGCCCCCGCGGGTATATTGGCTTTTCTCCCCGCGTCCGTTAGAATGCCCTTTCAGCCCGACCCAGGAGGTCCGTATGAAACGTATCCCGCCCGCCGCCGCTTTCGCCGCCATCGCCGCCGGCCTCGTCCTCCTCGGCGCCGTCGCCGCCCAGGACACGCCGCCCCGCCCGGCGCCGAGCGCCCCGGACATCCTCCGGGCCATCGTCAACGAGGCCTCCGGAGAGCTGGCTTTACAGAACGAGATCCATCTGGCCGGGGTCAACCGGAACCGCAAGCCCGAGGAGTACCGGACCGGCTATTTCGAGTCCGCGTTCATCCTGGAGAAGCTCCGCGAATACGGCCTCGACGAGGCCGCGACCGTCGACCTGCCCGCGGAAGACCGGACCGCCTGGGACGCTGAGTCGGCCGAGCTCTGGCTGGTCGAGCCCGAGCTGCGCAAGATCGCCGACCTCAAGGAAGTTCCCGCCTGTCTCTGCTCCGGCAGCGAGACGACGGACACGACGGCCGAGCTCGTTTATGTCGGTCCGGGCAATCGGGAGGAGTCCTACAAGGATAAAAGCGTCGAGGGCAAGATCCTGCTCGTCAGCGGCCCGCCCGAGATGGCCCGGCGGATCGGGGTCCAGAAGCTCGGCGCGGCCGGGCTCATCGGCTGGTCGTCGAGCCATCCCGAGTTCGACCGGGACGAGGTCGGTTGGAGCGGCCTGCGGCCGGCCGAGAAGGACCGGGCGACCTTCGGCTTCATGGTTTCCGAGCGCCAGGGCCAGGAGCTCCGGGACGCCCTGGAGAGAGGCGGCAAGATCGTCGTGCGGGCCGCGGTCAAGACCCAGGTCGTCAAGGACCCCAAGGACCAGCTGACGTTCGGCCTGATCAAGGGAAAGGAGCGGCCCGGCGAGGAGCTCGTCTTCACGGCCCACCTGTATGAAGGCTGGGCCAAGCAGGGCGCCAACGACAACGCGTCCGGGTGCGCGGCCATCCTGGAGACGGCCCGGGTGCTCACAAAGCTCGTGGCCGAGGGCCGGATCCCGCCGCTCAAGCGGTCGGTGCGGTTCCTTTTCGTCCCGGAGATCTCCGGGACCGCGGCCTACCTCCGGCTGAACCCGGACATCAAGAAGAGGGTCTTCGCCGACATCAACCTGGACATGGTGGGCGAGGGGCTCATCAAGAACCAGAGCTTCTTCCGCCTCAACCAGACGCCCTGGTCGCTGCCGACCTGGCTCAATGACGTCATGGCCTCCTACGTCGAGTGGATGGGCGACTCCCAGCGCGACGCCCAGGAGTCCAACTGGCAAACGGGCGGCGTCCTGGCCCCGACCGGCTCGCGCGATCCGTTCTATTTCCTCGTCGAACGTTACTCGGGCGGGAGCGACCACGACGTCTTCGTCGACGGCGCTGTCCGCATCCCGGCCGTCTCGATCAACGTCTGGCCCGACCAGTGGTACCACACGAGCGGCGACACGCCGGACAAATCCGACGCGACCCAGTTCAAGCGGGTCGTGACCATATCGGCGGCGGCCGCCGAGTTCCTGGCCAACGCCGGCCCGGCCGAGGCGGAGCGCATGATGGCCGAGATCTCGGCCCGCCGGGGCGGCCGGCTGGGCGAGGACAAGGGCCGGGCCGAGCGGCTGCTCCTGGCCGCCGACGCCAAGACCGTGCACGCGGCCGCGCGGGAGGCCCGGGTGATCGTCGGCCAGGGCTTCGTTCGGGAGAAGAAGACCCTGGCCTCGGTCGGGTTCTTCTTCGGAGCGGCTGACGCGGCGGAAGCCGTGCTGAAAGGCCGCCTGGCCGGACTGGACGCCGTCCGGGCCGCCCACATCAGGAGCGTCGACGATCTCTACGCGTCGCGCTGCAAGGCGCTCGGCGTCAAACCCGAGAAGGCCGGGCCGACCAAGGACGAAACGCGGCTGGCCGGCCTCGTCCCCGTCCGGGCGGAGAAGATGGGCGACCTGATGAGCATGTGGAATCTGCGCGACGAGCTGAGGAAGCTCGATTACCAGCCGCCCCCATCGATCAGGATGGCCGAGAGAGAGCTCCGGAACTTCATCGACGGGGAGCGGTCCATCCTCGACATCCGCGACGCCGCCTCGGCCGAATTCGAGCCGATCGACCTCCTCGAAGTCGAGAAGTGGGTCGGCATCCAGGAAAAGCTGGGCCTGGTGACGGTTAAGAAGAAATAGAAACCGCTTGTCTTCTTTCCGGCGGCTTCCTCGCAAGGCGGCGAGGGATATCTCCTCGCAGATCCCCGTGGTGGAGGGGGGACCCTCTGGGGGGAACCGCTCTACTGGTTCCCGGGGTCGGGGAGCTAGAGGAGATTCCCGAGCAAAGCCGGAGAGAGGGAGCCGCCCCGCCTACTTCGCGAACAGCTTTTCCAGCGTCGGGATCAGGTCGACCGTTTTCTCGAACTCGATCAGCGGGACCTTCTTGGCCTGGGCGATGGCTGTGAAGCGGCCGTCCGCGTTCCCTTCCTTGTAGACGAGCAGGATGGCCGAGTTCGGGGCCACGGCATCGATGGATTGCTCGTCGGTGGTGTCGCCGGCGGCCGCGCCCTGGGAGCGGCGCTTCATGCCCTCGATGTGGGCGCCGATGATCGCGATGCCCTCCTTGCGCGCTTCGGCGATGAGGGCCGCGGCCCGGGCCAGCTCGTCCTCGATCTCGATGCCGGCCGCGCCCATGCCCTTGAGGCTGGCGCCCATGGTGATGATGAGCGTCTTGTAGGGGGTGCCGGCCTTGGCCTTGGCCTGGAGCGTTTCCGGCGTCGCCAGCGGATCGATGTCGAAGGCCATCTTCAGCCGCTGCATGACCACCTTGATCGTCGTCGGGGCGTTGCTCTGGCCGCAGGAGGTGATGAGGACGGGCAGCTCGGCCTTGGCCTCGGGGGCCTGGCCCATCAAGGTCGCGGGGACCAGGACGAACGCGAGTGAGGCGGCGGCGAGAATCGCGGCGGATCTATGGAGGCTGGACATGGTTCGCTCCTTTCGGCGATGCGCAGGGCTCAGGGGCCCATGTTAGGCCAAAGGGCCGGCGGGGTCAACCTCCGGACGGGGGCAAGCCTCAAGGCCGGATTCTAGGGTTGCGCAGGCGAAAATGGGGACATGTCCCTTGGGTACGTGTCCCCCGATGATTATGGTATAGTTCCCGTCTCCGAGATCACCTCACGCGGGAGGACCGATGAACGACCTCAAGGCGCGGATCGCAGTTTTCGCCGGAGCCGCGGTGCTCCTCGTCCTGGCCGGCTGCCAGGGCGCCCGGGACCGGGTGGAGCCGGTCAAGGTCGACGAGATCGCGGCCCACATCAAGTACCTCTCGAGCGACCAGCTGGAGGGGCGGGCGGTCGGGACCAGGGGCATCGAGCTCGCCGCCGCCTATCACGAGGACTATTTCCGGACCATGGGCCTTGCGCCGGCTTTCGGGACGAGCTACCGCCAGACGTTCCCCCTCAAGGGCTCGAAGCCCGATCCCCAGGCCTCGCTCGAGATCGGCGGCCCGGGTGTCGCCATCGCTCCCGTTCTCTGGGACGAATTTGTCATCCGCACGGAGCGCGAGGACGCCCCGGCCGAAGCGTCGGGCGAGCTCGTCTACTGCGGATATCTCGTCCAGGCCCCCGAGCGGAGCTGGGACGACGTCAAGGGGGTGGACCTTACGGGCAAGGTCCTGCTCGTCGAGGTCAACGAGCCGGGCAACCGCCCCGGCGGCGTCTTCGACGGCGAGGACATGACCTATTACGGGCGCTGGCCTTATAAATATGAGAAGGCGACCGAGCTCGGCGCGGCCGGCGTCCTGATCATCCACGACACCAAGGGCGCCGCCTACGGCTGGGACGTGCTTCGGGCGTCCTGGGGCAACGAGAGCTTCTTCGATCCCGACCGCGAGCGCCGGCTCTTCTTCGAGGGCTGGACGAGCGGGGAGACCGCCGACCGCATCCTGGCCGCGGCCAAGCTCGACCGCAAGGCCCTGCGCGAAAAGGCCGAAACGCCGGACTTCGCGCCTGTGCCGCTGGGCCTGAAGGCGATGGTCCGCCAGCACCGCGAGTTCCGGACCGTCGACGGCGTCAACGTCGCCGGCATCGTCCGGGCCAAGCATCCCGCGGCGACCGGACGGACGATCGTCCTCTCGGCCCACTACGATCACTTCGGCAAGGACGAGACGCTCCAGGGCGACCAGATCTACAACGGGGCGGTGGACAACTGCTCCGCGTCGGCGGCCCTGTTGGCCACAGCCGGGTTCTACGCTCAGCGGCCCGACAAGCTCAAGGACGACCTCTGCTTCGTCGCCGTCACGGCCGAGGAGCAGCTCATCCTCGGCTCGTCCTATTTCGCCCGCCATCTGCCGTTCAAGAAGGAGACGGCCGTCGCCGACATCAACTTCGAGATGACCAACGTCTGGGGCGAGACCGAGGACGTCTTCGCCATCGGAGCCCGGCACTCGGACCTCGACGCCGTCTGCCGCGAGGCCGCCGAGAAGATGGGCCTGCGATACACGCCCGAGCGGAACGGCGAGCTCGGCTTTTTCTATCGATCCGACCAGATCTCCTTCGCCCGGGCCGGCATTCCCGGCGTCTGGCTGAGCCAGGGCATCGTGGCTAAAGGTCCGGACAAGGGCCTCGTCCAACGCATGTTCGAGGATTACCGGCGGACGAAGTACCACAAGGTGACCGATGAGATCCAGCCCGACTGGGACCTTCGCGGCGCGGTCCAGATCGTCGACTGGGCCCGGGGCATCATCGCCATCCTCCAGGAGCGGAAAGACCTGCCGCAGTTCGTGCCGACGAGCTCGTTCAAGCGCGAGCCCGTAAAGTAATTTGACGGGGGGCGCCGCCCCGTCCTGCCTGGGAGGTCTGGCACGAATCGTGCTGCCGAGGATGGGTATACGTTCCATGAACACCTGGGCCGGACATCCGGCAAGTTTCAAGGGGAGGCAGGCGTCTATGCGAAAAACAATGCTCGTCCTTTGTCTGGCCGTTCTCGCCGTCTGGACCCTGGGCCGGCCCCTTCAAGCCGGTCCCCAGAAAGCGGCGGCCGTCGCGGACAAAGCCTACCGGGACGGCGTCCTTCGGAAGGTCGCCGAGATCGTCGAGACCAAGTACGTCCTTGAGGACAAGTCCAAGGGCTTCGCCGACGCGTTCCGGGCGAAGTGTGCCGCCGGGGCCTACGACACGTTGACCGACGCCAAGATATTCGCGGAGACGGTCACCGCCGACCTCATCGCCATCACCGGCGACAAGCACCTCAACTTCCGGGTCATGGTCCCCAGCGACGTCGGCGAGAAGGCCTCCGGCTCTCTCCATCACCCCGTCCGCTATTTCCGCCTCAGGCTCAAGGAGAACGTCGGATTCCATCGGCTGGAATGGATCGAGCCGGGCATCGGCTATATCGATCTGCGGCGGTTCTATTCCTTCGACCAAGCCAAGGACATGGCCGTCGCCGCCATGACCTTCCTGTCCAACGCCCGGGCCATCATCATCGACGTCCGGGAGAACGGCGGCGGCTCGGGGGACTACCTGAGCAGCTACTTCCTGCCGTACCCGACCCAGTTGAGCGGATCGTTCGCCCGTCAGACTGGAGCCCTGACCGAGAGCTGGACCCGCCGGGATATCGGCCTGGAGCCGCGCCTCGACGTGCCCCTCTTCATCCTGACCGGGCCGAACACCTTCTCCGCCTCCGAGACCTTCGCTTACGACATGCAGGCGCTGAAGAGGGCCAGGCTCGTCGGAGAGCCGACCGGAGGCGGGGCCCACTCCACCGACGTCTTCGGCATCGACAGCCAATTCGAATTCTACATCTCGACGGAACGGGCGGTCAGCCCCGTCACCGGGGGGAACTGGGAAGGGACCGGCGTCATCCCCGATATCCCCGTCCCCGCGGCGTCGGCCTTGGAGGCCGCCCTGGTCGAAGCCCGAAAGGCCGCCGAGGCCTTCGGAAAGACCAAGGACGCGGGCCTGACGGCGGCCGTCGATGACATGCAAGCCCTCGCCGACGAGGCGGCCCGGCTCTACCGCGAGGGGAAGGACCGCGAGGCCGCGGCGGCCCTGGACGCGCTGGTGGGGCGGATCCGGGCGGCCGGGCTTGCGAGCGAATTCTTCATGATGGTCTTCGCCTACAATTTCCAGGCCCCCGAGGACGAGCGGATGCTTTTCGCCATCCTTGAAAAGAACGTCGAGCTCTTTCCCCGGTCGTTCACCGCTTTCGAGCTTTTGGCGTCCGTCTATGCTTCCCGGGGCAAGACGAAGCTCGCCCTTGACTATTTCCGGAAGGTCCTCGAATTGGACCCGGGCAACCGGAACGCGGTCAAGATGATCAAGGAGCTCCGATAAGGAGCATTGGCTTTTCGGGCCGGGTGTGTTAGACTTTTTCGGTAATGGAGAATAAACCCGCCCCTCATATCACCAAGTTTTCGGATTACCTCAAACCCAACCAGGTCGTGTACGACCTGAAGGGCAAGGACAAGGTCGAGGCCATCGAGGAGCTGCTCGACGTTCTGGCCAAGCAGAAGCTCATCGAGAACAAGAAGCTCATCCTGACCCGCATCATCGACCGCGAGAACCTCGTCTCCACGGCCATCGGTTCCGGCGTCGCCCTGCCGCACGCCCGCGTCGATTCCGGAGGCGAGATCGCCGTCGCCGTCGGCCGGTCGGAGAAGGGCATCGACTTCGATGCCCACGACGGCCAGAGGGTCCACCTGATCATCCTCGTCGTCTGGAACCCGACCCTGCCCGGTCTCTTCAACCACCTCTTCGCCGGCCTGGCCCGTTTCCTCATCCGGGCCGAGAACCGCGGCCGCATCCTGGCGGCCAAGGACAAGGCCGAGCTCTACGACATCCTCGGCGGGATCGAGTTCCGGTTCATCCACGAGGAGAAGATCGTCAGCCGGGCCCGGCTGCTCAAGAAGCTCCAGGAGATCGAGCTCAAGAAGAAGCGGGCGACCAAGGAGCAGCAGAAAGAGCTCCACAAGCAGGCGGTGATGATCCGGGAGGAGCTCGACCGCGACCTCCTCGTCCGCTTCGACCGGCTGATGGAGCGCTACGGCTTCGCCGTCGCCGACGCGATCGAGGGCGTCTGCCAGGGCTGCAACATCAACATCTCGACCCAGATGTACTCGGCCATGGAAGACTCCAACGACATCTACGTCTGCGAGAACTGCGGCAAGTACCTGGTCTCGGCCAAGAAGAAAAAGAAGTAAAGCTCCTCCCGGAGCGAACGAATTCCGCCTTCGAGGCCTTGCTCAGGGTATTGCCTCTAGCTCCCCGGCCCCGGGAACCAGTTCGTGCGGTTCCCCCCGCTCCGCGGGTCCCCCCTCCACCACGGGGATCTGCGAGGCAACACCCATCGCGGCCTCGCGGCGGACCTCTCTACAATTGGGGTCCGAGCTAACTTCGGGAACCGGCTCGAGGAGCGAACGGAGAAGGCGTCAGAACGTCAAGTTCTCACCTGAAAACCAGATCCTAGTCGAGTGTTTCCGTCGCCAGGTTCGCCGGCGTGTAGAGCTTATAGACCGGGTAGGTCTGCGCGCCGCGGCCCCACTGGGCGACGATGTCGCGGTCGAAATAGTTCCAGACGAGCAGGCCGTCGTCGCTCTCCGGCTCGAGGAGGTAGGCGGCCAGGCGGCCGAGCGGCTGGGCCATGCGGACGAGCCAGGTTCCCCGGGGGAATTCCCGTTTCTCGACGGCGGCCTCGCCTTTGACCGTGTTGGTCCGGTGGCCCTGGTAGAGGCGCTCGGCGCCCTTGATCTCCTTGAGCCGGAACGCTTCCGCTTCGAGGGTCACGGGCTCGGCCAGGCGCTCGACGACGAGGCCGTGCTGGCGGAGCTTGTCGGCAACCTCGGTCCCGGCGACAGGGATGAGGTAGGCGAAGGGCAGGCGGACCGATCGCTTGGCGACGAAGTCGGCGTAGTAGGGCATGGTGTAGGTTTTCTTGCGGTCCGTCGGCCGCATCCGGGGGAACGGCCCCTGGGGGGCGCCCTCGGCGGCCGGCGGCGGCGCTTCCATCTCGTAGCCCTGGACGGAGATCTGGCCGGGGAGAGGCTTGACCTCGACGTCCAGGCCGAACGTGTCGGTCTCGGCGGGGGCGAGGCCGGCCTGGACCGCGCGGGCGTCGGCGTCGGAGACGAGCTTCTGCAGCTCGGCGGCGTTCGCCCAGCAGTAGTCGAGCAGCGCTTGGAGCATGTGGTAGTTCCCGGCGACGCGCGTCCGGAAGTCGGCGTAGTTGTAGTTCTCGATGAGGACCGAGAGACGGCCGCGCAAGCCGACGTAGTTGGTCATGTAGCGGGGCTGGTGGCCGAAGGTCTGCCAGCCCTTGCTCATGTCCCGGAAGTCCATGGGGTCCCCGTAGGGGAGGCCGAGCGTGCCGTACTTCTTCTCGAGCGTCGCGTCGACCGCCGGCAGCATCTTGTCCCGGGCGTACTTCAGGACGGCCGGATCGCCGTTCGGGCAGAGCGGCCAGGAATAGGTCACCGGCTCCTGGTGGAACGAGCCGTCGGTCGTGTGGCAGTCGACAAGGAGCAGCGGGTCCCAGCGCCCGAGGACGTTCTTGACCAGGCCGGCGAGCTCCGGGCTCTCGAGCTTCATGGCGTCGCGGTTGAGGTCCAGGTTCTGGCCGTTGTGGCGGACGCCCGAGCCCTTCTCCGGGCCGACCTGGCCCATGCGGTTGCGCGGGTCCATCTTGTCGTTGCCGTCGGCGTTGAAGATCGGGGCGACGAGCAGGACGATCCGGTCGAGATAGGGCGTCTTGGGATCGAGGACGATGTCGCGGGCCAGCATCAGGGCCGATTCCTTGCCCTCGACCTCGCCGGCGTGGATGTTGGCCTGGACGTAGACGACGATGCGCTTGTCGTAGCGCAGGGCCAGGGGGTCGCGCGGCGCGGGCCTGCCGATGACGAGGAGCGGGACGGTCCGGCCCTCGGTCGAGACGGCCAGTGTCTCGACCCGGACGAGCGGCGAGAGCTTCTGGAGGTCGCGGATGAAGCCCATGACTTCGGCGCAGGTCGAGGTCGCGGCGTAATCGGTCGCCTCGGCGGTCGTCCTGGGACCCGAGGCCGGAGGCGCGGGGGGCGGTGGAACGGGAGCGACGGGGGGTGGCTTGACGGGCTCGGGACGCGGGCCCTGCCCCTGAGGCGGGGCTTGGGCAGGGTTCGGCGGCATCTGGGCAGCCGTGGTGAGCGCGATGAGGATCAGAGCGGCCACGGCAACGAGGATATTGGGTGTCGGCTTCATGAGGACCTCCGTCTTTTTGACGCCTGATGACGGAGTTTATTCCACTTAAATCGGGGGCACAATACTATTTCCCCATTAAATGGCATGAAAATTGACAACGGGGGTCGGTTAGTTGAGAGATTGATAGACGTCCTTTCGATGCCCGATCCGGACGATGAGAATGAGAAGCTCGGTCTCGTTCTTTTTGAAGATGATCCGAAAGCGCCCCACTCTCAGGCGGAACAGATCTTGGACGTCCCCCCCGAGGCGTTTGATATTGTTCTTCAAGGCCTCCGGATTCTTGGCTAGGATGAGGAGTTTCTCCTTGATGATCCGCTGATGAGGGCGGTCGATCCTCGCAAGATCCTTGACGGCTCCGCCGAGAAAAAGGAGCTTGTACACCCTAGACGTCCAGCTTCTTCCAGACTTCCTCCGCGTCGTGCAGGCGGTCGCGTCCCTTCTCGAGATCGCCCAGGCGTTTCCTGGCCAATTTCAAGTCCAAAAGGTCGAAATAGGTCTCGAGGGCCTTTTCGATGATGGTGCTCTTCTTTTCGCCCAGCTCCGCGGCGATTACCTCGAGTTCCTTGGAAACGTCAGAGTCAATTGTAATGTTATGTCTCACTTGCATATTTTTGCTCCTTGATTATACACATAATAAGCACAAATAACGTGTATAGTCAAGCAGCTCCTTTGATTCTCAGGTTCGCAGCTGGCCGAGAATATTGCCGGGGACATGTCCCTGTTCGCGAAGACTCCGCTTCCCGCCGGTCCCCGATTTGGGCTAGGATAAGGCCATGGCGATATTCGGCGTCTCCCCCGACAAGGAACAGGCCCTGGCGGACCGGATGGCGGAGCTCGGCATTCGCGAGTCGGACATTGTCGAGAAATTCATCCGCTCCGGCGGCCACGGCGGCCAGAACGTCAACAAGGTCGCGACCTGCGTCTACCTCAAGCACCTCCCCACCGGCACCGAGGTCAAATGCCAGCAGGAGAGGTTCCAGTCGCTCAACCGGTTCCTGGCCCGCCGCATCCTGACGGACAAGATCGAGGCGGCTATCCTGGGAAAGCAGAGCGCCGAGGAGCAGCGGATCGCCAAGATCCGCCGTCAGAAGAGGAAGCGCTCGAAGCGGGCCAAGGACAAGATGCTGGCCGATAAGCGCCACGTCTCGGAGATCAAGAAAGGCCGGTCCTTCAAGCCCGACACCCGGAACGATTGACCCCGCCTCCGCTCAATTGGCGATGTAGCCCTGCCGGTGGCCCGTCCGGTAGTCGGCGCCCTTCACCCGCACCTTGAGGCTCCGGAACGTCCCGTCGGCCTTGTAGTCCCGAGGCGTGTAATAGAGCAGGTAGTAGTTCTCCGAGGCCGCGACGGCCGACTTCATGGCCGCGTCGAGATTGGCCGTGGAGGCCATGAATCCCCCCGTGGCCAGGCTCATCTCCCGGAAGGGCGCGAAGATGTCCTCGGACTGCTCCTCCATGAGCACGCCGCGCACTTTCGGCGCCGGCCGGGTCAAATAGAGGAAATGGATGGTGGCGCCCGAATCGGAGTAGGACCGTTTGAGCGGCCCGAGGTCGAGCGGCGTGTCGCGGCGGAAGAACTCGAAGACGCTCGAGACCGTCTCGGTGATATCGGGGCGCTCGTTGTAGACCGACATGAGGGCGTTGAGGACCGTCGGGTCGATCTTGGGGATGTATTCGCGCTGATAGAACAGGAAGACCTCTTTTTGCCCGGTCTGGTTCCGGAGATGGTCGGCCAGGCCGAGGACCTTGGCCTGATCGAGGTCCCGGATGTTCTCGAGCCGGCTCAGGCAGGCCGCGTACATCTGGAGCTGTTCTTCCATGGATGTCTTGACGTCGAAGATCGTGTCCCCGGCGGTGAACGGATTGACCGGGGTTCCCGCCGCCTCCTGGCCCGAGGTGTTGGCGGTGATCGAGGCGGCCATGGTCGCGGCCAGGGCCTGCATCTCCTCGATGACATCGTCGTATTCGGCGTTCCCGACGAGGATGTCGCGCCGCAGGAGGCCCATGATCTTCTCGAACACGATATCCCGGGTCTCGGTCTTGAGGATGTCGCTCTTCATCCGGTAGGTCTTGAGCGGTGTCACGACGACGAACTCGTCGCCCGGGGCGAGGACCCGCCTGACGAAATGATCGAGGGCCTCCCGGACCTTCGGGTCGTACTCGGTCATCTCGAAGAAGAGGTAGAAGTGCCGCCCCGTATCCGGCTCGAAGGCCCGGGTGTCCTCTCGCCGTTCGACGACGCTCTTCTTGACCAGGTAAACGGCGTCGAGCGTCTGCGGGCGGCCGTTCTCGAAAAGCTCGAAGTCGGCGATGGTCAGGTCCTCGACGAACGTGCCGCCCTTGAACACCCGGACGGGGACCTCGATGTTGATCGTCCGGGTCTCGTGCTGGATCTCCTGCGCGGCCCCGGCCCCCTCGGCGGCGAGGTCCGCTCCTGCTTCCGGGATGGCCAAGCCTGCCCCTCCGGCGAGGAGATCAGCTGTCGCCTCCGGGACCACAAAGCCTGCCGCGAGCGCCAGGACGATGATGACGGGACGGATCGCTGTTCGGAAGGTCATGCGGACTTCCTTTCCGGTGCGGTCATAGGGCGCCTGAGGCGCGAAAACATTATATCATGACCCGGCCCGGGGGGCCCGCTCAGTGACGATGGGGTTTCGCGCACTCCGAGGCCGTGCCCTTGAGGATCTCGATCGCGTGGGGGAGGGCCGGCAGAACGGCGGCCAGACTTTCGCGCACGCCCCGTTCGCTGCCCGGCAGATTGACGATGAGCGTCGCGCCCCTGATGCCGGCCACGGCCCGGCTGAGGATAGCCGTCGGCGTTCTTTCCGCCCCGGCCCGGCGCATGGCCTCGGGGAGGCCGGGCGCTTCCCGCTCGATGACCGTCCTGGTCGCCTCGGGCGTCCGGTCGCGCGGGCTGAAACCGGTCCCCCCGGTCGTCAGGACGAGGTCCAGGCCCTCCTCCGACCAGGCGATGAGCGCCGCCCGGATATCCGCCTGTTCGTCCGGGACGATCTTGGTCCGCACGACGTCCCCGCCGGCGGCCTCGATCATCTCGCGGACGGCCGGACCGCTCCGGTCCTCGCGCTCGCCCCGCGCGCCCTTGTCGCTCACGGTGAGAATGCCGACCTTCATGGTCACCCTCCGATCCTGAACATGTCGCTCGAGAGGCTCTCGATCGCGCCCCTTTCCCAGGTCGCTTTGGCCGCGAAGGCCGACCGGAAGACGGCCTCGAGCTCGGCCGGCCCGGCCTTTTCCTCGCGCAAGGCCTTCCTCAGGTCGATCCCGCCGCGGTCGAAGAGGCAGATCCTCAGCCGGCCGTCCGGGCCGAGCCGCAGCCGCTCGCAGCCGCGGCAGAAGGGCTCGGAGACCGGCGTGATGAAGCCGAGGCGCGTCCCGTCGCCGAGCCGGTAGACCTCCGCGACGCCGCCGTCGTCGGGAAGCCGCTCGAGCCTGCCGAACGTCTCCTCGATGAGGGTCCGCACCTCTTCGCCCTTGACGAAGAGGGCCGGCCGCCAGACGCCCAGCTCCTTGCACTCGGGCGTCAGGCCGCTCGTCGGCATGAGCTCGATGAAGCGCAGCTCCACGCCCTCCTTCCGGGCGAAGCGCACGAAATCGGGGACCTCGCCGTCGTTGACGCCGCGGATGACGACCGTGTTGACCTTGACCGGGGCGAGGCCGGCCGCGCGGGCGGCGGCGAGCCCGGCCAAGATGCGCTCGAGGCCTGTCCGGCGGGTGATGGCCTCGAACCGGTCCGGCCTGAGCGTGTCCAGGCTGACCGTGACCCTCATCAGCCCGGCCGCTTTGAGGTCCGCCGCGAACTCGGCCAGGTGGAGGCCGTTGGTCGTCAGGGCCAGGTCGTCGGGTCCGAGCCCGGCCAGAAGGCTCACGAGCGAGACGAGGCCGCGGCGGGCCAGCGGCTCCCCGCCGGTCAGCCGGAAGCGGCGGACGCCGGCGGCCATGGCCGCGCGGGCCACGGCGGCGACCTCTTCGTAGCTCAGCATGTCGGCCATGGGCACGAGCGGCACCCCGGTCTCGGGCATGCAGTAGATGCAGCGCAGGTCGCACCGGTCGGTGACCGAGATGCGCAGGACCTTAGCGCTTCTCAATCGCGTCTCCCGGGCGGACCGTGCCGCCGCTCAGGACCTCGCAAAAGATCCCGCGCGTCGGCATGATGCAGTCGCCGGTGAGGTGATAGACGGCGCACTTGGTGTGGCAGTCTTTCCCGATCTGACTGACCCGGAGCCGGAGCGTCGCCGCCGACGACGAGCTCGTCGCCGACCGCGAGAGCCGCGAGGTCGAGGCCGCGCGTGGTCAGGTTCTCGGCGAAAGCGCCGGGGCCGAGAGGAACGGCCGACTCGCCCCCGCCGAGACGCGCCTTCTGGGCCTCGATGTCCTCGACGGCCAGGAGCGAGACCTGGCGGTGGCCGAAGTCCCGGTGGGCGTCGCCCTCGATCCCCCGGCCGGCCCGGATCTCGGCCGAGGCGACCGGCCGCTTGATCTGTCCCTTCTTGAGGCTGGTGTTGACGGAGACGACCGTGCCCGCCCCGCCGGCGGGCCGGGTCATGCCCGTCTCCGGAAGACCCCGCTCTTGCCGCCGCTCTTGAAGTCGAGGCGCAGGCGGACGATCTCGGCTTTTCGCTCCACGGCCTTGACCATGTCGTAGACGGTCAGGGCGGCCACGGCGGCGCCGGTCAGGGCCTCCATCTCGGCGCCCGTCTTGGCCTCGGCGGTAACGCGGCAGCGGACGCGGACGCCCGTCTTCTCGATGTCCAGGTCGACGGCGACGTTCTCGAGCGGGATGGGATGGGTCAGGGGGATGAGCTCGTGGGCCCTTTTCGCCGCCTGGATGCCGGCCAGCCGGGCCGTATTCAGGACGTCGCCCTTGGCGAGGCTGTTCGTCCGGACGAGCCGGAGGGTCTCCGGACCGAGCTTGACGAAGGCCGAGGCTGCGGCCTCCCGGCGGGTCACGGTCTTGGCCCCGATGTCCACCATCCGGGCTTTGCCCCCGGCGTCGACGTGGCTGAGCTTGGCCATGGTCACGATCCGTCCATCAAGAGGACCTCGACCTCGCGGCCGGCTTCGATCCGTGCGGCGTCGGCCGGGACGACGATGAGGACGCGGCCGCGGACCATGGACCGGAGAACGCCGCTCCTCTGGTCCTCGTACGGGACGACCTCGAGGATCGGGCCCCGGCCGACGACGCGGCCCCGCAGGAACTGGGTCCGGCCCGGCTTGAGGACGATCGTCTCGCCGAGTATGGCCGCGGCCGGCTCCGGTCCCGGAACGACGCGGCCGAGGAGACGGTCGATGGCCGGCCGGACGAAGAGGTGGAACGTCACCATGGCGCTGGTCGGATTGCCGGGCAATCCGAACACCAGCTGCCGGCCGCGGACGCCGAAAAAGACGGGTTTGCCCGGCTTGATGCGGACCTGCCAGAAGACCGGCTTGACCCCGGCGGCCTCGAGCTCGGCCTTGACCAGGTCGTAATCGCCGACGGAGACCCCGCCCGAGAGGACGAGAATATCGGCGCCTCTGGCCTTGGCCAGCTTCGCCGCGAGCGAGGATTTTTTGTCGCGGGCGATGCCGAGGTAGACCGCTTCGGCGCCGGCCGCGAGCGGCCAACGCGGTGAGGGCCGGGCCGTTGGCGTTCCGGATCTGGCCGCGGCGCTTCCGCTCGCCGGGCTCGACGATCTCGTCGCCGGTGGCGATGACGGCCAGCCTGGGCCGTCGTGTCACCGGCACGCGGTGACGGCCGGCGGCGGCCAGCATGCCGATCTCGGCCGGGCCGATGAGGACGCCCCGCTCGAGGGCGATCTCGCCCTTCTTGAGGTCCTCGCCGGCCAGACCGATGTTATCGCCCGGCCCGACCTCGCGCCGGACCGTGACACGGCGGCCGGCTTTCCCGGTGTCCTCGACCATGACCACGGCGTCCGCGCCGGCGGGCAGCGGCGCGCCGGTCATGATGCGGACGGCCTGGCCCGGCCCGACGGTCTTCCGGGAGAGACGGCCCGCGGGCAGGTCCTCGAGGACGTCGAGCTCGACGGCGCCCGCGGCCGGGGTCCCGGAACGCCGGGTGTCGGCCGCCCGGACCGCGTAACCGTCCATGGTCGCCTTGGTGAACGGCGGGATGTTCTCCGCGGCCCTGATGTCGCGGGCCAGGGTCCGGCCCAGGGACAGCGGGAGCGGGACCGATCCGGCCGGCAGGCCCTTCGCGGCGGCGAGGACCCGGGCGCGGGCGTCGGTGTATTCGATCATGAGGATTGTCCGGCCTCCGCCGGCCGTTCGCCGACGACCTTGACGGAGCGCGGCTCGAATGTTAGCAGAACCTCCCGGGAAAGGGAAATGCCGCCGGCTTCGAGCTCGCCGACCGGTACGGTGGCCCGGAAGACGAGGTCGCCGCTGATGCGGACCAGGGCCGTCGCCGCGTCGGTCGTCTCCATCCGGCTGACGCGGCCCCGGAAGACGTTCGGGCCGGCAGGCGGCGTCCCGCCCTTTTCTCCGGCGGCCACGAGGCGGATCGCGGACGGATCGATGATGCAGGTCACGTGACCGCGCGTCTCACCCGGGAACTCGATCCTCAGGCCCGGCGCCGGTTCGATCCAGCTCGTCCGGCCGTCGGTCGCGGCTGTGCCGCTGAAGCAGTTCTCGTGGCTGAACTCGACCCGCCGTCCCTCCGAAAGGTAGAGGATGGCGTCGGCCAGCCGGGAGGCTTGGGAGAAGTTGTGCGTCGAAAAGACGACGGTCGTCCCCCAATCGTGGCCGGCCTCGCGCAGGACGGCCTCCATGCGCAGGCCCAGGGCCGCGTCGAGGTTCGCCGTCGGCTCGTCGAGCAAGAGCACGCGGGGCCTGATGGCCAGGGCCCGGGCGATGGCCACGCGTTGGACCTGGCCGGCGCTCAGCCCGGAGACGCTCCTCCCGCCCAGGCTGTCGAGCTCGACCAACGACAGGGCGGCGGCCGCGCGAACCCGGATCTCGGCTTCCGGGAGCTTCCGGAGCCTGAGGCCGAAAGCGACGTTGTCGGCGATCGTGCCCTTGAACAGATACGGATGGTGCGTCAGGAGGACCGCTCCGCGGCGGGCCTCGGCCGCGCCGTCCGTCGCGGCCCACGGGTCCCGGCCCAGGAAATCCAGCCGGCCGCGGGTGGGCCGGAGGAGGAACGCGAGGAGCATCAGCAAAGTCGTCTTGCCCGCCCCGTTCGGCCCGACCAGGGCCAGGACTTCGCCCTCGGCGATCGATAGGGCTTCGAGCTCGAGCGAGAACGGTCCCCTGGCCGGCGGATAACCGTAGGCGACCCTCTCGAGCCGGTAGACGAGTCCACCCATCTTCACGCTCCTCCGTCGCGGCCGCGGAGCCCGGCCTGGACGAGATAGTTGATGCCGAGCGTGAGGACGAGGAGGAGGACGCCGAGGACGACGCCGTTGCGGAACTCGCCCTTGGCCGTCTCGAGGGCGATCGAGGTGGTGATGTTGCGGGTGGCGTAGCGGATGTTGCCGCCGAGCATCATGGCGATCCCGACCTCGGAGACGGCCCGGGCGAACCCGGCCAGGACGGCGACGAGGAGCGGGAAGCGGGCCTCGCGAAGGACGATCCAGCCGGCCTGGCGGCCGGTCGCGCCCAGGGTCAGGGCGGTCAGCCGGGCCCGCCGGTCGACCTGCCGCAGGGCCGTGTAGGAGAAGCCGGTGATGAGCGGCAGGATGAGGAAGATCTGGCCGACGGTCATGGCCGTCTGGGTGTAAAGCAGACCTAGCCCGCCGAGGGGGCCGCTCCGGCTGAGCAGCGAGTAGAAGAGCAATCCGATGACCACCGTCGGGGCGGCCATCCAGGTCTGGTTGACGGCCAGGATGAGCTTCTTGCCGCGGAACTCGCGCCCGGCGAGGAAGAGGGCGGCCGGCACGGCCAGGGCGCTGGCGATGACGGCGGCCAGGCCGCTAGTCTTGAGCGAGACCCAGACCGCCAGGGCGAGCTCGCGGGCGATCATTTGACCAGGTCCACCCCGGCGGCACCTGCGAGCGGCTCGAAGAGCGGCCGCCCGGCCTGGCCCCGGAATTCTCCGATGAGCGTCTGGCCGCGGGGAGAGGTCAGGAAGGCGATGAAGGCCATGGCCTCGCCGTAGCGGGCCGTAGGGACGCGGGCCGGGTCGACGGCGATCACGGCGTAGATGTTCTCGAGTTCGGGCGAATTCTCGTAGACCGGCTTGAGGCCGTCGAGCCCTCGCAGGCCGTAGAAGGTCGCGATGTCGGTCAGCGTGTAGGCGCGCCGCTCGGCGGCGACGCGGAGGGTCTCGGCCATGCCCTGGCCCGTCTCGAGATAGGCGGTCCCGGGTTTTCCTCCGGCCAGGGCCCAGAGGTCGAGCTCGCGCGTGTGCGTCCCGGACTTATCGCCGCGGCTGACGAAGGGCGCGCCGGCGGACTTGACGCGACGGAGGGCTTCGGCCGCGGACGGGGCGCCGGCGAGGCGGGCCGGATCGTCGGGCGGGCCGACGATCATGAACCAGTTTCTCGCGATGACCCGGCGGTTGACGCCGAAGCCGTCGCGGAGGAACTCGTCCTCGAGCTTGCGGGCATGGACGATGACGACGTCGGCGTTCCCGTCGCGGGCCTGCTTGAGGGCCGCGCCCGTGCCGACGGCGATCCACTTGAGGGCAATGCCCGTGTCGGACTTGAAGGCGTCGGCCAGGACGTCGAGGAGCCCCGTGGCGTCGACGCTCGTCGTCGTGGCCAGCATGAGCGTCCGCTCGGCGGCAGGTGCGGGAAATAGGACGGACGGGACGAGAGCGGACGGGACGGGGGACATGTACCTTGGGTAGGTGTCCCTAGGATCGGCGCCCAGAGCCATGACCGAGAGGGTCGCGAGTGCGACCGCTGTGATTCCAACGGATCGGCGGATGGGCCGGGATATACGCCGCAAGATGTCTCCTTTTCGATCACGGAAGGAGGAGCCGTTTCCCGCCCCTCCCTTTCGGCCGGAGCGCCTGGCCTTATGGGCTGTAGTGCCGTCGGCTCGGAGCACCGTGTTAGATAGCACATCGGGCCGGGACTGTAAAGCCTTCCCGCGCCCGAACGGGACTGCTGATGGGACTGTCCCCGTCAGGGGACTGTCCCTCTTTGTCCCGGCATTATTCCCCGTAGAACGCGTCGATCACGGCCCGCCACTCGGCCTCGGTCCGGACGGGGACGAGGGCGTTGCGGAGGTCGGTCCGGCGGGGGTGCATCTTGGCGTACTGCAGGCTGAAGTGACGGAGCATCTTAAGGCCGCGGCGCGGGTCGTAGGCTTCGCTGGCCAGCCGGAAGTGCCGGTAGATGACATCACGCTGTTCGTCGAGGGGCGGCTGGCGGGGCGGCCGTCCGGCGGCGAGGTCGCGGGCCTGGGCGAAGAACCAGGGATTGCCGATGGCCCCGCGGGCGGCCAGGACGCCGTCGACGCCCGTCTCGGCCAGCATGCGCAGGGCTTCGGCGGGCGAGGTGACGTCCCCCGAGCCGAGGACGGTCCGGTCGGGGAATTCGCGTTTGACCGCGGCCAGGAAACTCCAGTCGGCCCGGCCGGTATACTTCTGTTCGACGCTCCGGGCGTGGACGGCGATCGCGGCCGCGCCGGCCTCGAAGGCGCCGCGGGCGATGGCCCAAAAATCCTCGCTGGCCGTGTCGGACGTCCGGAACGAGCGCCGCAGCTTGAGCGTCACGGGCCGGCCGGGCACGGCCTCGAGGACCGCCCGGACCGTGGCCAGGGCCCGGGCCGGGTCCTTCATGAGCGCCCCGCCGCGCTTGTGCGAGACGACCTTCTTGACGGGACAGGCGAAGTTGAGGTCGATGATGTCGAAGCCCATCCGGTCGAGCGAGCGGGCCGCCTCGGCCATGGTCTCCGGCTCGATGCCCATGATCTGGCCCGCGACCGGGTGATCGGCGGGATCGAGCCGGATGAGCCGCTTGCGCAGCTTACCTTCGAGCAGGACCTGGCGGTCGAGCATGGCCTCGGTGATGCAGTAGGGGGCGCCGAGCGAGCGGCAGATCAGGCGGTAGGGGAGGTCGCTGTAGCCGGCCAGCGCGCCCAGGCCGACGGGGAAGTCGATGGCGACGTCGCCGATCCGGAGCGGCATCTAGCGTTCGTCCGCCAGCTTCACGTCGACCGCGAACGAGAATCTCTTGGCGGCCAGTTCCGGTCGGGACAACGGATCGAATGTATCGAGGAATTCCTGACCCCAGGTGCGACCGGTGCCGGACTGATAGCCGGGGTTATGGCCCGGGGATTCCCGGCTGCCTTGGGTGGAAAGGCTCTTTTGAGTGGTGGCCGCCCAATCGAACGTCAGGCGGATCGTCGCGCCGGGCGTTCCGCCGAGGCCGCCCGGAACGAGATCGGGAGTGGCCAGAGGGATACGGCATTCGAAGACCAACGCATCCGCCTGCCGATCCGCGGCGAAATCCGGCGGGAAGGTTTCTGATTGCTTCCGCAAAGGCCCGTAGGAGCTGCCCTTCGCGTCGACGGCGAACGCGAGGAAGATCGGGTGCCTGGGGGTCTTTCGGAGCTCCGCCTTCTCCTCTTCGGTCAGGATGGCCCCTTGGCTCTCCCGCCAGACAATGTAGCCGTCGGCGCTGATCTCTCCGTTCAGGAAGCGGACCCCTCTGGCCGGCTTGCGGCTCCCGCCTGGGCTGCTCAGGACGGTCATGCCTGTGGCGTCGGCCGACTTCAGGAACTCGGGGTTCTTCACGACCAGGAGAACATAGAGGTTCCGGCCATCGTTCTGAAAGGCGAACTCCGAACCGGTCTTGGCATCGGAGATCCTGGGAACGGACGTCCATTCGTCGATTTGGCCGTCGAGATGTACGGGCGACGATACCTTGGCGCTCTGGACGGCCGGGACGGTCGCGGCGGCGGCGGCCAAGGCGAGCAAGAGGACCGGAAAGGGGAGCGCCGCCCGGCGAAACAGGTATGGACTGGACAATTTGGGCCTCTTATAAATTCTACCATAGGCCCCTCGTCAATCATACCTGCCCAAACACCGATGGGGTCAAATCTGCCTTTTAGTTCTTGCTCGCGGAGGCGGGTTCCGTTAAGATGCCCTTCTTTGGAGGTCGGGCATGAAATACCATGGCAGACCGCTCGTTCTGATAGTCGTCGGCGCCCTGGCCCTGGGACTCCTGATCTGGCCTGCCGGGCCCGCCCGAAGTCAGGAGCCTGCGGTCTCCCGGGCCTATGTCGGCCACGAGAACGACGCCGATATGAGGGGCTTCATCCGGCAATATCCAGGCGCGGCGGGTTCGCGCCTCGACGACTGCCAGACCTGCCACCGGGGCGGGGTCAAGGGCACGGACACCGAGCGCGAGTACAGCCCCTGCGGCTACTGCCATCTTCTCGTCTACCCCAATCCGCGGTATGCGACCGGGGTCCCGAAGACGCCGGCCGACACCCTCAACGCTTACGGGAACGACTATAAGAAGGCCGGGCGCAAGTTCGAGGCGTTCATGGCCGTCGACGCCTGGGATTCCGACGGCGACGGAAAGCCGAACGGCGTCGAAGTAACGGACCTGCGCAACCCCGGGGACCCGGCCAGCCGGCCCGGCCTGCCCCAGGCGGGGACGATCGTCTTCGGTTGGGAGGAGATCCGGCGCCTCCCGGTCCAGACGCAGTTCATGCTCATGAACACGACCAAGGAGCCCACGGACGACTACGTCGTCTACACGGGCGTCAGGGTCCTCGATCTGCTCTCGGCGGCCAAGATCTACATGACCGGCGTCACCGGGATCACCGTGTTCGCGCCGGACGGCTACAGCATCGACTACAGCCTCGGGGACATCATCGCGCCGTTCCCCAGCGGCTATTACTATGCGGCTCCGCGCGCCTTCGAAGGCACCGGGCAGGCCTTCGTCAAGTACCCCGCCGATCTGCCGGCCGGCCTCAAGGATACTCAGAGGATCCCGGTCGAGCCGTGGCTGCTGCTGGCCTATGACCGCGACGGCGCGCCGCTCCAGCCGTCGATCTACGAGAAGGGCACCGGGCGCCTCGCGGGCGAGGGCCCATACAGGCTGGTCAAGCCTCAGCGCGACTTGGAGGGCGACCCGAAGCGGTCAGGCCGGCCCGACCGGTCCCAGAAGTCCAAGACCTTCGGGGACGGCTGGGACTTCGCACCCGGCATCGACCATAACGCCGGAGCCTGTATCCGCGGCGCCTGCGTCATCCGGATCAATCCCATGCCCGAGGGCTACGAAGAATACGACTGGAAGAACGGCTGGCCGCTCATCGGCGACAAGAAGATCGTCATCTACGGCCACGGCATCCGCTAGGCGGCCAGCCGGAGAAGGGTCCGCAGGAGAACGTTGGCGCCCTTCTCCAGGTCGCCCCAATCGACCCGCTCGCCCGGCGTGTGGCTCACGCCGTCCGGCGAGGGGATGAAGATCATGCCCGAGTCGCAGACGCCCGCCAGGATCTGGGCGTCGTGGCCGGCCCCGCTCGTGACCCGCATCGAGGCGTAGCCGAGCGCCCGGCATTCCTCCTCGATGAGGCTCGTGAGATGCGGCGCGACCGTGACCGGTGTCGTCTTGTCGACGACCTTCGAGACGAATCTGAGGCCGCGGGTCGCGGCGATGTCCTCGGCCAGGGCGAAGACCTCCTGCTCGATGGCGGCCATGGCCTCGGGCGAGACGCTCCGGAACTCCAGCGTGAAATCGGCCCGGCCCGGGATGACGCTGAAGGAGCCGGGATGCAGGGCCACTTTGCCGACGGTCAGCATGCTGCCGTAATGCTTGGTGGCGACGAATTGGGTGGCCCGAAGGGCGAGATCGGCCAAGCCGAGGAAGGCGTCGTGGCGCAGCTCGAGCGGAGTCGTCCCGGCGTGGCCGGATTCGCCGACATAGGCGCACTGCCGGTAGTGCTTGCCGGAGATCCTCTCGACGACGCCGATCGGGATGCCCTCCTCCTCGAGGACCGGGCCCTGTTCGATGTGGAGCTCGAGGTAGGCCTCGAGCGCGGGGCGGTCCTTGTGGGCGGCCAGGATACCGTCGGCCGTGAATTCCGTCCTTTTGAGGACGTCGCGGAAGGGCATGCCGAACGATGTCCAGCCGTTGCGGACCTCGTTCTCGTCGAGAAGCCCCATGAACGCCCGGCTGCCCAGGAAGTCGCCGACCAGATTCCCCTCCTCGTCCGTGAACGAGGCGACCTCGAGGGCCTTTTTCAGGGGGATCTTCTCTTCGAGGATCCGGCGCGCGGCCTCGAGCGCCGCCAGCACGCCCACCGCGCCGTCGAACATGCCGCCGTTCGGCACCGTATCGATGTGCGAGCCGGCCATGACGGTCTTGCCGGCGCATTCGATGCGGCCGAACTGGTTGCCTGCGCCGTCCTGGCGATAGCAGAGGCCGGCTTCTTCGATCTTTTTGCGGAGCCAGGCCCGGGCCTCGAGGTCGGACGGGCTGAAGGAGGGCCGGCTGACCCCGCCGCGCTCGTCCCGGCCGATGCGGCCAAGCTCCTCGAGGTCGCGCTTCAGGCGGTCGATGTTGATCCGAATGTCCATCTCGGCCTCCCATGGGACTGTCCTCGAAAGGGACGGTCCCTCTTCATCGGATCACGCTCGTGCGACGCCCTCAAGCGGGACCACTCGCAAAGCTCGGGGACAGTCCCTTCTCAGAAGGACGATCCCGCTTCGATTTTGAGGGACAGTCCCCTCCGGGGACAGTCTCTCTTCAGCGCTCCCTATAGAAGGGCGAGCATGTCGAGGACGGCCCGCTCGATGCCGACCACGGCCGCCCGGGCCACGATCGAAAAGCCGATGCTGAGCTCGGCGATCTCGGGGATGGCCACGATGGAATGGACGTTCCGGTAGTCGAGCCCGTGGCCGCCGTGGACCTCGAGCCCGATCCGGTGCCCGTATTCGGCCGCCTTGCGCACGGCCTCGAGCGCCCTGTCCCGGGCCGGCCCTTCCCGGAGGTCGGCGTACTTGCCGGTGTTGATCTCGACGAGGTCGACGCCGATCTCCCGGGCCGCCTTGATCTCCTCGAGGCTCGTGTCGATGAAGATGCTCGTCCGGATGTCCGCCTTGGCCAGGACCTTGACGTGGGCGGCCAGGCCCTTCTCGTTCGCCGTGACCTTCAAACCCCCTTCCGTCGTCAGCTCCTCCGGGCGCTCGGGCACGAGGGAGACGACGTCGGGCCGGATCTGGAGGGCGATCTTCCTCATCTCGTCCGTCGCGGCCATCTCCACGTTGAGCTTGGTCTTGACGGCGTCCCGGAGGAGCCGCAGGTCCCGCTCCTTGATATGCCGGCGGTCGTGGCGGATGTGGCAGACAATGCCGTGGGCGCCGGCCTGCTCGGCCAGCAGGGCGATCAGCACGGGCTCGGGCTCGGTGCCCTTGCGGGCCTCCCTCAGCGTGGCGAAGTGATCGATGTTGACGGCGAGTCTCATGTCATTTCTCCCCGATCCTCTTTCGAACGGCCTCGGCGACCAACGTGGCGCAGGAATGGACCGTGGCCAGGTCACGGGCTTCGACCATGACCCGGGCCAGCATCTCCGTCCCGGAATAACGCAGGTCGATGCGGCCGTCCCGGCCGACGTTGCGCTTGACCACATCGACCGCGGCCATGATGTCCGGGAATTCCGAGAAGTCCGGCTTCCTCCGGACCCGGACGTTGACCAGCGTCTGCGGGAACTCGGCCAGCCCCTCGACGAGCGAGGCCAGGGTCCGGCCCCGCCGGGCCATGACCTCGAGCATCCGCAGCGAGGTCAGGAGCCCGTCGCCCGTCGGCAGATCGTCGAGAAAGATCGTGTGGCCCGACTGCTCCCCGCCGAGGTTGGAGCCGCGCGCGACCATCTCCTCGTGGACGTACTTGTCGCCGACCTTGGTCCGGACCAGGCCGAGGCCGCGTTCCTCGAAGGCCCGCTCGAGACCCATATTGGTCATGGTCGTGGCCACCACCTCGCTCGTCCGCAGGCGGCCCGTGTCCTTCATGTCCAGGGCCTGCACGTAGAGCGTGTGGTCGCCGCTGAGCAGGCGGCCGTCCCCGTCCACCCACAGGGCCCGGTCGGCGTCCCCGTCGTAAGCGACGCCGATCGCGGCGCCGGTCTCCCGCACGCGGGCGGCCAGGCGCTGGGGATGGAGGGAGCCGCAGCCGGCGTTGATGTTCCGGCCGTCCGGCGCGTCGCTGAGGGCCTCGACCTCGAAGCCGAACCCGCGGAGGATCCGCGGGGCCAGCGCGGAGCTCGCCCCGTTGGCGCAGTCGATGACGACCTTGACCGCGGCGGCGCCGGGGCCGGGCTCGATGCGGCCGACGAGATAATCGACGTAGTCGCCGGCCAGGCGTCCGTCGACCTCAACCTCGGTCTCGTGCCCGGGCAGGCGGCCCCGGCCCTCGAGGACGTCGGCCTCGATCTCGAGCTCCCATTCGTCCGGGATCTTGACCCCGAGCGGCGAGAAGACCTTGATGCCGTTGTCTTCGAAGGGGTTGTGGGAGGCCGAGATGACCGCACCGGCCGAAAAGCCGTGCGTCTTCGTCAGGAACGAGACGGCCGAGGTCGGGATGACGCCGGCCGAAACGGCCTCTCCGCCGGCGACGCGAACGCCGCGGGCCAGAGCCCGCTCCATCCATGGCCCCGACTCGCGGGTGTCGCGCCCCACCAGGATCCGGGCCCCTTGGCCCTTGCGCTCCAGGAGCTCGACCAGGGCGGAGCCGAGGCGCGAGATGGTCGGAGGGTCGAGCGGGAAATGCCCGGCCACCGCCCGCACCCCGTCGGTCCCGAAGAGCTTCTTCTTCACGTCGCTACGGCTTTTTCTTTTTCTTGGCCGCCGGCTTGTCCGGCACGACGTGGACCGCGACCCGGGCGCTCGTCCGGGACGCGACGAACCGGAGCTCCGGCAGGGGCAGGATGATGTCGGCGTCGAAGACCGTCGGCTGCGAGATCCCCCCGACGTCGACCGGCGCGGTGGTCGCGGCCTCCTTGGCCCGGACCCGGCTTTCGGGGCCTTGGACGGTCACGCTCGAGGGGGTGATCTCGACGCCGTCGACGTGGAAGCCGGGGGCGGGCTTGCCGCGCAGCGTCGCGTGGACCTCGAGCGTCGCCTCCGCCGTCCGCTCGAGCTTGATAGTCACCTTGGACGGCGAGATCTTGACGACCTGCGCCCCCGGCGGCACGGAGATCATGGACGTGCTGAGCGCGTACTCCTGCTGGAGGACGGTGGCCCGGTCGAGGTCGATGCGGGCGACCAGCCCCGACGGCCCGATCTCCTTGAGCAGGCGGTTGGGCGCCCGGAGCGTGATGTCGACGGTCGCCGGCGGCCGCTCGACGATCTCGAGGTTGGGCGGCACGTTGCGCGTCTCAAGGGGGATGGTCAGGGACTTCTCGGAGGACATCTTCTGCGAGGGGGCGAGCAGGAGCCAGATCCCGAGGGCCAGACCGATCGAAACCAGCTTCAGCGGCCATTCCCGGGTGGCCCAGCGGGTGAGGGTGTGTCTCATTGGTCCCTCAGGTAGCCGAGCAGGCGCTTTTCCATGGCGTCCTTGTCGTCGAACCGCTCCAGCTGGCCCTTGATGGCCAGCGAGACGGTGCCGGTCTCTTCGGAGACGACGATGACCGCGGCGTCGGTCTCCTCGGAGAGCCCGATGGCCGCGAGATGGCGGGTCCTCGTCTGGAACGGGCTCCGGAGGCGGTGGGCGGCCGGCAGCGGCAACAGGCAGGCGGCGGCGACGATCGTGTCGCCCTTGATGATGACGGCCCCGTCGTGGAGGGGCGAGTGCGGAAAGAAGATCGAGACGATCAGGTTCTTGGACAGGACCGCGTCGACCTCGGCGCCGCGGTCGGCGTAAGTCGAGAGCGAGATCTCCTTCTCGATGGCGATCAGGGCGCCGATCTTCTTCTGGGACAGGAAATCGACGGCCTGGAGGAGGTCGTCGATCTTCTCCTGGAAGGAGCGCAGGCCGAAGGGCCGGCGGAAGGTCCGCGAGCCGATCTCCGTCAGGAACCGGCGGATCTCGGCCTGGAAGAGGACGATGACGGCGATGATGAGGTAATTGATGAAGGACCGGATGATGCGGTTCGAGACGCCCAGCCGGCCCCACACGGTCAGGATGTAGAGCCCGCCGATCAGGGCCAGCCCGGCCCCGGCCTGGTAGGCCTTGGTATCCCGGATGAGGAGGAGGATGTAATAGAGCATGACGGCGATGAGCAGGATGTCGAAGACGTCGAGGAGCGTCAGATGGCGGAGGATGGTCCAGGCCTCAGCGAACATGGCCGTCCTTCCCGGGCGCGGCGTCGACCTCGGGATCGCCTGCGGCGGCGCCGTCGGTCCCCAAGATCGCTTCGGCCGAGCGGACGGCGCGGGCGACGGGCCCGACGTCGTGGACCCTGAGGATGTGGGCGCCACGTTCGACCGAAAGCACGGCCGCCGCGATCGTCCCTTCGAGCCGCTCGTCGGGCGGGAGGCCGAGGATGGCGCCCAGGAAGGCCTTCCGCGAGAAGCCGAGCAGGAGCGGGCGGCCGAGCGCGTGGAAGTCCGCCTGCCGGCGGAGGAGCTCGAGGTTGTGCTCGACGGTCTTGCCGAAGCCGAGGCCGGGATCGACGATGAGGCGCTCCCGCGGGATGCCGGCGGCCTCGGCGACGCGAATGCGGTCGGAGAGGAACGCGCCGATCTCGCCGAGCAGGTCGTCGTAATGAGGGGCGTTCTGCATCGTGAGCGGCGTCCCCTGCATGTGCATCAGGACGACGCCGGCGCCCGTCCGGGCGACGACGCCGGGCATGGCCGGGTCGAAGCGGAAGGCGCTGGTGTCGTTGACGATGTCGGCCCCGGCGTCGAGGGCGGCTTGCGCCACGGCGGCCTTGGTCGAGTCGACGGAGAGGAGGGCCCGCGTCTGTTTGCGCAGGCCTTCGATGACCGGGAGGATCCGGCCGATCTCCTCGGCCGCCGGCACGGGCCGGGAGCCGGGGCGGGTGCTCTCCCCGCCGACGTCGACGATGTCCGCGCCGTCCGCGACGAGCTCGAGGCCGCGCTCGACGGCCCTCCGGGGGTCGAAGTACACCCCGCCGTCGGAGAACGAATCGGGGGTGACGTTGACGATGCCCATGAGCCAGGCGCGCGGGCCCAAGATGAAACGCCGCCCCCTGATCTCCAGGGTGCGCGTTTCTCTGCTCATGGTTCTCGCCCGATCCTGTCTCAGTTCTCCGTTGAGGCCTCTCCAGCCGGGGCGGCAGGCGCTGGGGCGGCGGGAGCCGTCGCGGCGGGAGCGGCTTTCTTGCCGTCGATGACGGCGTTGATCTCGTCGGAGCTCAGGGCTTCCCTCTCGAGAAGGAGCTCGGCGATCCTGACCAGCTTGTCCTTGTTGGCTTCGATCAGGTCCTGGGTCCGGCGCAAGCTGGTCATGACGATCTTCTTGACCTCCTCGTCGATGTGCTCGGAGGTCTTCTCGCTATAGTTCTTGTTCACGGCCAGGTCGCGGCCGAGGAAGATGAGGTCGTCGCGCTCGCCGAAGGTCAGCGGGCCGAGGTCCGACATGCCCCACTGGCAGACCATCTTGCGGGCGATCTCGGTCGCCTTCTCGAAGTCGTTGGCCGCGCCGGTGGTCGTCTTGTTGAGGAACACCATCTCGGCGACGCGGCCGGCCATGAGCACCGAGAGCTGCGCTTCGAGGTAGTCCTTGGTGTAGGTGTAGCGGTCGTCGAGCGGGAGCTGCTGGGTCAGGCCCAGGGCCAGGCCCCGCGGGATGATCGTGACCTTGTGGATGGGGTCGGCCTCGGGGATGAGCGCGGCCGTGAGGGCGTGGCCGGCCTCGTGGTAGGCCGTGTTCTTCTTCTCTTCGTCGCTGATGATCATGCTCTTGCGCTCGACGCCCATGAGGACCTTGTCCTTGGCCGACTCGAGGTCCTTCATCAGGACCTTGTCCTGGCCCTGGCGCGCCCCGAGCAGGGCGGCCTCGTTGACCAGGTTGGCCAGGTCGGCCCCGCTGAAGCCGGGGGTCGAGCGGGCCAGGACCTTGAGGTTGACGCCTTCATCCAGCGGAACCTTGCGGACGTGGACGCCGAGGATGTCTTCGCGGCCCTTGACGTCGGGCATGTTGACGATGATGCGGCGGTCGAAGCGGCCGGGGCGGAGGAGGGCGCTGTCCAGAATGTCGGGCCGGTTGGTCGCGGCGATGAGGATGATGCCCTCGTTCGAGTCGAAGCCGTCCATCTCGACCAGGAGCTGGTTGAGCGTCTGCTCGCGCTCGTCGTGGCCGCCGCCGAGGCCGGCGCCGCGCTGGCGGCCGACGGCGTCGATCTCGTCGATGAAGATCAGGCAGGGGGCGTGCTTCTTGCCCTGGTCGAAGAGGTCGCGGACGCGCGAGGCGCCGACGCCGACGAACATCTCGACGAAGTCCGAGCCGCTGATCGAGTAGAAGGGCACATCGGCTTCGCCGGCCACGGCCCGGGCCAGGAGCGTCTTGCCCGTGCCGGGGGCGCCGACGAGGAGGACGCCCTTGGGGATGCGTCCGCCGAGGCGGGTGAACTTGCGGGGCTCCCGGAGGAACTCGATGATCTCGCCGAGCTCGTACTCGGCCTCCTCGACCCCGGCGACGTCCTTGAACGTCACCTTTTTCTGCTGGGCGGAGAAGAGCTTGGCCCGGCTCTTGCCGAAGGCCATGGCCTTGTTCCCGCCGGCCTGCATCTGGCGCATGAAGAAGACCCAGAAGAGGATGAGCAGGAGGATGGGGAACCAACTCATGAGGATGGCGAAGAGCGGGCTCCGCGAGGTGTCCTTGACGATGATATTGACCTTGCTGTCCCGGAGGATCTTGATGAGGTCGGTGTAGCCCGCGGGCAGGATGGTCTTGAAGGTCTGGCCGTCCGTGAACTTGCCCCGGAGCTGGTTGTCCTGGATGGTGACCTCTTCGACCTTGCCCTGCTCGGCGTCGGACATGAACTGGGAGAAGGGGACGTCCTTCTTGGCCATGGCCGGGGAATTGAAGTAGGTCAGGCCGATGATGAGGATCCCCCCGGCGATGAGCCAGAAGAGAAGGTTGCGCGTCGGTTTATTCGGAGGCTTAGGCATAATTCTCCATCCTTAATTAGGGGCCATTTTAGCACGAATCGGGGCGGAAAGACAGGGGGGGACAGAGGGGGTGGGGGACTGTCCCCCGAGGGGACTGTCCCCCGTGTTCTTCCTTGACGCTCGTTCGCGGGGGGTGGTATAGAAAGGGGCATGCAGAGAAGGGGACATGTACCTAAGGTACGTGTCCCCCTTTCAGCTAACGGACGGAATAGACCTCGACCCGTGCTTCGCTGGCATTCAGGACATAGAACTTCTTCCCGCTTCCGTCTTCCCGAACGTAGAGCCCCGCGCAGAAAAACCCTCTTGGGGCAATTGGAGCCCAATAAAATTCATCGATCTGTCCATTGGCTTTCATGAAGAAGATTAAGAGCCGTTTGCCTGCGGCGCTATCGATCAAATAAAGGCCGCGATCTGTTCTGCAGGCGGCATGAGTCACGTAGGCATAGTAAGGCTGAGATCCGCCGGCGGCGCGCTCCGCGTCCCGTCCTTTGTTGAATCCTTCCTTCTTTGCAGCGATAGCGAAGCTATAGTGGTATTCAGCCAGGAGATTTCCGCTCAAGCTGTATTTTCTGACGAAAGGGAAGAACCTGAAGGCCACCCAGAGTTCATTCCGCGGACCTATCGTGAGGACGGCGCTATTAAGCCACGGGAGATCGTGTTTATTGACGGTCAGAGGATCCCCGAACGAGCTCAGGATCTTGCCTCGAAGATCGAGAACTTCGATTAGCTTGAGCCCCGCGGTGGATGGCGCCTCGGTCGGAAGGAAGGGAGTCGCGTAGAGACGGCCCTCGGAGGCCGTGAAATCCGTATAAACTTTGGCCGCCTTGAATCCGTCCAGGTATCCTCCCGACATATCGAAAAGCTGAAAACGCATATTCCCGGCTTCGCGAACGATGACCCTGCTGTTTAAAGATAAGATCCCCTGGGGTCTGAGCAGATCGCCCGGGCCCTGCCCGGATTGTCCGAACTTGTTCAGGAACTTTCCCAGCTTATCGAAAACGAAGACCTGGTCTTGTCTCTGGTCCGAAATAAAAAAACGGCCATCAGGGGTCACCGCGAGCGACAGCGGATGAGCCAGAAAGGGGCCTTTGTCGGGGTCCGGGAATTGGAACTCTAGCTTGAGCTCGATTGCGCCAGGAGGCAGCGTAATGGCGCGGATATCAGGGATATCGTCTTGCCCCAAGGAGGCCGGATTTTCGGGCCCAGCTTCTGCTCTATAGAGTAAGAATATGCCGCCCAGGATAAAGAGAGAAATACCGATGATCGCCCTGGGTCTCATCATTGCCCTTAGGGAATATTCTAAATGAGTTCTTGAGAGATATCCAGAAGCTGAGCTTCCCCCGGTGACGAAGCGGGGAAAAACCGGGGAGAAAAACCGGGAAAGAAAAACCGGGGACATGTACCTTAGGTACGTGTCCCCATTCTCCTTCCCATTCTCCTTAGGAAATCTTCGTCACCCAAAGGGATTCCCGACTGGGTGTGTTTTCTGAACATCTCCGTCTCATTCTCGACTAGCCCCTCTCTGAGATAGGCCGCCCACTCCCGGCCGTTCAAATAGAGGGGATTCGGCGATAAAAGACCGTTTTGTTCGCCCAAAATGTGGGCCCTGGCGCTCGACCAGGGATAATCTGCCGCGTTTTCGACGATCCCCGCTCGGACGGGATTGAGCTCATCGTAGCGCATAGCCCGATAGAGATAGGGGACGTCCATAGGGAATGAGCTGAACCGTCCTTGCCAGAGAAAGCCTCTCCAGCCTTCTCTCTCGTTGATGACCCTTGTATAGGCCTTATGTGTTTCACCGATCGCGATGGCGAGGCTGGCTTCCGTCTCCGGCACTGCAACATGATGGACATGATTGTCCATGAGGCAGTATGCCCAAATGATCAAGCCGGCCTTTTCGGCCCATCCAGAAAGCAGGCGGAGGTAGAGGGCCTTATCTTCATCTGAGAAGAATACTCGTTGGCGGCGGTTCCCCCGTTGGGTGATGTGATGGGGGACTCCGGGGTAGACGATGCGGGCGGCTCGGGGCAAGCGAAACTCCTTCGGACCGGGGACGCGTACGAAGCCTACATGTCCCCTCAGGATCGGGGACATGTACCTAAGGTACGTGTCCCCCTTTCTTCTCTATTAGATAAACGTTCCCGTTGGTGGGTTCTTCTCATAGGCAGCAACGCCGGGGACACGTACCAGAGGTACATGTCCCCGTTCTTTGCCCGTTCTTTGCCATGCATTGCCCCTTCCCTTCCGCCGCCCGGGGTGGTATAGAAAAGGGCATGAACCTCCACCCGGTCGATCTTGTCATCATCGCCGTCTACCTCGTCGCCGTGGCCATGGTCGGCGTCGTCGTCCGCAAGCAGGCGACCAAGAAGCTCGACTCGTTCTATCTGGCCGACCGGAACATCCCCTGGTGGATGCTGGGGCTGTCGGGCTGCTCGAGCTATATCGACATCGGCGGCACGATGTCCATGATCGGGCTCATCTTCTATGTCGGGCTCAAGTCGATGTGGGCGACGCACATCTTCTGGGGCTGGTTCATCATCTGCTTCTACATGGCCTTCCAGGCCAAGTACATCCGCCGGTCCGGGGTCATGACCTTCGCCGAGTGGAACGAGACGCGCTTCGGGGCGGGCAAGGACGCCGAGGCGGCCCGCCTGGCCTCCTCGATCTTCCTCCTCGTCCTGATGATCTGCAACCTGATGTTCATCAGCGTCGGCACCGGCAAGTTCGCCGAGGAGTTCCTGCCGTTGCCGCGCTGGGAGGCGACGCTCATCGTGCTGGCGGTCGTGGGCGTTTATGTGACCCTGGGCGGGTTCTTCGGCGTCATCCTGACCGACGTCTTCCAGACGCTCCTCATCGGCTTCGGGGCGGTCATCCTGGCGATCATGGTCTTCGCCAAGCCGGCGGCGATGACCTTCATCCACAAGGCCCCGGCCTGGTTCTCGCTCAAACCGGCCTGGACATTGTGGTCGGGGTTCGCGGCGGAGACGCCGCCGGCCTACCAGCACTTCGGCCTGTTCGGCCCGCTCATGGCGGCGGGCTTTTTCTGGATGATCTTCCGGCTCCTCAGCGGCCCGAACGTCTGGGACTTCCAGTTCTTCCTGACGACGCGGTCGCCGCGCGACGCCCAGCTCGCGGCGGGCATGTGGACGGTCGGCTACAACCTGCGCTGGGTCCTCGGCGTCTCGTTCATGGTCCTGGGCATCTTCTACCTGGGGACGTCGGCGGGCTTCGATGCCGAGAAGATCATGCCGCTCGTCCTGTTGAAGATGCCGGTCGGGCTGCGCGGCCTGTTCATGGCCGTGCTGCTGGCCGCCCTGATGTCGACGATCAGCGCCATGATCAACGTGACCAGCTCCGTCGTCATCAACGATTTCGTCAAGCGCTACATCGCCAAGGATCTGAGCCAGAAGAAGCTCGTCCGGCTGGGCCAGATCGCCTCGGTCGCGGCCGTTCTCGTCGGGTTCGCCTTCTCGCTGTCCTTCACGAACATCGTCACGGCCTGGGAGATGATGGTCTTCGTCGTCGTCACGGTCATCCTCGTCCCGGCCACCCTGCGCTGGCACTATTGGCGGTTCGGGGCCAAGGCCTTCGTCTGGAGCATGGGCGTCTCGGCCGTCCTGATCTCGCTGCGGCTCGTCTTCGTCAAGGGCCTCCACGCCTCGGCCTCTCTGGCCATCGACGTGGGTATCGGCTTGGTGACGACGATCGTCATGGCCTTGTTGACCAAGCCCGCGGATATGGAGGTCCTGGTCAAATTCTACGCCAAGGTCCGGCCGTTCGGCTTCTGGGGGCCAGTCCGGCGCGAGTGCGTCAGGCGGGGGCTCGTGCCGGCCAAGGACAAGATGCCGAAGATCGACGTCCTCAACGGCTTCGTCACGGCCGCGTTCCAGTTCTCGCTGGCCATCCTGCCGTTCTACCTCTTCATGCGGAACTGGAAGCAGCTGGGGCTCTGGGCCGGCGCCGCGGCCGCCATCGCCGTCGTCCTGTACTTCACTTGGTACAAAAACCTGCCCTCGAAGGACGAGGTCTGATGAGAAGGAGGCAGAGCCGAAAAGGGGACATGTACCCAGGGTACGTGTCCCCCAAGAGAAGCCTCCGACAAGAAAGGGGACACGTACAGAAGGTACATGTCCCCGGTCTTATCCCCGGTCCGATCCCGACGGTCCACCTCATTTGTAACGCCCATCTCGACCCGGTGTGGCAGTGGCGGTGGGACGAGGGCGCGTCCGAGGCGCTGGCCACCTTCCGGAACGCCGTCGACATCCTCGACGAGCACCCTGCACTCATCTTCTGCCACAACGAGGCGGTCCTTTATCAGTGGACGGAACGTTTCGATCCGGCCCTGTTCGAGGACATCCGCCGGCTCGTCCGGGCGGGCCGTTGGGCGGTCTCCGGCGGCTGGTTCATTCAGCCCGACGTCAACCTGCCAGGAACGGAGTCGCTCATCCGGACGATCGCCGAGGGCCGGCGCTACTTCCGCGACCGCTTCGGCGCCTCGCCGCGCGTCGCCTATAACTTCGACTCCTTCGGTCACAGCGGCGGCCTGCCCCAGATCCTGCGCCTGGCCGGTTACGGGATGTACGTCCACATGCGGCCGCAGGCCGACGAGCTGGCGCTGCCCGCGGACCTCTACCGCTGGCGCGGCGTCGACGGCACGGTCATCCCGGCCTATCGCATCGCCGTCGGCCTCTATCACACCGAGCACGACAATATCGAGGAGCGCCTTCGGGCCGGCGTCGAGCTGGCCCTCAAGCTCGGCCGCGACGTGCCCGTTTTCTGGGGCCTCGGGAACCACGGCGGCGGAGCGACGCGCCGCGACCTCGAGGCGATCGACGCCTTCATGGCCCGCGAGACCCGCGTCCGCATCGTCCACAGCACGCCGGACCGGTTCTATGAAGCGGTCGAGGACGCCGCGGCCTCCGCCCCGATCATCGACGGCGATCTCCAACATGTCTTCACCGGCTGTTACACCTCGCTCTCGCGGCTCAAGCGGCAGGCGGTCGCCAGCTTGGGGCGCCTTGTGCAGGCCGAGACCGCATCGGCCGCGGCCTCCTGGCTGGCCGGTGCCCCCTTTCCCGGGCCCGAGCTCCGGGAAGCCTGGAACCTCCATCTATTCAACGATTTCCACGACATCCTGCCCGGCTCTTGCATCGAGCCCGCCGAGCGTGACGCCCTGGGCCAATATGGCCGGGCCGAGGACATCGCCCGTTCGACCGCCCTCGCCGCCGTCGCCTCCCTCAACCGCGGCAGCCACGACAGCCCGCCGCTTCCCGTCACCATATTCAACGCCAATCCGTCGCTCGGCCGCGTCCCGGTCGAATTCGAATGCATGGCCAACCACCGGCCGTTCTGGAAAGGGAAATGGCGCATGCGTCTCATCCGGGCCGACGGCCGCGAGGTCGCTTGCCAGGAGGAACAGCCCGAATCGCTCCTGCCCTTCAATAACTGGCGGCGGCGCATCTCGTTCGTCGATGACCTCGCCGGGGTGGGCGTTTCCCGCTACCATTTGAAGGCGTTCGAGATCCCGGCGAAAAAGGCCGGTTCAGGAAGAGATAGGGGACACGTACGAGGCGTACATGTCCCCGCATCATCGCCGCTCGCACACCGTATCGACCCCAAGACCGGCCTCGTCGCCTCGCTCATGCCCTCGGGTTTCGCCCGCTCCCTCGCCGGCCCGGTCTTCGAGCCTCTCGTGATCGAAGACACCGCCGACTCGTGGGGGGCCGGACACGGGAGCTATCGAAAGATCATCGGGCGATTCAAGCCCGCCGGCCGCCCGGCCGTCGTCGAGCAAGGTCCGATCCGGACGATCACGCGCTCGGTCCTCATCTTCGGCAAGAGCCGGGTCGTCATGGACGTCGTGGCCTATCCGGCCTGGCCCGTGCTCGAGTTCCGCTACCGGGTCATCTGGAACGAAGAGCGGCGCCGCCTGAAGCTTGCCCTTCTGACGGCCTTCCCGGAGCCTTCGCTCCTCGTCGAAGTCCCCGGCGGGGCCATCGAGCGGCCCGCGGACGGCGAGGAGCACGTCCACGGCCGGTGGCTGGTCATCGAAAACCGATCAAGAGGGAGAGTCCCCTCCGGGTACAGTCCCTTGTCTCGGAGGAGGTCCCGGACGCTCCCGGACAGTCCCGCGGCGATCGGAGTCGCCTCGAGCGGCCAACACGGCCTCGACTTCAAGGACGGCGAGCTGAGGCTGTCCGTCCTCCGCAGCAGCGCCTATTGCCACGAGCGGGGATTCGATCTCGCGGGCCCCGCGGGGACACGAACGAAGGGGACATGTCCCCCGGCTCCGATGTCCTGGAAGTTCGCGGATATCGGCGTCCATGAGTTCCGCCTGCTCGTCACGGCCGGCGCGCCCGCAGCCGTCAAGGCGATGATGCCGGGCCTGGCCGATCAACTGGCCGCGCCGCCCGCCGCCTACGCCCATCTTCCGTACGATGCGAATCGGGCCGCGCCGGTCGAGACGTTGCTCCGCGTCAAGCCGGCCAACGTCCGGCTCCTGGCCTGCAAACGGTCGTGGGACGGCGAGGCGCTCATCGTCCGGCTGCAGGAGGCCGTGGGGAAGAAGACGAAGGCGGAGCTGCATATTGCGCCGGCCGCTACGGGCCAAGACCGGGGAGGCCATCAAGAACGGGGACACGTCCCTCAAGGCTCGGGACTGCCCATAGGGGCGGTACCAGGGGTACATGTCCCCTTTGAACCGTTCGAGATCAAGACCCTCCGCATCGAGAAAGACGGCCGCGCCGTCCCCGTCCGCATGATCGAGGAGGACCTCCCATGACCCGCCGCGAACGCGTTCTCGCCGCCATCGCCCACCGCGAGCCCGACCGTGTCCCCGTCGATCTCGGCGGCATGCGCTCGACCGGCATCACGGCCATGGCCTACGCCGCGCTCAAGCGGCACCTCGACCTCGGGTCCGATCCCGTCCGCGTCTACGACGTCGTCCAGCAGCTGGCCCTGCCCGAGCCGGCCATCCTCGACTTCGCCGGCTCCGACGTCATCGACCTCGGTCGGGCCTGGCTCACGGACGCCGCGGATTGGACGCCCTGGACGCTCCCCGACGGCTCGCCCGCGCTCCTGCCCTCCTACGCGCACTTCGAGCCCCACGATGGCGGCTGGATCGTCCACGCCGCCGACGGCACGCTCATCGGCGAGATGGCCGCCGGCGCCTTCTACCTCAGCCAGCGGCACTTCCCGCTCCTCGAATGGGACGGCGATCCGGCCCTGCTGGCCCGCCTGCCCGAGCTCATGACCAGGGTGACCTGGTCGGCCCTGCCCACGGCGCCCTTCCACAAGCCCCTGACGCCCGAGCACCTGGCCGATATCCGCACCAAGGCCCGCAGCCTCTACGAAACGACCGACTACGCCGTCATGGCCGGCTTCGGCGCCAATCTCCTCGAATGGGGCGAATACCTCTGCCGGTTCGACCAGTTCCTCATCGACCTGGCCGAGGACCGGGCCAAGGCCGAGCGCCTCCTCGACGCCCTCGTCGAGATGCACCTGGCCAATCTCGACAAGTTCCTCGACGCCGTCGAGGGATACGTCCAGATCATCCAGATGGGCGACGACCTCGGCTCGCAGCAGTCGACCGTGATCTCGCCCCGGCTCTACCGCGAGGTCTTCAAGCCCCGCCAGAAGCTCATCTACGAGCGCGTCCGCCGGCGAGGCATCCATGTCTTCCTGCACTCCTGCGGCTCGATCGTCGACATCCTGCCCGACCTCATCGAGGCCGGCGTCGAGATCGTCAATCCCGTCCAGACGAGCGCCCGCGGCATGGACCCGGCGTTTCTCAAGAGGGAGTTCGGCCGCGACCTGACCTTCTGGGGCGGCGGCTGCGACACCCAGCGCGTCCTGCCCCAGGGGACGCCCGATGAGGTCTCGGCCCACGTCGAGGAACGGGTGAAGATCTTCGCCCCGGGCGGGGGATTCGTCTTCTGCCAGGTCCACAACATCCTGCCGAACGTCCCGCCGGCGAACATCGCGGCGATGTACGGGGCGGTCAGGGGGACACGTACCTAGGGTACATGTCCCCGATTTTTACTTAATGGCGACGCCCATCGTGTCGCGGTGGAAGTCGATGAGCGTCCGCATGTAGGGGCCGATCGCGTCGGCGCTCTCGAAGCCGGCCTTCTTGGCCGCCGCCTCCCGCTGCTCTTTCGTCAGCGGGCTCGGACGTGGCCCAGTGCTGGAGGTCGCGGTAGCAGCCGAGCGTGTAGATGTCCCACGAGGCGCCCTGATCGCGGACGAAGACCATGTTGTAGGGCCGGCCGCCGGCCACGCCGTAGACGTTCTCCATCTCCCGCTCCTTGTAGAGCTCTTCCTGCTTCCCGGGAAGGGAGGCCATGATCTCGATGTGGAAATAGCCCATGCCTTCGAACTGCTTCTTGACGAACTCGAGCGGCGGGCCGTAGACGAAGACGTCTTCCTTCCAGGACGAGCAGGCGTCGAGCTTGCGGGCGAAATCGGGCCATGACAAACCCGCCGCCGCGGCGGCCTTGTCGCGCTTGGCCACCCGGCTTTTCGCATAGTAGTCGGAGTAGCTCGCCATGGGCGTCAGGATCATGAGGTCCCACTGGTCGCCCTGGGTATGACGCCACCAGAAGGGGCGCGCGTCGCCGGCCGCCTCGATGACCGCGAAGCGCTCTTTCCAGAGCGCGATCAGATCGAGGAGCTTCCCCTGGGCCGCCCGGATGAACGTGGTCTTGTAGAGGTAGACCGGCTTCGGCGGCGCCGTCTCGTCGGCCGCGATGGCGACCGTCGACATCAGAGCCGTCAGGGCCATTCCGAGGGTCAGGATCGAGATCTTCTTTTTCAGGTGCCGCATGGGTCCTCCTCGTCGATCCGGCTTTTCCGAGCGCAATCCTCCCCATCATACTCATTCCCGGGAAATTGAAAAGCGTTTCCGAGATCCGGTTTCAGCGGCCGACCGCCAGCGGCACCCGCCCGCTGACCTGTTGCCCCGTCACCTTGTTGCCGATGTGGATGAAGAGCATGTATTTCCCCTTGGGTACGGCCGCGAGGGAGATACCGAGCTTCTGGACTTCGAGTGGTCCCCGCGTCGCCGCTTCCCGCAGCTCGAGCGGCACTGTCAAGCTCCGGCCCGTTGCGGAATTCACGAGGTTCGCCGTGAAAATAAGATCAGGCGCTCCGAGGCCGGGCGCCGCATAGGGCAAGAGAACCGTGATCTTGTCCGCTGTGATGGGTTCCGAACCGACGACGGGAGAGAGGGCCCCCGCGTCGTAGGCATATATTTCTCGCCAAGCAGGATTCTCCGCCGCTCCCTTGACCACGCCCTCGATAGGGAAGACGCTTCGGCCCTCAACGAGAAGCACGGGCGTGAAGACCGATAGGGCCTGCCGGTCCAAGGGACCGCAGGGAACCGTCATCGACCCGGCGGCGCTCTGCCCGGTCTCGAGGTCGCGGAGGATGACCCGGCACTTGACGAGGCCCGGGCGCCCGGCCGTCCCGGCGCTGAACAGGACGTCTTTGTCGGCGTAATCCGCCTTGGCCACGGCGACGCGCTGCAGGCTCATCAGAGCGTCCTGGGCGTCGAAGAACAGGGCCACGATCTCGGCAGTCTCGCCGCTGAGACCGTCCCAGACCGTCCGCGGGATCAAGGCCAGCGCCCTGACCCGCGAGCCCTGCCCGGCATCGTAGGCCAGGGCCGAGACAGGCAGGGGCTCCGGGGTTTGGAACTCGGATATCTCGTTGAGGGCGAGATCGAAGAGCTGGATGTCCTTCTCGAGATCGGTGTATTCCCGGTACGGCTTGGGATTGAAATAGCCCGGCTGGGTCCGGACCTGGCAACCCTTTCGCGAGACCGTGATGCCGATCTTGTGGAACTGGCCGTCGGCGACCGCGGGCACGGAATAGCCCAGCACATAATAGGTCCCCGTGACGGTCGAGACCTCGTCGAGGTTCTTCTCGTGGAGGATGATGTTCGAGTAATACTTGCCGCCCGTCTCCTTCGACAGCGTCTTCAGGGAGTCCATCCCGGTCGTGGCGTCGTCGCGGTAGAGGCTGTTATTCCCGAGCAGGGGATTGCCGCCCGACGCGGTGGCCATCTGGTCCACATCGAAAAGCGACGGGATCTTGGACGACTCCCGGGTGTCGAAGCTGAAGAGCGAGCAGTTCGAGGCGCTGAATTCCCTGAGCATGGACTTTTGGAGGGGCCTGAGCTCGTTGTTCCCGACCTGGAATGTCGAGCCTCCTTGATGCGCTTCCCTGCCATCCCTTCATTGCCCGAGATCGAGCCGCCGCCAGGCCTGAGCCGCCGCGGACCGTCCCTCCGACGCCGCGGCTGGCATTGACCATCGAGCTCGGCAGGCCGCCCGAAAAGAAGAGGATGTTCTTCTGCCCTTGGACCAGACGGAGGGACTGGGCGAACAGCGAGGGCCCGGAGGTATCGCCCCGCCTGCTGCATGGAATCGAGCCGGGCCAGGTCCAGCTCGCTCAATCCCCCGACGGTCGATTTCGTGGACGGACGAGAGTCGGATTATCCACCGCCAGCCAATAGGCCTGCTCGACCTCGTCGGCCCGGCCGGCGATATTCTTGGAGCTGACGGACGAGAGGGCCGCCCTCACCTTGGCATGGTCCGTGGTCAGGAACTCGTGGATCTTCAGGCCGTCGAACATCGAAAAGGAAGCGAAGGCCAGCTCGTCGTCCGGCCTGACCACCGTGTCGAGGAACTGCCGGGCGGCGACGAGGCTGGCCTTGACGCCGTGACCGGTATTGAATGCGTAATCGAAGAAAATGATGAACTTGCGGCCCAGGACCGGGGCTTCTCTCGGAACGGCCGCCGCCGCCGGCTCGGGCGCAGGCGCCGCGACCCCCGCCGTCGGCGCCGCGGCGAGATCATGTCTTTCGAAGGCCGAGATCGTGACGGGCTTGCCGTTATCGGTCAGTTTGAACTCGTCCTTTGTCAGGTCCCGGACGGGCTGGCCGCTCTTGTCGGTCACGTAGACCTGGATGAGCTTCAGGGCGACGGAGACTTCGTACTTGAGGGGCGGCTGCTGGGAGGACTGGCTTTCCCGCCGGCGACGCGGGAGCTGGCCCTGTCTGCATGATGAGACAAGCGACCCCCGCCGCAATGGCCAAAGTCCCAAGACGTCTCCTAGAGCTCATAAGTCGTTCAACTTTTTCCGACGATCAACGGGACGCGCGCGCTGACCACCTGTCCGGTCAGCTTGTTGCCGACATGGATGAAGAGGATGTATGTCCCTTCCGGCACACCCGCGAGCGCGATCTCGAGCGTCTGCGCCTTGACGGTCTCGAGTGAGACCGATTCCCGCAATTCGAGCGGCACGGCCACGCTCTGCCCGGTAACCGAATTCACGAGGTTCGCCTTGAACGTCAAGTCGGCCGCACCGAGTCCAGGAGCCGAGTACGGCAGGACGACGGAAACCTTTCCGGCCCGGATCGCTTCCTGGCCGACGACCGGGGAAAAGGCCTTCGGATCGTAGGGATAGAGATCCCGCCACGCCGGGGTCTTTGGGGGGACCCCTTGACGACGCCTTCGATGTGAAAGAGGCCTCCGCCCTCGACGAGAAGCAGGGGCGAAAAAACGGACAGGACCTGCCGGTTGACGGCCCGCAGTAGACCGTCGTGGTCAGTTTGAACTCGTCCTTGGTCAGGTCCCGGACCGGCTTGCCGCTCTTGTCTGTCACGTAGACCTGGATGAGCTTCAGGGTGACGGAGACCTCATACTTGAGGGGCGGCTGCTGGGGGGATTGCTGGTCGGCTCCGGCGATAAAAACCGCCAGCGACACCGCCGTTAGGATAGCCAGGACCTGGGGAAAGGAACTCCAGCGCCGATCGGACATCCCGAACCGTCCTTCCCGACGATTCCCCTTTCCTCTTTGAATTTATGCCCATTCGGGGGGAGTGTCAAGCGCCCTTGACTCCGCCTCGAGCCCGGCGATATAGTCCCGTCGTCCCATGACCAGCCGCGAGGTCATCAAGCATATCGTCGCCCTCGAGCCGGCCCCGCGCTGCGGCTTCTGGCTGGGCAATCCTCACCCCGAAAGCTGGCCCGGCCTTCACCGCTACTTCGGGACGGCGACCGAGGAGGAACTCCGGCGCAAGCTCGGCGATGATTACCGGTGGATCTCGCCGAGCCTCGTCGCCTCGACCTTCCCAACGCCGGCCTCTAAAGGCATCTTCAACTGGGCCGCGGGCAAGACGAGCCACGGCCAGGCCGGCCCGCTGGCCGCGGTCGAGGACCCAGCCGAGCTTGAAGGCTTCGACTGGCCGGACCCGGATGCGCTCGACTTTTCGGAGACCTTGAGCGCCCTCGACGCCGCGGGTCCCTATTACCGTGCCTCCGGGTTCTGGGCGCCGTTCTACCACGACCTCATGGACCTCTTCGGCCTGGAGGCCTATTTCGTCAAGATGCGCACCCACTCCGAGGTCGTCGAAGCGGCCACGGACCGCGTCTGCGGCTTCTATCACGAGGCCAACGAGCGCTTCTTCGATGCCGCCGGCGACCGCGTCGACGCCTACTTCTTCGGCAACGATTTCGGTACCCAGCTCGATCTCATGATCAGCCCGGCTCTGTTCGACCGGTTCATCCTGCCCTGGTTCCGCAAGCTCACGGGCCAGGCCCGCCGCCGCGGCACCCAGGTCGTCCTCCACTCCTGCGGCTCCATCCACCGGGTCATCCCCAGGCTCATCGACGCCGGCGTGAACGGCCTCCACCCGCTCCAGGCCAAGGCCGCGAAAATGGACGCTGTGACGCTGGCCCGGGATTTCGGCGGGAAGATCGCCTTCCTCGGCGGGGTCGACACCCAGCGCGTCCTGCCGCTCGGCTCTCCCGAAGAGGTCAAGGCCGAGGTCCGCCGCGTCAAATCCGTCCTCGGCCCCCACCTCATCGTCAGTCCCAGCCACGAGGCGGTCCTGCCTGACGTGCCGCCGCGGAACATCGCGGCCATGGCCGAAGCCGCGGCCGAGTGCGGAAGGCCCTCTTCCGGGCGGCGGCTCTTTCGAGTCGCGCTGACGGCCTCACACTTCTTGACCGGAGGCCCCTTTTCTTCCTATAATCGCACTTCGTCTTTGACGTAAGACCGGCGAAGAGGTCTTCGAACGTGGCTTCCAACGGCAAGAAGAGAGCATCCTGACCTCCTGGAAGGAGATCGCGGCCTACCTCGACCGCGACGTCCGCACCTGCGTCCGCTGGGAGCAACGCTATGGGCTCCCCATCCATCGCCTCGAGCGGGATTCCAAGGCCAAGGTCTTTGCTTATAGAGGACAGATCGACCAGTGGCTGGCCGAACGGTCGGCCCTGACGAGAGCGCTCCCGCCGTTTGCGAGCTTCCGGCCCGACGCTGGTTCCGTCCCTTCCCGGTCCTTTTCGCCCTGGCCGGGCTGGCCGCCGCGGCCTACTTCCTGTTCATCCGGCCGGCCGGTGGCGCCGGGACCGGCGTTCCGGCGGATTTTCACATCCGCGGCTCCGTGTTCGTCGTAGCCGACGGGCGCGGCCACGACCTGTGGCGCTTCGACACCGACCTCGAAACGGAGGATGTCTTTCGGTCGCACTCGGCGAACAAGATGCCAGGCCCCGATTATGTGCCGGTCTGGCCCTATCTCCTAATTCCAGACATCGATGGCGACGACAGGCTGGAAGTCTTGTTCAGCACCCAAACGCATTCCGAAGATGGAGAGGGCACGCTCTTTTGCTTCGACGATCGTGGGACGGAGCGCTGGCGGTTCGACGTGGGCTGCTCCACAAAGTTCGGCGGACGGCCCTATCGCCGGGAGTACCGCATCTTTGGCTTCAACGTCGACGATTATGACGGGGACGGCGCGGCGGAGGTCCTCGTCGTCAGTACCGCGACAAGCCGGATTGGCCCTGCCAGACCGTCTGCTCGACGCGTCCGGCCGGAGCGAAGGCGAGTACTGGAACGCCGGCTACATCATGGACGCTTCCGCCGGCGACGTCGACGGCGACGGGACGAAGGAGCTCGTGCTTTCGGGCGTCAACAACGAGTACCGCCGCGGCTGTGTGGCCATCTTCGAGGCCGGCGGGCTGCGCGGCGGCTCGCCGCAGCTCGAGCCGGCCTTCCGCTCGCCGGACATCGGCGCAGGAGGCCGAAGCGGCCTACCTCCTCTTCCCGAATACGGGCGGTACCGAAGCCTCCCGCCGGGAAGGGGACCCGGTCAACCACTTGCTGAATTGCACGAGGGGGACGGGCTGACAGCGATGACCACCGACACGCAGGTCCTCTACGAATTCTCGACCGGACGCTGGCCTGCCGGAACGTCACCCTCAGCAATACGTTCCTGAACCTCTATGAGTCCTTCGCCCGGAAGGGGATGAGCCTGCCCGTTCCCGACGAGGCGTACCGGAAGACCCTGGAATCCTCTCTGCTCAAGTTCCAGGACGGAAGCTGGAACGGAAGCTGGAATGGCGAGTCTGCCGCGGCTGGAGCCGCGGCGGCTAGAGCACCCAAGTGAAACGGTCGGACGTCTGATCCGGCTGCGCCGGGCGCCGCTTGCCCCTTCCGATTCGTCCCCTCATGGGTAGTTCGCCCCGGCCCGGACATAGATGGGCATGACGGAGAGAGGGACCCTCCGTTCGACGACGGCCGGACCCCGGTGTGTCCGGCCCGTGCAGTGGTCGACCCAGTCGCCCGGAGGAAGGTAGACAGCCATGCGCGGCGGTCCGGTGCGGCCGCCGGCCCGGCTCTCGAGCT
>CAVWFA010000022.1:0-11990 GCA_963754085.1 Candidatus Aminicenantota bacterium | reverse complement strand
ACGTTCATCTATTTCGCCGCGTTCTGCACCGGCGCCAGATCGTCGATGAGCCACATCCCCCGGCCGTTAGTGGCGATGACGAGGGCGTTGTCCCGCGGGTGGATGGCCAGGTCCCAGACGTAGCTCGTCGGCAGGCCCGAGCCCAGGACGTCCCAGGTCGCGCCGCTGTCGCGGCTGACGTAGACCCCCGTGTCCGTCCCGGCGTAGAGGAGGCCCTTCACCTTCGGGTCCTCGCGGACGACGTTGACCGGCCCGCCGGGGATGTTGCCGGCGATCGACACCCAAGTCTTGCCGTAGTCCGCCGACTTGAAGATATAGGCATTGAAGTCGTCGTCGTGCCGCCCAATGAGCGTGACGTAGACCGTGGCCGGGTCGTACATCGAGGCGACGACCTTCCAGACGTGCTTGTTGTAGGGGAGGCCGGCCGTGATCTCGGTCCAGCTGTCGCCGCTCGTTTTCGTCATCCAGACCCGGCCGTCGTCCGTGCCGGCGTAGAGCAGGCCGAACTTGAACGGCGATTCGTCGACGGCCGTGATCGTGGCGAAGGGGATGGCATAGGGCCACTGGCCCTGCTGCGCGGGATTGTTGTAGGTCAGGTCGGGACTGATCCGCTCCCAGGTCTCGCCCTTGTTCATGGACCGGAAGAGGTACTGGAAGCCGTGGTAGACGACCCGGGGATTGTGCGGCGAGAGCATCGTCGCCGCCAGCCACTGGCCGCGGTAGGCCGGCTCACCCTCGGCGGCCTTGGGGAAGATCTCCTTGCTCGTCCACTGGCCGTCCTTGTACACGGAGCGCTCGAGGCGGCCGTAGAACGAAGACGAATACATCGTGTTGGGATCCTCCGGGTCGACGGCGATGAGCGTCCCCTCGCCGCCGGGCGCAGGCTCCCACTTGGGCTGGGCGGACATGAAGCTGCGCCGGCCGCCGGGACCGCCGCCCTGGCCGGGCTTGCGCACCGGGATCTGGCCGCGGTACGTCCCCGTGTCCTGCACCGAGCCGTAGGCCCAGAACGGGGTCGAGTTGTCGAGGGTGACGTTGTAGAACTGGACCGACGGGATGACGTCGTAGAAAAGCCGCCAGGTCTTGCCGCCGTCGTAAGAGATGTTGACGCCGCCGTCGTTGGTGTTGATGAGGTGGCTGCTGTCGGCGGGGTCGATCCACAGGCCGTGGTGATCGCCGTGGAGGCCGGCGTAATAGATGTTCTGCCACGTCTTGCCGCCGTCGGTCGACTTGGACAGGCCCAGACCCATGATATAGACGGTCTCGGGCGAGTTGGGGTCGACGCGGATCTGGCCGAAGACCCAGCCGTAGGTGCCGCCGAAGCGCTCCATGCCGGGCGGGCTGACCTTGCGCCAGCTCGCGCCGGCGTCGTCGGAGCGGTAGACCTCGGCCCCGACGATGCCCCGCTGGAGCGGCCGGCCGTAGGCGTCCTTCTCGCCGGGCTTGGGCTCGGCGCCGGGCGCGTGGTTGTCGACGTAGGCGTAGACCGTCGAGGGCTTTGTCCGGCAGAGATCGATGCCGATGCGGCCGGTCGTGGCCGTGTCCGGGAGCCCGGCGTTGATGGGCGTCCAGGTCTTGCCGCCGTCGGTCGTCTTGTAGAGGCCGTCCTCGCCGCCGGGGACCGGATCGCTCCAGCGCCGGCGGATGCGGTTCCAGGTCGAGGCGTAGAGCGTGTCGGGCGACTGCGGATCCATGATCAGGTCGTTCGCGCCGACCCGTTCGTTGATAGAGAGGACCTTCTGCCAGGTCGCCCCGCCGTCGGTCGTCTTGTAGACGCCCCGGTCGGGGTTGGTCGTCCACTCGTGGCCCGTGGCCGCGACATAGACGATAGTGGGATCCTTCGGATGGATGACGACGCGGGCGATGGTGGAAGTCGCTTCGAGACCCATGTGCTTCCACGTCTTGCCGGCGTCGGTCGACTTGTAGACGCCGAGGCCCGCCTCGGAGGCCCGGAAGATGTTGGCCTCGCCGGTCCCGGCCCAAACGATGTTCGGGTCGGACTCGGCGACGGCCAGGTCGCCGATCGAGAGCGTCGGCATGTCGTCAAAGAGGGGCTCCCAGGTCGTCCCGGCGTTCACGGTCTTAAAGACGCCGCCCGTGGCCGCGGCGGCGTAGAAGACCGTCCGGCTGCCGGGAGCCACGGCCACGTCCGTGCACCGGCCGCCGAGGTCGAAGGGCCCGATGAACCGCCACTTGACGTCCTTGAAGGGCGACTTCTGCTTCAGGGCCTGGTGGTCGGCGAACGCTTTGAGGCGGAGCGCCGGGTCGGTATTCTCGATCTTGACCGGGCCCTTGGCCGCGGCCTTTTTCTGAGGCGCGGCCGTGACCAGGCCGGCCAGGGCGACGGCGAGAGCGAGGGCGAGGATCGAACGCCGGGACAGACGCATGGGAGACCTCCGGATGAGAGTCATGGCAAGAGAGAGAAATTATCACAGATCGGGGACACAATACTAGGACAGAACCTTGAGGAGACGGTAATCGGACTCGATCTCCGTCTTCTTGACGTCGCCGGCCGCGCCGAAGGTGAGGAACTCGACCCGGTCGCCCTCGACATGGACGAGCCCGCCGGTCCGGCCCTCGGCCAGGGCCTCGACGGCGGCGTGCCCGAGCCGGGCCGCCAGGATGCGGTCGACGGCGGTCGGCCGGCCGCCCCTCTGGACGTGGCCGAGCACGGCGACGCGCGTCTCGAGCCCCGTCGCCGCGGTGACCGCCGAGGCGACCTCACCGGCCGCGGCCCGGCCCTCGGCCGCGACGATGATCCAGCTGGCCTTGCCCCGGGCCCGGCCGGCAAGGATCTCCTCGCAGACCGTCTCGAGCGGCACATCTTTCTCCGGAAGAAGGACCTCCTCGCAGCCGCCGGCCAGGGCGACCTGCATGGCGATCCAGCCGCATTTGCGGCCCATGACCTCGACGACGAAGATGCGCTCGAGCGAGGTGGCCGTGTCGCGGATCTTGTCCACGGCGTCCATGGCCACGTTGACGGCCGTATCGGCCCCGATGGCGTTCGCGACCCCGGCGACGTCGTTGTCGATCGTGGCCGGGATGCCGACGACCGGGAAGCCGTGGCGCTCGGCCAGGACCCGCGCCCCCGCGAGCGAGCCGTTGCCGCCGATGACGACGAGGCCGTCGATGGCCCGGGCGCGAAGCGTGGCCAGCCCGGCCTTCTGCCCCGCGTCGGTCAGGAACGCCTCGGCCCGGGCGGTCTTGAGGATGGTCCCGCCGAGGCCGATGATGTTGGAAACGGAGCGGCGGTCGAGCGGGATGACGTCGCCGCGGATGAGCCCCTCGTAGCCGCGGACGATGCCTTCGACGGCGATCCCGCGGGCCGCGGCCGTCCTGACGACGGCCCGGATGGCGGCGTTGACGCCGCCGCAGTCCCTGGTCAGGACGGCGATCTTGTTCATGGCCCGATTATAACAAAAACCGGCCCCCCCGGATGCTCGTATGATAGAATATCGATCAAAAGGAGAGTGTCGCAATGGCCAACAAGAAATTCGCCATCGGTTGCCTCGCGGTCGTCCTCGTCGGCCTCCTCATCGCGGCCGTGGGCGTCACGGGCATCTATAATTCTCTGGTCGGCCTCGACCAGAAGGTCCAGGCCCAGTGGGGCCAGGTCGAGAACCAGTACCAGCGGCGGGCCGACCTCGTCCCCAACCTGGTCGAGACGGTCAAGGGCGCGGCCGCCTTCGAGCAGACGACCTTCACGGCCGTCACCGAGGCCCGGGCCAAGGTCGGCCAGGTCCAGCTCAACGCCGGCCAGCTCACGCCCGACGGCCTGGCCAAGTTCCAGGAAGCCCAGGACGGCCTGTCCTCGGCTCTGTCGCGGCTGATGGTCGTCGTCGAGAAGTACCCCGAGCTCAAGGCCACCGAGAACTTCAAGGAGCTCCAGGCCCAGCTCGAGGGCACCGAGAACCGGGTCGCCACCGAGCGGATGCGGTTCAACGAGGCGGCCCAGGCCTTCAACACCAGGCGGAACAGGTTCCCGGCCGTCATCATCGCCGGGTTCTTCGGCAGCAAGTTCGCCGATAAGCCTTTCTTCAAGGCCCAGGCGGGCGCCGAGGCGGCCCCCAAGGTCAAGTTCTAAGCGATCCCGACAGGCCCGCACGTGATCATCGCCCGGCTCCGCCGACCGCTCGCGCTCCTGACCTTGGCCCTCGCCCTGGGCGGGGCGCTGGCCCTGGCGCCGGCGGTCTCTCGTCTCGCGGCCCAGACTAAAATTCCGCCGGTCCCCGACCGGTGGGCCACGGACCAGGCCGGGTTCCTGTCGCCGCGGACGGTCGAGGCGCTCGACGCGCGCCTCGAGAGCTATGAACGTCAGACCGGACACCAGCTCCTCGTCTGGATCGGCCGGACGATCGGCCCGGACGCCTCTCTCGAGGACTGGGCGGTCCGGACGTTCGAAGCCTGGAAAGTCGGCCGCAAGGGCATCGACGACGGGCTCGTGCTGTTCATCCTGGCCGAGGACCGCAAGATCAGGATCGAGGTCGGCTACGGCCTCGAGGACAAGGTCCCGGACATCTACGCCTTCCGGGTCATCGACAACATCCTCGCTCCCGGCATCCGGGCCGGCCGGCCCGACGAGGCCGTGGACGCGGCCGTCTCCGCGCTCATCGGCTACATCTCGGGCGACACGAAGGCCGCCGGCGAAGCGCCGACGAGGCGCCGCGGGCAGAACGCGGCCAAGGGCATTTTTGGCGGCATTGTCCTCCTCTTCCTCATTATCCTCTTCATCACCAACCCCTCGTTCGCCCTCTGGCTGCTGATCAGCATGATCAGCGGCGGCGGGCGCGGCGGGGGCGGCGGCGGCTGGGGCGGAGGAGGGGGAGGCGGCTTCGGGGGCGGTGGCGGACGCTCGGGCGGCGGCGGCGCCTCGGGCGGGTGGTAGAGGAGAAGCGATGACCGTGCACAGCCGGCGCAAGCTCATGAAGACGGTCGACGTCTCCCTGGTCAAGGCGGCCGTCGCCGCGGCGGAGCGGGCGACCTCGGGCGAGGTCCGGGTCTCGGTCGCCCGGTTCTTCTGGGGCAGCGTCCGCCGCGCCGCCGAAAGGGCCTTCGCCCGACTGGGCGTGGCCCGGACCAAGGACCGCAACGGAATCCTCTTCTTCATCGTCCCGGCCCGGAAGAAGTTCGTCGTCCTCGGCGACGAAGGCATCCACGCCAAGGTCGGCCAGGATTTCTGGGACTGTGTCGCCGGCAAGATGTCCGGCCATTTCAAGAGGGGCGAGTTCACCGAGGGCCTGGTCGAGGCCATCGGTGAGGCCGGCCGCGAGCTGGCGGCCCATTTCCCCTACGACGCCGCGGTCGACGTCAACGAGCTCGCGGACGACGTCGATTTCGGCGGCAAATAGCCTCTCTTGCCCTCGCTCACGTCCATCGCCGGGCTCGTCCCTTTTTTCGGCGGTCGGCCGGCGCGTCTTTCGCCTGGGGCCCCGATTGTGGTATAAGCCTTTTCGTTATCCTTTGGGAGGTCAAATGAAAAAAACCATGTTAATGCTCACCCTGATCGTCATGGTCGTCGCTCTGGCGGCGTGCGCCAAGAAGGAGGCCGTCAAGCTGGCCTACCCCGAGACGAAGAAGGTCGACCAGGTCGACGATTACTTCGGGACCAAGGTCGCCGACCCCTACCGCTGGCTCGAGGACGACAACGCCGAGGACACCAAAGCCTGGGTCGAGGCCCAGAACAAGGTCACCTTCGGCTACCTCGACACCATCCCGTACCGGCCGAAGATCAAGGCGCGGCTGACCGAGATCTTCAACTACCCGCGCTACTCGTCGCCGTTCCGGGTCGGCGAGAACTACTTCTTCTACAAGAACGACGGGCTCCAGAACCAGTCGGTCTGCTATGTCCAGAAGGGGCTCGACGGCACGCCCGAGGTCTTCATCGACCCGAACGCGCTGTCCCCGGACGGGACGATCCGGATCGGGATGCTCGGGTCCTCGCTCGACGACAAGTACATGGCCGTCAGCCGGGGCGAAGCCGGCTCCGACTGGTCCGAGATCCGGGTCATGGACATCGCCACCAAGCAGGAGCTCCCGGACCGGATCATGTGGAACAAGTTCTCCGGCGCGGCCTGGCAGGGCGACGGCTTCTACTACAGCGGCTACAGCAAGCCCGCGCCCGGCGAGGAGCTCAAGGCCAAGAACGAGTACCAGAAGGTCTTCTATCACAAGCTCGGCGATCCCCAGGAGAAGGACGCGCTCGTCTGGGAGGACAAGGAGCACCCGCTGCGCTATGTGGGCGCTGGCACGACCGAGGGCGAGGAGTGGCTCATCCTCGGCCTGTCGGAAGGCACCAGCGGCTCCGAGGTCTGGGTCAAGGACCTCAAGAAGAAGAACGCGCCGCTGACGATGCTCTTCAAGGGCTTCGAGTTCGATGCCTCGCCCCTCGAGATCGTGGACGGCAAGTTCCTCGTCTACACCAACGCCGGCGCGCCCAACTACCGCGTCGTGGCCATCGATCCCAAGGACCCGGTGCCAGAGAAGTGGCAGACGGTCATCCCCGAGAAACCCGAGGTCCTGAGCGGCGCCGGGACGGCCGGCGGCTACCTCTTCACGAATTACCTCAAGGACGCCAACACCAAGATCTTCCAGCACAAGCTCGACGGGACGCCCGTCCGCGAGATCGAGCTGCCGGCGCTCGGCACGGCCGGCGGCTTCGGCGGCCGGCGCGACGAGAAGGTCATGTTCTACACTTTCACGTCATTCACCTACCCGTCGACGATCTATAGGTTCGATCCGGCCACCGGGGCCTCCGAGGTCTTCCGCAAGCCCGAGGTCAAGTTCGACCCGTCGGCCTACGAGACGAAGCAGGTGTTCTACCCGGGCAAGGACGGCACGAAGGTGCCGATGTTCATCGTCCACAAGAAGGGCCTCAAGCTCGACGGCAAGAACCCGACCCTGCTGTACGCCTACGGCGGCTTCAACATCAGCATGCAGCCCGCCTTCAGCGTCGCCAACATCATCCTGCTCGAGAACGGCGGCGTCTACGCCCTGGCCAACATCCGCGGCGGCGGGGAGTACGGCGAGACCTGGCACAAGGGCGGCATGCTCGACAAGAAGCAGAACGTCTTCGACGACTTCATCGCCGCGGCCGAGTACCTGATCCGGGAGAAGTACACCTCGACGCCGCGCCTGGCCATCCAGGGCGGATCGAACGGCGGCCTGCTCGTCGGGGCGGTCATGGCCCAGCGGCCCGAGCTCTTCGGGGTCGCCTTCCCGGCCGTCGGGGTGATGGACATGCTCCGCTTCCACAAGTTCACGGTCGGCTGGGGCTGGGCCGTCGAGTACGGTTCGAGCGACAGCAAAGACCAGTTCCCCTATCTTTACGCCTACTCGCCGCTCCACAACCTCAAGCCGGGCGTCTGCTACCCGGCGACGATGGTGACGACGGCCGACCACGACGACCGGGTCGTGCCCGCCCACTCGTTCAAGTTCGCGGCGACGCTCCAGGCGGCCCAGGCCTGCGCCAAGCCCGTCGTCATCCGCATCGAGACTCGCTCCGGCCACGGCTCGAGCAACCTGAGCAAGGCCATCGAGGACCTGTCGGACCAGTGGTCGTTCATGTTCTACAACATGAACGTCACCCCGATCTATAAGTAAGAAAAAAAGGAAAAAAAGAAGGGACCTGGTCTTCGCAAACGCCAATTCTCCCCTGGCGTTGCGAAGACCAGGTCCCTAATTCCCGTTACTTCTCCGCGAGAGCCTTTTCCAGCAGCCCCCGGTACTTGTCCATCAGCTCCTTGTTGAGGTCGTTCGGAGGCTGGGCGTCGGCCGGCAGGAACGGCTTGTAGGGGTGGGTCTTCGAATACTCCTCGAACTCTTTCCGCAGCTTGGCCAGCTCATCCGGCTTGGTCAGCAAGTCGACGGCCGAAGCGGCGATGGCCTTGGCCCCGGCGTTGAGGCCCTTCCAGGCCGTCGAGCCGTACCAGCAGGCGACGTTGGACCAGTGATGGCCGATCGCGCCCGGCACCGCGCCCGGGAAGCCGATCGTCGCCGTCGGGGCGATGAGGGTCACATCGCCGACGTCAGACGATCCGCCGCCGAACTCGACCCCGGCCGGGGCCTCGAGCTTGTCGACCTTGTCGGGCATCCCGGCCTCCTTGGCCCCCAGCTCCTTCTGTAGGGCCTTGGCGAAGGCCTGCTCCTCCTCGCTCCAGGCGGGCATGCCGACGAGCTCGATGTTCTTCTGGATGAGCTCGGCCGCGGCCTTGCTGGCGTGCCGCTGGTGGATGGCGCTGATGACCCGCATCGAAGCCAGCTCCGTGCCCGAGGCCAGGGCCCCGGCCTTGGCGCAGTTGACCACCCGCTCGTACATGGCCTCGAGCCGCTCGTCGGTGTTGCGGACGTAATACCAGACGCTGGCCTTGTCCGGGACGACGTTGGGGGCCTCGCCGCCCTCGAGGATCACGTAATGAAGGCGCTGGGAGAGGGGCAGGTGCTCGCGGAGGAAGTTTGTGGCCACGTTCATGATCTCGACCGCGTCGAGGGCGCTCCGGCCGACCCAGGGCGCGCCGGCCGCGTGAGCGGTCTTGCCCTTGAAGGTGAAGATGGTCGAGAACAGGGCGTTGCCGCCGACGCCGTAATCGGTGCCGAAGCCGCTTGAGCTGTGGTTATCGATGACGGCGTCGACGCCCCCGAACAGGCCGGCCCGGATCATGTACGGCCGGCTGGCCACGATCTCCTCGGCCGGCGAGCCGAAGACCTTGATCGTGCCCTTGATCCCGTGGGCGTCCATGGCTTCCTTGACGGCGATGGCTGCGGCCGCCGCCGCGACACACATGGCATTGTGGCCGCAGCCGTGGCCCGGCGCGCCCTCGACGACCGGGTCCTTTTTCGCGACGCGGCCCTTCTGCGAGATCATGGGCAGGGCGTCGAACTCGCCGAGGAGCCCGATGACCGGCTTGCCCGAGCCGTAAGTGGCGACGAAGCAGGTCGGCATCCCGGCCAGCCCGCGCTCCACGGTGAAGCCGGCCGCCTCGAGCGTGTCTGCGAGAAGCTTCGACGAGTTGAACTCCTGCAGGCCGAGCTCGGCGTACTTCCAGATCTCGTCCGAGATCTTGCCGAACTTCTCGACGGTCTCGGGCTTGCCGAGCCAGTCGAGGACGGTCTGCTTCTCCTTGGCGATCTTGGGTTTGGCCGCCGCGCCGGCCGCGGGGCCGGGGACGAGCGCGAGGACGAGAGCAGCGACGATCGAAAGGACGACCAGGCGGTTTCTCATGGGGCCTCCTCCGGAGAGAAGGGGTATACAACAATCCGGAAGCCGCGGTCAACAGAGATTCGCCCGGCTTGTCCGGCGAGTCCGGGCCTGCTATAGTCGGGGCGCCTATCGTGGGACCCCGCGACGCCCTTTAAGGAGTATGAAATGACCCGCCCCTTCCGCGTGTTCATCCTCGCTGCCCTCATCGGGCTCACGGCCCGGCCGCTCGCCGCGGCCGGGCTTCTCTTCGACAAGGCAGAGTACGCCTCCCGCCGGGCCCGCCTCATGGAGGCCATCCCCGACGGGGCGGCCATCCTTCTCGGCGCCCAGCCCGTCACCGGCTATTCGCCCTTCTTCCAGAACAACGACCTCATGTATTTCTGCGGCGTCGAGATCCCCGGCGCCGTCCTGGTCATCGACGGCCGCCGCAAGCAGTCGACCCTGTTCTTCACCATGAGCGAGCGCGAGGCCCGCGGCGAGGGCCTGCCCGTCGACCTCATCACCGACACCCGCGAGTTCACCGGCTTCGAACAGGTCGCCCCGGCCGACCGCCTGTCCGGCGCCCTGTCACAGATGGCCGGCCAGGGCTATGTCCTCTACACGCCCTTCAAGCCCGAGGAGCTCATGCGCGAGGTGTCGTCGGAGAAAGCGGGCACGCTCCAGCGTTCCATGACCCTCAACCTCTGGGACGGCCGCCTGCCCCGGGAGCTCGAGTTCGTCAAGCTCCTACGCGATCGATTCCCGGCCGCCGCGGTCAAGGACTGCTCGCCGGCCATCTGGGACCTGCGGACGGTCAAATCGCCGGCCGAGATCGCCATGATCCGCAAGGCCGGCCGGATCGGCGTCAAGGCCATGACCGAGATGATGCGGGCCACCCGGGCCGGGACGGGGGAGTGGGAGATCGCGGCCCTGTTCGAGTTCGTCTGCAAGAGCTCCGGCGCCCAGGACATCGCCTACAACACGATCATCAGCTCCGACGAGAACCACCCCTATCTGCATTACGCCAAGCACGACCGCACCCTGCGCGACGGCGACTTCCTGGTCGTCGACGCCGGGCCCGACGTCGGCTACTACGACGTCGACATCTCCATCTCCTACCCGGCCAACGGCCGGTTCACGGCCCGCCAGCGCGAGATCTACGAAGCGGCCCTGGCCATGGAACAGGAGAGCGTCGCGCGCTACCGGCCCGGCGTGACCTACGCCGACGTCGCCGCCGAGGCCCTGGCGGCCGTCAAGGCCCGCGGCTTCGACGTCGACGGCCCGCTCTTCAAGCCCCGGAACATGCGCGACGGCGGCAGCCACTACGTCGGCATGGCCGTCCACGACGTCGGCGGCGCGCCCCGCGGCCCGCTCAAGCCGGGCATGGTCTTCGCCTGCGACATCTTCGCCGTCTACCCCGACGAGAAGTTGGGCGTCCGGGTCGAAGACACCGTGGTCATCACCGAGACGGGCTGCGAGAACCTGACCGCCGGGATCCCCCGCACGGTCAAGGACATCGAGGCCCTGATGAAGAGGCCCGGCGTGATCCAGGTCCTCAAGGAGAAGGGGCTCTACTGAGCCCCGGACTTCAAGGAGAAGACGGGGACACGTACCCGGGGTACGTGTCCCCGCCTTGTTGTAAAATGCGTCTTACTTGCCGTTCTTGCCTTTAGGCTTGTCTTCGGGCGCCTGCATGCCGCCCTTGCCGTAGACGATGTTGTGGGCGGCGAGCTGGCCTTGGACGTAGGTGACCGTGGCCCCGAGCTCGTAGGGGGCGTCGGCGGTCAGGCCCATCTGCAGGACACCGTCAAGCAGATAAGCGGCCTGCCCGGGCGCGAGGGTCAGCCCGAACATCTGGCTGGCCAGAACCCGCAGATAACCGTCCAGATTGGCGAGGACGCCGTTCAGGTCGGTGGCCGTCGCGTACAGACCGGCGTAGAGCGCCACCCTTTGCTGGAACGAGATCTCGGCCGGCAGCAGGATGGCCAGCGCGGCCGGATGGTTGAGGCGCGCGTCGGTCTTCTGCGAGAAGGCGACCAGCGGTCCCCCGAAGGCCGTCTTCACGAGCTGCTGCATGATCGGCGCCCGCCCGCCGGCCGCGACCATCACCCGCGACGCGATCGTGGGATCGGCCATCCAGATCTGGATGTCGACGACGTACTCGATGATGTTGTGGCAGAGCTCGAGGCGAAGCGGCAGGTACATGTCGCCTTCCAGCCCTGCTGCCAGCTATCTGCCCGGGCCCATGACGTTCATCTGGCCGAAGATCATGCTCCAACATCTCCGCCTTGGCGATGATGTAGCCCTTAGTCGGATCGCCGATGAGGGACGAGTAATGGGCCGGATAGTCGGCGCCCCAAACCCCGTTGTGGCAGACGAAGCCCATGGCCAGCTCCTGGGCCGCCGGCGTCGTGGCCATGTTCCAGACCCTCATGAATTCCGTGTGGGTGGCCTTATAGAGGTAGTCGTAGTACGGCGTGTTCAACAGGTAGTTGACGAAGTCGGGCGAAGTGATGCCGTAGAGCTCGTTGCCGGTCGTGTTCTGCGGCCCGCCCTTGATCTGCTCCATGATGAACGCGTGGCCGAGCACGTCCCAGGCCGGGGCCGTCAGCGACAAGGTCAGGACAAGAACGACTCCAAACAAGACTTTCTTCTTCATATCTTCCTCCCTAGCAAAAAAATAACATTGATCGCTCGCTCGTATGTGAGAAAAAAAGTTCCCTTCGCTCCCACCCCCTCTCCTTGAAACAAATGTGAATATGTGACTTCGCTGCGCCAAAGTCAAGCATTATCGATCTCTTTCGTTCCCCGTGCT
>CAVWFA010000021.1:0-4941 GCA_963754085.1 Candidatus Aminicenantota bacterium | reverse complement strand
AGAAGGTCGTCCTCGTCCCGGCTCCCGACGGCAAACGCTCTTCTTGAATTCGGAGAGCGGCTAGAGCTGGAAGCCGTAGGAGAACTTGACCAGGAAGACGTTGTGTGGGGCGACGTCGAAGAGGCTGCCGAAGTCCCGCCCAAAGCGGAAGTCCCCCATCGTGTCGGAACCCGTCCGGCCCTGGGACCAGACCAGGAACAGCGCCGAACCGGGCCGGTACTCCCAGCGGACGACGAGGTTCGAGCGGAACTCGAAAAAGTTGAAGTCGGGCCGATCGAAGCGGAAATCGACCGCGCCGTCGAGGTCCTCGTCCACGCCGTACGAGTTGCTCGCTTCGTCGTAGGCGATCTCGTCCTCGCCGAAGACACGGTAGCGGTTCGCCCAGATCCGGCTCTTCGGGTCGGCGATCCGCTTGAACCGGGAATAGCCGCCGGCCGCGACGAACGGCTGTCCGTAGAGCTGGACGCTGAGGTCGGGCGTCAGGCTGTAATTGAGGCGGACGGTCAGGCCGAAGGTCTTCTGCTCGATGCGCCCGAAGACGTAGCGGGCCGCGCCGTCGACCGTGGGCGTGGAGATGTACTGCAGCTCGCTCTCGTTCAGGCCCAGGGTCGGCAGGAGTGAAACGCTGAACGCCCGGCTCGGGTTGACGATGATCCCTCCGCTCAGGCTCAGGTTTTGGCTCTCGCCGTTGTCGCGGCGGGAGCCCTGCCCCATCAGGGTGAAACGGACCTTCCGGCGCATGTCCGTCTGGACGTTCCCCCAGAAGTTCCAGGCGCCCGGCATGCGCATCGACGGCCCGCCCCGCAGCATCGTGGCCGACAGGCCGATGAAGTTTCGGTTGAGCCCGAAGCCGCCGCTCCAGTAATTCTTGAATTGGGCGTTGACGTTGATGTTGCCGCCGGCGAAGATGTTCGTCCCGCCGAAGTTCCAGCCCGTCCATTGATTGAAATTGACGTTGAGCGTGCGAAAGACCGCGAACGGCTTCCAGACCCGGTAGCCGGCCCAGATCCACTGCATGATCTCGTCGGCGCCGCCGAGGAAACCCATGTCGTTGAGCTCGAAGCCGGGCGATCTCCAGGTCGTGCCGACCGAGTACATCAGGTGGCCGCCGCCCTGCTTGCCGAATTCGGCCGTCCCGCCGAAGCCGGAGAGCGACCTCCGCTCCGGGTCGACCTCGACGTGCTCCGCGTCGGGCCGCTGGTAGTAACGCAGAGGCGAGGTCTGCGTCCGCAGGAGCGCCTCCGGCGAGCCGTGGACGGCGCTGCCCAGGAGCTTGAGCGAGAAGTAGTAGGCCTTGTTCTTCCAGCTGTGGTAGAGGTCCAGGCCGCCCGCGTAGGCCCGGTCGTGGAGAAAGTCCATGTGCGCGTCGTCGAGCCGGCGGTTGACGGCCGTGACCATGCCGCCGACCGTCGTCCCGCCCCGGTTGAAATCCTTCTGCAGGCGCAGGCCGAGGTAGTTGGTCAGCGGCTCGACCGTGACGCGGTCGGTGACGCCGTCCGCGAAGACGCTGGCGCGCTCCTCGCCCGTGAGGCTCTCGATGACGCCGACCGACCAGCCGCTCCGGGTCTTCCCGGTCAGCTTGAACGCGCCCAGGATGGTCGTCGCCTCCGGCGTCCGGACGAACCCGTCCGCCTCGGGATAGTACTGCGGCGAACGGCCGATGCGGCGGGTGTAGAAGAGATTGTCGCTGGCCATGTCGCCGTCCCCGCCCATGAGCTTGAAGCTGAGGATGTTGCGGCCCTCGATGAAGAACGGCCGTTTCTCTTCGTAGTAGGTCTCGAAGGCGGTCAGGTTGACGACCGACGGGTCGGCCTCGACCTGGCCGAAATCCGGGTTGAGCGTGAAGTTCAGGGTCAGGTCGCCGGAAACCCCGATCTTGCCGTCGAGGCCGCCGTAGAGAGAGCGGGAGCGGCCCGTGGCGAAGGGATTCCCGGGCTCGGCGGCGTAGCCCTGGAGCTTGCCGACGGCGTAGGGGAAGAGCTCGACCTGCCGCGGCGGCTTGATGCCCGCGAGGCCGTGCAGCTCGCCGAAGAACGAGACCCAGCCGGCCGCGTCCTTGGGGATATGCTGCCAGAGCGAGCGCTCGTTCTTACGGAAGAGCCGCCGGGAGACCTGGAGGCCCCAGGACGCGTCCGGCGCCCGGGCGAAACGGAGCTGAGTGAAGGGGATACGCATCTCCGCGGTCCAGCCGTCCGCGTCGACCGCGGTCTCGACCTCCCAGATGGGATCCCAGTCGAGGTCCGTGTTGTCGTCCCAATTGCTGTCGTTGACGGCCATGGCGTCGCGCTTGACCCCGGCGGCGTTGACGCCGAAGCAGAAGGCGGTCCGGTGGTCGTGGAAGCTGTCGATGCCGACCTCGATCCAGTCGCCCTCGATGTCGTCCCGGCGGGACATGCGCCGTTCGATCCGGGCCGGCTCGGTGTCATGGGCCTTGACCGCGACATACAGGCTGTCGTCGTCGTAGAGGATCTTGAAGGAAGTCGACTGGCTCGGCGGCTGGCCTTCGTAGGGCTCCCGCTGGACGAACCCCGTCTCCCAGGCGACCTTGTCCCAGGCCGGATCGTCGAAGCGGCCGTCGATCTTGGGGGAATGGGGATTGACGTGTGCCGTCTGATAGACCCTTAGAGCGGGCGGGGCGGTGGCCGCGGCGGCGACGGGGGCGGCGAAGGGCAGGGACAGAGCGGTCAGGGCCAAGGCGGCGAGTGCCGGATTCGGCCTCGAGCGAACACAGGGCTGGCGCATATCACACTTATATACTCGCCATGGGGGGAAAAGGTTGTCCGGAGGGTTGCCGTTGTCATCCGAAGGCCTTTCCTTTATAATATTTCCCTATCGAACGGATAGGGTTTTCTCATCGGACCGCCGAGCGGAAGATGCCCCGCCGGGGAGACCCGACGCCCCATGAAACCCGCCAACCGCCTGGCCGGCGAATCAAGCCCCTACCTGCTCCAGCACGCGCACAATCCTGTGGATTGGTATCCCTGGGGGGAGGAAGCCTTCGAGGAAGCCCGGCGCCGTGACAAACCGGTGTTTCCTGTCCATCGGCTACTCGACCTGCCATTGGTGTCATGTCATGGAGCGCGAATCCTTCGAGGACGCGGATGTCGCCCGTCTCCTCAACGAGGCCTTCGTCTGCGTCAAGGTCGATCGGGAGGAACGCCCCGATCTCGATCAGCACTACATGGCCGTCTGCCAGGCCCTGACCGGATCGGGCGGCTGGCCCCTGACGATCGTGATGACGCCGGACAAGCGCCCGTTCTTCGCCGGGACATATTTTCCCAAGTCGCGACGCTGGGGCCGGCCCGGCCTGCTCGAGCTCGCGCCCCTCATCGGCGAAGCCTGGCGGACGCGACGGGCAGAGGTCCTGCGTTCGGCAGACGGCATCCTGGCCGCCCTGGAGAAAGGTCCGGCCGGGAACCGGAGCACGGCGGCCGAAACCCCGCTGTCGGAGGACGTCCTCGACGACGCCTACGGCGAGCTGGCCGCCGATTTCGACTCCGCCCGCGGCGGCTTCGGCAGCGCGCCCAAGTTCCCCATGCCCCACCAGATCGGACTTCCTCCTGAGGTACGGCAGGCGGACCGGCAAGAGCGAAGCCGTCACGATGGCGACGGCCACGCTCGCGGCCATGCGCCGCGGCGGGATCTACGACCAGCTCGGGTACGGCTTCCACCGCTATGCGACCGACGCCGGCTGGCTCGTCCCTCATTTCGAGAAGATGCTCTACGACCAGGCCCTCCTGGCCGAGGTCTACGCGGAAGCGGCCGTGGCCACCGGGCAGCGCGAATTCGGGCGGACGGCGGAGGAGATCGCTGAGTACGTTCTCAGAGACCTCGCCTCTCCCGAAGGAGGGTTCTTCGCGGCCGAGGACGCCGACAGCGAGGGCGAAGAAGGGAAGTTCTATCTCTGGACCCGCGACGAGCTCGAGGCCGTCCTGGGCCCGGAGCAAGCCCGGGCCGCGGCGCGGGTTTACGGGGTGGAAGACGGCGGCAACTTCACCGAACCCGGGAAAGTTCGCGACGGCCGCAATATCCTCCACCTGGGCGGGACGCCGGGAGCGCCTGCCGCTGCGACCGGGTCCTTCCTCCCGCTGATCGGAGACGGGATCGGGGCCGTGAGGAATAAGCTTTTTCGCGCCCGCGAAAGCAGGGTCCGTCCGTTCAAGGACACCAAGGTCCTCGCCGATTGGAACGGGCTGATGATCGCGGCCCTGGCCTCGGTCTTCCGGCTCACCGGAAAGGCCGAATATCTTCGAGCCGCGGACGGGGCGGCCGATTTCGTCTTGAAGCACATGCGTGCCCGCGACGGCCGCCTCCTGCATGTGCACGCCGGCGGCCAGGTCCGGATCCCGGCGTTCCTCGACGACTACGCCTTCTTCATCAAGGGGCTCATCGCACTCTACGAGGCGGCTTTCGATCCGGGCCGCCTCGAAACCGCCCTCTCGCTCACGGGACAGGCGATCGAGCTCTTCGGAGACGAGAGGGAGGGAGGGTTCTTCTTCGCCGCCGACCCGGAGGTCGGCTCCCGGCGCAAGGAGATCTATGACGGGGCCGTTCCGTCGGGGAATTCCGTGATGCTGATGAACCTCCTCCGCCTCGGCCGCCTCACCGGACGGCAGGAGCTCGAGGACAGGGCTTCGAGCCTGGCGGCGGCCTTTTCCGGAGAGGTCTCCCTCCATCCGCGCGCGCACTCGGAATTCCTCCGCGGGCTGGATCACGCCCTGGGCCCGGCCCAGGAGATCGTGGTCGTCGGAAAACGGGAGGCCGCGGACACTCGGAACCTCCTGGCGGCGCTCCGGGGGATGTATCTCCCCCATTCGGCCGTCCTCTTCAAGCCGGAGGACGAGCCGGCGGCCGCGCAGGCGCTCGAACGCCTTGTCCCGTTCACGAAAGGAATGGACGTAGGCGGCGGCCGGGCCGCCGCCTACATCTGCTCGAAAGGGG
>CAVWFA010000020.1:0-23708 GCA_963754085.1 Candidatus Aminicenantota bacterium | reverse complement strand
AGCAATACACGCAGGCGTGGCGGCAGGACTGCGTGTAGCTGCCGATGTCCTTCGATTCCGTGCAGAGGCAGTCCGCCCGCTGGCCGCGGTCCTTGCGCCGTGAGACCGGCTCCCGGCGCGGATGGAGCGACTCGAGCAGCTCGCCGTCGATGCAGGCGGAGGGGAGGAGGCCGGGGACGCCGGCCAGGGCGGGCTGACAACAAGCGTGCAACACGAGGCTGTGGTCCGCGGCGACAGCGGCCAACTTTTCTGCCAGCGCCCGTTTCTCCGCGTCCGGCGGGTCCACGTACGGAAAACGCCGGGCGGCGGCCCGCCGGCGGGCCTTTCCGTACCACTGGGCGAAGCTCAACCGGATATCCCTGATCCCGTGCCCGGCCGAGACCTCAGCCACCTCGGCGAACAGGGGCAGATTGGAGCATCTCTTCCCGTCCTCCTCCCAGAACAGCACCGGATCGAAGCGGACCGAGACGCGCCGGGCATCGCCCGCGAGATCGGCCAGTCCGGCGACCTGGGCCAGGGCCTCATCGCACGAGGGTACGCCGGGTTCGACGCCCGTCCCGCCCAGCCCCGTGATCGTCAAGTGCAGATAAAGCTGATCGTAGCGGGCCAGAAGATCCCTCAGGCCGTGAGCGTTCGCGAGGAGATTGTGGAAGTCCTTCGACCAGAGGGCGACCGTATGGACCTTATTGGGATCGAGATCGACCTCATTGACGCCGCCGGACGGACCAAAGACCTTGGCTCGCCGCGACTGCAAGGCGGCCGCCAGCCATTCGGGAAAGGAAGCGACGAGGTCGGTGCGCCGGGACGCGCTGATGACGGTTTTCAGGGGTTCATTCCCTCGGCCGGAAGAGCCGGTCGCCGAGGGTCTCGCCGAGGAAGAACTTGAACAGGAAAAAATAGATGAGGACGAAGACGGCATAGAGCAGAAGCATGGGGCCGGACATCGAGCCCAGAATGGCGAAGAGGGTGACGCCCAGCGAAGAGGCGGCCAGCCACAGCGCGACGAGCCAGAAGAGGCCCACGAACAGGACGTCGAAGGCCTTGGATTTGAAAAAGACGGAGAAGCTGAACGGCGGCCGCGGCCCGGGCCCTTCGCGCTCATCGGGCGCCTCGGTCTCGCCGCCGGGTGCGGCGGCCGGGGCCGTCTCCCGGACGGGCCGGATCTGTCCGGCAGGCAGGACGACTTTCTCGGGCGTCAAGTCCCGGGCCTTCGTTTCTTCGGCCGCTTCGTCCCCAACCTCGTCGTCTTCCGCTTCCTCCTCAGGCGCGGGCGCCCCGAAGGGCAGCGGCGACTGGCTCACCTTTTCGGGAAGTCCGATGGTCGAATCCGCGCCCCGGCGCCGCGGGAAGATCTCGACCTCTTCCTCCGTCCCGGGCGTCGCAGGCTCGCCGCCGCGGAACTTCCGCGTTTCGACGGATCCGGTGTCTTCCGAGAAGACCGGCGCGCCCTTCATCGTGCTGGCCCACGGCGGGAGCGAACCCGTCTGCGGAATGGGAGCTGCCGCGGGGGGGGGCTCGAGGGCCGGTGGCGGGGCCGGAGGGGGCGCCGGCGAAGGCGGCTCCGGAGGCCTCTTTTCGCTCATGCCCTCGAGGAACTTGTCGACCTTCTCCTTGCTCAGCTCGACGGTCCGGCCGAGGTCCTCGAACTCCTTGGTGTCGAAGGTCGCGGGGCGGAAGGCCGCCTCGCCGGCCGTCGCGGCCTCGTCGGGGGCGGCGATCTCCGAGACGTACTCAACGACGGGCTCGTCCTCGGGCGGGACGGGCGCTTCCGGGATATGAACGGCTTCCTTCGCTTTCTTCAGGGCCGCCGCCGTGTATTCCCGGGTTTCTTCCTCTGCGTCAGGTCCAACGCCGGTTCGAGGCGGCTCTTTCGTCCCTTCTTCGGGCTCTTCTTCGACAGCCTCGTCTTCCTTTTCGTCTTCGAGCTCGTCGGCCAGCTCTTCTTCCTCTTCCTCTTCCTCTTCCTCGTCCTCGTCTTCGTCCTCTTCCTCGTCCTCTTTCTTTTTCTCGTCCTTTTCCTCGTCATGGCCGGCTTCGGGCTCCGCCGTCTTCGATCCGGCCGGAGCTTCGTCGAGGAGGGCTTTGGAGTCGTCCTTGACCGCCGCTTCGACCGCCTCGATCTCATCGACCAGGATGACCTCTTCGGTGACGTCGTCCTCGCCCGCTTTCCGGGCCTCTTCGGCGACGAGCTCGTCGAGGGCCAGCTCCTCGGTCTCCTCGCGGAGCTCCTGGGCCAGCTCCTCGTCGATCTCGCTGTCGAGGTCCTTGGCCGGCGCTGGGCGCTTCTCGTCCTCGGGCTCGTCGACCGTGTAATCTTTCTCCTCGACCTCGGCGTCGACGATCTTTTCGCCCGGGATCTCCTCTTCGATCTCTTCGTCCTCGGAGAACAGCAGCTGGGTGCCGCAATTGTTGCAGTACTTGTCGTTCTCGTCGATGATGGCGTGGCAATAGGGGCAGCGGGTGATGGCCATTGCCTTTATTATCATGGGGAAAAGGGGCGATGTCAATTGAAATGCCTCTCCCGTTCCCGTAGACTGGCGCGTGGAGGAAAACCATGCCGCCAATGACGTTCAAGTCCGCGTTGATCACCGGCGCCTCGGCCGGTTTGGGAGCTGAATACGCCCGCCAGCTGGCGGCGGCCGGGACGGATCTCGTCCTCGTGGCCCGCCGCCGGGACCGGCTCGAAGAGCTCGCCGTCGGGCTCCGCGAAAAGCACGGAGTGCGCATCGAGATCCTTCCGGCCGACCTGGCGACGCCGGAAGGAGAGGCCGCCGTCGAGGCCCGGATCGCCGTGGACCCCGCGCTCGACCTCCTCGTCAACAACGCCGGATACGGCGGCCGGACCGGCTTCGTCAAGGGCGAAACGGCCGATCACCTGAACATGGTCCGTGTCCATGTCGACGCGACCATCCGGCTGACCCGGGCCGCCCTGCCGGGGATGATGGCCCGCGGGCGCGGCGCCGTCATCAACATCGCCTCGGTCGCCGCCTTCTCCCCCTTCTCGGGGGCCATGTACAGCGGCACGAAGGCGTTCTTGGTCATGTTCTCCGAGAACCTCCAGGCCGAGGTCCGGTCGAAGGGCATCATCCTCCAGGCCCTTTGCCCCGGAATGACCCACACGGAGTTCCACGCCGTCGCGGACATCGACAAGGCGATCGTGCCCAAGCCCTTCTGGATGACGGCTGAAAAAGTCGTCCGGATCTCCCTCCGCCGCCTGGGCCATGGCGTCGTTTGCATCCCCGGTTGGAAGAACAAGGTCATCGCGTTCCTGATGCGCTGCCCGCTGACCGCGGCTGGCGTCCGGGCGATCGGTCGCAGCCAGGCGGTCCGCCGGAAGGCCGGGGAAGTTTGACTTCCCGGGCGAATTCGCTAAAATGTTGAGCCGTGGGCGATTAACTCAGCGGTAGAGTGCTACCTTCACACGGTAGAAGTCAGAGGTTCAAGTCCTCTATCGCCCATACTTCCTTTCCCCGAATCGCCGGCGAAATGACGGTCCCCGGGGCTTGGATTCCCTACATGAGCTGAGCCGGGGAAGCGGTCGAGGGGGAGGACATGGTTATGACGCTGCTCACAAGCTGGAGCCGACTGTTCACGTTCATTTTCTGGCAGATGTTGTAAATGTGATTTTTCACCGTGCTGTGAGAGATGAACAGGAGGGCCTCGATCTCCTTGTTGCTCTTGCCCCGAACAAGAAGATTGATGATCTCCCATTCGCGGGGGGAGATATTGTAGTCCTTCACCAGTTGGTCGGACAGGCTCGCCTTTTCTTCCAATTGGGATAGCCCGATCTCCTTCAGGAGACAATATTTGACCCAGAAGAAGGGGATGGCGCTCACGGGGAGAAGCAGAACCGAGTTGACATAGTAGCCGATCGAAGGACCGAAAGAGTGTCCAACCACGAATTGGATCGCGTACCAGACGGAAAAGGACAGCCCGAAGACCGAGAACGATCCGCGGCCGAGCCTGGACGTCTTGACGGACCACAGCCAAGCCAGGAAGCCGACGGCGGACAGCTCCGCGATGCCCCCAACGATGTCCCCAAGGATAGGGGGAGGACTAAGTGTTAACGTCGGCCGGAATATTCTGATCAACAAGAATGCGGCGAAGGGGAACAGATTCAGCGCGGCGATAAGGATAAAGCCGAAGAGGAACGGACCGTTCGCCCGAAGCCCCTTCATCGCATAGATCGCGCGCCCGACGGCATAAAGCAAAGCCGTTCTGACCACGGCGAGAAATGCGGTCCAGGTCACTACGATCCCCGGGGGAACGTCCCTGAAGTTCCCCCCGAGGATATTGAGGTAGACGTATTCGAGGATTTGGCCGCCGAACACGGAAACGAGAAAAATGACCGTATAGGCGTAAAGGGGCCGAAGATAGTCGTATTTCAGGGATTTGCGGGCTTGAAGTACGTAGGCCGCGCTGGCCGTCCCCATGACGACCGTCAGGGCATAAGCGAGCAGGATCAAATGGATCATCTTCGGATTTCGGGATTTTAACAGAAAACGCACCGGAAAATAAGATAAAGCCCGATGATTTCCCCAAATAACCATCGCCGGGAGCCCGGAAGAAGAAGAATGGGAAATAGTTCCCATTTACTTCTCCCCCGGACCGCCCCATATTCCAGGACGAAACGGCCCAAAATTTCCATCCAAGGAGGACAATATGTTTGACACAGGCAGGAAGAAGACAACGGCTGGCATGGCTCTCGGCCTTCTGTTTTTCATGATAGCCCTTCTGTTGCCGGCCCAGGATTTCGAGAGCATCCCGGTCGTCAGGCACGAACTCTCGAAGGACGTCAGCCTTTATCAAGTTGGCCTGACGGCCGTCTTTTCCAACATGACCGCGGTCAGGACGTCGGAAGGGGTCGTCGTCTTTGACGCCCTGGCGTTCCCGCAGCTCGTGAAAAGAGTGAGGGCCCTGATCGAAAAGGACTTCGGGAGCAAGATCGCCTGCCTGATCAACACCCATGGCGCCCCGGACCACACGGGCGGCAACGTGATCTTTGAAGACGTTCCGATCTACGGGCATCAGAACGTCAAGAAAGAGATGACGCCGCCAACAGACCGGCCGAGGCCCTCTCCGGAAGAGCTGAAAAAGTTCGTGGCCCAGGCGAGGGAGCAGCGGGCTAAGACGATCGAAAAAGCCAAGAAGAACTATCTGGGAGACATCAGGGAGTTCGAGGATGACGAACTGATCTTCGAGTTGAGCGTGCGCTCCTTCAATCCGACGAATCCTCCGAAATCCGTCATCCCCACCACTTTGATCGGGGACCGCCAGACGCTCCGCCTGGGGGGCAAGACGTTCGAAATGCACCACAATACGCCGAGCTACTCGGAATCGGACATCATCATATACATTCCCGAGGAGAAAACGCTCGTCCTCGGGGATATCTTCAACAAAGGCCGGCTTCCCAGCATCTCTCGGCTGGGGCAAACGGACTTGGTATCTTGGGAAAAGCTATTCTCCGGATACATTTCGAATGATACGACTATCGAGCATTTCATCGGCACGCATGGGGCGGGGACCATCACCGCCGCGGAGATCAGGGAACAATTCCGCTATTTGAAAAAACTGCACGAAGAAGTGAGAAACCTGAAGGCGTCGGGAAAGACCGCGGCCGAGATCCAGTCCCTGATCCCCCTGGCGCAGTTCCCGCACTTGAAGACGTACAATCCGAACTTTTACGGTACGGACTTCAACATCCATAACGTCAACATCGTTTCCCTCTGGGATCAGATCAAGTGACGTGAGGCGCGAGGGGAACGCGCCGCGTTCCCCTCGCGCCGGCGACGGCGGCGACAATGGCCCTCTCGTTTGTGCCCGAATTGTGCCCAAAAGATGTCAGGAATATCGAAACATATCATAAGCTATCGAACTCCATCGAAAGCCAGGACCACTTGAAAAGGCGTATTTCGTTGCGTTTCTCAATTATTTGCTGCGTTTTAGCTATTTCCGCCGCTTCCTACACACGGTAGAAGTCAGAGGTTCAAGTCCTCTATCGCCCACCATTACTCCTCCCGAAACGCGGTCTGCGACTCCCCCTTGATTGAATTTGGGGGGAAGCGTCCCCGGCACTCTTTGGCCCTTTTCTACTCAAGACGGGGGGAGGCTAGCTCTCCGACAGCCGTTAGTCTTAAGGAACGCTCTTCCCGCTTCATTCGTCTTAAGGATTGGACGGATGGTTTTATCGTCCAAGGAGAGGCCCTGAGGAATATCGGATCGTCCCACCGGACGGGAAAGGGAGGAATCATGAAGCACGCGACCCGATTTGCGCTTTGCCTGGCCCTGTTCGCCTGGATCTTGCCCGGAAGCCTCGAGCCTTGCACCACGTTCGTGTTGAAAGACGGCCGGGGCCGGCTCTTTTTCGGGAGGAATTTCGATTTCCCCGCCGGCCCGGGTCACATCCATGTGAACCTGCGGGGAGCGGAGAAGACCTCCCTGCCGACGCCCGGGGAGAAGCCGCTGACCTGGGTCGCCAAGTACGGCAGCGTCAGCTTCAATCAGAACGGCCGCGAATTCCCCTACGGCGGAATCAACGAGGCCGGGCTGGTGATCGAGCAGATGATGCACGAGTCGCCGAAGTCGCGTTACCCGCAAAAAGACGAGCGCTTCGGCCTGGAGGAGCTGCAGTGGATCCAGTACCAGCTCGATACGGCCGCGACGGTCGCCGCCGTAGCCGCCAGCGACGGCCGCATCCGCGTCTCCGACAACTCGGTGGCGCCGCTCCATTTCCTGGTCGCCGATGCCAAGGGCGACACGGCGGTGATCGAATACCTCGCCGGCCAGATGACCTGCTACCGGGGCGCGGACCTGCCCCTGCCCGCCTGCGCCAACAGCCCCTACGAGGACTCCCTGGCCTACTATCGGAGCCTGGACGCCGGCGGCCTGGCGCGGATATCAAACGCCGACGGCCGCATCTCGAGTGAAGACCGCTTCGCCCGGGCGGCATGGCTGGCCGGGTCCTATGCGACCGATAAAGCCGAGCCGGTGGCCTACGCTTTCGACATCCTGAAAAAGGTGGCCTCGCGCGGTACGCAGTGGAGCATCGTCTACGACCTGGAGAAGCTGGCCATCCACTTCCGCACGACGGCCAACCCGCAGGTTCGCGTGTTGTCCGTGAAGGATTTCGATTTCGCCTGCGGCGCGAGATGGCTGTTGGCCGACATTCAAAAGACGGTTTCCAAGGCCGACTTCCTGGAGTACACGGCCGCGGCCAACGCCGCCATGATCAACGCCGTCTGGGACAACGTGGAGTTCCTCAAGGCCCTGCCCGGAGTGCAGCGCCAGGCCTTCGCCAATTATCCCGAAAGCGTCCGTTGCCCGAAGAAGAAAAACTAGCGGACAGAGCACGAAAGGCCGAACTATTTCGGCCTCAGCCTCTCGATGAAATCGGACTTGACCCAGTAGGAGGCCCAGTCGCTCGAAAGCCAGGAGATATAAAAGAAACACTTGCCGTCGGGCGTGACAGAGGTGCACTGGGTGGCCGTCGGACAGCCGACGATCTCGTTCAAACAGACCGCTTCCCCCCATGCGCCGTCCTTCTTTTTAAAGCTGATGAAGATGCCCAACTGGACTCTCTGCTGTGAGGCCCGGGAGAAGATGATGTAAGAACCGTCCGGCGAGATGCATGGCGAATGCTCGAGATCGGCCGACGAGACGGTCGAATCCAATTTCTCCGGTTTCCGGTATTTCCCGTTTTGATACCTCGAGACGAAGATATCGCTCATGGTCCTTCCCTCGGGGTCCTGCCCGCCGAAATAGAGGTCTCCCTTGAGGTCCGTCGAGACTTGCCAGTGCACGGACAGCGCATTGATCTCGTCCCCAAGGGGCCGCGGCTCCCCCCATCCATCCCCTTGTCTCTCGGCCGACCAGATATTTTCTTTGTTCGCGAGCGGTCCACCCGGCTTGAGGGGCCTTTTGGATAGGAAAAAGATCCTCCGACCGTCGGGCGTGACAAAGGGGCAGTCATCCTGATATTCGACGCGGCAGAACGGCGCCAGCCGCGGCGCCCGCCAGATCCCGTCCTCTTGTCTCATCATCAGGATCTGATAATCGAGCCGGCCCGAGCCGGCGGCGGGGTACGTGCCCGACCAGTAGGCCTCGAGGCCGTCCGGCGTGAAGACGACATTGCCATGGATCATGTACTGGGTGCTCACGATATCCAAAGCGAACAGCTGAGGCGCATCTCCGGGCCCGGTCTGGCCAAGGTACTGTCCCTTAAGAACGGGGAACTTCCGGTCGGACAGGTCCGCGCCCTTCTTTTTCAGCACATCGGCGGCCTCGGCGCGGCCCAAGGCGACGGCGATGTTATAAGCGCTCTTGCCGGAGAGCGTCCTGGCGTTGATGTCCGCCCCCCGAGCCAACAGAATGGTCATGACCTGGCAGTGTCCTTTTTCCGCGGCCGCATGGAGAGGCGTCCATCCCAGCTCGTTCTTCCCGTTCATGGCGAAGCCGAGCTGGATCAGCTTTTCGACGATCGCGGCCGACCCACCGGCCGCCGCCAGATGAGGCAGGCCATGAGTGTATTGATTCTCGCCGATTTTGAATCCCTTCTCCAGCATCTTGTCCGCCAGCCGGGCGAACCCGTTCGAGCAGGCGGAAAAGAAGAGCCGATAGGATTCTTCTCCCGGAGCGACGGGAATGGCCGCCCCTTGATCGATCAGCATGTTCGCGATGTCCAAGCGGCCGAATTCCAGGGCAAAGGCGAGAGGCCTCAGGTCCCACATCGCGGGCGTGTCGATATCGGCGCCCCCGTCGATCAACCGTTTGGCGATATCGGTCAAGCCCTCCGTGATGGCGTAGGACAGCGGAGAAGCATGGGACCTGTCCCGCGCGTTGACATCCGCTCCGCTGGCGATGAGATAGGCCGCGATCTCCGCCTTCCTTTCCCGGAGCGAGACGATCAGCGGCGTTTGGTCATAAGGGTCGAGGGAATTCAATGCCCGGGAATCCGCTCCGACAACGACCTTGACTCGGGCCAGATCTCCTCCCTTGATCGCCTCGAAGATCTCCTGGGTCCCGAGGATTCCGGCGGACAGCAAGAGTCCTCCGCACAGCACCATGAATGTCAATTTCTTTGCCGTCCTATAGGGCCTCATGCCTCCCCTCCTCCCCGGTTGACGATGATGATCTTCCCCATTTTCAAGAGGGTCCGGGACCCGCGGTCCGCCTCGACGATCTCACGATACCACCGCTGAAGCGCGATATTCAATCCGCCCCGCGACGGCGGGCCCGGGTCCTGTGCTCTCGTTCAGATACATAGGTGACACCATGGGCTATGATAGGGGTCGCCATGTATCTGAAACCCACGACGACTTATGGCTCACTCATCCCAGGGTCAGGGCCGGACTGAACTACTATCCTTGGAAGAACCATGTGGTTCGCGTCAACACCGAATATATCTATCAGGACAGGTGTCCTGTCGGCGGTTTGTCACTGCCTTACCAGGTCGGGGGAACGGGAAGCATCCTTCACGCCAATTTTCAGGTCAATTTCTGAGCCCCCTCTGTCGCCGGCCGGCCCAGGGGACAGTGTCACCCTCCGTTCTGGTCGTCGCCTTATTCAAGAGAGGCGCGCTTCGTGATATATTCAGGGGGCTTGAGGAATCGATCGAGGAGGGATGTCCGATGTCCAAGATGAGGATGATCCTCCCGTTGCTGTTAGCCCTCTTCGGGAGCTCGCTCGTCCTGTCCGGTCAGCAGGCTCCGCCGGCCGCCGAAACGTCGGAGGCCGCGATCGAAACGGCCCCGGTGATGATCGACGACATGCTCCTCTTCTCGGTCCGGGGCGTCCAGGCCTTTCCCGCCGAGGAAAGAGCCCGGACCATCGTCAAGCGGGTCAAGGAGATCGCGGCCGATCCCAAGATCACGACGGATTCGTTGACGGCCGTGGCCGCCGAGGCCTACACGAAGATCGCCGCCGGCGGCATCCTCATCATGCGTGTCTACGATGCCGACGCCGCCCTCGAGCTCGAGGACATGCCCCGGCACGTCATGGCGGAAGTCTATCTGAGCAAGATCAAAGAGGCCATCGAGAAATACCGGCTGGACCGGGCGCCCGGCCGGGCGCTGCGGCGCGTCCTCGCCGCGGCCGGGGCCGCCGCCGGGTTCGTCGTCATCCTCCTGCTCTTCCTGTGGCTCTACCGGAAGCTGGTATCCCTGATCGAGACCAAAACGAAAGCCAAGATGCGGGTGCTCCAGACCAAGTCCCGCGACCTTCTGCCGGCCGAGAGGCTGGCGAAGGCCCTCACCGGCCTCCTCCGGACGGTCCGGCTCTTCCTTGTCGCCGGGATCGTCTACGGCTTCCTGGACCTCGTCCTCAGCCTGTTCCCCACGACCCGCCTTCTCTCCCGGAATCTCAGCGGGTACATCCTCCAGCCGCTCGGAAGGATGGGGCGCGCCATCATCGAATACACCCCCGATCTTATCTTCATCGTCGTCGTGATCATCGTCATCCGGTTCGTCCTCAAGCTCGTCCGGTCGCTCTTCGCGGGGATCGAGAACCGGACCATCGAGATCCGGGGCTTCGACCACGATTGGGCGATGCCGACCTACAAGATCGTCCGGGTCCTGATCGTCGCGCTGTGCGCCATCGTGATCTATCCCTACATTCCGGGCACGGGCTCGGCGGCCTTCAAGGGCCTCTCGGTGTTCGCCGGGCTCCTCATCTCCCTCGGCGCCTCCTCGGCCATTTCCAACATCATCGCCGGGTACACGATGACGTACCGGCGGGCGTTCCGGGTCGGCGACCGGGTCAAGATCGGGGACCATCTGGGAGACGTGACGGCCATGCGGCTCCTGGTGACCCACCTCAAGAGCCCCAAGAACGAAGAGATCGTCGTGCCCAATTCGCTCATCCTGAACAGCCAGATCGTCAATTACAGCTCCATGGCCCAGGACAAGGGCTTGATACTCCACACCGAAGTGACGATCGGCTACGACGTGCCCTGGCGCCAGGTCGAGGCCCTGCTACTGACGGCCGCGGAAAGGACCCCGGGCGTCCTCCGGGAACCGCAGCCGTTCGTCTTCCAAAAGTCGCTCGGCGATTTCTACATCACCTACGAGCTGAACGCCTTCACGAAGGCGCCGCTCACCATGATGCGAACCTACTCGGACCTGCACAAGAACATCCTGGACAACTTCAACGAGTACGGCGTCCAGATCACGTCGCCCAACTACGAGGCCGACCCGGACGACAGGAAGATCGTCCCCAAGGACAGGTGGTATGCGGCTCCGGCCAAACCCCCCGCCGATCCGAAGGACGAAGGGACGTGACCGGCCGGGACTCAGCCCCGGTCCCGCGCCTTCGTGAACAGCTCCGTTGATGTCTCCGACCTCGACCTAGGTCCTATTGTCAGAGGCGCGGAAAAAGCGTCATAATGACACCTCGGTCGCGGCGCGCGCCCAGGCGCGCCGGGACCGGGCAAATTCGCCCGGGAGCCGGGGGGACCGGGCCAAAAGGGGGGGTATCGAAATGGCGACAGCGGGACGAAAGGCTTTCCGGATCTGGCTTTTCAGCTCAGTTCTGCTCTTCGGGCTCCAACCGGCCCGTGCGGAACAGGTCTCCCCATGGGAGTGGGCCGGGGTGGACCGGATCGTGGCCATCGGCGACGTCCACGCCTCCTACGACAAGTTCCTGGCCCTGCTCCGCGGCACGGGCCTGGTCGACGAGGGCTCGAGCTGGACGGGCGGAACGTCCCACCTCGTGCTGGTCGGCGATCTCGTCGATCGCGGCCAGGACGACCGCAAGGTCATGGACCTGGCCATGCGCCTCCAGGCCGAGGCCAGGGCGGCCGGCGGGGAGGTCCACGCGCTCCTGGGCAACCACGACCTCATGGTCCTGATGCGGGACCTGCGCTATGTCGACAAGAAGAGCTACGCCGCCTTCGCCCCTGACGAAAAGCCGGAGGACCGGGCGAAGGCCTGGGCGGGCTATGTCACGGCCTACCCGGCGGATCGGGCCGGCGACCCCAAGCTCCGGGCCGCCTTCGACGACAGCTATCCCCCCGGTTTCTTCGCCTACGTAAAGATGTTGGACGCCGAGGGCCCGTACGGCGCCTGGGCCCTGACCCGGCCCGCCGTCATCAAGGTCAACGGGATCGTCTTCGTCCACGGCGGACTGACGGAAAAGGTCGCGGCCAAAGGCCTGGAAGGGATCAATCGGGAGATCCACGAGGCCATCATCGCCTACGCAAAGGCCGCCAAAGCGCTCGAGCCCCTGATCAAGGGTCCCGCGACCTTCGAAGAGATCTCCGCCGTGGCCTACGATATCGAGAAGGGCGCCTTCAAGGGCAAGAACGAGCCCGCTCAGGCCGAGGCCGCCAAGGCCCTCGTCGCCTGCCTCGATTCGCCCCTCCAGGCCCAGGACAGCGCCGTCTGGTACCGCGGCAACGCGCTCGAGGCGGAAGGCGTCGAGAGACGGCGGATCGACGACGTGCTCGGGCTCCTGAAAGCGAACACGCTGGTCGTCGGGCACACGCCCACGGCCGAAGGGCTCGTGACCAGCCGCTTCGGCGCCCGCGTCTACCGGGCCGATGTGGGTCAGGCCTACGGCCGGCAGCCCTACTGCCTGGAGTTCAAGGGCGGCGAGGTCCGGGTCTTCGATCCGCAGAAAGCGGCCTACATGACCGCGGCTGCCGAGAAGCCGCAGGGGCAGAAATGGACGACCATGCAGCCCCAGATGACCGACCGTCAGCTGGAGGAGTATCTCAAGAAAGCCAAGATCGAGGCCACGAGCGATGTGCGGGTCGAGGATCGGACGGTGCATGTCCTGGAGCTCGACCTGGACGGCCTGAAGTTCCGGGCCCTGTTCCTCCCGATCGACGAGAAGCCCCCGGCCGGCAAGACGGAGGCCGAGGTCCGGTTGCGTCGGTATCAACATGAGGCCGCGGCATACTGGATCGACCGGAGGCTCAAGCTGCGGATGGTCCCCGTGACCGTCATCCGGACGATCGAGGGAAAGCGCGGCGCCATTCAGATCTGGATCGAGTCCGCGGTGGACCGGGTTTGGGTCGAGGAGCAGAAGAGCCTGGACAAGGTCCGGGAGGAATTGAAGGACGAGATCGACAAGGCCTGGGTCCTGGAAGCCGTCCTGGACGTGGAAAGGCGGGTCAAAGAAGGTCAGAGGGTGCTGATGGAGGACCACCGCGTCATGCTCTCGGGAAGCACCCTGGCGTTCTCCCAATCCCCCGAGATCCAGGCGGCCGCCCTTCCGCATCTCCGATGCCCGATCAATCCCTCCCTCGAGAACGAATTGAGGACCCTGACGCGGGAAGAGCTCAAGAAGAATCTCAAGGACTACCTCTCCGAAGGCCAGATCGACGCCCTGCTCGCCCGCCGCAACCGGGTCCTGGAGCTGTGCGCGTCAAAAGTCCCTTAATCCGGGCCGGCCTGGGCGATCCGGACGTCTTAGCCTCTCGCCCAGGCACAGGCCGGAAAGTTGAACGCGCCCCCACCCGGTGATATAGTCGGTCCATCATCTCGGAGGGAAGATCTCATGAACATGCTCCAGGTTTCCAGGCTTGAGAAGTCGCTGAAGAAGGCCCTGGCGCTGGCCGCCGTCCTGGTCGTCGCCATCGGAGCTTCAGGACTGGCCGAGAGGGCGGACAAGCTCCGTGGCGCGGGCATCCGCAGCTCGACCTACGGACGGCCGAACGACCCCGGACCGGGCTATTGGGCCCGTACCGGGACCGAGATCGCAGCCAAGTTCCCCGGCGCGAAGCCGGAGGCCATCTGGATCGTCAGCCGGCTGAAGGGCCGGGGCACCGAAATGTCGTTCCCGGTCCCGCCGGGCGGCGACCCGCTCATCACGGGCCTGGACCAGGACCTCAGCGAGCCCGTGCTCGAACTCTTCGACCAGCTCGGCTACCGAGTCTGGCTCCAGACCGAGCCGGGCTGGGCCCCCGTCGACAAGGCCTTCCACGTCATGCTCGACCGCTACGGCCACCACAAGTGTGTTATCGGCGTCGGCGTCGACATCGAGTGGCACCGCTCCAACAACCCCGACCTCGGCGACCCGGTGACGGACGAGCTGGCCCGGACCTGGCTGGCCGCGGCCCGGTCCCATAATCCCGCTTACCGGATGTTCCTGAAGCACTTCCGCGAGAACGTCATGCCCCCGACCTTCCGCGACGGCATCCTATTCGTCGACGACAGCCAGATCTTCAAGTCGTCCGACGCGATGATCGAGGAGTTCGCCAAGTGGGGCAAGACCTTCGCCCCGTCGCCCGTCGGGTTCCAGTACGGCTACCAGACCGACAAGCCCTGGTGGAGCCTGATGAAGGACCCGGTCAAGGAGATCGGCGACCGCATCCTGGCCGCAACCCCCAACACCGAAGCGTTGATCTGGGTGGATTTCTCGGTCCAGGACGTCTTCCCGCCCGACGCGTCCAAGGGCGACCGCGTCCCGCCGAAGAAATGATCACTCCACGATCTTGAGGTACTTGTAGACCGGGTAGACGACGCTGCGCTTGTCCGCGCCGGCCGCCTTGAACCAATCCTCGAAGACCCCCCAGCCGACGAAGCCGTCCGCGGCCTGCGGCTCGAGGCAATAGAAAGCCAGGTTGGCGAGAGGCTGGGCCAGATCGACACGGAAGGTCCCGGCCGGGAATTCCTTGTCCTGCGAGGGCGCGAACCCTCCCTCGAGCTTGATCATGGAGTACCCGCCGCTCCGCCCCCGGCCGACCTTGTCGACGACATACTCCTCGCCCGAGGCCTTGACCGGCTTGGCCAGGACCTCGACTTTGACGCCCTGGGCCCGGAGCTTGTCGGCGACGGCGCCAAGCTCGGCCGGGATGAGGTAGCCGCGCGGCACACGGGCCTCGACCGTCCCGATCGGCTTGCACAGGAAGTCCAGCCCCCGCACCAGCTCGGGCGCCCCGAGCATGTGCGGCGCGATCCTGGCCCGTACGCTCGTGCCCGGGATGAGCGTCGAGACGTTAGGCTCCTTGTAGACGAGGACGTCGACCTTGCCGTACGAGCCGTACGTCCCGGCGACGAAGTTCCGCAGCTCGCCCGTCGCGGCACGGGCCTCGACCGCGGCGACCACGGCCCTGTCGGCGGCCCGACAAACGTCGCGCATCTCCTCGCCGTGGGCGGCGGCGTAGTCCAGGACGCCGGCGATGAGGGCGTAGTGGGCGTAGATACGCCGTTCGAAGGACTCGTGGCCCGGCGTCTCGGCCAGGATGGCCATGCGGTTGCGCAGCCCGTAGGCGTTGGCGACGAACTTGGCCTCCGTCGTCCACATGGCCCGCTCATGGCCCCAGGATGTCGGCGGCCAGACCCGGTCGGTCTCGCAGTGGGTGAAGACCTCCAGGCCGAAGGTCTTCCGGGTCGCCTCGCGGACGGCCGGGAAGAGCTTGTCGAAGACGTAATCGCGGGGCCCGGGATGGGCGGCCGGCACCGTGCACGTGGCGTAGCCGATGGCGTAGCCGTGCTGGACCCGGCCCATAAGGTGGCCGTCGTAGACGAGAGTGGGGTCCCAGCGGTTGAAGACCGTCCGGTAGAGGCCGGCGATTTCGGCCGTGTCGACGCGGATGGCGTCGCGGTTGAGGTTGACGTTCTGGGCGTTCGTGCCCGAACCGAGCAGGTGAGGCGTCCCCTCGCTCAGGCTCAGGGTGTCGGTCCCGTCGACGTTGAGGTTCGGGCAGACGATGATGATCAGGCCGTCGAGAAGAGTCTTGCGCTTGCCGAGGAGGATGTCGCGCATGAGCATCATCAGGGCCTCTTTGGCCTCCGGCTCGTAGGCGTGGATGTTGCCCTGGAGATAGACGACCGTTTTGCCCGACTTGGCGGCTTCTTCGGGCGTGGCGATCCGGGGAGCGGCCAGGACGGCGGCCGCGCCCGTCCGGCGCTGGCTCGTCGTGAACATGTTGATGATGGCCACCTTGTCGCTCGACCAGCGGAGGGTGTCGAGAAATTCCAGGACCTCGGTCGAGGAAGCCGTTCGGGTGTAGCCCGTCTTCTCGGCGACGGTCAGGTACTTGGCCGGCCACTTCCCGTTCCAGCCGGACGGGACCGAATCGCCCCAATAGATCTTCTGGGCGGGAGGAGCCGGCCACAGGGCCGGCGCGAGGGCGGCCAGGAGCAGGAGGACGCCGGCGGCCAGATTGAGCGGTCTTTTCATGGGACCTCCTCGAAACCGGCCCGTGGCCCGGGCCGACCCCCGCATCATAAGCAAGGCCGGGGGCGAAAATCAACGCCGTCTTGATTTCCGCCCCGCCCTTCTGTCATCATGAGCGGGCTCGGGGCGGACGAGAACGGACATGGCCATACTCGGAAAAAGGCTGAGCCTGCGCAAGCTCAAGGCCATGGTCGGCCGCGAGGTGGGCCTGTCGGACTGGTTCACCGTCAGCCAGGAGCGCATCGACGCCTTCGCCGCCGCGAGCGAGGACCGCCAGTGGATCCACGTCGATGCGGAGCGGGCGGCCCGCAGCCCCCTCGGCGGAACGGTCGCCCACGGCTTTCTGCTCCTCTCGCTCGTCCCCTTCTTCAACTCCAGGAACGAGGTCTTCACGGGGCGGTTCCGCATGGCCGTCAACTACGGCCTCGACCGCGTCCGCTTCCCTCACTCCGTCCGGACCGGCTCGCGCGTCCGCAACCGGGCCGTGCTGAAGAAGATCGAGAAGCGGGGCTTCCGCAAGGTCCTGGTCACGGTCGAGAACACGATGGAGATCGAAGGCGTCGACAAGCCGGCCATGGTCGCCGACGTCCTGGGTCTGATCTATCTTTAGAAACGGCAGGTCCGCCCGGGGGGGAGGGATGGAGAACGTCCGCCGCGGCCCGTTCGTCGGGAGCCTGCGGGCCCTCGATCTTGTTCTGGTCCTCGTCCTGGCCCTCGGGACTTTCCTGGCGGCGGTCTTCCGCGCCAGGGTCCCGGCCGGACCTCCTCTCGTCCCGATCGGCCTGGTCACGGCCGTCCTCTTCCTCGGCTTGAACCGGGTCCAGCAACGTCTGGCCCGTCCGGGCGGCCGGTTCTTCTTCAGGCTCCTTTCGGTCTCGATCGCCCTGCTGGTCATTTACGAGACTTGGGTCCGGCTGTCGCTCATCGCTTGGCCGGCCTGGCGGGACCCGGCCCTCATCGGCCTGGAGCAGCGGGTCTTCGGCGTCGCGCCGACCCTCTGGCTCCAGGCGCTCGTCTCGCCGTCGCTGACGGAATGGCTGATGTTCGCCTACGTCGTCTACTTCGCCCTCTACCCCCTCGTCACCGCGGTCCTTTTCTTCAGGCACGGCGAGCCGGTCCTGGAGGCGTTTTTGTTCACGCTCGCTTTCAACAACATCTTCTGCAACTTATTTTATCCCGTCTTTCCCGTGGACAATCCGGTCGCCGGCCTTGGCGCCCTCCATACCGTCCCCCTCAAGGGCTGGCTGTTCACGGCGGCGGGCGAATATATGCGCGCCACCATGACCCCGGGCGGCGGGATGCCCAGCGGGCACGTGGCGGCGATCACGATCATGCTCCTCGCCGCCTACCGGTACGAACGCCGGCTGTTCTACCCTCTGTTGCCCGTCGGGCTTTCCCTGATCGCGGCGACCGTCTACGGCCGCTTCCATTACCTCTCGGACTGCCTCATGGGCCTCGCGGCGGCCCTTTTTTGCTGGTGGGCGGCCCCGGTGGCGAAGCGGCGCCTCGACGGGATCCTCGCTAGCCGGGGCCGGGCCTGTCCTTTCCCGGATCGCCCGCGGCCGCGGTGATCGGGCCGCCGTAGAGACGATATTCATCCAGCTGACAGGACGGGATGAGCCCTCCCTTGTAGGCCATCTGGTTCAGACAGCCTTCGCAGAGATTGATCTCACCGTCCAGGATCTCGTTCGGCTGCTGGATGTTGATGCACTGGATATAGAGAGGGTCGAAAAGCCGGGGTGGACGCTTTAGACCGGTCCCGAGATAGCGAAGGAAGGCCTTCCGGATCTCCCGGTCGAACCCGGCCAGCAGGAAGAGCCCCTTGCCGATCCGGGGCCGGGCGAAGCCGGCCATGTAGCGGCCTTTCCGGAAATGGGTCCAGACCTCGTTCATCTCGACCGTCCTGGCCCCGACAACCCCGAAGATCCGGCGCGGGGACCCGATATAGAGCACGATGAGGAACTTGTGGGTCTCCGGCCGGGCCGTGCCGCTCAGATAGGCGGCCGGGCGGGTCTCGGGAAAGGCCCGTTCGACGACCTCGTAGATGTCTTCGCTCGTCATGGAGATCTCGCGGCCGTCCGGCGAGCCGCTCTGCCACCGCGATGTGTCGATGAGCCGGCCCTCGGCCATGTATCGCTTGCCCGCGGAGAAGTCGAGTCCCCGCAGGGCGATGAGCGAGACGTTCTGGACCTTGGCGATGTTCGTCCGGACCCAGGCCAGGATGGCGGGCACCTCGGGCAGGGTCTTCCGGGTGAGGGTCACGTTGAACCCGCACTGGATGCCCCCGAGCTCGGCGACCAGGTCGGCGTAATGCTGCCGGAGCTCGTTCAGGTCCGCTTCCGGCCGGCCCTCCCAGCCCGGCCGGCCCTGCCCGCTGTCGATGTGGAAGAAGATCTGGTGGAGCCCGGCCCGGCGGAGCTCCCCGGCCAGCTTCGGGCTGAAGGCCAGCCCGTTGGAGAAGATGACGGGCTGCATGCCGTTCCGGCGGATGAAGCCGACCACGTCGACGATGCCGGGGTAGATCAGGGGCTCGCCGCCGGCGATCGATATCCGGCCGCAGTTGGTCAGCCGTTGACAGAGGAGGATGTCGGCCTGGATGTCCGCCAGGTCGCGGTGGCCCTCGAGCCGATGGCGGTAGCAGCCCGGGCAGGCCAGATCGCACTCGTCGGTCACTTCCACCCAGGCCCCGGGATTGTCGGCCTTGGACCAGGGGAACTTGTACATCCTCGACCTGTCGATCGGCATGGCTCCGTCCCCCTTTCTCAAGGCTCGGGGATCAGCGGACGACGGCCGGAACGATCGCCGTCCCGTAGACCCGGTATTCGTCCAGACGGCAGGAACTGATGAGCCGGCCCGCGTGGACCATCATGTTCAGGCAGCTGTCGCAGAGGTTGACCCGTCCGTCCAGGAATTCGTTCGGCTGATGGAGGTGGATGGATTGGGCATAGATGGGCGAGACGAGGTGGCGGGGATCGCGGGCGCAGGCCCGGAGGTAGGCCCCCCATGCGCGCCGCAACCGGGGGTCGGCGAAAGCGAGCAGGAACAGCTTCCGGCCGACGACAGGGCTCCGCAGGAACGAGAGATAGCGCCCTTTGAGGAGATGGTAGCCGGACTGGACGATCTCCACGGTCTTGGGCCCGAGCGTGCCGTAGATGCCGTGGCGGCTGCCGACGTAGATGCCGATGAGGTATTTGGTGCTTTCGACCGCGGAGGAGCCGTTGAGGTAGGCCGCCGGCACGAGGTCGGTGTGGACGGCCTCGATCTGCCCGAACATCTCCTCGGCGGTAATGGAGGTCTCCCGCGGGTCGTGGGGGACGTCGCCCATCGTCTCGAGCCGGATCCTTCGGCCGGCCGCGAAATAAGCGACGTCTGGCGTATTGGGCAGGGTCCGGAAGGCGATGAAGGAGATGTGCTGGACCCGGTCGATGTTCCGCTTGCACCAGGCCGTGATCTCCGGCAGGAAAGGCAGGGTCGTCCGGAACACGGTCACGTGATAGCCGCACTGGATGCCCCCGACGCGGTGGAGCAGGTCGGCGTAGTGCTGCCGCAGCTCGTTCAGCCCGGCCTCATTCTTCCCTTCCCAGCCCGGCCGGTTCTGGACGCTGTCGACGTGGAGGTGGATCTTGGCCAGACCCGCCTTCTTCAGCTCCCGGGCCAGCTCCGGGGTCAGCTTCTCCCCGTTGGACAGGATGGTCGGCTTGATCTTCCGTCCCGCCATGAAAGCGACGACGTCGACGATGTGGGGGTAGATGAGCGGTTCGCCGCCGGCGATGGCCATGCCGTCGCAGTTCGTCATCCGCCGGCAGTCGCGGATGTCCTGGAGGACGGCCTCCAGGGGTCGATGGCCCTCGAGCTTGTGCCGGTAGCAGCCCCGGCAGGACAGGGTGCATTCGTCCGTGACCTCGACCCACCCGCCGGCGTTGTCGGGCTTCGACCAGGGAAACCTGTAGAGACTCCTGCGATCGAGCATGCCGGACCCCCTCGCTCTTGCCGTTAAGTTACCCCGAAGGCCGAAACCCTGTCAATGCGGGCCCGAAATCCGTTGAAGCCGGAGGCGACGCCGCCCTATAATGGGGTCGCCCGATCACAGGAGGAACCAATGGAGATCAAGGTCATCCCGATCGACAAGCCCGAGGACATGAACGTCATCCTCGGCCAGGCCCACTTCATCAAGACCGTCGAGGACCTCCACGAGGCCATCGTCACGACCGCGCCGCACATGAAGTTCGGCATCGCGTTCTGCGAATCGTCGGGCCTCGCCCTCGTCCGCCACACCGGGAACGACGAGGCTCTGGTCGAGATCGCTAAGAAGAACGCCCTGGCCGTCGGCGCCGGGCACTCCTTCTTCATCTTCATGACGGGCGGCTTCCCGGTCAACATCCTCAACGCCGTCAAGGCCGTGCCCGAGGTCTGCGGCATCTACTGTGCCACGGCCAACCCGGCCGAGGTCGTCGTAGCCGAGACGGACAAGGGCCGGGGCATCCTCGGCGTCATCGACGGCGTCCGGACCAAGGCCATCGAAGGCCCGGACGGCATCGAGTGGCGCAAGGGCTTCCTACGCAAGATCGGCTACAAGCTCTGAGCCGCCGCCAGTGAAAACGTCATCCGCCCCGGCCCTGACCGGACTCGTTCTCTTCGCGGCGCTCATCAGCGCCGTCCCGCTGGCCGCCCAGTTCCGCGACGACTTCAACGGACCGGCCCTGCCACGGGACCCGGCCGGGGCCGCGGGCTGGGGCATCCTCACCGGAGAGGGGCAGGCCTTTATGGACTTCGTCCAGGGGCCCGGCTTCGCCACGGTCACGGTCGACGCGACCAAGGACCGGCGGAACGTCTGGTGGGCGATCATCGTCAGGCAGGTCTCGGGCGCGATCGACCTGGCCCGCCTGGCCGGGCCCGGGTTCGAGCTGCGGGTCGAGGCCCGCGTCCGGACCGACACGGCCCCGCGGCGCGTCAATCTCAGCTTCAACACCCAGAAGACGACCGATTTCCACAACCATCTCATGGAGTATGACCTGGCCGAAGCGGGCACGTGGTACACCATCAGCCTGACCACGCGCGGCTTCGAGGCGGGGCCCGGCGACATGGTCAACGCCCAAATGGCCCTGATGGACTGGGGCCTCGGCCGCTACCGGGTCGACCTGGACTATTTCAAGGTGGACGTCGTCGAGGCGTCCAAGGCCGGACCGGATCTGGGCCCGCCCGTCCCCTATCATCCGCCGGTCGCCCTACCGGCCTCGTTCGCCCACGCGCTTCCGGTCGCCGCCGATCTGACCGTCGATCTGGCCGAGCCAGGCGTCAACCTCGACGATTGGACGGTCACGGCCGGCGGCGGGACGGCCCGCGTCATTTCGGCCGGCGGGACCCGCATCGCTTTGCTCCGCTGGGACTTCGGCGGTTTCGCCGGGAAGACCGTCGCCGGCCCGGGCCTGCTCGAACTGACGACGCGGGCTCTCGGGATCTCGAGGACAGAACGTCCCGACTTCGGCCTGCTGCGGGTCGTCGAGACGATCGGCGGCGACCCCCGGTGGGACGAGCGGACGGCCGCCTGGACCGGGATATCGCGGGGCGCCCCGCGCGACATCGTCCTCAACCCGCAGATGATCATCGACTGGCCCGTGACGGCAGGCGACGGCGGCAAGACCTATCTCACGATCCCTGCGCCCGTCCTGCAACGGCTCGTCGACGGCCGCGCGCTCGGGATCGCCCTGACCCCCCTCGGGTCCATCGACGCCTCGTTCTACTCGCGCGAGGAGCGCGGCGGCGCGGCGGCCGCCCGGCTCCTTTTCAGCCTCAAGGAGAATTAGATGTCACACGCGGCCCCGGACAAGAACCGCCTGTTCTCCCTCGACACCCTGCGCGGCTTCGACATGTTCTGGATCATCGGCGGCGACGCCTTCTTCAGGTCGCTGGCCGAGGTGACCCACTGGGGCTGGGCCCGGGGCTGGGCGGCCCAGCTCGAGCATGTCGAGTGGGCCGGGTTCCACTTCTACGATCTCATCTTCCCCCTGTTCATGTTCATCTCGGGCGTGGCCATTCCCTTTTCGCTTCTGGCCAAAGCGGAGAAGGCCGCCGACAAGCGCCCGATCTACCTCAAGCTTGTCCGGCGGGCCCTGCTCCTCGTCCTGCTGGGCTTCGTCTACAACCACCTGACGGACCTCGAGTTCGCGACCCAGCGCTACGCCAGCGTCCTCGGCCAGATCGGCCTGGCCTATCTCTTCGCCGCCCTGATCATGCTCAACGTCCGCAGCCTCCGCGGCCGCCTGGCCGCCCTGGCCGGCGTCCTGGCCGGCTACGCCGCGGTCCAGCTCCTCGTCCCGGTGCCCGGGATCGGCGCCGGGGTGCTGACGCCCGAAGGGACCGTCAACGGCTGGATCGACCGGCTGCTCCTGCCGGGACGGCTCTACGACAAGGTCTTCGACCCGGAAGGGATCCTGTGCATCCTCTCGGCGACGTCGGTGACCCTGATGGGCGGGCTGGCCGGGCTCGTCCTCAAGTCGGACCGGCACCCCGCCTATCGCAAGGCCATCATCCTCGCGGCGAGCGGGATGGGCCTGGCGACACTCGGTTACGTCCTCTCCGGCTGGTATCCCATCATCAAAAAAGCCTGGACGGCGACCTTCGACATCTACGCGGCCGGCCTATCGTTCATCCTGCTGGCCCTGTTCTACGTGGTCGTCGACGTCTGGCGGCTGCGGAAGTGGACTTTCTTCTTCCGGGTCATCGGGATGAATTCGATCGCGATCTACCTGGGGACGCGGATGGTCGACTTCGATTACACGAGCAAGTTCTGGTTCGGCGGGCTGGCCCGGCTGGCCGGGAGCGCCGGACCGCTCATCCTTCTTGCCGGGACGATCGCCGTCGAGTGGCTGGTCCTCTATTTCTTCTATAAGAAGGACGTCTTCCTGCGCGTCTAGCCTGACCTATCCATAAAAACGCCCCTTTTCTTCGTCTTCTTTTCCAGGCGTTTTTACCCTACGGGCGAACCGATCCGATCCCATCTGCTTCGTTCTCGGGGATTCGCAGTACCAAAGAGTACAGCTTCACCCCTCGGGCCTCGCATCTGGGGCCGCCTCGATCCGTGAATAGGTCAGGCTAACGCGGCCGCCCGCCCGGCGGCAGGTTCTCCTCGAAGAAGCGGGTGAACATCGTATACAGATGGAGCGTCGTTCCCCGCCCCTCGTAGATGCCGTGGGATCGGTTCGGGTAGGCCATCATTGAAAACTGCCTGTTGGCGGCCACGAGCGCGTCGACGAGGAGCTCGAAGCCCTGGTAGTGGACGTTGTCGTCCCCCGTGCCGTGGACGACGAGGAGCTGGCCTTTCAGGTCCTTGGCGAAGGTGATCGGCGAGCCGTTCTTATAGCCGTCGGGATTGTCGGCCGGCAGGCCCATGTAGCGCTCCTGGTAGATCGTGTCGTAGAGCCGCTGGTCGGGCACGGAGGCCACGGAAATGCCGGCTTTGTAGAGTTCGGGATAGCGGAACATGGCGTTGAGGGTCATGGACCCCCCGCCGCTCCAACCCCAGACGCCGACCCGTTCGGGATCGGCGAACGGCCAGGCGGCCAGGGCCGCCCGCACGGCCGCGGCCTGGT
>CAVWFA010000019.1:0-16272 GCA_963754085.1 Candidatus Aminicenantota bacterium | reverse complement strand
ACCCCAAAGGCCGGGCCATCGCCAACGTATAGCGGCAGGACGGCCAACGATTTGGCCCCCGAGCGCCGGATGGCCTCGAGATCATCGGCGGCTTCGACGGGCAGGTCGGCGATCCGGGAGACGATAACGGGCTCTTTTGCCAAGGCCCGCTTCATCGCCCACGGAAAATGGACCCGGGCGTCATCGACACCCATCGTCTCTGCGGAAAAGCCCGGAGAGATATGGTAATGCGTTATCAAGAAGGTCCCTGATGCTTCCGGAGAGAACTGCCAGAGCAAACAGCGGTCGAATCCCAGGCCTTCGCATATCTCTTTCTGCGCGGCATTGATCTCGCCGTCCAGTCGGTCGATGGGGATATTGATGAACCGCGTAGAAATTTCGGCCAGCAGTTTCTCGACTTTCGCGCGGTCCAACAGCTGCTGTTGCGCCCGCTTGCGGTCCCCGATGTCCTCGACGATCGAAACGAACCACTGCGGCCGGCCGGTCTCGTCGCGGACCAGGGCGACCGTCAGCTCGATCCACACCAGCCCGCCGTCCTTGCGGATGTACCGCTTCTCCATGGAGTAGGAATCGATCTTTCCGGACAACAGCCGGCCGGCTTGCGCGAGATCAACCTCGAGGTCGTCGGCATGCGTGATGTCCTGGAACCTGAGCTCCAGCATCTCCTCGCACGAGTAGCCCACGATCTCGCAGTATCTCCGGTTGACGCGGAGGAATTTGCCCCTGGGGGAAACATGGGCGATGCCGGCGGCGGCCTGCTCGAACGTGATCCGGAACCGTTCCTCGCTCGCCCGCAGGTCATCCTCGATGCGTTTCCGGTTCAGCGCGTTGGCGAACACCTGCGCGACGAGTCCGAACCGGGTCGCGTCCGTCTCCGTCCAAATTCTCTCTTCGCGCACGGATGCGAAAGCGAGCAGGCCGAAGACCGGCCCGTTTCCAACCGACAGGGGAAGAGACGCCGTGGACTTGGTGGTAAACGCGCGGTGGGTCTCCAAGTCGCGACTGGCTTCCGGCGGGAAGTCGGCCATTCTCGAGACGATGACGGGCTCCCCGGCCAGGACCTTCCGCATCGTCCAGGGGAAGAAGCGGCGGGCCGACATGTCCTCGGGGGGGGAAGGGGACTCCGGGGGAAAGTGCCAATGCGTCAGGAACAGGTCTCTCGGATTTCCCTCCGGAACCTGCCAGAGGGAGGAGCGATCGACACCGAGGAGCTCGCAGACGCGCCGCTGGGCGTCTCGAAGGCCGCTATCAATCTGGCCGGTGGGTAGATCGATGAAGCGGGTGGAGATCTCGGACAGCAGCGTCTCGAACCGCAGCCGTTCCTCGAGGCTTTGCTCCGATGTCGCCGTTTGACCGGGCTTATTCATGGCGTCGTTTTCTCAGGACCGCTTGTGACACAGAACGACCGATCCCCGATATGGCTAATTTAATAAAGAAGTTAGAAAAAATCAATGGACGCGTTCTGGCTTATCGCGGTGACGAAGCGTAGACCGGGAACTCACGCGTTCAGCTTCTTCCGCGCCGTCCCCCCGATGACCACGGCCGCCACGACGAGCACCCAGAACGGGAAAACGTAGAAGCCGGGGATGGCCTCCATGATCAGGCCGGGCAGCAGGACCCACTGAAAGCCCAGCACGACGAACAGCAGCGCCGCCGTCGCGAGGTCGACCGTCCATTGCACCGGCGGTGTGAAGGTCAGGACGACAGAGAGCGCATCGGCCAGCAAGGCTATGGCGAAGGCCTGGACCAGCGTTCTTCGGGAGAAGCGCGGGCGGGGCTGGGGCTCGCTCACAAGTGATCTCCTTTTCTTCCCCGAGTTATCAACGCCAGGCCACCTCAACCGGCCTCCGTAGGGGGATCCGCTGGTCCTTCTCGGCCGGCTACCCGATCACGAACGTTCCATACGCCATATAGCCTTCCGGGATGGGGACGGGGTGCCGGTCAATGGTGATCAGCCCCCCGGGGCAGGCCCGGATTTCCTCAGAAGTCGGGGTCCTTGAAGGTCGGCTCCCGGCCTTCGGTGAAAGCCAGGATCCCCTCGACCCGGTCGGGGTGCACGACCGAGCGCCAGTGCTCGTCCATCATGATCGCGGCGGCCTGCTCGACAGGCTCGCCTTGCCCGTTCTGTACGGCGCGCTTGACCGACTGGACCGCCGTTGGGGAGTTGGCCGCGATCTTCTCCGCAATGCTGAGCGCTCCGGCCATCAACTCTGTTCGGGGATAGATTTCGTTGACCATGCCAAGCCGGTGCGCCTCTTGAGCCGTGATCGGTTCGCCCGTCATGAGCATCTGCATGGCCTTCCCCGGAGGGAGGACACGGGGGAGGAAGATCGGCCCGCCGCCGCCGGCGCTCAGGCCGACCAGCGCTTCGGGTTGCCCGAGAACGGCGTCGTCAGAGGCGATGATAAAGTCCGTGCTGATGGCGATCTCGCAGCCGCCGCCAAAGGCCATCCCATGGACAGCGGCGATGATCGGCCGGCGCAGCTGGCGCAGCGTGTAGAGAACGCGGTCGAAGACCAGGCGCTGGCGCAGCCATTGCTCCTTCGTCATGTTCTTGCGCTGGTACAGGTCGCCGCCGACGGAGAAGGCTCTGTCCCCGGCTCCGGTGATGATGGCGGCACGCACGGTGGCGCGGGCGGCGATCGTCTCGAGAACCTCGATCAGCTGTTCCGCCAATTCCGTCGTGATCGCGTTGTCGGCGTGCGGCCGGTTGAGTGTGATGATGGCCACGCGCCCGGCGGAGACATATTCGACGAGCACGAGTTGCTCGGGCTCTCTATCAGAGGTCGGCGGACGGTAGCCCATTTTCCTCATGCGTGTTTGGGGATCGTTCATTGCAGATTCCTCCTTCAGCGATAATTGGGTCGCTGCGAAGAGCGCGCGGGGCGATATCGGGCAGGCGCCGGGCGGCAAGGTTCTGCCGCCCGGCGCCTGCCCTTCACTTCATTTCAGCTGCGGCCTGATTGCCCGGGCCGCCTCGGGCTGAGCGTCCTCCCGGTTATCCGACCCGCTTGTTCTCCGCGAACAGCTTGGTCACATCGGGGAGCTTGGCCGCAGTCTTCTTGGTCCACTCAAACTCGAGCAGCTCCTTCGCCGCCTGTTCGAGGAATTCCGGCGCGGCCCACTTCTTCACATCGAAGTCGTTCTTGATGTAGCCGTGGCTCAGCATGAAGTTCTTCCCGACCTCGACGGCGGCAAGATTCAGAGGTGAAAGGTTGGGCACCAAGTCAACATCTCTGATACCTTGGTAAGTGGCCTCGACGTCACGGTAGAACGTCTGTTGGTCGAGAATTTCCGCCGCGGCATACTTGTTCTGATTGGCCCAGCGACCGGCCCGGATCATGCCTTTCATGAACGTGACGGCGAGTTCGGGATGCTCCTTGGCCATGACGTCGGTGCATGTGATGGCTGCAGGAATGTTGGCCACCTGCAGGCGCCAGTCCGGATAGCGGGAGAGATCCTCGATCGCCGCGAACTTGCCCGTCGCCTCGCAAACCTGTTGAAGCGGCTTGGTCTGCAAGTACAACGCATCGATGACTCCCTTTTCCAGCGCGGACTCCAACGGACGGAAGGCCAAATCGCGCTTATGATCACGAGCTAACCACAGATCAATCGAAAGCTCCATGGTCGCTTTCACCATTGCCGGCGCGTTATACCAGTCATCCGCGTAGGGGAACTCGACAAGTTCGATGTCGTCCATGGTCATGCCGTTCATCCGGAGCATCAGCTCGATCCCCTGGTGCTCCTGAATGCGCCACCAGTCGTTCTTGATCTTGTTCATGCTCTTGGAAATGCCGATTTTCTTACCTTTCAAATCGGACATCCGGTAAATATCGTCCTTGGCGCGCACCATCATAACGCCGCCTTCGGCCGGCATCTGCGTCACCCCAAGCAGTTTGGTCCGGCGGATATCTGCATGAACTTCGATGGGCGGAAACAAACCGCCGAAGCGGATGAGATTTTCCTGGTTGTGGATGTAGTGGGGATACCAGTCGGTCTCAGCGGTCGACCGCATGTAGGCAAACTTCACCCCGATCTTCTTAAACTCCTTCTTGGTCAAGCCCAAGCCTTCATCCACGTTGCTGGCGGACACAAGCGGGCAATTGGTGTAGTAGACCTCTTTCCAGTTCAAGGGAACGACCTTCAATTTCGTGTTCTCGAACGTCGTTTCTTTGATTTTTGTCTCAGCCATGTTCTGTCTCTCCTTTGATACGTTGTCTCATCACCGGACCGGCGGTGACGGCGATCTGTCCGAAGTCCAGGCCCGGCCACCTCGACCAACCTGAAACGCCAGAAGGCGTTTTCCTCTTCTCCCGATATTCCCCTCCTTTCCGGTTCAAATTCATTTTCATTTAGCTGCAAGCATCGACCGGGACATCATGCCGCCGGAGATATTCCGGGCCTTGAATCCGTTCTGCAGAAGGATGCGCGTCGCGTAATAGGCGCGCTGGGCCGAGCGGCAGATGACGTGGATCTCGCGGTCGCGGGGGAGTTCGGCCAGGCGCGCCCGGAGCTGCGGCAGGGGGATGTTGACCGCGCCCGGCACGGCGGCCACGGCGATCTCCGGCGAGTTGCGCACGTCGAGGAGGAACCCGTCGCCCAGGGAGTCCCAGTGGCTGAGCGGCATATCGCCCCGCAGGACGTCGGCCGAGACCATGCCCGCGAAGTTGACGGGATCCTTGGCGCTGCCGAACGGCGGCGCATAGCAGAGCTCGGATTCCTCCAGGTCGAACACCGTCGCCCCCATCTGGACGGCCATGGCCAGGGCGTCGATCCGCTTCTCGACGCCGTCCTTGCCCAGCGCCTGGGCCCCGAGGAGGCGCCCGTCGGATTTCCGGAAGAGGACCTTCAGGACGATCGTCTTGGCTCCCGGGTAATACCCGGCGTGCGAGTTCGGGAAGAGGTAGATCTTTTCGTAATCCTTCTGGCCTTGCCGGACCAGCTGCTTCTCGTTGGCGCCGGTCGTGGCCACCGTGGCCCCGAAGATCCCGATGACCGAGGTGCCCTGGGTGCCGCGGAAGCGGGAGTCGCGCCCGGCGATGACGTCGGCCGCGATCCGGCCCTGCCGGTTGGCCGGCCCGGCGAGGGGGATGAGCGTCCATTCGCCGGTGACGTAGTCCTTGACCTCGACCGCGTCCCCGACGGCGAAGATGTCCGGGTCGCTCGTGTGCATCCGGTCGTCGACCCGGATCCCGCCGCGCTTGCCGATCTCGAGACCGGCCGCCTTGGCCAGCTCGGTCTCCGGACGCACCCCGATGGCCAGGATGACCATGTCCGCCGGATAAGTCTTGCCGGACTTCGTGAGCACCTCGAGCGCGCCGTCGGCCGTCTGCTTGAACCCGGCCACCGCGTCGTTGAGCGCGAGGCGGACGCCGTTCTCTTCCATGTGGCGCTCGACGAGGCTGGCGCACTCCGGGTCGAGCGGCGCCATGACGTGATCGAGCATCTCGACCAGCGTCACTTCGAGGCCACGGTGGACCAGGTTCTCGGCCATCTCCAGGCCGATGTACCCGCCGCCGACCACGACCGCCCGCTTGACCTTGTCCAGCGCCCGGAAGCCCGTGGCCGAGCCCTCTCCGGTCCAGGCGCTCGAACCCCGGTCGATCCATTCCCGGATCTCCCGGGCGTCCGGCACGGTCCGGACCGAGAAGATGCCCGGCAGGTCGATCCCGGGCAGGGGTGGACGGATCGGGGCCGCCCCGGGCGACAGCACCAGCTTGTCGTACTTTTCGGTCGTGACTTCGCCCGTCACGTGGTTCTTGAGGGCCACGGTCTTCTCTTTCGGCGAGATCCCGACCGCCTCGCAGCGCGTCCGGCAATCGATGCCGAACACGGCGCGGAAGGTCTGCTCGTTGGACACGAGCAGGCTGGCCTCCTTTTCGATGACGCCGCTGACATGGTAGGGCAGCCCGCAGTTCGCGTACGAAACGTACGGCCCGCGCTCCACCATGAGGATCTCGGCCTTCTCGTCCAACCGGCGCAGGCGCGCCGCGCAAGACGCTCCGCCGGCCACTCCACCGACAATGACGACTTTCATGATCGTTCCTCCGTTCCCTTCTTGATTCCCACAACCGGGGGGCCGGGGTCAATGGGACCTTGGGCTAAGGGGGTCTGCCCCCGCCGTGCCGCCGCGCGCATCTACTTGGACTTGTTCAGCTTGCTGATCTTCGAGCCTTCCAGGGTCAGGTTGTACATCAGTCCCTTTTGGCCGACGATGAACCCGACGATGGGGGCATTGAAGTTCGTGTTGTCGAAGGACTTCCCCGCTCCGAGGTCGATGAGGACCACGGAACCGTCCACGCCCGCCTTCCAGCCGCTGCTCTCCCGGAACTTCTTCAGGGCCTCCTCGGCCAGGAACACGATGAACACATCCTTCTTCTCGGCGCCGAACTGCAGGCCGATCGAGGCCGAGGAGATGCTGTAGTAATCGACGGTCTGGCCGCCGACGCGGAGCGCCCCTTCGCCGTGCTCGCCGCCGATCCCGAGGCCCGCCTTGATGACGCCGGCGAACACGCAGAAACCCTTGGAGCCCTGGAGGAGCTCCTTCCCGCCTTTCACTTCCTTATAGAACCGGTCCAAGGCCGCGTCGACCTTGGCGTCGATCTCCTTGGCCGTGGCCGCCTGAAGGGCCGCGGCCCCGGAGAACACGAGGAGCAGGATCGCCGCCGCCAGGACGGCCTTCGGTCTTCCGTGGGACTTGGCGTTCATGTTATCGACCTCCTGGCGAGATGTCGCGGCCCGCTAACGGGCCGGCTCGCTCTTCAGCGTCTTTCTTCCGGCCACCTTCAAGACGAGCATCAGCAGCAGGTTGGCGGGCGCCATGATGGCGCCGAAGACAACGAGCGGAGCCAGCGCGGGCAGATCGGGAAAGCTCCGGGCCGCAATGGCGATGCACAGGGGGACGTTGCGCATGCTGCTGACGGTGGCCAGGATCCCCCGCGTCCGCGTCCGCGGCCCTCCGAGGATCCAGCCGATAAGCATCGAGACGAGGATGAGGACGATGACGCCGGCGAGCACCCTCGGACCGCCCCCGCTCTTCGCCCAGCTGGACAGAGACCGGGTCCTGACGATGACGACGATGAAGGCCAGGGTCGCGATGAGGGACGCCGGTCCGCCAAGCTTGCGGGCGACGGCCGCGGCCCGGTCGTGAACGGCGATCCCCAGGACCAGCGGGAGGATCGCAAAGAGCGCCAGATACAGGACAGCGTTCACGTAGGGGACGTTGATCGTCAAGCCCCGGGGCAGGACGAGCGAGATGAGGACCGGGGAGATGATGACCGAGAGGAGCGAGAGCAGGAAAGCCGTCGCCCCGGCGTAAGCGAGCATCTTCTCTTCCTTCGTCTTCGTCAGGAACTGGAGCGCGCCGAGACCGCCCGGGGCGCAGGAGAGGAGGATCAACGCTAGGGCGTTCTCCGGCTTGAGCGCGAACGCCTTGGCCGCCAGGACCCCCACGGCGGGGATCAGGATGAAATTGGCGATGAAGACCCGCACGAGCCAGCTTCTGTCCCGAACAACGGACAGGATCTCGTCCTTCCCGACCTTCAGGCCGATGCCCAGCATCGATCCCACGAGAAAGACATAGAACAGGGCTCTGGTCAAAGGATCCAGGATGAACATGATCTTTCCTTTCTTTTCCGGGGCTGGCCGGACCGACGGGCGGCGCGCGAAAACTACGGGATCGACCCGTTCAGCTCCTGTTTCCGGATCAGTTCCAGCAGGGACTCCCCGGAGAACGGCTTCTGAAGATACCCGATCGCGCCGTTCTGCAGGGCGAACTCCCGCGCCCGGATGTCGGCATGCCCCGTGACCACGATCACCGGCATGCCGTGGCGCAGCTCCCGCATCTTCTTCATCAGTCCGAACCCGTCGCAGACCGGCATGTGGATGTCGACGATGGCATACCCGGTCTGCCCTGTCGGCACCGAGTCAAGGAACGACTGGGCCGACGCGAAGAACTCTGCGGGGATCCCTCGGGCGTTCAGCATTCGCTTGAGCGACTTGCCGAACGACAGGTCGTCGTCGACGATGCAAAAGGATAGCTGTTCCAAGTCCGTTCGGCCCTTTCCGCGGGCAGTCTCTCACAGGGCCGGAGGAGTTGTCTATTGGACCTTGGGCTAAGTTCCGCGAAGCGGCCGCCCGGGCCGGGCGAAGCGCCGGCGTTCGTTATCATCCTTCTCCGGGCTCCCCGACCCGGCTTTCAAGGCGAAATGGAAGATCGCGCCCCCCGCGGCATTGGTCTCCGCCCAGATCCGGCCGCCATGTTCGTCGAGGATCGATTGACAGATGGTCAACCCCATCCCGAGGCCGTCCTTCTTGGTCGTAAAGAAGGGTTTGAACAAATTGTCCTGGCCCACCTGGCCGAACCCCGGCCCCGTGTCGCTGACGCTGACGACGACGGTGTCCGCCGCCGCCGCTGCGGAGCGGACTTCCAATACCCTCCGGGGCGCCCCTTTTATGGCCTCGATGGCGTTCGCCATCAGGTTCAGCAGGACCTGCTCCAGCCGGACCCGGTCGCCGCGGACCTCCGGCAGGCCCGTCGCTAGGTCCAACCGGAGCGTCATGTTGTTCATGGCTAAGCTGTTGCTCACAAGCCGGAGGACCTCCTCGATCAGGGCATTGACGTTAAGCGGCTCGAATTTCGCCTCGCCCTTTTTCACGATCCCCCGGATCTTGCGGACGACATCCCCGGCGCGAAGAGCGTCCTGGATGATATCCTCGACGATCTCCCCGATCTCCCCGCCCCCTCCCTCGACCCGGCCCAACAGCGACTTCGCGGCCTCGGCGTTGTTGAGGATCGCGCCCAGCGGCTGGTTGATCTCGTGGGCCAGGGAGGTCGAGAGCTCGTTCATCGTCATGACCCGGGCCAGATGAGCGAGCTCGCGGCGCATCTCGATCCTTTCGCTCTCGTCCAGCAGGTCTTTGGTGATATCGCGCGTCAGGCAGAGGTATCCCCGGTGCTCTTCGTCCGGCCCCCGAAGCGCCATGGACGAGACCTCGACAGTGAACTCGGATCCATCCCGCCGCAGGCCGGTGTAGACCCGGGGCGGCACGTCCCGGCCTTCCAGGATCTCCCGCATCGTCCGGGCGCCGCGTTCGCGGTCTTTTTCGGCGATGAACAGGGGGGTGTAGAGGCCGACGAGCTGCTCCGGAGAATCGTAGCCGTACAGGCGGGCCTGGAGGGAATTCGCGGCCCGGACATGACCGTCCGGTCCGATCAAGACGATGCCTGCCGGGGCCGATTCGAACAACGTCCGGTAGCGCTGCTCCGAATCGGCCAGCGCCAGATCCCCCTCCTTGCGCTCCGTGACGTCCAGGGACACCCCCTTCATGCTCGCCGGCTGGCCCGAGGGATCGAGGAACCCCTGGGCCCGGACGCCGACCCACCGAATGCGCCCGTCGGGCAGCACGACCCGGTACTCGGTCTGGACGGTCGCGCCCTGGCGGAACCCCTGTTCCGCGACCAGGCGGACCCGTTCGAGATCATCCGGGTGAAGCGTCCGCTCGTATCGATCGGCCGTGATCTCCTCGTCGGGCGCGAACCCGTACAGCAGCCGGGTCTTGTCCGTCACCCAGATCTTTCCGGTCCGATAATCCCAGGACCACAGTCCGGCGCGGGCCGCGTCGGCGGCCAGCTGCAGCCGCGCTTGGCTCTCCCGCAGGTCCCCCTCGGTGAACTTCCGGTTCAGGGCGTTGGCGAAGATCTCGGCCACGATCTGCAGCTTGTCCCGCAGGTCCTCCGTCCAGTCCCGCTCGCCCTTCACGGCATTGAAATTGATAGCCCCGAACGCGGGGCCGTCACCCACATAGAGCGGGATCGTCAGGACGGACTTGAGGCCGAAATACCTCCAGCCCTCCAGGTCGCGGGCGGCCTCCGGAGGAGCGTCGGCGACCCGGGACAACACGATCATCTCCTTTTGTTTCGACTTTTCGAAACACCAGGGGAACGTGACCTGGGCATCCCGGCTTTCGTCGGTGACCACCGGGAACTCCGGGGGGACATAGATATGGGACATCACGAAATTCCCGGACGGCGTGAACTGCCACAGGGCGCAGACGTCCAGCTTCAGGCATTCGCAGATCTGCCGCTGCGCGGCCAGGATCTCGCTATCCAGCTGATCGATCGGCAGACTGATCAGCTTCGTCGAAATGGCCGTCACCAATTTCTGGAAATTGGACCGCTCTTCCAGCTGTTCGTCCGTCCGTTTCCGGTCGCTGATGTCCTCGACGATCGAAACGAACCAGCCCGGACGGCCGGTCCCATCGCGGACCAGGGCGACCGTCAGCCTGACCCAGACCGGCCCGCCGTCCTTGCGGATGTAGCGCTTCTCCATGGCGTAGGAGTCGGCCTGTCCGGACAGGAGCCGGCCGGCCAGGGCGAGGTCGGCCTCGAGGTCGTCGGGATGCGTGATATCCTGGAACGTGCGCTCGAGCATATCGGCAGGCGAGTACCCCACGATGTCGCAAAACTTGCGGTTGATGCGAAGGAATCTCCCGTCCGGTGAAACGTGGGCGATGCCGACACCGGCCTGCTCGAACGTGACCCGGAAGCGCTCTTCGCTCGCCCGCAGGTCTTCCTCGACGCGCTTCCGGTTCAGCGCGTTGGCGACCATCTGGCCGACAAGCTCGAAGGCCATGACGTCCGTCTCCTGCCAGAGCCTTTCCCGGGCCATAGTCGCGAAGCCCACCAGGCCGAAGACCGGCCCGTCCCCGACGGACATCGGAACCGATACGGAGGACTTGGTGCCATAGGCTCGATACGTCTCGAGGTCGCGGCGGGCCTCCGGAGGCAGGTCGGTCATTTTCGAAAGGATGACCGTCTGCCCGGCCAGGGCCCGGCGCGAGGTCCAGGGGAAGAATTCGGAGGCGGTCATCCCCTCGGGAGGAGGCGGGCTTCCCGGAGGAACACACCAATGCGTGAGATGCGGCCCGGCTTCACCCGCGCGGATCTGCCAGAGTGTCGATCGGTCGAGATCGAAGAGCTCGCAGACGCGGCGCAAGGCGTTGAAGATCTCGCTATCGATCCGGTCGGAAGGCAGGTTGATAAATCGCGCGGAGAGCTCGGAGAGCAGCCCCTCGAACCCCTGCCGTCGCTCCGGTTGGGCGGTCTTCGCCCGGGGACTCGTCAACCGAGATTTCGCCGGCGTCTTCCGCGATGGGTTCATCATACAATCCCCGAAGATCAGGGGAAAACCAAGATACCACCGGCCCCCGCTCTTTTCAAGTCCCCGCCCGGGATGCGGCAGGCCGGGTCGGGCTGAATTGAGGGAGGATCGCCAGGCCGGGTCCCAGCCGCCGGGTCAGCGTGTGGGCACGGTCACGACCGGCGCGGCCGGGCTCTGGCCGGTCTCGGCCAGCGAGAACAGGATCAGCAGGAAGGTGAAAAGGCGCTTGCTGGCGATGTCATTGTCGTCGATCCAGTACCAGATGCCTTTATAAGGCACCGAGGCGTAGGTGCTTTCCGGCGCCGCCGTCCCGGCCCGAATGTGCACGAGCGGGACCGCCGTCTCGTCCCCGGACTGCCGGGGGCCGGGCAAGACCCGGCCGGCCGTGACGTGGTCCGCGGGCAGATCGATGCCCATGCCCAGTTCCAGCATGATCTCCAGCATCGACCGGGTGATGATGGCCACCTCGCGGCCGCCCCGCGGGGCGAAGCCGTAGACGACCTCGATCTCGCTCAGCCCCTCTTCCATGCCCAGCAATTCCCCGACGCGCCGCGCGTCCTCGGCCGGTCCGGTGTCCTTGCCGCTCCGCCGGATCACCAGGAGGACCGCGCTGCCGTCCTTGCGGGCTTCGACACGATTGCCCAGCCCCCCGGCCCGTTGAAGGCGGGACAACAGGCCGACGATCTCTCTGAAGCCGGGGTCGCCGCCGATCCCGAAGGAATCGTTGCGCAGCCCGTTGAGCGACCGGACCGCCGTCTTCATCACCAGTTCGGGCGGCCAGCCGCCTTGCATCAATTGCAGGACGGCCGCGGGCGGAATGGGCTGGAGCAGGGATTTTGTGAACCGGTCGCCCAGCAGCGGCTGATACGTCACGGTCGGGGTGTTGGACCAGGCGCCCCCGGCCCCCAGCGAGGCCCCGTCGCCTAATTGGCCGTTCGATACCTGCGCGCCCGCCGCCACGGTGCCGCTGAGCGAATAGCTGTTGATGACAGACGACACGTCCAGGAAGACGGGCGCGTCGGCGTAGCGCAGCCGGACGACGTTCAGGAGCGTCTGGCGCTTCCAGGAATCCGCGATCACCTGCCCGTAATCCATGCGGTCCGCCGTGACGCGCGCGGCGGGAACATGGGCACACCCGGCCAGAGCCAGCATTGGCAGGACGACAAGGTATTTCTTCCGTTGACGGGTGACCGTTTGCATCATCGCTCTTCCCCCATCGAACCTACCGCCTGGCCCCGGGGACCCGGGAATTCCCCGTCCGGGCCGCTACGGAACTATTCGCAGGACCTGAAGGCGGCTGCCCGCCGCCGTCAGGTCCTCTTCGTAACGATATCTACTGCCGGGCCAGCGCCATGCGGATGGCGTCCTCGGGCGAGATCAGATGATCGAGATCCTCGGCGGCCTCGGCGATGGCCAGCTGGACTCCCTTAACCCGGCCGTTGAACGCGTTGCCTTGCGGGCCGTAGTCCGGCGAGACCGGCGCGCCCGTGTCCTCGCCGACGTCGCAGCCGTCGTCGGCGGAAAAGATCGTCGCCAGCGTCGCCGGGATGTCGCCCTCGCCGACCTTCTTTCCGTCGGTGTACAGGGTGACCTTGCCGCCCTTGCCCAGCCCGCCGCCGGCATAAGCGAATTCCATGCGGACCTGATGCTCTCCCGCGGGTATCGGGACGGTCCCCTCGACAAAGAAATGCTTGTAGCCGCCCCAGTTGTAACAGTATTTGAGCTTGCCGGTCTTGGCGTAGAGGCTCCAGCCTCCGATGTTCGCGCCCTGGGCGATGATGACGCCCTCGGCGCCCTTCGCCGGCACGACGACCTCGGCGGTAACGGAATGGGACTTGTTCTTGATGTTGAGGACGCAGTTCTCCGAGAGATGCCCCATGCCGCCGAAGAGCAGCTGGGTTTTGCCCTTGACGAGCACCGGCCGGCCGGCGGTGTCAGGATTCAGCTTCTCCAGCATCCGGTCGTCGAGGGGCAACACCTTGTAGCGCACCGCCTCGATCAGCCACAGCCGCTGCAGCTCGCGGAGCTTCTGCGGCATCTCTTTCGAGAGGTCCTTGGATTGGCTCCAGTCCTTGACCGTATCGTAGAGCTCCCAGACGTCGTCGTCGAGCGCCGGCCTCGGGGCCGTGATCCAAGGCGTGTAATGCTTCGTCACGGCGCTCCAGCCCTTGTGGTAAATGGCGCGGTTGCCCATGACCTCGAAGTACTGCGTCTCGTGCCGCTCGGCCGCCTTGGCGTCGCTGAACGAATAGAGCATGCTGACCCCTTCGATCGGGTCCTGCTCGATGCCGTCCACGGATAGGGGCTCGGGAATGCCCGCCGCCTCGAGGACCGTCGGCGCCACGTCGATGACGTGGCTGAACTGGGAGCGGATCTCGCCCTTGGCCTTGATCCCCTTCGGCCAATGGACGATGGTCCCGTTGCGCGTCCCGCCCCAGTGCGAGGCGACCTGCTTGGTCCACTGGTAGGGCGTATTCAGGGCGTGAGCCCAGCCCACGGCGTAGTGGTTGTAGGATTCGGGCCCGCCGAGCTTGTCGAGCCGGGCCGAGAGATACTCGGGAGTCTCGAGGGACTGCAGGCCGTTGAAGTAGCTCATCTCGTTGAAGCAGCCGTTGAGCGATCCCTCGGCCGAGGCGCCGTTGTCGCCGATGATGTAGTAGACGAGCGTGTCGTCGGCGATACCCAGCTTGTCGAGACCGTCGAAGAGCCTGCCCACGTGGTGGTCGGTATACTCCAGGTAGCCCGCGTAGACCTCCATCTCCCGGCGCAGCACCGGCTTTAACGCCTCCGGCATTTCGTCCCAAGCCGGGACCTCCTTGGGGCGCACCGTGAGCTGACAGTCCGCCGGGACGACCCCGAGCTTCTTCTGCCGGGCGAAGATCTCCTCGCGCAGCTTGTCCCAGCCGGCGTCGAACTTTCCCTTGTACTTGTCGGCCCACTCCTTGGGCACATGGTGGGGCGCGTGGGTGGCGCCGGGAGCGAAATAAACGAAGAAAGGCTTGTCGGGCGCGAGGGCCTTCTGTTGGCTGATCCAGGCGATGGCCTTATCGGTCATATCCTCTATAAGGTGGTAGCCCTCTTCGGGCGTCTTCTTCGGTTCGACCGGGTTGGTGCCCTCGTACAAGGTCGGATACCACTGGTTGGCCTCGCCGCCGATAAAGCCGTAGAAGTACTCGAAGCCGCCGCCGCCCGTGGGCCATTGGTTGAAAGGCCCCGCCGGGCTCGTCTCCCACACCGGCACCTCGTGGCACTTGCCGAACTGGGCCGTGTTGTAGCCGTTGAGCTTGAGCGTCTTCGCCAGCGGCGACATGCTGTTGGGCAGGACCGAGGAATAGCCCGGCGCGCCGGTCGCGATCTCGGTGATGCCGGCCATACCCGCCGAGTGGTGGTTGCGGCCGGTCAGCAGCGCCTGGCGCGTCGCCGAACAGATCGCAGTGGTGTGGAAGCGGTTGTATTTCAGGCCGCTTGCCGCCAGCCTCTCCGCGTTGGGCGCCTGGCAGGGGCCGCCGAAGGCGCTGGCCGCGCCGAAGCCCGCGTCGTCGATCAGCACGATGAGCACGTTGGGCGCGCCGTGGGGCGGCCGCAGCTGCTCGATCGGCACGATCTTCGTGTCCGGGTCCTTGGCGTCGTACGTGATCAGCGTGGGACGCTTCGTGTTCCGCATGGGAAGATGTTTGCGGTCTTTTTCGTCTGACATGGTCCTTGCTCCCTCCTACTAAGATCTGGCCAGCCCGCACGGGTCAGGCGCCGAGTCTATCATCGATCTCGCCTCCACTTATATGGCATATGACGGATCCCGTCAATGCGACCTAAGTCGCAACCCCGGGGCTATTTGACTTTCAACCGGACCGATTTCTTCTGAATGCTGAGCGTCCCAAGCCGGATCGGGACGGTCCCCTCGATCTTCACGTTGGTATCGACCGTGGCGTCCAAGGAGACGGGGAGCTTCCGGCCCATCGCGATCGAGACGGGGATGGGGTCCGACACGGTGGCGTTGACGACCTTCTTGACGCGGATGGGCAGGGTCTGGTCGATCGGCACCCGGACCGTCCCGGCGATATGGATCATCTGCTTGAACGGCACCTGTCCCCGGATCGGCAGCACCATCTTCAGAGGCGCATGGAGCTCCTTGACGGCCACGGCGATCTCGTCCTTGATGCGGACCTTCTGCTTGATTGGCACGCTCATCTTGACGGGGATGGTCGCCTTGACCGGGATGGAGGCGCCCATCACGCTCTTGACCGTCGTATCCAGCGGGAGCGTCGTCTCGACCTCGAGCGTGTCGTCGATGAACACCTCGGTGTCGATCGGGATGAGCAGCCGGTCGAGGTTGAGCTCGTCCTGGGTGAGCACCACATCGATGGGAACGTCGACGTTCAGGTCGAGGACCTGGTCGATCCACACGTCGGCCTCCACAGGCGCGGTGACCGTCAGCCGGAGCGGGACATCCAGCGTCTCGTCCAAGGGAATGGCCAGGGGTCCGTTGATAAAGACCTGGGCGTTGAAATCCTGCGGCAGCTGAATATCGATGTCCTTCTTGATCCGGGCGCTGATGGGGACCGATGCATGGACGCTGACATCCACTTCTTTTTCGACATCCAGGAGAAGAACGAGATGGGACAGGGGATCGACGATCACCCAGGCGAGGATGGCGACCGAACACAGGCCCGCCACCTTGAGCGCGGCCTTCGATTTCGGTGTTAAAGTGATCATGATCACCTCGCCCTGGCGTTACCGAAGATTGGCGCCTTCCTCGAGCCCCAGTCTCGCCGGATCCGCGCTTTAGCCATCTTTTCACCCTATCCGTTATTCTCGCGGCCGCGGCGGAGTCGCGTCAATAGGACCTTGGGCCAAGGTGCGCCGGCCGGCTCCGCAGTAGTCGCAGGCCAGGTTGCAGCGCGCCCCCGTGGGCTTCGTCTGTTCTCCTGGCCCGCCGGCTCATGCCAGGATGACGAGGAGGGCCGTATAGAGGGCCCCGCCAAGAAGGAAGGCCAGGGGCCGCGCCTCGTTCTCTTTCGGCAGTTCCGAAACCATGGCGTTCAAGATGATCCCTCCTGAGAGGAACCCCAGGAGGGCCGCCGCGAAGAACGGGCTGAACTCCACGAAGATC
>CAVWFA010000018.1:0-42884 GCA_963754085.1 Candidatus Aminicenantota bacterium | reverse complement strand
TGGCGGCCAGCAGGGCCCTGACCTACCAGGTCAGATCGGAAGACGCGCAGGTCATGGAGGTCATGGGCCAGGCGATGGATACCTCGACCGCCACCATCAGAAATTTCACCTTCAAGACCAAGGGCAAGAAGGAGAAGAACTTCCTGCTGGGCGTGACGATCGACGACATGTCCGTGTCCTCAAGCGAAACCAGGGCGACATGTCGCCCGACATGTCCTCGGTCAAGGGCAAGTCGTTCGACATGGTCCTGTCGTCGCTCGGGAACGAGGTCGACGTCTCGGGTGCCGAGGCCATTTCATTCGCCATGTCCGGCGAGGTACGCAACATGGCCTCAAGCTTCAAGAACTTCTTCCCTGACCTGCCTGGCAAAACGGTCAAGATCGGTGACACCTGGCCCGCCGCCGCGAGCATCGAAGAAAAGACGGGGTCGATGGACGTCAAGATCGACTTCCAGTACCTCCACACGCTCGATGGGATCGAGTTGATCGACGGTGTGGAGTGCGCCCGCGTCTCCTCCCAGGTCACCGGGACCATCTCCGGGTCCGGGAACCAGATGGGTCAGGACCTGACCTTCTCAGGGACGAGCAAGGGCAAAGGATCTCTGGTTCTTCGCGATCAAGGAAGGGACCTACGTCAAGACGGTCTCCGAGTCGGCGACCGAGATATCGATCGACGTCCCCGCCGCCGGCATGACCATCCCCATGACGCAGACGACCAAGAGCGAGGTCAAGCTGACCGGCAAGCAGTAAGCGCTCGCGCCGGCCGACCGAACCCGACGAGCGGGGGCGGGCCCTCATCGGCCCGTCCCCGCTTTTTTTGTCCGGCCAAAAGCCCTATAATGACCCCTCACCCGGGATAAAGGAGAGGCCATGGCCGCGAGCCCGAACCCCAAGCGCATCGAGGACTTCCAGGCGGAAAGACGACCTGATCGTCGTCGCTGGCGCAGGGGGCTTCATCGGCGGCGCGCTGGTGCGGCACTTCCATGAGCAAGGGGCTTGACCCGGATTCGGGCCGATCGACAAGAAGCCGCTGCCGCTCTGGTACCAGAGGACGCCCGGAGTCGAGAACCTGTGCATGGATCTGAGCCGAGACGAATCCGCCTGCGCTCGCGCTACGCAGGCGCGCGGAGGTCTACAACCTAGCCGCCGACATGGGCGGCATGGGTTTCATCGAGCGCTTTCGCGTGGAGTGCCTGCGCAGCATCCTCATCAACACCCACCTGATCGAGGCCGCCTATCGTGCCGGGGTCGAACGCTACTTCTTCGCGTCCTCGGCGTGCGTCTACAACGCCGCATTGCAGGAGGATCCGAACTGCCGCGCGCTGAAGGAGTCCGACGCCTACCCGGCCGATACCGGAGCGCGGCTACGGCTGGGAGAAGCTGATATCGGAGATGTTCTGCCAGGAGTACTGGGCCGAACGCGGCATGAAGACGGCGATCGCCCGCTTCCACAATGTCTACGGGCCCTGGGGCACCTGGGACGGCGGCCGCGAGAAGGCGCCGGCCGCCATCTGCCGCAAGGTGATTCAGGCCAAGGACGCCGGCGAGCCACGAGATCGAGATCTGGGGCGACGGGCGCAGACGCGCAGCTTCACCTACATCGACGACTGCGTCTACGGCATCGACCTCATCACTCATAGCGAGGAGCTGATCGCCACGCCCATCAATCTGGGCTCGAGCGAGCTGATCGCCATCGACGATCTCGTCGGCCTCGTCGAGGAGATCGCCGGCGTCACGGTGGACCGGCGCTACGACCTGACGCGCCGCAAGGGGTCGGCGGTCGCAACTCGGACAACACGTTGATCAAGAGCATCCTGGGCTGGGAGCCGTCGACGCCGCTCCGCGAGGGCCTGGCCAAGACCTATGCCTGGATCGCCGAGCAGTACGCCCTGCGCAAAGCCGGGAAGGCGGTCGTTCTCTAGGGCATCGGCGAACGCTCGGCCGCGGCCGGGCGTCGGTCGCTCCTGCCCCGCCAGATCGAGAAGACGAGCCAGAGGGCCAAGGAGAAAATGCTCATGAGAAGAACGTTCATCGGGATCGCCGTTGTCCTCCTCGCCCTCGTCCCGGCGCTTTCCGGGCAGACGGTCGACTACTCCCAAAAGCCCCTTCAGTCCGAGCGCGGCCGGAGCTACGACGCGCTCCACTACCTGATCAAGCTCAAGCTCGACCTCGACCGGAAATCCTTCGAGGGGGCGGCGACGGTCACCCTGTCGTCCTTCCGGGACGGTCTCGAGGCCTGCGTCCTGGACGCCGAGGAGTTCACGGTGACCTCGGTCGTCGACGATTACGGCACGCCCCTGAAGTTCGAGCAGTCGGACAAGGAGCTCAAGGTCGTCCTCCTCCGTCCGGCAAAGTTCGGCGAGATCGTGACCTTCACCTGTGAGTATAAGGGCCGGGAGCCCCGGCAAGGCCTCCGGTTCGTCGATGAGACGCCCGACAGCCCCCGGCTCGTCTGGTCCGATTCCTGGCCCGACAACGTCCACCATTGGTTCCCCTGCTTCGACTATCCGAACGACAAGGCCACCAGCGAGATCGTGGCCACGGTCAAGGCCGGACTCAAGGTCGCGTCCAACGGCCGGCTCGTCGGCGTCGTCGAGGACAAGGCCGCCGGGACGTCGACCTTCCACTGGTCCCAGGATCTGCCCCATTCGACCTACCTCATCTTCCTGGCCGCCGCTCCCTACGTCGTCGTCCGGGATTCCTACGGGAATCTGCCGGTGAACTACTGGGTCTATCCGGGGGACGAGGCCAAGGCCCGCCCGACTTACGGGAAGACCCCGGCGATGATCGCGTTCTTCAACGAGATCTTCGGATACGATTATCCTTGGCAGAAGTACGACCAGATCTCGGTCCCGCTCGGCGGCGGCGCCGAGAGCACGTCAGCGACGGCCATGACCTCGCGGATCATGGTCTCGGAGGCGGACGAGCCGGATTTCTCAGCCATCGGCATCGTCTCCCACGAGCTGGCCCACCAGTGGTGGGGCGACCTCATCACCCTCCGCAGCTGGGGCCACGCCTGGATGAACGAGAGCTTCGGGACGTACTCGGACTACCTGTATCACCGCCACGACAGAGGCGATGACGAAGGGGCGGTCAATCTCCAGAACAAGCTCGCCGCCTACCTCCGGGAGGCCCACGCCCGCTACATCCGCCCGATCGTGTCCGACCGCTACGACAAGCCGGAGGACATGTTCGACTCGCACAGCTACCCCAAGGGCGCCCTCGTCCTCCACATGCTCAGGTCGATCCTCGGCGACGAGATCTTCTTCAAGACCCTCAGCCACTTCCTCCACCGCTACGCCTTCGACGCGGTCGACACGTCCGATTTCATCCGCTCGGTCAAGACGGTCACCGGCCAGAACCTCGACTGGTTCTTCGACCAGTGGCTGTACAAGCCCGGCCATCCCGTGTTCGAGATCCGGAGCGAATGGGACGCGGCGAAGAAGGTTGCCCGCCTCAAGGTCGCGCAGGTGCAGGACTTCGCCAAGGGCGTGCCCGTCTTCCGCGTCCCGGTCAGCGTCAAGATCGTCACGGCCGGCAGGTCGGAGACGCACAGGATCTGGATCCGGGAGCGGGAGGAGACGTTCGAATTCCCGGCCGAAACGAAACCCCTGCTGGTCCGGTTCGACGCGGCGAACGAGCTGATCAAGGAGGTGACGTTCCCCAAAGAGGCGGCCGAGCTTCTCTACCAGCTTAAGAACGACGACGTCATCGGCCGGATGACCGCGGCCGGAGAGCTGGCTGTCGCGGCTGACCAGCCCGCCGTCCTCACCGAGCTCGCCCGGGGCGCGCGGAGCGATCCCTTCTGGGCGGTCCGCCGGGCCGCCGTCGAGGCTCTAACCGGGAGATCCTCCGCCGAGGTCTCCGCAGTTCTCCAGAAGGCCTGCGGGGACCCGCACTCTTCCGTCCGGACCGCGGCGGTCCAGGCTCTTGGCGCCTTCAAGGACAAGCGCCTCGGCGCTTTTTATAAGGACGTCTTCCGGAAGGACAGGAGCGTCCGCGTCCGAGCCGAGGCCCTTCGCGCCCTGGGCCTGACCGGCGACGCGTCGCTCGTCCCGTTCCTCCGCGAATCCGCCGCCGTCCCCTCCCACCAGAACATGATCAAGCGCGCGGCCGAGGAGGCCTTGAAGCGGCTCGATAAATAGTCCGGCGCATCGCTCCGTCCGCCCGGGCGGATCGATCGGAGCGCCATGCGTACGAGGAAAGCCAGGAAGAAAGGGAGGGCTATCCGATGAATCTCCAACCAAAGGCCGTCGGGATCTGGATCCTCATGATCCTGATGATCCCCCTCCGAAGCGCGCTCGGGCAACCCAAGCCCGAGATCGTGAAGTTCGAGCCGTTCACCTGGAGATCGGAACCGCCGGCCGACTGTCCCTTCGAGCAGTCCAAGGAACTGACGGGGATCCGTTTCCTGGGCGTCAAGAGCGGCTTCCGCTACGGGGACACCTGGTACCCGTCCTGGGCCGCGGACGACAAGCTGTATTCGCCCTGGACGGACGGCTCGTGCTGGCGGCTGGACGGCTCCCGCGAAGGCTGCAGCTCCGGAGAAAGCAGCGGCAATGCCGCCCGCACCGGACAGGCCGTCATCGAGGGGAGCGACCCCCTGGACCTCAAGGTCTACAGTTTGGGCCTCCATGTCTCCTCGGCGGCCCCCTATCATGGCCGCTATCCCTGCGGCAGCCTGGTCTACAAAGGGGTTTGGTATTACGGGACCTACTGCCTGGACCCGGCCGGAAGCGCGCCCTACGGGCTCCTAATGGTGAACTGGCCGTGGCTGGGGCCGTTCGTCGGGTTCCGCGTCTCCACGGACCTCGGCCGGTCCTGGAAGGAAACACCGCATACCCCCGAAAAGCCGCTGTTCGGCGAGACCGGCATCAACGGGTACCCGGTCAAGATCGGCTCGCCCCACTTTGTCGATTTCGGGAAGGACATGCAGCACTCCCCGGACGGCAAGGCCTACCTCGTCGCCCACGGGGCCGACATCTCCGACCCGAAGTGGCGTTTCTGGAACGCCAGCTGGATCACCGGCGACCAGGTCTACCTGGTCCGCGTGACGCCGTCGCCCGAGACCATCAACGACGCCTCGAAGTACGAGTTCTACGCCGGCCGCGACGCCCAGGGGAAGCCCGTGTGGACGGCCGATCTCGCCAAGATCAAGCCGCTCCTCGAGTGGAACAACGCCATGGGCTGCGTCACCGTGACCTACGACGCGCCGCTCAAGAAGTTCCTGATGTTCGTCACTGACGGCGGGAACACCTGCGCCCGGATGAACACCTATGTCCTCGAGGCGGACGCCGTCACAGGGCCCTGGCGGCTCGTATCCTACATGAAAAGCTTCGGCGAGCAGGCCTATTTCGTCAACGTCCCTTCCAAGTTCATCAGCGCGGACGGCCGGACGATGTGGCTGCTCTACTCAGCCAACTTCGCCGACGATTGGAACGGCGAGAAGCTGGCCATCAATCCGCCGGGCGGACACTACGGCCTGGTGCTGCAAAAGATCGAGTTGCTCGGGCCGCGTTGACAGCCAAGGCGAAGAAAACGCCCCGCGGCCCAGCGAACGTGTCAAGCCGCCGGCCTTCCGCAGACCGGACGGTGGCCGGCTCAGAACGGCCTGCGCCTCACGATCTTGAAGACGTAGGCGTAAGCGCACGGTTTTGTCGGCGGCGTCTCGATCGTCATCCCGTCCTTGGTCATCTCCCACTTCAGGGGCCGGCCGTCGCCGAGCATGCTGACCGAGACGATCTCGGAGGGGTACAGGCCGTTCCAGAAGTTCCGCCCCGGATCGGGGCCGCCGGCCAAGCTCCTGATGAGGATCTTCTCGCCGGGCCAGCCGAGCGCCGTGGCGTAGAGGACGTCGCCCTTGGCCGTGAAACGGATATCCTGGGCCTTGTAGCGGAGGTCGTCCCGCTCGTTGAACGCCCCCGCGCCCTCGAGCTTGGTCGGCCCCTCGCCGGCGACGATCCAGGGCCTGGTGCCGTAAACGGCCTCGCCGTTCACCTCGAGCCACCGGCCCATCCCGAGCAGGATCTCCCGGGCCTCTTCGGGGATCGACCCGTCCGGCTTCGGGCCGACGTTGAGGAGGAGGTAGCCGTTCTTGCTGATCCGGTCCATGAGGTTGTGGACGAGGTTCTCCGTCGTCTTGAAGCCCGCCCCCCGGACATAGCCCCACGCCCCCTGGTTGTCCACCGAGGAATCCGTGATCCACTCGTGGTAGGTCATCTCCCGCTCCTGCCCGAGCTCGAGGTCGTTGATCCCGACGCCGACCGGCAGGTCGTGGTCCTTGTAGCTGACCACGACCTCCCGGCCCTCCGCGGCCGCCCCGTTGAAGAAGTAGGCGAGGAGCTCCTTCTTATAGGTTTCCGGAACGAAGCCCAGGCCGAAGTCGAACCAGAGGAAATCGGGCCGGTACTTGTCCACGACTTCCCGGACCTTGGCCGACCACCGGTCTAAAAAGGCCTTGTCGGGCTGGGCGCCCTTCTCATGGATCGGACCGTAGAGGCCGGAATAGCGCGGGTCGCCGCAGTCATAGCGCTTGTCCCAGACCGGGAAGAAGTACCAGTTCTCGGCGTGGTGGAAGGCGGTGACGAACTTCAGCCCGGCCTTCTTGATCGCCACCGACAGCTCGCCGACGATGTCCCGCTTGGGGCCCATCTTGGCCGCGTTCCAATCCGAATAGGCCGTATTCCACATCGAGAATCCGTCGTGGTGCTCGGCCACAGGGCCGGCAAAGCGGGCGCCCGCCCTGCGGAAAAGGTCGGCCCACTCGGCGGCGTCGAACTTGGCCCCGGTGAACGTCGGGATGAAGTCCTTGTAGCCGAATTTCTCGAGCGGACCGTAAGTCGCTTCATGATAGGCCCGCTCCGGCGAGTTCGGGTTCATGTAGATGTTATGGGAATACCAGGTGCCGTTCGGACCCACCGCCGGCACGGCATAGACACCCCAGTGGGTGTAGATGCCGAACTTCCCGTCGCGCAGCCACTGCGGCGTGGGATTCCGGCTGAGGGATTCCCACGTCGGGGCGAACGGCCGGCGGGCCGCCGCGCCCGCCGGGCCCGCGGGCCGGCCGGTCAGAGCGGCGCCAACGGCGCAAAGCAGGACCAGAGCGAAGGCCGGGATCGATCGCGGATTGATCATGTCGATTCTCCTTTCGCTCGGCCGCGGGGGGCCGCGCGCCGGATGGTCACCGGCCCGAACAGTCCGGCCGGGATGAGGTCCCGCACCTTGAGGACCATGTTGGTGCGCGCATACGGTTTTTGGCCCGGATCCAGGAGGTCCCCCATGAGGCGGTTGTTCCAGAGGTTGGTGATCTTGACCTCGAGAGTGTTCCGTCCCGTTCGCAGAGCGTCTGTGATATCGGCCTGGAAGGGCTCCTTCCAAAGGATGCCGAGGTTGCGGCCGTTGAGAGTCACCTCCGCGACTTCCCTAAGCGTCCCGAGGTCGAGGAGCCAGCTGCCCCCCTCCCGGAGCAGCTTCTCGCCGAGCTCAAATTCCGCCTCATAGCTCGCCGTCCCGGAAAAATACCTGATGCCGGGATCTACCGATTCGGTCCAGCTGATCAGGCCGTTCCAGACGACGGATCCCGGCGCGCCCCATCCGGGCGGGAAACGGACCGTCCAAGGGCCGGCGATGTCGGCGGCCGGCTGTGATCCCGCTTTCAGGGGTTCCGGAGAACGATAGGCCGCCGGCGTCGGCGTCCGGCGAAAGACGACGAAAACGGAGCCGTAGGCCGGGAGCTCCAACGTCAGCCGGCAACCGCCCGCGACCCGGGCGAACGAACGGCAAGGGACGATCCGGCCCGTGTCGGGATACCAGAACTCGGGCGTCCTGTCCGCCCCGACGCGGAAGACCGCGTCGAAGGTCTCGGAGGCCTGGGCGCTATTGGAGACGAAATAGAGGTCGTCGTCTCCGGTGGTTCGATGGATAAAATCGATGTGCTGATCGGCGTTGGCGACGCCGAGCGCGCGGAAGTCGGGCCCCAGCCCTTGATCCCGCAGGATCTCGTTCAGAGGGACCCCCCAGATGATCCGGCCCTTCCCGTAGCGGCTTTGCTTGACCGACGCGCCGTCGCAGGCGCCCCAGATCCCGTCGGCCAAGGCCCTCACTTCGTCGTCGCAGGCGGGGTACCCGGCCAGCCCGGGGGCCCGGACGGGCTTTCGGCCGACGACCGTCGCCCCGGCTTCGACCAGCTCTCCGATCTTCCTCAGGACCGCGAGAGACATATCGTCGCGGTCCGGCAGGACGAGCAGGGCGTAGCTCAGTCCGTCGGGAAGGACGATGCGCCCACCTGAGACCCTCATCCGGTCGAGGATCACTTCGGAGTTGACGTAATCGTAATCGTACCCCCGGTCGAGCGAGGAGGTCTGGATCGGCCTGGGCTTCCCGCAGTGCAGGCAGTCCGTGTCGGGGTAAATGGGCTTGATATCGGGGTCGATCCGCCGCGAGGGCACAATGTTCGGCGCCTGATCGCCGTAATAGAAGGCGACATCGGCCGCGAAGAGGCCCTGCTGGAGAAGGTAATCGCAGCGGGACATGTACTCGATCAGCGGTCCGGCCTGGTCCCACCAGGTGGTGTTGACGTTGAAGTGCTCGCCGGCGTGATAGACGAAGCCCGGCCGGCCCGCGGCCGGCGGATTGTGGGTGAAGGTGTGGAACGTGGGATGGTTCAGCCCGGCGCACAACGCGATGTCGAAGCGCCGCTTGTATTCCGCGGGCCCGTCCTGCCAGCTCCGCCAGCCGGTCAGGGTCTCGGCATCGACGATCCGCCGGCCGTAGATGTGCGCGGCGCTGGCGGCTTCCTTGACCACCCAGAACCGCTCGTGGTTCCAGAACTCGCCCATCGGGATATCGGCCGAGCCCAGCGCTTTCAAGGCGTCCACTCGGGCATACCCGCCGTGGCCCGCCTCGGCCAGGAGGCGCACGCCGTATTTATGCAGCAGGTCCCGGACCGTGCGGAAATGGTTCTCGATGATCAGGTCGCTGACGGTCTTCCGGTAATCGTAAAGGAAGCGGCCGGCGATCCCGGCGTCCAGCGCGGCCGGGTCGAACAGCGCGGGCAGATAAGGGACGGGGTCGTAGCCGTGCCGCGTCCGGAACTCGTCGATAAAGCCGTCCGTCCAATCGACCGCCTCGCGGACCTCGTAGCTGTCGAGCATGAATGTCTTCAGCGCGTCGAGGCTCTTTCGCCCGCTCAGGATCCGGTCGAGGATGTACGTCATGTCGACCGCGGCGGCCTCGCGGCTCAGGTGGTCGATGATCAGGCCGTCGGAGTTCGGGCTCGGGCACTCGAGGGTCTGACCCGTGTTGCTGGCGACGATGCGCATGATCCTCGAGATCCCCTCCGGGGCTTCCCAATAATTCAAGCGGCCTCGGGGGTCCATGTACAGCGAGATATCGATAGCGGGGCCGCCCTCCGGAAAAACGGCCAACACCGCGACGTCCCGCCAATGGTCGGTCACGCCGTCCGGGAGCGGGACCGTCGTCCGGACGCGGACCGGGCCTTGGACCTCGATCTCGCGGCAGAGCAGCTGCCGGCTGGCGTTCTCGGGCTTGATCCAGGCCCCGCCCGCGTTCCAGCTGCTGGAGGCGAACAGGCCGAGCTCGAGGCCGAGGCGGCCGGCCTCGTCGATGGCGTGGGAAATGCTGGCCAGGGACTCCGGGCCGAGGAAGGAGGGCCCGGCCGGGATGATCTTCTTCGGATCGGCCAGACTGCCCACGTCCCAGATGATGGCTCCGGCCAGGCCCTTGGCCTTCAGCTCCTCCAGCTCGCGGGTCAGCTGATCCCGGTCGACGTAGCCGTTGAGCCAGGCCCAGAGGACGCTCGGCCGGGCCGAGAGGGGGGGATCGAAGAAGTCCTTTTCGGAGAGCTCGGCACCGGCCGCCGCCGGCCGGGATGCCGTGGGAGTCTCCGACCGGCAAGCCCCGAAAGCCAGGAGGACCGTGCCGAGGAGCGCGAAGCCCATTCTTCGAATTGCGTTCATGTTCACGTCCTTTGACCGAGGGCCTGGGTCGTCAATCCAAAAGAGGCAGATCGATGCCCATCCGCCGGGCATCGGCGTTCACGACGTCCATCAGGGCCGTGAGCGCACCGTCCGGCAGCGGTTCCGCGGTGTGGGAGCTCAAGATCCTCGCGACTTCCAGCCGCGCCCGATCCCAAGCGCTCTTTTTCCCGCGATGGACCCAGGTGTCATAGGCATCGCGGTCGATCACGGGACCGGCCGTATAGACCTCTTCACGGAACCACCGCAGCGTCTCGGCCGAAGTCAGGAAATGGTCCCCCGCGTAAATATCTTCGTAGAGATCGCCGGCCAGCCGATCTCCCCGGGCTTCGATGCCCCTGACCATGCGGAGCGCCATGCCGCAGATCTCGTTATCCAGCACCAGCTTTTCCAGGCTCTGACAGCTCTCGAAATCCAGCATGCCCGGGCCGGAGATGACGTTCGCCCCGGCGAGAGCCGCGACGAGCGCCCCCATGCCCGTCTCCAAGCCCGCCTGGCCGTCGACGATCTTGGCATCGGAAAGCCCCATGTAGGAATGGGTGGGAAGCCCCAGGTGCTTCCCGACCTGGATATGAGCGGCGTTGATCATCATGGTCTCCATGGCCCCCATGGGCGGCGTTCCCGTCCTCATATCGAACGCCGCGGGAGACCCTCCGAAGATGATGGGCGACCCCGGATGGGCCAACTGGTGAATGACGATGCCGCTCAGGTTCTCGGCCGTCAACTGCACCAACGCTCCGGCCAGAGTGACCGGGGACGTGGCCCCCGTCAATGGCATCGAGATCAGCGCGGCGGGGATCCCCGCCCGGGCGGCGTCGATGAGGTTCTGGCAGGTCAGGTTGCTCCATTTCAAGGGCGGCGAGGGACAGCAATCGAAGATCGCCAAGGGTTTCTCCCTGAGCGCCCGTTCGCTCCCCCGGACGGCCACCAGCATGTCTGTCATGATCTTGAAGCTTTCCACGGCGAAGGTGCCCGTCACGATCGGCTTCGTGCAGAACCGCAGCCCGATGTAGAGCCGATACCTGTCCTGCATGGCCTCGGGCACGTCCATGGAGATCATCTCCGTGCTCTGCGCGGCGATGTTCGGAAGAGCGTCGGTCAGGATCGCGTAACGGACAAGGTCCCTGGTCACCGGCTTCCTTTCTTCCTGAGTCTCCGGATCCAGGAACTTCAGGGCTCCGGAGCCCGGATCGAAGTGGACCGCGTCCCCTTCCAGGGCCATCGCGAGGGCGCCGCCGCGGTCATAGACATTAATGGCCCGAGGCGCGGTCTTGAGCGACGCTTCAACGAGGCTCGGCTTGAACGAGACGATCCGCCCCCGGCGGGGACATCCCGCGTCCGCCAGGAGGCGCATCGCTTCGTCGTTCTCGATGAGGACGCCCGTCTTCTCCAGGACATCCAAGGCTTCCGAAACGATCTGATCCAGGAACGGCCGGGACAGCAGGTCGAGCTTGGGTCTCTTCGTCTCCAGCATTTTCTCCTCCTTCAATCCCGTCGGTTCGATATTAAAATATAGTTCAGAGGAATACCACCCGGGAAATTCCCGGTCGAAAGCCCGGCGGGATCGGCGCGGCCTCCCGGCGGTTCCTTCAAGCAATGGCCGCTAAGTTCTCAGCTCGGGAAACCAACGGAGGACCAGCGCCCTCTCGTCCGGGGCGAGGGATCCGAAGGGGACGGGCTCGTCCTGGGGGCGCGTCCGCTTCTGGTTGATGCGGCCCATCAGGCTCCAGCTCCGCGTCATGTCCTGGGGCTCGCGGGCGGGAAGGTCATAGCGGGTGAAGTCGATGACCCGCTCCGGCCCCTTCTCCCTCCAGCTCCGCAGCAGGGCCAGGCGGAACTCCCGGCACATGAACCAGCGGATCTCCAGAGGGACTTCGGACCCGCCGATCCCCGTCCCCCTCTGGACGAATCGGTACCGCAGATTCTCGTTGTTCGGATATTGGGCCCGGAAGGCGCTCCCGAAATCGCCCAGGGTCAGACATTCGGCCGAGGGCCAGCGCTCGCGGATACGCTTCGTCCACCGCGTCAGGACCTCCAGGTGCCCGATCTGCGGGACGAGCGAGATCTCCCAGCAGTTCGTGACCCAGGCCCAGCCGTTGAGGGCGAAGCCCGCGTCGAAGTGGGCGGCCGTCGTCTGGACGATCTGGGCCAGTCCGACCTCGGGCCCGAACCACTCGATCGTCTCGATGGGCCCGACGCCCATGCGGCTGCGCTGGGAGGCCGCCCAATCCTGGCCCTGGCGCCGGGCGGCGAGGAAATCGCAGGTCCAGCCGTCCAGGTTGACGCAGTCGATGAAATCGCGGGCTCCCTGGGCCGGCTTGCAGAAGTGCTCGGTCGACGGATAGTAGGGATAGGAGATCGAGCCCTCGCCGTCCTGGTTGTCGACGGCGTACTGGCTCCAGATGTTCCCCTGGCAAACGCGGATGCCCTCCTTCTCGGCCAGATACTTCTGGTTGGCCGCGGCCAGGAAGCCGGCGATCACGCTCTTGGGCCGGAAGCCGCCGCCCACGATCTCCGAGACGCGGGCCAGGCCTTCATGGAGATCGCGGTCGACCTGGTGCCTCGTGTTATAGGCGTTGGCGAAGTAGGCCCCGGGGATGAACGTCACATCATCACCGTAGTCGCGATGGTAGGCCGCGACGAGCCGACGGATCTCGCGGTAGTTCTCGCGCTCGTCGAACAGGGCCCGCCAGCTGAAGGCCCAGGTCATCGGCGCGCCGGGCCAGCCGGCGGCGAACGCGTCGCGGAGCGCCCGGACGTTCTCGGGGGTATGGCGGTCGGCCTCGTCGAAGCCCTCGTTCCGCGTCCGGGTGACCTCGATCTGGTTGACGCGGATCACCGAATTGAAGGTCAGGATCCTGCGCCCGTCGAGGGCCTTTCCGGCGGCCGCGCCGGCCTGGCCGGCCGGACGCGGGCCCGGACCCGGCAGGGCCCCGGCCGCGAGCAGACCGGCCCCGGTCTTCTTTATGAACTCGCGCCTGTCCATGGCTTCTAGCGCCCCGCGGGCGTCAACGCATAGGTGGCGCCCGGCTCGGTCTTGAACTCGATGAGGCCCGGCTCCGGCCGGCGGACGGACACGGACCGGCCCCGGACGGTCACCTTCAGGGGAGCGGCGGAGCGCACCCGGCAGGACCGGCCGAGCTTCGAATGGAGCGTCACCTCCGAGATCCGCCCGTCCTTCCAGCGCAGGCCGACCTCGAAGCCGCCGCGGGCCACGAGGCCCTTGACCTCGCCGTCCTTCCACGCGGCCGGCAGGGCCGGCAGGAAGGCCAGCTCACCCTCGTGGGATTGGAGCAGCATCTCGGCCACGGCCGCGGACATGCCGAACGACCCGTCGACCTGCATCGCGCGCGAGCAGATCGAGAACAGGCTCGTCGTCGTGTATTGGCGCATGGCGTAGGTGAAGTTCTCCAGGGCCTTGGCCCCGTCCCCGAGACGGGCCCAGCAAGCGGCTTTCCACGCGGAAGCCCAGCCGTTGCCCGGCAGCCCCCGCTGCTCCAGGACAACCTTGCTGCCCTCGGCGAGCTGCGGCGTCCGCCGCGGGGAGATCTGGCGGCCGGGGTACAGGCCCCAGAGCCCCGAAATATGGCGGTGGCTCTTCTCGGTCTCGTCCCAATCCTCGAGCCATTCCTGGAGGTTGCCCTTCCGGCCGATCTGCATGGGCGCCAGTTTGGACCGGGCCGCCAGGACCCGGGCCTTGAAGTCCCGGTCGACGCCGAGGACATCGGCGGCCTCGGCGACGGATCCGAAGAGGTCGTTGAGGATGGCCATGTCGATGGTCGAGCCGGCGCAGATCGAGGTCGTCGTCCGGAAGGTCGTGATCTCGTCGAAGAACGGCGCCTGACCCGGGACAGCCGGGAAGTTCTCCGGGGACGTCGAGGGATTGGTCACGAGCCAGCCGTATCGCGGGTGCGGGACCAGGAAATCCAGGAAGAATTCGGCGCTGCCCTTGAGGACGGGATAGGCCTCCGCGAGGAACGCCTTGTCGCCCGTGTAGAGGTAGTGCTCCCAAAGGTGCGTGGCCAGCCAGGCCCCGCCCGTCGCGAACGTCCCCCAGCTCGGCCCATCCATGGGCGCGGCGACCCGCCAGAGGTCGGTGTTCTGATGGAAGACCCAGCCGCCGGCGCCGTAGTTCTCCCGGGCCACCTGGCTTCCCTGGTCCGTGAGCTCGCGGATCATGCGGAAGAGCGGCTCGGCGCACTCGGCGAGGTTGCCGACCTCGGCCGGCCAGTAGTTCATCTCCGTGTTGATGTTGGTCGTGTATTTCGAATCCCACATGGGATTCATGTCCTTGTTCCAGATCCCCTGGAGGTTGGCCGGTTGAGTTCCCGGACGCGAGGACGAGATGAGAAGGTAGCGGCCGAACTGGAAGACGAGGGCGCCGAGGGCGGGATCGTTCGCTCCGTCGAAGTTCTTGAGCCGCTCGTCGGTCGGAAGCAGGGAATTCGGCGTCTCCGGCAGGGTCATGGTCACACGGCGGAACAGGCGCCTATGCTCGTCGAGGTGGGCGGCCTTGAGGGCTTCGAAGGATCGACCGGCCGCGGGCGACAGGACCGCCTCGACGCGGGCGCGCGGATCGCCGCTCACGTCCTTATAGCTGACGAAGTTCGTGGCCGCGGCGACGAGCAGGGTCACGGCGTCGGCGCCGGTCACGCTGAGCTCGTCCCAGTCCAGGCTCATCGATCCTCCCTCGGGCAGGGCCTTGAGCCGGCCCTCGTAGCGGAGCGCGCCCGTCACGCCCATGTAGTCGGCCGACTTGCCGCGAACGACAAGGCCGTCCGGAGCGAGGCCGTCCATGCGGAAATAGTCGGTCGCGTAGTTGGAGTGGGCCTCGTTCCGCTCGCCCTGGAGCTGGGCCTTGAACGAGATCCGGCCCGGCCGGTCGGCCGTGAGCCGGACGACGACGACCTGGTCCACGGGGCTGGCGAAGACCTCCCGCGTGAAGCGGACGCCGCCCTGGACGTAGGACGTCCGGACCACGGCCGTGTCCAGGTCGAGCTCGTGCCGGTAATCCGTCACGGGGTCCTTCGACGGGAACCGGACGACCAGACGGCCGAGGGATTGGTATTTCATCTGCTCGACGGGGTAGCCCATCAGGTTACGGCCGAACAGGATGTGGGCCATCTTATAATTTCCGTCGAAAACGAGCTTCCGGATCTCGGGCAGGGCCTTGGCTCCGCCCTTGACGACCGTGGAATAGGGCCCGCCCGACCAGTAGGTCTCCTCGTTGAGCTGGATCTCCTCCTCGTCGGTCTTGCCGAAGACCATGGCCCCGAGCCGGCCGTTGCCGACGGGAAAGGCGTTCTCCCATTTATCGGCCGGGTGGGCGTACCAAATCCGCATCGCCGGATCGGATCCGGTCTTGGCCTTCTCCTGGGCCCAGGCCCCTGTCGCCAGGATCAAGACCGCCCCCAGCGCGGCGGCCAGGGTCAGCACGCGTCTTGAAGGAATGGCCATCATGAGGGACTCCTTTCGCCAGCCGGACTCGCCGCTCCTCGCCGGCCGGGGCGCCGTCTCAGCCCGCTTCACTTCATCTCGATCCCGGCCTCGATCGCCCAGCCCTCGGCTCAATGGCTCCGGTCGAGGATCCTCTCGACGTCGGCCAGCGTCGCCAGACGCGGATGGTTCTTGAAGTCGGGCAGGACCAGCGACTGCCGGGCCAGGGCCTCGAGCTCGGCCTTGGGCACCCGCAGGTCCCGGAGCCGGATCCCCATCCCGATCTTCTTGATGAACCTCTTGATGGCTTCGCTCGCGCCTTCGGCCGCGCAGATTCCTTTCTTGTCCCCGAGCCGGGGATCGAAGATCCGGCCGACGGCGGCGAACTTTGCCGGCGCGACCCGATAGGTGTATTCGAGGATGGCCGGATAGACGACGGCCAGGGCCTCGCCGTGGGCCACGTGAGGATAGAGCCCGCCGAGGGCCATGCCGATGCCGTGCGGCAGGGTCACCCCCGCGTTGGCGATGCACAGCCCCGCCAGGGTGTCGGCCCAAGCCATGTTCTCGCGGGCGTCCAGGTCCTTCCCGTCCTTGACCGCGGCCGGCAGGAATCGGACGACGAGCCGGAGCGCCTCGAGGGCCATCATGTCCGTGTACGGAGATCCCCCCGGATGGATGTAGCTCTCGAAAGCGTGCGCGAACACGTCGAAGCCCGTGGCGGCGGTGACCTTGGCCGGGAGCGTCAGCATGAGCTCCGGGTCGACCAGGGCGGCCCGGGGATAGAGGAGAGGATGGTAGAGGGCCGACTTGTTCTTCTCGGCCGGGTTGGTCACCACGGCGACCTGGGTCACATGGGACCCCGTGCCCGAGGTCGTCGTGACCGCGACCACCGGCAGGGTCTTGGCCGTGGGCTGCGTGTCCCGGAAAAACAGATAGTCCCAGGCGGCGCCGGGGTGCGTCGCTTCGACGGCGATGGCCTTGGCCGTGTCCATCGTCGAACCGCCCCCGATCGCCACGATCACATCGGCCCTGAAGGCGCGAGCGGCCCGGGCGCCCCGGGTCACCACGTCCGTTGTCGGATTGGGGACGACGCCGTCGAAACGGGCGACGGCCAGCCCGGCCTTGACCAATCGGGACTTGGCCCGGATGAAAAGGCCCCGGAAGCAGGGCTCGTCGCCGACCGAAACGAGCAGGGCCCGGCGCCCGTACCGGGCCGTAACCGTGCCGAGCTCGGCGAACCGGCCGCGTCCGAAAAGGACCTCGGTGGGTTGGAAGTAGCTGAAGTTCTTCATGAGACGCGCTCCTGTCAGGTGGTCGCGAGGTCGACGAAGATCTTCATCGACCTCTCCCCTTCCCGGTCGGCGTAGTCGTAGGCGGCCCGGTACTCTTCAAAGGGGAAGTGGGTGGTTTCGAGCGGCGCGGTGACCAGCCCCCCCGACCGCATGAGCCGGACGGCCTTGACGAAATCGCGCTTCTGATACATGAGCGTGCCGGTCAGGGTCAGCTCACGGTCCTGAACGAGGCCCATATTGACCCGGGGCCGGTCGCCGTAAACGCCGACCGCCACGATGGTCCCACCCTTCTGGATGGCCTCGATGGCCTCGTTGATGGCCGCCTCGGCCCCGGCGCATTCGAAGGCCTTCTGGAATCCCTTGGCGCCGAAGACGCGCTCGGAGGCCTCCTTCAATGTCTCCCGGCCGGCGAGCGAGACGGACCGGAGGCCGCACCTTCGCGCGATCTCGAGACGGTATTCGCTGATGTCCGTCAGGAGGACCTTGGCGCCCGCGGCCCGGGCCGCCTGCCCGACGAGATTGCCGATGGGCCCGGCTCCGAGGACCGCGACATTCAGCCCAGCCATCGCCCCGGCCCGGGAGACGGTGTGGACACCGACGGCCGCCGGTTCGACCAAGGCCCCCTGTTCGAAAGTGAAGGAGGCAGGCAGGGGAACGATCTGATCGGCCCGGGCCAGGAAGAGCTCCTGGGCGCATCCCGGAGCCTGGAACCCCCGGACCCGGAGGACGTCGCAGATGTGGTAATCGCCGCGCCGGCAGGGGGCACAACGGCCGCAGACGATCTGGGGCGTGGCCGTGACCTTTTGGCCGGGCCGCAGTCCCTTGACCCGCTTGCCCACCGCTTCGATGACGCCCGAGAATTCATGCCCCTGCACGACCGGATAGGAGGTAAAGGGATGGCGCCCGTGGCGGACGTGGATGTCGGAACCGCAGACCCCGATCCTCCGGACCCGGATCAGGACCTCGTCGGGCCCGGGTTTGGGCACCGGAACGTCCCGGAACTCGATCACCCCCGGGCTGGTCATGACGGCTTGCTTCATGCCTCAACTCCCCGGCCGCGCGACGCGGCCTCAATGGAAGATCAAATAGAGGACGGCCAGGAGCGTCAAGAGCCCGCCGGCCAGGACCCTCGGATCGCTCAACCCTTGGATCCGGCCATGGGCAAGGACGGCGGCCGGGCTTCTCCAGGTCAGAGCGGCGATCTTCTCGGGGTCCGGCCGGGGCGTCAACAGGCTGACGGCGAAGAAGATCACGCTGCACAGGCAGAACATCCACCAGGCCTGCATCATGAAGGGGATGCCGAGCCCTTGGGTGATGACCTTCTCGGTGCCGAAGACCGGCAGGTCGATCAGGAAGGAGGCGACACCGATGAGAAACCCCGCGACGAGGGTCGTCAGGGCCGCCTGGCGCGTCCCGCGCCTCCAGAAGACGCCCCAGAGGAAGACGGTCGTGATCGGCGGGGCCAGATAGCTGGCGATGGTGTTGATGGCCTCGAAAATGCTCGTGTACCGTCCTCCCTGGGTCGACCAGGCCATGGCCAGCAGCATGATCACGATGGAGCAGGCCTGCCCGATCCGGACCTGGATCCGGTCCGAGGTCTCCGGCTTGATACGCTTGACGATATCGACAGCCACCAGCGTCGCCGAGCTGTTGAGGGCGGCGGCGATGGTGCTCATCAGCGCCGCGAGCAGCCCCGCCGCGATGAGGCCCTTGAGCCCGGTCGGGATGAGGCGGACGAGGAGGACCGGCAGGGTCTGGTTGGCGTCCGCCCCGATGACGTCGCGGAACAGGACATAGCCGAGAATGCCGGGGAGGACGAGGATGAAGACGGGCAGGATCTTGAGGAGCCCGGCGAAGAGCGCCCCGTATTGGGCATCCTTCTCCGTCCGGGAACCGAGCACCCGCTGGACGATGGTCTGGTCCGTGCACCAGTACCAGATCCCCAGGATGGGATAGCCGAGCAAGATCGCGTACCAGTTGAGCCCGGCCGTGCTGCGGGTTTGCAGCATGCTGAGCTGATCGGGTTTGACGGCCGCCTTGAAGTCCGCCAGCGTGTGGATGCCATGGGACGGCAGCGCCAGGACGGCGAAGGCCGTGACGACGATCGCCCCGAGGATCAGGATCACGGACTGGATGGACTCCGTGACGACCACGGCCTTGAGCCCGCCCAGGACGGTGTAGATCCCGGTGACGGCGGAGATGATGACGATCGAGGTCACGACGTCGATGCCGAAGAACTGCCGGAAGACCGCCGCTCCGGCGTAGAGGCTCATCCCGATGTGGATGAACAGGGCGGCCAGGATGGCCATGAAGGCCAGCATGATCCGCGCCCCCGGGCCGTATCGTTTCTCCAGGAACTCGGGCAGGGTCGAGATCCGGCTCCGGAAATAGAACGGGACGAAGACCAATCCGAGGACGACGAGGGTGAAGGTCGCCATCCACTCGAAGTTGCCCCAGACGAGGCCGTCCGAGTAGCCCGAGGCGGCCAGGCCGACGAGGTGGATGGTCGAGATGTTGGCCGCGAACATGGCCGAGCCGACCATCCCCCAGCGCAGGGACCGGTCGGCCAGAAAGTAGCCGCTGGCCGTGCGCCCCAGGCCGCGGGTCGAGAGGAGGCCGATCGACAGGATACCGAGCATGTAGACGACGATGATGACGAGATCGACGAAGGGTATGCCGAGCGAGGCCTGGGTCATCGTGGCATTAGAGGATATCCCGGCCCCGGGCGATAGTCAAGGACTGAGGACTGAGGAACTGGCTGTCCGGGAGTCCGGCCTTCTTTTCCGTTGTCCCCAAATGTAATAAGATTGACCGGACTGAGAGGAGCGGCAACATGAACAAGAAGCTCGCGACGATCCTCCTGGTCGTCTGCGCCGTCAAGGCCGCCGCCCAGGACCCAAAGGCGCACTGGACGTTCGAGATCCTGGACGGCTCGAAAACGCCCGATGTCGTCAGCCGGACGATGGACGCCTTGGAAGGATATGTCGAGAGGGCCCCGGGCGTCCGGGGCAACGGACTTCGATTGGACGGCTTCACGACCTGCCTGAGAACGTCCGGACCGAACCGGGTCGTGACGGGCGACGAGATCACCGTCGAAGCCTGGATCGCCCTCGGCGAATACCCCTGGAACTGGTGCCCGGTCCTGACCTCCGAATCCGACGAGGTCAAGGGCTACCGGCTGATGATCGGCCCCCTCGGCCAAGCCTCTCTGGAGTGCGCCGTCGGCGGGCAATGGCTGGCCTGCACCAGCGCCCGGGACGCGATCCCGCTGCGGACATGGACGCACGTCGTCGGCGTCTACCGCGCCGGTTCCGAGATGGTCCTCTACATCAACGGGACGCCGGCCGCCTCGAACCGGATCTCGGGAGCGATCACCCACGCCAGGTCAGGCTACCTCTTGGGGATGGTCGCCCGGCCGGAGAAGCCCTCCGACATCCACAGGACCCAAGGGACGCTGCCGGCCTATTTCGGGCTGGAGGGGATCCTGGACGAAGTGGCCGTTTACGACGGGGCCCTGCCGGCCTCGACGATCAAGGAGCGCTCGGCCCGCGCCGCCGGGCTGAAGCCGGACATCGACCCGCGGCGGCTGCCCGCCGTCGAAAAGAACCCCGGGCGGTTCGGCGCCTATTACACGAAGCTGAAGTACTACCCCGGCTGGGACCGGCTGTGGCCCGTCGACCAGGACCCGGATATCGTCGTCTGCTTCCCCGGGTCCGCCGTCAAGCTGGTCTTCTGGCGGGGCATCCGGTACGGAGCTTCCTGGATCTCGGAGAACGAGAACTGGATGTCCGACCAGAGCGTCGAAGCCTGGAATGACGAGGAGGGCTGTTTCGAGCACATGCAGGACCGGCACTGCCGGTTCTCCCACGTCCGGATCATCGAGAACACCGAGGCCCGCGTCGTCATCCACTGGCGCTACGCCCCGGTCAGCGCCTACGACCACACCTGGGGCGTGGATCCCAAGACCGGCTGGGAATGCTGGATCGACGAATACTATTACATCTATCCCGATGCCAGCGCGACCCGCAAAGTCTCCTGGAAGAAGGGCACGCTCGGCGAGCCGCGGCAATTCCAGGAGACGCTGGCCCTGCTCCACCCCGGACAGATCGTGTCCGACCTCCTGGAGAAGGACTATGTCACCGTCGCCGATTACGACGGGAAGACCGCCAAGGTGTCCTTCGTCGATAACCCCAACGCCCCGCCGTACGGCCCCTTCAGCTGGGACGTCACGCATCCCTACACGGTGCAGCAGTACCAGTTCAAGTCTCTGAACAAGCCCTTCATCTGCTTCGAGCCGGGCAATAAGATGTTCCTCCGCTTCGAGAACCTCGCGTCCTACGGCCGGGCGAGCGGCTGCAATCACTTCCCGGTCGGCCAGGCCCGCTGCGATGGACGCACGACCCTGACCTCGGACCGCCCATCGCATTGTTCGAGCTTCCCGATCTCCGATCCCGTCATCCACGAAAAGGACGACCGGGAGTACTGGGCCGGGCTCTACGGCATGACGGCCTGGACCGTTCCGGAGGTCGTCGCCTTCGGCCGGTCCTGGGCTTACCCCCCCGAGCTCGTCGTGAGCGGCCCCGACGTTCGTTCCGAAGGATACGACCGCAGCGAGCGCTGCTATCAGCTCGTCAACGCGACTGGAAAACCCCAGAGCTTTGATGTCCGCTTGACGGCCGGAGCATCGTCGCCGGCCGTCCATCCGGCTCTCCGCGTCCGAGGCTGGAACGGCGGGATGCCCCGGGTCATGCTGAACGGAAAGGACTACCCGGACGCCCGCGTGGGTCTGGACCGGCGACTCGAAGGCGACATCCTCGTCATCTACCTGCCGATCGAGTCCCAGTCCCCTCTCACGATCCGGATCGTGCCCAACTGATCGTCGGCGGTCCCCAAAGCGACCTTAGATGAGTTGCACCCGGAATGGATCGAGATCCGGGGGGCAGGTCAGATCGTTTGAACCCGGTCTATTTGTTGCCCTTCAGTCCCGCTTTATAGCCGGCGGCTTGTTGTGGCTTCCCCCAGGAGTCATAAAGCTCCACTAAGCGTTGGATGGCGGCCTGGGTTCGAGGGTGTTCCTGGCCGAATTGTTTCTTGATGATCTTTAGGCTTTCTGTCAGGAGCTTTTCCGCCTGCGCGTATTTCCCTTCCTTGGTCAGACAGCCGCCCAGCAGGCTTCGGGCCGCCGCCGTATCCGAGTGATCTTCCCCGAAGACCTTGACACGGATGCCGATCCCTTCGTTGAAATTCTTCTCGGCCTCGTCATATTTCCCCATCCTGACTTGAAGGGCGGCTAGATTCACGAGGGTGCTCGCGTAGTAAGGATGATCGGGGCCATAAAATTTACGATCCATGGCCAGGGTTCGCCGGAAGGCCTCTTCCGCTTCGGGGAGCTTGCCGCTGTCCCGAAGGACCTGCCCGAGGTTGCTGAAGTTGGCCGCTATCTCGGGATGTTCCTCGCCGTGCAGCTTTTGGTTGACCTCCAGGGCCTTCCGTAAAAGCTGCTCAGCCTCGGCGAACACCTTCGTCCTGTAGAGGAACATGCCCAGGTTGTTGAGGCTTTGGGCCACTTCGGGGCTTTGGTCGCCGAGGAGCTTCTGCCGGATGGCCAGGGCCTGGCGATAGAGGGGCTCGGCCTCCGCATAGCGGCCCTGGGCGTTCAGCGACATGGCCAGGTCGTTCAAGCCTTCGGACACCTTCAAGTCTTCATCTCCGGACGATTTACGGCGGATGTCGAGGCTTTCGCGAAAGAGCCGCTCGGCTTCCTGATAGTTCCCTAGCGCGTAACGCAGCTGGGCCAGGCTGACCAGGCTTTCGGAGACCGAGGGGTGGTCGGGTCCGAGCGTCAGGCGCCTGGTTTCGAGGGCCTGTTCCAGCAAGCTGGCGGCTTGCTGGTAGAGTCCCAGGTTCTTATAAACGACTCCCATCGTATCCATCAACCGGGCTCGGATCTGGGGCTGATCCTTCAACTCGTCGTTCATCCGCGCGGAGCCCTTGTCGAGGATCTCCCGGGCCGTGATGGTATTCCCCAGGGCTTCGCTGGGGTCGGACACTCTGAACAGACCGACCAAAAAATCGGAGACCTGGCCGGCGGCCTTCGCTTCCTGGTTGGCCCGGTCGCGCTCCTCGGCGGCGACGGCCTCGGCTCGTCTGGCCCGGATCAGGCCGGTTGTCGCCAGCACGAGTCCGACGACGAGCGCGCAGGCTACGGCGGTCCCGGCCGCGAACCCCCCCTTGTGCCGGCGGACGAACTTGGCCATCTTGTAAGCGGCCCGAGGCGGATGGGCCAGGATGGGTTCGTTGTTCATGTGCCGCCGGATGTCCATGGCCAGTCCGTTGGCCGTCTCGTAACGGCGGGTCCGGTCCTTCTCCATGGCCCGCATGATGATCCAATCCAGATCGCCCTTGAGCTGCCTCTGAAGGGCGCCCGGCTCGGTCCGCCGGAGATCGGCGATCGTTTTTCGGGTCTCGCCAAGGCCGACGAGGCGGGTGCTGGCTTTGGGAGGATCGGTCTCGCGGATGATCCGCTGGATCTCCCCGAACGCCGCGGACCTCAAGGCTTTAGGGTCGAAGGGAAGGACCCCCACCAGGAGTTCGTAGAGCATTATTCCCAGCGAATAGATATCCGAGCGTGTGTCGATGTCCAGCCCGGACATCTCCGCCTGTTCGGGGCTCATGTATTCGGGCGTCCCGATGAACTGCCCCTGTTCCGTGAACAGCGTCCGTTCGGTCAGGCGGTGGTCGATCGCCTTGGCGATCCCGAAATCGATGATCTTCGGGACGGGCGGGCCGTCCTGAACGGTCACCAGCACGTTGGAGGGTTTCAAGTCCCGGTGGATGACTCCCTTCTGGTGAGCGTGCTGGACGGCCTGGCAGATGGGAATGAAGAGCTCCAAGCGCTCTGTCGTGCTGAGCTTATTCTTGTCGCAATACTGGGTCAGCGGGATGCCGCGCACGAACTCCATCACGAAATAGGGGCGGCCCGTCTCCGTGGCGCCGGCGTCATAGACCTTGGCGATATGGGGATGATCCATCACCGCCAGGGCTTGGCGCTCGGCCTCAAAACGGGCCACGACCTCCTTGGTGTCCATGCCCAGCTTGATGATCTTGAGAGCGACGCGGCGCCTGACGGGTTCGAGCTGCTCCGCCAAGAACACGGAACCCATGCCGCCCTTGCCCAGCTCCTCGATGAGCTTGTACCTGCCGGCCAGGGTCATTCCGACGGACAAGTCCTTGGCCGGGGCCTGAAAGGTCAGTGTCGCTGAATCCAGGGTTTTTTCCTGCGGAATAAATTGGCCGCCGCACGTCTTGCAGAACCGGCTGTCAGACGTGTTTTGGGACCCGCATTTCGTGCAGTTCATTTTCCTTACCCCCCTTCTAGCGCCCGCAATTGCGGGGGATCGGCGGCCACGTCACGGGGGCCGCCGCGGGCGGACCGATGCCGAGCTTGTTGCCTATCGGATCAAAATAGAGCGGCACCTGGTCGAATAAATTGGACCCGATCACGGCGGCGAGGATGTTCGGGAGCTTGACCTCTCTTTCATCCCAGCAGACGCTGACATTCCTCACCGTATAGCACCCGGTGGGGCCGGTCATGGTCACTTCGTCGATCTCATAGCCTTTTTTATCGCCCTCTGCCCAGACATCGAAGGTTCCTTGTCCGGCGACCAAGTGGAGCTTCCCGGCGATATCGTCGTTGATGATCGTGATGGTCGTCCCCGTGTCGTAGTGAAGGAACTTGTTGCCGGCCAGATCCTGGTCGGTGGCGAAATAAGGTCCGTCCTTGAAGATGACATTGTCCAAGCGGAACCGTTGCGGATTCCCCCAGCGCACGAGCTGCAGGAAGAAGGCGGGGAACGGGATCTGGGAGGAAGCGGGGTCGTACAATGTTATCTCCGGGCCGAAGAGCTTGTCGAATTCCTGGAAGTCATCGATGCGGCTGCCGTCCGGGTCCATGCCCGGATAGAGAAGATCCCTATAGCCGGCTCGCTCGACATACTTCGTGTGGTCGATCTTGGCCGCGACCCGGTGAGTGACCGGCACGCCGATCAAAGTCACGTCCAGCTTCTTATCGGCCGGGTTGGCCGGCGTGGGCTCGGGCCGGACCTCGATCCCCGGGAGCTCGACCTGGGGCGGCCTGGCCGACCCGGGCGCCCCGATGGGGGGCTCCAGCGTCGCCGGATCGATGGCGCTCAATCCGCTCAGCCGCAGAATGACCGTTTCGGGGGCCGCAAGACCGAGATGGTCCGCGTCCGAGGCGAAGAAATTGCCGTCCGTCAGCCGGTTGGGTACCCCGCAAACAAGGCCGCTGTTGCTGTCGCCGTCCACCAGAAAAGTATAGGGCGGTTCATTATAGACGCGGACTCTGGTTGATCCGGTGTCGAATAGTCCGAAGCCATAGGCTTCCTCGGCCGCCCCTGGAGGGTAAATGTCCTGGCCGGCGGCATCCGCAAGAGCGAAGATCACGGTGGGCAGGGGCCCGAAGCGGCGGCCGCTCCCATCCACGGCAATGATGATCTCGAATAGCGTCAGCCTGCCTTGGCAGGCGCCATAGTCCCAATCCGGCTTATTGGGTGTGCCCGGATTCTGCAATTCGCCGGTGTTGACGACGAATGTTCCCAAGGGAACGGGGTCGTCGGACAGTGCCTCTCGAATTGGCACGATCATGATCCACGTATCGGGAGGAAGATTGTAGACGGCATGGATGTTGGGATTTTCCGGGTGGTCGGGATCGGGGCCGACCGTGAAGTTGCGAACCGATGGGGCGGCGCCGCCGCCCATGGGGATAGTCACCTCGAGCGTGTAAGTCCCTTGGATCGCCGAGCCGTCGATCCTGACGCAGGCTTGATCGGTCTTGATCAGGTCGGCGTTGAAAGCCGAGAGGTGGTCGACTTCCGCGATGTAGGCATCTCCTTTCGCATTGAGCCTGGCCGTGCCGACGAGATTCCAAGAACCCTTGTTTTCATCGTACCTCAGGAATGGGATCGTCGGCTGGATCGGCGCCTTGTTCTTGATCTGGGCGGGATCGATAGGGATGGTCACTTCCGCCCTGGCGCCCTTGGCCAGTTCGATGGGCTTTCCGCCGGCGGTGATGCTCACCGTCCCCGCTCCATAGCTCTGCATGTAGGCCGCCTGGCCACCAGTCTCGACCGTAAGATCGCCGGGCATGCTGTCCGGGGCATAAAGGTCGACCGTTGAAACGGTCACTTCGACCATCCCTGAAGGCGGCGGGCCGGAGGCGGTGACCAGGGAGTTTGGCGGGATGTTGACGCTCACTCCGGGTCCGCATTCCGTCCCGGCATCGAGGAGCCGCAAGGCTTCTCTGAGTTCGGCCGGAAGTACGCCTGGAACCGGATGGCCGGCCCCGTCAAAGATCCGCGGGATCCTCTGTTCGGGATATCGGCTCCAATCGATGCGGCCGCTCGATCGCCCTTGACAATTGGATCGGACGGCGGCGGCCGTGTCTCGGACCTGGATGGGTTGGCGCGGGTCCACGAGCTGTGTCGTCCCAAGGGTCATGGTCCATTTTCCGTCCCGGATGCCCCGGTCGTAGATACGGGAGACGAGACCGAAGCCGGCCTTCCGGATGTTCAGGACATAGCGGTTGCCCTTGACCGGTGGGGTCGCCAACTTGAAAAAGCCGCGGACGTCGGTTTTCGCCATCGTGCCGTCAACCTGCACCTCGGCGGCTACGACGGACTTGCCGGCGTTCGAGACGACTGTGCCCGAGAAGAGGACCCCTCGCGTCGTCTCCGGGCCGCATCCCGTCCAGGTCACGGCTGCCAAGACGACGAAGAGCAACGCGGTGGCTGAGAGTTTATGATCCCGAATCATGTTCCCCCCTCCATTTTCCAAGATGACACCGGCGCACAGGCGGCATGAGCCGGGATCGCGTCGGAACCTGGTGACGGATCCAGGGGTTCTCCCAGGATTATCCCCTCGCCGAAATTGATTTTATTCTATAGCCCACCCAAAAGCCTGTCAATCCCCACCACGGCTCTATGACGAGTGATGTGGTGGGCACGGGGGGGAAGTGCGGCAGGATCACTGAGGAAGCCGTTAGACTCCCCGATCTTTATGCCTAGCAAAGAGGTCCTGCCACATGGAGGAGGGTATCCTGGCTATCCGCCGGCGGTACCCAAAGAGGCCTCAGAGGTCCGTCCGTCCGGAGGCCAATTCGACCTCTTCGACGGTCAGCGGCTTTCTGCGGCCGAGGACGCGGTGGCCGCCGGGCGTGATGAGCACGTTCTCCTCGTTGCGCAGGCCGCCGAAGCCTTTGTAGGTCTCGACACGGTCATAATCGATATGCTCCGGGAAGAGGTTCTCGGCCCGCCATTTGTCGATCAGCTGGGGGATGAAGTAGATGCCGGGTTCCACGGTGACCACAAAGCCGGGCCGGAGGGGGCGGGCCAGGCGCAGAGACTTCAGGCCGAACTGGGTGCTTTTAGGACGTCCTTCATAGCCGACGTAGACCTCGCCCAGGTCCTCCATGTCGTGAACATCGAGCCCCATCATGTGGCCTTCGCCGCAGGGGAAGAACAGGGCATGGGCCCCGCGCCGCACGGCCTCGTCGAGATCGCCTTTCATCAGGCCGAGGTCCTTGAGGCCCGCGGCGATCGTCCGGCAGGCGGCCAGATGGACGTCGAGGTGCGGCACGCCCGGCTTGAGGGCCCCCTTGGCAGTCTCGTGGGCGGCCAGGGCGATCCGGTAGACGTCCTTCTGGCGCCCGGTGAACCGGCCGTCGACCGGCATGGTCGTGGACAGGTCGCCGGCGTAATGGAGAGCGGTTTCCGCGCCGGCGTCGAGCAGGAACATCCCGCCGCTCTTCAAGGTCTCCGTTTGGGCGTGCTGGTGGAGGACCTCGCCGTGAATGGTCGCGATGATGGGGAACGACAGGTCCCCGCCGGCGGCCCGGGCCACCTGGTGGACGGCCGCGGCGATCTGGGCCTCGGTCACGCCGGGGCGGGCCATCCGCAGAGCCGTGAGATGCATGTCGACGGAGATGTCGACGGCCTTTTCGATCTCCGCGACCTCCTCGGGCGACTTGACGGACCTCTGTTCGACCACGGCCCGGATGAACGGCACAGAGGCCTCGGCTCCGGCGCGCTCGGGAGGGACCCCCAGCCAGGCCAGCAGCTTCAGCTTGTTCTCGGGCCGATAGGGAGGCAGGAAATGGACCGCGCGGCCGGCCTGACGGAGCCGGGCCAGGTCCTCGGCCAGACGGGGCGGCGGCAGCACGCGCTCCACGCCCGCCCGGGCGGCCCGGTCCTTGAGCGACGGCAGGGGCCCCGTCCAGACGAAATCCTCGACCGTGAGCTCGGGACCATACAGCGTCTCCGTGCCCTCGTCCAGGTCGATCGTCGCGGCCAGGCCGGCGGTATCGAGACCGAAATAGTAAAGGAACGAGCTGTCCTGGCGGAAACGGAACGTATTGTCCGCGTAGTTCATCGGGCTCTCGTCGTTCCCCAGGAACAGGGCCACTCCCCGGCTAAGCAGCCGGCGCAGCCCGTCCCTTCTGGCGCGGTAGACATCTCGTTCGAACATGACGGACCTCCTTATTTCATTATATTACAAAGTCGGCAGGGATCGTCCAGACAGGGTTCGTCCGGGGCCCCTTCGCTTCCAAAAGGGCGCCCGAGTGGGCTATAATCTCTCCGGGGAGCACAATGAAAGCCAAGGACGTCGAGAAAGCCAGGGCCTCGGCCATCGTTCTCTTGCGCAAAGCCCGCATCGCCGTCTCACGGAGCGAACGGGAGACCATGGAAGTGGCCGATCTCGGCCTCGGCGACCTCAAGAACGTGGGCATCGAGATCATCGTTTACGAGAACAACGACCGCTACTGCGCCAAGGAGCTCGTCCTCCTGCCCCGCCAGATCTGCCTGGAGCATCGCCATCCGCGGGTCAACGGGCGGAACCTCGGCAAGAAAGAGACCTTCCGCTGCCGCTACGGCGAGGTCTACCTCTATGTGGCCGGCGAGCGCACGCCGCGGCCCAAGGCCCGGGTGCCGCGCCGGTACAAGTCCGGCCTGACCGTCTGGCACGAGATCGTGCTCAGGCCCGGCGATATGTTCACCCTGCCTCCGAACGCCCCGCACTGGTTCCAGGCCGGCGACGCCGGCGCGGTCGTCTCGGAGTTCTCCTCGACGAGCACGGACGAGAACGATCTCTACACCGATCCCCGGGTCCGGAGGGTCGGGAGCTGACGGCCGGGATTCCAACGTGCCCGGCCCGGGCGGCCCTTCGCGCGACATGATCGAGATCGGCGTTCCGGTCGAGGAGCTGGACGCCCGCCGCGAGCGCGTTGACACGACCCGCCGGTTCGAGCGGCCGGACCGCGTCGCCGTCATCCCCTCGATCGGCACCCGCTTCCTCGTGCCCCGGATGGGCGTGCGCTTTCGCGACTATTTCGGCGACCCGGAGACCATGCTGCGGACCCAGATCCTGTCCCAGAAGTGGCTCATGGAGAACGTCCGCACGGACGCCTTCGCCATCACCGGGCCCTGGGTCGGCGCCTGGACGGACTTCGAGAACACCTTCGAATCCGGCAGCCTCGGCGTCGACGTCGTCTTCCCCGAAGACGACATCCCCTGGGTGGGCCGCGGCTGGGTGTCCGGGGACGCCGACCTCCGGCGCCTCGAAGCAATGGACTTCGTCCACACAGGGATCAACGCCCGGCAGATCGCCTTCAGGAAAGCGATGATGGCGGTGGCCGACAAGTACCCGGTCCGGTTCCTGGAAGGACCGGTCTTCTACCCGGGCCGGGATCCCGCCCTGACCCACACCTCCGACGGGCCCTTCGGCGTCGCCGGCGACCTCATGGGCAAGACGGAGATCTTTATCGCGGTCAAGGAGCGTCCGGATTTCGTCCGCGAGCTTCTGCGCATCGTCACCGACAAGCTCATCGCCTGGCTCGACTTCTGCTGGGCCGAGGAGAACCTCCCCGCGCCCAAGGATTTCGCCTGGACGGACGACCTGGCCGTCTCGCTCTCGGCCGAGACCTTCCGCGAGGTCGTCCTGCCCTCCGAAAAGCGACTCCGTTTCCACTTCGACGGCCGCCTGAGCCTCCACATGTGCGGCCGGAGCGGCCACCTGCTCGAGATCTTCCGCGACGACCTGGCCATCCATGAGCTGCAAGGATTCGGCTACGAGGTCGACCTCGACCGGATCGCCGAAGTCCTGGGCGGCCGCGTCGTCCTGCTCGGCAACGTCAACCCGATGCTCATCCACGCCGGGACGCCTGACGAGGTCCGGACCGCGACCCGGCGCGTTCTCGACAAGCTCGCCCCGCTCGGCGGGCTCATCATCCAGGACGGCAACAACATCCCGCCGGGCTCGCCCGTCGCCAACATCAACGCCATGATGGCGGCGGCCGAAGACTGGGGGCGGGCGTGAGCGCGCGCGACTTTCTGACCCGCCTCTGGGCCCTCGAGAACGACGACCGCCCGGGGTCTCTCGTAGGCTATGTCGGGCCGCGGATCAGGGGCGGCGAGCCGGTCCGCAGCGCCCTCTTCTCGACGGAAGGGAAGGATACGGTCAAGGCCCGGCTCATGGATCCCGGGAAGTTCCTGGCCGCCCAGCTCGAAGAGATCGACGGGCAGTCGAGGCTCCGCGGCGACCTCGTTCCGGCGCTCTGTCCGACCCTTGGCGTCATCGCCATCCCGTCGGCGTTCGGTTCCGAGGTCGTCTGGTGGGAGAACGATTTCCCGGCCGTCCGGCCCCTCATCGGCGACCGGACCGAAATGGTCCGCCGCCTCGTCCGGCCCAAGATCACGGCCGGCGAGCTCGGACGCCTCCTCGACTATACGCGGGTCTTTCTCGAACGGACCGGGAGCAGGATGCCCATCCGGCTCGGCGACATCCAGGGCCCCCTCGACAACGCCGCCCTTATCTTCGGCCACACCCACTTCCTCGAGGCGCTGATCACGGCGCCGCGCGAGGTCCACGCGCTCCTCGACATGATCACCGACCTCATGGTCGAATTCGCCGCGGCCCAGCGGGCGATCGTTCGCGCCGCGGGGGCCGAGTTCGTGCCGAGCGCCTTTCAGCCCTGGCTCCCGGACGGGCACGGCGTTTCCGTCGCCAACGACGTCGGCGTCATGCTCTCGCCCGCCCTTCACGACGAGTTCAGCGTCCCCTATCTCAACCGGCTTTCAGACGCGTTCGGCGGCGTCTATGTCCATTCGTGCGGCGACTGGACGCACCTCTTCCCGAGCCTGGAGAACGTGCGGAACCTGCGGGGTCTCGAATTCGGGGCGAGCGAAGCGCCCTACGACAAGGTTCTGGCCCGCTTCGGCGGGCGGACGGTCCTGGCCTGCCGCGTCGGCCTCCACAGAGACATCCGTTTCGACGGCATGGCCGACTTCGTCCGGCGCGTCGTGGCCGCAGCGCCGACGCCGCGCGGCCTGTTCCTCCACGTCGATATCACCAACGGGCTCGTCGGCCCGGATTGGCCCGAGACGGACCTCGAGGAGATCTACGCTGTCCTCGACGCGGGCAACCCGGCCTGGCCGAAGCCGGCCGGTGCGAAGGAGGGGCACGGATGAGCGGCGCAAACGAGGCAGACGATCCGATCGCCGCGGTGGCGGGCTGGTCCCTCTCCAAAGAAAGCGTGGAGCCGGCTTCGGATTCGGGGACACGCACCTCGGGTGCGTGTCCCCCTATTGATCTTGAGCTGCGGCTGCGGACGGCAAGCGGCAGGGCCGCCCGCCTCATCGCCCGCGCCATTTCGCCCGAAACCTGGAAGATCTCGCTCGTTCCAGAAGGCCTTCCGGCGCCGCAGCCGACGCCGATGGTGGTTCGCCGGGAGACGCGTCGCATTCGCCTCCTGGCGAGAATGAAGAAGGACGGCCGCCTCGTCGTCACCGGGCCGGAGCTTGCGCTCGAGATCCGATTGGACCCGTTCGGCTACCGCTTCCTCGATCGTCAGGGGCGCGCCGTGCTCTCGGACAATCCGGGCGATGAGGATGGGCTGGGACGTCCGGCCGGTCCCCGGCTGGGATTCACCGCGGGCGCCGGCCGCGCTCCGGCCATCACCGCGTCGTTCCATCTCCGCCCGGGCGAGCGTCTCTACGGCCTGGGTGAAAAATTCACCCGGCTCGACAAGGCCGGCCAACGGATCGTCTCCTGGACCGTCGATGCCCTCGGCTCGACCAGCGAGCGCTCGCACAAGAACGTGCCCTTCCTGTGGACCACCCGCGGCGCCGGCATCTTTCTCGACACGGGCGCCCGCATCGCCTGGGACCTGGGCGCGACGTCCCTCCAATCCTGGACCTTCACGGCGGAAACCCCTGCGCTCGACATGTACGTCTTCCACGGCCCGCGGCCGGACCGGATCCTGGCCGCTTTCACCGCCCTGACCGGCCGCGCTCCGGCCGTCCCCGACTGGTCGTTCGGCCTGTGGATGTCCTCGGGCGGGACCTACCGGGACCAGGCCGCGATCGAGGCCCTTCTCGACGGGATCAAAAAGCACCGGCTGCCCGCCCGCGTCATCCACATCGATCCCTGGTGGATGCGCTGGCGGAAATACTGCGACTTCGAGTGGGACCGCGGGGCCTTCCCCGATCCGGAGGGGCTCATCCGCCGCGTCCACGGCCTCGGCTTGAAGCTCTGCCTGTGGGAACACCCCTACATTTCTGTCGAAAGCGGGCTTTTCGATCTGGGCCGAGAGAAAGGCTACTTCGCCCTCCGCCCCGACGGCAAGGTCTATGTCATCGACTACGGGCTGTCGCTCGCGCCACGCCCGGACGGCCAGGTCCGCATCGCCGAAAAGGCCGAGACCTGGAACGCGCCCGTGGCCATCATCGATCTGACGGATCCCGCGGCCCGCGCTTGGTTCAAGGACCTCCACCGGCCCCTCCTCCGCATGGGCGTCGACGTCTTCAAAACGGACTTCGGCGAGGACATCCCGAAGGACGCGCGATTTCACGACGGCCGAACCGGCGCGGACCTGCACAACCTCTATCCGCTGCTCTACAACGCCGCCGTTTTTGAGGTCACGGAGGAGGAGAAAGGCTACGGCCTCGTCTGGAGCCGGGCCGGGACGGCCGGGAGCCAGCGCTATCCTGTCTGCTGGTCGGGCGACCCTGCCTCTGACTGGGACAGCCTGGCCGCGACGGTCCGAGGCGGGCTCTCGGCCGGGATGTCCGGGATCGCGCTCTGGAGCCACGACATCGGCGGCTACCGCGGCAGGCCCGATCCTGAGCTTTATGTCCGCTGGGCCCAATTCGGGCTGTTCTCGTCCCACGGCCGCATGCACGGCGACTCGCCGCGCGAGCCCTGGCTCTTCGGGCGCGAGGCTTTGGCCATCGTCCGCAGGTATGTCGCGTTGAGAGAACGGCTTTTCCCCTATATCCGGAAAGCCGCCCGCGAGGCGAGCAAGACAGGCCTACCCGTCCTGCGGGCCCTGCCGCTCGCCTTCCCGGACGATCCGAACGCGGCGGCCTGGGACCACGAGTACATGTTCGGACCGTCGTTCTTGGTGGCGCCGGTCATCCGAAGGATCAAGGAGCTCGAGAGCCGGGCCGGCGGCCGCACCGGACCGCCGCGCATGGCTGTCTACCTTCCTCCGGGCGACTGGGTCGACCACTGGACGGGCCGGACACACCGGGGTCCGGCCGTCGTCGAACGGAGGGTCCCTCTCTCCGTCATGCCCATCTATGTCCGGGCCGGGGCGAGGATCCCATGAGGGGACGAATCGGAAGGGGCAAGCGGCGCCCGGCGCAGCCGGATCAGACGTCCGACCGTTTCACTTGGGTGCTCTAGCCGCCGCGGCTCCAGCCGCGGCAGACTCGCCATTCCAGCTTCCGTTCCAGCTTCCGTCCTGGAACTTGAGCAGAGAGGATTCCAGGGTCTTCCGGTACGCCTCGTCGGGAACGGGCAGGCTCATCCCCTTCCGGGCGAAGGACTCATAGAGGTTCAGGAACGTATTGCTGAGGGTGACGTTCCGGCAGGCCAGCGTCCGGTCGAGATCGTAGAGGACCTGCGTGTCGGTGGTCATCGCTGTCAGCCCGTCCCCCTCGTGGATCCAGAAGTGGTTGACCGGGTCCCCTTCCCGGCGGGAGGCTTCGTGGACCGCCGTATTCGGAAAGAGGAGGTAGGCCGCTTGGCCTCCTGCGCCGATGTCCGGCGAGCGGAAGGCCGGCTCGAGCTGCGGCGAGCCGCCGCGCAGCCCGCCGGCCTCGAAGATGGCCACACAGCCGCGGCGGTACTCGTTGTTGACGCCCGAAAGCACGAGCTCCTTCGTCCCGTCGCCGTCGACGTCGCCGGCGGAAGCGTCCATGATGTAGCCGGCGTTCCAGTACTCGCCTTCGCTCCGGCCGGACGCGTCGAGCAGAACGGTCTGGCAGGGCCAATCCGGCTTGTGGTGCGAGACGACGAGGACCTCCGCCGCGCCGTCCCCGTCATAATCGTCGACGTTGAAGCCAAAGATGCGGTACTCCCGGCGATAGGGCCGTCCGCCGAACTCGAGGGCGCGGCCCGCGTCGAACCGCCAGCGCTCCGTCCCGCGATCGTCGAAGCAAAAGAGCGTGCCCTCTCCATCTTCGGAATGCGTTTGGGTGCTGAACAAGACTTCCAGCCTGTCGTCGCCATCGATGTCTCGGATCAGGAGATAGGGCCAGACGGGCACATAATCGGGGCCTGGCATCTTGTTCGCCGAGTGCGACCGAAAGACATCCTCCGTTTCGAGGTCGGGCAGGCGCGTGTCGAAGCGCCACAGGTCGTGGCCGCGCCCGTCGGCTACGACGAACACGGAGCCGCGGATGTGAAAATCCGCCGGAACGCCGGTCCCGGCGCCACCGGCCGGCCGGATGAACAGGAAGTAGGCCGCGGCGGCCAGCCCGGCCAGGGCGAAAAGGACCGGGAAGGGACGGAACCAGCGTCGGGCCGGAAGCTCGCAAACGGCGGGAGCGCTCGTCAGGGCCGACCGTTCGGCCAGCCACTGGTCGATCTGCTCCTTATAAGCAAAGACCTTGGCCTTGGAATCCCGCTCGAGGCGATGGATGGGGAGCCCATAGCGTTGCTCCCAGCGGACGCAGGTGCGGACGTCGCGGTCGAGGTAGGCCGCGATCTCCTTCCAGGAGGTCAGGATGCTCTCTTTCTTGCCGTTGGAAGCCACGTTCGAAGACCTCTTCGCCGGTCTTACGTCAAAGACGAAGTGCGATTATAGGAAGAAAAGGGGCCTCCGGTCAAGAAGTGTGAGGCCGTCAGCGCGACTCGAAAGAGCCGCCGCCCGGAAGAGGGCCTTCACTCGGCCGCTGCCTCGGCCATGGCCGCGATGTTCCGCGGCGGCACGTCGGGCAGGACCGCCTCGTGGCTGGGGCTGACGATGAGGTGGGGGCCAAGGACGGATTTGATGCGCCTCACTTCGGCCCTGACCTCCTCAGGCGAGCCGAGCGGCAGGATGCGCTGGGTGTCGACCCCGCCGAGGAAAGCGATCTTCCCGCCGAAATCCCGGGCCAGCGTCGCGGCGTCCATATTCGCCGCTTTGGCCTGGAGCGGGTGGAGGCCGTTCACGCCGGCTTCGATGAGCCTGGGGATGACCCGGTGGATCGAGCCGCAGGAGTGGAGGACGACCTGATAGCCGCGGCGCCGGGCCTGACCCGTGAGCTTCTCGAACCACGGCAGAATGAAACGATCGAAGAGCGCCGGGCTGATCATGAGATCGAGCTGGGTGCCGAAGTCGTTGCCGAAGAAGTAGGCGTCGACGCGGTCGCCGGCGGCATCGAAGAAGCGCTCGTTGGCCTCGTGATAGAAGCCGCAGACGCGGTCGGTCGCCGCCTCGACGACTTCGGGGTGGGTGCGCATCTTGACGAAGTAGGCCTCCAGGCCGAAGAGGTCCATCAGGTCGTGGTAGAACGGCGCCCAGAACCCGGAGGCGCGGTAGAAGGGGCCGACGGCGTCGAGGGCGCTAAGCGTCTCCGAAAAGTCGAGCCCGCTCGGATCCGGCCAATCGAAGCGGTCGAGGTCGGCGGGATCTTCGACCGCGGCCAGCGGACCGGCCTGGCCGTGGCTCGTCTTGCCCGCGGCCCAGTTGAAGATCCCCTTCGACTCCGGCGTCGGGAACGTCGAGGCGACGAGGCTGGGCGAGATCCAGCGATAATCGTCCCCGAGCTTGAGCCTGAGCTCCTCCTCGGTCGTCGTCCCGAAGTAGCGGTGAAAGCCCGCCCAGCTCTCGGGATGGGGATTGCCGAGCCAGAAGCCGCAGCGAGGGGCCGGCTCGAGGCCGACGATGCGCCGGACGATCTCGCGGCTGGTCATGGGACGACGGGACTATATCGCCGGGCTCGAGGCGGAGTCAAGGCCGCTTGACACTTCCCCCGAATGGGCATAAATTCAAGGAGGAAAGGGGAATCGTCGGGAAGGACGGTTCGGGATGTCCGATCGGCATGGCAAGTCGGTTCCCCGCTCTTTAGCTGTCCTGAGCATCGTTACACTGGCGTTTTTCATTGTCGGGACCGCCCAGCAATCCCCCCAGCAGCCGCCCCTCAAGTACGAAGTTACCGTAACCCTGAAGCTCATCCAGGTCTACGTGACGGACAAGGACGGGAAGCCCGTCCGGGACCTGACCAAGGACGAATTCAAGCTCACGGACAACGGCAGGCCGGTCACGATCTCGGCCTTCGAGAGGCATGACCTGGCCGCGGCGCCGACGGCCGGGGTCGAGCCGCCCCCCCCCGCGCCGGCGGCCGCTCCGGAGCCGGCGGTTGCACCCGAGCTGAACCGCAAGTTCGTCATCCTGTTCGATTTCGCCTTCAATACGGGCCACGGGATCGTCGCCGGTGTCAAAGCCGCCCGGAATTTCCTCGATGCGGAAGTCCGGCCCCAGGACGAATTGGCCTTCGTCTCCGTTTCGATGATGAAGGGCGTGAAGATCCACGAGTTCCTGACGACCGACCACGCCAAGGTCAAGGCCGCCCTGGACAAGATCACTTCGAAGGACATCTCCGGACGGGCCGACGAGATCGAGCAGGCCTACTGGATGATCGCCGATACGTCCGGCGGGACCCGGGCGATCAGCCGCGAAGAGGAGGCCCGGATGCGCTCGATGGACCTGGAGCGGCGCAATTCCATGCGGCAGACGGAGAATTATTTCAAGGACCTGACGAAATTCGCCCAGGCCCTGCGGCTGGTCCAAGGGCAAAAGAACGTCCTCTTTTTCTCCACCGGAGTGCCAAGCTCCCTGATCAACGCGACGCGAAGCGCGGGAACGGACGCGGGGATCGGAAATACCGGTTCCGCTACATTCAAGTCGACGGGGACCGTATTCCAGGTCGGGGACTCCACGCTGCTGCCGCTCCAGGAAGCGATGCTCAGAGAGTTCACCGTTTCGAATTGCTCGGTCTACTCCTTCGATACGCGGGAGTCATCCAAGCTTCCGGCGCTCTTCGCCTATGACGAGATGGCCTTCCTGAACAGGCCTTCGGGCGGGCTGTTGGGAGCCGACACCGGCGGCATCTTCCGCGACGACAAGACGACCGGGATGGACTCTTTGCGGCGGCTTTCGAAGCAGACGGGCGGGAAGTACTATTCGAACATCATCCTCCATGAAAAGAATATGGATGAGGTTTCGGCAGTCACAGGAACATATTATGTCATCGCCTACTCGATCCCCGCGGCCGCGGACGGGGCGTTCCACAAGGTCGGTGTCGAGGTCGCGCGCAAAGGCTGCGAGGTCCGGACCCAGCCGGGATATTTCGACCCCAAGCCGTTTCGCGAATACACCGACCTCGAGAAGAACATCCAGCTTTTCGACCTGGCCCTGAACGAAAAATCGGAGTTCCAGACTCCGAAATCCCTTCCTCTATCGGCCTTGACCTACGATTCTGGCCAAGGGGCCCGGGTGCGGGCGCTGGCCCGCATCCCCCAGGGGATATGGGGGCAGCTCGGCGGGCGGACCGCGGAGATGGTGGCCCTCTTCTTCGACGCCCGGGACGATCTCATGAGCCTGCAGCGGCTCGCCTTGACGCAGGCCGATTATGCCGGAAAGGAGCTTCTGTTCACCGCCGGGACGGCGGCCCGGCCGGGGGCCGTCAGGTGCCGGGTCGTCCTCCGTGACCTCGACACGGGGCAGAGCGCGGTCGCCTCCACGACGGTCTACTGCGGGCCGTCGAACCGGCAGGTCCTGTCCGTTTTTTCGCCCCTGCTTCTCGTCGAGGGCGGAGGCCTCTTTCACATCGAAGGCGTCGTCAAGGGGTCCCCCGAAAGCCCGGCGTGGCGGGATCTCTATCCCTACGATCCGAAGGCCTTTTCCCCGGTCGTCGGCCAGGAAGCGATCCGGGCCGGAAAGGTTTCCGTCGTCCTGCCGTACTCGGCTCCTGGACTCGGTGCGGCCGACTTGACGTTCAAGGCGAACCTCGTGAATTCGGTTACCGGGCAGAGCGTGGCCGTGCCGCTCGAATTGCGGGAATCGGTCTCACTCGAGACCGTCAAGGCGCAGACGCTCGAGATCGCGCTCGCGGGTGTGCCGGAAGGGACATACATCCTCTTCATCCATGTCGGCAACAAGCTGACCGGACAGGTGGTCAGCGCGCGCGTCCCGTTGATCGTCGGAAAAAGTTGAACGACTTATGAGCTCTAGGAGACGTCTTGGGACTTTGGCCATTGCGGCGGGGGTCGCTTGTCTCATCATGCAGACAGGGCCAGCTCCCGCGTCGCCGCGGGAGAGCCAGTCCTCCCAGCAGCCGCCCCTCAAGTACGAAGTCTCCGTCGCCCTGAAGCTCATCCAGGTCTACGTGACCGACAAGAGCGGCCAGCCCGTCCGGGATCTGACACGGGACGACTTCACCCTCATCGACAACGGCAAGCCGGTCACGCTCTCGGCCTTCGAAAGACACGATCTCGCCGCGGCGCCGACGGCCGGGGTCGCGGCGCCTGATGCCGAGCCGGCGGTAGCGGCCGCTCCAAGAGAAGCCCCGGTCCTGGGCCGCAAGTTCATCATTTTCTTCGATTACGCATTCAACACGGGCCACGGCGTCAAAGCCAGCCTCGTCGCCGCCCGGCAGTTCCTCGACACGGTGGTCAGGCCGGACGACGAGCTCGCTTTCGCTTCCTTTTCGATGTTCGACGGCCTGAAGATCCACGAGTTCCTGACCACGGACCATGCCAAGGTGAGGGCGGCCCTCTCGTCCGTCAGCTCAAAGAATATCGCCGGCCGGGCCGACGAGGTCGAGCAGGCCTATTGGCTGGCGGTGGATAATCCGACTCTCGTTCCGTCCACGAAATCGACCGTCGGGGGACTGAGCGAGCTGGACTTGGCCCGGCTCGATTCCATGCAGCAGGCGGGGCGATATCTCCGGACGCTCGCATTGTTCGCCCAGTCCCTCCGTCTGGTCCAAGGACAGAAGAACATCCTCTTTTTTTCGGCCGGCATCCCGAGCTCGATGGTCAATGCCAGCCGCGGCGTCGGGGGCACGGTAAGAGGCGGAAGCGCTGGAGGGGGTATCTCTTCTGAAGGGATGGGCGGGAACGCTCCTCAAGGCGGCTCAACATTCCAGGTCGGGAACAACGAGCTCAGGCCCCTCCAAAAGTCCATGCTCAGGGAATTCAGCGCCTCGAACTGCTCGCTCTACAGCTTCGACACACGGGAGTCGTCCAAGATCCCGGCGCTTTTTGAAGTGGACCAGATGGCCACCGAGTCGGGCGGCAATCCCCTGCTCGGGAATAACAGCCTCTACCGCGACGACGCCACGACCGGGATGGACTCCCTGAAGACGCTGTCGAAGGAGACGGGCGGCAAGTATTACTCGAACATCATCCTCCACGAGAAGAACCTCGACGAGGTCTCGACCGTCACGGGGACCTATTATGTACTGGGCTATTCCGTGCCCGCGGTCGCCGACGGCCAGTTCCACAAGATCGGCATCACGGTCTCGCGAAAGGGTTGCCAGGTCCGGACCCAGCCGGGCTATTTCAATCCCAAGCCGTACCGGGAATACACCGATCTCGAGAAGGACATCCAACTCTTCGATCTCGCCCTCAACGAGAAATCCGAGTTCCAAACCCCGGAGCCCCTGCCGGTCTCGGCCCTGACCTACGATGCCGGGCAGGGCGCGCGGGTGAGGGCGCTGGCCCTGATCCCGCGGTCGATCTGGGACGGTCTCGGCGGACGGACGGCCGAGATCGTCGCGCTCTTCTTCGATGCCCAGGATTCCCTCATGAGCCTGCAGCGGATCGCCGTAGCCAAAGCGGATTATGGCGACAAAGAGGTCCTGTTCAGCGCCGGGACGGCCGGACGCCCGGGGCTCGTCAAGTGCCGGGTCATCCTGCGCGACCTCGAGACCGGGCAGAGCGCGGCCGGCTCGATGACGGTCCATTGCGGTCCCTTGAACCGGCAGGCCCTATCGATCTTCACGCCACTGCTTCTCGCTGAGGGCGGGGCCGTCTTCCATATCGAGGGCGTGGTCAAGGGAGCCGCCGAGAGCCCCTCTTGGCAGCAACTTTATGCCTACGACGCAGAGGCCCTCTCTCCCGTCGTCGGTTCGGAACCCATCACAGCGGACAAGGTCACGGTTCTCTTGCCCTATGCGGCGCCCGGCCTCGGAGCGCCTGATCTTATTTTCACGGCGAACCTCGTGAATTCCGCAACGGGCCGAAGCTTGACCGTGCCGCTCGAGCTGCGGGAAGCGGCGACGCGGGGACCACTCGAAGTCCAGAAGCTCGGAATCTCCCTCGCGGCCGTACCCAAGGGGAAATACACGCTCTTCATCCACGTCGGCAACAAGGTGACGGGGCAACAGGTCAGCAGTCGGGTGCCGCTGGCGGTCGGCCGCTGAAACCGGATCTCGGAAACGCTTTTCAATTTCCCGGGAATGGGTATGATGGGGAGGACCGCGCGCGGATAGAACGGCTCAACGAGGAGGACCTATGAAAAACCTGATGAAGAAAACCGCGATCCTGGCCATCGGAATGGCTTTGACCGTTCTGTTGTCGGCGGCCGCCATCGCGGCCGACGAGCCGGCGCCGCCGAAGCCGGTCTACCTTTATAAGACCACGTTCATCCGGGCCGCCCAGGGGAAGCTCCTCGATCTGATCGCGCTCTGGAAAGAGCGCTTCGCGGTCATCGAGGCGGCCGGGGACGCGCGCCCCCTCTGGTGGCGGCACACCCAGGGCGACCAGTGGGACCTCATGATCCTCACGCCGATGGCGAGCTACTCCGACTACTATGCGAAAAGCCGGGTGGCCAAGCGCGACAAGGCCGCCGCGGCGGCGGGTTTGTCATGGCCCGACTTCGCCCGCAAGCTCGACGCCTGCTCCTCCTGGAAGGAAGATGTCTTCGTCTACGGCCCGCCGCTCGAGTTCGTCAAGAAACAGTTCGAAGGCATGGGCTATTTCCACATCGAGATCATGGCCTCCCTTCCCGGGAAGCAGGAAGAGCTCTACAAGGAGCGGGAGATGGAGAACGTCTACGGCATGGCCGGCGGCCGGCCCTACAACATGGTCTTCGTCCGCGATCAGGGCGCCTCGTGGGACATCTACACGCTCGGCTGCTACCTCGACCTCCAGCACTGGGCCGCGTCGAGCCCGCTGACGAAAGAGCAGCGGGAAGCGGCGGCCAAGAAGGCCGGCTTCACCGGCGCCGACGCGATCGGCCCCTACATGCGGACGCTCATCGACTTCCACCGCGACACGATGGGCGTCGCCATCAAGTAAAAATCGGGGACATGTACCCTAGGTACGTGTCCCCCTGACCGCCCTGTACATCGCCGCGATGTTCGCCGGCGGGACGTTCGGCAGGATGTTGTGGACCTGGCAGAAGACGAATCCCCCGCCCGGGGCGAAGATCCTCACCCGTTCTCTCACGTGGGCCGAGACCTCATCGGGCGTCCCCTGGGGCAGGACGCGCTGGGTGTCGCAGCCGCCGCCCCAGAAGGTCAGGTCGCGGCCGAATTCCCTTTTGAGAAACGCCGGGTCCATGCCGCGGGCGCTCGTTTGCACGGGATTGAGGATCTCGACGCCGGCCTCGATGAGGTCGGGCAGGATGTCGACGATGGAGCCGCAGGAATGGAGAAAAACATGGATGCCTCGCCGGCGGACGCGCTCGTAGATGAGCTTCTGGCGGGGCTTGAAGACCTCGCGGTAGAGCCGGGGCGAGATGACCGTGGCCTGCTGCGAGCCGAGGTCGTCGCCCATCTGGATGATCTGGACGTATCCCTCGACGGCGTCGAGGAACTTGTCGAGGTTGGCCAGGTGCATCTCGACGAGGGCGTCGAGGAGGCGCTCGGCCTTGGCCCGGTCCTCGGCCAGGTCGATGAGGAACTGGTCGAACCGGCAGAGGTATTCGCCCCATTCGAGGAGATTGGCACCGAAGCCGGCCATGACGGCGTAGTCGGTCGTTTCGTAGAGGTGACGGGACTTGGTGCGGATATCGGCCAAGTGCTCGGGCGTCAGGGGCTTGTGGAAGGGCGCCGTGGGCAGGGCCGACCAGGTCACCCTGGTCATGAGCTCGGGCAAGCGGGCCAGTAAGGCCGGATCGCCGTCCCATTCGAGGAGCGGGAAGTGCCGCTGGCTGAGGTAGAAGGCGCCTGCGGCCATCTCGCCGATGAGCGTGCCGTCGGCGGCATGGACGATCCAGCCGCCATCGTGGGGCTCGAAGTGCGCGTAGGAGGGCAGGAGCGCGGGTGAGCCGTCGGGGAGCGTCCAGGGCATCCAATCCGCGGCATCCGTGAGCCAGGCCTGACCGAGGTCGATGACGTCGGAGCCGGCGAAATCGAGGATGGCCGGCTCGGGCAGGGCCAGCTGCTGGACGACGTCGTAGACGCGGACGGGATCGGACCCGAGGTGGAGGTGCCGCTTGAGCGCGGCGTAGGCCATGGCCGTGATGCCGGTCGAGCGCATGCCGCCGAGATCGACGGGGACACGGTCCGGCTCGCGGTGGGCGATGGCGGCGAGAACGCGTTCGCGGCGGGTCATGGGAGGTCCTCCTCGATCATGCGGACGGGGACGGCGCGGCCGTCTTTCTCGATGCGGAGGGTCTTGATCTCGAACGGTTCAAAGGGGACATGTACCCCTGGTACCGCCCCTATGGGCAGTCCCGAGCCTTGAGGGACGTGTCCCCGTTCTTGATGGCCTCCCCGGTCTTGGCCCGTAGCGGCCGGCGCAATATGCAGCTCCGCCTTCGTCTTCTTCCCCACGGCCTCCTGCAGCCGGACGATGAGCGCCTCGCCGTC
>CAVWFA010000017.1:0-23162 GCA_963754085.1 Candidatus Aminicenantota bacterium | reverse complement strand
CGGACAGGAGTTCTGAGGCGGGCGGAGCCTTTCCCGGACCCTTTCGATGACCTTGGGGATCTCGTGTTTCGAGAGCGAGAGGGCCAGGCCCTTCATCCCCAACGGGACCCGCCCGGGATCGGTGTAGACGTGATAGACCGCGAGGAGCCGGCCTTCGTCGAAGCGGGTGATCTGCCAGTGGCCTGAGGTGTCGACGACCGAACGGCTCAGCGGCACTTCGGGCCAGGGCACCTTGACCCAATCGACCCGGAATCCGCCATCGCCCTTTCGATAGGCATATCGCAGCCGATAGCGCTTGTGGACGCCCAAGGGCAGCTTGAGATATTGCTCGACGATGGAGATGGCGTCGCTTTCGTCCGTGACGACCGTCCGCTCGGTGCGGGGCATGAATTCAGGATAGCGGCGATAGTCGGTGACGATCGCAAGAGCCTCATCCAAGGTCCCCGAGATGATCCCCACGGCCTCATAGGTCCGGCCTTTCAGTCCGGGCGCGGGGATCTCCCTCAAGACGATGCGGCCCGCCTGGATCTCGACCTGTTCGTCGGCCGTCAGGATCACGGCATCCAATTGAACCAGGCCTTCCGGCGCCGGTGAAGGGGCCTGTTGGCGGGCGGCGGGCCGGGCCGGGTGCCCGGCGAAGACAAGGAGGGCGGACGCGCTCCAAATCACGGTCGCGGCCAGCATCACCACGAGGGGCCCTCCTTGGGGCCCCATTTTGCCTCAAAGGGCGGCCAATGGCAACCGGATATCCCCCTGACCCCGACTTGCGTATAATGAAGGAGATCGGAGGTCGAACATGAAAGATCACGTCAAGGTCATCGGCATTCTCTGGATCGTCCTGGGAGCGTTCTCCCTCTGCATGGCGTTCTTCGCCTTTCTCGTCTTCTTCGGGGTCGCTCAGATCCCCAACTTGGATGTCGAGCCGGGCATCCTGCGCCTGATCGGCATCATCGCCAGCTCGTTCCTTGGCCTCATTGGACTGCCGCAGATCCTCGGCGGGTGGGGGCTCCTCCAGCACAAGGAATGGGCCCGCATCCTCATGCTGGTCATTTCGTTCCTCAACGTGTTCCACGTCCCCTTCGGGACGGCCCTCAGCGTCTACTCGATGATCATCCTGTTCAACGGCGAGACGATCCGGCTTTTCCAAATGGGAGCGGCCGCGCCGCCCGCGGGCTCGAAATGACGATGGGCCGGACGGGCGTCCGGCCTACTTTTTGACCGAGGGATCGGGCTTGAGCCCAACCTTCTTGTAAAGGTCCCGGCGCCCGTCCTTGTCCCCGTCCATGATCTTGCGGGCGTATTTCGCGACGGCCTCGGCCTTGGCCCGGGGCACGACCACGACCCCGTCGCCGTCGGCCACGACGACATCGCCCGGGACGACCAGGACGCCGCCGCAGACGATGGGCCGGTTGACGGACTCGAGCTCGTTCCGGCCCGGCCGGATGCCGCGGCCGATCCTTCTCAGGTAGAGCGGGACCTTCTCGGTGATGATCTCGTCGGTGTCCCGGGCTGTGCCGTTCGTGACGACGCCGGCGCAGCCGAGGCTCTGCCACTCGAGGATGTTGTAGGAGCCGATCGAGCCGACGTCGGCCGCCGGGGCGTCCTCGATGACCAGGGCCGTGCCCGGGCGGATGAGCGGGGCGAACGACTCCGGCGAGATCTTGTCGTACCAGTCGCCGGACCAGGCGTCGTAGGCCTCGAAGCTCAGAACGCCGGCTGTCGGCCGCTGCGTCGGCACGTAACGGGCCGTAACGGCGATGCCGGCGAAGCGGTGGGTGAAATTCGCGGTGTCGCGCCAGAGCGCGTGGATCTCCGGATCCATCGTGCCGGTGTCGACGAGGCCGACCGCGTCCAGGCCGTCGACGACGTCGGCCACCCGGAGGCCCTTGAAGAGCTCGAGGACGGCCTTGTCCGCGGCCTCGGAGGTGACCGGGGTGGCGATGAAATTACGCCCGGCCCTCAGCGCTTCGGTCTCCGGCCCCTTCGCGGTCTGGGCCGAGGCCGGCGACGACAGCAACAGAACGATCGAGATCAGGATGATGATCACGGCCGACCCTCCTCCTCTTCTTCACTTCTCCGGGGCCTCCTGGCCCCGGCCCCCGGGCCGCCCTAAATGAAGAGCTTGCCCAATCCGATCAAAAAGAGCAGCGCCCCGAGGCCGAGAATGTACTTGTACGGGACGGCCAGGCCCTCCTTATCGTGGACGACCCAGACGTCGCGCTCGTAGCTGGCCCCGGTCTCGCCCCGGTAGGTCTCCTTGACGTCCTCGACGATCCGCTGCATCGTGTCGAGCTTGGCCTTGTGCTTGTCGATGGCCGCGCGGATCTCCTTCTGCTCGTCGACGGTCAGGGTCCGTTCGAAGACCTTGTCCGCGGTCGAGAACCTCACCGCCCCGTCGACCTGGATGAAGAAGGCGACGAGCGGGATGCCGATGGCCAGGAGCATCAGGACCAGGCCCTGATCTCTGCCGGCCCCCCGGGCGCGCCGCGGCTTGCCGGGCGCTAGCCGCGCATCCCATTCGTCTTGCCTGGCGTCTTTTCGTGTCGGCATGGCTTCCTCCCTATCAATTTTTGTCGGGGAGAGGCGGGCGCGAGCCCAAAATATCTTTTTTACAGGGGGGAAGTCAACGCCCGGGGGCTATTTCCTGGCCCCGGCCTTGATGAGCAGCTCGGCCACGGCGGCCAGGCCGCCCGCCTCGGCGATCGTCAGGGCCGTCTTCTGGTCATCGGTCCGGGCATTGACGTCGGCGCCGTTCTCGATCAGCAAGCGGACGAGGTCGCTCCGGTCCTTGGCGGCCGCCACCATGAGCGGCGTCACCTGGCCGTCCTTGTGGAGGTTCACGTTCGCGCCGGAGGCGATGAGCATCCTTGCGATGTCGAACTTGTCGCCCTCGAGAGCCTGGAGGAGGGCCGTCTGGCCGGTCGCGAAGACGTTGGCGTCCACGTCGGCACCGGCGGCGATGAGCTCCTCGGCGAGCCCGGCGTCGCCCTGGAAGATGGCCACGAGGAGGCAGGACCAGCCTTCGTTGTCCTGGATATTGATATCCGCGCCGTTTTCGAGGAGCAGGCGCATGATCTCGCTGCGGCCCCAATCGACGGCCGTCATGACGGCGGTGCCGCCATCCTCGGCCTGCAGGTCCGGTCCGGCCCCGGCCTCGATCAGGGCCCGGGCGCATTCGAGCGAGCCTGATTCGCAGGCCAGCATCAGCGGCGTCCTCCCGCCCGCGGCCCGAACGTCGACGTCCGCGCCGCGCGCGATGAGCCGGGACACGACTCCCGAATAACCGAGAACGGCGGCCATCGAGAGGGGCGCCAATGCGTCTTCGTTCGCCCCCCTGTCGATGCGAACCCCTTTGTCGAGCAGGACCGCGGCGATCTCGGGCTGGCCGGCGAACAGGGCCAGGAGGAATGGCGTGACCGGCGGATTGGCGCTGAAGATCTCGGCCAGGCCTCCTTTGCGAACGAGCCGATCGGCGAGGTCGCGACGATCGCAATGGGCCGCGATCTCGAGCGGGGTCCAATCGGGCAGCGCGGCGTTCACGTCCGCGCCTTCGTCGACGGCCTTGAGCGCCGCCTCGGCGTCGCCCGCCGCGATAGCCCGGGCCAGGGCGCCCGCCGGCCCCGGCAAGTCGTCGAACGGCCCGACGATCTGCAACCCCCGAATGATGGGCTCGAGGAGGGGGATCTCCAGTTTCTTTTGAAATGGGGACGAAGGCTCGATACTGGTGATACGCAGGGAGATCTCGAAGTACCGGTGAGTCTGCTCCAGGTCGGGCGGAAAAAGGAGACAGAACAGATCGCTTTCCTTATATTCCGGCTCATCTAAAAAGGTCTCGAGGCCGGTGCTTTCCGGGGTGCCGTCGATGAGTCCCTCGCGCGTCTGATATTGGTACGTCCGTCCCGCGTGCTCGCCGGTCACCCAGGACGAGGCTACGCCGAAGCCAAGATCCATGGCGTATTCGTTTCGTAGGAAGGCGTTGAGTTCATCGCCGGCCAACGCCCATTGGCCCGGTAGGACCAACAAGGCCGTCACGGAGATCTCGGCGCGCCGTTGGTCATTGATCAGCCACCTGCCGAAGCCGGCCCATTTCTTCGAGAAGGAGGCCGTCCGGATCGAGCGCTCCGCCAGTCCGTGCCATCCATCGCCCGGAGGCGGGGGCACGCAGAAACCGGGGAGGCGAAGGAGGCTGGACGCGGGGGGGGCCGTTTTCGGAGGGGCCGCTGTCGAGCACATTGAGGCGGTCAGGAGGGCGATCAGGGCGATCCCGGACGCGGCCATCGAGGCCGGTCTATTTCGGCTCACCCACTCGCGCGTGTGTGGCATAGCCCTGATCTCCACGGCCATGATAGGCCATTCCCCCGGGAGAGTTGTCAAATGTTTGTTAATTTTCCGCCATTATTCCTTGAATGAAAGCCCGAACTCCCCGCCCTTAATAAAGATCAGGGATGGGGCTGTAGCCGGCCTGGCGCGCATGGCTCCGTCTTATGGCGTCTCCTGATCTTCCAGTAGCCGCGGAGCGAAGCGATGTGGAGGATGACCAAGGGAATGAAAGGTATCCTGTCCGGGTGGCCCTGCGCTCTCCGCCGGGGCTGACGGCCCGGAGCCGCCAGGCCGCGGAACTTCTCCCGGAAATACCGCCTGAAGGAGTAGCTCTGCGAATAGAGCTTCGCGTACTGAAGATAGAACTCCTTCCGCGGGAGCTTTGTCGGAAAGACCGAATGGGTGAAATCGAAATAATCATAATCGTGGATGGCCAGACGATCGACGTTCTTCTCATAGAGCTCGGTCCCCGGGAGGGGGGTGAGGACCGTGAACACCGGCCGGAAGAGCTCCAATTCGCAGACGCCGCGGAGGAGATCGCGGAAATCGTCCTTAGAGAATTCGGGGTTGACGATCAGATGAGGCGAGATCCGGATCCCGATCTTCTTGAGGAGCCGGACCGCCTCCAGGTTGGTGCGGGAGGTCAGGTTCTTGTTCAAATTGCTCAATTCGGCATCCTTGAACGATTCGATGCCGACCAGGAGATATTCCAAGCCGATGTCCTTGAGGGCCTCCATCAGGTCCGGATTCTCCACGATGGTGTCCGACCGGGCGTACATCATGAACTTCTTGCGGATCCCCTTCTCCCGTACGAGCTCGATCAGGCGCCAGGCGCGCCGGATGCTGTGGAGGGTGTTGTCGTCGGCGAAGCAGATGAGCTCGACCTCTTCGGGCATGGCGGCGATCTCCGCCACGATGGATTCCGGGCTCCGGGAAAGATATTTCCCGTCCATGATCTTCCAGCAGGCGCAGAAAGAGCAGCGATAGGGGCAGCCGCGGCTGGTCATGACCAGGCCGGTCTTGGTGTTCATGCGATCGCGATAGCGGCTGCGATACTCAAGGGTCAGACGCCTGTCGGGAAACGGGAGGAGATCGAGGTTTTGCGTGGTGGGCGCCCTGTCCGTGAAGCGCAAGGACCCCTCTCTCACGAAGGCGATGTTCGGAACCTCCTCGACAGGCCGTCCGGATTCCGACCTGGCCACGAACTCTTTGAACGAATCATCCGCGGCGCCCAGGAATAAGACGTCGACGAACGGCCGGGCGAAATCAGAAGGGAGCACCGTGGCGTGATGGCCCCCCACGGCCGTCTTGATCCTCGGGTCAAATTTCTTGACCTCCTCGAGGACCGAAATGGCGACGTTATAGTCGCAGGTGTAGGCCGTGATCCCGACCAGGTCGGGCCGGAATCCGGACAAGGCCCGGTCGAGCCTCCCGTCGAAGCGCATGTCGAGGATCCTGACGTCATGGTCGGAGACGGCGGCGCCGAGATATTCGAGCTCCAGGGGCTCGTCGTGATTGGGGGCCAGGAGATTCCGGTTTAAGGGCGGCTTAACGAGGAGGATCTTCATCGTCGTGGCAAACGAGGGTTATTTCGGTGGTGGAGCTGACCAGGATCGAACTGGCGACCTCTTGAATGCCATTCAAGCGCTCTCCCAACTGAGCTACAGCCCCACCGGGAAACCGCCTTATATTACAGGAAGAGTCTTTTTCCGTCAAGAACTCAAGGGCGCCTGATCACCGGGGTTTCGACGGAGACCGTGAAGAACTTGTAGTCCCGGTAGACCGCGTCGAGGACGGACCGGACGCGTTTCTTCCCCGACTTGGTGATGTACGCCTCTTCGATATGGAACCGGTTGGGAAAGCGGACCCCGCTCTTCTCGATCTCGAATTCCGTGACCTGCAGGATCCGGGGCGAGCCGCCGTATTCCTTGGCCGTCTTGCGGATGGCCGCAGTGTCCCCCATCGACGTGACGTCCCAGACGATCTTGAGGATGGCCCCGTCGCCCTCCCTCAGCCAGACCGTCCCCCGGTTGACGGTCAAGCCCAGCCCCGGGACGGGCACCGCTTCGATGACCAGGGCCGGCTGCCCCGCCAGGGTCTCCCGGCCCTTGCTCTCGTAACGATACAGGCTCTGCCGCGAGCCGTCCAGGAGGTCGACCGCGCCGAACAGGACGTTCTTGTAATAGAACGTGAGCGTGTCGATGTCCGCCACCTCCGCCTTCCTCTTGATGCCGTCGCGCTCGAGGATGAGCCTCTTCTCGGTCTTCCGGCCGTTCTCGACGATGAACTGGTAATCATAGAGATAATTGTGCTCGACGGTCATGAACTGCTGGGACGGCCAGCCGTGGGCCCGGTCGTGGATGGTCTCGGAGACGTCTTCGAGGCAGACGAAATCGATCGAGGCCCGCGACAGCCTGGCGCAGTAGTCGGCGGCCAGGGCCAGCAGCCCGTCCAACACCTGCGCGTCCGCTTGAGCCGCAGAGACCTGGCCGCCCGCGCCCGCACCGGCGCCTATGAGGGCCGGATCGCAGAGGATCAAGCCGAGCGCCGCCGCACACACGAAGGCTTTCACGAGATCATGATAGGCACGGCCGCGACGGAGTGTCAAGATCCGTCGTCCGTGGCCGGATTGACCCTCGCCCGACCCTGTGATAATTAGGAGGAACCGAATCCGCAGGAGGTTCCCCATGACCCCGTCCGCACGTTTGAGAGTTGGGATCGCAGCTTTCGCCCTTATCGCGGCCCTCACCTTCGTCCCCGTGTCCGCCGCCGAAACCGCCGGGCCCTCGGCCCCGACGGCGCTCCGCTGCGAATACCTCGACAACCCCATGGGCATCGACATGGCCAGACCCCGCCTCTTCTGGGTCGTCGGGCACCCAGAGCGCGGCCAGGCCCAATCGGCCTACCAGATCTTCGTCTCCACCGATCCCAAGGCCGAAGCGGGGGATGTCTGGGACACCGGCAAGGTCGCTTCGGCCCGCTCCACGCAGGTCCCCTTCGCCGGAAAGGCGCTCGCGAGCGGCAAGTCCTATTTCTGGAAGGTCCGGGCCTGGGACCGGGACGGGCGCGAGAGCGGCTGGAGCGCCGTGGCCCGATTCGATACCGGCCTTTTCAACAAGACCGATTGGAAGGGCAACTGGATCGGCTCGAAGAACCAGCTTCGCAAGGAGTTCAGCCTCAAGGGCCGGGTCAAGCGGGCCCGGGCCTACATCGCCGGCCTCGGCTACTACGAGCTGCGCCTGAACGGCCGCAAGGCCGGCAGCCACGTCCTCGATCCGGGTTGGACGACCTACGACAAGCGCGTCCTCTACGTCACCTACGACGTGACGGGCTTTTTCCGCGACGGCGCCAACGCCGTCGCCGTGACGCTCGGCCGGGGCTGGTACAAATCGCGCGCCCTGCTTCTCCAGATCGATGTCGAGATGGAGGACGGCACGACGGCGAGCGTCGTCAGCGACGCCGCCTGGAAGTGCGCCGACGGGCCCATCTTCGCGGACAGCATCTATGACGGCGAATCCTACGATGCCCGCCGCGAGACGCCCGGCTGGGAGCGCCCCGGGTTCGACGACAAGGACTGGCCGGACGTCGAGGCCCTCAAAGGCCCGACCGGGGTCCTCTCGGCCCAGCTCATGCCGGCCATCCAGGTCGTCGACACCATCGTCCCCCTAAAGATGTCGAGTCCCCTCCCCGGCGTCTACGTCTTCGACATGGGCCAGAACTTCAGCGGTTGGGCCCGCCTCCGGGTTCAGGGACCTCGCGGCACCGACGTCCGGCTGCGCTTCGCCGAGCTCCTCTACGAGAACGGCACGCTTAACCAGGAAACGCTGCGCTCGGCCCAGGCCGAGGACCATTATATCCTCAAGGGCGAGAGCGAAGAGACGTGGGAGCCGCGCTTCACCTACCACGGCTTCCGCTACGTCGAGGTCACCGGGTTCCCGGGAACGCCTGCGCTCGACACCGTCCGCGGCCGGGTCGTCCACACCGCGGTCGAACCCGTCGGCAGCTTCGCCGCCTCCAAGGACATCCTCAACGGCCTGCAGCGGATCATCACCTGGGGCCAGAAGACCAACCTCCACAGCATTCCCACCGATTGCGACCAGCGCGACGAGCGCATGGGCTGGATGGGCGACGCCCAGGGCACGGCCGAGGAAGCCATCATGAACTTCGACATGGCCGCCTTCTACACCAATTTCGTCCGCGACATCCGCGATGTCCAGGACGAGAAGGGCCGGATCACGGACACCGTGCCTCACATCTGGGGCTCGCGGCCCGCCGACCCGGCCTGGGGCACGGCCTATCCGCTCCTCTGCTGGTATATGTACCAATACTACGGCGACACGCGCATTCTCGAGGAGCACTACGACGGGCTCAAGAGATACGTCGAGTTCCTGAAGAGCACGGCCGAGGGCGGCATCCTGAAGTGGAGCCATTACGGCGACTGGGTGGCGGTCGAGAAGTGTCCCGGGGCGATCGTCTCGTCGTTCTACTATTATTACGATGTCAGGGTCCTGGCCGACGCCGCCCGCGTCATCGGCAGGACCCAGGACGCGGCCCTCTACGACAAGCTCGCCGGCGAGATCCGGACGGCCTTCAGCAGGGAGTTCTACAACCCGAAGACCGGCGACTACGCCGACGGCACCCAGACGGCCAACACCCTGCCGCTCTTCCTGGACATCCCGACCCAGAAGGAGGGCGGGACCTGGGGCCGGCTGTTCGACGACATCGTCTACAAGCACAATTCGCACCTGACGACCGGGATCATCGGGACCAAGTACATCATGGAGCTCCTGTCCCGGACGGGCAACTCCGACCTGGCCTACGACATCGCCGTCAAGACCGACTATCCGAGCTGGGGCTACATGATCATGAACGGCGCGACGACGCTCTGGGAGCTGTGGCAGAAGCGCGAAGGCCCGTCCATGAACTCGCACAACCACCCCATGTTCGGCAGCGTCGGGTCGTGGCTCTACAAGGCCCTGGCCGGGATCGAGCTGGCCCCGGGGACGACGGGCTTCGAGACGATCCTCATCCAGCCCCAGATGGTCCGCGACTTGACCCACGCGTCGGGCTCGACCGTGACCGTGCGCGGCCAGGTCGCCTGCGCCTGGTCGCGGACGGAGCGGACCGTCCGGGTCGAGGTCACGGTCCCGTTCGGGTCGGCGGCCGAGGTCGTCATCCCCAAGCTCGGGATCCGCAACGTCAAGGTCAGCGAGGGCGGGACGTCGATCTGGGCGAAGGACCTCTACGCCGCGGGCGCGGCCGGGATCGGCGGCGCCGTCGACAAGGACGGCGCCATCCGGATCAAGACCGGCGGCGGCCGCTATGTCTTCGTATTGGAGGGTGATTGACATGAACTTCCAAGCCTTGATCCGGGCCCGCTACAGCGCCCGGGCCTATAAGCCCGATGCCGTCGAGCCGGAAAAGCTGGAACGCGTCCTGGAAGCGGCCCGGCTGGCCCCGACCGCGGCCAACCGGCAGCCCTTCCGCGTCATCGTCGTCCCGACCAAGGGCCGCGAGGAGGAGCTTCGCCGCATCTATGTCCGGGACTGGTTCGTCCAGGCCCCGCTCGTCCTGTGCGTCTGCGCCGTTCCCGCCGAGAGCTGGGTCCGGAAGCATGACGGCTGGAACGCCGCCGAGGTCGACGCTTCGATCGTCATGAGCCACATCGTCCTGGCCGCGGCCGAGGAGGGACTGGCGACGTGCTGGATCGCCGCGTTCGATCCCGCGGCGGCCCGCGAGGTGCTGGGCCTGCCGCCGGACGTCATCCCCTCGGCGTTCGCCACCCTGGGCTACGCCGCGGATTCCGCAACGCCTAAGAAGCGCCGGCTCCAGGCCGACCTGGTCAAGCGCGACCGCTGGTAAGGGCGGGCCCGCCGTTGCAGAACTTCGGACCGCCTTCGTGCGTCTAACGAACAGAGCGTCAACGACACCGAACAAGAACGGAGACCTCGCATGATCCAGAAGAAGCTGAGCCTGCCGGTCCTCATCCTCCTCCTGACCCTCCCCTCCGCGACGTCTGCGACATCTGCGACGACCAGGCCGGCTGGGCCGGCCGAGTCGACCAGGTCGGCTGGGCCGACCGAGTTGACCGGGTCGGCCGCCGCCCAGATGACGCCGTGGCTGCAGTGGACCTTCCTGCCCCAGGCCCGCATGGACGAGATCGTCGGCGAGGCCTCGGGCGAGACGGCCCTCAACCACGTCATGGCCATGTGCGGCTTTCCCCGCGACCGCAAGTCCGCCGAGTACGCCAGGACGTTCGCCGAAGCCCAGTACGTCCTCGACCGGCTCCAGGAATACGGCCTGGCCGAGGCGGCCATCCTGCGCTACCCGGGCGGCGAGAGCTGGGACGGCGTCAAGGGAGAGCTCTGGGAGGTCAAGCCCGGACGGGAGAAGATCGCCTCGTACCGGGACCTGACGGCCATGCTGGCCTCCGGCAGCGCCTCGGCCGACGTCACGGCCGAGCTCGTCTGGGTCGAGGAGGGCGAAACGAAGGATTTCGAGGGGCTCGACGTCAAGGGCAAGATCCTGCTCACCTCGGGTTCGGCCGGGGCCGTCCATAACCTTGGCTGTCTCAAGAACGGGGCGGCCGGGGTCATCTCTTTCACCTCGCCGCGGCCGCTCTTCGACCCGCTCATCATCCCCTGGGGCGGGCTCTACGGCCGCGGCGGCGCCGCCGAGACGAAGTTCGCCTTCCTCGTGCCGCCCCGGGAGGGCGTCATCCTCCGCGACCGGCTCAAGCGCGGCGAGAAGATCACCGTCCACGCCGTCGTCGAAGCGAAGACGGAGAAGGCCGACCTTCAGGACATCGTGGCCGCCATCCCCGGCACGGACACCGGCGCGGAGGAGGTCATCGTCACCGCGCATATCTTCGAGGGCTACGCCATGTTCGGGGCCAACGACAACTCCTCCGGCTCTTCGGCCATCCTCGAAGCGGCGCGGACGCTCCAGGCGCTCATCGCCGAGGGGCGCCTGCCCCGTCCTAAGCGGACCATCCGCTTCCTCTGGACGCCGGAGTTCTCGGGCACCATCCCCTACGTCAAGGCCGAGGCGGCGCGGACCGCCCGGACGCTCTGCGACATCAATCTCGACATGGTCGGCGACCGGCTGTCGCGGAGCCTGGCCTTCTTCACGGTCATGCGCACGACCTACGGCCATCCCCACTACGTCAACGACGTCGTCGAGAACTATTTCAGGTACGTCGGCGAGGCCACCCGCTCCTACGTCACCAACGGCATGGACGAGGACATGAACCGCCGCATCGTCGCCCCATCCGGGAGCGAGGAGCCGATGTATTATTATATCGGCACCCATTTCGGCTCGTCCGACCACGAGGTCTTCAACGATTGGGGCATCGGCGTCCCGGGCGTCGTGCTGAACACCTGGCCCGACAAGTGGTATCACACCTCGGAGGACCGGCCGGACAAGCTCGATCCGACCCAGATGAAGCGGGCCGTGATCATCACGGCCGCATCGGCCTACACGGTCGCCGCGGCAGACGATGTCATGGGGGCCCGGATCGCCGCCGAGATCGTCTCCAACGCCTCGGCCCGCATGGGGCATCAGCTGGCCCGCGGCCTCGAGGAGATGGTGCGGACGGACGCGGCCGCGTTCCCGGCCGTCTTCAAGCGCGCCCGCGGCTACGTCCAGGCCGCGGCCCGGAACGAGCGGGCCACGCTGGACTCGGTCGCGGAGCTCGCCGCCGACAAGACCGCTTTCGCCCGCGATCTGGCCGAGCTCAAGGCCTCGGTCTCGGGCTTCGAGGCGGCCCATCTGCGGACGATGGACCAGGCCATGCGCCGGCGGGCCGCGGTGCTCAAGATCAAACCCGTCGACCTCCGGCTCTCGCCGGCCGAGAAGAGAGCGGCCGCGCTCATCCCCAAGCCCCTCCCCAAGATCAAAGCGGGCGGCTTCGGGGGCTATCAGGCCGCCGTCCAGGAAGCCAGAAAAACGGCCGGCACGACGCCGACCCCGTCGCCGGGCGGCCGGGGCGGATCCAGGAACACCGCGGAGATCCAGCTCCTTTGTGACGGCAAGAACAGCGCCCTGGACATCAAGAGGATGCTCGACACCCAATTCCGAGAAGAGACGACGCTCGAGGCGGTCATGACCCACCTGGAGCTGCTTAAGAAGGCCGGCTTAGTCGCTTTTTAGCTCCCCGCAGCCCTTTGTCCGAACGGAGTCAGGCCCGACGAGACTATTTCCTAGAAATATCGACAAAACACTTGACTCTGACGTTACGTCATAGTGGACAATAGGGCCTCATGGAGGTCATTCAAATGGGTGAAGACGTCAAGCAGGACTGGCACGAGAAGTTCTTTACCGAAGCGGAGCTCAAGGAGTTCCAGGAGGTCGGGAAGAAGTACACCCCCGAGATGGTCGAGGCCTACCAGCGCAAGTGGGCGGAGATCATCGACGAGGTCAAGAAGAACCTCACGCTCGAGCCCGCGAGCGACAAAGCCCAGGACCTGGGCCGGCGCTGGAAGGCCTTGCTCGACGAGGCCTACGGCGATCATCCCCGGCTCAAGGCCAGGATCGGCGAGGCCTACGCGGCCGGCGCGGTCCCCCAGGAATACCGGTTCTTCGGCCCCGAGGTCTGGGAATTCATCAAGAAGGTCCACGCGGCGGCCGGAAAGAAATGTTAGTCTGAAGGGGGAGGCGGGCCTCACCGGCCGGCCTCCCTCCTTTACTTTGCGCTTTCCCCGACCTATCATTAGCTGAGGGGAGCGGTTAATCCATGAGCCTGAGGACAATTCTACTGGGACTCGGGGGCGCGGCGGCGCTCGTCCACGTCGCCTCATACATCATGATCATGGCGGCGCTCGACCGCCGGGGCTACAAGACCAATATCTTCTTGGCCCGCATCTTCTTCGGCCGCTACCTCAGGGCCTACAAAGAGGCCACGACGAAGGAGACCGGGAAGCCGGGCCCTCTCTACACCGTCTGCATCACGGCCATCCTGATCACCCTGGCCCTGGTGGTCGCTGCGATCATCGTCACGCCCCGATAGGACCCCGGCGGGGGCGGAAAAACCCCCGATGTGGTAAAATCGTATGAATATCCGATAGGAGGTCTATCATGAAACAGAAGAATACCCTGGTCGTGACCGCCGCCGCGATCCTCGTCCTGGCCGCCGGGACCGTCCTGGCGACGCCGGCCGCCCCCAAGGCGCCGGCCGCCGCCGCGACCGTCCTCGAGTATAAGATGCCGGCCAACCGCGCTCTGACCTACCAGAGCAAGTCGGAGGAAGCCCAGATCATGGAGGTCCAGGGCCAGTCGATGGACACCAACACGACCGGCGCTAGCACCTTCACGTTCAAGGCAAAAGGCCCGAAGGATAAGAACTTGCTCCTGGGCGTGACGGTCGACGAGTTGACCGCCAACGTCACCGGGCCGCAGGGCGACATGTCTCCCGACATGACCTCGATCAAGGGCAAGTCCTTCGACATGGTCCTCTCCCCGCTCGGAGCGGAAGTGGACGTCACCGGCGCCGAGGCCCTCTCCTACGCCATCGCCGGCGAGTCGCGCAACCTCTCCTCCGGATTCAAGATGTTCTTCCCGGACCTCCCGGGCAAGCCGGTCAAGATCGGGGACACCTGGCCGTCGACCGACGGCACGGAAGAGAAGACGGGCTCGATGACGATCAAGATCGATCTTCAGAACGTCAATACTCTCGAGGGCTTCGAAACGATCGACGGGATGGAGTGCGCCCGGGTCTCCACGCAGGTCACCGGGACCATCACCGGGTCGGGGAACCAGGGCGGCATGGACCTGACCTTCGCGGGGACCACCAAGGGCAAGAGCGTCTGGCACTTCGCGGTCAAGGAAGGGATCTTCGTCAAGCAGACCTCCGAGTCGACGTCCGAGATGTCCATCGACGTCGCGGCCGCGGGCATGACCATCCCCGTCAATCAGACCAGCAAGAGCGAAGTCAAGCTGACCGGGAAGCAATAAGCCGGATCACGAACTCATCGGACGGGGGCGGGCCCTCGACGGCCCGCTCCCGCTTTTGTTGTCCGGGCAATAGCCCTATAATGGCCTCTCACGCCGGATAAAGGAGAGGCCATGGCCGCGACAAGACCCAAGCGAGTCGAGGACTTCCGGAAGAAGAACGACCTCATCGTCGTTACAGGGGCCGGCGGGTTCATCGCCGGGTCGCTCGTCCGCTATTTCCACGACAAGGGGTTCACCCGTCTCCGGGCTATCGACAAGAAGCCCCTCGACCAGTGGTACCGGCGGACGCCGGGTGTCGAGGACCTGGTTCTCGACGTCAGCTTCCGCGACAACTGCGTCAAGGCCTGCGAGGGCGCGGTCGAAGTCTACAACCTGGCCGCCGACATGGGCGGGATGGGCTTCATCGAGCGCTACCGCGTCGAGTGCCTGCGGAGCGTCCTCATCAACACCCACATGATCGAGGCCGCGGAACGGGCCGGCGCTGACCGTTACTTCTTCTCCTCCTCGGCCTGCGCCTACAACATCGACCTGCAGCAGGACACGCAGTCGCGGGCCCTCAAGGAATCCGACGCCTACCCGGCCAACGCCGAGCGCGGCTACGGCTGGGAGAAGCTCTTCTCAGAGATCGTCTGCCAGGAGTACTGGGCCGAGCGCGGCCTCAAGACCGCGATCGCCCGTTTCCACAACGTCTACGGGCCGTACGGCACCTGGGACGGCGGCCGCGAGAAGGCCCCGGCCGCCCTGTCGCGCAAGGTCGTCGAGGCCGGGGACAAGGGCACCTTCGCCGTCGAGATCTGGGGAGACGGAACGCGGACGCGGAGCTTCATGTGGATCGACGATTGCGTCAACGGCATCGACATGATCATGCACTGCGACGAGCTCGTCGCCACCCCCATCAACCTGGGCTCGCACGAGCTCGTCTCGATCAATGAGCTCCTCGGCCTCATCGAGGACATCGCCGGCTTCAAGGTCGAGAGGCGCTACGACCTGACGCAGCCGCTGGGCGTCGGCGGACGGAACTCGGACAACACCATGATCAAGAGCATCCTGGGGTGGGAGCCGTCGACGCCGCTCCGCGAGGGCCTGGCCAAGACCTATGCCTGGATCGCCGAGCAGTACGCCCTGCGCAAAGCCGGGAAGGCGGTCGTTCTCTAGGGCGTCGGCGAACGCTCGGCCGCGGCCGGGCGTCGGTCGCTCCTGCCCCGCCAGATCGAGAAGACGAGCCAGAGGGCCAAGGAGAAAATGCTCATGAGAAGAACGTTCATCGGGATCGCCGTTGTCCTCCTCGCCCTCGTCCCGGCGCTTTCCGGGCAGACGGTCGACTACTCCCAAAAGCCCCTTCAGTCCGAGCGCAGCCGGAGCTACGACGCGCTCCACTACCTGATCAAGCTCAAGCTCGACCTCGACCGGAAATCCTTCGAGGGGGCGGCGACGGTCACCCTGTCGTCCTTCCGGGACGGTCTCGAGGCCTGCGTCCTGGACGCCGAGGAGTTCACGGTGACCTCGGTCGTCGACGATTACGGCACGCCCCTGAAGTTCGAGCAGTCGGACAAGGAGCTCAAGGTCGTCCTCCTCCGTCCGGCAAAGTTCGGCGAGATCGTGACCTTCACCTGCGAGTATAAGGGCCGGGAGCCCCGGCAAGGCCTCCGGTTCGTCGATGAGACGCCCGACAGCCCCCGGCTCGTCTGGTCCGATTCCTGGCCCGACAACGTCCACCATTGGTTCCCCTGCTTCGACTATCCGAACGACAAGGCCACCAGCGAGATCGTGGCCACGGTCAAGGCCGGACTCAAGGTCGCGTCCAACGGCCGGCTCGTCGGCGTCGTCGAGGACAAGGCCGCCGGGACGTCGACCTTCCACTGGTCCCAGGATCTGCCCCATTCGACCTACCTCATCTTCCTGGCCGCCGCTCCCTACGTCGTCGTCCGGGATTCCTACGGGAATCTGCCGGTGAACTACTGGGTCTATCCGGGGGACGAGGCCAAGGCCCGCCCGACTTACGGGAAGACCCCGGCGATGATCGCGTTCTTCAACGAGATCTTCGGATACGATTATCCCTGGCAGAAGTACGACCAGATCTCGGTCCCGCTCGGCGGCGGCGCCGAGAGCACGTCAGCGACGGCCATGACCTCGCGGATCATGGTCTCGGAGGCGGACGAGCCGGATTTCTCAGCCATCGGCATCGTCTCCCACGAGCTGGCCCACCAGTGGTGGGGCGACCTCATCACCCTCCGCAGCTGGGGCCACGCCTGGATGAACGAGAGCTTCGGGACGTACTCGGACTACCTGTATCACCGCCACGACAGAGGCGATGACGAAGGGGCGGTCAATCTCCAGAACAAGCTCGCCGCCTACCTCCGGGAGGCCCACGCCCGCTACATCCGCCCGATCGTGTCCGACCGCTACGACAAGCCGGAGGACATGTTCGACTCGCACAGCTACCCCAAGGGCGCCCTCGTCCTCCACATGCTCAGGTCGATCCTCGGCGACGAGATCTTCTTCAAGACCCTCAGCCACTTCCTCCACCGCTACGCCTTCGACGCGGTCGACACGTCCGATTTCATCCGCTCGGTCAAGACGGTCACCGGCCAGAACCTCGACTGGTTCTTCGACCAGTGGCTGTACAAGCCCGGCCATCCCGTGTTCGAGATCCGGAGCGAATGGGACGCGGCGAAGAAGGTTGCCCGCCTCAAGGTCGCGCAGGTGCAGGACTTCGCCAAGGGCGTGCCCGTCTTCCGCGTCCCGGTCAGCGTCAAGATCGTCACGGCCGGCAGGTCGGAGACGCACAGGATCTGGATCCGGGAGCGGGAGGAGACGTTCGAATTCCCGGCCGAAACGAAACCCCTGCTGGTCCGGTTCGACGCGGCGAACGAGCTGATCAAGGAGGTGACGTTCCCCAAAGAGGCGGCCGAGCTTCTCTACCAGCTTAAGAACGACGACGTCATCGGCCGGATGACCGCGGCCGGAGAGCTGGCTGTCGCGGCTGACCAGCCCGCCGTCCTCACCGAGCTCGCCCGGGGCGCGCGGAGCGATCCCTTCTGGGCGGTCCGCCGGGCCGCCGTCGAGGCTCTAACCGGGAGATCCTCCGCCGAGGTCTCCGCAGTTCTCCAGAAGGCCTGCGGGGACCCGCACTCTTCCGTCCGGACCGCGGCGGTCCAGGCTCTTGGCGCCTTCAAGGACAAGCGCCTCGGCGCTTTTTATAAGGACGTCTTCCGGAAGGACAGGAGCGTCCGCGTCCGAGCCGAGGCCCTTCGCGCCCTGGGCCTGACCGGCGACGCGTCGCTCGTCCCGTTCCTCCGCGAATCCGCCGCCGTCCCCTCCCACCAGAACATGATCAAGCGCGCGGCCGAGGAGGCCTTGAAGCGGCTCGATAAATAGTCCGGCGCATCGCTCCGTCCGCCCGGGCGGATCGATCGGAGCGCCATGCGTACGAGGAAAGCCAGGAAGAAAGGGAGGGCTATCCGATGAATCTCCAACCAAAGGCCGTCGGGATCTGGATCCTCATGATCCTGATGATCCCCCTCCGAAGCGCGCTCGGGCAACCCAAGCCCGAGATCGTGAAGTTCGAGCCGTTCACCTGGAGATCGGAACCGCCGGCCGACTGTCCCTTCGAGCAGTCCAAGGAACTGACGGGGATCCGTTTCCTGGGCGTCAAGAGCGGCTTCCGCTACGGGGACACCTGGTACCCGTCCTGGGCCGCGGACGACAAGCTGTATTCGCCCTGGACGGACGGCTCGTGCTGGCGGCTGGACGGCTCCCGCGAAGGCTGCAGCTCCGGAGAAAGCAGCGGCAATGCCGCCCGCACCGGACAGGCCGTCATCGAGGGGAGCGACCCCCTGGACCTCAAGGTCTACAGTTTGGGCCTCCATGTCTCCTCGGCGGCCCCCTATCATGGCCGCTATCCCTGCGGCAGCCTGGTCTACAAAGGGGTTTGGTATTACGGGACCTACTGCCTGGACCCGGCCGGAAGCGCGCCCTACGGGCTCCTAATGGTGAACTGGCCGTGGCTGGGGCCGTTCGTCGGGTTCCGCGTCTCCACGGACCTCGGCCGGTCCTGGAAGGAAACACCGCATACCCCCGAAAAGCCGCTGTTCGGCGAGACCGGCATCAACGGGTACCCGGTCAAGATCGGCTCGCCCCACTTTGTCGATTTCGGGAAGGACATGCAGCACTCCCCGGACGGCAAGGCCTACCTCGTCGCCCACGGGGCCGACATCTCCGACCCGAAGTGGCGTTTCTGGAACGCCAGCTGGATCACCGGCGACCAGGTCTACCTGGTCCGCGTGACGCCGTCGCCCGAGACCATCAACGACGCCTCGAAGTACGAGTTCTACGCCGGCCGCGACGCCCAGGGGAAGCCCGTGTGGACGGCCGATCTCGCCAAGATCAAGCCGCTCCTCGAGTGGAACAACGCCATGGGCTGCGTCACCGTGACCTACGACGCGCCGCTCAAGAAGTTCCTGATGTTCGTCACTGACGGCGGGAACACCTGCGCCCGGATGAACACCTATGTCCTCGAGGCGGACGCCGTCACAGGGCCCTGGCGGCTCGTATCCTACATGAAAAGCTTCGGCGAGCAGGCCTATTTCGTCAACGTCCCTTCCAAGTTCATCAGCGCGGACGGCCGGACGATGTGGCTGCTCTACTCAGCCAACTTCGCCGACGATTGGAACGGCGAGAAGCTGGCCATCAATCCGCCGGGCGGACACTACGGCCTGGTGCTGCAAAAGATCGAGTTGCTCGGGCCGCGTTGACAGCCAAGGCGAAGAAAACGCCCCGCGGCCCAGCGAACGTGTCAAGCCGCCGGCCTTCCGCAGACCGGACGGTGGCCGGCTCAGAACGGCCTGCGCCTCACGATCTTGAAGACGTAGGCGTAAGCGCACGGTTTTGTCGGCGGCGTCTCGATCGTCATCCCGTCCTTGGTCATCTCCCACTTCAGGGGCCGGCCGTCGCCGAGCATGCTGACCGAGACGATCTCGGAGGGGTACAGGCCGTTCCAGAAGTTCCGCCCCGGATCGGGGCCGCCGGCCAAGCTCCTGATGAGGATCTTCTCGCCGGGCCAGCCGAGCGCCGTGGCGTAGAGGACGTCGCCCTTGGCCGTGAAACGGATATCCTGGGCCTTGTAGCGGAGGTCGTCCCGCTCGTTGAACGCCCCCGCGCCCTCGAGCTTGGTCGGCCCCTCGCCGGCGACGATCCAGGGCCTGGTGCCGTAAACGGCCTCGCCGTTCACCTCGAGCCACCGGCCCATCCCGAGCAGGATCTCCCGGGCCTCTTCGGGGATCGACCCGTCCGGCTTCGGGCCGACGTTGAGGAGGAGGTAGCCGTTCTTGCTGATCCGGTCCATGAGGTTGTGGACGAGGTTCTCCGTCGTCTTGAAGCCCGCCCCCCGGACATAGCCCCACGCCCCCTGGTTGTCCACCGAGGAATCCGTGATCCACTCGTGGTAGGTCATCTCCCGCTCCTGCCCGAGCTCGAGGTCGTTGATCCCGACGCCGACCGGCAGGTCGTGGTCCTTGTAGCTGACCACGACCTCCCGGCCCTCCGCGGCCGCCCCGTTGAAGAAGTAGGCGAGGAGCTCCTTCTTATAGGTTTCCGGAACGAAGCCCAGGCCGAAGTCGAACCAGAGGAAATCGGGCCGGTACTTGTCCACGACTTCCCGGACCTTGGCCGACCACCGGTCTAAAAAGGCCTTGTCGGGCTGGGCGCCCTTCTCATGGATCGGACCGTAGAGGCCGGAATAGCGCGGGTCGCCGCAGTCATAGCGCTTGTCCCAGACCGGGAAGAAGTACCAGTTCTCGGCGTGGTGGAAGGCGGTGACGAACTTCAGCCCGGCCTTCTTGATCGCCACCGACAGCTCGCCGACGATGTCCCGCTTGGGGCCCATCTTGGCCGCGTTCCAATCCGAATAGGCCGTATTCCACATCGAGAATCCGTCGTGGTGCTCGGCCACAGGGCCGGCAAAGCGGGCGCCCGCCCTGCGGAAAAGGTCGGCCCACTCGGCGGCGTCGAACTTGGCCCCGGTGAACGTCGGGATGAAGTCCTTGTAGCCGAATTTCTCGAGCGGACCGTAAGTCGCTTCATGATAGGCCCGCTCCGGCGAGTTCGGGTTCATGTAGATGTTATGGGAATACCAGGTGCCGTTCGGACCCACCGCCGGCACGGCATAGACACCCCAGTGGGTGTAGATGCCGAACTTCCCGTCGCGCAGCCACTGCGGCGTGGGATTCCGGCTGAGGGATTCCCACGTCGGGGCGAACGGCCGGCGGGCCGCCGCGCCCGCCGGGCCCGCGGGCCGGCCGGTCAGAGCGGCGCCAACGGCGCAAAGCAGGACCAGAGCGAAGGCCGGGATCGATCGCGGATTGATCATGTCGATTCTCCTTTCGCTCGGCCGCGGGGGGCCGCGCGCCGGATGGTCACCGGCCCGAACAGTCCGGCCGGGATGAGGTCCCGCACCTTGAGGACCATGTTGGTGCGCGCATACGGTTTTTGGCCCGGATCCAGGAGGTCCCCCATGAGGCGGTTGTTCCAGAGGTTGGTGATCTTGACCTCGAGAGTGTTCCGTCCCGTTCGCAGAGCGTCTGTGATATCGGCCTGGAAGGGCTCCTTCCAAAGGATGCCGAGGTTGCGGCCGTTGAGCGTCACCTCCGCGACTTCCCTAAGCGTCCCGAGGTCGAGGAGCCAGCTGCCCCCCTCCCGGAGCAGCTTCTCGCCGAGCTCAAATTCCGCCTCATAGCTCGCCGTCCCGGAAAAATACCTGATGCCGGGATCTACCGATTCGGTCCAGCTGATCAGGCCGTTCCAGACGACGGATCCCGGCGCGCCCCATCCGGGCGGGAAACGGACCGTCCAAGGGCCGGCGATGTCGGCGGCCGGCTGTGATCCCGCTTTCAGGGGTTCCGGAGAACGATAGGCCGCCGGCGTCGGCGTCCGGCGAAAGACGACGAAAACGGAGCCGTAGGCCGGGAGCTCCAACGTCAGCCGGCAACCGCCCGCGACCCGGGCGAACGAACGGCAAGGGACGATCCGGCCCGTGTCGGGATACCAGAACTCGGGCGTCCTGTCCGCCCCGACGCGGAAGACCGCGTCGAAGGTCTCGGAGGCCTGGGCGCTATTGGAGACGAAATAGAGGTCGTCGTCTCCGGTGGTTCGATGGATAAAATCGATGTGCTGATCGGCGTTGGCGACGCCGAGCGCGCGGAAGTCGGGCCCCAGCCCTTGATCCCGCAGGATCTCGTTCAGAGGGACCCCCCAGATGATCCGGCCCTTCCCGTAGCGGCTTTGCTTGACCGACGCGCCGTCGCAGGCGCCCCAGATCCCGTCGGCCAAGGCCCTCACTTCGTCGTCGCAGGCGGGGTACCCGGCCAGCCCGGGGGCCCGGACGGGCTTTCGGCCGACGACCGTCGCCCCGGCTTCGACCAGCTCTCCGATCTTCCTCAGGACCGCGAGAGACATATCGTCGCGGTCCGGCAGGACGAGCAGGGCGTAGCTCAGTCCGTCGGGAAGGACGATGCGCCCACCTGAGACCCTCATCCGGTCGAGGATCACTTCGGAGTTGACGTAATCGTAATCGTACCCCCGGTCGAGCGAGGAGGTCTGGATCGGCCTGGGCTTCCCGCAGTGCAGGCAGTCCGTGTCGGGGTAAATGGGCTTGATATCGGGGTCGATCCGCCGCGAGGGCACAATGTTCGGCGCCTGATCGCCGTAATAGAAGGCGACATCGGCCGCGAAGAGGCCCTGCTGGAGAAGGTAATCGCAGCGGGACATGTACTCGATCAGCGGTCCGGCCTGGTCCCACCAGGTGGTGTTGACGTTGAAGTGCTCGCCGGCGTGATAGACGAAGCCCGGCCGGCCCGCGGCCGGCGGATTGTGGGTGAAGGTGTGGAACGTGGGATGGTTCAGCCCGGCGCACAACGCGATGTCGAAGCGCCGCTTGTATTCCGCGGGCCCGTCCTGCCAGCTCCGCCAGCCGGTCAGGGTCTCGGCATCGACGATCCGCCGGCCGTAGATGTGCGCGGCGCTGGCGGCTTCCTTGACCACCCAGAACCGCTCGTGGTTCCAGAACTCGCCCATCGGGATATCGGCCGAGCCCAGCGCTTTCAAGGCGTCCACTCGGGCATACCCGCCGTGGCCCGCCTCGGCCAGGAGGCGCACGCCGTATTTATGCAGCAGGTCCCGGACCGTGCGGAAATGGTTCTCGATGATCAGGTCGCTGACGGTCTTCCGGTAATCGTAAAGGAAGCGGCCGGCGATCCCGGCGTCCAGCGCGGCCGGGTCGAACAGCGCGGGCAGATAAGGGACGGGGTCGTAGCCGTGCCGCGTCCGGAACTCGTCGATAAAGCCGTCCGTCCAATCGACCGCCTCGCGGACCTCGTAGCTGTCGAGCATGAATGTCTTCAGCGCGTCGAGGCTCTTTCGCCCGCTCAGGATCCGGTCGAGGATGTACGTCATGTCGACCGCGGCGGCCTCGCGGCTCAGGTGGTCGATGATCAGGCCGTCGGAGTTCGGGCTCGGGCACTCGAGGGTCTGACCCGTGTTGCTGGCGACGATGCGCATGATCCTCGAGATCCCCTCCGGGGCTTCCCAATAATTCAAGCGGCCTCGGGGGTCCATGTACAGCGAGATATCGATAGCGGGGCCGCCCTCCGGAAAAACGGCCAACACCGCGACGTCCCGCCAATGGTCGGTCACGCCGTCCGGGAGCGGGACCGTCGTCCGGACGCGGACCGGGCCTTGGACCTCGATCTCGCGGCAGAGCAGCTGCCGGCTGGCGTTCTCGGGCTTGATCCAGGCCCCGCCCGCGTTCCAGCTGCTGGAGGCGAACAGGCCGAGCTCGAGGCCGAGGCGGCCGGCCTCGTCGATGGCGTGGGAAATGCTGGCCAGGGACTCCGGGC
>CAVWFA010000016.1:0-658702 GCA_963754085.1 Candidatus Aminicenantota bacterium | reverse complement strand
GCCCGTTAGCGCCGCCGGTTGACGGCGCCGCGGGGACGGGCGGCAGTCCCGCCGAGAAGCTTTTTTGGCCGCGCTGGCACGCCTTGCGCTTTTCGGGGGCATGAGCGGACGAACGATGCGGCACCGGAACGGGAGCGGGATGCGACGGGGATCGAGCCTCGTCGAGGTGCTCGTGGCCATGGCGCTCGTGCTCCTGCTCGTCGCGGGCACAGCCGAAATGCTGACCCTCTCGCTCAAGGCCAAGCGCCGCGGCGACGTCCTCGCCGCGATCACGCATGCCGTGAGCGACCGGTTCGACGGGCTGAGAGCGCGGCCCTACGAGGACGCGGCCCTCGCCGCCGGAACGTACGCCGAGACCGTCCGCGTCGATCCGGGCGGATGTCTCATCGCCCAGACCTGGGAGATCATCGACGGCGCCGACGGCCTGAAGCGGATCAGGCTGACGGCCCGGGAGGCCGGACGGCCGGGCCCCGAGACGGCCGCCGTCCTCTTCATCGCGAGGGACCTGGGCTTCCGGCCATGAAGCGGGACGGATTCACCCTGATCGAGTGCCTGCTCGGGCTGGCGCTGTCCCTGCTCGTCATCTCGGCCGGGCTCGAGTCCTTCGCCCGGACCCAGAAGGCCTTCGCCGGGCTCAAGGCCCGGGAAGAAGCGGACCAGGCCGCCCTCGCGGCCCTGGACAGGATGCGGATCGACCTTCTCCACGCCGGCCTGGGTCTCGTCTTCGAGATGGGCCTCGGGCTCGTCGCGGCGGCGGAAACGAGCCCGGCCGAGCTGCGCCTGATGTCGGTCGAAAAGGAGCTTCACCTGGCGGCCGAAGCCGGGGCCGGCGAGACCAGGCTCCCTCTGACCTCGACCGCGGACATCGTCGCCGGACAGCGGATCGCGTTGCGCGAGGGCGCGGCCGGCGAGGTCCGGACGGTCGTCCGGCTCGAAGCGGGCGCCGTCGTCCTCGACACGCCGCTCGAACGGGCCTATGCGCCGGAAACGTCCGCCCTCGCCCTGCTCGAGCTCGTGACCTATTTCCTGGACGCGCCGGCCCGGATCCTGAGAAGGCGGGTCAACGCCTCCTCGGCCCAGCCGCTCCTCGAGAACGCCGCGGCGGCGGCCTGGACCCTGGACGCGTCCGCCCCGCTCGTCCACGTCCGTCTCGAACTCGCGGTCAAAGGAGTCCATCCCCATGAAGCGACTGTCTTTCTCAAGAACGCGGCCCTGGCCGGGTATTCTAGGAGATGACCCTTTTCAAACGGGTGTTCGGATGGGGACACGTACCCCAGGTACATGTCCCCATCCGATGTGTCCCCGTTCGAGAGGCTCCGTCAGCGTTACGGTCGTCCTCCTCATGGTCGTGTTCGCCGGGCTCGGCCTGGCCATGCTCCATGCTTCGGGGCTGCACGTGAAGATCAACGGCTTCCGCAGGACCTCGACGCTCCTCGACCTCGCCTCGGAGAACGGCCTGAAGCGCGGCCTCGTCGATCTCTCGGCCTGGCTGGAAGCCGAAGGCCTCCTCGCGCCCGTGTCGGCGGAGAGCGTCGAGGCGCTGCGGGAAAACCCCCGGCGAGGCTTCCCCCCTCTTGTCGAGGAAGCCCTGGGTTCCGCTTTTCCCCGTGTCCTCGAGGAGTCGTTCGACGGCATGCGCTGGGAGAGCCGGGCGGATTGCGGCTTCGGCAGCCTCGCGGACAGGGGCGGCTATGTCCAGATCACGGCCGCCGTCAGGATCGAGTCGTCCGGAGGGCTTCTCCACGTCCGGCCGCGGCGCGTCTCGACGCTCGAAGGCTCCCTCGGCCTGCTGGCTGGCCGCCTGCCCCTGCCGGCCGTGCCGCTCTATATAAAAGGAGATAGGACCGATCCGGAGAAGGCCGCCTTCGCCGCCCGGAACGGGATCAGCCTCCCGGCCAAGCCCGGCCAGCTGCTGGGCGCCGGCCTCACGACGGCCGCGGGGGGCGTCCTTCCGGACGACGCCGTGGGGCTGGCCGCGAAGGCCTTGGCCATCGGCGTCTTCGAGCCGGGCGACCTCTCCCCTGCCCAGCTCCGGCAGGCCTTGGGGCTCGAGGCTTCGACGGACCCGGTCCCCGACGGTGTCTATCTCATCGAGAACGACCTCGGCCTGGGCGGGGTCTTCGTCCAGGGCTCCCTCGACGAGATGATCCTGGCCGTCCGGGGCGACAGCCAGGTCGTCGTCTTCCGGGCCGGCGGAGCGGATTGGCGCCTCGAATGGAGCCCAACCCGGAGCCGGACGGAATTCCTGACGCCGCAGGGCTCCCGCTCCTACGGCCTCGTCCCCCTGCCCATCCTGTTCGTCAACGGGGCCATCGCCGCCCTCGGCGGAGGGGCCGTGGGGATGGACGGCGCGGTCGAGATGTGCTTCGACGGCCGGACGCCCGCCGTCCTCGACGGCGTCGACCTGACCATCGTGTCCGCGGACCGGGTGACCATCTCGTCGCACCTCATCCTCGAGGGCGTCCGCTGGCAGGACGGCATCCCCTACAGCAAGGATTCCGAAGCCCAGCTCGTCATCTATGCCGCCGGACGGGACGCCGTCACGGGCGAGCGGACGGAAGGCGGGATCGCCGTCGACGGGGACGCGCCCGACGGCCTGAAGCTCCAGGCTTCGCTGACCGCGGCCTCCGGCGGATTCCGGATCGAAGGCGAAGCCAAGTCCGTCGAGCTTCTCGGCGCCCTCCACGCCGACGCCTATGCCGGCAACGGCAGCCGCGTGACCCTCTACCGCGACGACCGGGCCGCGGCCGGCGAGTTCCCGCGCTACACCCCGCTCACGGCCGAGCCCCAGCTCGCTGTCTATGCCTTGAAGGTCCTGTCCTGGAGGGAGTACTGAGTTGGCCGCTTCGCGGCAGGGATTCACGGTCGTCGAGGTCGTGCTGGCCCTCGCCCTGGCCGGCTTCTTCGCGCTCGGCACAGCCTACACGGTCCAAAGGCTCGGACCGAAGCTCGATCTCCAGGCGGGGATCTGGGAGGTGACGGCGGGTCTCAACCAAGCCCGGTTCCAAGCCATCATGTCCGGCGCATCCGTCCGTGTCCGCTTCGTCCCTTCGGGGTTCGTGTTGGAGCGCTACGACGCGGCGGCGGCGTCGTGGCAGCCGGCGCGCGCCGTCACTTTGGCCGGCGTCCACGTCAGGGCCAATAACGCGCCTGTCTTCCATCCGGAGGGAACGGTCTCCGACCTGGCTTCGATCACGGTCGGGAACGCGCGGGGGGCCTACAGGATCACGGTCGCGATCACGGGGCGGATCCGAGCCCTCAGGACCGGTTGAGGTCGGCCGGCTCGCCCTTGTGCGGCTCCGGCGATTTCCGGCCGTCGTGGAGGGCTCTCATCAGGCTTAATACCGTCGCCATGCTGGTGTGCTGGAATTCGATGCCCATCTCGAAGACGTTCGCGGACTCATCCCGGCGGCGCCATTTGACCTGCCCCTCGACACGGAGGATATCCGCGGATCGGACGAGCTCGATCTGGAGGCGGAGAAGGCATCCGACCTCGAACGGCTCCATCGAGTGGATCCGGGCGCCGCCGATGGAGATGTCGTAGGTGAAGCCTTCGACCGGGGACCGGCCATCCACGTGCCGAGGATCCTTCATGAGCGTGATCTGGGTCCGGTTCCACTGCTTGAAGCGGCGGTCCCGGCGAGCCTTGAAGCCGGCTCCCGCGTGAGCGGTCTTCGAAGGGGTCATCGCGGGATCACCTTATCCATCGGGGGACGCGCCGGTTCCCCTTTCTCTTTCCGGTCGACGTCGTGATAGAGGTTCCTCATGATGGCCTGGAGGGTGGCCTCGACGCACTCCTGGAACTCCACGCCGCACTCGTGGACCTTTTGCTCCTCGTTCCAGCGGCTCCAGCGGACCTCGCCGTCGATGCCGATGAACTCGCGGGAGCGGACGAGCTCGATGTGGAGCCGGAGGACGGCGCCCACGGGAAAGCTCTCGTCGCACTGGATGCGGGCCCCGCCGAGGGACAGGTCCCAGGCGTAGGCATCGAGCGGGCAGCGGGGCAGGAGGCCGTTCCCCCCGGAGGCGGACTGGATGATGGCCTTGTTCCACTGTTGGAACCGGCGATGCTTGCGTCGTTCGCTGTCCATGGCGGCTCTCCAGTCCGAGACCTTTCCGTAGGGTTCGCAGCCATTCTGAGGGGGGGGGCCGGCGGGGACAATCCCCCCTGGGGGTGAATCCGAGGATGAAATCCTCCCCTCTGGAGGCGGGACGTCGGGGCCGGCCCACGGCTTGGCGGCGTCGCGGATTGACTTTGCGGCACGCGCCGAAGTATAAGGCTCATAAGAAGAAAGGGAAGATATGCCGCTCCCAGACCTGCCCGGCCAGACGCTCCTCCACTACCGGATCACCGAGAAGATCGGCGAAGGCGGCATGGGAGCCGTATATAAGGCCGTCGACACCCACCTCGACCGGCCCGTCGCCATCAAGGTCCTGCCGCCTGACAGGGTCGCCGATCTCGAAAGGCGTCAGCGCTTCGTCCAGGAGGCCAAGGCGGCTTCGGCCCTCCGGCATCCCAACATCGTCGTCATCCACGACATCGCCGCGGACGGAGGGCGCGATTTCATCGTCATGGAGCTGGTCGAAGGGCAGTCCCTCGACGCCTTGATCGGGAGGAGGGGCCTGAAGCTCGGCCAGGCCCTCGGCTATGCCGTCCAGATCGCCGACGGCCTGGCCAAGGCCCACGCCGCTGGGATCGTGCACCGCGACATCAAGCCGACGAACATCATGGTTACGCCCGACGGCCTGGTCAAGATCCTCGATTTCGGCCTGGCCAAGCTCTCCGAGGCCGGGCCCGACGAAGGGGCGGGGCCGACGATGACGATGACGCCGGGCCAGAAGCCCCGCACGGAGGAAGGCTTTGTCGTCGGTACGGCCGCTTACATGTCTCCCGAGCAGGCGGAAGGGAAAAATGTCGACGCCCGTTCCGACATCTTCTCCTTCGGCGCGGTTCTCTATGAGATGCTCACCGGCCGCAAAGCGTTCGGACGGGAGAGCGGGATCAAGTCCCTGGCCGCCGTCCTGAACGAAGACCCTGCCCCGGCCTCCGCGGTGAACGAGGCCGTCCCGGCCGAGATCGAGCGCGTTCTCAACCGCTGTCTCCGCAAGGACCCGCAGCGCCGCTGGCAGACGATGTCCGACCTCAAGGTCGCCCTGCAGGAGCTCAAGGAGGATTCGGAATCGGGGCGGCTCAAGGCCGCGGCGGCCCCCGCCGGCCGGAAGAAGCACAGGGCGGCCTTTCTTGCGGGGGGCCTGGCCGTTGTCGTCCTCATCATCATTTTCGCGGCGAAGCTCTTCAGCCCCAAGCCGGCTGGGCCCGTCGAATACGAGATCACCCCTTTGACCTTTGATTCCGGAATGACCGCGTTCCCGGCGGTCTCCCCCGACGGCAGCCTCATGGCCTACACCTCAGACAGGGAAGGGGACGGAAATTTCGACATCTGGGTCCAACAGGTCTCGGGCGGCAGGCCGCTCCGCCTGACCGACCACCCGGCCGACGATTGGTTCCCGTCCTTCTCCCCGGACGGCTCCAAGATCGCCTTCCGCTCCGATCGGGACGGCGGCGGGATCTATCTCATCGACGCCCTGGCGGTAGGCGGCGAGCCGAGGAGGATCGCCGACAGGGGCCTCATGCCCAAGTTCTCCCCGGACGGGCGGTGGATCGCCTTCATCGTCCTCCCCGCTTCGCTGGAACCTCGCCAGTACAAAGCGTACGTGGTCTCGCCGAAAGGAGGAGAGCCGCGGCAGATCCTCGGCGATTTCCTTTTCGACTTCGTCGTGCAAGGAGCGGGGTTCGTCTGGTCGCCCGACAGCAAACAGCTCTTGTTCAGCGGCCGCCGGGCCGATGACCCGAAGTCCCGGGACTGGTGGATCGCACCGGTCGACCCGGGCAACCCGGTCCGAACGCGCGCCATCGAAAATCTCGGTCTGACGACGATCGTGAAGTACCCCGTCGAATGGCGGGGAAACAACGTCTACTACGTCTCGGGAACGACGATCGAAGGGATCAACCTCTTCCGGGCCTCCATCGATCCGCAGGACCGGGCCGTCCGCGGGCCGGCGGAAGCCATCACCACCGGGCCGGGCATGAAGATCTTCCCGGCCGTCATGAGCGACGGCCGGGTCTTCTTCGCCGACATGACGGTCGCGATGAGCGCCTGGAGCGTCGCCGCCCGGACCGACGGGGCCGTGGTCTCAGGCCAGCCCCAAAAGCTCACCCGGGACGTCATGCAGAACTTCAATCCGTCCATATCCCGGAACGGGGCCAAGGCCGCCTTCGATGCGTTCGGCGGGGCCCAGGCGGCCAGGATCGAGGTCCGGGTCAAGGACTTGAGGACCGGCGAGGAAACCGCGATCCCGGTCCAGGGAGCCAACCTCTTCCGGTACCCGAGGCTGAGCCCGGACGGGTCGCTCCTGGCCTACCAGGACGTCGTCGAAGGAAAAGCGAAGACGTTCGTCGTAGCTCCGGGGGTATCCGCCGCCAGGGCGCTCTGCGAGGGCTGTTTCGTTCCCGGATTCTATCCCGGAAACGAATTCGTCCTGGTCCAGATCAAGCCGAACGAGCTGGAGAAGATGGACCTCCGGACAGGGGCGAAAAAGGTCGTGCTGGCTTCCCCGGAGGACGCGATCGCGGATGCCTCCCTTTCGCCGGACGGGAAATGGATCGCCTGGCTGGCCGCGAGGCCGGATGGGCGGGCGGCGATCCGGATCTCGCCGGCAGAACCGGCTCCGTCCGGCGGGAAGGATACGATCACGGTCGCCGACGCCGACCATTATCTCGGCAAACCCGACTGGTCTCCCAACGGGCACTGGCTGTACTATCTCTCCGAAAAGAACGGCCGCTGCTCGATCTTCGTGCGCGAGCTCGATCCCCGAACGAAACGCCCGGCCGGCGAGGAGCGCAAGGTCTTCGCCTCGACGACGAGCCGGCTAAGCATGAACTATCCCAAGGGCAATGCCGCGATCGGCGTCGCCGCGGACAGGATCATCTTCGAGGCCTCCAGCATGATCGGGAACATCTACCTGGCCAAGCCCAAGAGGCGCTAATCCCGGGCCCGGCGGATCCGCCGGAGGTCCTTGATCATGCCCCAGGAGCCCTTGAACATCCTGACCCGGCTCGGCCGGACGTCGCACCAGGCGACCGGGATCTCCGCGACGCGGTAGCCGCGATCGCGGCAGAGGACCAGGACCTCGACGTCGAAGCCGAACCCCGGGGTCCGGAGGCTCCCGAAGATGTCCTTCGCCGGCCCGCGGCGGAAGGCCTTGAAGCCGCACTGGGTGTCGCGGTACCCCTTCAGGACGAAGAGCCGTACGAGCAGGTTGAACGCCTTGCCCAGCCACTCGCGCGGCCGCCGCTGGCGGACCCGGATATCGGAGCCCGGCAGGGCCCGCGAGCCGATGACGACGTCGGCCCCGGCTTCGAGCGCGGCCAGGGCCTTGTCGAGCTCGTCGATGGGCGTCGACAGGTCGTCGTCGCAGAAGAGGATCACTTCGCCGGCCGCGGCCAGCACGCCCTCCCGGACCGAGGCGCCCTTGCCCAGGTTCCGTTCCCGCCCGATGACCCGGTGAGGGAGACGTCCGGCCAGCGCGGCGCGGGCCGCGTCGGGCGTCCCGTCGGAGCTCCCGTCGTCGACGACGACGATCTCCGCGGTGAAGGGCTTGGCGGCCAGGTAGGAGAGGACCGTTTCGAGGCTGACGGCGATCCGCGACGCCCCGTTGTACGTCGGGATGACGACGGACAGGCGGATATCGTTCGGAGTTCCCGCGTTCATGGGACACCGGCATTATAACCGAATCCGCCGGCAGAACGCATTCTCCGGTGCCGGCGAAGCGGGAAGCATCGGGTTTTCATGGAAGAGTATCGGAAAAACGGAATTTGAATTAAAATCCCTTCTTATCGTCGTCCGTTCAGGAGGAGACCCTTTGAAGAAACTCACGTTCCGTCTGGCCGTCGTCTTCGCGGTGGCCCTCGCCATCTGCCCTGTCCTGTCCGCCCAGGAGCCTTACAAGCAGCCGCCGAAGGAGGTTGTCGATATCGTCAGCGCCCCGCCGACGCCCATGGTCTCGATGAGCCCGGCCGGCGACACGATGGCCCTCATCGAGCGCGAATCCATGCCCTCGATCGCCTATCTCGCCGAGCCCCTGCTGCGGATCGCCGGCATGCGCATCACCCCGGCCTATAACAGCCGCCAGATCCTGAGCTTCTCGACCGGCCTGTCGCTCAAGGACATGAAGACGAACGTCCTGCGCCGGGTCGCCCTTCCCGACGGCGTCAAGTTCACCTCCCCCTCCTGGTCGCCCGACGGACGGACGATCGCCCTGCTGCGCTACGCCGATGGCGGGGTCGAGCTCTGGGCGGTCGACGTCGCGACGGGCACGGCCAAGGCCCTGACCCCGCCGGCCGTCAACGCCGTGCTCGGCGGGGTCGATTGGGCGCCGGACGGCCGCCGCATCCTCGTCTCGCTCGTCCCGGACGGCCGGGGCCCGGCCCCGGTCGCGCCGCGCGTCCCCGTCGGCCCCGAGGTCCAGGTCTCGGGCGGCCGGGAAGCCAAGATCGCCACCTTCCAGGACCTCAACAAGAACGCGTTCGACGAGATCCTCTTCGACTATTACGCCGCGTCCCAGACCGCGCTCGTCGACGTCGCCTCCGGGGAGATCCGCAAGGTCGGCCCCGCCGGAATCTTCGACACGCTCGCCGTGGCCCCGGCCATGCAGTACATCCTCGCCGGCCGGGTCAAGCGGCCGTATTCCTATTCCCTCCCGGCCGACGGGTTCGCCCATTCGATGGAGGTCTGGGACATGGACGGCCAGCTGGTCAAGGTCCTGGCCGACCTGCCGACCGAAGAGGGCGTCCCGCTCAACGGCGTGCCGAAAGGACCGCGCAACATCAATTGGATGACCCACAAGCCGGCGACGCTCATCTGGACCGAGGCCCTGGACGAGGGCGATCCCCAGGCGACAGTCCCCTTCCGCGACCGTTACCTGACCTTCGACGCGCCGTTCACCGGCGAGCCCAAGGAAGCCTTCAAGCTCAAGGAGCGGGCCGCCGGACTCATGTATTTCGCGACGCCGGGCCAGGCCCTGGCCTCTCAGAGCGAGTGGAAGCGGCGCTGGCGGACAACATTCCTCGTCGACCTGGCCAACCCCGCGCTCGAGCCGGTCAAGATCTGGGACATGAGCACGCAGGACCGGTACAACGACCCCGGCCGTCCGGTCACGACCAACCTCAAGACCGGCGAGCGGGTCATCCTCCGGGACAAAGATTGGATCTACCTCGCCGGCGCGGGCTCCTCGCCCAATGGCGACCATCCCTTTCTCGACCGGATGAACCTCAAGACGATGAAGGTCGAGCGGCTCTGGCAGTGCCAGGACCCCGCCTATGAGACCTTCGTCGATTTCGCCGGGACGTCCCGGATCAAGTTCATCACCAGCTGGGAAACCAAGGTCGATCCGCCGAATTACTATTTCTACGACCTCAAGACCAAGAAGCGGACGGCCCTGACCGACTTCAAGGACCCGGCGCCCCAGCTGACGGCCGTCAAGAAGGAACGGATCACCTACAAGCGGGCCGACGGGCTCGAGCTCAGCGGCACCCTCTACCTGCCGGCGGGCCACCAGCCGGGGACGCGCCTGCCCGTCGTCATCTGGGCCTACCCCATGGAATACGACACGGCGGCCACGGCCGGCCAGGTCCGGGGCTCGGTCAACCGGTTCACGTTCTACCGGGGGACCTCGCAGCTCCTGTTCGTCACCCAGGGCTACGCCGTCCTCGACAACGCCGAGATGCCCGTCGTCGGCACCCCCGAGAAGGTCAACGACACGTTCATCCAGCAGATCGTCTCCAACGCCGAGGCGGCCATCCGCAAGCTCGACGAGATGGGCGTGGGCGACCCGAAGAGGGTCGGGGTCGGCGGCCACAGCTACGGGGCCTTCATGACGGCCAACCTGCTGGCCCACTGCGACCTCTTCGCCGCCGGCATCGCCCGGAGCGGCGCCTACAACCGCACCCTGACCCCGTTCGGCTTCCAGAGCGAGCGGCGGACCCTCTGGGAAGCGCCCGAGACCTACATCAAGATGTCGCCGTTCATGTTCGCGGACAAGATCAAGACGCCCCTGCTGATGATCCACGGCATGGCCGACAATAATTCCGGCACGTTCCCCGTCCAATCCGAACGGCTATTCGCCGCCCTGAAGGGATTCGGGGCGACGGTCCGCTTCGTCTACCTGCCCTACGAGAGCCACGGCTATTCGGCGCGTGAATCCGTCCTTACGGTGCTCGCCGAGATGTTCGATTGGTTCGATAAATACGTGAAGAACAGAAAGTGAACACAGAATATCCACAGACTCTGTGCATAAGCCTGTGGAAAAACACGGAACGTGCTATTCTAAGAGCTTGTCAGACGCGGACTTTTGATAGAATGCACTGCGAGTGTGCAACGCGTCACGCGGCGGAGGACGATCGATGAGAATGCGGCATCGCGCGCTGGAGATCCTGGTCCTGGCCCTCGTGCTCACGGCGGCCTGCGCCGGAAAGCCCGGACAACCCGCCCCGGCGTCCCTCAATATCCTGATCACGAACGACGACGGGATCGAGGCGCCGGGCATCCTGGCCGTGGCCGAAGCCCTTCGCCCCCTGGGACAGGTCACGGTCGCCGCGCCCAGCGAGCAGAAGAGCGGCTCGAGCCACGGCGTCACGTCGGACAAGCCCATCTCCGTGCGCGAGAGCGAGCGGGGCGGCCAGAGATGGATCGCCATCGACGCCCTGCCGGCGACCTGCGTCCGCCTGGCCGTCGAAAAGCTGCTGCCGGCCAGGCCGGACATCGTCATCTCGGGCATCAACCGGGGCGAGAACCTGGGCACGGTCACTTTCTATTCGGCCACCGTCGGCGCGGCCCGGGAGGCGGCCTTTCTCGGCCTGCCGTCCATCTCCGTCAATCTCATCGCGGCGAAAGGCATGGACTATGAGACGGCCGCGTCCGTCACGGCCCAGATCGTCCGGGCGCTCGGCCGGGACGGCATCCCCAAAGGCACGTTCCTCAACGTCAACATCCCGTCCCTCCCCCGGGAGCGCCTCCGGGGCGTCCGGATCACGCAGCAGGACACCCGGGCGCCGGTCGATCACTTCGATAAGATCGTCGCTCCCGACGGATCGACGGCCTACATTCCGAGGTGGGAGCATCTCGAGCCGGCCGCCGGGGACACCGACATCTGGGCGGTCCGCAACGGCTACGTCTCGGTGTCGCTGTTCGGTTTCGATCAAACGGCCGCAGCACCTCCCGCCGCCAGGCGCGCCATCCAGCGCCTCGAAGCCCTGCTCCTTTCGGCGCCACCCCTTTCGGTGCCACACAACTAAATTCACTTATCGTGTCATTCGTCGCCCCGCGACCCGCCGTCGTCCCCAGCGTCATTGAGCGTATTTAGTTGAGTGTCACCGTTTTGAAGGGGATTGACTTTGCCGGGATTCGCGCTTAGGATGAGGTCAACTCATATCGGGGGATGCGGCTTTGACCAAATGCCCTAACTGCACGGGGGAAAACGCCGACACCCAGCGGTTCTGCGGCGACTGTGGGACACCGTTGCCGGTCAACCTCCGACAGCCGGTTACCTTTCCCAAGATCGACGAGACCATTCCCCTCCCTTCGGCCGAGCTGGCTCCCGGCCTCCTGTTCGCCAAGCGCTACCAAGTGATCGAAGAGCTGGGCATGGGCGGCATGGGCCGCGTCTACCGCGTCCTCGACAATAAGCTCGGCGAGGAGATCGGCCTCAAGCTCGTCCGGCCCGACATCGCCTCGAACCGGGCGGTCATCGAGCGCTTTTCGGCCGAGCTCAAGCTGGCCCGCCAGGTCGTTCATAGGAACGTCGCCCGGATGTTCGACCTCAATGAAGAGGCCGGCGTCCCCTACATCACCATGGAATTCGTCAGGGGCGAGAATCTCAAGCGCCTCATTCGCAAGGTCGGCCACCTGTCCCCGTCGCAGGCCCTCCCCTACGCCTGCCAGATCTGCGACGGGCTGGCCGAGGCCCACCGCTTGGGCATCGTCCACCGCGATCTCAAGCCGCAGAACGTCATGATCGACGAGGAAGGCCAGGCGAAGATCCTGGATTTCGGGCTGGCCCGCCTTCTCGACCAAGCGGGCCGGGACAGCGGCAGCTCGCGCAGCGGTACGCCGGCCTACGTCTCGCCCGAACAGATCAGGGGCGCCGCCGCCGACGCCCGGTCCGACATCTACTCGCTGGGCGTGCTGATCTACGAAATGTTGACGGGGCGCACGCCGTTCAAGGCCGACAGCGTCGAAAAGATCGTCGACATGCACCTCCATGATATCCCCGAAGCGCCGCGCGCGCTCAATCCGGGGATCTCAACCGGGCTGAGCACGCTGGTCATGAAATGTCTCGAAAAGGATCCCGCCGCGCGCTACCAGTCCGCGGAGGAGCTCGGGCAGGCACTCGGTTGCTTACGCACTCTCCCCCCCGATAAGGCTATCGGACATTGGATCTCCAGGCATAAGCCTGTTTCGGTCGCAGCCGGACTGGCCGTAACCGCCTTGATAGGCTACGGCGCCTATGCCATCATCAGATCGGTCATTCCTCCGAAGCCCTTTCCTCTAAAGAGTACCGTCGCCGTCTTGCCGACCCCGGATGCTCCCGCCGGAAACACCGGCCTGCTGACCCACTTTCAGGATTCCCTGTCCGTAAAGCTCGGGGGGATCCAGGACATCGTCGTGCTCTCGCCCCTGACCGTCAACTCGATCGTGACCGCCAAAAAGGACGCAAGACAGATCGGCCGCCTGATCAAAGCGGATTATATCGTCCAGCCTCGCTGCCGTATCGACAGCGATAAGATCACCTTCTCGGCCTCCCTTATCAATACCAAGCTCGATCAGTCCGTCAGGGCTTATGAGTTTGCGAGGAGCCGCGATAATCCCTCGGCCGCGGAAGAGGAGTTCGCGCGGGGCCTGGCGACCGTACTCCGTTTTGATATCGCCGAGGATCGGACCCTGAAATCGGGCAAGGGCGTCTCGAGCGACCTGGATGCCAGGCTCCTTGTTCACGACGGCATGATCCTCGTTGAGGAAGCATACCTCCACAAACGCGATCCCGCTGACTTCGCCGCAGCCGTTTCAAAATACAAGCAGGCCTTGGCCCTCGACCCCGAGTATGCGCTGGCTCTCTACGCCCTCGGCAATGCCTACGAGATCCATTACAACAACCCCCCCCCGGAGGGAAGGGACCCCAAAGACATCGAGCTCATGTGCGGATATTATTCCGAGGCCTACAAGAAGAACTGGGAATCTCCGGAAACGAACATCGGCCTCGGCTGGGCGGCGTTCAACCAGGGAGACTTCCCCAGAGCCTTCGAGTTCTTCGAGAAGACCGCCCGCCTCAAACCCGAGATGCTGGTCATCGATCAGAGCGTCGGAGCGTTCCTGAGGAGCATCGGGCTCTACCGGCAGGCCATCCCGTATCTGTCGCGCGCGGCCAGGCTCGCGCCTCAAGACCCGGAACCGATCCTGCAGATCGCCAAGTGTTACTCAGCTTTGGGAAGATTCGCCGAGGCGGCCGAACAATCCGCGCTGGCCGTCGCCCGGGACCCCAACGGCATTCAAACGAGGCATCTCCACACCAACCATCTCATCCTAGCCCGCCGGCTCGAGGAAGCGGAAAGACAGATCGCGGCCATGCGCCGGCTCGACCCGGACTATAAATACCTCTCGTTCACGGAAGGACTGCTCGCCGCTGCCCGCGGGGACAAGGAGAAAGCTCTCCGCCTCAGGGGAGACATCGAGTCCTTGGGCATGCCGGGCACTTGTTTCTATCTCTTCCTCGGCCTGACCGACGAAGCCGTCGCCAACATCGAGGCCGGCATCGCCCGAGGCTTTGAGACGAGCGGGGATTACCTCTACTCTTACCCCTCGCTGGTCCGGAATCCCGCTTTCAAAACCCTGCGCGGCCGGCCGCGCTTCCAGGACATCCTCAAGCGGCAAAAAGAGCGATACGAAAAGGATCTCAAGCCCCACGAGGGCCTTTAAGAGCCCCGTCCGTCGGAGACATCGGCAGGGACAGGCTAGCGGAAGGGGGTGGTCGAAAGTCGGGGGGATTCGCCGCTTGTCAAGGGATTTCTGGACACGGGATATTGAATACATCGAGGAGGGAACTATGAAGAGGAAGATGTCATTCAGACTCTGGGCGGTCGCGGCCCTCGCCGTGGGCGCCCTGGCGGTAGTGGTGGCAGCCCAGGTCACAGGGATGATGCCGAAGCCCGAAAAGATCTGTCCCATCACGTTCCAGTTGTATCCGGGCACGCCTCTGGAAAAGAATTTTGCGGCCAAGATCGAGCAGGACAACGCCGTTCTATCGACCTTTCTAGGCGAACTGAGGTCCGCAGCCGGACTGTTGCCATGGGTCAAAGAGTGGGTCGGCAAAGCCATCCAGATCGACAGGGCCAATACCTCACAGATGGCCGCTGCCGCTAGCGAATGGCATGCTCTTCTCAAGGCCAAAGGTCTTGCGAATCCGTTCCTGGGGACCTATTTGGCAGATCCCTCGCTGACCAAAGAGAACGGGGAGACCGTCACGGGCCTGCCCGCCGTCATCGGTGAGCTGGTGCGGATCGTCGAAGGAAGCACATATATCGATGCCCAGAGCGTCCAGGTCTATCTTCAATACCTCCCTTGGAAGAGCAAGGAATTCGATGAGATCAATGCCAAGTATCCGCTGAAGCCCGACAAGGGCCCGATCGATATTATCGCTCATATCCACACCGTTCTCGCTTACGCCCCCTACGACGATCCGGTGCGGATCTCCGGAACACAAGGGCATCGAACGGTCTGCGATCCCGGGTATTGAGGATCGCGGCGGCTTCTCAGGCGGCCCTGCCTCACCGAGTGAAGAGCCAGTAGACGAACGCGGCGAGGTAGACGACGAGGAGGACGACGGCCAGGATATTGATCGTTTCGTTGAGACGCTTGAGGAACGGATAGCGGGTCCGGCCGCGGCGCGTGTTGAATTTCGGCAGGGCGTAGATTATCGCGATCACCAGGAGCAGGACCAGCCACTTCCTCATCGGCCGAGATTATCGCACATTCCCGGCGCGTTGACACGTCCCGGCGGGCGTGCTATCGTCCGCGGCGTCGTCCGTTTCGCCTGATCCCCCAAGGAGGTCCGTCGTGAAAAAGCTCCTCAGCGTCCTCGTCATCCTGTCCCTGGTCGTGCCCCTGGCCGCCCAGAAGAAGCCCAAGGACACCAAGACCCCGCCGCCCGCCCCGGCCGTCAAGCAGGAGGCCCCCGCTCCCGCCAAGCCCGCCGAGGGCGAGCCCAAGCCCTACGACAAGGTCATCACCCCCGAGTTCGCCACCCAGTCCGGGATGATCAAGGTCCACTCGCTCAAGTCCAAGGTCTATTTCGAGATCCCCAAAGCCGAGCTCGACAAGGACCTCCTGCTCGTCGTCCAGATCAAGAAAAGCCCGAGCGAGGCGAGCTACCCGGGCCAGTCCGTCCAGGACATGGTCGTCCGCTGGGAGCTCCGCGAGAATAAGCTCCTCCTGCGCTCGATCTCCTACGCCAACATCGCCGACCCGAGCGAGCCCATCGCCAAGGCCGTCGAGGCCATGAACACGGGGACCATCATGATGGCCTTCCCGGTCGAGGCCTTCGCCGCCGACGGCTCGCCGGTCATCGACCCGGTCAAGTTCTTCACCGGCGACGTCAACGAGATCCCGGTCAAGAAGGTCCTCGGCGGCCAGTCGATCGACCCGGCCCGGACCTTCTTCGACAAGGCCCGGGTCTTCCCGATCAACCTCAACGTCCAGGCCACCCAGACCTTCAACCCCAAGCCGCCCGAGCTGCCCCCGGGCTTCCCGCCCCAGTACGCCTACCTGCTGCCCCCGACGCCCAGCCCGACGGCCGTCGTCCACTACTCCTTCGTCAAGCTCCCGGAGAAGCCGATGATGGGCCGTCTCGTCGACGACCGCGTCGGCTACTTCACCCATGACCACACCGACTACGGCCGCCCCGACCACGAGACGATCGTCCGCCAGTTCATCGCCCGCTGGCGCCTGGAGAAAAAGGACCCGTCGGCCGCCAAGAGCGAGCCGGTGAAGCCCATCGTCTTCTACGTCGACCCGGCCACGCCGGCCAAGTGGGCCCCGTACGTCAAGCGGGGCGTCGAAGCCTGGCAGCCCGCCTTCGAGGAGGCCGGGTTCATCAACGCCATCCAGGCCAAATACGCGCCCTCCCCGGCCGAGGACCCCGATTGGAGCGCGGACGACGCCCGCGTCTCCACCATCCGCTGGGTGCCCTCGACCGTGGCCAACGCCATGGGCCCGCACGTGTCCGACCCGCGCAGCGGCGAGATCCTCGAGGCCGACGTCGAGATCTACCACAACGTCCAGCAGCTCGCCCGGGACTGGTACTGGACGCAGTCCGGTCCGCTCGACCCGCGCTCCAAGACCCTGCCCATCCCCGACGCGGTCATGGGCGACATTCTCCTCTACATCGTCACCCACGAGGTCGGCCATTCCCTCGGCCTGCCCCACAACTTCAAGGCCAGCGCCACCTACCCGATCGAGAAGATCCGCGACAAGGACTGGGTCAAGAAGAACAGCCACGTCCCGACGCTCATGGACTACGCCCGCTTCAACTACGTCGCCCAGCCCGAGGATGGCCTCGATCCCGTCGACCTCATCCCCAAGATCGGACCCTACGACGTCTTCTGCATCAAGTGGGGCTACTCGCCCATCCCCTCGGCCAAGACGCCCGACGAGGAGAAGCCGACCCTCAACGAGTGGTGCAAGCCGCAGGAGACGACGCCCTGGCTGCGCTTCAGCACGGCCGGGACGCGCGGCACCGACCCCGGCGAGGAGACCGAAGCCGTGGGCGACATCGACCCGGTCGAAGCCACCCGGCTCGGCATCCTGAACCTCAAGCGGGTCATGGACATGCTGCCCGCCGCCGTGCTCAGGCCCGGAGAGAACTACGACGAGCTCGATCACATGTACACGGCGGTCTGGAGCCAGCTCCGCCTCGAGCTCGGCCATGTCGCCAACCTCGTCGGCGGCTACGACAGCGAGCCCAAGACCGGCCCGGTCCCCGGCGTCCGCTTCACGCCGGTCTCGGAGGCGCGCCAGAAGGCGGCCGTCAGGTTCCTGAACGAGAACCTGTTCAAGACGCCGGCCTGGATCGAGCCGGCCGAGATCCTGCGCAAGGTCGAACCGACGAGCGGCCAGGCCCGCCTCCTCGGCATCCAGCAGGGGATCCTGTCTAACGTCCTGGCCCAGGGCCGGACGGCCCGCCTCCAGGAGCACGAAGCCATCCTCGGCCCCAAGGCCTACACGATCGCCGAGCTGATCTCGGACCTTCGTGCCGGCATCTTCGGCGAGTTCGCGGGCGAGGCCGTCAAGGTCGACCCGTACCGCCGCAATCTCCAGAGGGCCTTCATCACGGTGCTGGGGACGCGCCTGAATCCGCCGCCCGCCGCGGCGGCGGGCATGGGAGCCGCCTCCCCCGCCCTGCCGACGGACGACAGCCGCGGCGCCATCCGGGCCGAGCTCAAGTCGATCCGGGGCATGCTGCAGACGAAGGTCGCGGTCGCGGCCGACACGCCGACGCGCAACCACGCCCAGGACCTCATCGACCAGATCGGGGTCATCCTCGATCCGAGGGGTGGCGCACGCTGAGCGTAAGTCTCGCGGGCCAGGCCGAGGATCCGCCCTGACGGGCCGGCCGTCCGCAATGAAGGAGGAGTGCGATGAAGATGACGCTGAAGACGATCGGAACGGTCTTTGCGGCCATAGCCCTCGCGGGATCGGCTCTCACCGCGCTGGCCGCCGCCCAGGACCTCGCGGTCACGGTCAAGGAGGTCCAGCCCTTCCCCTATTGCGCCATCGCCCACAAAGGTCCTTACACGGACATGGCTGCCGTGATCGGTCAGCTCGTCGGCGCCATGCAGGCCCAGCGCCTGTTCCCCGAGGTCCGGGGCCCGATGGTCGGCATCTACTACAACTGGCCCGGCGATACCCAGCCCCAAGACCTCTCCTGGGAGGCCGGCTTCATCGTCACCGCCCAGGCGACAACGCAGCCGCCTCTCATGAAAAAGGTTTGGGAGCATCGGACCGTGGCCGTGGCCATGCATGTGGGGCCCTACGCGGAGGGCGGGCAGACCATCGAGAAGATGATGACCTGGCTCGCGGCCAACGGGTACGAATCCGGCGGCCCCGTGCTCGAACGCTATCTGGACCAGAATCCCATGGGGATGAAGCCGGAGGATCTGCGGACCGAGATCTGGATCCCCTGCGTTAAGCGTTAGAAGATCCGGCGTTTTTATGAACGCTAGCGCTGGAACTTGTAGCCCAGCCACGGCACGGTGATCAGGTGCCGGGGCGAGGACGGGTCGTCCTCGACCTTGCGGCGCAGATTGTACATGAAGGTGTCGATCGTCCGCGTCGTGGGGTACTTCTCGTATTCCCAGACCTTGTTGAGGATGGTCTCGCGGGAGACGACCTGGCCCTCGCAGCCGGCGAGCAGCCGGAGCAGGCTGAACTCCCGGGCGGTCAGGTGCAGGTCCCGGCCGGCCTTGGAAGCCGTCTTCTTCTGGAAGTCGATGACCAGGTCGCCGAAGGCGAGGTCCTCGATCTCCGGGACCTCGGGCCGCGACCGCCGCAGCATGGCGTGGACGCGGGCGATGAACTCGTCCGTGCCGAAGGGCTTGGTCAGGTAGTCGTCCCCGCCGAGCTCGAGGCCGAGGACCTTGTCGATCTCCTTCTTCTTCTTCCCGGACATGACGATGAGGGGGACCTGGCGGCCGGCCTCCCGGAGCTTGCGGCAGACCTCGAGCCCGCCCAGGGACGGCATGACGACGTCGAGCACGACGAGGTCGAAGGCCGTCTTGAGCGCCTTGTTCAGTCCCTCCCGTCCGTCGGACGCCTCGGAGACCCCGTAGCCCTCGGCCTCCAATGCCGCGGCGAGCGTCGTCCGCAGGACCCGGTCGTCGTCGATGATCAGGATCTTCTTCATGGGTTCCGCCTTCTCGGGAATTTCAGGGTGACGGTCGTGCCGCGCCCCGGGCCGCCCTCGACGGCGATGCTCCCGCCGTGGGCGTCCATGATGTGCTTGACGATCTTCAGCCCCAGGCCGACGCCTTTCGGATCGTGCCGGACGGCCTCCGGCGAGCGATAGAACGCCTCGAAGATCCGTTGGCGGTCTTCGGGGGCGATGCCGATCCCGCTGTCGCTGACGCCGATCTCGGCGCCTTCCGCGGTCGCGGCGAGCCGCACGGCGACCCGCTTCCGCCCCGCGCTGTACTTGACGGCGTTGTCCACCAGGTTGAGCAGGGCCTGGCGGACCGCGTCGGGGTCGGCCTCGACCGGGACCGGCCCGTCGGGCCGCCGGACCTCGAGCTCCAGGTCGTCCCCGGCCGCCGCCGACCGGACGACCTCGACGACGCCGGCGACGACCGGCCCGAGGTCGGTCTCCCGGATGTCGTAGCGCTTGGCGTCCTGCTCGATGCGGCCGAAGTCGAGGACGTTGTGGAGATAGCGGCCGAGCCGGCCGCACTCCCCGGCCATGAGCTCGAGGAGCTGGTCGCGCCGCGACGCGTCGGCCACCTTGCCCGATTTGAGCAGCTCGGAGATCGACTGCAGCGAGGTCATGGGCGTCCTCAGCTCGTGGGACACCGAGGAGATGAACTCGGTCTTCAGCCGCCCGATCTCCTCCAGCTTCTCGCGCGAAGCCCGCTCGTAGATGACTTCCTCCTGGAGCCGGACGCGGCTCAGGGCGGCGGCCAGCTCGGCGGCCAGGGCCCGGAGGAGCTCGCGGTCCTCGTCCGTGAAGTCCAGGCCCGACCTCTTCGGGCCGACAAAGATCCAGCCGCACGGACCGGCCTCGCCGAGCGGCAAGGGCAGGACGGTCTCGAATCCGGCGCGCCGGAGCCCGTCGATCTTCAGGGGCTCCTCCCGGCCGCCGGGAGCGGCCAGCACGGCGGCGAGCGCTTCGTCGTCGATCCCGAGCGTCAGGGCGGTCCCGGGCTTCCCGTCACCCGGGGCCGGGACGAAGGCGCCGATCTTCTCCACGGGCAGCGCCTCGTCGAGCGTCCCGGAGAAGAGCGTCAGGAGGTCGGGAGCGCTGTGGGCCTCCCCGGCCGCCGTCGTGAAGCCGAGGAGGGCCCGGCGGTAGTCGTAGCTCTGCCGGAAGAAGGCCCGGTCGACGAGGACCTGGATCCGGGACCGGGCCGGGGCGAAGACCAGGGCCGCGATGAACGCCGATCCGACCGGGATCCAGCCGGCGTATCGGCCGGCCCCGGGGCGGGCGGCGAAGAGCGTCTTGAGCCCCTCGATCGAGAGCAGATAGACCCCGACGGTGACCGTGGTCAGCAGCGAATAGACGACGCTGCGGTTGATGATGACCTTGATGTCGAGCAGCCTGTACTTGAGGATGGCGAAGGCCAGGGCCAGCGGCAGGATGACGAAGAAGCCGCTGGCGGCCTCCTCGCTGAGGGGCGAGCTCGACCAGAAAGTCCGGGGCAGCGAGTAAAGGAACATGAACGGGCCGAGTCCGGCGACGAGGCCGTAGAGGACCCAGCGGATCTGGTCCCGCCGCTCGCGCGAGGGCGCGCTGCGGAAGGCCCGGAAGAGAATGACGGCCGACGCGATGCACACGACGGCGAAGAAGAGACGGAAGACGCTGAAATAGATCTTCAGGCGGAAGATCGCGATCGAGGGGACGAGCAGGGCGGCGGCGACGACCGCGCTGAAGAAGCCGCCGAAGAGGAGCGCCGCCGCCCAGAGGAAAGGCTCGCCCCGGGGCCGCTCGCGGGCCGTGAACGTCCGGACGAACTTCAGCAGGAGGACCGGGGTCAGGGTGTAGGCGAAGAAGAACAGGGCGCCGGGGATGAGCCGCACGGGACGCCCTTGGACGCCGTACCACTCGCCGCTGATCATCACGGCCGAGGAGAAGGCCATGCACAGCCAGAAGAACAGGCGGGCCCGCCGGTCCTCGGCGCGGAGGATGAAGACGCCGAAGCCCATGAGGAAGCCGAAGGCCCCCGTCAGCAGGAAGATGACGGGCATGCCGCCCTTGGCATAGAAGGGCGCCATGGCCTCGCGGACGGTCCGCTCCCGGCCGTCCGCGGCGGTAACGACGAATTCGACCGGGTCTCCGACCCGGTGATGGGCGGCGATGAACTTGTAATCGAAATCGCGGTCGCGGATCTCGAAGCCGTCGGCACGGACGATCGCCCTGGGCAGGACGGCGGCGGGAACGCCGGTCGCCCGCTCGAGGGCCTCCCAAGGGATGGCCGGGCGCGACGGGAGGCCGGTGAAACCGAAGATGCTGAGACCGACGATGACCGCCCCGGCGAGGAGAGAGAGAAAGAAGGAGGTCTTGCGTTGTCCCACGTTGTTCCCGATCGCGGTCTGGGCGGATTATAGCCGAGGCCGCCCCGTCCTGACAAGGGCTCGCCGTCTTGAACGCCGGCGCGAAGCGTGCTACCGTTAGGCTTCCCCAAGGAAGCAAAGAGATCGAGGAGGCGACATGGCCGATCAAGCGGATCCCTCTCCCATCATCACCATCGAGCGCCACATCCTCGACGAGCAGACCTTCCACCCCGAGGCCACCGGCACCCTGACCAACATCCTGTACGACCTGGCCCTGGCCGGCAAGGTCATCGCCAGCAAGACGGCGCGGGCCGGCCTGGCCGAGATCCTCGGCCTCACGGGCGACATCAACGTCCAGGGCGAGACGGTCATGAAGCTCGACCGCTTCGCCGACCTCACGATCACGCGGCTGACCGACCACACCGGCCGGCTGGCCGGCCTGGCCTCGGAGGAGAACGCCGCGTTCATGCCCATCCCCGACAAGTACCCCATGGGCAAGTACCTGCTCGTCTTCGATCCTCTCGACGGCTCCTCGAACGTCGACTTCAACATGCCCGTGGGCACCATCTTCGGCATCTATCGGCGGGTGAAGGAGTCCGGCCCGCTCGACGAATCGGAGTTCTTCCAGCCCGGCCGGAACCTGGTCGCGGCCGGGTACATCGCCTACGGCACCAGCACGATGTTCGTCTATACGGCGGGGCACGGCGTCCACGGCTTCACCCTCGACCCGTCGGTCGGCGAGTTCCTGCTGTCCCATCCGAACATCACCATCCCCAAGGCCAAGTACTTCAGCGTCAACCTCGGCTACCAGCTGTACTGGAGCCTCGGTGTCCAGCGCTATACGGAATATCTGCAGGGCCACGAGAGCGACATCAAGGGACTGTCTTTGCGCTACATCGGGACGCTCGTCTCGGACTTCCACCGCAACCTGCTCGCGGGCGGCGTCTTCTACTACCCGGCGGATTCGAAAGACCCCAAGGCGACGACCGGCAAGCTGCGGCTCCTCTACGAAGCCGCGCCGCTCGCCTTCGTCGCCGAACAGGCCGGCGGCTACGCGTCGGACGGCCGGGGGCCCATCCTCGACATCACGCCGAGCTCGCTCCACCAGCGGACACCCCTCTTCATCGGCAACAAAGACCTGGTGACGAAGGTGGAGGATTTCATCCGCGGTCTCGACGACTGAACGCCGCCCTTTTCCCGCGGTCCCGAATGTGATATTCCTGTCCGCTCGAGGAGGTATCCATCATGTCGCCCACCCGCCGCTCGTTCATCAAGACCGGGACGATCTCGCTGGCCGCGTTGGGGCTCCCCCGCCTGGCCGGGGCCGGGACCGCTCCGGCCGCAGGGCCGTCCGGGCCCGCCCTCCCGCAGGAGCTCAAGAACCTCGTGACGGGGATCGAGCCGCTCACGGCCGAGGACTACGCGGCGCGCCAGGAGAAGGCCAGGCGCCTGCTCTCCTCCAACGGCCTCGACGCCGTCTTCATCGGCGGCGGCACCAACCTCCTCTATTTCACCAAGGTCGGCTGGTGGCTGAGCGAGCGCGTCTTCGGCGTCGTCCTCAGCCTCAAGAAGGACCCCATCTGGGTCTGTCCGGCCTTCGAGGCGCCCCGGGCCAAGGAGCTCGTCCCGGCCGGCCAGGAGATCCGGACGTGGGAAGAACACGAGGATCCCTACGCCCTGATCGGCGGCGTTCTCAAGGACATCGGCGCCTCGACCGGCCGGCTGGGCACGGCGCCCGACCTCCGGGCCTTCGAAGTACACGGCCTGCGCCGGACGCTCGCCGGGGCCCAGATCGTCGACGGGGCGCCCGTCACCGAGGGCTGCCGCGGGACCAAGACGGCCAAGGAGATCGCCTACATGGACCTGGCCAACCGGATCACGAAGCTGGCCTACCGCGAGGCCTTCAAGACCCTCCGTGAAGGCATGACGACCCGCGACTTGGCCGGTGCCATCGCCGCGGCGACGCAGAAGCTGGGATCGTCGGGCGGCGGCGGGCCGCAGTTCGGGCCGAACACGGCCTTCCCGCACGGTTCCCAGGTGCCGCGGACCCTGACGGCAGGTGACCCCGTGCTCGTCGACGGCGGCTGCTCGGTCGAGGGCTACCGCTCGGACATCACCCGGACGGTCGTCTTCGGCAAGCCGACGGACAGGCAGCGCCGGGTCTGGGACGTCGTCCGCAAAGCCCAGGCCGCCGCGCTGAAGGCGGCCCGACCTGGCGCGACCTGCGAATCGGTCGACGCCGCGGCCCGCAAGGTCGTCGACGAGGCCGGGTTCGGGCCCGGCTACAAGCACTTCGCCCACCGCCTCGGCCACGGCATCGGGATGGAGGGACACGAGTACCCGTATCTCGTCAAAGGGAACACGCTCAAGCTCGAGCCGGGCATGACCTTCAGCAACGAGCCCGGCATCTACATCTACGGCGAATTCGGCATCCGCATCGAGGATTGCCTGGTGGTCACGGAGACGGGAGCCCGCCACCTTGGGGGCCTGGAGGCGGTGTCGATCGAGGAGCCCGTCGGCCCGGCCTAACGGAGTTGATTGGGGACACGTACCTTAGGTACATGTCCCCAACAGGCGCCCCAACGGGCGCCCAGCGGGCGGGCGCTCAGCCGGCCGCGAGGATCTTCCGCAGCTTTTCCGCGTAGGCTTCGCTGGCCGCGTCGCCGGTCGCGATCTCGATCGCGCCGGCTGATGACACCCCGATCCCCATCTCGACGGCCCGGGCGATCTGCTCCTGGGCGAAGATCGCGGGCTTCATGATGGCGTCGTTCGAGCCGAGCTCCTTGAGGACGGCCACGCCCACGGCGTCGACGGCGACGCGGTCCGTTCCGGCGACGAAGACCCCGGCGTCCTTGCGCGGACCGGTCATGGGCCCTTCGTCGACGAAGGCGACGAGCCCGTCGAGGATGACGAGGGCCGGCTTGTAGGCGTAATTGATCTCGGCGATCATGCGCCGTTGGTTATCGCTCGCAGAATGGAGCTCGCGCATGAGCGTCGTGTCCTTGCGCGGCACGACGCCGACGGAGTTCTTGAGCGACATCGTGAACACGCCGCCGTACTGATGGGTCTTGAGACAGCAGGTGGAGACGACGCACGCGGTCTCGACGACCGGCCGGGCGACGAGAAAACCGTCCTTCCAATGCGAGCCCGGGGGGGTGATCTTGACGTAACCGTCCGGGCCGAGTTCGTCGAAGTTGAGGAGCTTGGCGTCGAACGTCCCGGCCAGCGCCGGGATGCCTTTCTTCTCGAAGACCTGCGCCGTCGGCTCCGGCCCGCTCCGGTCGCCGATCGCCAGGCTTTTGGCTCCCTTCTCGCGGACCGCGCCGAGGATGGCCTTCAGCGTTTCGACGTGGGTCGAGCCGGGCGCTTCGTCGGAGGTGTTGAAGTTCGGCTTGACGAGGACGTCCCGGCCCTTGAACGGATCGATCCTCAGGAGCTCGAGGCACTTCTTGACGCCGTCGGCCCGGGAATCGGTCCGGACCAGAACGACCCTCGTATTCGCCGCGGGGCCGGCCGCGAACCCGCGCGAGGCGCCGGCCGAGAGCACTGTGACGCCGGCGATGCCCGCACCCGCGGCGAAGAATTCCCTCCTCGTCATCCCGTTGCTCTTCTTCATGACGGTCCTCCTTCCCTCAAACACGGCTCCGTCGACGGTCTCAATTTACCACATCCTCACTTCTCTGCCCAACGGGATCGGCCCCGTCTGAGAATCTCTGGGACCTCCGGCCGTCTCATTAATTATGGCGGCATCGGGTTTCGTCCCCGTCCGGACGGTCGCGCCTGGCCCAGGCTGGATCAAACACAGCGGCGGCACCTTGACAGACCCGAGGTAACATGATATGGTTAGCCATATGAAAACAACCATACATATTGCCGATAGCCTTTTCGAAGAGGCCCGCAAGGTCGCCCGCCGGGAGAGAACGACCCTCAAAGCCCTGGTGGACGAGGGCCTCAGGAAGGTCGTGGCCGAGCGGCAAGACCGGATGCCCGGGGCCTTCAAGCTCCGCCGGGGGTCGTTCAAAGGCGGTGGGCTTCAGCCCCGTCTGGCGGGCGCGACCTGGGACCAGATCCTGGCCATCGGCTACGAGGAGCGTGGCGGATGATCGCCGTCGACAGCAATATTCTCGTTTACGCCCATCGCGAGGACTCCCCGTGGCATGCCGCCTCCCTGGAATGCCTGACCGGGCTGGCCGAAGGGCGGACCCCCTGGGCCATCCCCTGGCCCTGTATTCACGAGTTCCTGGCCATCACGACCCATCCCCGCATCTACGCGCCTCCGACACCCTTGGACTTGGCGGTCGAACAAGTGGACGCCTGGCTCGAATCGCCGAGCCTCGTCCTGCTGGGCGAGGACGAAGGTCATTGGGCGCAGCTCCGTTCGCTTCTCCTCGCCGGCAAGATCGCGGGGCCGACGGTCCACGACGCCCGCGTGGCGGCGATCTGTCTCCGGCACGGCGTGAGCGAGCTGTGGACGATTGACAGGGACTTCAGCCGCTTGCCGGGACTGAAGGTCCGGAATCCCCTGAAATCGATATAGGGACCGGCCCTATTTCGGGCCGCGGCAGTCCCGCACGCAGATGCCGCAGATGAACTGCGTCGTGTAGCCCTTCTTGCGGAAATCCTTGAGCGTCTCGTAACAGGCCAGATGGTCGAAGGCCTCCCGGGTGTCCTTGATGGCCCGGGCCGGGCACGCCGCGGCACAGGCGTGGCAGGAGCCGCAGTCGCGGTCGAGCGGCCGGTCCGGCTCGAGCGGCATGTCGGTGAGGACCGTGACCAGGCGGAAGCGCGACCCCAGCTCCGGGTTGACGAGCAGGTTGTTCCGGCCGAACCAGCCCAGCCCGGCGGCGCGGCCGACGTGCTTGTGCGAGAGATGCGCCCTCTGCTTGTCCCAATCGACGATCTGCGAGGCGGCGACGGCCAGGGACCGGAAGCCGCTCTTCTGGATGCGGTCGGCGACGAGGAGCGCGCCGCGGTCGAGGAAAAAGTTCATCTGCCGGTAGTGGTGGAAGTAGATCGAGGTCGGGCGGTCGCGGATGTCGTCGAGGACGGCATCGCTCAAGCCCTTGCCCAGCGAGACGGCCAGCGGAAACCGTTCGCGCGATTCCGGCTCGAGCAGGAAATCGCCCCTCAGCGCCGTGACGTCCGCAATACCGACGAGATCGAATCCGAGCTCCCGGGCGAAAGCCTTGATGTCCACGTCCGGGATTCTATCGGCGCGGGCCCGATCCTGTCAAACCCGAGGCCCGAGGCGGGTTTGACTCGCCGCCAGGCCTGGGATATACCAACCGTTGGTCGAAATCCTGAAGGAGCGAACATGTCCGCCCGAACGCGCCAAGCCGCCGTCTTTTCCGCCGTCGTTCTCGTCGCCGGCCTTCTCTGTCTCTCGCCGGCCGCCACTCTGGCCCAGGCAAGGACGCCGGCACCGTCCATGTCCGTCACCGTCTCCATGGAGCAGGCCGACCGCGCACTATTACCACGTCGTCTTCCGCGCCAGCGGGCTCAAGGGCGGTTCCCAGGACTTCAAGATGCCCGTGTGGACCCCCGGCTATTACCGCATCATGGACTACGCCAAGTCCGTCAAGGACTTCCGGGCCGAGGACGGCGCCGGACAGCCGCTCCCCTTCGAAAAGACGGCCAAGAACACCTGGCGCGTGCGCACCGGAAAGGCCGCGACGGCGGTCGTGAGCTACGACGTCTATGCCTTCACCCGCTTCTGCGCCGACAGCTATCTCGGCGACGACGGCGGCTTCATCACGCCGGCCGGAGTGTTCATGCACATCGCCGGCCGGCTGCAGGATCCCGTCTCCGTCACCGTCGTCCCCGCCCCGGGCTGGAAAAGCCGTTTCGACAGGTCTCGACCCGGTGGCCGGAAGTGCCCAACACGTTCGCGGCGCCCGACTTCGACACCCTCTACGACTGCCCCATCCTCGTCGGCAACCAGGAGATCCTGACCTTCGAGGCGGCGGGCAAGCCCCACACGGTCGCCGCCTACGACCTCGGTTCCTTCGACCGGGCCAAGTTCACCGGCGATCTCAAGAAGATCGTCGAAGCCGCGGCCGCGCTCATGGGCGAGCTTCCCTACCGCCACTACGCGTTCCTCGTCATCGGCCCCGGCGGAGGAGGGCTCGAGCACCTGAATTCGACCGCCGTCGCCCTCAATCCCGCCTCGCTCGCGAGCGCCCGAGGCTATCAGGGCTGGCTGAGCTTCATCGCCCACGAGTACTTCCACCTCTTCAACGTCAAGTCCATCCGGCCCATCGCCCTCGGGCCCTTCGACTACGACCGCGAGAACTACACGGACCTGCTCTGGTTCTCCGAGGGCGTGACCGTCTACTATGAATACATGCTCCTCAACCGGGCCGGCCTGATGACCCGCGACGAGGTCCTGGAGCGGCTCGGCTCGACCATCGCCGGCTACGAGAACGCCCCCGGGCGCCGCCATCAGCCGGCGGCGCTGTCGAGCTTCGACACCTGGACCGGCTTTTTCGGCCGCAACGAGCACGCCGCGGCGACGACCATCTCCTACTACGACATCGGCTGCGGCCTGGGGCTCCTGCTCGACCTGAGGATCCGGGAGGCCTCGGCCGGCCGGGCGTCGCTCGACGACGTCATGCGGAGGCTCTATCGCACCTACTACAAGGAGAAGAAGCGCGGCTTCACCGGCCGCGAGCTTCGCGAGGTCTGCGAGAAAGCGGCCGGCGCGCCCCTCGACGAGATCTTCGACGTCTACGCCCGGACCACCCGGCCGTGGGACTACGCGAAATACCTGAATCCGGCCGGCCTGGCCGTCGACCTCGAGCCGCGCCCGGCGGCCGAGCCCTGGTTCGGCGCGGCCACGCAAGACCAGAGCGGGAACCCGGTCATCGCCACGGTCGAGCCGGACTCCCCCGCCGCGCTGGCCGGGCTCTGCGCCCAGGACGAGATCCTGGCGGTCGACGGCACCCGCGTCACCGTGCGCTCGCTCACGGGGACGATCAACGGGCACAAGCCCGGCGAGAAGATCCGCGTCCTTTACGCCAGGCGCGGCGCCACCGGTGAAACGGACGTCGTTCTGGGCCAGAAACGGGAGCCGGCCTACCGCATCACGCCGTTCACGGATCCGTCCCCCGGCCAAAAAGCCCTTCTCGACGCCTGGCTGAAATAGGGCCTAGCGAAGCCGGTGAGCCCGGTCCAGGATCACGGACCTGTTCGTCGATCCGGAGCATCTCCGCGTGAAAGCGCTTCGGTTCCTCGAAGAAAGGGAAATGAGCCGACCTTTCGAACCAGACGACGCCCTTGAGCGGGGCTGAGAGCCGGTCCAGGTACTCGGCGGCCAACCGAGACGGCGTGTTGAAGTCGTGCCGCCCGAGAAGGAAGAAGACCGGCACTTCGAGAGCGGGGATCTCGCCTTCGAGAGGTCTCGGCTCGACGTCATACTTCATCTCCCGCCCGACGAGATCGGACCCTTTCTTGACGTTCATGATGTCCCGAAGGGTGTACTCCGGGGCGCGCAGACCGGTCATCAGGATGGGCAGGAAGCTCCGGGCGGAATGGAGCTCGCCGCCGTAGCGGAAGAGGTCGTCCTCGGTCACTTCGGCGGGCAGCGCGGCCAGCCGGGCCTCGAGCTTCCGGGTCGCCCGTCTCGGACGCCGCCCGGCGCGAGGAATTCCCGCCGCTCGGCGAGCGACCTGACCCCGGTCCCCGGCCATCTGCCCGGTCCCGACGAACGCGAGATAATATTCAGGATGCTCGCGGACGGCCAGAAGGCCCAGGTAGCTGCCCCACGAGTGACCGACCAGATAGATCCGGTCTTGGCCGAAACGGGTTCGCAGGAGCCTCGTCAGCTCGTACGTGTCCTCGAGGGTCCGGCTGACGCTCAACCCGGTCCGGTCAGACGCCGCATCGAACGACTTCCCGGCCCCCCGCCGGTCCCAGTGGACGACGACGAATTCTCGCTCCAGTCTTCGCTGGAAGGCATGGGCAAGGAACATGGCCGGCATCCCCGGCCCGCCGTGGAGGAAGAGGAGAACGGGGCTGTCCCGGTCATGCCCCCGGATGAGCACCCACTGCTCGACGCCCCCGAGCCTGATCTTCTCAAGCGAGGTCACGCTCCGGGGGCCGGACAGGCCGGGTGTCCGGCCGCGCAGGACGGTCAGAGCGAAGACCGCGCCTAGGATAACAGCAAGGACGACGGCCGCGAGACCGACCAGGATCCGGCGGAGCGGGGCTTTCATCATCGCTACCTTGACAGAGTATAGGTTCGCCCTCGAACCCCCGTCAAGCCGCATTCCGGACCGTTCCGGCCCCCCTGACTTCCGCTTGAACACGGCCCGGCCGCTCGGGGTAGATTAGGGGCATGAAGAACGCGATCAAGCCCTCTCTGGTCCTCGCGGCCGTCCTGGCCATGGGTCTCCTGTTCGCCGCGTCCACCGGCGCTCCGGCCGGCGCGGCCAAGGCGGCAGCGCCCGCGGCCTTCGACACGGGTGACGGCGAGTGCTTCACCGTCCTCGTCGGCAAGAAGGCCAGCGCCGACGGCACCGTCATGGTCGCCCACAACGAGGACGACCGCGGCGAGATCGTCGTCAACCTGCGCAAGATCCTGCCCCGCGACGGCCCGGCGCCGCGGAAGGTGGGCCTCGGCAAGGGCGCCGTTTACGAGACCGACGGCAAGACCGCCGGCTTCCTCTGGATCGAGGCGACGACCCAGGAGTTCGCCGACAGCTTCATCAACGACCACGGCGTCCTCATCACCTCGGACAGCTGCCCGTCGAGGGTCACCGCCGAGGACTACACCGACGGCGGCATCGGCTGGATGCTCCGCCGGCTCATGGCCGAGAAGGCCACGTCGGCCCGCGAGGCGGTCCGGATCGCCGGCGAGCTCATCGAGAAGTACGGCTACCGCTCCTCCGGCCGGACCTACGCGATCGCCGACAAGAACGAGGCTTGGATGCTGGCCGTCCTCCGCGGCCGCCGCTGGGTCGCCCAGCGCGTTCCGGACGACGAGGTGGCCGTCATCCCCAACCACTTCACCATCCGCGGCATCGAGCCCGGAGACCCGGACCGATTCATGGGCAGCCCCGACATCGCCGAATATGCCGCGAAGATGGGCTGGTATGACGCCGCGGACGGCCCGTTCGACTTCAAGAAGGCCTTCGACCGGCCGTCCGACCGCGAGCTCGCGGCCGACGGCAACGTCCTGCGCCACTGGCGCGGCCTGTGCCTCATCACCGGCAAGACCTGGAAGCTCGAGCGCGATTATCCCTTCTCCGTAAAGCCCTCGAAGAAGATGACCGCCGACACGTTGCGGGCCATCCTCCGCGACCACTACGAGGGCACCGCGTACGACGCCACGGACGGCTACAAGACGGGCACCCCCAACAGCACCAAGTTCAGGACGATCTGCACGGCCTCGACCATCAACGCCTTCGTCGTCTCGCTCAGCGCAACAGGGCACGAGCCCCTCGCGGTCTCGATCTGGCTGGCCATGGGCAAGCCCGACACGACCGTGTTCCTGCCGCTCTATTATGGGGCCAAGGTGCCGGCGGGAGCCGGCTTCGGACCGAATGCGCCCGACGACGAGGTCCTCTACAAAATGCACTTCGACGACGCGGCGATCAAGGCGGCCAAGGCCGGGCTCTTCCACACCGGGGTCCTCGAGCTCGAGAAAGCGGCCGAAGCCGACTACGGCCCGATGCACCAGAGGCTCGTCAAGGACCTCTTTCCCGAGGAGATCGCCTGCGCCAAAGCCCGGCCGAAATTCGAGATCGACTTCGCCGTGCTCTACGCCAAGGACAAGGCCAAGGCGCTGAAGAAGCTCGACGATTATGTGGCCGCCGCCTTCGGCCGGGTCGCGATCCTGACGGCGAAGATCCTGGCCAATCCGCCGGCGAAATAGACCCTTCGCGGGCCCTAAATACCGCCCCGCTCCGGCCCGTATTCTCTACGAGGCCGAACATGAAGAAATACTTATGGATCGCTCCCCTCCTTCTCCAGGTCCTGGCGTTCCCGGGGCAGCCGCCCGCGCACCAGACCGGCGTCACCTGGCTCGAGCAGCTCGTCCTGGCCGATTCGTTCCTCGAAGCGGGCAAGCTCGCGGCCGAGGTCCTGGCCGGATCGACCGCCGACGCGCGGACGCTGGCCGTCTGCGGGCTGGCCTACCTCAAAACGGGCCGCATCGCCGAGGCCGAGACCCTGTTCAACACGGCGCTCCGGCTGGCGCCCGACAACGCCGAAGCCCATCTCGGCCTGGGCCGCATCGCCCGGATCCGGAACGATCCGGACGAAGCCATCTGCCACCTGCGCCGGGCCGTCCGCTCGGACGTCTTCTACGGGGAAGCCTTCCGCCAGCTCTGGCGGGCCGCCTGGGACAAAGGGCGGGTCTGCGACCTCTTCGACATCTACGAGCGGGCCGAAGAATTCTATCGCCGCAAGTCGCGGCCGCTTCCGTCCTGGTTCACCAACGGCATGTCCCAGATCGGGGGCATCCCCGGCGAGCGGCTGTTCAAGATGGAGGGGCGCTTCGAGCACCTGGCGGTCCCGCTCGTCGAGAACCCGGACCCCCGCATCCGCATCCGCATGATCGCCCTCAGGCTCAACGGGCGGGGCGAATACCTCTTCGACATCGATTCGGCCTCGGCCGATTTCCTGACGCTCAGCCCGCTGCTGGCCGAAGAGCTGGGGCTCGCCCTGACCGGCAGCTCGACGGCCTCCGGCGTGGGGACGGGCGAGGCTTCCGTCCGCTTTTCCCTGCTGGACAAGGTCGAGCTCGGCGGGATCGTGTTCCGGAACGTGCCGGTCATGGTCTCGGACCTCCATCCTTTCAAAGGCTTGAAAAAAGGCCTGCTCGGCGCGGCCCTGCTCAAGCGCTTCAACGTCACGATCGACGTCGGGAAGAAGGTCATGGACCTCTATCCGCTCGAACGGCCGGACCTCCTCGCCGCGCGCATCGACCGGTCGGCCGTGGCCGCGGACGTCCCGCTCTATCTCTTCGACGCGACGGTCGTCGAAGCGCCGGTGGCCGGCGCCCCGGCCGCTCTCTACATCCTCGACTCCGCGGCGGCCACCAACCTCGTGGACGGCGGCTTCTTCCGGGAGCACCTCAAGCCGAAGATAGAACCGGCCCGGATCGTCCGCTCGGGGATCCAGGGCGCCCAGGGCGCGCAGTACGTCAACCGCGTCGACGGCCTGCCGGTCGCGCTCGGCCCGCTCGTCTTCGAGGGACAGACCTTCCACGAATTCCCGATGGGCGTTCTGAACGAGATCGGCGGCCGCTACCTGGCCGGGCTCGTGGGCAATCCGCTCCTCTGGCCCTACCGTGTCCACATGGACTTCCACGGCGGCCGGCTCATCCTGGAGAAGCGGTCCGGGAGCTAGGCCGGCTTCCGGGCCTTGAGGATATAGAGGTTGTGGTCGCGGAGGAACGTCTCGACCCGGTCGATCTCGAAGACCGAGCGGCCGACGATCTCCTCCACCTTTCGCGAGTATAGAAGTGGCCCTCCGAATCCGAGAACCTGGCCGGGTCCCGGTCCATGATGACGACGGTCGCGCCCGGCTTGAGGGCCGGCAGGAGGTTGGCCAGAAGCTCGACGGGCCGGGCCAGATCGTGGAAGGCGTTGACCATGAAGACCATGTCGAGGGCGCCCGCCGGAAGCAGGGGATCCTCCACGGTGCCCAGGATCGTCTCGACGTTGGCGACCTTCTCGTTCTCGGCGCGTCCGCTCGATCGCCGCCAGCGCCGAGCTGTCGATATCGTTGGCGTAAACCTTGCCGGTCTCGCCCACGCCCCGGGCCAGCCAGAACGTGAAATAGCCGTTGCCCGCGCCGATCTCGCCGATGACCATGCCGGGCTTGACCCCGGTCGCCTCCATGACCTTTTCGGGTTGTTCGATCTTGTCGCGCGAAGAGGAGCCGGATTGGGCGCCGGCGGGCGGAACGGCAAGAGCGATCGCGAGCACGGACAGAAGGGCGGCCGACAGAGCGCTTCTTTTAGTCATTGGGGCGTCTCCCTTTATGCCCTATAAGCCAGCAACATTCGTGCCACGAGTCGATCCTGCCATTGGGCCTGGCAGGCCGTATCGTTTCTTTACAAGTCGCCTACGGAGCGGATCGTGGCGTCGATCAGCGCCGGGCGAGAAAGCGCTCGGGCGAGACGGCCGTCTCCGGGAATTTCTCGAGGAGCTCCTGATCCGTCGTGACGAGAGGGACGCGCAGGTCGCGCGCCAGGACGACGAACTCGGCGTCGTAGGCCGAGCAGCCCGACGTCGAGGCGAGCTCGAGAACGTCGTCCGAGGCCACGTCGAATTCCCATCCGGCCATCATCGATTCCGCCGACCCCAAGATCCTGAACGCTTTGTCCCGCTCAAGGACCCTGCCCCGAAGGCATTTGATCAGTGCATTCCGAAACTCGCTTCTCCAGAGGAACGGCGCGGCCCAATCAGGATCCCGAAGGACGACTTGTCTCGCCAGCGGACTGACCTCCCCCTCGAGGTAGAGATGGGCGATGAGGTTCGTATCGGATACGATCACAGACGGCCTTCTCGCTTGGCCCGGCTGATGAACTCATCGGTGACGAAGCCCCTCGTATGAGAACGGAGCTCGTCGGCCCGGGCCAGGATCTCCGCGGCGTTTTTGGACCGAGGCCTGACCGTCTCATTTAGAATGGAGATGATCTCGCCGTTGATGCTGCGGTGGTTCCGTTCCGCACGTGCTTTGATCTTCTCGTAGATGTCCTCGGGTATGTTTTTCAGCGTGAAGTTCGTGGCCACTTGCTCACCTACTTGGTCTTGTTTCGGTTCCATTATGGTTCCCTCGTTTGGATTTGTCAAGCCCTGCCTGGATTTTGGATTTCAGGGCCTTCTTCGTTAGAAAAGACGCGCGGCCAGCGGCGTTTTTCTCAGGCCGAACGGATATGGCGGCGCCCGGAAGGACCCGGTCGTGCCGTCAGCGGCGCTTCGGGCCGTGGACGAAGTCGCCGATGCGGCGGACGCGCGCGAGCTCGTCCCCGATCATCGGACCGCCGTCGAGGACGGCCAGGTTCTGGCGCATCTCCTCGACCGTCTTGGCCCCGGACATGCAGACGTCGACCGCGGGGTGCGACAGCGCGAAGCGGTAGCACTCGGCGGCCGTCAGCGGCTTCTCGCCCGGCGGCATCTTCTTCGCTTTGAGCAGCTGGCCCCAGCGCGTCGCGGTGAAGGCCACCGTCCCCGGGCGCTTCTCCGGCTCTTTGGCCAGGAACGGGAAGATATCCGTCTCGGCCCCGCGGTGGGCGGCGTTGTAGCGGAGGTGCAGGACGTCGAGATCCCCCTCGCCCGCCAGCTCGCCGAGCATCTTGCGGTTGTGGCTGGACAGCCCGACGAACCGGACGAGGCCCTTCTTCTTCATCAACATCGCCCCGTCGATGAGCCGGCGCGGCGGCTTGCTCGAGAAATAGCCGAGGATGAGGACGTCGGCGTGGTCGAGCCCGGCGCTCCGGAGCCCCCGGGCCAGGAGCCGCTCCGTAAGATAATTGCTGTGGGCGTAGGTGAACGCGGCCAGGACCAGCTTGTCGCGCTGCCCCTTGGCCACGATCGACTTCAGCGCCTCGCGCATGCCCGGGACGTAGCCCTTGATGACCGTGCCCCAGGTGAAGTAATTGCAGCCTCGCTCGAAGGCCTCTTCGATGGCCGCCGCCGGGGCCTTGTAGCCCGAAGCGATGCCCAGGCGCCCGACCTTCAAACCCGTCCGCCCCAATACGACCGGCTCGCTGAAATTCATTTCTTGTCTGCTTTCTTGGTTTTTTCGGGGGCCTTCCCGATCCGGGCTTCCAACTCGTCGAGCCAGGCCTTCAAGGCCGCCAGATGCAGGTCGATCGCGGCCTCGATCCCGGACGGCACGGCCAGGCCTTTCGCCGCGCAGTATTCGGCCAGCGAGGCGTCGACGTCCTGCCACGACGAGAGTGGCGCGGCGCCGACCGGGGCGTTTTCCGGCGGTCCGCTCGCGGCAGCGCCCGGGTCCCGCGCTTCGACCCGGCCCTCGACACCCATCCGGTCGAGGAGGCCGAGCATGCGCCGATAGAGCATACTGTAGCACAACGACCATTCGAGGTACGGCCCGACGCCCTGGGATTCGAGGAACCCCTGGATCGTTCCGTCCGTCCCGAATTCCGCCCCGCAATCGGCCGGTTTCGGGAACACGCCGAACCGCTCTTCGCCCTTCTCGTCGACGGCCCGCCCGAGCGGGTAGAGACGGCAAACGAGAGGCCGCCGGGCGTGGACCCGGCACCCCTCCGGCGTCACGAACAAGCAGCGGCCATCGGCTCCGTAGCGGAGCGTCGTGCCTCCGTTATCGGCATAGCGCTCGAGGAACTCGGTCGTCGTGATCCCCAGCACCCGAGACATGCCGAGGACCTCGTGCGGCCCGGTCATGATGACCTTGCCGGAGCAGCAATTCCCGCAGACCCGGCAGGCAAAGGAGAAGGGACCCTTACGGTCGAGACGGAAATCCAACGGCACGTCTTTAGTGCTTGCCCTGGATCGTCCCCACGTTCCTGAGCAGCTTGCCGGACTGGAACAGCTTGAGCTCGACGATCGCGGCTGGCGTTGGCCTGGAGGTGCTTGAGCGACCTTCGAAGGGATGGCCGACGAGTACAGGAGCGTCGCGCCGCTGTACCACTTGATCTCGGCCTGATCCCACTTGAACTCCTGGAGGTGCTTGTCCTGGACCACCCCGACGTCCTGGCTCCCGTGGAGGAAGCCGAAGGACGCGCAAAAGGCCGCGGCCGTGCCGGCCAGCCTGAGGACCTCGCGCCGGGAGACGGTTTCCCGCTTGTGTGTGTTACCCATGGCCTCATGCTAAGCCCGGCCGGACAGGCTTGTCAAGGCCCGCGCATTGACTCCCCGCCGGAAGACACGTAGTATCGGGGGGCAACGAACAGCGAAGGAGCGCCCCATGGAACGGACCCTGGCCATCATCAAGCCCGACGCCACGAAAAAGAGGACCATCGGCAAGATCGTCGACCGCATCGAGGAAGAAGGCTTCACCATCGTCCGCATGAAGCTCGTCCACCTGACCAAGGACGAGGCCAAGGGCTTCTACGCCGTCCACAAGGAGAAGGGCTGGTTCAACGAGCTATGCGACTTTATGTCCTCGGGGCCGGTCGTGCTCATGGTCCTCGAGGCCGAGAACGCCATCAAGCGCTGGCGCGAGGTCATGGGCGCCACCGACCCGGCCCAGGCCAAGCCCGGCACCCTCCGCCACACCTACGGCTTCTCCATCGAGCGCAACGCCACCCACGGCTCGGACGCCCGCGACACGGCGGAGTTCGAGATCGGCTACTTCTTCAAGAAATGATCGATCCCCCGGGATCCTCGATCTTGAACGGTCCTGCATCGCCCGGGTCGATCCACGCCAGCACCCGCCTCTTTTCCCGCGCGTAACGGACGATCTCCGCAGTACCTCCCGGTCCTTCCTCGGGCTTCCCATCCCATAGGGCGATGAGAATATCGCAGTGGTCGACGACAAAGCGGCCCGCCTGGGCGTAGGCCTCACCTCTGGAGGACGAGGCCGGTAGACGCCGCACCGATCTGGCCCGCGACAGGAGATCCTCGAATTCCGTTCTCGATCCCGCGGTCTCGAAATCCGCGGCATATTCGCGCTCGTTCATGGGCAGGATGACGTTGAGCTCGCCGGCCGGCCTGGCCAAGATCCGTTCCGCCACCAGCCGGTCAGCCCCTTCCGCCAATGGCGACAGGGCCGTCAATCCAACCGGAGTTCGGCCCTCCCCGGTCGCCCGCAACTCGATCTCATCGAGCACAGAGTCGACTGTGCGAGCGAGAGCAGGATCCGGGGGGAGCGTCCGGTGACCGGTCACGCCAACGACGATCCGGGCGGGCATTATTTCGTTTTGAGCCGGTAGATTTCGAAGCCGGCCGTGGCCAGGAGATCGGGGATCTCCCGCACGGCCTCCCGGTCATAATCCCGGACTTTCTCGTCGAGGTCGTCCCAGGGAACGAGGTACGGGCTTGTCTTGCGGGTCACGTCCCTGGGGCCGGGGCTGAAGCCATCGAGAAGCTTTTCGGCCACCCAGCGCTCATGCTCCATCCGGGCCATCGATTCGATCTCATCCGGAGAGAACCTGGCCGGTTTCGCTTTCCCCGAGGGGGCCGGCGCGAAATCCCAGCCCACGGCTTTGAGCTTGGTCGGAATGTGATCGGCCTGGCGACGGTTCGATTCCCTGAACCCCTCGTCGAGGATATTCCAGGCGGCCATGACCGGATCGTCGGCCGCGCGCTTGTCGGCGTTGTCGCGGCGGTACCGCTCGTGGATCGCCTCGGCCAGAGTCTCTCTGGCGCTTCCGAGAAGAACATCCCGGACGACCAGTCGCGAGAAGGCTTCCGCGTCCACGTGGAGCTCGAGCTGTTCGGGCGACGGCAGGGCGGCCTGCTCGAAGCTCGCGTGCCCGGCCAGCTGGCTCATCTCGATCACGGCCAGCATCGAGCGGATGCCGTGGCGGTATTCCGGGACCTTGATCATAGCCCTGAGGACGCCGGGGTCGATACGGCAGGTCCTGCCCCCGTCGAAGATCTGGGGCGCGCTCTTCTCGAGCTGGAAGCGCAGGATCTGGGCTCTGCGGACCATGAACAGGCGCTCGCGTTCGTCGACCGGGTTGGGGCCCTTGATGTTCACGAAGCCCCTCAGGCGGCTAACGAAATCCGGCCCCTTGACGGCCTTGAACTCCGCGGCGTCCTTCGCGCAGCAGAACCCGGCATAGCTCGACGATGTCCCGCCGGCGAAGACGAAGATGGCCCGGCCGATCGGGTGGACGTCGCGGCCGTCGCTGAAAGCTCCGTCCTGCATGGGCGCCAGGAAATACTTGAGCCAGCCGAGCCGGCCGTTGAAGCCGGAATCGAACTCGTCGAAGAAGACGATCGGCATCTTGCCGCCGAGGGCGATGTCGCGGACCTTGTGGAAGGCGGCCGCCAGCTCCTCGACGGAGTTGAACTGGGACATGTTGAACTCGATCTTCTGCAGCCGGCCCGGAGCCACGCTCTCGGCCACCTCGTTGACCCCGAAGGATTTGCCTGAGCCGGGCGCGCCGAAAACGGCGATCGAGAGCGGCCTCGAGACGCCCGGGCTGGCGAGGTATTCGCAGATGAGGTTCTTGATGCCGCGGAAGCTTTCGATCTCGGACCGGTCGAATGTCCGGAGGAACCTGAATCGGCCGCTCGGAACCTTTTCGAGCAGCGGGTCCTTGCCTTTGACGACGAAGTTGTAGGCGACGCTCTCGAGGTCGGCCCGCGACAGGGTATCGAGGATGCACCAGTATTCCGGGTCGGCCGGCTCGGCCGCGGAGGGAGGCGGGATGGGCACCTCGGCGATCGTGCCGTCGGATGCCTCGAGCGGCCGGAAGATCTCTTTCCCGGGATATTCGAGCCGGGCCGGGTCGCCGCCGAAACCGGACAGCCAGAGCCGGCGAGAGGCCGCGAGGCCTTTCAGGACGCCCTCGCGGATACCGTCGAGCCCGCGTTCCGCCAGGGCCGCGGCCAGCCCGGCGGTGAAAGCGCTGCCGGTCCCGATCATTTCGCCGGGACAGCCTTCGCCGAAGCCGCCTTCGCCGGAGGCCGGGTCGTAATAGAGCCACGCTTCGACGGCGCCCTTGATGCGCGAATAAACGATAGCCCCGTCGACGCCGAACCGGACGACGACCGCCGCACACCCGTTGAGCGCCAGGAGGACCGGGTTCGAGGCCATCTGCCAGACGAATTCCCTGGCCGTCCGTTCCCAGGAGAGGCGGCGGCTGATCTTGAGGCCCTCCCGGCGCAGGTCGTCGGCGCTGAGGAGCACGACGAGCCTGTCGCCGCGCCGCTTCCGAAGCTCGGCGAAAAGCCGGCCAGTGAGGAGCGGCCGGCTCATCTTGAGGAGGATGAGGGGCGCTGCGGACCTAACGAGCGCTGACGGCCACAGGTTCTCGTGGTCGCGAAAGCCGTTCCCGGCATCGTCGAGGACGAAGAGTCCGGGAGCCGCGGCCAGTCCCTTGAACGGAAACGCCGAGGCGCGGTCGCCTTCGGGGCCGGCGGATCCCTTGAAGGACTTGACCCGAAAGACGGAGGTCTTATCGTCCTTCTTGCCGCCCCCGAGCGGGAAGCGTCCAAGCTCGACATAGACCTGTACGATCTCGCCGGCGGGCATCGCCGCGACGTCCCCGGCCGGCGGGGCGAGCACGTCGGACCCGGCGGCCGCTCGTAGGAAGTCCGCCAGGAGCCAGGCTCCGCCCGGCTTGGCTTCGCGGCGAACGAGCGGAGACGTCCGCCAGTTCCGCGGGCTTCCGTCGCCCGCTTTTCCCGGGCCCTCGGGCGACGCCTCGGCCTCGAACCAGTCGACCGCGAGATCGCCGGCGGCGACGATGCGGGCCTTGGGAAGCGCGTCTTTCCTGGCTGGAGACATGTTCGACTCCTTGCGGGGATTCATCTAACGGCGGCCGCGGGCCGTCCGGTCGGGCTTCTTGCCGTAAAGGAGCGCGATCTCTTTGGTCCACAGGACGCTCGAATCGGGCAGCTTGCGGCCGAGGAACAGGCGCGGCTCGTCGACGAGAAGACCGCCTGTCTCAATGCTGCTCGCGCCCGGCCACCGGTAAGCGTCCCACCACAGGCCGATGGCTTTGACGTAATCCTTTGGCCATTCGCGCAAGGGCTTGAACTCCTGCGGCCAGGCTATGGCTTTTATGAAATTGCTCTTCCCGTAGCTGAAACGAATGCTCACCGGATGGTCTTCGGGGACGCGGACGAGGGTCAGGTAGCGGTCGCGGGCGCTGCGCCAGCGCATCCAGGCCCGGATCTGTTGCCGGCCGCTTTTCCAGTCGACGATGGGGATGAGGAAAGCGTCCTTCCGGAGCTGCGGCCTCGTCTTCTTATGGAGCTTGATGGCGAGCATCGGACCTCCGGGGACTATAAGCGACCGGGGGAGGAGCCGTCAAGCGCCGCGCGTCAACGTCCTTGACAGCGCTCGCGGGCGGGCCCTATGATGCGCCCACGTGCGAGGAGGACGGCCATGTTCGTTTTCGTGAGCTACAAGAGCGAGGACTCGAACCTGGTCCGCCCGGTGGCCGAGCAGCTGATCGCCTGCGGCCTGGACGTCTGGTTCAACGAATACCGGATCCTCGTCAGCGAATACGAGCGCTTCCAGGACGGGATCGACGCGGGCCTCGCCCGGGCCACGCATGCCGTCGTCTTCACCAATAACCGCTGGGCCGAAGCGCGCTGGTGCACGCACGAGATGGACGGACTCCTGAAGCACATCGAGGACCGCTCGCGCATCGTCGAGGTCGCCATCCCCTCGGAGAACAGGCCGCGCGAGGTCTACCCGGACCTGGCCGGCCGGCCGGCCATCGTCTTCCGCGGCGATCCGCGGCGGCCCAGCCACGCCGACGTCCACGGCCTGGTCACGGCCATCCTCGAGCGCCTCGGGTTTGGCACGAACCTGACCGCCCTGCCGGACTCGGAGCCGAGGCCGGCCTGGCTGCCGACGCCCGGCGTGACCTTCGACCCGGGGCCTTTCCGGCTCGACGAAGGAAAGACCCGCCGGCAGATGAAAGCCCGGGCCATTCAGTCGGATCCCGTCCTGGGCCTGCGGACAGTCGTCTACAGCATGGCCGCCTCGGACGTCGATATCACCATGGACGTCTACGCCACCAACTTCGAGTCGCCGATCTCGAGGATGTCGATCAGCGACACGGGGACGAGCGACGACCGGGCCGTTTATGAGGCCTACCTCGGATACGCCAGGCAGTGGTTCCCGAGCGAGCACGGCCACTTCCGCCACATCGAATACCAGCCCAAGGGCCTGCACCTCGTGTTCGTGGACGGGACGAGCCAGATCGCCCTGACCTATGTTTCCAAGATGGAGGGCGAGTCCGGGCCCAAGACGACTTGGGAGCGGCGCTACGCCGTCCGCATCCCCAATCCCCTGGCCGACGCCAAAGGCGAGCTGGCCTTCGTGTTCTCGGTCGGCCTCAAAGGCGACGAGGCCCAGCAGACGCGGGCGTTCTGCCGCCTGGCCCCCTGGTTCGACGCCGTGGTCACGAGCGCCGACGTGCGCTGGCCGTCGCGCCCGCAAGCGTTCGCCATGGCGGTGCCGGGCGCTCTCGCCAAGGCGGCCCTCGCGGCCGGGTTCGGCTGGCTCGGCTGGGACATGCTCGCCCGCCACATGCCTCTTTGGCGTCTGTCGCTCTTCGCCGTCGTATTCGGCATCCTGGCGGGGGACCTGGGGAGCTATCTCTTCAGCCACACCTACCGGACCCTGCTCGCCTCGCTCCGGCCGGCGATCGACGACCTGCGGCCGATCGGGAGCGTCGGCCGGTTCGTTTCCGCGTTCTGGTCCGGCCTGGTCACGCTGCTGGGCAACCTGTTCGGCCTTCTCGGCCGCGGGCTCGTCGTGGCGGCGACCTATACGGCCATCTACGGAGGCCTGCTGCTCCTTGCCGGTTGGGCCGCCATGTTCTCCAAAAAGGCGGTTCTCGCCCCGCCGCCATGGCTCCTTGCCCATTGGCCTGCGTTGGTCCTGGGCGCAGCCGCCGCCTTCGGGATCGCGGCCAGCCAGTTCGCCCGCAAGCTCGTCAAGGCCCGTTATCTGAAGGTTCGGCGCAAACCGGCGGACGAGGAGCAGGCGTAGGCAGCGGGCAAGGGCCCCGGTACGGGCCTCAGCGGCGGCACATCGAGGGCTCGGCGACGAAGGCCGCGCCGTTCCAGTAGCGGACGCCTTCGCGCAGGTTCTTCCTGTACTCTTCGCCGAGGACGCTCGTGATCGCGCCGGCCCGGCGCAGCTCGAAATGCTCCACGACGAAGCCGTTGCCCCAGCTGGCCTGGACGCACGCAAGGCCGAAATCGAATTCATAGATCAGGCCCATGGCGGCTATGGTCCGGATCCAGCCGTTTTTCGTGATCTCGACCAGCCTGAGCCCTTCGACGGGGTGCCGCCGGCCCGCCGAGACGTCGGCGAACGGGGTGGTGACATAATAGAGCATCGTCCCCGGGCCGATGTCTTTGCAGACGTAGTCCCCGGTCTGCGGCGAGCCGCCCGCGATATTCCGGGTGTCGAAGACGATCAGGCAGCCGCCCTTGTATTCGTTGTTGACGCCGCAGACGATGAGCTCCTCGCGGCCGTCGGCGTTGATGTCCTGATAGACGAGATCCCTCAGGTAGCCGGCGTTCCAGAACTCCCCGATCATCTTGCCGTTCTCGTCGAGCATGGCCAGCTGGCAGGGCCAGTCGGGGGCTTGGAAGGACTCGACGACGGTCTCCAGCTTTCCGTCCCCGTCGATGTCGTGGACGTAGAAGCCGGCGATGCGGTAATCGGGGGAATGGAGCTTCGGCCCGCAGCTGAGCTCCCGTCCGCCCGGGAACGTCCAGAGCTCGGTGCCCAGACGGTCATAGCAGAAGAGGGTCCCCTCCCCCGTCTGGTCCCTCTCCCTCTTCAGGGCGAAGAGGACTTCGACGTCCCCGTCCCCGTTGATATCCTTCATGACGAGCGAAGGCAGGATGTTCCCCTGGTCCGGGTGTTTTATCTGGAAATTGCCCCGGTAGAACTCCTCCGATTGAAGGTCTTCGGCCCCCGTCTCCTTGCGCCAGAGCTCGCGCTTCTGCTTGTCGAGGACGACGAAAGTGGACCCGTCGATCGAGAAATCGGCCGGCTGGCTCCGGACGGGCTTCTCGCGGAAGAGGAGATAGGCTCCGGCCAAGACCAGGATCACGGCCCCGGCGAGGGCCCATTTCAGCCAGGGGCGGCCCTTCCCTCCCTTTTGGTTGGAATGGCCGTTCTTGAAGGTCCCCCGGAACCAGCGGTCCAGCTCGTCCTTGTAGGCAAAAACAGGGGATTTGCGGCCCCCCGCTTCAGCCCGGTGGACCGGCATCCCGTGTTTGGTCTCCCAGCGGTGGCAGGTCCGGACGTCGATCCCCAGGTAGGCGGATATCTCCTTCCAGGATCGGAGGAGATTGTCCTTGGAGAGTTCGTCCATTGCCGCTGCCCTCGGCCGGGTAAATTGTTAAAAAATTGTATTTTACGGATATGGGGCGGGGAGTCAAGGTGTTAAAAAGACAAGTAAGATAGGCGATTTTTTCCCTTGAATGAGAATTTATATTCGTTATCGACATCTATATAAGTAGAATATCGAATCGAAGCCGGCTTATTGATGATTAGCTAGATGGAAACCTCTCGTTATAGGGAAGAAGAATTTAAACAGATCCTAGAGGACTATTCCCGGTATATGTCTTCTCAGATCCAACGCTACAATCTCCCCAAATACGGGCTTGATCCTGAGGATGTCTTGCAGGACGTCAAGATCAGGATCTGGAAGCTCCTTCAGGCAGACAGGACCATCGTGAGCCCGGCGGCCTATATAAAGAAGATCGTCAGTTCGGCCGTCATCGACCAGCTTCGCAAACGCCGCCGGGATGAGAGCCTATATCACCATGAAAAGCAGAAGCGTATTTCTGAACAGGAGTTTTCCTACCGCTGGGAGGCGATCCGAAAAAGGGCGCTGGAAGAGACGGTTGGCCAGGCCGTGAATCGGCTCATCAACTCCAGACGCCAGGTTGTTAAGCTGTATTTATTGAACCTCACGATCCAGGAGATCGCCAGCTATCTCCAATGGAGCCAAGATAAGACTCGAAACCTGCTGTATCGAGGCTTGGCCGATCTGAGGCAATCATTGAAGGACATGGAAGCCGAGAATGAAGATCGAACTTGACCGATTGAGAACACTCTTTCAGGGATACACCGCTTTAAAACGGCCTCCCGATCGGCGCGGCTGTCCTTCTCCACGTGCGATGGCTGGGTCATTCGAAGCATCCTTAACTAGACGGGCGCGAAGAAATATCGCGGATCATATCTCAGAATGCCCGTTCTGCCAGGAAGAATTCATGATGTTTATGGAAGCTCGGAGATCGGAGGCCGGGGCGCCAGAGTCCGAAGATCAAGCCATCTCCGATCAACCTCAAACGCTTCCCCGAAGAAGGGCTGGAGGATCCGGTCTGGCGGTAGTCTGGCAATATGCCTGTGTCCTTATCGGGATGGGCCTCGCGATATCCTCGTTTTTTATCGTCATCCAACACAAGTATTCCTCCGAGGCTCAAAGGTCCAACGAAACCGAAATCCTGCTGCTGGCCCCAAGAGCAAGCCAGGTCATTACGGCCCCCCCGATATTCCGCTGGCGAGGAAGCCCAGCTGCCGACTACTATGTTCTTGAGCTGTTCGACGAAGAGATGCTGCCGATCTGGACCAGCGAGAGGATCCGCGCCATCCAAGCGCCTCTTCCCCACGATGTCTTCTCGGGGCTGCTTCCGGGGAAATCCTATTATTGGATGGTGACCGGTTTCTCTCTTGATTTAGGAGCCGAGGAATCCGGGCTATCCCAATTTTCGCGCGGACATCAGAAGTAACCCCCTCGTCTTACCGTGTCATCGTCAGGGGCGAGGGGTCGCCCTGCAACATGAAACTCGCCCAGTAATAGGGATGGCTCCACGAGGAATCGAGCATTTTGATTTTTGCAAATCGGAGAGACTCGCTCTTGGACCTGCCAAGGACGAGATTTCGATAGAATTCGTGCATAAAGAAGACTGTGGCCTTATCGCTGATCGGCCAGAGTGAAGCGATAATGGAGCGGGCTCCGGCGAAGAAAAACGGCCTGGTCAATGCCATCGGGCCTTCCGATTTCTCCAGGTGTCCCTTCGCTGTTTGGCAGGCCGACAGGACCACCATCCCGGCGGACATCGCCAATCCATAGATCTCCCTCGTCTGAAGCAGTCCATCATCGTCCGAGGTGGTCGTTGAAGAAAGAATCAGGGCCGATCGGGAGGGAAAGCGTTCATCGAGCGCCCCATGGCATGCGAAATGGATGATACGATAATCCATCAGGGCCATCGTCTTGAGCCGGGTTTCGCTGGCCGACTCTCCGGTGAGAACGTCCGACATCTGGGCTGGAAATTGTTTCGCGATATCCAGGACTTCTTTTTTGCTGAAGGGGAGCGAAGGCACCTGCATTTCGGACCTTCCTCGTATGGTCTTCATACCAAGCTGGCGGCGGGGCAAGGATCGGCCGCCGTAATCGTCATTCGGGTCATATTCCGGTCCTCCGATCGCCAGCAGATCCTTTTTCCATTTCACAGGCTTGCCCGCGTTCTTAAGCAGCATGAGCGATGAGACTGATGGACAATAGGAAACAGGTAATTTTTCTATTAGGTACTTTGAACCCGGTCCGTCCGGGATTCTCAAGGCCTCGAAAGGCAAATGATGCAGCACTCCGTCCGGGATCACCAGGAGGGACTTGGCACGGTTAAAGTTCTCATCATGTTCGAGTGGCATCAACTCCCGTCCGATCCTCTCAGCGGGCACGATCCCTGCGCGTGAATCCAAAGACCGGTCCGAGATGAACCTTAGGTATGCACGCAAAGATACCTCGACTTGACTCCTCGCCGGCAACCGGTACAATCGAATGTTATGCGGCGAGATTCTGAGGAGATATGAACTTGGCTCACCCAAGTAATATTCGAGCAGAACGGCATCCTCAGAGAGAAGCATCCCTTGAATTTCCGTGATGCCGCGGATGCTCTTGCGCCAACGATCTTCCTGATTATCTTCCTGGACCTTCATCTCCGATATCAGCCTGACGTATTCATCCTCCTCCAGCTCCAGCTCGTTGACTAGGGCTTCCTCTTCTTCCCGGGACGCCGGATGGCCTGCGATCTTCAAGGAGAGTTCTTTGATATTCTTGGAGATGGCTTGCTGACGTTCCTCCAGAATCGACCGATCGGTCACGGCAACATCGGCAAGGGCTTCTTGCGCGTTCTCCAGAAAGGCCCGGGCCTTGGCTCTTTCGACCAGGTCGAACAGATCTGCAAGTACATCCCCAGACGACTGACGGGCATGGCGAGCAGCGAGGAGATGGATCGCCCTTTCGTAGGCGCCGAACTTGTTCCGAGCGAACCCGATGCTAAAGGGCTCCGCTGGTATTCGGCCCCTCAGGCGTTCCAAGGCTTCGATGGACTTGCGATAGAAAGACAGCGCCGAAGAATCGTCCTGCTTCATTTCATAGCACTGGCCAAGTCCATAACAGCATTCCATAAGGACGTTCTCGTAAGAATGCTTCAAACCGATCTCATACGATCGCAGAAAATGGGTCAAGGCCTCATCGATGTTTCGCTCGTCCATATAGGACATGGCGATGTTATTGAGAGCTTGGCACAGCTCAATGTCATGATCGTCATCTTTGACAACCGCCAGGGCGCGTCTCAGATGACGGCGAGCACCTTCAAGGTCCTTGAGCTCCATGAAGATGATTCCGATATTGTTGAGAGCCGCAAATGTGATCTGGGGGTCGGCCCCTCCGCGTTCAAGCTGCAAGAGCCCACGCTGAAATAGTTCCAGCGCTTGATTCAGGTCATCCCTGCTGGCATTCTCGATTCCCTTACGCAAGAATACAGAACCAAGGTTTTCCAGATCCACGCAGATCGATGTCGCATTCCCGTATCTCTGATCAAGGGCCAGAGCCCGCGAGAGCAGGTAATGGGCCCGATCCAGATTCCCAACCTCTCGATAGACGAGGCCAAGATTATTGAGGCACTCTGCCTCCGTAGCTGGATCCTTGATAGATCGGAGAATCGAAAGGGCCTTTTCAAAATGACCGACGGCCTGGGAATATGAAGACCTCTGTTGATAATAGACCCCGATATTGTTTGAACATCGCGCCTGCTCGATCCGATGGCTGATCCGTATCGAGATATCCAGCCCTTTCTTGCAGTTGTCTAGGAAGAGATCCAGTCTGTGCATCTCCAGATAAGTTACGGCCTGCTGACGAAGGCACTTCAGCGCTAGATCTTCAATACCGATCTCGCGGCCGATTGAACAGGCTCGCTCGTATCTTTCGATCGAACGATAATATAGCTTCGCTAGCCGCGCGTCTTTCCCCTCATTGTAGAGTAGGATCAGTTCGAGGCATTTTGCGCAGAACTCCTGGGACCTGGGGTCATGGGCCTTCTTGAAGACAGCCCTGGCTTCTTCAAATTTGCGAGCGGACTCCTCGATGTCACCCAGATCCCATTCGAGGATACCCATTCGGATCAAACACCTCCCCGAAAAACCCAAACAGAAGCTCTTTCGGGAGAATTGAAAAGCCATCTGGATAGCGGCGAGAGATTCCTCAAGCTCTCCATGAGAACGATGCACCGAGGCCTGACCGAGCCAATACTGGACCGATTGGCCTTCTTGGAGGGATGTAGAAAATTGAACGGTGCCCTGCGCATGCAGGAGGGCCATTAGAACCAGGATTGGGCACACCATCGTGGGACCCTCTGCTAATCGTTCGGAAGATGAGGCAAGACGGTCATTATATGTACCTCATCGATCAGTTTCAACGCCCCATTTTAACCTAATTGCCTTCCCCCCTCCCCCGGCCTATAATCATCCCATCCCCTATCCCCAGGAGGCCCCATGCGCAAAGATGACATTTTGACCCTTACAGGAGAGAAAGACGCTTGTCCGTCGGATAAATTCTCACGGCGGAAGTTCCTGGGGACGGTTCCCCTGGCCGCGGCGGGGGCTGTCGTGGCTCCGCGCCTGTTCGGCCAGGAGAAGGCCCAGAGCGAGAAGCCGCCGGCCGCTCCCCCAGCCGACATCAAGACCAACATCGACGAGGTGAAAGGGCATCCCCAGGGTCGCCGCTTCTCTCCCCGGGAAATACCCCGGGAAGGTGGTCAGGGTCGGGACCGGGGCCAATCCCGTCGGGCAGAAGATCGACGGGGCCAGGGTGGCCAGGGAGATCCAGGCCGGCATGGCCGCGCTCACCGGGGAAAAGGACATGGGCAAGGCCTGGGGGCAGTTCGTCGGGCCCAAGGACACGGTCGGCATCAAGGTCAATCCCATCGGGGGGGCGATCCTCTCGACCAAGCCCGAGGTCGTGGACGCGATCATCGCCGGGCTGCTGGCCGCGGGGGTCAAGAAAGAGAACGTCGTCATCTGGGACCGGCGCCTATTCCAGCTCGAGGAGGCCGGGTTCACGGCCGCCCGCTTCCCCGGCGTCCGCATCCTGGGCACGGAGATGAAGGGCCCGAACGGCGAGTTCTACGACGACAAGGGCGAGCTCTGGGCCAAGGACAACATCGACCGCGAGGCCCTGCCCTACGTCGCCGAGGTCGAGCAGAAGTACGACAAGGAGACCCTCGGCTACATGATCAACGAGGGCAAGAGCTCCTACTTCACCAAGATCGTCACGGAGAAGGTGACCAAGATCGTCAACGTCCCCATCCTCAAGAACGCCGGGGCCACCACGACCTGCTGCCTCAAGAACCTGTCCTACGGCGCCCTCAGCAACACCTCGCGCCTGCACAAGCTCTGGATGAAGTCGGTGGCCGAGCCGTGCGCCTTCCCGGTGCTCCGGGACAAGGTCGTCCTCAACATCGTCGACGGGCTCCAGGCCTGCTACGACGGCGGCCCCGGGGCCAATCCCAAGTTCATCTACGACGCCCGCGTGCTGCTCTTCGGGACCGATCCCGTGGCCGTGGACGCCGTTGTCCACGATATGGTGGTCAAGGAGCGCATGGCCCGGGGCGTCCAGCAGGTGGACGCCAAGGGGCGGAGCGCCTTCCTGGATCTCGCGGAAGCGCTGGGCCTGGGCGTCGCGGCCCGGGACAAGATCAAGGTCAGCGAGGTCTCGCTCGGATAAACAAGGAGGGAGCATGCCCGGGTTGAAGGGGGGGCGCCTCAGGGCGTTCGGGATCGGGCTGCTGGCCTTGTCCCTCGCGGCCTGCGGGACCGGGGGAGACGGCGGGCCGCCTCCACCGACCTCCTACGCATATTACGCCTATGTGGCCAACGGCCTCGACAGTACGGTCTCGGCCTTCTCCCTCGATCCTGATACGGGCGCTCTGACCCCTGGTCCCGTCATCATCCTCAAGACCGATATGCAGCCCCAGTCGCTCGCCGTCACCCCGTCGGGCAAGTTCGCCTACGTCGTGGGGTCCTATTACAATACCGTCTACGCCTATTCCATCGATCCGGCCACGGGCGCATGGAACGGGGAGCCGGGCACGCCCTTTTCGCCCGGCGTGCGTCCCACCCGAATGACCGTCGATCCCAAGGGCCGGTTCGCCTACGTGGTCAGCTATGACGACGCCGCCGTCGCCGCCCTACGGATCAACGCCGACACGGGCCGGCTGAGCCCCATCCCCGGCTCGCCCTTCGCCGCGGCCGGCGGGCCCGGTTGGATAACGGTCGAGCCGCAGGGCCGCTTCGCCTACGTCCTGAACGCGGACACGGAGACGGTCGCAGGCATTTGCGATAGACGGCACGACGGGTGCCCTGACCTCTCTGGGCGCGCCGGTCGCGGTCGGAACGGATCCCCAGTCGCTGACCGTCGATCCTTCGGGCCGGCGCCTTTATGTTCCGAACTTGGTCAGCAGAGACATCTCCGCGTTCGATATCGACGTCGCGACCGGGGTGCTGACGCCCGTCGCGGGCTCGCCGTTCGGGGCGCCGCAACCCTGGCCCTTCACCCAGCTCCCGTGGGAGGTCGCCGTCGAGCCCTCGGGCCGGTTCGCTTACGTGACCTGCATGGGGTCCATGACCCTGGCCAGCTTTGCCATCGACGCCGCCACGGGCGCGCTGGCCCCCAGCGGCTACATGGTCACGGTCGGTGACCCGCCGAAGGCTATCGCGGTCGGGCCGACGGGCCGGCACGCCTATATCGCCCTCGAGGGCTATCCGGGCAACCTCACCGTGCATGAGATCGATCCGGCGACGGGCGCCATGTCCATCGTGAATATGCTCCCCACCGGGAACTATCCGTTGGCGCTCGCCATCGCCCGCGTCGCCCGATAGCGGACCGACAGGGGGCCGCCTTGCGGCCGTCCGGGCGCTGGGCTATGATGGAACCGCGAAAGCAGGAGGTTCTGCCATGAAAAGCCGTTGGATGAGGCTCATCGGGCTCGGCCTGGCGGCAGCCGCGGCCTTCGCCGCCTGCGACCTCACGGAAGAGGAGTCGACCTACAAGTACTTCGTCTTCGCGGCCAACGCCGGCGCCGGGAAGCTCTCGGTCTATTCGATGAGCGCCTCGTCGGGCAGCCTGAAGGAGGTCACGGGATCGCCCTACACCGTGGGGGCCGAGCCCCAATCGGTGGCGGTCGATCCGGCCGGCCAGTTCGTCTACGTGGCCAATTACTTCTCGGACAGCATCTCGGCCTACGAGATCGACCCCCTGACGGGCGAGCTGACGGCCGTCCCGGGACAGCCTTTCACGGCCGGGTTCGGGCCCTACGCCATCACGGTCGAGCCATCGGGCAAGTTCGCCTACGTGGCCAACGCCGACGGCGGGGACGTCTGGCCCTATCTCATCGACCCCGACACCGGTGCCCTGGCCCCGTACGGATCGCTCGCGGCCGCCGTGGGGGCCCACCCGAGTTCGGTCGTCGCCGACCCGACGGGGAAGTTCCTCTACGTGGCCAACGAGTATTCCGGCAACGTCTCCGCCTTTTCGATCAACAGCGCCTCGGGCGCGCTGACGGCCGTGCCCGGGTCGCCGTTCGCCACGGGCGGGTATGCCAGGAGCGTCGCGGTCGACCCCGGCGGCAAGTTCGCTTACGCCGCCAACGACACCACGCGGAACGTCTCGGCCTACGCCATCGACGCCGTGACGGGCGCGCTGACGGTGGTCCCGGGCTCGCCGTTCCTGGCGGGCCAAAACGCCCGGTCCGTCACGGTCGATCCGACGGGCGCGTTCGCCTACGTGGGCAACTGGGGCTCGAGCGACATCTCGGCCTATACGATCAACACAACGACCGGCGCGCTGACGACGGTCACGGGATCGCCCTTTGCGGGCGGGTACGCGCCGAGCGCGGTCGCGGTCGACCCCTCGGGCAAGTACGTCTTGGCGGCCAACTACTGGTCCGACGACGTCTCGGTCTTCGTCATCAACGCGGCTTCGGGAGCGCTGTCGGAGCTGTCCGCCTCGCCCTATCTGACGGTGGAAGAGGGGCACCCGTCCGCGATCGCCGTCATCCGGATCGCGCAGTAGGCGCTCAGAGGGGAAAGTACGCTCTCGCCGAGATCGAGACCCGGACGGGCGAGCGCGGGTCGTCGGCCGCTGCGGACTTGAGCGAGAGCTTCTCGACGACCCAGAGGGCCGGGAGCGCGGCCAGGCCGCGGAGATAATCGACGACGCCGTCGCATCCGCCCGAGAGCGCGATCGCGACCGGCAGAGCGGCCGTGAACTCCCCGGGGACCTCGGCCGAAGGAGTAAACCCCGTCATTTGAACTCCGGCCTCGCCGGCGAGGCGGTGGAAGTCCCGGAGCATCCCGGCACTGTCCGGCTTGGCGCCGAGGGACTTCTCGAGCTCGGCGAGGCGGGCGGCCCCGCTCCCCGACGCCCGGGCGGCGGCCTGCAGCGAGAACTCCACCCATTGATAGCCCTCGAGCGTTTTCACGATCGAGCCGGCCAGGGCGACTCCCTCGAGCGAAGGGCTCTGCGCCAGCCGCGAGATGTAATCCGAGAGAACCATGTTGGAGGGCGCGATCCCCTTGGTCCGGACCTTCCCGGAGTCGTAGGCGACGTCGGTCAGCCAGACGCGTTCCGGCAGATTCGTGATCAGTGCCGCCAGGACCCCGGATGCCCGGGGACGCTGGGCCAGCAGGCCCTCGATGTGCCCGGCCTTGCGCGCGACGAGCGCGGCCTCGTCCGGGCCTGCGGAGGATGGGCCGGACTTGCAGGCGGACATGGCAAGACCCAGGCAGAGGGCCAGAAGAGAGATCCCGGATGCGGCGAGACATAGCCTTCTTCATCCTTCCTATCATATTTAGTCGCGCGACCGGCCCTGACCGCCGATGAGACCGGCCCGTCTCGGGAAGCGTCTTCTCGGGTATGGGCCGGAGATCCGGGCTCTTGACGGAATGTTCTTTACTTTTTATAATTAGTAAAGCATTTTAAGATTTACAAAGGACCTGATCATGACAACAGCCACGGTCTCTTCGAAAAGCCAGATCACCCTTCCGGCGGCGGCCTGCCGGGAAGTCGGCATCAAGCCCCACGACCGGGTGCTCGTCGAGGTCCGGGAGGGCGTCATCGTCATCCGCTCCGCGCCCGACCTGATGACGCTCAAAGGCGCGTTGGGAAGGGCCCTGCCCCGCGAGGAAGAGACGAAAGCATTTGGCAGGGCCGTGGCGGACCGCCTGAAGAAGGCCACATGACCGCTTGGTTCGTCGACGCCAACGTCTTCCTCCGCTTTCTGGCCGTCGACGACGAGGGCCAGAACCAGCGGGCCGTCCGGCTGTTCGAGGCGGCCAGGGCCGGGGAATGCCGGCTGGTGACGGGCCCTCCCGTCCTCTGCGAGCTGGCCTGGACGCTGCGGGCGGCCTACAAAACGCCCAAGGCCCAGGTCATCGAGATCCTGAGCGCCGTGTTCGCCATGCCTGGCATGACTCTGACGGACTCTGCCCTTGTCGCCGAGGCCCTCACCCTCGCCTCGTCGACGGGCTCAGAATTCGCCGACGCTTACATCGCGGCCAGCGCCCGGGCGGCCGGATGCGCCGGGGTGGCCACGTTCGACCGGAAAGATTTCGCCAAGCTCGGCGTCGATCAGGCGCCGTTCTAGCGGCCCACCGCCCTATCGGCGCCTCATCTCTTCTTGAAAAGCTCCGGATCCAGCTTTCGGGCCTTGGCCTGAGCGGCCTTGGCATCCTTTTTCCGGCCCGCCTTCTCATAGCACTCGGCCAGGCCCTTCCAGGCCTCGGCGTATTTGGGATCGAGCTCGACAGCTTTTTCAAAGGCGGCGATCGCCTCTCCGTTCTGGCCGACGGCGCTGAGACACCGGCCCAGCTCGAACCAGCCTTCGGACACGCCCGGATCGAGCTTCACGACCTGCCGGTAAGCCGTGACCGCGTCGTCGTTGCGGCCCTTCTTCCGGTAGGCGGCGCTCAGGTTCGTCCAAGCGCGCGTGTAGTCGGGCTTCAATTTGACGGCCCGCTCGTAGGCGGGGAGGGCGTCGTCGATACGGCCGAGCTCGACGGAGCACCAGCCGACGTTGTTCCAGGACAGAGCGTCGTCCGGCTTGAGCTTGACCGCCTCCTTGAACGCGGCGAGCGCGTCCTCCGTGCGTCCCGCCATGAGATCATTGACGCCCAGGTCGAACCGGATCTTGGCGTCATCCGGCTTCAGCTTGACGGCCTGCTCGTAAGCATCGACGGCCTCGGGATAGCGTTCGGCCCCGGCAAAGACCTGGGCCAGAATGACCCACGGCTCCGCCGCGCCGGTCATCAGGCCGACGGCCTTTTTCAGGGCCCCGATGGCATCGTCGGTCCGGTCAGCGGCCTTATAGCCGATGCCCAGGCCATACCAGGCAACGCCGTTCTCCGGGCTCAGCTCGGACGCCCGGCGGAATGTGTCGATCGCCTTGTCGTTCTGTTCGTTCATGCCGTAGCTGTTGCCCAGCACGAGAAGGCTGGTGACATCGTCCGGTTTCAGGGCCACCGCCCGCTCGAGGGCCGCGATCGCGTCGTCCAGGTGCCGGGCGGAGACCAGGGCCACGCCCAGGTCGCGCCAGGCCTTGGCGTCCTCGGGCTTCTCCTGGACCGCCCTCTCCAGCGCGATGACCTCCGCCGACTTCGGCGCAGCCTCTTCGGGTTCTTCGCCCGACAAGGACAGGCGCCAGAGGCCGCCCTGCATGGTCCCGGCGAAGAGATGGTCGCCGCACACGGCCAGGGCGCAGACCTGGCCCGGCTTGAGGGCGGGTTGGAGCGCCGTCCATGTCTTGCCGTTGTCGCCGGAGACGTAGATGCCGGCCCCGTCGGTGCCGGCGAAGAGGTCCGTCCCCCTTGCGGCCAGGCACATCACCGACGTCTGCGGAAGGACGCCGAAAAGCATCGACTCGACGGGCGAACACGGGTTGTTCCAGCTTCGCCCGCCGTCGCCGGAACAGAAGACGCCGTTGACGGTGCCGGCATAAATTCTCTCCCCGCAGGCGATAATGCAGGAGACCGGATTCTGCCTGTCGATCTTCGAGAGGATCTCCTTCCAGTGCCCGCCGTCGTCGCCGGAAACGAAGAGACCGCGATAGTCCGTGCCGGCAAAGAGGTCCGATCCGCGGGCGAAGACGCAATTGATCGAGGTGCCCTTGGGTAGACCCGAGGCGGCCTTGACCCAGCGCGCGCCGCCGTCCTTCGAGATGAAGACGCCGCCGCCCATCGTGGCGGCGAACAGGTTCGCTCCGTCCGTCGCCAGGGACATGACCGAATTGTTGGTCAGCCCCGAATTGGCCGCGGCCCATGAAGCGCCGCCGTCCTTGGAAATGAAGACCCCGCTCCCGATCGTGCCGGCCAGGACGCCGGCCCCGGATACGACGAGACACGAGAAGAAGGTGTCTTCGGGGAGCCCGGTTCCGGCGCCCCAACTCTGGCCCGCGTCGGCCGACCGCAGGACCCCCCCGGACGCGGCGGCGAAGACGGTCGTCCCGCTTACGGCCAGGGCCATGACCGTTTCCACCCGAGAGTCGCCGACCCTCTCCCACTTCGCCTGGGCCCCCTGAAGCGGGAACGCCAGGGCCAGGGCGACGACGAAAGAGACCACCGCACGCGTTTTCATGACGGACACCTCCCCCGGAATTTCGAGCCGTTTCCCTTTGCCAAGATGATAATAGCGCCGGGAGAGAATTGAAGTCAAGGGAACCCGACCGGAGACGGCGGACCCGCCGTCATCCGGATGTGGACGCACTACGAGTGAAGCGGCCCGTCACTTTTCGGGGTACAGCGTGACCTGGACGTAGCGCTTCGTGTTGAAGTACGTCCGGGCCGCGGCCTTGACCGAATCGCGGGTCAGGAGCTTGAGCGACTCGGGGAACTTGACGATCGCCGCCGGGTCCTCGCCCAGCCAGTAGCTGGAAGACAGCTCCTGGAGCCACCAGCCGTTCTGGCGGCTGTCGGTCTCGTAGCTGCGGGACTCGGCCAGGCGGATCTCGTCGACCTCCGCGGCGGCCGGGCCCTTCTTCTGCATCTTCTTGATCTCGGAGAAAATGGCCTTGGTCATCTCGTCCATGCGGTCGGGGTCCGTGCCGAGGTCGATCGACACGCGGAACTCCTCGCGGGGGATCCGTCCGTAGGACGGCCTGACGCTCACGTCGTAGGTGCCGCTGAGCTTCTCGCGCAGGAGCTTGCGCAGGCGGCTCTCGAGGATCTGCCCAGCCGCCCGGATGTTGATGCGGCCGCCGGGATCGTCCTTGAAGGGGCCGGAGAAGACGATGGCGGTCATGCTCTTGGGCTCGACGCCCTTCTCGACCGTCCGCTTGACGACGCCCTCGGGCGGCGAGACCCGCCAGTCCTTCCAGGTCTCCTTCCGGTTCAGGGACGGCAGCGAGGCCAGGTAGCGCTTGACGAGCGGCTCGATCGCGGCCAGGTCCAGGTTGCCGACCAGGACGAAGGTGAAATCGCTGGCGTCGGCGAACCGGTCGCGGTAGAAGGCCAGGGACTTCTCCAGGCTGAGCAGGGGGATCTCCTCGACCGTCATGGGCCGGAACCGGGGCTGGTCCCGCTGCAGCGTCGTGCGCAGGGTGTCGGTGAAGACCGTCTCCGGGCTCTTGGTCCGGTTCTCGAGATAGGTCTTGAGCTGGGATTTGAGGACGTCGAAGACGACCGGGTCGGGCCGCGGCTCGGTGAAGGTCATGTAGACGAGCTGGAAGAGGATCTCGGCGTCCTTGGGCGAGGCGCTCGCCGACAGGCCCTCCTCGAGCTCGTCGATGGACGGCCGGATGCTGACGGCCTTGCCGGCCAGCTTCTTCTCGAGGTCGACGGCGCTGAAGACGCCCAGCCCGCCGGCCGGCACGACCTGGTCGGCCGTGTTGGCCGGGACGAGGTTCATGTCCTCGGCGATCGAGATGCCGCCCGGGCTCGTGGCCTGGAAGAGGATCTCGTCCTCTTTGAACTTCGTCGGCTTGAGAACGACGCGGGCGCCGTTCGAGAGCGTCCATTCCGTAACGCCGACCTCGGGGATCTCGCGCCGCGCGACGATCTCGCCCGCCGCCGGCTCCGCGGCCAGCAACGGCGCGTCCGTCGTCGTGTCCTCGTAGGCGGCGATGCCCATCTCGGTCTGGACGTCCGCCAGGACCTTCCGGAGCTCGGCCTCGGTCGGCACGGCGACGCCGGGTTTCTCCGGCAGGCTGGCCATGACGACCCGGTTCCGGTCGGTCATCCACTCGCGGGCCAGGGCGTTGACCTCCTCGAGGCCGATGCCGGGCAGGAACTGCTTGTGCAGGTCGTACTCGTACTGGATGCCGGGCGTCGGCTCGCCCTCGAGGAAGGCCCGGGTGAACTCCTCGGCGTAGCTGTTGGAGTCCGCGGTCTCCTTCTCGGCCAGGGCCCGTTCGAAGTAGCGCATGGCCGTCGCCTTGCGGCGCTCGAGCTCGGTCGCCGTGAAGCCGAAGCGGGCCACCCGCTCCCCTTCCGTGTAAAGGGCCCGCAGCCCCTTGGGGATGCCGCCGTCGCCGACGAGGGCCGAGAGGACGTAGGCGTCCTTGGAGCCGACGAACCGCCCCCGGCTCGAGACGGCGCCGAGGAACGGCGGATCGGGCTTCTGGGCGATCTCGGTGAGCCGGTCGTTGATCATGTCGTTGAAGAGCCGCTCGACGAGCATCCGGCGGTAGGAGCCGACCGTGCTCTGGTCGGCCGCGGGGAGCTTGTGATAGACGGCCACGACGCTCTGGGACGCCTCCTTGTCCGGGGTGATGGCGAAAAGCGTCCCGTCGTGGTCCGGCACCGGATAGCTCGGATGGGCCGGGGCGCCGGGCGGATTGGTCAGGGGCCCGAAGTGCTTCTTGACGAGCCCTTCGATGCGGGCCTTGTCGAAATCGCCCACGGCGATGACGGCCATGAGGTTCGGCCGGTACCAGGTCCGGTAGAAGCGTTTCAGGGTGTCGTAGGCGAAGCTCTCGATGACCTCCTTCTTCCCGTCGGGCAGGCGCTCGGCGTAGCGCGAGCCGGCCAGGAGGACGGGGATCTGCTTGTCGCGCATCCGGGCCGCGGCGCCCTGGCCGAGCCGCCACTCCTCGACGATGATGCCCCGCTCCTTGTCGATGGCCTTGGGGTCGAAGGTCACGTTGTGGGCCCAGTCCTCGAGGATGAGGAACGCGTTGTCCAGGATGGCCTGCGAATCCATGGGGACCTGGAGGACATAGATCGTCTCGTCGAAGCTGGTAAAGGCGTTGAGGTCGGAGCCGAAGCGCATGCCGATCGACTCCATGAAATCGACCAGCTTCTGCTGCGGGAAATGCGTCGTGCCGTTGAAGGCCAGGTGCTCGACGACGTGGGCCAGGCCGCGCTGGTCCTCGTCCTCGAGGACCGAGCCGGCGTTGACGACCAGGCGCAGCTCGGCCCGGTTCTTCGGCTCCCGGTTCTCGCGGATCCAGTAGCGGAGGCCGTTCGGCGAGCTCGCCGACCGTGATCCGGGGATCGACCGGGATCTTCTGGCCGAGGGTGTACGGGGCCTCCTGGGCGGCCAGGGCGGCGGCCGCCTGGTCCTGGGCCCGGGCGGGGTCCGGCGGGACGAGAGAAACGACCGACAGGACGACGGTCAGTAACAGGGGCAGGGCGAAACGGAGGCGGGGCTTGGTGCTCATCCTTCTATTCTAGAGGATTTCGGGAATATTGGCACCCGCCGGCAGAGCTTTCGCCGGAGGCCTAGAAGAACCAGGTCAGGCCGGCCTGGACCGTGAAGAAGTTCGTCGCCGAGCGGTCGACGTTATAGCTGACCCGGTCTCCGTCGACGACCAGCCCCCCCTGGCTCAGGTACGAAGCGCGGCCCCCGGCCATGTAGCGGACCTTGAAATCGAGGAACGTGCCTCTCCCTCCGCCGCCGGGCCGCCCGCGCAGGCGGACGACGACCCCCGCTCCGGCCCCGGCCGTCACCGTCCAATCGTCGAAATTGATGTCATAGGCGACATCGTCCTCGGCGTCGTCGTCGCTGACCGTCGTGTCCGTGAAGATGTAGCTGACCCCGGCCAGGCCTTCGACGTAGGGCGAAACGTCCCCGACGCGCGGCTGGAGCCTCAAGAAGAAGAGCCCCTGAATGATGTTGTTGTAGGTGTGGACGTCCAGCTGGACCTCGGGGATGTTGTCCATGTACGCGTGGCGGTGGACGTGGCCGTAATAGCTGCCCGAGAGCTCGAAACCGACAAAGATGGGGGAAAGCCCCGATCTGAAGGCCAGATAGATGGCCCCCACGGCGCCGTCCCGGCCGACGTGGCTGTCGAAGGCCCCTGACGGGAAGAGCCCGCCCAGGGCAAAGCCTCTCAAGCCGTCCGGAGAACGCGCCGGTTGCCCGAACGACGGGATGGGACGGAGCAGCAACACGGCGAAGAAGACGGCCGCCGCCACGCGCCGGAGGGCCGAGGTTCGCGGAACGAGGTCATTCAAAGCCGGGGTGCGCATGTCCCCCATCCCCTGTTCCGATCTTCTTCTCGTCGGCCTTGGGCGGAGGCATTTCGTAGCAGCTGACGGTCCGCAGGAAGACGGTCCGCTCCATCCCCCTCTTGGGCGGCGGCAGGGTGAAGGTCAGCTCGGACGCGGGATCGGCGGGATAGAGGACGAACGTCGTCGCGTCCTCGCCGGCGATAGCCTTGAGGACCTCGGCCGCGTCGGGATCGTCCACGGCCTCGGGAGCGATCTCAGACGTCTCCAGGGCGCCGTCCTTGCCGAAATCGAGGGCCAGGTGGTCGATGAGCCAGTAGCCGGCCGGGGGCGAGAGCTGGAGCAGGACCTTGTCCCCAGGGATGTCGCTCAGGTCGATGTCGTAGATCATGTCCTCGGCGGGCCGCGGCCCGACCGCGAAGAGCACCTGTCCGGTCTGCCAACCGAGGACCGTCATCACCCGGACGCGAAGGGTCGTGAATTCCCAGTTCCTGTAGCCTGAGGGACTCGCGAACTCCGCGGGCCGGAGAGCCTTCGGGGGCTTCCCGGCGGGGGCGGCTGGAGGCGCCGGCGGGGACGGGGCGGTCCGGGCCAGGACCTCCCGGGCGAACTCGGAGCGCCAGGCCGTGTTCGAGACGCCGACGATGAGCCTGGCGTGGTGGGCGCCCTTCGGCCGGGGGAAGGAGAGATTGATCTGGTCGCGCGCCAGTCCCTTCTTTCCTGGCGCCGGATCCCCTCCGGCCGTCCGCCAGCAGTTCCCGTCCCTGGCCGCGACGAGCTCGCGGATGTCCGCTCCGCTCCTGTCGGTCGCGCTCACGGGAGGGACGGGGCCGGCATACGAGCGCACGGCGCCGAGGATGTCCGGCGCGACGGCCACGCCCGGCGGATGGTCGACGACGACGAGCTTGGCCTCATCGACGCCGCGCGGCACGGCCGAAGCGTTGTCGAGCGTCACGCGCAGCCTGCCGTCTTCGCCCGGCCGGGCCTCGACGGGCGTCCATTCCACGGTCCAGAACTCTTTCTCTCCGGCGACGTTCGAAGCGTCCATCATCCCCAGGATGGCGAAGTTGGACCGCCGGCCCTTATCCTCGGCGATGAACTCGGGGACGGATTCGAGGAAGGAGAACGCGAGATCGACCGTGAACGAATCGGTCGGATCGAATTCGCCATCGTCGGTATTGAGCGCGAAGTCGAGGGCCACGGCGCCGGCGACGAGCAGGACGCCGGCGAACGTGTTGAAGACGGAAGCTCCGGTATTGACCGTCCGGACCTGGGCCCGGACGATCTCGTCGAGAGGGATCGACACGGGCTTGACGGCTTGGCAGAGGATCCTCTCGCCGTCGGCCGCGCTGGAAGCGACGAGGAACCGGGTGCCGTCCTTCAGCACGATCCGGGCCGCCTTCTTTTCGGGGCTGAGCTCGACGATGTCCTGCGGATCGACCGAATAGGTCATGTGGAGGCCGCCGACGACGGCGCCGTCCTTGACCACGGGGGGGTCGCTCGGGGAGAAGGCGACGGTGTCGTCGGCGGTCTGCACCTGCATGATCGTGCCCTTCTTGGACTTGGCCAGGGCCGGGCCGTCGAGCTCCTTGAACTTGTAGACCGTGCAGGCCGTCGCCAGAAGCGCCGCGGCCAAGGCGGCAGCCAGCCGGAGATGCCTTGTCATCGCCGTTCCCCTTTTCAGATGGGATCCGTCTCCCCTTCCATCGGCCGCCATTACCATAATGGCTCCCTGGGGCGGAGGTGTCAACTTGATGTGAAGATCGCGTCAAGATTCGGTCAAGAACGGGGCGGGACCAGGGGGGATTTGTAAACTCCGGCGGAAACGGCCTATACTGGTTCCGTCGATGGACGGTGGGTACTCGGCCGATAAGGAGGTTCTCCGATGAAGCGTTCTCGTCTGGCAATGTGGGTCCTTCCGCTGGCCTTGGCCCTCGCCGCCGGCGGATGTTCCTCGAACGATAACACGACAGATCCTGAGCTCGTGGTCAATTCCCTCGATGACGTCGCCTCGCCGCCGGCCGGAACGGTCACGCTGCGGTCGGCCCTCGAAGCGGCGGCCTCGGGCGACACCATCACCTTCGACAGCTCGCTCGACGGCGACACCGTCCTGCTGACCGTCATCGGCGAGGAGCACTCGGTCCTCATGGGCGAGGTCTACGTCAACAACGTGTACTCCGGCTATCAGGAGCGGGACTACGGCAAGTCGGCCCTCTACGCCCGCAAGAACCTCAAGATCGACGCCTCGGACCTGCCGAACGGGATCACGGTCAGGTGGGGCGGCGGCGGGGCCAGCCACGCCCGGGTGCTGGCCGTCTACGGCGATCTGACCATGTGGAACGTGACCGTCGAGTCGGGCTATTCCCAGACCGAGGCCATCGCCGCCGGCACCCAGCCCTACACGCTGGCCCGGGGCGGCGGACTGGCGGTCTGGGGCACGGCCCAGCTCTACGATTGCGCCGTCATCGGGAACACCTGCGAAGGAGAAACGGGCTCCGCCCGGGACCGCGGCACGTACGGCGGCGGCATCTACGCCAACGGGCTCGACCTCAATGACTGCGTCATCAGCGGCAACGTGGCCACCGCCTACGGCGCCGGCGGCGGCGGCATCTATTCCGTCGGCGGCGCGGACCGGACGGGCGGCCGCGGCAACGACGCCTCTCTGAAACGCTGCACCATCAGCGGCAACCGGGTCACCGCCAATCACGCCTACGGCGGCGGCATCTTCACCCTGTCGGGCGGGCCGGTCAACCTGGCCACCATGTTCCTGACCAACTGCACCATCGCCCGGAACCTGGTCGAGGACCATCCGGATTATGCCAATGTAGGGCAGTGGTACGACCGCGGCGGCGGCGTCTACATGGGCGGCGGCTCGCTCTGGATGTCGGCCTGCACCATCGTCGAGAACGCGGTCACCGGGCAGCTGGCCACCTTCAGCGGCAAGCCGAACATCGGCGGAGGCGGCGGGTGCGCCACGATCGGCAACGCCCACACCGTCGAGACCGTCTGGCTCCAGAACTCGATCGTCGTCGGCAACACCCTGAACGGCGAGACCGAAGACTGGTTCGCCGGCTCCATCCTCGACCTCTTCAGCCAGGGCTACAACCTCGTCGGCCGGGTCAACTTCAGCTGGATCCTCGTCCCCGTGCCCGACTGGATGATGTCCAGCCGCAAGCGCTGGCCCAAGGCGGGCGACCACGACGGGATCACGCTGGCAGAGGCGGTCGACGTCGCCGGCGCGCAATACCATCCCACGGCCCTCTCGGCCGGGGTGGACCCCGGGCAGCCGGCCGTCCTCTGGTATCCGCCGACCGGCCTGGCCGTCGACAAGATCCCCAACCAGGATTACAGCGTCACCTACGTCAACGCGGGCTACACCGGGTTCGGCGTGCCCACCGACGACTTCCTGAACCACGTCATCCTCCAGTGCCGGTCCCAGTACGGCGCGATCCTGGGGGCCGACTTCGGGACGGAGTTCGGGGACATGACCGGGACGACCTGGTACGGACCGGCCGTCACCTGGCCCTCGAACACCCAGAACGCGGCCTGGATCGCGTTCTGGCACGATCTGGACACGGCCATCGGAGACCGGCTGGGGATGGTCATCCTCGGCGACGATTTCTGGGGGACCTTCACGACCGGGCCGCTCGGCGACCACGTCAGCATCACGGTCACCCGGTCGACGGAGATGTTCCACATGGAGGGCCAGGACCAACTCGGAGTCACGCGGCCGAGGAATTCGACCGGCGATATCGGCGCGATCGAGCGGTAACAGGACGGCCCCGGCTCGCCGGTCTGTGGACGCCCCCGTCCGTGCTTACCGGCCTACCTTCTGAATGAGACAACGAGCCGGCTCCAGCCGTCTCAAGATACGGGACCGATGCCCTCGGGACCTGCGAAGGCATCTCCGGGCCGTTGTTCCCTCATCGTTAAGATCCGTCACATGCAACTATTATTTAGTTGCATTTAACGAGAAAGAAGAATAATCTATCGATGAGCCGCCGGGATAAGGCCTTGCGACGCTTCCTGTCCAGACCGGCGGATTTCAGGTTCGACGAGATGAACCGCCTGTTGAAGGACCTCGGCTATGAGGAGATCCGGTCCGGGAAGACTTCCGGTTCCCGGGTCGCCTTTCTCAACCGGGGGAACGGCCATATCATCCGGCTGCACAGGCCGCACCCCGGGAGTATCATAAAGAGGTATCAGATGGAATTGGTCGAACATGCCCTAAGAGCGAAGGGGACGATCAAATGAAGAATGCACTTCGATATCAGGACTTCATCGGCTCGGTCCAGTTCAGCGCCGAGGACGATTGCTTCTTCGGGAAGATCGAGGGCCTCGACGACCTGGTGACCTTCGAGGGACGCGATGTCGACGAGCTGAAGAGGGCTTTCCGGGAGGCGGTCGAGGACTACATCGGGCTGTGCCGGCAGGCCGGCCGGCCTGTCTTCAAGTCTTATAACGGCACCTTCAACATCCGCATGCCGGCCGAGCTCCACCGGAAGGCCGCGCGGAAGTCCGCCCTGCTCGGCATCTCGCTCAATCAGCTCGTTCAGCGCGCCGTCGAGAGGGAAGTCCGGGAGCCCTAAGCGGGCTTCGGGTCCCACCGTAAAGACATCTTTCGGCTCGTCGCGGCGCAATCCCGCAAGTAGAGATTGATCAGAGTTTGATAGGGAATGCCTGTTTCTTTGGCCATGCCCTTGAAATACTGGACCGTCTCCTCATCGAGCCGTATCGTGATCTGCTTTTTGAGCATATGGGAATACGGGTTCTTTGCGGCCTTCGAAAAATCGTAGTTCTTTCTCATTTCCGCCACCTTAGCCAATACTGCTCCGCTTCACGGCGGGAGGCCCTGCGAGCCGAGATGATCCGGATGATCCGGTCGTCTTCCCGATAGGCATGACTGACGACCAATAGGCCAAACCTGGCGTCAAGGCCAAGAAGGACGAAACGGCTTTCCTCTTCTGAGTGATCAGGATCATGGATCAATAGCGCATTTTCGTCAGAGAAAGCGAGTTTTGCATCTTCAAAGGATAGCCCGTGTTTTTGTTTGTTTCGCCGGCTCTTCCCTTAATTCCAATCGAATAGGAGTGGAGCTGTATTTACATTGTATTTATTTCTTGTCATCGTGTCAACACTCGAGGCAGCTTTCCAAGCCTGGCGTCTATGACCGTTGTCCTCCGTTCTTAAAGACGACCCAGGGAGCACGATCCGTCTCAACGGAGATCCACGAGGTCGTTCTCGTACGCTCCCTGGACAGCCAGGAGTCTTGCCAGAACCCGGAGGTCCGGAATATACTCCGCGAGGAGGTTTCTTTTGAGATTGCGGCCCGGCCTGTCGGCGTTGATCCTTGCCGCGGCGGCGCTTATCATTCCCTCTGAGGCCTGCACGGGCCAGGAAGCCGTCCTCGTCGGCAACAGCATCAACGCGGCCGGCGCGGCCGCCAACCCGCCCGTCATGCGCGCCGTCGACGGGATCAAGGGCTGGGAGCGGACCGGGCCGCCCGACCGCTACACCGAGGACGGGCTCTATGGCTACATCGACGGCGGGGCCGAGATCGTTCTGTCGTACGGCTTCCGCGAGCTGGCCGTGTTCCGGTTCAAGCCCGCGGCGGACCCGGCCTCGTCGAAGGAGATCGTCCTCGAGATCTACCGGATGGAGTCGGGGACGTCGGCCTTCGGCCTCTACTCGACCAAGCTCGAGGGCGGGGAGACGGGCTGGCCGAAGATCAAGCCGGACAACTGGATCAGTCCCGGCCAGGCCAACCTGGTCAAGGGCGACTACCTGGTCAACATCCTCGCCCCCGAGTGCACCGACCGGGAGATCGGCGAGTTTATGGCGGCCGTCGACCTGAAGCTCCCGGCGCGGCGGACCGTCCGGCCGGAAGGGCTGGGCCGGTTGCCGCGCGCGGGACTGGTCCCTTCGAGCGGACGCTACATCATGGGCCCGGTCGCGGCCCGCAGCGAATCGCCCTTCCTCGAAGGGGACTTCTGGGGTTTCGGCGGACCGGAAGCCGGGAAGACCGCCACCGAGGCCTTCTCGGCGAAATACGGGACCGCGCCGGCCGTCTCGAAGCTCGTCGTCGTCGAGCTGGGGAAGGCCGTCGAGGCCGGGGCCGTCGACGCCGGAGTGACGGCGCTGTTCAACGATTACCTCCGGGGCGTCAGGCGGAAGGGGGCCCTCCTCGAAGGGCGGAACGAGGCCGGCCGCTGGTTCCTTTTCCAGCGGGCTGGCACCATCGCCGCCCTCATCCTCGGCGACCCGGACCGCGCCATAGCGGTCGCCCGGCTCGAGGAGGCCTTGACCTCGGCCGCCCTCCGTTCTGCAGCCCGGCCCTGACGCAGCCCTCTATTCCATGTCCGCGGAGATGATCCCGGCCAGTAGGACGAGACCGAGGACGAGGGGGAGCGCGATGGCGATGGCGGTCAAGGCCGGACGGGACTTCCTATAGGTGATCTGCTTGACCTCAGATAACAGAATGGAAACAGGTTGGACCGCCGTGTCGTTGATGAGAATGGTCCATTTCGTATCTCCCTCGTTCGAGACGCGGACGACGGCATACACCCGGCCATGGCCGTCGGTGACCTCGTAGACGCTCTCGTCGGGCCGTCTTTTGATCGAGGAAAACGGCCCCTGGATCTCGACCGGAACCGAATACCGGGCGGCGGCCGTGCCTGTGATCACCGCCCCGCGGATCCGTCCCGGACCGGAGGGCGAGAACTCCACCCGTTCCCCGGACGCCGTGATCACGCTCGTGATCTTCGCGCCCTTTCCGGGCAGGTCGGACGGCGTAACGACCGTCCTCGTTTTCATGGTCGTGCAGGACGAGGACATCAGGACGAACGCCGCCAGCGTGAACAGGCTTATCGCTTTTCTAACCACGGTCACACCTCCCCTTCAGATCCCGGTCTCATTATAGCATCCATGCGGTCGGTCCTGAAGATAACAGGGCGGCCGTCCGGAGTTGTCAAGAGGGCGTCAAGATGTCCTGATTATTCCGTCAAGCCGCATTCCCTTGACACCTTGGGAGGAGAGGGCGCAAAATCAGCCTGCCCATGCGCTTCCATGCCCTGGTTGCACTCTTCGCCGTTCTGGCGCTCTCGGCGGCTTGTCCGGGCCGTGAGGGAAGGCCGAAGACGTTCGTCGTCGTGACCTTCGACACCGAGGACTACATCACGCCCGAGTCCGAGCGCATCGACGACATCCCCAAGTGGCTGGCCGAGACGATGACGGAGGAGGGCGTCACGGGGACGTTCTTCGTCATCGGCGAGAAGGCCCGCTGGCTCGAAAAACGCGGGCGCGGCGACGTCATCGCGGCCATGGCCCGGCACGACATCGGCAGTCACACCAACTTCGGCTCGATCCACCCGACGGTCACCGAAGAGCTCGAAAAAGCCGGATGGGACGGCGGCGTCCGGCTCATGGCCGATCAGGAATCCGCCGGCCTCCGGGAGCTCGAGCGCATCTTCGGCGTCCCGGTGACCACGCTGGCCCGCCACGGCGGCTCCTACGGGCCCCAGCTCGTCGCGGCCCTGGGCCGGCTCGGAGCCGGGTACCAAGGCTCGCCGGCGAGCCTGCCCGGTCACGACGTCGTCTGGTTCTGCAACTCGCTCAACTTCAGCGCCCAATACGCCGGGTTCGACGACGCCTACTACCGGGACGACCTCTTCGAACCGGTCTTCGACAAGCTCAAGGCCGAGCTGCCGGATATGATCGCGAAGTCGCAGGTCCTGGCCCTCTTCGCCGGGCACCCGACCAAGATCCGGGCCGAGGAGTTCTGGGACCTGAACTTCTACGACGGGAAGAACACGCCCCCGGAGGCCTGGCGCATCCCGCGTCTCCGGCCGCAGGAGACGATGGCCACGGCGCAAAAGAATTTCCGCCGCATGATGCGCTGGCTCAAGGGCCGCGACGACATCGAGATCACGACCTACCGCGAGCTGATGAAGATCTACTCGCGTCAGAAGGAACAGATCACGAGAGACGAGCTGCGGAAGTTCGCGCGAAAGACTATCGAGCTCAAGGCCTTCGTTCCGAGCGACGATCTTTCTCCGGCCGAGGCCTTTGCCGGGCTGGCCCGGGCGATCGCCGGATATCGGAAGAACGGGACGCTTCCGGAGGGTCTGGAAGTGATCCATCCGCTCGGCCCGATGGAGATGCCGCCGACCCGCCCGGAGATCGCCCGCCTGAAGATCGAAGACGTCTACGGACTCGCACGCCAAGCCGGAGAATTTATTACGTCCAACGGGGCCCTCCCGGCGACGCTGCAGCTCGGGAATGCGCGCATCGGCACGGGTTCGCTATTCGCCCTTTTCAGCGCCGTCTATCTAGACCTGGACTCGGGCAAGCTGCGCCCCGAGTACGAGGTCCCCGCCTTCGAGCCGTATCCACAAACAAACGAGCCGAAGATCATCGCCGAGATCGAGGGCTACAAGACCTGGCCGGTCCACAAGCCGGACCTCGACATGTCACCCATCGTCGAGCTCACCAGGCTGCAGCTCTGGACATTGAAGCCCGCCCGCCGCCGCTAGAGCGGATCCCGTTACGGAGGTGAGCCTTATGGAAAAGATCACGCGGCGCCGTTTCCTCGAGTCGAGCGCGGCGGCTTCGCTTCTAACCCTCGTCCCGCGGCGCGTCCTCGGACGGGGCCAAACCCCGCCGAGCGACAAGCTCGCGATCGCCGGGATCGGCGTCGGCGGGATGGGCGCGGCCAACCTCCGCGAGCTGGAGACTGAGGCCATCGTCGCGCTTTGCGACGTCGATCCGAGCTACGCCGCCGGGACGATCAAGCGCTACCCCGGGGCCGAGGTCTTCACGGACTACAGGGTCATGCTGGAGAAGCGCAAGGACATCGACGCCGTGGTCATCGCCACGCCCGACCACACCCACGCGGTCATCACGATGGCCGCGATCAAGGCGGGCAAGCACGTCTACACCCAGAAGCCGCTCACTCACGGCGTCTGGGAGGCGCGCCAGCTCGCGCTGGCGGCCAAGGCGTCGAAGGTGACGACGCAGATGGGCATCCAAGGGCACTCCGGCGAGGGGATCCGCCTGGTGGTCGAATGGGTCCGGGCCGGGCTCATCGGCGAGGTCCGTGAGGTCGACGGCTGGTGCGACCTCTCCTACTATCCGTGGGGCCACGCCTATTGGAGCTCGAAGTGGGGCGAACGCCCGGCCGACGTCCCCTCCGTCCCGGCCAACCTCGACTGGGACCTCTGGATCGGCCCGGCGCCCTTCCGTCCGTATCATCCGGCCTATCACCCGATGGTCTGGCGCTGCTGGTGGGATTTCGGCGTGGGCATGATGGGCGACCGCGGGGCGCACACGCTCGACGCGGCGGTTTGGGCCCTGGAGCTCGACGCCCCGGAGACGGTCGAGGCCACGAGCTGCGGCCTCAATCCCGAGACCCATCCGCTGTCGGCCATCGTGACCTACCGGTTCCCGGCCAAAGGCGTCCGGCCGCCGGTCAAGCTCACCTGGTACGAGGGCACCCGGCCGCCTCGGCCCGAGGAGCTCGAGGACGGCCGGACAATGCCCGCTGAAGGCGGGCTCGTCTTCAAGGGGACGAAGGGCAAGATCATGTGCGGCGTCTACGGCGAAGGGCCTCGGATCATCCCCGAGAAGCTGATGCAGGAAGCCAAGCGCCCGGAGAAGTCGATCCCCCGCGTCGAGGGCTCGCACGAACAGGACTGGGCCCGGGCCGCGAAGGCGGGCCGGAAGGCTGGCGCCGCCTTCGAGTACTCGGGACCGCTGACGGAGATCTGCCTGCTCGGCAATGTGGCCAAGCGCCTGGACACGCGGATCGCCTGGGACGCGGCGAACCTGCGCGTGACGAACGCCCGGAGGCCGAGGCGCTCATCCGCCGGCCGTACCGACCGGGCTGGAGCCTTTAAAAGATGATGCCGGCCGTGAGGCTGAAGGCCGCGTTCTTCATGGTGCAATCCAGGGGGGCGGCCATCATATTTTCGGCACAGTAGAGCGGGGGGGCGGAGTGAATACGTTGGTCAAACCCATGTAATAGCGAAAGTCGATCAGGGCCTTCATCTTGCCGAGCGCGATCTCCGCGCCCAAGCCGAAGTCCAACGCCGAAGTCCGTGGACTTGAAGAACTCCTTGACGTCAAAGCTCTCCGAGTCACCGCCCGTCAGTTCCTTTCTTCTGGCGCTCAAGAGGAAGCCGATCGCCGGTCCGGCGAACACGACCGGGACGAACTTGCCTTCCTTCATGAGCCGGGCCCGCAGCAATATGGGGATGTGGAGATAAGTGAAATTCTCGACGTTGGTTCCGTCCGTGATATCCCATTTTTCGCCCGTCACGAGGTAGTTGACCTCGGGCTGGATGGCCAGGGTCGGGCTGAGCTCGAAGATGACGAAACCGCCGAACGTCAGCTCGGTGACCGATGTCTCATCGCCGGCATCGTCGGTCCACTTGACGTTGGACGAGGACGCCCCGGCTTTGATGCCGAACTTGATGTTGGTCGCCGCCGAGGCGGGTGCCGCGACCAGGACCGCTAAAACCAGGGCAGCCGCACAGACCAAGAGACCTTTCTTCATGCTTGTACCCCTCGCGACATGGATTTTGAGCTCCCTTTCGGGAGCGTCTGTCCGGCAGATTAAGCGGTCTTCGGGCCGTTGTCAAGGGGGAATCACGGCGTCCGGCGGAGCGCCGCGCACGGCTCCCCGGACACCTAGAACGGGCCGAGGCGGATGAGGCTGGCCAGAACGACCGCGGCGCAGCCGATGACCAGCCAGACCGCGAGCAGCGGCAGGAGCCAGCGGACCCATTTGCCCCAGGGAATGCCCAGGATGCCCAGCGCGGCCATGAAGTAACCCTGGGTGGGGATGAAGACGTTGGTCAGTCCGTTGCCGAGCTGATAGGCCAGGACGTTGGTCTGGCGGGTCACGCCGACGAGGTCGCCGAGGGGGGCCAGGACGGGCATCGAGACCGCGGCCTGGCCGCTCCCGGACGGGACGACGAAGTGGAGCAGGTTCTGGGCGAAGTAGATGCCCACGGCGCTCAGCGTGGGCGGCAGGCCCCCGAGAGCCCGGGCCAGCGCGTGGGTGACGGTGTCGATGACGCTGGCGTCCCTCAGGACGACCAGCGTGCCCCGGGCCAGCCCGACGATCAGGGCGGCGTAGGTGATGTCCGACGCCCCCTGAACGAAGGCCTTGACCGTATCGTCGCCCGCGAGCCCCCCGAGCGGGCCGGAGAGGAGGGCCAGCCCGAAGAAAAGGCCGGAGAGCTCGAGGATGCCCCAGCCCCAGCGGATGGCCCCGACGACGAGGAGGGCGAGGGCGGCGGCGACGAGGCTGAGAACGAGGGCGTGCCGGCGCGTGAACGGCCCGGCGGCGTCCTCGCGGGGCAGGGATTCGCGGGCCCGGTCGAGATCGTACACCAGGCTGATCGCGGGGTCCACCGCGACCCGCCGGGCATAGCGCGAGAGAAAGACGACGGTCACGGTGGTCATCACCGCCCAGAGGCCGAGCCGGAAACCCATCCCGGAAAAGAGGGGCAACCCGACGATGCCCTGGGCCACGCCGACCGTGAACGGGTTCATGAAGGCCGCGGCGAATCCGGCATTGGCCCCGACCAGGGCGATCCCGCCGCCGACGAGCGAATCGTAGCCGAGGGAGCGGGAGAGGAGGAGGAGCGCCGGAAGGAAGACGAGCGTCTCCTCGGCGATGCCGATCGTTCCGCCGCCGATCGCGAAGACGACGGTGAGAAGCGGCACGATGAGCGCCCGCCGGCCGCCGAGCCTTCGGACGAGCGCGCGGACCCCGGCCTGGATGATCCCGGTCCGGTTGAGGACGCCGAAAGCGCCTCCGATGATGAAGATGTAGAAGACGATCCCGGCGATCTCGAGGAGGCCCCGGGGGAAGGCCAGGAAGACGGCCCCGATCCCGGCCGGCCGGGCCTCGACCGGACGGTAGGACAGCGGATCGACCACCTCACGGCCCTGTTCGACGACGCGGTCGTAGCGGCCGGCGGGAATGATCCAGGTCGAGGCGGCGGCCAGGACGATGAGACCGATGAGCAGGACGTAGGTGTGCGGGATCCGGAATTTCATGGTCTCAGCGGGCCGCGGTGAACCGGCGGGCCGCGGCGGCGTAGAGCCGGGACGCGATGAGGATGGCCTCGACGGGAACGCTTTCTTCGGCCGAGTGGGCCAGCTTGAGCTCGCCCGGCCCCCAGATGAGGGTCGGGATGCCGGCCTCCCGCGAGATGAGGGCGCCGTCGGTCCAGGCCGGGAACACGGTCAGAGCGCTATCGATGAATGCCGGCGTCCTCGAGGGCCCCTTGCGCGGCGCGGACGAGGGCGTGGCCGGGATCGATGATGAGCGGGCCGTGGACCATCGTGGCCATGCCTTCGGGCATGCGCTCCAGGTGCGTCTTCAGCCCGGGCCGGGCGGCTCGGACCCGCGTCAGGAGTTCTTCGAGGTCGTCGAAGACCTGGTCGACCGTTTCCGTGGTCACCCAGCGGCGGTCGAGCTGGATGCGGCAGTCCGCGGCGACCATGCTGGGCTGCTGGCCGCCTCGGATCGTGCCCAGGTTGATGGCCGGGAGCCCGAGGACGGGATCCCGCCGGCGCTCGAACCCGGGGATGAGCTCGGTCTCGACGAGCGAGGCGAAGTGGGCCGCGGCGGCGATGGCGCTGACGCCGGCCTCGGGGGTGCTGCCGTGGGCGGCCCGGCCCGCGAACCTCACCTCCAGCCACTCGAGGCCCTTGTGGCCGATGGCGACACGGTTCTCGGTCGGCTCGCCGATGACGCATCCGTCGGCCTTGAAGCCGCTCCGGATCAGGGCTTCGGCGCCGAGGCTTTCCATCTCCTCGTCGATGACCGCGGCCAGTGTCACCCGGCCGGATTCGAGGCCGCCGGACCCGCGGATGTCGACGAGGGCCCCGGCCATGGCCGCCAGCGCGCCCTTCATGTCCACGGTGCCGCGGCCGGACATGCGGCCGTCCTCGATCGCGGCGGAGAAGAAATCGGCGGACGAGCCGGCGTTGGGCGGGACGGTGTCCAAGTGGCCGCAGAGGAGAAGATGCGGACCGGGCCGGCGTCCCTCGAGGGTCGCGAGGACGTTCGGCCGGCCTTCGCGGACCTCGACGAGCTCGCTGGGGATCCCGTGTTTTCGAAGGTACGCATCGAGCGCGCGGGCCGCCCCCTCCTCCTGCCTCGGGACCCCCGGATGGCTCGGGGCCTTGACCATCGCCTGCAGAAGCTCGAGGATGCCGCGGTCGTCCATGTCCGTCCCTCCCGGCGCGTCTTCGGCGACACTATATTGAATTACCGGGTTCAGTTCAAACGCCCTGGCGACGTTCGTTTGAGGCGGCAACGGTTTCGCCCTATAATCGGTTAATGAGACAAGGAGAACATCGCATGAGAGCAAAGACCGTTCTGATATTGACCGCGTTCGTCCTGGCCGCGACGCTCGCGGCCGGGCAGAAGACCGAGACCGTCGAGGGCGCCAGGCTCGTCCACAACTCCGGTCCCGGCGCCTGGGGCAAGACCCCCAAGATCGCGCTCGAGCCGGTCCGCACGCTCGGCGACGTCGAAACGGCCGACGAGAACCTGGCTTTTTATATGCCGTCCGTGATCGCCGTCGACGGCGCCGGCGACCTCTACGTCCTCGATACGGGCAATCACCGCGTTCAGAAGTTCGGTCCGGACGGCACGTTCAAGGCGTCCTTGCGGGCGGCAAGGCCAGGGGCCGGGAGAGTTCTACTACCCGTCCTGGCTGGCCGTGGACGAGAAGGGCTTCCTGTACGTCTCCGACCCCAACAACCAGCGCATCCAGGTCCTGACGCCGGACGGCAAGGACCACAAGACCCTCAAGGTCCTGGAGCAGGGCTCCGGGCCCGTGTTCCTGGGAAAGGGCGGCGAGCTCGTCGAGGGCTCGCCGCGGATGCGATTCCTCATCAACCAGGACGAGGAGAAGCCCGCGGCCCTGCCGAAGCTGGTCAAGGTCCGCGACCGCGAGGGCAAGCTCCTGCGCGAGTTCGGCGAACCCCGCGACTTCGGCGACGACCTCGTGAACAACGGCGGGAACGAGGTCATTATGACCGTCGACGGCGCCGGCCAGGTCTATCTCGTCTTTCCCGGTCCAGAACCGGATCGAGAAATACGCGGCCGACGGCCGCCTGCTCTGGCGGGCCGACCGCGAGCTCCCCTACTCCATGGAGATCAAGGAGAAGGGCAAGGTCGACCGGCAGGGCGGCGGCGTGTCCATCCGGATGCCCGAGATGAACCGCTGCGCCAGCGGCGTCGCCGTCGACGGCAAAGGCCGGGTCTGGGTCGTCGGCATGACCCGGCAGCTGAAGAAAGAGGAGCAGGTCGGCACGGCCGTCACCATGAACATGGACTCGAGCGGCGGCCGGACCATCGGCTACCAGGTTCGCGGCGAGGGTCAGGAGCTGCGGACGACCGACGCCTACAGGCTCGAAGTGTTCGACGCCGAGGGCGTCCTGCTCGGTTCGCTGCCGCTCGATCTCTTCGTCGACGGCATCTTCATCTCCGGCGACCGGCTCTTCCTCATGGACAAGTTCCGCGGCACCCAGTTCAAGGAATACCGGATCAAGGGCTAAGCTCGCTCTTCTTCTAAAATTTTGATTGTTTTTTTCCGGTCATCCGTCTAGATTGATTGTGTTGGATCTCATACGGGGAGGTGTTCCGTGCGCAGTCATTCCTTGAAGTGCGGACTGGTCATCGGTTTCCTGGCGGTCGGACTGCTCGCCGCCGCGGCGGCGTCCGCGGCAGAGGGGCCGGAAAAGCCCAAGATCGACTTCATCTATCCGAAGGACTTCGAGGGGGTCTCCCTGGCCATCCAGGACGCTCCGACCCCTGCGGCCAAGGCCTCGAAGCTGTCCGTCAAGCTCTACGGCGGGTACGCCCACGTCCTGGCCGGCGACGTGAACGACGGCTCCGATTACTACTTCGAGATCCTGGAGGCCTATTCGGCCGATGGATACGGGACCGTCACGGGCTCCTACAAGCCCGTCCACGGCGGCTACAATTTCGGGGGCGATATCATCTATCAGCTCAGCCCCAAGCTCGGCCTCGGCCTCGGCGTCGGCTACATGAGCAATTCGAGCGACTCGCTCGGGACCTGGGAATACGAGCTCGACGCGGTCACGTTGACGGCCGCATCGACGCTCACGGCCATGCCGATCCGCCTGAGCCTCTTTTTCACGACCCCTCTCTCGAACAAGCTCAACCTGACCGCCGACGCGGGGGCCGACTACTACGCCCAGGTCAAGCTCGAGGCGATGCAGGGGCTGGAGTTCAGCGCGGACGAATGGATGGACATGACGGTCGAAGGCAGTCAGCGGAGCGGCGCCGACATCGGCTTCCACGGCAGCCTGGGCCTTGAGTACATGCTTTCCCCGAAGCTGGGCTTCTTCATCGAGGCCGCCGGGCGCTACGCCAAGTTCAAGAACTTCGAGCTCGTCACGGCGACAATGGAGGGAAGCGGCGGCACTCCGGAGACCATCGAGGGCAAGCTCTATATCTCCACCGATACCATAGACACCTACGAGATCAGCGGCTTCACGGTCGTCGAGACCGGAGATCCCGTGGATCCCGAATACCGCGAGCCGAAGATCGACCTCAGCGGCTTCAGCCTTCAGGCCGGGATCAAGATCAGGTTCTAAACCGGCCTCAATCCCCCCGGGACGGGCGGTTTCGCGCCGGCGGCCGCCCGGTCCGGCGGGCCGACCGCGAGCTGCCCTGCTCCAAGGAGATCAAGGGGAAGGGCAATATCGACCGGCAGGGGTGCGGGGTGTCCATCCGGATGCCCGAGATGAACCGGGGCACCGGCGGAGTCGCCGTCGACGGCAATTTTGATTGCTTCTTTCCGGTCATCCAGTTAGGTTAATTGTGTTAGATCTCTAATGGGGAGGTGTTCTGTGTGCTTTCGCACCTTGAAGTGCGGACTGGTCATCGGTTTCCTGGCGGTCGGCCTGCTCGCCGCAGCGGCGGCGTACGCGGCAGAGGGGCCGGAAAAGCCCAAGATCGACTTCATCTACCCGAAGGACTTCGAGGGGATCTCCCTGGCCATCCAGGACGCCCCGCCCCCTGCGGCCAAGGCCTCGAAGCTGTCCGTCAAGCTTTACGGCGGCTACTCCCACGTCCTGGCCGGCGACCTGAACGATGGCTCCGATTTCTACTTCGAGTTGCTGGAGCTCTTCGAGGACGAGGGGTCTGGGACCTTCACGGGCTCCTACAAGCCTCTCCACGGCGGCTACAATTTCGGGGGCGATATCATCTACCAGCTCAGCCCCAAGCTCGGGCTCGGCCTCGGCGTCGGCTACATGAAGAATTCCAGCAGCTCTCAGGGGACTTTTATTCCGCTTGATTCGGGCGGCGAGCCGGGCCCTGAGTGGACCCTGGAGTCCACGGCGGCGCTCACGGCCATGCCGGTCCGCCTGAGCCTCTTCTTCACGACCCCTCTCTCGAACAAGCTCAACCTGACCGCGGACGCGGGGGCCGACTACTACGCCCAGGTCGAGTTCGAGCTGATGCAGAGGCTGGAGTTCGCCGGGGACGGCGGTTGGAAGGAAGTGACGATCGAAGGCAGCCAGAGGAGCGGCGCCGACATCGGCTTCCACGGCAGCCTGGGCATCGAGTACATGCTTTCCCCGAAGCTGGGCTTCTTCATCGAAGCCGTGGGGCGCTACGCCAAGCTCAAGAACTTCGAGCTCGTCACGGAAACGGGAGAGTTCAGTTTCGCCGATCCGTTCGAGATCGAGGGGAAGCTCTATCTCCACACCGACACCGTCGACACCACGGAGATCACCGCATTTACCGTCGTCGAGACCGGAAATCCCGTGAATCCCGAGTACTGGGAGCCGAAGATCGACCTCAGCGGCTTCAGCCTTCAGGCCGGGATCAAGATCAGGTTCTGATCTGACGCGCCCTTGCGAGCGGTTGATCGTAGCCCGCAGTACTCGATCGTGAATTGCGGGCGGCCGTGAGCTCGAAGGCTGGATCCGGCTAGGCGAGCTTGAGACCCTCGGCTTGGGCCGCGGCGCGCAGGCGGTCGTCCGCGGAAGAGAAACGGAGATCTGCGGCGCCGGCCGCCCGGAGCTCGATGGCCGAGGCGAGGTGAAGGGCATCGAAGCCGCGCAGAGCGTGCTTTTCAGCCAGGTCGCCGGCCGATCGGGCCGTTCCGGCGGTGACGTTCAGGACGAAGAAGGAAGGCCAGTCCGCGTCGAGGGCCCGCTTCACGGCTCCGTGAGCGTCTTTCGTGATCCCCTGCTCGCGGAGCTTGCGGGCGAACGCGGCCCTGGCCTCGGCATAAGCCAGGACCGACGTGGCGACGGCCTCGGAAGCCTGGACGCTGCCGCGCACGGCCTCCGAGTCCTTCTCCCGGACGTAGAGCTTGACCAGGTTTGAGGTCTCGAGATAGAGGATCAACGCCGGTCCTCGACGACGATCTCCGAAACGGATTTGCCGCGGACGCTCGCGAGGGACGGGGCCCCGGCCGGCTTGCCGCCCTCCCAGGCCGCGCGGTCCTCGCGGACGAGCTTCAGCAGGCCCTCGATCCCGGGCGAGCCCGACGCGGGGATGACATAGGCCACGACCGTGCCACGGTCTGTGACCGCGATCCGGTCTCCGGCCTGGACTTTGTCGAGGTAATGGCTAAGCCTGTTCTTGAGCTCACGGATCCCGACGGTCATGGTCTCTCCGGTGCCTTCGCCTAATGTGGCTACATGTTATATATTTGTGGCTACTTTGTCAAGCCCCAACCCGCGGTCGTCGCCGACCGCCCACACGATAAAGACGCTCCCGGGGTCGCCAGGCTCTCAGGCCCGCCTGCTACTCGGCCCGACGATGGGGGGGCCGCTTGACTCCGCGCCGTGATGCGCCTTTAATAGGGGCATCTCTCTGAAGGAGACCCATTCATGATCGACAAGAAGAAAGCGTCCATCCTCGTCATCGCGCTGGTCGTCGTGGCCATCGCGGCGATCATCATCCTATTCAAGGGCCAGGCCGCAGGCCAGGTCGTGATCAAGGACAAGCCGGTTCAAGCCGCCCAGCCCGCAGCGCCGGCCCCGGCGGCCGAGCCCCGGCCCCAGCCGGCCGTCGTCGGCCAGCCCATGGCCGACTTCACCCTGCCCGTCTACCAGGGCGGGACGCTGACCCTGTCGTCGCTCCGCGGCCACAACGTTCTCATTCTTTTCCCCCGCGGCTACGCGGCCGAGAACTATTGGTGCACGATCTGCAACTACCGCTACGTCGAGCTGGCCGAGCTCGAGAAGGCCAAGAAGATCCAGGAGAAGTACAACGTCAAGGTCCTGGTCGTCTTCCCCTACACGCAGGATATCGTCAAGGTCTGGCTCGAGGCCCTGCCCGGGCAGCTCGAGACGGTCCGGGCGACCAAGAGCCCGGCCGACCCGTCCAAGCTCGACGAGAAGGGGAAGATCCGCATGGAGCGCTTCCGCCAGCTCTTCCCCGAGGATTATTCCCTGGCCAAGGGCGAGATCCTGACCCCCTTCCCGATCCTCGTCGACGGCGAACGGACGCTCTCTAAGAAGCTGGACCTTTTCCGCAGCGAGTGGAGCGGCAGCAAGGTCGACCAGAACATCCCCAGCGTCTACATCATCGACGCCAACGGCATCCTCCAGTTCAAGTACCTCGGCCAGAACACGGTCGACCGGCCCGGGTACGACTACCTCCTCAAGGTCCTCGAGGTCATCAACTCGAACAAGTAACCCGGGCTAGGCACCGGGGAGGAGCTGCCGCCCTTCACTTTCGCCTCCGTCCTCCGACTAAAGGGTTGGAGGAACAGATGAGAAGGACCGCCTGGGCCCTCTTGGGCGCCCTATTGCTCCTGACCGCCGCGGGCCTGGCCGCCGATGACCAGCCCCGGGTCGGCCCTCCCCCGCCCCGGAACGAGGCCCGGACCCTGCAGCCGAGCCCGACCCACGTCTGGCTGCCCGGCTACTGGAAATGGGCCGGCATCAATTACGAATGGGCCGAGGGCCGCTGGGCCAAGGGGAAGAAGGGCAAGGCCTGGGTCCCGGGGACCTGGGAGCAGACCGGGGCCCACTGGACTTGGAAGGCCGGCAAGTGGGCCAAGCCCGAAAAGGACAAGCCGGCCTCCGAAAAGCCCAAGAAGGGCAAAAAAGACAAAAAGGCCAAGTAGCCGGCCTTCTCTGTAGTTGACATTCGCCTTCCCCCCGCCCTATAGTCGTGCCCGAGCGGACCGTCCGCTCCCGAAACCCATGCCCCTCGCACCCGACCGGCCCGCCGTCGCCCCCTACCGGGACCGGATCACCGACGAGATCGTCCGGGCCATGGGGTTTTCTCCTTCGGGCCCGGCGCGGCGGCTGCTCGGACCCCTCTTCCGCCTCCCGGCCGGCCGCTTCGCCAAGAGCATGGCCCGCGCCGATTTCGAGATCCGCTCCGCCGGCCTTCCCGGCGGCGGCCGGAGCGTCCTCCGCGATCTCGGGCTCGAACCGGTCGTCTGGGGCGCGGAGCGCATCCCCGCGGCCGGGCCGCTCATCGTCGCCTCCAACCATCCGGGGGCCTACGACTCCCTGGCCCTGATGGCCGCCATCCCCAGGCCCGACCTCAAGATCATCCTGTCGGACGTCGGCTTCACCAGGGCCTTCGAGGCGGCCCGCGAGCACTTCGTCTTCGCCCGGAACACCGCGGCCGGACGGGCCCGGGCCATGCGCGACTCGCTCCGTCATCTCGAGGCCGGCGGCGCCCTGCTCATTTATCCGCACACCGAGGTCGAACCCGACCCCGAGACGAGCCCCGGGGCGGCCGAGGCGGTCGGCGAATGGTCGCGCAGTCTCGAGATCATGCTTCGCCGGGTCCCGGCCACAGTCCTCCAGGTGGCCATCGCCAGCGGCATCATCCTGCCCCGGTTCATCGACAGCCCTCTCGTCCGGATCCGCCGGAGCCCGGCCCGGCGCCAGAAGCTGGCCGAGTTCCTGCAGGTCAGCTCCCAGATGGTCTTCCCCCGGCGCGTCCGGCCCCGCATCCACCTGTCGTTCGCGGACCCGGTCGAGGCGCGCCGTCTCCCGGCGGACGGCGTCATGCCGGCCATCGTCGGGATCGCCCGCCGGCTGATCGAAACCCATCTCGCGGCCGTCCGCGCGGCGGCGGCGTGAGACATTCCGTCGAAGGAGGCCCGTTCCATGGACAATGACCCGATCAAGGTCTACCGCGCCCGCTGGATCGTCCTGGCCGTCTTCGCGGCCATGGCCGCGATGACCCAGCTCCTGTGGCTCTCGTTCGCGCCGATCACCGGCCCCTCCGCCGCGTACTACGGCAGATCCGACCTGATGATCGGCCTCCTGTCGATGGTCTTCATGATCGTCTACATGTTCGTCGCCATCCCCGCGGCCTGGGCCATCGACACCTGGGGATTTAAAGTCGCGGCCGGGCTCGGCGGAGTGCTTTCGGCGGTCTTCGCCCTCCTGCGCGGGCTCTTCGCTTCGAACTACACGGTCGTCCTCGCCGCCCAGATCGGGATCGCCGTCGGCCAGCCGTTCGTGATGGGCGCCATCACCAAGGTGGCCGTGCGCTGGTTCCCCGCCCGCGAGAGGGCGACGGCCTCGGCCCTGGGGACCCTGGCGCTCTACGTCGGACCCCTGGCGGCCATGCTCCTGTCGCCGTATCTCTTCCTGCGGTCGGGGATGAGGGGGATGCTCTTGGTCTACGGCCTGGCCATGGCCGTGACGACGGTCGTGTTCCTGGCCGTCGCCCGGGAGCATCCGCCGACGCCGGCCGGCTCCGACGAGCGCGTCCTGATGTTCGACGGCCTGAAGATGATGCTGCGCCGGCGCGATTTCCTCTTCCTGCTGGTCATCTTTTTCATCGGACTGGGCCTCTTCAACAGCGTCTCGACCTGGATCGAGGATATCATCCGGCCGCGCGGCTTCACCATCTCCCAGGCCGGCGTCCTCGGCGCCCTGACGCTGGCCGGCGGCATCGCCGGGGCCATCGTCCTCTCCCTCGTCTCCGACACGGTCCGGCGGCGGAAGCCGTTCATCGTCCTGGCCCTCGTGGGCCTCCTGCCCGGCCTCTTCGGAATGACCTACGCGGCCGCCGCCTGGCTGCTGTACCTGTCGGGATTCGCCTTCGGGTTCTTCCTGCTGAGCGCCGGGCCGATCGCCTTCCAGTACGGGGCCGAGATCACGCACCCGGCCCCCGAGGGCACGTCGAACAGCCTGCTCATCCTGATGGGACAGATCTCGGGCGTCGCCTTCATCTTCGGAATGGACGCCTTGAAAAACCCGGCCACGGGATCGATGACGAGACCGCTCCTTCTCCAGGCCGGGCTCATCGCCGTCGCCGTCCTCTTGGCCGCGGCGCTGCCCGAATCACCGATCGCAGGGAGATCGGGCGGGCATCGGGAAGCCGGGATATAAGGGGGGGCTCAGTCCGGCGAGGTCAGCGCGGTGTAGCAGAACCCGGTGTATTGCTTGACGACGTCGGCGACGACCTCGTCCTTGTCCATGCGCAGCACCTTGAACGGGAACAGCCCGGGCATGAAATCCTCGTTGGTCGTCTGATACTCGGCCTTCGGCGTCCGCCGGCTCCTGACCTCGAGCTTCAGCCGGAGCTCGACCGAATTCTTGGGCAGCGAGATGCGGTAGTGGAATTGCTCTTCCTTGAGGCCCGGGAAGCTGATGGAGAAGCGGATGCTGCGGCCTTTGGTCTTGGCCTGCTCGGACCGGATCTTGAAACGGGCCAGCTCCTCGGTCAAGCTTTCGAAGGCGGGCTCGGCGATGAACTCGCAGAACTGGTCGAACTGCCCGACGGTCTCGGCCTGGCACTGCGCGATGACCTTGACGTTCTCGAAATGATTGGCCAGCTCTTTCTTCCAATCCACTTTGCCCATCGTCGACTCCGCGCTCGGGGATTTCCCGTATCATAACACAATCGTCCGGGGGGGAGAAGCGGAGGAAAGTGCCGGCTGTTTGTTTAAATTTTTAAACAGCAGAAAAGGGGGAAAATGAAGTATTCCATTGGGTTGGAAGTTCTCTCCAGCCGGCCCAAGAAAACTTGGGCCCATTATATCCCTCCGGCGGAAAAATGCAAGGGCCCGCATTCCCAATTCCCAAACGTCCCGGGTTGGCATAAGATGAGGGGAGCGAGGAGGCGACCGACATGAGAAAGGTCCCGACAGCTTCTGACGGCGGCGGCCCTGGCCGCGACGGTCTTCGTCCCGGCCGCGGCCCAGACGAAAGCCCCGACCACCCGCGAGATGGCCCTGCTCTGCTGGCAGGAGTTCGGCGAGCTCGTCCCGGCGAGGATCGCCACCGTCCTCGTCCCGTTCGGCTCGCTCGAGCCGCACGGCGTCATCCCCAACGGCACCGACAGCCTCGCGCCCGCGGCCATGGCCCGCGACATCGCCGCCCGCGTCGACGGTCTGATCGCGCCGGTCCTGAACTACGGCATGACCGACGCCATGAAGGCCTATCCCGGCGCCGTCTCCATCCCGGCCGAGGCCTATGGGCCGTTCGCCGAGGCCGTCCTCGACAACCTGGCCGCGAACGGCTTCAGGAACCTCATCGTCCTCAACGGGCACGGCGGCAACACCGCCGCGCTCAACGCGGCCGCGACCCGGGTGGCCAACGCCCGCCGGGTCCGCGTCCTCGTCGTCAACTGGTGGACGCTGGCCGACGACATCACCAAGTCCGTGTTCAAGCAGAACGGCGGCCACGCCGGGAACAACGAGACGGCCTACATCCAGGCCTTCCTGCCGGAGCACGTCCATCCCGAGCGCTACAAGCCCGAGATGGCCGCGCCCAACCCGCCGGCCGGGGCGTACACCGCGGTGCCGGTGCCGTCGACCATCCTGCTGTACGAGAAGGGCCAGGGCTATCCGACGTTCGACGCCGCGCAGGCGAAGGATTATTTCCGCAAGGTCAACGACCGCGTCGCCGAGCTCGTCGTCGACACCATCGCGAAATGGGACCTGGCCGGCGTCTACAAATAGCCGCTGAACTCCTCTGAGAAGGGCCCCGGCTCCCGGACGTCTTTCTCATTGACAGGGGGCCTTCGCTAAGTGTACACTTTGAGTGTACACTCTGAAGCGGAGGCCTCGATGAAAGCATCCATTCTTGATCTGAGAAGGAAGATGGGAGACGTGCTGAAAGCCCTTCAGAGGAACGAAGACGTCACCCTCCTCCGCCGCGGCAAGACCATCGCGGTCATCCGCCCGACCGGACGGAGGAACGGGAAAGAGCGCGTGGCCGATCATCCGGCCTTCGGCATGTGGGCGAACCGCATCGACTTCGCGGATGTGGGGGCGGCCATAGACAAGCTCCGGAAGGGGCGGATCGATGCTCTTTGACACCGACGTGCTCATCTGGGTTCTCCGGGGAAACCGGAAAGCGGCCGCCTGTATCGAAGAGAGCAAAGACCGTTCGATCGCCGTCGTTTCCCTCATGGAGCTTTTCCAGGGGGCCCGCGACAGGCCGGAGATCCGGCTGATCAAGGATTTCCTTGGAGACTTCGGATTCCGGACGGTCCCGCTGACGGAAAACATCGGCCATCGGGCTGTCATCTATATGGAACAGCAGGCGTTACGGTCGGGGCTGAGAATGGCGGACGCTCTGATCGCCGCGACGGCCGTCGAGAACGATCTGTGCCTTCTGTCCGGCGATTCCCGGCACTTTCGGGCCCTTTCCGGCCTCGATCTCCAGGTTTTCAGACCCTGAAGGGGCCGTCAGGCGGCCCGGAGCAGGAAGACCCGGAGGTCCATGACGTTGGTGCCGGTCGGCCCGGTCACGATCAGGTTCCCGGTCTGTTTGAAGAAGCCGTAGGAATCGTTGTCGTCGAGGTATTCGGCGGGATTCAGCCCGAGGGCCCGGGCCGTCTTGACGGTCCGGGGGTCGGCCCAGGCGCCGGCCGCGTCGGTCGGGCCGTCGATGCCGTCCGTCCCCAGGCTGAGGATGAGCCAATCGAGGCCTTCGACACCGGCCTTCTCCATCTCGACGAGCGCGGCCAGCACGAACTCCGTGTTGCGCCCGCCCCTCCCCCGCCCCTTGACCGTGACCGTCAGCTCGCCGCCGGCCAGGAGACAGAGCGGGCGGGGCAGGTGCGGCGCGGAGCAGGCCAGCTCGGCCAGGAAGGCGGCGTAGCCCCCGGCCGTCCGCCGGGCCTCACCGCCGTCGGACGAGGACAGGAAGATGGGCTCGAAGCCGCGCTTCTCGGCCTCGTGCTTGGCGGCCCGCAGGGCCGTCATGTTGTCGCCGACGATGAAGGTCGAGACGCGCCCGAAGACGGGGTCCCCTTGCTTGAGTGTCTCGGGCGCCCGGCCGCGCTCGCCGTCCTCGATGCGGGCCCGGATGAGGGCCGAGACCGAATCCCAGAGCCCGTAGCACTCGAGGATGGCCCGGGCCTCGGCGTAGCTCGAGGCGTCCCAGTAGGTCGGGCCCGAGGCGATAGTGCCGAGATCGTTGGCGACGACGTCGGAAATGACGAGCGTGACCGTCGTCGCCGGGTAGGCCGCCCGGGCCAGCTGCCCGCCCTTGATCCCCGACAGGTGCTTGCGGACGATGTTGAGCTCCTGGATGGTCGCTCCGGACCGGAGCAGGTCCTCGGTGAGCCGGCGCTTCTTGTCGAGCGTGAGGCCGTCGGCCGGAAGGGCCAGGACGGACGAGCCGCCGCCGGAAATGCAGACGAACAGGAGGTCTTTTTCCCCGGCTTCGGTCGCGATCTCGAGGACGCGGCGGGCCGCCTCGACGCTCCGGGCATCGGGGATCGGATGGCTGGCCTCGAGGTACTCGAGCCGGGAGGATCCCTTGCCGACGGGCCAGGGCACGACCACGAGCCCGGAGGTCAGCCGCTCGTCGAGGACCTCCGCCAGCGCCTCGCCCATGGCCGCCGCGGCCTTGCCGAAAGAGACGACGAAGACGCGAGCGTAGGCGGCCAGGTCGAACGCCCGGCCCCCGATCCGGACGATGTCGCCCTGCCGCTCGATGCTCTCCCGGACGAGACGCCAGGGATCGACGGCCGATAGGGCGGCCTGCCAGATCGCCTCGGCGTCGGCCGGGAACCCGCCCCGGCCCTTCGCGGGATCGCTCATGGGACCATGATAGCCCAAACCGAGGCCGCACCGCCAGAAGGGGTCACTAAATTATTATAATTCTGCCGGCGCTCGCCGTGTCCGACAGGCGGGCCAAGCCAACAAGTATAAGAGTTTAGGCTTGACCCCTTCTTGTTGACATCGAGGAGACGGCGCAATACGATGAAAACGCCCGTTGGGGGAAGAAGCTTCATCATCAAGGAGGCCGACCATGAGCCCTGAAACCAAAGACCCGACCGAGGCTTGCGCCGGCGGCGCGATCGACCGACGCGAATTCCTGGAGAAGCTGGCCGCCCTCGCGGGCGGGACGGCCGCAGCGGCCGTTCTGGTCCGCGCCTCAGAGGACGGCGACGCCGGAAGCCAGCTCGTGCCGGCTGACGACCCGCGTCTCGAAACGGGATACATCACGTATCCGATCGAGGGCGGTGAGATGCGGGCCTATTCGGCCAAGCCAAAGGGCGGGGCGAAGCTGGCCGGCGTCATCGTCATCCACGAGAACCGGGGCTTGAATCCCCACACCGAGGACGTCGCCCGGCGCGTCGCGCTCGAAGGCTTCCACGCCATCGCTCCCGACGCCCTGTCGCCGCTCGGCGGGACCCCGGTGAACCCGGACGAAGCCAGACCGCTCTTCCAGAAGCTCGACCGGGCGGCTAATACGAAGAACTTCGTCGCCGCCGTCGCCTACCTCAAGACGGGTCCCCAGGCGACGGGCAAAGTCGCCTGCATGGGCTTCTGCTGGGGCGGCGCCGTCACGAACCAGGTGGCGGTCAACGCGCCCGACCTCGCTGCGGCCGTCCCTTTCTACGGCAGCCAGCCCGCGCCGGAGGACGTGCCCAAGATCAAGGCGGCCATGCTCATCCACTACGCCGGCGACGACGAGCGCATCAACGCCGGCATCCCGGCCTTCAAGGAGGCCCTCGAGAAGGCCGGCGTCGAGCACACGATCCACATGTACGAAGGCGCGGGACACGCCTTCATGAACGACACGGGCCAGCGCTACAATAAAGAGGCCGCGGAGCTCGCCTGGACGCGCACGGTCGACTTCCTCAAGACGAAGCTCAAGAGCTAGCGTTCCGTCGGCGCCACTCGGCGGCCACGGCGTCGACGAACGGCCGGGCGCGGTTGAAGAACCGCCGGTAGCCGGCGCACAGATAATTCAGGCCGGGCGCTCCGTCCGTTCCCGAGACGAACCGGTTCTTCGGGCACTCCCCATTGCACATGTCCAGGACCTCGCACGTCCGGCAGACGCGCGGCAGGGTTTCGCGCTTGGCCCGCCCGAAAGCGCGCTGGGCCGGACTCTCGAGCAGGTCGACGAGAGGCGTCTCCTCGATATTCCCGATCCGGTGGCCGGGATCGACGAAGTGATCGCAGGAGTAGAGATCGCCGTTTCGCTCGAGGACGGGGACGTCGCCGCAGACCGGCCGGAAAATGCAGAGCGAGTGCTCCTGGCCGAAGGCCGTCCGGGCGGCCTCCTCGAAGATCTGGACCTTGATCCGGCCGATGTCGCGCTCCACCCACTCGTCGAAGACGGCGGAAAGGAAATCGCCCCAATCGCCGGGCCGGACGGTCTCGGGGCTGACGCCGTCCGGCGCGCCGGGGCGGGGCTCGACGAGCGGGAGGAACGTCACGAAGGCCGCCCCGATCTCCCGGAAGAAGCCGTACGACTCGAGCGCCCGGCCGACGTTGTGGGCGCCGACGACGCAGAGGACGTCGGTCGGGACGCCGTGGCGGCGAAGGACATCGTAGCCGCGCATGGCGTCGTCGAACGAGGGCCGGCCGTCGCGGGTCCGACGATGGCGGTCGTGGACTTCCCGCGGTCCGTCGAGGCTGAGCCCGACCGAGAATCCCTCGGCCGCGAGGAAGCGGCCCCACTCGTCGTCGAGAAGCGTTCCGTTGGTCTGCAGGCCGTTGACGATCGTCCGGCCGGACGGCGCGAGCCGGCGCTCGATCTCGACGACCCTGCGGAAGTATCCGACGCCCAGGACCGTCGGCTCGCCGCCGTGCCAGGAAAAGCGGACAATGTCGTCGGGCGAGGCGGCGATGTGCTGGGCGATATACGATTCGAGGAGCTCCTCGGACATCCGGGCCGGGACAGACGATCTTCCCGCGGGGCCCTTATCGAAATAGTAGCAGTAGCCGCAGGCCAGGTTGCACGTCGCCCCGGCGGGCTTGACGAAGACCTGGAAGCTCCGCGATGCGGCGGCCATCGGCCCGATTTTATCATCCCCCGGATTTTTATGTTATAAAATAAGGGATGCGACGCGTTCTCGGCCCGGCTCTCGCCCTCTCTCTGGCCGCGCTGCTCCTTCCCGTCCCCCCCGTCCGCCCTCAGACGAACCCCGGCGCCGAGTCCCAGAGCGTCACCGAGTTCGAGCAGCGCCTGACCCGGATCAACGGGCAGATCAAGGACCTCAAGCTCCGCCTCGAGGCCGAGGCCCGCAAGGAGACGTCCATCCTGTCGTCCCTGGCCAGGATCAATCTCAACAAGAGCATCGTCGGGCGGGAGCTGGCCGCGCAGAACGTCGAGCTCGAGCGGGGCCGGGCCGAGCTGGCCGCGATCCAGGCGAACATCCGGACGCTCCGCGCGGGGATCGAACGCGAGCGCGTGTCCATGGAACGGACCCTGGTGACGCTGTACAAGTTCGGCCGCGTCGATTTCTTCCAGTTCCTGCTCCGGGCCCGGGACATCGAGACCTACGCGTCCGAGAGCAAGCACCTGTCGCTCCTCGCCCGCGACCAGGACCAGGTCGTCGCGGGCTACCTGGCCTCGCTCGAGGAGCTCCGCGCGGCCGAGTCCGCCCTCGAAAGCAAGCAGGCCGACCTGGCCGCGATGGCCCGGGCGGCCAAGCTCAAACGCCAGGAGCTCGAGACCGAGGCCCGGAAGAACGCGACCATGGTCCAGGAGATCCGCCAGAACCGGACGACCTATCAGCAAACCCTCAAGGAGCTCTCCGAGAGCGCCGGGGAGCTCCAGAAGCTCATGGACAAGATCATCAGCCAGGATTGGGTCCTGCCGGCCGCCTGGGTCCCCCTGTACGAGCGAAGGGGCCGGCTCCCCTGGCCGATCGAAGGACCGGTCATCACGGCTTTCGGCTTCGAGAAGAATCCCAATTTCAACACCGTGGTCATGAACAAGGGCGTCGAGATCTCGCCGGGCCAGGGCCGCTCGCTCATCCTCGCCGTCCACCCGGGCAAAGTCGTCTACGCCGATTACTTCCAGGGCTACGGCAACCTCCTCATCGTCGACCACGGCATGACCTACTACACCCTCTACGGGCACTGCTCGGAATTCCTGGCCGCGGTCGGCGAAATGGTCCGGGCCGGCCAGCCCCTGGCCGTGGTCGGCGACACCGGGTCGCTCAAGGGCGAGTGCCTCTATTTCGAGCTCCGTTACAAGACCAAGGCCCTCGATCCCTTGCAATGGTTGAAGCGGAGATGATAGAATGGATGTCCGTTCGGCCATGAAAGTCCCGAAATATCGCTGGATCCTCTGGGCGGCCACCGCGGCCGCGGCGGTCTTCTTCGTCCTCCAGATGGGCTTCCTGTCCCGCGGACACGCCGGAACGGCGGGCCGGGGCTTCGAGCTCCTCGACACGCTCATCAGCCATATCCGGAACGACTACCTCGACGAGCGGGATCCCGTCGCGACGGCCGAGGGGACCTACCGCGGCCTGGTCAACTCGCTCGACCCCCTGTCCGCCTATCTGCCGAAGGACCTCGTCGCCGCCTACACGGCCCGGACGGGCCAGGAGGCCGAGCCGGGCCTCGTCGTGCTGAAGCGCTACGCCTCGTTCCCCCAGGTCGTGGCCATCGTCGAAAAGTCCCCGGCCGAAGCCGCGGGGATCAAGCCGGGCGACGTCCTGAGCGCCGTCGGCGGACGGAGCACCCTCAGCATGAGCCTGACCGAGGTCAAGCTCCGCCTTCGCGGGACGGACGGCCAGCCGGTCGATCTCCGCGTGCTCGAGGGCAACGACTCGAAAAACCTCAAGGTGCCGCGCGCGGCGCTCCATCCGGCGCCGTTCACGTTCACCCGCGCGGCCGGCCAGACCGCCCGGCTGCGCATCCATCGCTTCGACGCGGATCTCGTCGCCGGGCTCAAGCGCGACGTCGTGCCGGCGCTCAAAGGCCGCAAGGATCCCCTCGTCCTCGACCTCCGCGACTGCCAGGACGGCGCGGTCGAGGAGGCCGCCAGGCTCGTCAACCTGTTCGTCCAGGCCGCCGACGCGGGCTGGTTCGAGAGCCGCGGCGGCGTCAAGGAAGCGGTCTCGTGCCCGGCGGCGGCGGAGCTCGGGACGGTTCCCGTCGTCGTGTGGACCGGGCCCGGCACGGCCGGACCGGCCGAGCTCGCGGCGGGCCTGCTCCGGGAGCTCCGCAAAGTCAAGATCGTCGGCTACAAGACGGCCGGCCTGGTCGCCCGGACGACGCTCTTCCCGCTCAAGGACGACAGTGCGGTCGTGCTGACGTCCGGCATCTACGCGCTGCCCTCGGGCCGCAAGCTCTGGGACGACGGGCTCGTCCCGGACGAGGCCATCCCGGCCGACAAGCTCAACGAAAAGACCTTCCTCGAACGAACGCTCCCTCTTCTGCCCAAGCGCTGACGGATGACGAAGAGGCGCCCGCCCAGAAAACGAGAACCCTGGCCGGCTTTCACCCTCCTCACCGCGGTCCTCACGCTCGCCGCCGTCTTCGCCGGGCTCCTGCTCGATTACATCAGCGCCCAACGGGGCGAGACGGCCTTCCTGTTCACCGCGGCCCCGAAGGTCGCGGCCGGGGCCGTCGAAAAGCGGCCTCCGGAGAAGCCGGCCGAACGGCCCGCTGAAAAGCCGGCGCCCAAGCCTGCGGTCAGGGCTTTCGACGAGGTCATCGCCGCGAGCCTGGCGGCCGCCGGCCTGTCCGAAGACTCCGTTCTTCCTCTCAAGGGGCCGAAGGGACGGCCCCTGTTCGAGGTCGAGATCCCGAACGAGCTCTACGAATCGGTCGGGCCCGCGGTCGAGAGGGCCCTCAAGGCCGAGGGCGTGCGCGTCCTGAGCAAGAAGCGGACGCCCGGCGAAGAGAAGACGGAGGTCGTCTGGGCGTTGCGCCGGCCGGCCAAGCAGGACGCGTCGATCTCCTTCATCCTGCCGGTCGAGCCGCCCGTCGTGGTCGCGGAGAGGGAGCCGGCCGTCCGGAAGGGCCCGCGCGGCCAGGTCGCGATCATCATGGACGATATGGGGAACAGCCTGGAGACCCTCAACGAGCTCATCGCCCTGGGCCGGCCGATGACGATCGCCGTCCTCCCCTACAGCGCCCACGCCGCCGAGACGGCCCGCGTCGCCCACGAGCGCGGGCTCGAGGTCCTTCTCCATCTGCCCCTGGAATCGATCAACAACCACGAGGCCATGGCCAACACCGAGGGATTGATCATGGCCCTGATGACTGAGCCGGCGATCGTCGCCGCATTCGAAGCCAGCTACGACCGCGTCCCCTTCGCCGTCGGCACGAACAACCACATGGGCTCGCGCTTCACGGCCGAGCGTGACCTGATGCGGGTCCTGCTGAAGCCGATCAAGGAGAGGGGGCTCTTTTTCGTCGACAGCCGGACGACGGCCAAGACGGTCGCCCTCGAAGAGGCCCAGCGCATGGGCATCCGGGCGGCCCAGCGGGACGTCTTCCTCGACGCCGACGAGGACCGCGGCCGCATCAAGGGCCGGCTCATCGAGCTCCTGCAGAAGGCCCGCAAGAAAGGCCGGGCGGTCGGCATCTGCCATCCCTTCCCCGAGACCCTGGCCGTCCTCAAGTCGAGCCTGTTCCTCCTCGACTCGTACAACCTCGAGGCCGTCCCGGTCTCGAAGCTCGTCCGCTGAGCCTCCGGCTCAGCACACGCTTGCGGCCGGCGCCGAGAACGGCTTGATGCTCTTGAGCTCTTTATCGATGAGCTTCCGCTCTTCTTCAATGTCGAAATGGCTCTGAAGATTGATCCAGAACTCCGGGGAATTGCCGAAAAACCGGCCAAACCGAAGGGCCGTGGCGGCGGAGATGCTCCGCTTGCCCCTGATGATCTCGCCGATCCGGGTCTGCGGGATCCCCGTCTCCTTCGACAAGCGGTAGGCGGTCAGGCCCATCGGCTTCAAGAACTCCTCGGAGAGGATCTCGCCGGGATGGATATTCGGCATTTTGATCATTGTCGTCATCTCCCTAAGAATGATAATCTGCGATCTCCACACGGTACGCGTTCCCGTTGCGCCATTCGAAGCAAATCCGCCATTGGTCATTGATGGAGATCGCATATGCGCCTTTGCGATCCCCAGACAACGGATGAAGCCGGTTCCCCGGCGGCGTCTTCAAGTCCGCGAGGCTTATCGAGGCCTGCAAAATGAGCAGCTTCCGCCGGGCGGATCGCACGAGGACAGGAGGCAGCCTGCGGGAAGGCAGCCCCAGCCAGATCCGCTCTGTCTCCTTGTCTCTGAAGGATACGATCACGTTGCGATACTATCACGCTCCGTTACTATTGTCAAGCCCCTGGCCATCCCTCGTCTGAAACCGGGTGCTCGGCCAGGTTGAATAATTCCCCCCCGTCCGTTAAGATACAAATGATAGAGAGGAGGCGTCCCATGAAGAGATTCGCCCCGTCCGTTCTTGTCCTCGCCGCCCTGGCGCTGGCCGTCCTGCCGGCCTGCAAGACGATGTCGAGCGAGGAGCTGAAGGCCTCGATCGAGGTCATCGACTACACGTCCGCCTGGGTCTCCAAGTACTACCAGCCCTGGCCGCCCCGGCTCATCCTCGTCCCCCAGATCTCCTTCCGTATCAAGAACATCGGCACCAAGCCCCTGTCCTACGTCAATTTCAACGCCGTCTACCAGTTCAAGGGCGACCCGGAGAACTTCGGCGACGCCTTCAGGGCCTCGATCCGGGGCAAGGCCATCCCGGCCGGCGGGACGAGCGACGTCATCGTTCTCAAGAGCAACCTCGGCGTCGAGGGCAAGAACCTGGCCGGCATCCGCGACAATCCCCAGTGGAAACAGGCCTTCGTCAGGCTCTTCGCCATCTCCAGGGGGTCGCGCCCCGTCCTTCTCGGCGTCTGGGACGTCTCCCGGGACATCGATTTCAAGGAGCCGGAGCCGGTCGAGCCGAAGAAGTGACATGGGCCAGCTCGTCCCTTCCAAGGTCTTCCTGGTCCGCGGCCGGGGCCGGCACAAAGAGAAGCTCGTCAGCTTCGAGAAGGCCCTGCGCGAAGCGGGCATCGCCCCCTACAACCTCGTCCGGGTCTCGAGCATTTACCCGCCGCACTGCCGCTTCGTCACCAAAGCCGCGGGCCTGAAGCTCCTCGAGCCGGGCCAGATCCTGTTCGTCGTCCTGAGCGAGAACGCGACCGACGAGCCCGGCCGCCTCATCACCGCCTCGATCGGCATGGCCGTGCCCGACGATCCGTCCCGTTTCGGCTACCTGGCCGAGCACTCGGACCTCGACCATTCGGAAAAGGCGACCGCCCGTCACACCGAATACCTCGCCGCCGAGATGCTGGCGACCAAGCTCGGCCACTCCCTCAAAGCGCCGGGGACGTCCGGGAGATCGTTCCAAGTGTCGAACGGCCTGTCCCTCAAGACGCGGAGCACGACCCAAGCGGCGAAGGGTGAAGCGGGGCTGTGGACGACGGCCATCGCCGCCGCCGTGCTGATCTGCTAAGAATGGGGTCAAACCGACCAGGTCGTCCGGAAGGGGTCAAACCTACACTTTTCCAGTTTTCCAGATTTACGCCTGGCTGAAAACTTGAAAAGTGTAGGTTTGACCCCGTCTTGCTATCTATTGAAGCCCAACGGGTCGGGGTTGAGGATCTTGACGAAGCTCTTCTCCCGGAGCGTCTTGAGGTAGGCTTCGCTTTTAACGGCCCGCTTCTCGTTGTAGAGCTTCTCCTCGACCTCTTTGCGGGCCTCGTCGAACGGGCGCAGGAAGCTGTCCGTCCTCTCCGCGAGCAGGAGCAGGTACCAGCCGTTCTTGTTGCTGATCCAGGGCGTCTTCTCCCCGGACTTGAGCCTCTCCAGCGGCGCTTCCAGAGCCGTCTCGAGCTCGCCCGTCTTGAATGTCCCCAGGTCGCCCTTGGCGTCCTTCATGGGCGGATCGGAGAGCTCGGCCGCCGTGTCGGGGAACGACGCGCCCGACTTGAGCTTGGCGTCGACCGCGGCCTTGAGCGCCTCGATCTCCTCGGCCGTGCGGCCCTCGTTCGCGAAATAGATGGCGTTGAGCTTGTAAAGCGTCGGCGTCGTGAACTCGGCCGGGTTCTTCTTGTAGTACTGGACGACCTCCGCGTCCTCGAGGACGATGGACCGCTCGATCTCGGTGTAGAGGACGCCTTGCCGCATCATGCCTTCCTCGTACTGCTTGAGCCAGACCTCGTAGGACATGCCCGATTGCTCGACGGCCTTGCGGAGGTCGGCGTCCGAAGCGATATTGTTGTCGGTCTTGATCTTCTCGAGCATGGCCTTCATCTGCTCCTGGACGTTCAGGCCGAGCTCCTTGGCCTTCTGGAGCAGGAGCATCTCCGTGATCATGGAATCGAGGAACTCCTTCTTGAGCCGGGCCAGCTGCTGGCTCATCTGCTCCTCGGGGACCTGGGCGGCCCGGAGCTGGGCCTCGGTCATCTGGTACTGGGTCCGGAAGTCGGTCAGGGTGATAACGTCGTCGTTGACGATAGCCACGATCTGCTCGACGACTTCCTGGGCGGGGACGGCGGGCGCCGCCGCGACCAGGATGACGGCCAAGGCCAATCCGGTCATGATCTTTTTCATGTTCATTCGTCCGACCTCTGGTAGGTGAAGAATAGGTTCCGGGGGAGGCTCTCCCAGCTCAGGGTGTCCTTGAGCCCGTCCAGGTGGGTGGCCAGGGCCTCCTTCATCTTCTGGGCCATGAGGCGCTGCTGGATCTCCGGAGCCGCCTCGTTCGCCGAAAGGAGGGCCGGCGGCAATTTCCGGTCCAGCCGGAAGATGTGGAAGCCGTAGGACGACTCGACGACCTGGCTCGTCCGCCCTTCGTCGAGCGCGAAGATGACCTTTTCCATGTCGGCGGGGAGGTCCCCCTGACGGAAGACGCCCATGACCCCGCCGCGGGCCGCCTCGGGCCCGATGGACTCGTCGACGGCGATCTTGCGGAACTCCGGCTCGCCGAACCGGTCGAGCCGCCGCAGCACCGAGACCGCCTTCTCCTCGGTGTCGACGAGGATCTGGCTGACCTGGATCCGGCCCTGCTGCAGGAAGTCCTTCTTGTGCCGCTCGTAGTAGTCGAGGATCTCGGCCTCTTCGACGCGGATGTCGCGCACGACGAGGGAGGTGTATTTCTCGACCAGGATCCGGTCGAAGGCGCCCCCGGGAGGCGCCGCATCGGCCTCGTCCTGCGGGCCGGCGGCGACGGCGTACTTGGCCAGGGCTTCCCTCTTCTCCTCTTCGGTCAGGGAGATGCCGCGCTGCCGGGCGGCCTCGAGGAGGATCGTCTCATCGACGAACCGGTCGAAGAGCCGGCTCAGGGATTCGTCCGGAAGCCCCTTGGCTTCGGCGCCCGTGGCCCGGAGATAGTCCTTGAGGTCCGCGTTATAGAACTCGCTCTTCTCGACGCGCAGGACCGGGTGCCCCCGGAGCGTGCCCTGGACCAGGCCGGCGACGCGGGAGACGGGTCCGCGCCCGTCGTCGCGTCCGCAGGCGGAGGCGGACAGGAGGACCAGAGCGGCCAGCGCCCCGGCGGCCAGGGTCGTCCCTGCCGCGCGAAGCCTGCTGTCCGTCCGTTTGCAACCGTCCATCTTTTTTAGTATCAACTCATTATAGCCTATCTGGATAACTCCATCAAGACCCCGACCGTTTCATCGAGGAGGGCCCTTTCGGTCGTTCCGTCCAGGGCGAGCGACATGACCCCCTCGGGCGAAAGGGACCCGGAGCGCTTCTTGAGGAGGGGCGTCACCCGGCCCCAGTCGACGGGCGTCTCGGGGCGGAACTTGAAGACGACCCGGTGGCCGGCCCGGTCGATGGACCGGAGACGGAGCTTCGTCGCCAGGTGCTTGAGGGCGCCGTAGCGCAGGAGGTTCTCGATCGGGTCGGGCACGGGCCCGAACCGGTCGACGATCTCGTCGCGGATGCGGTCGATCTCCGCAAGGTCCTCGACCGAGGCCAGGCGCTTGTAGAGGTTGAGCCGGAGGTTGACCTGGGGCAGGTAGTCTTCGGGGACGTGGATGTCGACCTTGAGGTTGATCTCGGGGTTCTCCGCCTCGACCGGCGCTTCGCCCTTGAGGGCCCGGATGGCCTGGTCGAGCAGCTGCATGTAATACTCGAAGCCGACGGCCTCCATGGGCCCGTGCTGGCGGTGACCGAGGAGGTTCCCAGCGCCGCGGATCTCGAGGTCGCGGGCGGCCAGCCGGAAGCCCGAGCCGAGCTCGCTGAACTCCTTGAGGGCCTTGAGGCGCTCCCGGGCCAGGGGCGTCAGCTCGATGTAGGGCGGCACGAGGAAGTAGGCGTAGGCCTGGCGCGCCGACCGCCCGACCCGGCCGCGGAGCTGGTAGAGCTGGGCCAGGCCGTAGAGGTCGGCCCGGTCGACGATGAGCGTGTTGACGAGCGGGATGTCGATGCCGTTCTCGACGATGGTCGTCGAGACGAGGACGTCGTACTTGCGCTCGACGAAATCGATCATGTGCTTCTCCAGGACCGGACCGGACATCCGGCCGTGGATGGCCACGACCCGGGCCTGCGGCACGAGCGTGGTGACGAGCTCGACGACCTTGTCGATGTCCTCGATGCGGTTGTGGATGACGTAGACCTGGCCGCCCCGGCCGAGCTCCTGGCGGACGGCGGCCGCGATGAGCTTGGCGTTGAAGGACGTCACGACCGTGTGCACGGCCAGCCGGTCCCGCGGCGGCGTCTCGATGAGCGAGATGTCGCGGAGCCCGCTGAGCGACATGTTCAGCGTCCGCGGGATGGGCGTCGCCGTCAGGGTCAGGACGTCGATCGTGGCCTTGAACTGCTTGATCTTCTCCTTGTGGCCGACCCCGAAGCGCTGCTCCTCGTCGACGACGAGCAGGCCGAGGTCCTTGAAGCCGACGTCCTGGGAGAGCAGCCGGTGCGTGCCGATGAGGATGTCGACGAGGCCCTTGCGGGCATCCTCGACGATCGCCTTCTGCTCCCGCGGCGTCTGGAGCCGGGTCAGGGCCTCGACGCGGGCCGGGAAGAGGACCATCCGGTCGCGGAAGGTCTTGAGGTGCTGGCTGGCCAGGACGGTGGTTGGGCAGAGCACGGCCACCTGCTTGCCGTCCATGACCGCCTTGAAAGCGGCCCGCATGGCCACCTCGGTCTTGCCGTAGCCGACGTCGCCGCAGAGGAGTCGGTCCATCGAGACCTCGCGTTCCATGTCGGCCCGGATCTCGCGGATCGAGCGGAGCTGATCGTCGGTCTCCTCGTACTCGAAGGTCTTGCCGAACTCCTCGTCCCACGGGCCGCCGGAGGAGAAGGCGTGGCCTTTGACGGCCCGGCGCCGGGCGTAGAGCTCGACCAGATCTTTGGCCACGGCCTCGACCGCTTTCTTCGCCCGCGTCCGCGTCTTCTCCCAGGTGTTGGTGCCGAGCTTGTCGAGCGGCGGCGGCTCCGGCCCGCCCTTGGAGAACTTCTGAACGAGGTTGAGGTCCTCGACGGGCACGAGCAGCTTGTCGCCGTCGCGGTAATGGAGCTCGATGAACTCCCGGCCCTTGCCTTCGACCTCGACCCGCTGCAGGCCGCGGAAAACGCCGATGCCGTAGTCGGCGTGGACGACGTAGTCCCCCGCCTGGAGGTCCTGGAACTGGGAGAAGAAAGGCCGCCGCGAGGACCGGCTGACGATGACCTTCTCCTCGGTGAAGATGTCCCGCTCGGAGAAGAAATGGAGCTTTTCCTTCGGGTAGCTGAATCCGCCCGGGAGAGGGCCGAGGAGCAGGGCGACCTCGTTGCGGGGCGGCACGGCGAAGGGCGAATCGGTCTCGAGGACGGGGATGTCGCTCTCGCGGAGAAGCGTCCCCAGGCGCTGGCGCGTGCCCGCGTTGAGGAGGGAGATGGAGCAGAGGTCGCTCTCGGCCTGGAGCTTCTTCAGGTACTGGAGGAAGAAAGGGATCTTGTTGTCGAAGCGGGGCACGGGCTGAAAGGAGAAGGCAAAGACCTTGCGGCGGCCCGGGGCGCCGAGCTCCTCGAAGCGGACGGCCTCCTTGCGGACGCGCTGGAGGAGGCGGGCCGGGAAGACGGCGTCCGGATCGAGCGCGAAGACGCGGTCGGCGAGGAGGTCGGCGAACTGGTCGCGCAGCTCCTTGAGGTGATCGTCCCACTCGCAGTCCACGGCCTCGGGGTCGTCGACGACGAAGACCGGGTCCGGCAGGTAGTCGGTCACCGGGACGAAGCGGTCGGCGAGAAGGAGGGCCAGGGCGGAGAAGCTCGGGCCGAAGTCGCCCCGGTCGATGGCCGCGATCTTGGCGTCGAGGTCGCGGGTGGCGCCCTTGGAGCGCTTCCGGGCGGCGGCCTTCCAGGGATCGAGGAATTCGGGTCCGGCCGGGAACTCGCGCAGGCCGGGGACGGTCAGCCGCTCGATCCGCCTGAGCGAGCGCTGGGTCGAGAGGTCGAACTCGCGGAGCGAGACGACGTGGGAGCCGTCGAACTCGATGCGGAACGGGTTCGTCTCCCAGGGCGAGAAGATGTCGACGATGCCGCCGCGCCAGGCGAACTCGCCGGGCGAGGCGATGAGGTCCTCGCGGGCGTAGCCGTAGCGGGACAGGGTCTCGAGGAGCTGGTCGTGATCGGCCTCGCCGCCGACCTCGAGAGAGAGGAAGAGACGGCTCAGGTCCCCGGGCGCGGGCACGGGCTTGAGCAGGCCGCCGAGCGACGTGACGATGATCGCGGGCGGCCGGGCGAGCAGGCGGTGGAAGAGCTTCATCCGCGACGATACGGCGTCGAGGGAGGGCGGGACCTCGAAATAGGGATTGTCGGAGAGCGGGGCGAGTGTGGCCAGGCCGGCGTCGGGGGCGAGCCGGGAGAGGAAGAAGCGGCAGTCCTGTTCGGCCTGGGCGAGCGGGGCGGATTCGGCCCGGACGAAGACGATGGGCCGGCCGGCCGTCTTGGCCAGGCAGGCCAGGACGTAGGCCTTGGCCGGTTCGATCACGCCGCGGACGGAGAGGGGGCGCTCAGGCGAGGCGACGGCCCGGGCGAATTCGCCGAACTCGGCGGTGCGCAGGAGAAAATCGAGGCTCACCGGGCTATTCTAACGGCGTGGCGCGGCCCGGTCAAACCTGGGGATATATCCCTCGCGGTGCTCGGGGCTGCCCTCTCAAAGGGGGACATGTACCTCGGGTACGTGTCCCCCTTTCTCCCCCTTTCTCCACCCGTTCTGCACCGGAGGGCATTGGGGTATACTGCTTCGTGATGCTCCTCGAACTTAAGAAGGAAAGAGGGACAGTCCCTCCCGGGACAGTCCGATCTTCTGGAAAGGCACTGTCAAAATGAAAAAGACACTTGCGCTTCTCTTGTTCTCCTCTCTTCTCGCCCGCTTTTCAGTCGCCTTCCCGATCCAAGGCCAGGCCGCCGCCGAAGACGCATTGACCGTCAAGGCCCGGGAGTTCCTGACGGCCATGGAGAAGGGCGACTTCAAGCTGGCCGTCCGCGATTTCGACGAGACCATGCTCAAGGTCTCCGGGCCCGACAAGCTGGAGCCGATGTGGACAAAACAGCTGCCGGCCCAGCTCGGGGCCTTCAAGAAGCAGGGCGCGGCCCGCCGCGAGCAGATGCAGGGATACGAGATCGTCCTCATCACCTGCTCATTCGAAAAGGTTGCGACCATCGACGCCCGGGTCGTCTTCGACAAGGCCGGCAAGATCGCCGGGTTCGGGCTCGTGCCGACAGCGCCGCCAGCGAAATACGAGCCGCCGGCCTACGCCGACCCGGCCAAGTTCGAAGAGACCGAGGTCACCGTCGGCTCGGGCGAATGGGCGCTGCCGGGGACACTGACCATGCCGAAGGGCGACGGCCCGTTCCCCGGGCTCGTCCTCGTCCACGGCTCTGGCCCGAACAGCCGCGACGAGGAGCTCGGCCCCAACAAGCCGTTCAAGGACCTGGCCTGGGGCCTGGCAACGCGCGGCATCGCCGTCCTCCGCTACGACAAGCGCAGCAAGGTTTACGGGAAGAAGATCCTGGCCGACCCCAAGCTCGAAGCGGCCATGACGGTCAAGGACGAGACGATCGACGACGCCCTGGCCGCGGCGTCTCTTTTACAGAAGACCAAGAGCATCGACGGCAAGCGGGTCTTCATCCTGGGGCACAGCCTGGGCGGCTTCCTGATGCCCCGGATCGCCCTGGCGGCCGCGCCGCTCAGGGTCGCCGGGTTCATCAGCATGGCCGGTCTGACCCGGCCGCTCGACGATACGATCGTCCGTCAGATGACCTATCTTTACGGCCTGGCCGGGGACAGCCTTTCGGACGACGACAAGAAGAAGCTCGAGGACCTCAAGGCCGAGATCGCCAAGATCAAAGCTCTCACCGACGCCGACAGGGCGTCGACCGCGAAGCTCGTCGGGGTTATGCCGGCCTACTGGCTCGACCTCCGCGGCTACAACCCTCCCGAAGCGGCCAGGTCGGTCAAGGCGCCCATGCTGTTCCTCCAAGGCGGCCGCGACTACCAGGTCCAGACGGTCGACCTGGACAACTGGAAGGCCGCCCTGGGCTCACGGAAAGACGTCGAGTTCCACCTCTATCCCAAGCTCAACCATCTCTTTTACGAGGGCGAGGGGCTTCTCACGCCGCTCGAGTACATGCAGAAGCACGGCAGCGTCGCGCCGTACGTCGTCGACGACATCGCGGCCTGGATCGGGAAGCGCTAATCTCCGACAATTTCGTTGAGGCCTTCGATGGCCCGGTCCAGCTCTTCGGGTGACAGGACAGCCACCAGCTTGCCGATCCGCTCCGCGGCCAGCGTCCGGACTTGGCCGATCTTGATCCACGACTTCCTGGGCAATCCCTTCGAGGCGATCTCGACGGCCAGAGGGAATCCGGCTTTCTGAAGCTGGCTGGTAATGGCCATGGCGATGACGGTCCCGGAGCGCTCGTTAAAGACGTTATGACTGATGATGAGGACCGGTCGGCGGCCGGTCTGCTCCCGACCCTGGCCCGGGCTGAGATCGGCCCAGCGGACCTCCCCTCTCAGTATTCGGGCCATCCGGAGATCTCCTCGGACAGGCCCTCTTCGGCCAGCTCTTTCTCTGTTGCCGGGTCCAGCTTGGCACATTCGACAGCGAGCCTCGTCTGCGCCAGCCGCTTGAGCTTATCAACGACGGCGTCCTCGATGGCCTGGCTCCTATTGTCGTACACGCCGGCCCGAACGAGAGCATCCAGTTCCCCTATCACCCGCTCGGTCATCGAAATGGCGATCTTGCCTTTGGGCATGATAAACCTCACGGTATTACGATAGGTAGTACCACCTACGTTGTCAAGCCAGAACGCTCGATCGCTCACATTGATAAAGACGAAATAAAGCGAAGAGAATTCTCAACCATCCGAAGGTCAAAAGGGACAGTCCCGCTTCGGGGACAGTCCCTTGAGATCACGCGTGGGGGATGGAGGTGTGGGTCGAGATCTCGGAGCTCGTCGTGACCAGGTCGCGGACCGAGAGCTTGTGGACGTTGTCGTGGCCGGTGAGCCGGGCGAAATCCTTCAGCTCTTCGGTCGAGACGCGCAGGTAATTGGCCAGGCCGCGGGCCGCCTCGTCGACATCCAGCCGGGCCCGCAGGCCCGGGTCCTGGGTGGCGATCCCGACCGGGCAGCGCCCGGAATCGCAGATGCGGTACTGCTGGCACCCGATGGCCATGAGCGCCGCGGTGCCGATGGCCAGGACGTCGGCGCCGAGGGCCAGGGCCTTGGCGAAGTCGGACGAAATGCGCAGGCCGCCGGTCACGATCAGGGTCACGTCCTTGATGCCCCGGGCCGTGAGGTAGCGGCGGGCCCGGTCGAGGGCGTAGATGGTCGGGACCGACGTCGCGTCCTTGATATGCTTGATCGCGGCCCCGGTCGCTCCGGCCCGGCCGTCGATGGTGATGAAGTCGGGGCCGGCGGACAGGGCGAACTCGAGGTCGGCCTCGACGTCCCCGGCCGCGAACTTGATCCCGATCGGACGCCCCTCGGAGAGCGACCGGAGCTCGTCGACCTTGCGCTTGAGGTCCTCGCGCGTGCGGATGTCCGGGAACCGCGACGGGCTGGTGATGTCCGACCCCTCGGGCAAACCTCGGATGGCGGCGATCTCCGGCGTTACCTTGATCCCCGGGAGATGTCCGCCCATGCCGGGCTTGGCCGACTGGCCGAACTTGATCTCGATGGCGTCGACGCGCCGGAGGTTCTTGGGGCTGAGGCTGTAGCGGTTGGGCACATACTCGAAGATGTATTTATGGGCCATGCCCAGGGCGTCTTCCAGGATGCCGCCTTCGCCCGACGACATGGCCGTCCCCATCGCGCCGCTGCCCAGGGCGAGCGCGGACTGGGCCTCCCGCGACAGGGCCCCGAAGGACATGTGGCTGACGACGATGGGCGTGCCGATGACCAGGGGCTTCGCGGCCCTCGGTCCGATGACCGTCTTCGTGTCGACCGTCTCGTCGGGATTGAGCGGCAGGCGGGCCAGCTGGGCCCCCTTGATGAGGACGTCGTCCCAGGACACGCTGGGCTTGCGCGAGCGCATGGGCTCGATGACCGATTCGCCGGTCAGGGCCATGCGGCGGATGTCGGCCATGGACGTTTCGAGCTCGTCGGAGGCCCGCCGGAAATCGTCGACGCTCTTCGGTTCCCGGACAGGCTCGGACGGGGCGGGCGCGGCCGGCTCGGGCTCGTCGATGAGCTCGAATTCGGCCTTGGCCGCTCCGCAGACGGGGCAGGTCCAGTCGGGGAAGAGATCGTCGAAGGGGACGCCTTCGGTCTTCTCGTTATAAATGTACTGGCAAATGAGGCAGCGATACCTGGCCATGGCCGGCTCCCGTGCCGTCTATCGTATCACCATGATCAAGAAGGGGTCAAACCTAAACTTTTCCACTTTTCGCCTGGCTTTTTCGGGGAGAGGCCGAAAAAACTGGAAAAGTTTAGGTTTGACCCCATCTTAGAGGCGCCACCAGTAGGAGAACTTGACGAAGACGTTGTAGCCGTTCCCGGTGAGGCGGCCGTACTCGTCGCGGAGGTAGTCGTTGTCGACGCCGAGGAAAAAGACCGTCCCCGGGCGGAGGACCCAGCTCGCCAGCAGGCTGCCGAAAGCCTCCTTGTCGAAGAAGTTGTAGTCGACGATGGCCCGCACCGAGAGCGTCTTGCTGAACTGGTAGGTCACCTTCTCGCGGACGAGATTGTAATCCCAGAGCCGCTCCCCGCCCGCCGAGCGCCAGAAGGTCTGCTTGCTGAAGTCGGTCCCGAGCTGGAGGCGCTTGCTGGGCTTGAACGTCAGCGAGACGCCGTACGTGTTGCTGTAGCCGAGGAAGGCGTCTTCGGTGTCGTAGTTGATCTCGTCGCCAGTCGCGAAGACGAAGAAAAATGGCATCCAGCTGATGAACGTGACCTGCGACTCGACCGAGAGCGACTGCTTCTGGAAATCGACGCCGGCAAAGCGCTCCATCCCGGCCTCATATGTGACGAAGACCTGGTTGAACTCGGTCAGGCGGAACTGGACCTGCGGGCGGATCCAGGTGTCCTGGGTCACGCTGTCGGCATAGCCCAGGCGCTGGCCGGCCTGGATGCGGAACTGGATCTGGTTGAGGTATTTCTTGTCGGGGTAGATGCGGTAGGAGGCGAAGCCCCCGGCGCTCCGGTAGTCGACCCGGTTGACGAAGCCCAGGGAGGCCTGGAACTCGGGATCCATGGCCTTGTAGAAGCCGCCGAAGGTCCAGTGTTTGTCCGTGTAGTAGAGCTCCCCGTAGAGGCCGGGGGCCAGGGGCGTCCCGACGCCCTCGGAGCTCGTGTCCGAAGCCAGGGCCTGGAAGCTGAAGAAGATCCGGTCCTTGAACCGGAGCTGCCCGTCGAAGCCGCCCAGGCGGTTCCAGTTGCCGGCGCCGAGCTCCTTGTCGGTCAGGGTGAAGCCGACGTAGGAGCCGGAGCCGACGTCGGCCTTGGTCCGGAAGATGTTGGAAAAGGCCTTGGTGTCGCTCGTGATCGAGGAGCCTTCGGAGATGTCCCAGAGGCTCTCGGTCGGGTGCATGTCGTAGGCCGAGAGCAGGCCGTAGGTGAACCGGCCCGTCTTGCCCGAGGCCTTGGCCCCGAAGATGGGGTCGTTGATCTGGCGTGTGTAGACCGTCTCGATCTCGGGCGAGCTAAAGATCTCCATGCCCTCCAGGAAGAACGGCCGCTTCTCGTCGTAGCGCAGGGCGTAGCGGACGTTGTAGTCGATCTTGGGCTCGTCGGCCTCGATCTGGCTGAAGTCCGGATTGATCGTGGCGTCGAGGGTGGCGTTGGAGCTCAATCCCAGCTTGAGGTTGGCGCCGGGCTCGAATTGGACCTTCTCCCCCTCGCTCTTGAGGGAGGTCAGGAAGGGCATGACCTCGACGTTGCGGCTCCGCTCGACGGCCCCCTCGATGACGAACGGCTTGCCCTGGGTCAGGAGCCCGGGGATGTCGCGGGAGAAGCTCCCGTAGAGGATGACCTCGCCGGTGCGGGGCAGGTTGCGGCCGAGGACGAGGTTCCAGGTTTTGAGGTCGTCGTTCGGGAAGCGCAGGCTCTTGAAGGGGATGGCCATCTCGACCGTATATCCCTCGGCGTCGATCTTGCCGTCGGAATAGAAGACGGTGTCCCAGCTGTCGTCCATGTTGTCGTTGCCGCCCTCTTCGACGCGCATCATGTCCATCTGGACGCCGGCGGGATTGATGAGGAAGGAGAAGGCCCGGCGCTTCTCGTTGAACGTATCGAGCATGACGAAGACCCAGTCGTCCTCCATGCAACCGTCGCGCTTGGTGATCGAGCAGCGCACCTTGGAGGACTGGGAGTCGAAGGCCCGGAAGGCGAGGTAGAGGTTCTTTTCGTCGTAGCCGAGGTAGGCCACGGTCTTCTCGGTCGGAACGCCGTTCTCCTTGGGCGAGAGCTGGACGAAATTCTCGATCTTGAGGGCCTGGGTCTCCCAAATGGGATTGTCGAGGACGCCGTCGATCTTGGGGGTATCGGTCAGGCGCGGGATCCGGAGGGGTTCCTTGGGGGCGGGGGTCTGGGAGACTGAGGCGGCCAGGGCGGCGCCGGCCGCGATCAAGCCCAGGGCAGCCAGGGCGACGGTCTTATTCATGCTCATGTCCGTGTTCCTTCGTTCGGATCGGCGCCGAGGCCGTTCCCGGCCGGCTCCTGACGGGCCGGGGCAGCCCGCCCTGCCCAGTAATACGGGGCAGACGGACGTCCATTTCGTTCTCCACGCTCAGTATTGACGAAATAAGGGGGTGAAGGTTCCCCCCGCCCGGCCATCAAGCGCCGGAACTCACGAGGGCGCGCCGGCAAGTCCTCCATTATACCACCCGGGATCCCGGCTGGGTCCTTCGCCGCCGGTTGCAGGGGCGGCGGACATGCGAATATAATGGCCTGGAACGAATCAGGTCCCCCCGGAGGTCCGCCTTGAGAAGACATCTCGCCCTCGTCCTCACCCTCGTCCTGGCGACGGCCGCGGTCGCCGCTCCCCTAGCCTGTCAGACTCCCGACCCCGACCGCTGGCTCGACGGCGCGCCGGCGCGCGACGCCAACGTCCGGCTGGTCATCTTCAATCCCGAGACATTCAACATCCGGGCCCTGGCCACCCTGCGCAAGAACGGCGTCATCGACATCCCGAACCTGACGGTCATCGGCGTCTACCACGAGCGGCAGACGGGCAACTTCGTCGAGAGCCGGAAGTATGTCGCCGAGAACGGCCTCGACTGGTTCAAGTTCCACGTCGTCAAGGCCGAGATCAGCGAACCGGTCCTGTTCAAGACGAATGCCTGCGTCCCCGAGTTCGACCGGATCGTCAAGAAGTCCGACGGCGTCATCTTCTTCGGCGGGCCCGACATCCCGCCCTCGGTCTTCGGCGAGAAGACGCTTCTCCTGACGGATATCAGCGACCCGTACCGCCACTATCTCGAGGCCTCGGCCGTTTTCCATCTGCTCGGCGGTTCGCAGGACCCGAAGGCCGTGCCGCTGCTCGACGGCCGCCCGGGCTTCCCGGTCCTCGGCATCTGCCTCGGATTCCAGACGCTCAACATCGGCACGGGCGGGACGCTCGTCCAGGACATTTGGACCGAGGCCTACGGCAAGACGACGGTCGAGGACGTCATCGCCCTCGGGCCGGAGCAGTGGCACAACAACCCCTACCGCATCATCTTCCCGCTCGACAAGCTCATGGGCTACAACTTCCACTCGCTCCAGCTCGGGGACAACGGCAAGTTCGTCAAGGCCATGGGCTTCAAGTCGTCCGACCACCCGCGCATCCTGAGCTCGCACCACCAGGCGCTCGAGAAGATGGGCCGGGATCTCGTGGCCATCGCCAGCTCCCGCGACGGCCGGATCGTCGAGGCCGTCGAGCATAAGAAGTACCCCCACGTCCTCGGCATCCAGTTCCATCCCGAGCACCCCCTGCTCTTCGACGCGGAGCCGCGGCACCGCCAGAAGCCGGGCGACGCGCCGACGAGCTACCTGGCCATCCTCGAGGGGACGCCGCCGAGCGTCGAGTTCAACAAGGCCATCTGGCGCTGGTTCGCCGGCCGGCTCGTCGAGAGCCACGGAAAATAAGGGACTGAGAAAAACATCCCGCTTGCCTCGTCATCGTAATGAGGTAAAATGGAAATGAACCATGGGGACAATCTGATGGCGACGCGATATAAAGTATTCCTCAAAAAGACCGACGAAGGCTACTCCGTCTGGGCCCCGGGCCTGCCCGGCTGCTGGTCGCAGGGAGCGACGGAAGCGGAGGCCCTGGAGAATATCCGCGACGCCATCATCGCTTACCTCAAAACCGTCGAACATCTCTCCAAAGGCAAGGTCGCCAGATACGTCGAAGTGGGCTGACCGTGCCGAAGCTGGCCGGCGTTAGCCACGCCCGGGCCGTCCGGGCCTTTCTCAAAGCCGGGTTTTGGGTCGCCCACGAAGGCAAGCACACGACAATGACCGACGGGGAACACATCCTGACGATCCCTCGGGCGAATCCGGTTCACTCCTTTACGATGGCGGGAATCGTCAAAGACTCCGGCTTGACGGTCGAGATGTTCAAAAAGCTGCTTTGAGCGAATCGGGTTCTCGGGTGCCCCGGGCGTCCTCCCCTTGACAATTCCCTACCATAATAGTAGGATTTAACCAGAACGCTGAGAAAGGAGCGCCCCATGAAACGGTTCCAGATCCCGCGGGTGTCGCACTGCAAGTCCGGCTGCCCAAAGCCCTCCTGAGCACGAGGTAAAACTGCTCGGACGAAACCCCTGAAGGCCCGCCCCCCGGTGGGCCTTTTTATTTGAACACAACACTCCCCCTCGTCGTCGCGTATATACCGGTGAGGATGACTGTAGGCTCCCCGATGTTTTGACAGCCCCCCTATTGGGGGCTATCATGGTCGTGTTCATCCTATTTTTCGCCCTGCCTCCGAGAGAGAGGAGAGACCGGGATGTGGGCGTTCGCATCGTTGTTCCGGCGGACACGGCCTGAAGCCGCGCTCCATGTTAGGAGCGGCGACGCCTTCGCCGCCTGCGCCGAGAAGCTGGGCATCACCTCCCGGGAGGCCGAGATCGTCCGCCTCATCCTCGAGGGCAAGGACAGCAAGCGGATCACCGAAGAGCTGTTCATCTCCGACCACACGGTCAAGAACCACCTCCATCACGTCTATCAGAAGCTGGGCATCAAGAACCGCATCCAGCTCGTCCGCTGCTTCCAGTCCGCGCTCGAGGACCCGGGGCGGGTCCCGGAGATCCGGCCGGCCTTCCTCCGCCGGGCCGCCCTTCCGGCCGCATTGCTGTTCCTCGCTTTGGCCGCGGTCCTCATCGCCTGGAGGCCCTGGGGCCCGCGCCCGCGGCCGGCGGCCTTCCCCCCGACCCCGGCGCTGGCCGTGCTGGACTTCGAGAACCTCTCGGCCGATCCCGAGCTCGGGAAATGGGTGACCGGCCTGCCTCTCCTTTTGGCCACCGACCTGGGCCAGTCGAAGCGCATCCGGACGCTCAGCGATGACGCCGTCTACGGCGCCCTCAAGAAGTTCGACCTGACCGAGCGGCGACGATATTCCCGGGAGGAGCTCCGCCGCCTGGCCCGGGAGTTGAAGGCCGACTACCTCATCAGCGGGACCGTGCTGGCGGCGGGAGGGCGGATCGTCGTCACGGCCGTCCTCCAGGACGCCCGGACCGGGACCGCGATCCGGACCGAGAGGCTGGACTGCCAGGACGAGAAGGACCTGATGCAGCAGGCGGACGGACTGGCCAAGAACCTCCGGTCGGGCCTGGCCCGGACGGCCTCGCAGGTCCTCGACGACATCGACCTCGACATCGAGGTCCTGACGACCGCGTCCGCGCTGGCCTACAAGTATTACGCCGAGGGCTGGCGCTATCACCGGACCGGCGACTACGAGCAGAGCCTCAACATGCTCAAGAAGGCCGTGGAGATCGATCCCGAGTTCGCCATGGCCTACCGGATGATGGCCGTGGACGCCCGGAACCTCCGCTATATCGACCGGGAGGCCGAGTATATGCGCAAGGCCTTCGAGCTCTCGGCCCGGCTGCCGGAGGACTGCCGGGAACGCCATCTCATCCGGGCCGATTATTACGCCGCGTCCGAGGCGACTTGGGAGCTGGCGGTCGCGGAGTTCAAGAAGGTCCTCGAGGACCACCCCTATGACCTCGTCGCCAACAACAACCTCGGGGTCCTGTGCTACCAGACCGAGGACTTCGAGTCCGCCGTCCGGTACGCGGATGTTCCGGTTCGCCAGGGCACGCCCGATCCCTTCCCCCATCACACCAAGGCCGTCTCGCTCCGGGCCCTGGGCCGGACCAAGGAAGCGGAGCGGGGCCTCAGGTCCTATCTCGACGACTACCCGGCCAATCGCCTGATCTACCAGACCCTCGTGGCCACCCTTCTCGACGCGGGAGATCACGACGGGGCGGCCGCGGCGCTCGACAAGGCCATCTCCGTCTTCCCCGATCCCTCCTGGGCGAACTGGAAAGGCGTGCTGCTCTTCTTCACCCAGGGCGCCGGCGCGGCCCGCGAGGAATTCCGCAAGCTCTTTCTCATGGACGAAGCGGCCTGGCACCTCCGGGCCCGCTTGCGCCTCATCCTCCTGGCCCTCGCGGAGGGCCGCCTGACGGAGGCCGAGAAGGAATGCCGCGAAGGCGTCGAGCTCGCGGAATCGATCCACGAGTTCATGTGGTCCAAGGACATCCGGGCCATTCTCGGCCAGGTCCTCCTCGAGCAGGGCAAGCCCGAGGCCGCGCTGGCCGAGCTCAGGACGGCGGCCGAGGGCACGGACAGCGACACCTCGCGGACGAGATCTCGCCTGACGGTCCTGGGGCAGATCTATGCCCGGATGGGCGACGCCGCCTCCCTCGAGGACCTGACCCGGCGGTTCCGGGAGCTGGCCGGGCCCGGCGCCCCCCCGCGTATCGTTCGGGATCTCGGTATTTTCACAGGCCTCGTCGAATTGGAGCGCGGCCGCTATCGGGAGTCGGCGGCCGCCTTCGATAAGGCCGCGGACGCCCTTCCTCCCGCGTTCCCGGCGGTGGCCTACGAGCCCTTCGTCTACTACTACCTCGGTCTGGCCAGGGAGAAGGCCGGCGATGCCGCAGGAGCCGCGGCCGCTTTCGAAGAGATCTCGAAAGAGAAAGAGTACCGCTTCTCGTTCGGCGACTTCTTCCCCCTGGCCGTTTTCGGCAAGGCCAAGGCGGACGAGGCGCTCGGACACCGGGGCGCCGCGCTCGAGGGTTATCGGTTTTTTCTCGATCTCTGGAAGAACGCCGACCCGGAAAGGCCGGAGATCGAGGCGGCCCGGACGCGACTGAGCGGCCTATCCGGGCCCTCCGGCTCCCATCCCTGATCCCTCCCCCACTAAGGGACTATCCCCGACGTGGGACTATCCCTGTTGTGTTGGGAAAAAAGACTTTCCTCCCAGCTCTGGGTCTCTCTCGCGGCGGCGATGGGTGTCGCCTCGCCCCTCTCGGGACAGGGTGAGCCAGCAGACCTAGCAGATCCCCGTGGTGGAGGGGGGACCGGCAGGGAGCGAAGTCTGCGCAGCGACCATCAGAAGCCTGGCGGAGCGACTCGGAGCCAGGCTTCTGGGAGATATCAGAAGAGAACACCTCTCTTCCGATATTTCGCAGAATCGTGGCTTCGAGTGCTCAGCCCCGATTCTGCCGGGTCGCTCCCAAGAGTCCGCTTCCCGCCGCCGGGGGCCGGGGAGCTAGAGGCGATACCCTGAGCCGAGCCGGAGAGAGAGACCTCCCGATTCATGGGAGAAGAACCGAATAAAAGGAGGGGGGCCCGCCCCTTCCGGGATGGGGCGGGCCCGACGGGCTCCGCGTCGTTCCCCTCACACAGGATCTAGAAGGAGAAGCGCACTCCGAAGCGCCCGGAGATCGGAGCCATGAAGCTGTAGGCCATGCCGAAACGGGGGTCGAGGACCGCGTCGGCCGGCGGTTCCCAGGCGCCGGTCACGAGCAGCTCGTCGCCGGGGGAAATGTTATAGCGGTACCTCGACGAGAAGATCCGCGTGGCCGTCCTGGCGTTGAACAGGTTGTCGACGTTCAGGCTGAAGCGGAGGCTCGACTTGTGCCCGAGTCTCATCATGTATTCGGCATAGAGGTTGGTGAAGAAGACGAACGGGGTGCGGCCGAGGTTGCCCCGGTTGTAGGGGAAGTAGCCTTCCGAATCGACGTACCAGTCCTCGGTGACCGGCGTGCCGCTGTTGGCGTTGGCGACCAGGCCCAGGGTCAGTCCGAAGGGCATGGCGTAGCTGCCGTAGGCCTTGATGGAATGGGTGCGGTCGGTCGCCAGCGGCCCGTCGATCGGGTTCAAGGCCTTGTCGAACAGGAGGTGCCACATGTCGAAGGAGCGCTCCGTGTTGGGGCTGTTGCGGCCGTCCTCGTCGGACGAGGCCAGGCCGCTGTAGTTGCCGGCCAGCCGGCTGAGCGTGTAGGAGAGGCCGCCCTGCCAGTTGTGGCTGAAGCGCTTCTCGAGCGACAGGTTCATCGCATAATAATCGCGCTTGGCCTTGGGATAGTCGGGCGTCCCGGGCACGAGGTTCCCGCTTTCGCGCTGCTCCTCCATCTTCTGGTTGATCCACGCGCTGCCGGGGTTGCCGGTGTAGTACTGCTCGATGGGGACGCCGATGTCCTCGATGGCCCAGAGGACCTTCTTGTTGACCAGGCGCATGGACAGATAGGCGTCGTCCGTGAGCTTCTTCTCGAGGCCCAGGGACATCTCGCGCTGGGTGAAGGGCTTCATGTCGGGGTCGATGGACTCGAAGACGGGGGGGCGGAAGTCGATGACATTGAGGAGCGTGCCCGGGAAAGTACCCGTTGACGCCGATCTGGGTGTAGTCCCAGTCGTCGAGCGTGTAGTAGGCGCTCTTCCACTTCAAGCCGCCCAGGGCGTTGGCGCCCATGCTGAGCTTCATGACGTCCTGGAAGATGCCGTAGCTGCCGAAGATCTTGAGGCTGGAGTCGCCGAAGACGTCGTAGGCGAAACCCAACCGCGGCGCGAGCTTGTCGGCGAAGGAGAATTTGATCGGCGTCGCGTCGGCATACGCCGGGTCGGCCGTGTAGCTGGGCAGGTATTCCGATTCGGTCCGGAGGCCGACATTGAGGGTCAGCCGGCCGCCGATCGTCCAGCTGTCCTGGAGGTAGAAGGCCCAGCTGTTCATATTGACGTTGTAGTTCTCGCCGTAGGGACCGGCGGCGTCGAAGCCGCGGATGGCGTAATAGCCGTAGGCGCCGCGCCCGTAGTCGGTGCCGTAGGCGACGCAGTTCTGGTCCCAGCCGAGATAGACGATGGGCTGCTGGGCGCCGTCGTTCACGTTCTCGTGACGGCGCATGAACTGGACACCGGCCTTGATGGCGTGCTCGCCCCCGGCGTTGAGGTAGTGGGTGAAGTCGGTGTTGAAGCTGAGCCGGCTGGCCAGCCGCTTGTCCAGGCTACTGACCTGGGCCCTGGGGAAGCTCTGCCAGCCTGCGGGGTGCTGGAGATCGGCCGGTATCTCGGGGAACATGGTGTTCGTGACATAGGCGTAGGCACCCGGCTGTTCCAGGCGGAACGCATAATACGGCGTCGCGGAGGCCGGGGAGACCGGGTCGTTCTGGTTGGAGAAGAAATAGCCGCCGCGCACGCTGAGCAGACTGCTGTTGCTCAAGGTCAGGTCGGCATATCCGCTGGCAGAGAAGTTGGGATACGAGTAGCCGAGGGGGTTGTAATCCGTCGCCTCGTTGGCGCTCACGGCGTACGTCTGGTCGCCCGGGTAGGTCATGGGATCGCTCCCGCCGTGATACTTGAACAGGTTCATGACGACGCTGGCCCCGGTCCTCAGCTTCCCGGTCGGCTGGGCCGAGAGCTTAATGGAGCCGTTCCAGCTCTGTTCGACGCGGTCGTAGGCGTTGACGCTCGATCCGCCCCAGTAGGTCATGTCCATGGCCCGGTTCCGGTTGAAGTAGCGGGGCGTGAAGGCGGTGAAGAACCAGAGCTTGTCCTTCTTGATGTAGCCGCCGAGCATGAAGCCGCCCTCGAAGGAATTCTCCTTGTCCTTGCCGACATAGACGTCGTAAGGGTAATAGCGGGCCTTGGTATCGTCGGCCATATCGAAGTACAGCCGGTCGCGGCGCTGGCCCTCGAGGGCCGTGCCCGAGTAGTACCCGACGACCTCGCCGTGGAAGGTGTTGCCGCCGGAGCGGGTGATGACGTTGACGACGCCGCCGACCGACCCGCCGTACTCGGCGTTGTAGCCGGAGGCCTTGACCTGGACCTCTTCGGCGAAATCGAAGACGACGTCCTGTTTGCGGGTGCCGTTGACCACGTCGGAGGTGTCCGTGCCGTCGACGTAGAAGACGTTCTCGGCCCCCGACGCGCCGTCGACCGAGATGCCGCCGAGAAGGTCGTTCTCGCTCTGGACGCCGGGGATGATGGTCACCAGCGAATCGAAGCTCCGGCCCTTGGGCAGGGCCGTGAAGGTCTGGGCCGTGAGGACCTGGCCGCGGGCCTGGCTCTTGACGTCGATGAGCGGAGCCTGGCCGATGACCACGACTTCCTCTTCGATGGAGGCGGGCATCATCTTGATGTCGACGACCAGGGCCTGTTCGACCCCGAGGACGATGTCGTTACGGATGATGGGCGAGAAGCCCTGGAGATTGAAGGTGATCGTATAAGTCCCCGGCGGAAGGGCCAGGAGACGGTAGGTGCCGTTGGTATCGGAGACCGTCGCCGCCGATCCGACGAGCCGTGGCCCTTTCGCTTCGATGGAGACGCCGGGAAGGGGCCCTCCCTGGTCATCTAAAATCGTGCCTAAGATCCTGCCGGCCGTGGGAGCCTGAGCGGAGAGGACCCCGGCCAGGAGAAGCACGGCGACCGACGCCAAGACGAACGATTTGAGAGTTTTCATGGTTTCTCCTAATCCCGGACCGAACCCCCATGGGGGGCGGCCGGGTCATTCTCTCGTTCCGCGCGCCGGGCTTTACGCCCATTGCGCTGGGTTGCCATTGCCTGGAGCGAAACTCCGCGGGTCGCGGCGGGGTTAGGCCAAGGGCCTCGCGAAGAACACGGCGAGATCACTCCCCCTGCGAAAATGTTCATAAAGCGGATTTTGAGGGTCCAATCACCTCCTTTATTTCTTCTCAGGATGTTCGCGTCCATGGTCGTTCCAGTTCTTCGTCTCACGCTCTCAACATTAGGCCGCCGGCCGGCCGAGTAAATGGGGCAAACCGCCTATCTTCCCGTATGAGAAGGTTTTCTCATACGGCCATATGGGGGGATAAAAATGGGGGACATGATACCCGTTTCCCTATTTTGAGCTCCCGTTGCCTGATGTATCAGCGGCCGGCGGAGGCAGGGCCGGCAGGAAGGAAAACGAGAAATTGGTTTGCTTTTAGGACTGTCCCCAGGGACTGTCCCTCTTGATGGGTGGGCCAGGCCGCCCGGCGGTCTGCAAATTGGGAAAATAGTATTGTGTCCCCGATTTAATTTGACAATAATGGGTAAATCCCGAGACCGAAGGAGGCCCCCATGAGATACGGCATCGGCGTGACGCTCGTGATGATCGCCCTGGCGGCGGCCTGCGCGAAACCCTCCAAGGCCCCGGAAGCGATCCTGTTCAAGGACGACCTGGCCTTTCTCCAGACCCATACCAAGGTCGTCGTGCTCAAGGGGACCGACGGCCAGGCCCAGGTCGCGGTCAATCCCGACCTCCAGGGCCGGGTCATGACCAGCACGGCCGACGGCGCAGGCGGACTGAGCTTCGGCTGGATCGACCGGGAGCGCCTATCGCCTCCGGCGTCAACAATCCCGCACATGAACGCCTTCGGCGGCGAGGACCGCTTCTGGCTCGGCCCCGAGGGCGGCCAGTTCTCGATCTTCTTCAAGAAGGGCGACCCGTTCGACCTCGACCACTGGTGGACGCCGCCGGCCGTCAACGAAGGGGCCTTCGACGTCGCTTCGCAGGACGAGGGCCGGGTCCACTTCCGCAAGGTCATCCGCCTCGAGAACTACTCGGGGACGGCGTTCGACCTCGAGGTCAACCGGGAGGTCCGGCTGCTCGGCCCGGCCGACGTCGCCTCTCTGGGCGTGCCCGTGCCGGCCGGTATCCGGATGGTCGCCTACGCGTCCAACAACAGCATCACCAACCTCGGCGCCGCCGCCTGGACCAAGGACACGGGCCTTCTTTCGATCTGGATCCTGGGCATGTTCAATCCCTCGCCCGCGACGACCATCGTCATCCCCTTCAAGGCCGGCCCGAGTCGCCGAGCTCGGCCCGGCCGTCAACGACGCCTACTTCGGCAAGGTCCCGGCCGATCGCCTCGTCGTCAGGGAGAGCGATGGCGTCCTGTTCTTCAGCGGCGACGGCAAGTACCGAAGCAAGATCGGCATCTCCCCGGCCCGGGTCAAGCCCTTCGCCGGGAGCTACGACGCCGCGAACGGCGTCCTGACCCTCGTCCACCTGACCGTTCCGGAGGGCGCGAAGGACTACGTCAATTCGATGTGGGAGATCCAGGAGAGGCCCTTCGCCGGGGACGTCGTCAACAGCTACAACGACGGGCCGGCCGCGCCGGGCGCCAAGCCGCTCGGTCCGTTCTACGAGCTCGAGACGTCGTCGCCGGCCGCGGCCCTCGGCCCCGGCGGGACCCTGACCCACGTTCACACGACCATGCATTTCCAGGGGCCGAAGAAGGCCCTGGACGAGATCGCCCGCAAGACGCTCGGGGTCGGCCTCGACGAGATCAAGGGGGTCTTCGGGAAGAAATAGCCCGGCAATCGGGGACTCAATACCAATTCCCCTAACTCATCACGGGGGAATTCAGAGGGCACGGTGCCTTTTCAAGAGAAAAGGGTCATGTCCCCGAATTCCCTGCTCTCCGCCTCCAACAATCCTAATCAGAGCCGGTTTTTCGCTCTCGAACCTGCGGGATTGACAATTCCTCAGCAATATGTATACTCTTTGTATATACTTTATGGTCATATCATGAAAACGCGCATCCAGAAGTGGGGTAACAGCCTGGCCGTCCGCATCCCCAAGTCGTTCGCCGAGGAACTTGGCTTTGCGGACAACTCTCCGGCCGAAATGTCCCTCGAGGACGGCGCGATCGTCATCAAGCCCGACCGGGACAAGATGTGGGACCTGGACGCGCTTCTCGCCGGCGTCACCGACGACAACCTCCACCCCGCCTGGGAAGCCGAGGGCACGCCCGGCGAGACACGGATGAGGATGACGGGCCGGAGAGGGACGACTGTTGAAACAGGTTTTTTACGTTCCGGAACGCGGCGATGTCGTCCTTCTCTCGTTCCAGGCCGGGCCGGGACGCAAAGGGGCCGGCCGCCGGCCCGCGGTCGTCCTGTCGCCCCAAGCCTACAACGGCCGCGTCGGCCTGGCCCTCCTCTGTCCCGTCGTCACCGACCTTAAGGGCTATCCGTTCGAGGTGCCCCTGCCGGATGATCTGCCCGTCCAGGGCGCCGTCCTGGCCGACCAGGCGGACAGCCTCGATTGGCGCGCCCTTAGGGCGGAGAAGATCTGCTCCCTCCCCTCGGGCGTCGTCGAGGAGATCCTAGGGAAGCTCCTGGCGCTCTTGCGATAGGTCGGACGCACCGGACCAGCTCCCGACCGATCCTTCCCCCCCGGGATTCCGATCGACCGGCGCCCGCCCTCAGTTGCCCGACCTCCTGAGCGGGCGCCTGGGGCGGCCGAACAGGCAGTCAGCGAGCCCGCCGGATCGCGGTCGCCCCAGTCATCGTTCTGGCGGACGGGAACGATGGGACAAGATGCGATATATTGCACAGTTTCTCCCCGGGCTCTTGACTCCCGGCCCGCCCGGACCCATGGTGAGAGCAGGTGAAGGACGACCATGGACCTTTTAGCCGAGGGAGCCCGGTGTTGGCAATGGCTGGAAGGGGCCTGGTCCGCTTTCAAGGGGGGTGGGGGGAGGAAGAGGCGCGTTCTGCCCTGAGGTCCTGACGGCGGACCTCGAGCGTCTCTTCCTCCGTCTTCTTTTTCGATGAGCCGGGACGGGGTCCCGGCTCTTTCTTTATGTCCCCGAAAAGATCTCTTCAGCGCCGGCCGTGTACGTGCCGTCGGGGCCGAAGAGAATGAGCGGGGGCATGAGTTCCGCCTTCCTCTCCCCTCGGGCATGTCCCAGTTCGATCAGGAACAGATTCGCCGGCTCTCCTTCGCGGGGATGGACGAATCGCAGGCGCACGGACGCCCAGGCCGCTCTGCTTCGGCCGCGGCCATGAAATCCTCGCGCCGCTTTTCGGGATAGACGAAACACGCCCGGCCTTCCGGCGCCAGCCACTCCGCCGTCCGGCCCAGGATCTCGTCGATCGTGCCGTGGAGCTCGTGCTTGGCCGCGGACTTCTCGGCCGACGCGCTCAGGAACCCGGTCGCCGCCCGGATATAGGGAGGATTGGAGAAGATCAGGTCGAAGGTCCGCCCCGGCTCATAGGTCCGCAGATCGGCTTCGACGACTTCGATCCGCGCGCACAAGCCATTCAATTCGACGTTGCGCCTGGCCAGGTCGGCCAGATCCGCCTGGATCTCGAGCGCCGTGATCCGCCTGAACGGCTTGACGCTCAAGAGCAGCGAGATGACCCCGCTCCCCGTCCCGAGCTCGAGCGCTTCGTCCTCCGGCCCGGTCCGGATGAAATCCGCGAGCAGCGGCGCGTCGACGGAGAAGCGATACCCCTTCTTCTTCTGCAGGATGCGGACGCGCCCGCGGTAGAACGCGTCGAGGGTCTCGCCGTCACGCGGCGTCGTCGGACTCGTCATCCTCGCCGACCTCGGTCATGACGACGACCTTTTCGGGCTGGACCTGGGCGTAGCCGCCCCGGATGCGGACCGCTTCCTCTCCGCCGTCCTCGCGGTAGACGAGCTTGCCCCTCCCGATCCCGACGAACAGGGGCCGGTGCCCCGGGAAGACCCCGATCTGCCCTTCGAGCGTCGGCAGGAAGACCGCCTCGACGTCGGCCTCGACGAGCAGGCGCCGAGGCGAGACCACCTTCAGGTGGAGGGTCGCAGCCTTGCCGTCGCTCATTCCGCCCTCAGCTCCTCGGTCCGCTTGGCCACGTCGTCGATGCCGCCCGCCATGTAGAAGGCCTGCTCGGGCTTGTCGTCGTGCCGGCCCTCGGTGATCTCCTTGAAGCCGCGCACGGTCTCCGCGACGGGGACGTACCGGCCGGGCCGCCCCGTGAACTCCTCGGCGACGTGGAAGGGCTGGGACAGGAAGCGCTGGATCTTCCGGGCCCGGGCCACGATGATCTTGTCCTCGTCGGACAGCTCCTCGATGCCGAGGATGGCGATGATGTCCTGGAGGTCGCGGTAGCGCTGGAGGATCTCCTTGACCCTGCGGGCCACGGCGTAGTGCTCCTCGCCGACGATGGCCGGGTCGAGGATGCGGGAGAACGAGGCCAGCGGGTCGACGGCCGGGTAGATGCCGATGTCGGTCAGGGCCCGCGACAGGTTGGTCGTGGCGTCGAGGTGCGAGAACGTCGTGGCCGGCGCCGGATCGGTGAAATCGTCGGCCGGGACGTAGATGGCCTGGACCGACGTGATCGAGCCCTTCTTGGTCGAGGTGATGCGCTCCTCGAGCTCGCCCAGCTCGGTGGCCAGGTTGGGCTGGTAGCCGACGGCCGAGGGCATCCGGCCGAGCAGGGCCGACACCTCCGACCCGGCCTGGGTGAAGCGGAAGATGTTGTCGATGAAGAGCAGGATGTCCTGGCCCATCTCGTCGCGGAAGTACTCGGCGACCGACAGGGCCGTCAGGCCGACGCGCAGGCGGGCGCCCGGCGGTTCGGTCATCTGGCCGTAGATGAGGGAGGTCTTGCCGATGACGCCCGAGCCCTTCATCTCGAGCCACAGGTCGTTGCCCTCGCGGGTCCGCTCGCCGACGCCGGCGAAGACCGAGTAGCCGCCGTGCTTGAGGGCGACGTTGTGGATGAGCTCCTGGATGATGACCGTCTTGCCGACGCCGGCCCCGCCGAACAGCCCGATCTTGCCGCCCTTGAGGAACGGCTGGATGAGGTCGATGACCTTGATGCCGGTCTCGAACATCTCGCGCTTGGTGCTCTGGTCCTCGAGCGGGGGCGGCAGGCGGTGGATGGGATAGCGCTTGTCGGTGACGATGGGCCCCATCTTGTCGACGGGCTCGCCGATGACGTTCATGACCCGGCCGAGCGTTCCCTCGCCCACGGGGACCTCGATCGGCCCGCCGAGGCTCTCGGCCTTCATGCCGCGCGACAGGCCCTCGGTCGGATGCATGGAGACGCAGCGGACCCGGTCCTCCCCGATGTGCTGCTCGACCTCGACGACGATGCAGAGCGGTTCGGCGACGTCGAAGCCCTCGCTCGTCACCCGGACGGCGGTGTAGATCTCGGGCAGGGCCCCGCCCTCGAACTTGATGTCGACGACGGGCCCGATGACCTGGACGACGGTTCCGGTCTTGGCGTCTTTTGGATCCATGGGGTTCACTCCCTACTCTTTCTGTTTGAGCGCTTCGACGGCGGTCATGATCTCCAGGAGCTCCTTGGTGATGCCGGCCTGGCGGATCTTGTTGAGCTGGAGGACGAGGGCGTCGATGAGCTCCCCGGCGTTCTTGGTGGCGTTGTCCATGGCCATCATCCGGGCGGCCTGCTCGGCGGCCTGGGACTCGTGGAAAGCGTGGTGGAGCATGCTCTCCACGTAGAGCGGCAGGACGAAGGCCGCCAGGCGCGCGGATTCGGGCTCCCAGTCGGGGAGCCACGTCGCCGAGGCCTCCGGCCCGGGATCGAGCTCGATCGGCAGCACCTTGTGGATCATGATCCGGGGCGCCAGGATGGACTTGAACTCGTTGGTGACGATGTAAAGGGCGTCGGTCTTCTGGAAGGCGTAGTCGCGCATGAGGTCTTCGGCCAGGCCGCGGAGCTCGTCGCGCGTCAGGCGGTCGGTCCGGTCGGCGAAGGCCCGGTCCACCGGATAGGGGCCTTTCCGGAGGTGGGCGACCGCTTTCTTGCCGATGAGGACGAGCCGGATCGCGGCCGTCGCGGCCTTCTTGGCCAGGAAGGCGTCCGCGGCGGCCAGGAGGTTGGAATTGTAGGCGCCGGCCAGGCCCTTGTCCGCGGTCAGGACGATGACCGCGATCTTCTTTTCCGTCCGGCGGAGGAGGAGCGGGTGCGTCCCCGCGGCGGCCCAATAGGCCAGGCGGCTCATGAGCTCCGGGAAGAGATGCCAGAAGGGCCGGGCCTCCTGGACGGTCCGCTGGGCCTTGCGGAACTTGGCCGTCGAGACGGTCTTCATCGCCTGCGTGATCTGCTGGCTGTTGCGGACGCTCTGGATCCGCCGGCGCAGGTCGATGAGGGTCGGCATGCTACTTCAGGCCCTCCTTGAAGGTCTCGTTGAAGGCCCGGAGAGAGGCGCTGATCTCGCCGTCGAGGGCCGTGTCGATGTGCTTCTTCTCGCGGATCTTGGTCAGGATATCGGCGTGGGCCCGGTCGAAATGATCGTAGAGCTTCTTCTCGTAGCTCCGGATCTCGGCGACCGGGATCGTGTCGAGGTAGCCGCGGTTGCCGGCATAGATGATGAGGACCTGCTTCTCGACCGGCAGCGGCGAATACTGGCCCTGTTTGAGGATCTCGGTCAGGCGCTCGCCGCGGTCGAGCTGGGCCTGGCTCGTCTTGTCGAGCTCGGTCCCGAACTGGGCGAAGGTGACCAGCTCGCGGTACTGGGCCAGGTCGAGCTTGAGCTTTCCGGCGACCTGCTTCATGGCCTTGATCTGGGCGTTGCCGCCGACGCGCGAGACCGAGATGCCGACGTTGATGGCCGGCCGGACGCCGGCGTTGAAGAGCTCCGGCTGGAGGTAGATCTGCCCGTCGGTGATGGAGATGACGTTGGTCGGGATGTAGCCCGAGACGTCGCCGGCCTGGGTCTCGATGATGGGCAGGGCCGTCAGCGAGCCGGCCCCGAGCTCGTCGTTGAGCTTGGCCGCCCGCTCGAGCAGGCGCGAGTGGAGGTAGAAGACGTCGCCGGGGTAGGCCTCGCGGCCCGGCGGCCGGCGCAGCAGCAGCGAGATCTCGCGGTAGGCCGCGGCGTGCTTGGACAGGTCGTCGTAGATGATCAGGGCGTGCCGCTTGTTGTCGCGGAAGTATTCGCCGATGGCGCAGCCGGCGAAAGGCGCCAGGAACTGGAGCGGGGACGGGTCGCTCGCCGAGGAGGCCACGACGATGGTGTAGTCCATGGCCCCGTTGTCTTCGAGGGTCTTGACGATCTGGGCGACCGTGGAGTTCTTCTGGCCGATGGCGACGTAGATGCAGACGACATCGGAGTTCTTCATGTTCAGGATCGTGTCGATGACGATGATGGTCTTGCCGGTCTGGCGGTCGCCGATGATGAGCTCGCGCTGGCCGCGGCCGATGGGGATCATCGTGTCGATGGCCTTGATGCCCGTCTGGAGCGGCTCGCGGACCGGCTGGCGGTCGACGACGCCGGGGGCCAGGCGCTCGACGAACATGAAGGTGTCCGTCGTGATCGGCCCCTTGCCGTCGAGGGGCTGGCCCAGGGGGTTGACGACGCGGCCGATCATGGCCGGCCCGGCCGGGACCTGCATGATCCGCCGGGTCCTCTTGACCACGTCGCCCTCGCGGATGAGATGGCTTTCGCCGAGCAGGACCGCGCCGACGTTCTCCTCCTCGAGGTTCAGGGCCAGGCCGAAGACGCCGTGCGGGAACTCCAGGAGCTCGTTGGACATGACCCGGTCGAGGCCGTAGACGTGGGCGATGCCGTCGCCGACCGTGGTGACGGTGCCGACCTCGCGGATATCGACCTCCTTGGCGTAGCCTTCGATCTGCTGCTGGATGATCTTGGTGATCTCGTCGGCTTTGATGCTCATGACAACCTCTATGCTTTACCGAGTCGCTCCTGGAGCGCGGCCAGCTCGCCTTCGACGGACGCGTCGTAGACGATGTGCCCCTTGCGTACGGACAGGCCCCCGAGGAGGCCGGGGTCGGACTTGAGGACGAGGCGGACGGGTTTGCCTTCCGAGGCCTCGAGGCTCCGGGCCAGGCGTTCCTGTTGGGCGGCCGATAGGGGCGCGGCCGAGGCGACCTCATAGGTGACGACGCCCCGGTGCTCGCTCCAGGCCAGGGGCAGGGCCTCCGTGATCTCCGGCAGGAGGGCCAGGCGCTTGTGGTCGAGCAGGAGCTTGAGGAAGCGCGAGGCCTTCGGGCCCGTGCCGAGAACGGACAAGACCTCGGCGAGGACGGCGGACCGCTTGCGGGCGTTGACGAAGGGGCTCGTCAGGGCCCTGCGCAAGTCATCCCGGGAGAGGAAAAGATCGAGGAAGGCCCGGACCTCGGCCCCGACCGCGCCGTACTCCCGCTCGTCCGCCAGGGCGCGGGCCAGGCCGTCGGCGTATTTTCTAACGAGGACCAGGTTTCTCATGGAGCTTGGACAGCCTGTCGATGGATTTGTCGATGAGGGCGGATTGGGCGTCCGGGGTCAGGCGCCGGCGGATCTTTTCGCGGGCGATCCCGGTGGCCCGGGCGGCGGCGTAGGCCTTGAGCTCGCCGATGCTGCCGCGGACTTGCGCGTCGAGCTCCTGGCGGGTGAACTTCTTGAGCCGCTCGGCCTCGAGGGCCGCGGCCTCGGCGATGCGCCCGGTCTCGCGCCGGGCGTCGACCTCGGCTTCGGCCTTCAGCCGGCCGACTTCGGCGGCGAGTCCGGCCAGCTTGGCCTTCGATGTCCCCGCCCTGGCTTCGGCCTCGGACCGGCCCGCTTCGGCCTGACGGAGGGATTCGCCGACGTCGGCGGTCCGCTTGGCCAGCAGGGCCTTGACGGGCTTGCGAAGGAGGAACGCCAGACCGCCGAAAAGAACGAGCGAGTTGACGACCTTGCCGAGGAAATCCACGGTCGCGGAGACCTCGGCGCTCATTCGCCCAAGATCCTCTTCTCGATGGTTTCGGCGATCTCCTCGGTCCGCTTGTCGAGGTCCTTCTTGAGGGTCTCCATCTCGCGGAGGAGCTCCGCCTTGGCCTTCTCGACCTCGGCCCGGCCCTCGGCCTGGACCTCGCGGACGAGACGGCTCTTCTCCTTCAGGGCGTCGGCCTCGGCCGCGCTCCGGGCGGCGTCGGCGGCGGCCCGGGCCTCCTTGAGGCCGTCCTCGATGCGCTTCAGGTCGTCCTCGTAGGACTTGAGGGCGCCGTCCGCGGCCGCCTTGTCCTTGGCGATCCGGGCCGGCCCGCTCGTCGAGGATGCGCAGGATGGGCTTGAAGAAGATCCGGGTGAGGATCAAGACGAGGATCCAGACGATCGCGAAGACGACTAAAGGCCGTAGCGTTTATTGAAAGCATCGATGGACTTTCCCAGGCGGAAAAGTAAAGGAAATCTTAACACGAAGCCGAAATGACTTCAATAAGGCGAGGGCTTAACGCCCTATTGACTTCGTTCTCTTGCTTGTCTATTCTCTTTTGGGGGGGGATGGCCCGATTGGTATCAATTAGCCGCTCGTCCGCGCCTACCTACCTGCCTACCTACCTGCCTGCCTGCCTAATTTTCTTTCAAGCCCCAACACGTGGATTCTTATTCGGACGCCTGTATTTCAGCAAGTCGTTCTCGTCTTTAGGCGAGAAAGACTGCCCTCAAGAGGAGGACAAATAAGCAAACGCCTTGAGTCCTTCATTTCATCGGGCCCTAACTATCAGGAGGCACGCTCACGCAAACTCAACGCCGTGCTTCTATTTAAATTCGCGTCGCTATTTCCAATAGATCCGCTTTGGTGCTAGCGGGCAAGACGAGCCGATGCAAAAGGAGCATGAATGCGCCGGAAACCCGCCATAATCGAATCCGTCATTGCATCTTCCGCTAAAGGAATTCCTCTAAAGGAGCTATCTTTGTCGCTCAATGTGAACTATAGCTACCTTTCAAGGCTGATAAAGCGAAGCCTGAACTCTACGTATTCATGTCTTAGTAGAAAGCTGAGGACGCAAAGAGCGCTCGTTCTCCTTGCCAAAAAAGAAAAGCCGATAAAAGAAGTCGTTGGACTTGCTGGATATAAGAGCATTAGTCACTTCTATAAGGATTTCAAAGCCCTAGTAGGATGCACGCCAGGGGACTTCCGGGCGAGGACTTCGCCGGGGTGCGGCACGCACAAAAAGCGGGGGGGGATATGAGGCCAAAGGACGTAGTCAAATCCTAGCAAGAAAAAATAGTTGACAGCGATGGCGCCGCGAAGAAAATGGGGCTGTAAGGCGAAAGGGCCGCGGCGAATGCAACTAAAATCGGAGAACTTTGTCCCATTCGGCAAGCTGAAGCTGGCAGGAATGCACAAGATGTCGCTCGTCGGAAGTGTGGCGAGGATCGTCCTGGGCGGCGTCTTTGTTTATGCGAGTATTGATAAACTGGCGTTTCCAGAAGAGTTCGAGCTGCTGATCAAGGGCTATCGGTTTGTGCCTGACGTCTTCGTCCCCGCCATTGCGTTCATCCTACCTTGGGTTGAGCTGTTTCTCGGGGCATTCTTGGTGGGGGGACTTTATTTGAAAACAACAAGTCGCGTGGCCGTGGCCACCCTATCGATTTTTCTTATTATAATCTGCGTCCGAGCCGCCTCAGGGGCCGTTGGAGAGTGCGGTTGTTTCGGAGATTCGTCCTTTTTGTCCACGTCAAATATCGGAATGATGGTTATCCGTGATCTATTGTTCTTAAGCCTTGCCGTTCTTGTCCTTATGAGCACCAAAGGCAAAGTGAGGTAACGTTGCGGAACACCACAAGATATTCCTGGATTACGGTCGGCCTCATTGCGCTTGTCGGAATATTTTTTTCCCAATATGCACGACGGACAAGACACGGCCTGTCACCCGACAAGATAAATATCTTGCCGCATTTCGTCTTTTGGAACCAAAAAGGAGAGCTAATAAGAAGCCGTTCGTTTTATTCTGGCAAGAACTTATATATTCAGTTCCTATATCGAAACATGCCCGAAGAGCTCGAGCTTTTTAGACAAGTCTATGAGAAATGGAATCAACATGATGTCTGGTTCTTGTTGATTTGCGGATCAGGACCAGTCGAAGATTTGGGCATTATTCCGTCCGACCGCTTCGCCATCTATGATCTTGAACGAAACAAAGACCGACCTGCCGTCCATTCAGTTTTTGGGCTCGGAAGACAGGACAGCTTTTTCTTCATCTTTGATTCAACTGGAAGGAATATCTCTGCCTCCAGAAGCTCCCTGGGATACGAACGAGGGCCCAAAGCCGCTCTCAAAGAGCTCCTGACGGGCACGAAATTCGCGATTGAAGAGCTTATTGAAAGAAACCACAACATAGGTGAGTATGAGTGGTTGCGGCCGATAAGCGAAATAATCGCGGCTAATAGGGGCCGGGAATATTATATCTTTTCTATGTTCACGAAGATCTGTGATTCGTGCGCGGGGGCGGAAATAATCCGGCTCATGAAAACAGCAGAAATACGAGCGCCCAAAAAGATACTTGTCGCTTCGTTTCTGGGACGCGGATACGGAGAATCGGATGTCATTAACCTAAGGTCTCAGCTTAACATAGATTACCCTGTCTTCATTGCGGATGGTGGGCTGCGCTCAAAGTGGGATGAATTGATTGATAAATACAACGAAGACATTTTATCTGACATTGTGTTTATCGTGGACAGCCTGGGCACCATTCTCGAAGTCTCTCATAGAACATGTAATTGCTTCAGCATAATCGGGGAGACCGTGAATCGCCTGATCAACAGTCAAGGAGAGAGGGCACGGTGACAATAAGTCGCGGGATCATATCAATGGTGCTGCTTTTGGGTGTCTTTTCTTATTCACTCCATGGGCAAGAATCTTGGCAAGGTCGAAGCGAAGCATCGCGAATGCATGAATGGCGACAAAAACTCAAGAAATATCCTGTTAGGCAGGGGGCTATTCAGCTAGAAAGGATAGGTACCTTCCCTCCCCCAGGCGATGAAAATAAGGGCGATTATTTATGGAATGCCGAGAGAATGGGCGGGGATAGAACTGGCGAGATCATTGTTGCCGATAAGAGGGCTTGTAAGATCTTCGTCTTTTCAAGTGCAGGCCGAATTGAATATAAATGGGGGAGGCGGGGGCAAGGCCCTGGGGAGTTCCAGAATCCTTATAGCCTGGCCGTAAACGGTAAGTCCTTGGCCATCAGCGATACGAAGAACATGATGCTGAGCTTCTTCGATTTTTCCGGGACGTTTTTGAGGGGCCTCAAAATGTTTAAGGCCTATTATGATATCGCTCTTAACCAGGAAGGGGACTTGTATGCCGCACCCCTTAGGACAACAAAAGAAGCCCCGCTAATCGATGTCCTCGATGAGAATGGGAAGTTAATCAACTCATTCGGACAGCCTCTGCAGGACGCGGGCGAGGATTGGCTTCTCTCTAATTTTCTTATCATCGACCTTAACGAGGATGGCGAATTGCTTGTTGCTTACCAGCACCATCCCGTCGTTAACAGATATTCAAAATCCGGCCACCTCATAGGCACCTTTCACATCAACCACAACATCATGAAGGACGACGATGGCTATAACCAAAAAAGGTCAATTAGAGACGGGATCCTGAGAGTCATATATGCCATCAGGGCCGCTCGAGACAGCTTCTTTGTCCTGCACAGTTACCCCAGAATCGAGATAATGCAATTCAACTATCGGGGCGAGCTCATTAATGATTACTACTTCGAGGAAGGTTACGACTCCCTCTTTGCGGATCTTGTCGTAAGAACGGATAACGGACATAAGGTTTTCTACGTTTTGCAGACGAGCCCTAGGAACGAAATCATCGCGCTTCGGCCGAAGCAAATCCCCTGATGAAAGGAGGTGAAGAAGAGTGCACAGAAGAATGCGAATAGTGATCCTCTTCGCTGTGGTGCTTTGCGCTCTCGGTGCCGCAGTTGCCAGTGCTGTTGGATTCTCCTGTTATAGCTCGTGCACAGGCTGCACCTGTCACACCGACGGCGGCGAGGTCACAGAGTGCTGCGGCTGGTGCAACTGGAGCGGCCCTGGAGGTAGGGTATGGTGTTGTTATCCACAGACTTGTAGGGCAGTGCCGCAGCGGTGATAAGCTTTAAGCCGGACATGATGGTCTGAGCATGCCAGGCCATCATGCCCGGCCCATCTCCCCTTTGAAACGGGGATTAGACGCCAAACCCCCGCCCGGAGATATCTCCTGAGGTGCGGTTCTGTTGAAGCCGCTTGACCTCGCCGATGAGGAAGAGCGAGCCGGCGATGACGACCGGCGTGCCGCCGAGAGAAGCTCTCTCCCCCCGCCCGCTCAAAGCCAAAGCCAGCTCGACGGCTTTGCGGGTATCGGGCTCGAGGAAGACCGGGCCTTTGAAGGACGGGGCCGCGGCCCGCAGCGCCTCCGGCGTCGCCGAGCGCTTGTAAGGGACGCGCGTCAGGACGACTGTCGAGGCGATCGGGAACAGGATCCGGGTCATGGCCCGGAGGTCCTTGTCCTCCATGGCGGCGAAGACGAGGACGACGGGCCGGCCGACCATCGTTTTGACGTGATCGGCCAGGGCGGCGACGCCCTCGATGTTGTGGGCGCCGTCGAGGAGGACCAGCGGGCGCGTCCGGACCGTCTCGAGCCGGCCTTCCCAGCGCGTCGTTCGGACGGCTTCGAGGATCTTGGCCTTGTCGAAGGGCTTCCAGACGCGTGCCAGGACCTCGGCCGCGGCGATGGCGGTCGCGGCGTTGGCGCCCTGGTGGCGGCCGGCCAGCCCCGGCGTGAACGCGTATGAACCGCATTCGCCCTTATAAACGAACCGGTAGCCGTCACGCGTCCGCCGCGTCTCGAGCATCCGTCCCCTGCCGAAGACCTCGACGAGCGGGGCCTGCCGCTCACGGGCGATACGCCGGATGACCCGCAGGGCCGCCCCTCCCCTCACCCCGGAGACGACCGGAATGCCAGGCTTGACGATGCCGGCTTTCTCGAAAGCGATCTTATCGAGCGTCGCGCCAAGGTGCTTCTCGTGGTCCTTGGCGATGGTGGTGATGACCGAGACGAGGGGCCGGACGACGTTCGTGGCGTCGAACCGCCCGCCCATGCCGACCTCGAGGACGGCCACGTCGACCTGGCGCTCGGCGAACTCGACGAAGGCCAGGGCGGTCACGACCTCGAAATAGGTCGGGTGGTAGACGAGCTTGCCCTCGGCCATGGCCCGGTCGATCACGGCCTTGAGGGCCGTCAGGCGCTCACGGAAGCGCCGCTCCGGGATCATCGTTCCGTTGATCCGTATCCGCTCCTCGATCCGGGCCAGGTGCGGCGAAGTGTAGAGCCCTGTCTTGAGGCCGTGGGCCCGCATGATCCCGGCCAGCATGGCCGAGACGGAGCCCTTGCCGTTCGTACCGGCCACGTGGATGGACAGGAACCGGTTCTGGGGATTGCCGAGGGCGGCGCAGAGAGCGGCGATATTCTCGAGGCCGAGCTTGATGCCGAAGTGCTGCAGGTGGTCGAGGTAGTCCCGACACTCCGCCGAGGTCATTGCGGCTTGTTGAGGAACAGGCGCAGGGCCCGGACGAGGTAGGGCTTGAGGGCCTTGCGCTCGACGACATCGTCGACCATGCCGTGCTCGAGCAGGAACTCGGAGCGCTGGAAGCCCTTGGGCAGCTTCTCCTTGATGGTCTGCTCGATGACCCGGGGGCCGGCAAAGCCGATCAGGGCCTGCGGCTCGGCCACGTTGATGTCGCCCAGCATGGCGAAACTGGCCGTCGTGCCGCCCGTTGTCGGGTCGGCCAAGACCGAGATGAAGGGGATCTTGGCCTCGCCGAGGCGGGCGATGGCGGCGCTCGTCTTGGCCATCTGCATGAGCGAGAGCATGCCTTCCTGCATGCGCATGCCGCCGGAGCACGACACGATGATGACGGGCCGGCGGTCCTCGAGGGCCCGTTCGCAGGCCCGGGTGATCTTCTCGCCCACGACCGAGGCCACGCTGCCCCCCAGAAAACCGAAGTCCATGGCCAGGATGTAGACCGGGACGCCGCCGAGCGTCCCGCGGCCGGTGACGATGGCCTCGGAGAGGCCCGTCTTCCGCTCGTTCTCGACGATCCGGTTGGCGTAGCTCTTGAGGTCGACGAAGTGGAGGGGGTCGACGGAGTGGAGATTGGCGTCGAGGACCTCGTAGGCGCCGTCGTCGAAGAGCATCTGCAGCCGCTCCTCGGCCGAGAGCCGGAAGTGGAAGGCGCAGGCTGGGCAGACGGCGAGGTTATCCAGGATGTCCTGCTTGTAAAGGATCCGCTGGCAGTTGTTGCAACGGGTCCAGAGGCTTGTCATGGGCGTTTTCCTTTGTGCTCGGATTTTGCCTCTCCCCGGGGGGAGGCGGCCCCGCGGCCGCGGCGGCTCAGACCCTCCAGGACCGCGTTGGAGTCGGGCAGCACCTCGTCGAACTCGTCCTCGTCGTGGAGGAGACGCTTGACCGCGGCGACGAACGCATTCTCGTCGAGAGGCTTCTCGAAGAATTCCGCGGCCCCGAGGTTGCTCGTCGCCTCCTGCCGGTACTGGGGCCCCTTGTAGAGCCCGGTGATGAGGACGACCGGCACCCGGCCCTGGGTCTCCCGGGAGATCTTCTGGGTCAGGTCGAAGCCATGGAGCTTCGGCAGCATGGCCTCCAGGACCACGAGGTCCGGCTTTTCGGTCACAAAAGCCTCCCAACCGGCCTGGCCGTCGGCCGCGGTCACAATGCGGAATTTGTTCGATTTCAACAGCTTGGAAACGTGAGCCAAGCTAGCGGGCTCGTAATCGACGACCAGGATCTTTTTTTCGGCCATGACTGGGGTGCCTAGATACTCTAGGCAATCCGGAGGAGGTTGTCAAACCCCTTAAGGGGGACCGCCCCCGAAAGCGGTGTCCCTATTTTTGGCCCCAAGGCCTATTTCTGCCGCTTCCGCAGGGTCAGGAAGCCGGCCACGACGACAGCCACCCCCAGCATGAAGAGCAGGATCTTTTTAGCCTTCATCGTTGCCATTCCTCTGGAGAGATCGAGGCTGGATTATAGCCATTCGGTTTGAAAAAGGCTATCATGAGCCCGCCCCATGTACAAATCCCGCCGCCAGGCCCTCGGCCAGCATTTCCTGGCCAACGAGGGCGTCCTGCGCAAGATCTTGGCGGCCGTCGATCCCCGGCCCGGGGATGTCGTTGTCGAGATCGGACCGGGCAAAGGCGTTCTGACCACGGCCCTGGCGGACAAGGCCGGGCGGGTGATCGCCGTCGAGAAGGACGAGCGGCTCATCCCGGGGCTCAGGGAAGCGATGCCCGCCAATGTCGAGGTCGTCCAGGGGGATATCTTACGGACCGACCTCGGCGCGATCGCAGAGAAGGCCGGCGTGGCCACGGTCCGACTGGTCGGGAACATCCCTTACTCGATCTCCTCGCCGCTCCTCTTCCGGGTCCTGGACGAGCGCCTTCTTCTTTCGGATTGTGTCTTCCTGCTCCAGAAGGAAGTGGCCGAGCGCGTCACGTCCGGGCCGGGCACGAAGAGCTACGCCCCGCTCGGGATCCTGCTCCAGAACGAGTTCGAGGCGCGCATCGCCTTCACGGTGGCGCCGGGATCGTTCTCTCCCCCGCCCAAGGTCCAGTCGGCCCTGCTGACGCTTCGCCGGCGCCCGGTTCCCCTTCACCCCGGCGCGGCCGAAGAGCCGTACCGGCTTTCCTTCGGGCCGCGTTCGCCGAGCGGCGCAAGATCTACCGGGCTTTCCTGCGAGCCGCGTTCGCCGAACGGCGCAAGATGCTCTGGAAGAACCTGGCCCGCCGCTCGACCCCGGCCGCGCTCGAGGCCGCCTATGCCGATCTCGGCCTCTCCCGGAAGGTCCGCGCGGAGGACCTGTCGCCGGAAGCGCTATTCTCCCTCTTCCAAAAGCTGGGCGCCTGAATCCCGCTCCCGGTAGGCTCCGGGCCCCAGATCACCCCGCCGTTTCGAGCGCCTTCTCCAGCCCGCCAGTGTGGTCGAAGTGCCGTGGCTGACGACGATGGCGTCGAGCTTCGTGAGATCGACCTTCAGGCCCGGCGTTCTCGAACAGGTCCGGCCCCCGCCGGCGTCGAACAGGATACGGTGCTTGCCCGTCTCGATGAGGAAGGACAATCCCCACTCGCCGAGCAGCGACGGGTTCCGGCCATATTCTCCACGAGGACAGTGACGTCCACGCCTGGAGGACCGGCAGGAGATGGCCGGCAGAAGGCGCTTTGACGGGCTGGCAAACGCGGCTGCCGCGAAGTAAAAAGCCAACGCCATTATGGCACAAAGACGTTTCATGTCGGTTCTCCTCACGATCCTGGTTAGCGCCCTGCCAAGCCGGCCAGCCGGTCTTCGGTCCGCAACCTCGGCTGACCGGATCGGCATCTTTCCAGAGGTCGAGGAATCTCCCGTGTTCTCATCGATTTTGGCCTGGATCTCGTCGAGCGACGGACATTCCACACGGATGTTCTTGACGACCTCTTCCGTACGGGGCTTTTGGAGCGTGGCGCTGACGAGAAGCTGGGACCCGGCCTTGATGAAGCTGCCGCTGACCGTGTATTCGGCGGCGCCTTCGTTCGCCACTTTGACCAGATCCTCCGTGGAATATCGCTTTGTTTCGTGGAGGTTGAGCTTTTTGAGAACACTGTAGATCTTATCGCTGCTCAGAACGCGGAGGAGTTTCGACTGGGAGAGGTCTGTGGTCAGCAGATCTGGAAGGGCCGTGCTCCATTCGTCCAGGCTCTCGTCACCGGTCTTGTTCTCAAAGTAAACGACGGCCAGGGAGGGCCTTCCGGAAGGGACGGCGGCCCCTGTCTTGTGAGAGAGGAGCCGCGGCAGGACGACGGCGGCGACGACGACGGCGATCAAGGCCAGGCCCGGGAGGATAAACTTGTTGGGCCTGAATTGGACGGTGATCTGGCGCGAGGTCATCGGCTTGCGCACGGGCAAGGCCTTCTCCGTCGTCGGCAGGCCTTTGTCGATCTTGCCCAGGTCGGCCAGGATGTCCTCGACGCTCTGGTAGCGGGCCGCGGCGTTCTTATCCAGGCACTTCAGGATGAGCCGGCTGAGGTCGTCCGGGAGCTGCGGATTCAGCTCCTTCGGCGGTTTCGGGGTCTCCGTCTTCTGCTTCAGAGCGATGCTGACGAACGTCTCGCCCTCGAACGGCAGCCGGCCCGCCACCATCTCGTAGAGAATGACTCCGAGCGAGTAAATGTCCGAACGGCCGTCCGCTTCTTTCCCTTCCATCTGCTCCGGCGACATGTACTCCGGCGTCCCGACCACGATCCCCGCCCCCGTCAGCCCCTTGACCTTGAGCGACCGGGCGATCCCGAAGTCCATGATCCGGACGTTCCCCTCCCGGTCGATCATGATGTTCTGCGGCTTGAGGTCCCGGTGGACGACCCCCAGCCGGTGCGCCTCGGCCAGCCCCTCGCAGATCTGGCGGGCGATCCAGAGCGTCTTCCCCGGGCTCATCGGACCCATCATGCGCAGCATGCTCTTCAGGTCCTCGCCCGAAACATACTCCATGGTGATGAAGCGGGTCCCCTTCTCGTCGCCCAGGTCGTACATCCGGCAGACGTTGCGGTGCGAGACCTTGCGTGCGAAGCGAAGCTCGTTCTCGAAGCGCTCGATGGCCGCGTCGTCCGCGGCGACCTCCGGCTTGAGCAGCTTCAGGGCGATCTTCTCTTTGGCCCTCGTGTCGAAGACCTTGTAAACGCGCCCCATCCCGCCGTGCCCCAGCTCCTCGACGACCTCGAACCGCCCGGCGAAGGTCTGGCCCGAGACAAGCTCCCGGACGAGCGGGGTCGGCGCGGTCTCGGTCAGGCCCGGGAAGGACGGGAGCGGCGCGGCGCAGTTGACGCAGAACGGCGCCTCCAGGGTGTTCTCGATGATGACACTTCGGGCACTTGACGGCCATGGCCGGCCCCCTTTATCGCTGAGCCAAGGATAGCGCCGCCGGGCCCGGAAGTCAACGGCCGGAGGTCAGCCGGCCGTCCACGCGCCTATCGCAGAAACGATGAAGTCGGCGAACCGCTCGAGGTAGTCCTCGCCCTTCTCGGCCGATGCCGTCCGGGGGTCGCCGAGGATGCCGTTGGAGGTCAGGGCAGGCATGCCCTTCTCGAAGATGACCCTCATCTCGGCCTCCCCGAGCGGGCCGATATAGCCGGGCGCGAATCGGTCGGATGCGACGAGGCCGCCCTCGAGCGCCATCATGATCGAGGTCTCGCTCTCGCCGGCGTGCGCTCCGGAATCTTCCGCGGAGACGCCGTATCGGGCCGAGGCCTGATTGAGAAATTCCGTCAGCGCCAGTAGATCGGTGAAGCCCGTAATCTCGACCCCGGAATGGGCTTGGCTCGCCGTTTCGATGGCCTGCCGGACCGTAGCGAAGTTGCCGCCGTGGCTCGGGATGACGATGATGCGCTTGAAGCCGTGATGGACCAGGCTCGCCACGTAGTCGCGGAGGATGAGCGCCAGCGTTTCGGCTTTGAGCGAGATCGTGCCGGCGAACGCGAGATGGTGTTCCGACTGCCCGACATCGATCGTGCGCGCCTGGAGGGCGTGACCGAGCTTACGGGCGACACGCCCCGCCACGTCGTCACCGATCCGCGCGTCGGTCATCGTCGGCAGATGCGGGCCGTGCTGTTCGGTCGAGCCTACGGCGAAGACCGCGGTCGTGAAACCCGAATCGATCGCGCGCCTGATCTCCGGCCAGGTCATCTCTTCCATGCGGATGCTCTTCATGAGCTGAATTCCCGGCCTATTTATTTGGCGGCGCGACCGGCTTGAGCTCCATGCCGAGCTGCTGCATCAGGCCCAGCATGTCGACCTCTCCCCGGCCTTCCATGATCTTCCCGTTCTTGAGAGTGAAAATATAGATGGAGCTGACCTCGAAGGGCTTGCCGGGAGGCGGGAAGCCCGGGACTTCCTCTTTGAGCGTCCCTTTGGTGACCAGCCTGGCCGCGACCTTGTCCCCCGACGCGAAGAGCTCTTCGATCCGGTGCGAGAGATCGGGGATCGCCCGGGCATAGACCTTGCCGATCTCGATATCTTCTGCGCCGGACACGGGCCTCACGCTCCCGGACGGGCTGTAGAAGACCGTGGTGGGCTCGTAGAGCCGCGCAACGGCGTCGAAATCGCCGGCGTCCGCCAACGCGAAATAGCTTTTGACGATGGCCATGTTCCGCTCTTCGAGCTTCACATCGGCGGGCTTGGCGCGGCAGGCGACGGCGAACGCGGCCGCCAGGACCAGGGGGATCACGATCGCGGTCTTTTTCATCATTCCCTCCTTAGCTTCCCGCAGGATGGGACTTCATCATCTCTTTAGTCGGCGGAGGCGGGTTGGGGGCCCCTCTTTCGTTACGGCCTCAGATCGGGCTCAGGGTAGCAACAAACCCATTTCCGGTCAATCGCGATCATCGGGGAGGAACAGAGAAGAGAGCAGAGACACGCCCCCGTGGGCCGGCTCGTTCGAACGAAGCGGGATTATCGGGCCTTTTTCGCCGCTTCCCGGAGGTACTTGAGATCCTCCAGGTCCTTGGGCCGCCCGACGGCCTTCTTGTTCTTTATCAGGGCGGCCAGACCTATGTAACAGACGGCTATCGCCTGTCCCCGGACCTGCAAGTTCTCTGAGATCCTGCCCTTCCATGCTTCATTGAAAGTAACGCCGGAAATCGCGTTGAGAAGGTCGATGCGATTGGGGGGATAACCGAACTGAATGATCATCCCTTTCCGCGCGAGGTCCTGTGCGGATCCGATCCCCGGCACTTCCCCGGACCAGAATTCCCGAAGCGCGGCGAACAAGGCCCTGCGGTTCTTGAGGGACGGCTCATAGAAGAGATCGATATCCCCTGTAAGCCTGGCATATCCGTGATAGATGACCGCTTCAGCTCCTACGATGAGAAAGCGAACTCCGTGTTTCCGGAGGAGGACGAATATGTCCAGAAAATCTTGAGGAAAATGTGAGGCGGTCACTTGGCGGCCCGCACAGCTCGGATCCGCGGCGGATTTTTGCCGTAATATCTCTGGCGCAGCTCCCGGGCGATGCGCTGGCGTTCCTCGGGACTCAGGTTGACGTAATATTTGACGTCCCAAGCTTCCTGATCTGCAAAGCTCTCGAATATTTTCACCGCCTTGGACGTCCGTTTCATAAAGATATTATCTCACACCACGGATTCTGATTAAAGCGCAGGGACACGCGCCTAAAGTACATGGCCCCGCCTTATGTGCTATAATTCGCGCCGTGAAAAAGCGGAAGAAGTCCGCCTCGGGCGGCAAGAACGGAAAGAACGGCAAGGCCTCGCCCAAAAAGCAGGCGCTGGCCGTCGAGATCACCGGCGTCCTCCTCGTCTTCCTGGCTCTGTTCGCGTTCATCAGCGTCATCAGTTTCGACGCCAAGGACCCGTCGTTCGCCACCGTGCCAACGGCCGGCCACTCGATCCGCAACTTCGCCGGCAGCGTCGGCTCGTACTTCTCCCAGATCGTCCTGTCGTTCCTGGGGCTGGCCGCGTTCGTCCTGCCTTTCGTCCTCGGCTACGCGGCGCTCCGCGCCGTGCTGCGCGGCACTTCGGCCCACCTCCTCAAGCGCCTGGGCACGATCACGATCGGCCTGCTCATCGTCTGCCCGCTCCTGGCCTTCCTCGATCAGTTCCCCTTCCGCGGCAGCGACTTCCCGGCCGGCGGCCTCCTGGGCCAGCTCCTGCTCGGCTTCTTCTCCCGCTTCCTCAGCGAGGTCGGCTCGTTCTTCTTCCTCCTCGCCGCGCTGGCCGTGTTCCTCCTCCTCTCCACGCGCTGGTCCCTGGCCAAGACGCTCCATTTCGCCAAGGGGGCCTTCCAGTCCACGGCCTCCGAGGTCCGCATCAAGGTCACGGACCGCCAGAAGGCCAAGGAAAAGGAGAAGATGCGCGACCGGGTCCGCGAGAAATACGAGACGCCGGCCGCCGGCGCCCTTGATCCGAAGGCCGAAAAGGCGGCCCGCAAGGCGGAGAAGGAGGCCGAGCGGGAGAGAGAGCGCGAGCAGCGCCGGCTCGAGCGGGAAGCGGCCCGCCGCCCGTTCAAGGCCCCGCCGCCCCCGCCCAAGCCCGTCGCTCCGCCGGCCCCCCAACCCCTCCTCTTCCCCGACCCGGGCAAGAAGGGCGACTACCGCTACCCGCCGTTCACGCTGCTCGAGCCGGGCCTGCCGGCCGAGAAGATCAGCACCGCGGAGCTGGCCGACAAGAAGCGGCGGATCGAGGAGAAGCTCAAGGAATTCGGCATCGAAGGCGAGGTGCGGGAGTACCACCCCGGGCCGGTCATCACGACCTACGAGTATTTCCCCGCCCCGGGCATCAAGGTCGCCCAGGTCGCCAACCTGACCGAGGACCTGGCCCTGGCCCTGGAGACCGAGTCGGTCCGCATCCAGCGCATCCCGGGCAAGTCCTCCCTGGGCATCGAGATCCCCAACGACAGGCGCGAGCTCATCAAGCTCCGCGACATCATCGAGTCGGCGAAGTTCCAGGACTCGCCGTCCAAGCTGACCTTCGCCCTGGGCAAGGATGTCACCGGCGGGGTGACCGTCACCGACCTCGCCGTCATGCCGCACCTGCTCATCGCGGGCTCGACCGGCACCGGCAAGAGCGTCGCCCTCAACGCCCTCATCGCCAGCATCCTCTACAAGGCCACGCCGGAGGAGGTCAAGATCGTCCTCATCGACCCCAAGCGGCTCGAGTTCACGCTCTACGAGGACATCCCCCACCTGCTCTGCCCGGTCATCAACGACCCGAAGAAGGCCCACGTCGTGCTCATGGACATCGTCAAGAAGATGGAGGAGCGCTACAAGAAGCTGCAGGGCGTCAAGGTCCGCAACATCGACCAATACAACACCCACATGAAGCAGGTCCTCGCGGAGCACAAGGGCCCGCTCACGGACGAGGAGAAGGCCCAGATCGCGCCACTCCCCTACATCGTCATCATCATCGACGAGCTGGCCGAGCTGATGATGGTCGGCGCCCAGGAGGTCGAGTTCTTCATCGGCCGGCTGGCCCAGCTGGCCCGGGCCGTCGGCATCCACCTGGTCATGGCCACGCAGCGGCCGTCGATCGACGTCATCACCGGGACGATCAAGAACAACTTCTCCTGCCGCATCGCCTTCCGCGTCCCGTCCAAGGTCGACTCGCGCATCATCCTCGACACGATCGGCGCCGACAAGCTCCTGGGCATGGGCGACATGCTCTTCCTGCCGCCCAACTTCCCCCGCGTCGTCCGCCACCACTGCTCGTTCATCTCCATCCCCGAGGTCCGGCGCCTGGTCAAGCACGTCAAGAGCCAGGGCACGCCGACCTACGACACCCGCATCCTCCACGTCGTCAAGGGCGACGCCGACCATCTCCTGCCCGAGGACGGCGAGAAGGACGAGCTCTACGAAAAGGCCGTCGAGACCGTTCTCCAGAGCGGCCAGGCTTCGGCCTCCCACCTTCAGCGCCGCCTCAAGCTCGGCTACGCCCGGGCAGCCCGGATCATCGACCAGATGGAGGGCGAAGGCCTGATCGGCCCGTCGGAGGGCGCCAAGCCGCGGGAGATCCTCGTCGACCGCAAGGAGTTCTTCAAGGACAAGGTCCGCCAGCGGGCCGGCGGCACGGGGCGCGACCAGGAGGATTGATGGGCAAAGAGGCCAAGCGCGCGTGCCCCGAGGATGCCGTCCTCCAGTACCGGGCGGTCATCTCCTTCCGGGTCCGCAAGGCCCTCGGCAGCTCCAATCCCGACTGGGAGGACGTCGTCAACGAGATCCTGACCCAGGCGGTGGCCAAGATCCAGAGCGGCGAGTTCCGCGGCGACTCCTCGATCGGGACGTTCCTCTACACCATCACCAGCCGCCGGATCATCGACTACATCCGCCAGAAGACCCGGGTCCTCAAGCACGCCCCCGAGCCGCCGCCCTACCCCGACCCCCACGACGAGCTGGAGCACCGCGAGCGGGCCCGCCAGGTCGAGCAGGTCGTTAACGGGCTCAAGCCCAAGTTCCGGGACGTGCTCTACCTCTACTATTACAAGGAGCTGTCGCGCGAGGAGGTGGCCCGGACCCTGGACATTTCGCCCCGGCGGGTCTCGGAGCGGGTCAACTACGCCCTCAAGCTCATCCAGAAGGCCGTCAGGAAATAGGGGGAGGCTTGTCCATTCTGTCCCGGCGTCGAGCGACTAAAACCGTGAAGCCCCCAGAAGCTGCGGATATGAAGAAACACCGCCACTACGAGCACCTGATCGACGAGTACCTCCTCGGCAAGCTCAAACCCGAAGACCAGGACGAGTTCGAGGCGCACTATTTCATCTGCCCGCACTGCTTCGCCAAGCTCGACCAACAGAGCGAGATCGTCCAGATCCTGAAGAAGGAAGGGATGCTCGAGACCTACGGAGTGGCCTGCGAGCACGTCCCGCCGCGGCGGCCCTGGTGGCGGCGCCTGATCGGCCGGCTCGGCCGTTAGCGGGAATTCACAAAAACGCTGGGTTTCCTGACCCAACACCGGGGTTTTTGTGAATTCAGTCTTCGATCGGCCGTTCGTCGGTCTGAGAGAACATCCGCCCCCGCGTCTGCTCCTCGAACCCCAGGCAGCACATCAGCCGGCCGCACTGGCCCGAGATCTTGGTCGGGTTGATGACGATCTGCTGCTTGCGGGCCTTCTGGATGGTCACCGGCTCGAACGTGGTCATGAAGCTCGAGCAGCACAGGCAGCGGCCGCAGACGCCGAGGCCGCCGATCATCTTGGCCTCGTCCCGGACGCCGACCTGGCGCATCTCGATGCGCATCCGCAGCTCCTTGGCCAGGTCCTTGACCAGCTGGCGGAAGTCGATGCGGCCGTCGGCGGTGTAGTAGAAGAGGCCCTTCTTCTCGCTGAAAAAGTAGCGGACCGCGACGAGCTTCATGGCCAGATTGTGGACGGCGATCCGCTCGATACAGAGGTCGTAGGCCCGGGCCTCGCGCTCCCGCAGCCAGTCGAACTTGCGGACGTCCTCGGGCGTCGCCTTGCGGATGACCTGGACGGCCATGCGGGCGGCCTTGGGATTGTGGCAGAAGCTCGACGTCTCGTCGACGACGAGGGCCAGGTCCCCGCCGAGCTCGGACTCGATGATGCAGCGGTCGCCGACGCGGAGGGCCAGATCGCCGGGGCGGACCCGGACGACACGGCCCGTTGTTTCCGATTTCACGCAGAGGATGTCAGGCATGTCTCAACTCCCCGAAATTTGAAAAGAACGTCGCCGCCAGCAGGCCCTTGTTCAAGTTGCCCGCGAGCTGGGCGGACAGGAAATCGAGCTCGGCCAGGACGCCGAGGATCCGGACGGGGCTCCAGGACGGCACGGCGCCGCGGAGCCTCTCTTCGAAGTCCGGGTTCAGGAGGAGCGCAGGATCGCCGCCGAGGCGGAGCAGCAGCATGTCCCGGACGAAGGAGGAGAAAACCTCCAGGACACGGCCGAACTCCTCCTGGACGGCCTTGGGCACCGTACCGAAGCGCTCCAGGAACTGGCTGGACCGGTCGGTCGACGAGAGGGCCTCGAACAGCCCCCAAGCCTCTTCCTTGAGGGCCCGGACCTCGTTCCAGTCGAGCTCCAGGGCCCGCTCGAGGTTGCCTTCGACGAGAAGGGCCAGGATGCGGGCCTGGTCCGGGCTGACATCCCGCTCGCGCAGGATCTCCTCGATCTCCTCGCGGCCGATGGCCGAGAAGGCCAGGGTCTGGCAGCGGGAGCGGATGGTCGGCAGGAGGAAGTGGGGACTGTCCGTCAATAGGATGATATGGGCGAAGGCGGGCGGCTCTTCGAGCACCTTGAGCAGCGAATTGGAGGCCTCCGGGGTCATGTCCTTGGCGTCATCGATGATGAACACGCGGCACTTGCCCGTCATCGGCCGCAGATAGGCCATCTGCTTGACGAGCTCGGTCTGCTCGACCTTGAGCTTCTGGACCTCGACCGTGAGGACCATGACGTCGGGGTGGGTCCCGGCGTCGATGGCCCGGCAGGAGGGGCACTCGTCGCAGGAATCGGCGGTCAGGGTCCGGCAGTTGAGGGTCTTGGCCAGTGTCAGGGCCATCTCTCGCCTGCCGACGCCCTCCGGGCCGGCGAAGATGACGGAGTGGGGAACGCGGCCGCGCTCGAAGGCCAGCTTGAGGATGCGCTTGATCCTCACGTTGCCCGCGATGTCCTTGAAGGCCATGTCCTCAGCCGTCCTTTCGCTCCGGCCGGCCGGCGCCGTCCAGGGCTTTCTTGAGGTAGCGCGCCGTATGGGAGCCGTCCCCGGACGCGGCGACCTCTTCCGGCGTCCCCTGGGCCACGATGCGGCCGCCGTCCGCGCCGCCTTCCGGCCCCAGGTCGATAATATAGTCGCAGTACTTGATGACTTCAAGATTGTGCTCGATGATGACGACCGTGTTGCCGAGCGAGGCCAGCTCGGACAGGACCTCGAGCAGCTTGCGCACGTCGTCGAAGTGCAGCCCGGTCGTGGGCTCGTCGAGCAGGTAGAGCGTCCGCCCGGTGGCCCGCCGGCCGAGCTCCTTGGTCAGCTTGATGCGCTGGGCCTCGCCGCCGGACAGGGTCGGCGCGGGCTGGCCGAGGCGGATGTAGCCGAGCCCGACCCGCTTCAACGTGGCCAGCTTGCGCTTGACCTGGGGGTAGGCCTTGAGGAGCTCGTAGGCGTCGTCGACCGTCATGGCCAGGTAATCGGCGATCGACTTGCCCTTGTAGGCGACGGCCAGGGTCTCCTTGTTGTAACGCTTCCCGTCGCAGCGGTCGCAGGTGACGAAGACATCGGGCAGGAAGTGCATCTCGATCTTCTTGACCCCGGCGCCCTCGCAGTCCTCGCAGCGCCCGCCCGGGACGTTGAAGCTGAAGCGGCCCGGGCCGTAGCCGCGCATGCGCGCCTCGGGGGTCCGGGCCATGAGGTCGCGCAGGGCCGCGAACAGCCCGGTGTAGGTCGCCGGATTGGAGCGCGGCGTCCGGCCGATGGGCTTCTGGTCCACGGCCACCACCTTGTCGAGGCCGTCGATGCCCTCGATCCTCTCGTGGGCGCCGACGGTCTGCCGGGCCTTGTAGAGCTTGTTCTCCAGGGCCTTGTAGAGGATGTCGTAGACGAGCGTGCTCTTGCCCGAGCCGGAGACGCCGGTCACGGCCGTCATGGCCGCGAGCGGAACGCGGACGTCGATCGACTTGAGGTTGTGCTCGCGGGCCTTGCGGATGACGAGCCAGCCGCCCGGCTTGCGGCGGGCCGGGGGGACGGGCACCGATCTCTCGCCCCGGAGGTATTGGGCCGTCAGGGAATCGGCGGAATTCAGGACGGCCGCGAGCGTCCCTTCGGCGACCTTGAAGCCGCCGTCCTCCCCCGCCCCGGGGCCGAGGTCGAGGAGATAGTCGGCCGAACGGATGGTCTGCTCGTCGTGCTCGACGACGATGACCGAATTGCCCTCGTCGCGCAGGCTCCGGAGCAGGGCGATGAGGCGGCCGTTGTCGCGCTGGTGGAGGCCGATGGTCGGCTCGTCGAGGACGTAGAGGACGCCGCGGAGGCGCGACCCGACCTGGGCGGCCAGCCGGACGCGCTGGGCCTCGCCGCCGGAGAGGGACGCGGTCGTCCGGTTGAGCTGGAGGTAGGACATGCCCAGCTCCTCCATGACGGCCAGGCGGGAGGCGATCTCCTTGAGGATCCGGGAAGCGACGAGCGCCTGCGCGGGGGAGAAGACGAGCTTGGCGCATTCGGCCAGGAGGTCGCGGATCGAGAGCTCGCCGACGTCGTGGATGTTCTTCCCGTCGATCTGGACCGAGAGGCTCTCCTTGCGGAGGCGGGCGCCGCCGCAGTCGGGGCAGACGTCGTCGGTGAGCTCGACCTCGCCCCATTCGTTGTGGGTCGTCTGGTGGCCGAGGCCGTGGCACTTCGGGCAGGCGCCGTAGGGGCTGTTGAACGAGAAGTTGCGCGGCTCGAGCTCGGCCAGGCTGACCTCGCAGTAGGGGCAGAGAAGGGTCTGGGAGAAGAAGCGCTCTTTGCCGGATTCGTCGACGACGAGGACCTCGCCTTCGGCGACCTCGAGGGCCTTTTCCACGGCGGCGCGCAGGCGGCGCTCCGCGTCGGGGCCGATCTTGACCGTGTCGACGAGGACCTCGATCGTGTGCTTGCGGTTCTTCTCGAGCGGGATGTCGTCCTCGAGGTCGTGGAGGGCGCCGTTGACGCGGACCCGGAGGAAGCCCTTCTTGCGCAGGCGCTCGAACAGGCGCTGGTACTCGCCCTTGCGGCCCTTGATCACGGGGGCCAGGATGCGGACCTTGGCCCCGGGGGCGTGCTCGGCGATGCGGGTCAGGATCTCCTCCGGAGTCTGGGACGAGACGACCCGGCCGCAGCTCGGGCAGTGGGGCGTGCCGACCCGGGCGAAGAGCAGGCGGAAGAGGTCGTAGACCTCGGTGATGGTGCCCACGGTCGAGCGCGGGTTTGTCGAGATGGTCTTCTGGTCGATGGAGATGGCCGGCGAGATGCCCTCGACCGACTCGACCTCGGGCTTCTCCATCTGGTCGATGAACTGGCGGGCGTAGGCCGAGAGGCACTCGATGTAGCGGCGCTGGCCCTCGGCGAAGATGGTGTCGAAGGCGAGGGACGACTTCCCGGAGCCGGACGGGCCGGTGACCACGATCAGCTTGTTCCGGGGGAGCGCAACGTCGATGTGCTTCAGATTGTGCTGCGCCGCCCTCTTGATGCGTATCTCGTCGAGCATAACGGTCTATTTTAGCATATAGAAGGGTCCAGCACCGGGGTCAAACCTACACTTCTTATAGTTTTCCAGCTAGTCGCAGCTCCGACGCTGGCCAGCGGAACTATAAGAAGTGTAGGTTTGACCCCATCTTTCGATTTCGCTAGGATGAGGGGGCCCCATGTCCAACGAAGAGAAGATCCTCCGTTCCCTCGAGCTCCTCAAGGACATCGGCTACAAGAGCGACTCGATCAAGGCCATCAAGCACCTGCCGGCCCAGGAGGGCTCGTACCGGGACTACCCCGACGGCGTCCACCCGGCCCTGCGCGAGGCCCTCGTGGCCAAGGGCTTCACCTCCCTCTACTCGCATCAGCGCTCGAGCTGGGAGGCGCTGAAGGAGGGCAAGAACATCGTCGTCGTGACCCCGACGGCGTCCGGGAAGACCCTCTGCTACAACCTGCCGGTCCTCGACGCCATCATGAAGGACCCGTCGACGCGGGCCATGTACCTCTTCCCGACCAAGGCGCTGTCGCAGGACCAGCAGGCCGAGCTCGACGACATCAACGCGCGCCTGCCCGAGGAGATCCGCGTCTTCACCTACGACGGCGACACGCCCCAGGACGCCCGCAAGGCCATCCGGGCCCGCGGCCACATCGTCCTGACCAACCCCGACATGCTCCACGCCGGCATCCTGCCCCACCACACCAAGTGGATCAAGCTCTTCGAGAACCTCAAGTACATCGTCATCGACGAGCTCCACAACTACCGCGGCATCTTCGGCAGCCACCTGGCCAACGTGCTGCGGCGGCTGCGGCGGATCGCCCGGTTCTACGGCGCCGACCCGCAGTTCATCCTCTGCACGGCGACCATCGCCAACCCGGCCGAGATGGCCGAGAAGACGATCGAGGCCCCGGTGACGCTCATCGACGACAACGGCGCGCCGCGCGGCGGGAAGTACTTCGTCTTCTACACGCCGCCCGTGGTCAACGCGGCCCTGGGCATCCGCCGGTCCTACGTCAACGAGTCGCGGCGCGTGGCCTCGATCTTCCTGAAGAACGGTCTCCAGACGATCGTCTTCGCGGGCAGCCGACTCATCACCGAGGTCCTCCTGACCTACCTCAAGGAGGACATCGAGACGAACATCCAGAGGGAGGGGCTCATCCGCGGCTACCGGGGCGGCTACCTGCCGCTGAAGAGGCGGGAGATCGAGAAGGGCCTGCGGACGGGCGAGATCCTCGGCGTCGTCTCGACCAACGCCCTGGAGCTGGGCATCGACATCGGGACGCTCGACGTCGCCGTGCTCGCCGGCTACCCCGGCACGATCGCCAGCACCTGGCAGCGGGCCGGGCGGGCGGGGCGGAAGACGGGCCTGTCGGCGGCCGTGCTGGTGGCCACCAGCTCGCCGCTCGACCAGTTCATCATCAACAACCCGGAGTATTTCTTCTCCAAATCGCCGGAGATGGCCCTGATCAACCCGGACAATCTGTCGATCCTCGTGAGTCACATCGAGTGCGCCGCCTTCGAGCTGCCGTTCGAGGACGGCGAGAAATTCGGCCGGGCCGAGATCGGGCCCATCCTCAACTTTCTGGAGGAGGACAAGATCCTCCACCACTCCAAGGACAAGTGGTTCTACACGTCGGAGGCCTACCCGGCCGACGCCATCAGCCTGCGCAGCATCAGCTCGGACAACTTCGTCGTCGTCGACATCACCGGCGAGGCCCGGGTCATCGCCGAGGTCGACTTCACCTCCGCCCTCACGGCCCTGCACCCCAAGGCCATCTACATCGTCGAGGGCGAGCAGTACTTCGTCGAGAAGCTCGATTTCGAGGAGCGCAAGGCCTACGTCAAGAGAACCGACATCGACTACTACACCGACGCCATCGATTACACCAAGATCACCATCCTCGACCTCTTCGACAAAAAGGGCCTCGAGGGCGGAACGGGGCGGGTCTCCCACGGCGAGGTCCACGTGGCGACGCAGGTCGTCGGTTTCAAGAAGATCAAGTTCCACACCATGGAGAACGTCGGCGCGGGCGATCTCCAGCTGCCGCAGAACGAGATGCACACGACGGCGTACTGGCTGACCGTGCCCTCGGCGCTCATGCAGGCCATCCCCTACCCGGCCGAGCAGCGGGTCAACGGCCTGTTCGGCCTGGCCTACCTCATCCACCACGTCTCGCCCCTCTTCATGATGTGCGACCTGCACGACGTGGGCGTCTCGATCGGCGACAACACCAGCGGCGAGCCCGTGCGGCCGCTGGCCCCCCAGGCCCGCCCGTCCGCCCAGGCCCCGGACGAGATGCCGGTCGCCCTGGACCCGGACTTCGAGCCGAACATCTTCATCTACGACAATTACCCGGGCGGCATCGGGCTCAGCCCGTCGCTCTTCGCTCTCGAGGCGAAGCTGCTCGAGCATGCCCTGAAGACGCTCGAGGCCTGTCCCTGCCGGGACGGCTGCCCGTCCTGCGTCGGCGCCACGAGCGAGAGCGGCAAGGACGCCAAACAGGTCGCCCGGACCATCCTGAAGGGCCTGCTCGGCCTCGAACCCTCCCGCTCCCCCCTGGTCAATTAAGACGGGGTCAGCCCGTCAAGCCTGGATTCCGGAAGGGGTCAAACCTACACTTTTACAGTTTTCCACGGGTCGAAAAGAGAAACGATCGAGAAAACTGTAAAAGTGTAGGTTTGACCCCGTCTTGGGCTTGGGGGGCTGACCCCCTCTTTTCTTATTTGACCGTCTTGATGACCCGGATGGGCAGGACGATTGAGGGGATGCCCTTGAACTGCAGGATGCGCTGGATGCTGAAGGCCGTCTGGTTGTGGAGGAATCGGGTGAACAGGTTCTCCTCCTCGAACACGAGCTTGCCGACGAAGAAGACGGCCTTGTTGTACTTCCGCTGGATCTCCTCGCAGCGCGCCTCGACGACATCGAGGGTGTCAATATCGACCGAGTGGATGGACTCGGCGTAGAAGCCGAAGTCGCTGGCCATCCGGACGTACTTCTTGAGCTCGTCCGTGACATGGCCCTCCAGATTCTTGACCTCCTCGGCGCCCTTGAAGTTCTTCCAATCGACGACGCCGATGGAGAAGAAGACGAAATTCTTGAAGTAGTTCGGGAAGATGCGGTGGATGTTGAGGAACGAGTGGATGCCCAGCCCGCCGAAGTTCCTCACGAAGATGACGGCGGTCGGGGCCGCCTCGTCCCTGACCGGGGCCCCGTGCTTGCCCGTCATCTGCTGGACCTGGCCGAGGATGTCGTCCAGGCGCCTCATCATGTCCTTGACCCGGTCGTAGTGGCGCCGGACGAGAACGCAGCCGGCGACGAACGACAGCGTGATGACCAGCGTGATCCAGCCGCCCTCCTTGAACTTGATGGCGAGCGTCACGGCCAGGATCGATACGGACATCACGAGCCCGATGAAATTGATGGCGAACTTCTTGCCGCGGTGCGGGGCTTTCGTCTTGACCCAGTGGATGCACATGCCGAGCTGGGACAGCGTGAAGGTGATGAACACGTTGATGCTGTACATGACGATGAGGACCTGGACCGAGCCCCGGGTGAAGACGAGGATGAGGATCGAGGCCAGGCCCATGAACAGGATGCCGTTCTGGACGACCAGGCGCTCCGAGAGGTGCATGAACCGGTTCGGCACCCAGGAATCGATGGCCATGTTGCCGAGGACGCGCGGACCGTCGATGAAGCCCGTTTGCGCGGCGACGAACAGGATGGCGCCTTCGGACACCAGGATGATCCCCAGGAGCCAGACCCCCAGCGGGAAACCGCCGATCTTCCAGGTCCCGATGAGCGTCTCGAGGAGCGAGGCGTTCAGGGTCTTGCCGGCGACGTGCTGGACGTTGGTCAGCAGGTAGCAGACGAGCAGCCCGCCGGCCGTGAAGGCCAAGGAGGCGGCCATATAGATCATGGTCTTCTTGCCCGTCTTCACCTGGGGCGGGCGCAGGATCTGGAGGCCGTTGGAGACGGCCTCGATGCCCGTGTAGGTCCCGGCGCCGAGACTGTAGGCCCGAAGGAGGATGAAGGCCATGGCCCCGAAGCCGAGCTGGGCGATGCCCTGCCGCGTCTCCCGGATGGTGTCGACGAACAGGGTCGGCGTGGCCGAAACATGGGAGAAGATCCCGTAGACGATGAGGGCCGCGTGGGACACGAAGAAGAGCAGGAAGATCGGGGTCAGGGTGGCCACGGACTCCTTGACGCCGCGCAGGTTGAGCAGGATAAGGCCGAGCGTGATAAGCAGGATGAAGGTCAGCTTGTACTGGAAGAAAGCCGGCGGCAGGAAGCTCAGCACGGCCTCGACGCCGCTCGAGATCGAGATGCTGATCGTCAGCATGTAATCGACGATCAGGGCGCATGCCCGAAACGACGCCGAAGATCGGGCCGAGGAGCTTGGTGGCCACGACGTAGCCCGCCGCCGCCCGTCGGGAAGAGCTCGATGATCTGGGAATAGCTCAACGAGATCGTGATGACCGTGAGCGCGGTCATGAGGGCCAGGTAGAGGGCCAGGTGACGGTGGTCGCCGAGCGACAGAAAGGCCTCCTGCGGGCCGTAGTTCGACGAGCTCAGGCCGTCCGCGCCGAGGCCGACCCAGGCGAAGAAGGCGATGAGCGCCATCTTGTGGAAGGTGCCCGGGTCGCGGACGTTCTTCTCCCCGCCGAGGAGGAGTTTCTTGACCTTGGTCCAGGGCATCGCGGGCCGACTATATAACGAAAACCGCCCCGCCTTCAACCCGCTCATTTGACAGAGTCCCGGGCGTGTGCTACTTTTTTCTCGGATAATCATGAATATCAACATCTTCAAAATCGTCGCCGAGGCCGACATCGTCGTCCAGCTCATCCTCCTGCTGCTCGTCTTTTTCTCCGTCTTCTCCTGGGCCATCATCTTCTTCAAATCCAAGACGCTCAAGACCGCGTTCAGGCAATCCGACCGCTTCCTCGAGGCCTTCCGCCGGAGCAAGAGCCTGGGCGAGGTCAGCGAGGCGGCCAAGCGGCTCCGCGGCAGCCCGCTCGCCGTCATCTTCCTGGCCGGCAACAAGGAGCTGGTCTACCAGTCGAAGGCCAAGGGCGAGGACGGCTGGACCGGCGAGAGGACCGAGAGCCTCAACCGGGCCCTGCTCAAGGCCTCCAACGCCGAGGTCTCGCGTCTCGAGAAGATGATGTTCTTCCTGGCCACGACCGGGAGCGTCTCGCCGTTCATCGGCCTGTTCGGCACGGTCTGGGGCATCATGATCTCCTTCGTCCGCATCGGGGCCATGCGCTCGGCCAGCCTCCAGGTCGTCGCCCCGGGCATCGCCGAGGCCCTCGTCGCCACGGCCGTCGGCCTCTTCGCCGCCGTGCCGGCCGTCATCGCCTACAACTACTTCCTCGGCCGGATCAAGGACCTCATCGCCGACATGGAGGACTTCTCCCTCGAATTCCTGAGCATCGCGGAGAGGCTCCATGGCTCTTAGCACGCAAGGCTTGCCGTCGCGGTCCTCGCGCAGGAGGCAGATCGGCACGCATATGTCCGAGATCAACGTCACGCCGTTCATCGACGTCATGCTGGTCCTCCTGGTCATCTTCATGGTCACGGCGCCGATGATGCAGTCGGGCATCGGCATCAACCTGCCCCAGGCCGAGACCGACACCAAGCCGGCCGAAGAAGGGCTGACCCTGACCGTCACCAAGGACCAGTACGTCCACATCGGCGACTCGACGATCAACATCAACCTCCTCGAGCGCCGGCTGACCGAATACTTCGCCAACAAGCCCAAGAAGGTCGTCTACCTCCAGGCGGACAAGGACCTCCCCTACGGCGTCGTCGTCCGCATCATGGACATCACCAAGAAGGCCGGGGTTGAGCTCATCGGCATCCTGACCGAGCCCATCGACGTCAAAGACAAGAAGAAATGAGCCCCGTGCGGCTGGCCCTGCCTCAGGCCTTCAAGAGGGCCGTCGTCCTGTCGGCCATCCTCCACGTCGGCCTGTTCATCCTGGTCATCGTCTCGCCCTCGTTCTCGCGGGCGCCGCAGAAAGGCCTCGTCCAGTACGTCAATTTCATGGGCGGCGGCGGAGGCGGGGGGACCGGAGGCGGGGGCGGCAGCGTCGTGTCCAAGACCGAGCCCCTCCCGGCGCCGAAGAAGCCGGCCCTGCGCGACTTGACCGTGCCCTCCAAGATCAAATCCGAGCCCGCGAGCGCCATGACCCACCCGGCGGACAAGCCGAAGACGTCGAAGAAGGCGCCGGACAAGAAGGCCGCCATCACCAAGCCCGAGCCCGCGACGGCTACGGCGGCCGGGGCCGCGAGCGCCGCGTCCGGCACGGCCTCGAGCGGCTCCGGCTTCGGCCTGCGCTTCGGCGCGGGCGCCGGCGGCAGCGGCGGCGGGACCGGCGGGGGCATCGGCGGCGGCACCGGGGCCGGCGCGGGCGATCCCTTCGGCGTCGCCGGCTTCCCCTTCCAGTTCTACCTCCAGATGATCTCGGACAAGATCACGGCCAACTGGTTCCAGGCCCTCGTCGACCCCGGCGTCGGCGGCGTCCTGCAGACCCAGGTCTATTTCCGCATCTACAAGAACGGCCAGATCTCCGACGTCAAGATCGACGTTTCGAGCGGGGTCGAATCGTTCGACCTCTCGGCCCGCCGGGCCATCCAGACCGCGGCGCCCTTCGCGCCCCTACCGAACGAGTACGACGGCCAGTACCTCGGGATCACTCTCGTCTTCGAGCACGCCAAATGACACCCACCAAAAAGCTCCTCATCGGCCTGACGGTCCTCTTCGCGTCCGGGGCCTTCGCCCAGCAGGAGGTCGTCCTGAAGATCAGCGAAGGGATGCCCATGATCCCGCTGGCCCTGCCCGATTTCATCGTCCGGGGCTCTTCGCCGACGGCCCAGGCGGCCGCCCAGGAGATCCGCCAGGCCCTGTCCGACGACGTCAAGTACAGCCGGATCTTCCAGCTCCTGCCCAAGGAGTATTATGCCTACATCCGGGGCCTCGACCCGGACAAGATCCAGTTCAAGGACTGGGATTCCATCCAGGCCCGGCTCCTCGTCACCGGCGAGGTCCGGGAGGACGGCGGGCGCATCGTCTTCGACGGCAAGATCTACGACGTCAAGAGCGAGCGCTTCATCGTCGGCAAGCGCTACCAGGCCGAGAAGAACGGCCTGCGCCTCGTCGCCCACAAGATGGCCGACGAGCTCCTGAAGCTCCACGGCGAGAAGCCCATCTTCACGACCAAGATCGCGTTCGTCTCCAACCGCGACGGCAACGACGAGATCTACATGATGGACTACGACGGGGCGGCCGCGACGCGGGTGACCTTCAACAAGATCAAGGACTACATGCCGGCCTGGTCGCCGGACCAGCGGACGATCGCCTTCACCTCGTACCGGGCGGCAACGCGGGCCTCTACCTGCGCAACATCTACGAGGGCACGGAGTCCGCGGTGGCCACGAAGGGCACGAGCTACTCGGCGGCCTTCTCCCCCGACGGCAAGAAGCTGGCCTTCTGCTCGACCATGGCCGAGGAGGGCAACGCCGACATCTTCGTCCTGGACCTCGAGACGAAGAAGACCAAGCGGCTGACCTACAACGCCGCCATCGAGACCGCGCCGTCCTGGTCGCCCACGGGCCGCGAGCTCGCCTTCACGACCGACCGGCTCGGCCAGGGCACGCCCCAGATCTACATCATGGACGCCGAGGGCTCGAACGTCCGCAAGGCCAGCTTCGGCGGCAACTACCATGACGCGCCGGCCTGGGCCCCGACGGGCGAGCGGATCGCCTTCGTCTCCCGGGTCGACAACTCCTTCGACATCTATGTCCTCAACCTCCGGACCAACCAGATCAGCAAGGTCACCGAGAACAACGTCCGCAACGAGTCGCCGAGCTGGTCGCCCGACGGCCGCCACCTCGTCTTCGCCTCCAACCTCTCGGGCTCGATCCAGCTCTACACCGTCGACTACGACGGGGCCAACCTCCGGCGGCTGACCGACCGGGGCGAGAACAAGCTCCCCAACTGGACGGATTAGGATATCCTCTCCGTTCGCGATCGGAGACCCCGGACTCCTGCAACCTTGATCCGGCCGTGGAGGGACCTCGGGGATCCGCTCCGTTCGCTGCGGTGAATCTTCACGCCGTCCCGGGACGGAGCCCGTTCTTAGGTCTCCGTCCCGATGACGGCTAATTCACCGCTTGATGCTCACTCCGGGATACCCCTCGGCCCCTTCTCCCACGGCCTTCGCCGCCGGGGCCGCATCGCCATCCCAGAAGTTCCCGCGCTCGCGTCGACGACATCCCGGGCATGGGATTCAGCGGTCGGCTCGCCCCCGGGGCTCGCCCCTACACCCTCTAGGGGTAGCCTTAAGGGGGGAATTTGGCGAGATCAGGGGAATAACGTATTGACATGTCCGCCTGATACGGGGTATAAGAAGGCTGGAAAACAGCGTCACCCCGCCGGCCGCTTCGGCCCGAGACGCGATTTTTAGGAGGCTCAATGAAAAAGCTGATCATTTACTCCCTCGCCATCGTGCTCGTCTTCTCCTTCGCCGTCGCCTGCAAGAAGAAACCCAAGGAAGTCCCCCCGCCGCCCCCGCAGATCCAGGAACAGCCCAAGGTCGAAAAGGTCGAACCGCCCGTCGTCCAGGAACCCCAGCTGACGGAAGAGGAACTGTTCCTCCAGAAATCGCTCGACCAGATCAACCGGGAAAAACCCCTCGGGACCGTCTATTTCGACTATGACAAGGCCCTCATCCGCGACGACGCCCGGGGCACACTGGACGGGAACGCGGGCTGGCTGAAGAAGTTCAAGACCGTCAAGATCCTCCTCGAAGGCCATTGCGACGAGCGCGGCACCGAGGAATACAACCTCGCCCTCGGCGAGAAGCGGGCCAAGGCCGCCCAGGACTATCTCCTCTCGTCGGGCATCGCCGGCGACCGGATGAAGATCATCTCCTACGGCAAGAGCCAGCCGGTCAACCCCGGGCACGACGAGAGCGCCTGGCAGATGAACCGGCGCGCCCAGTTCCTCGTCATCGAGAAGTAAGACTTGCGACGCGCTCGACTCGGGGCCTTCTTGCTCGCCGTCCTGGCCCTGGCCGCGGCCGGACAGGACAAGAGCAAGAAGGCCATCGAGGTCGTCTACGACGACGTCCAGATCCTCAAGCAGCAGGTCCAGGAGCTCCGCGACCTGGCCGACCAGAACGCCGAGGTCATCAAGGCCCTCCAGGACCAGCTCAAGATCCTGACCGACCTCTTCCGTCAATCCATGGCCGGCCAGGCCGAAGCTCAGGAAGGCTCGAGAGCGCTCCCCGCCCAGTACCAGGACATCGTCCGCAAGCTCGACCAGCTGACGCTCGAGCTTCAGAAGATCTCGGCCGACCTGGCCGCCCGGCCCGCGGCCGCGGTGCCCGTCGGGGCCGCCGCGGGTGCGGCCGCCGCCGGCGAGGACCGGAAGACGGCCCCTCAGACGGCGGCCAAACCCGGGCCCGAACCCAAGGCTCCGCCGGCCCCGGCCCCGGCTCCGACGATGTCCCCCCAGGAAGCCTACTCCGTGGCCTACAACGATTATCTCAAGGGGAACTACGACCTGGCCGTCGAAAGCTTCAAGCTCTACCGCCAGCAGTTCCCGGAGAGCCCCCTGGCCGACAACGCCCTGTACTGGATCGGCGAGTGCCGCTACAGCCAGCGGAAGTTCGAGGAGGCGATCGACGCCTTCGACGAGCTCATCGTCGGCTATCCGCAGGGCGACAAGGCCGCGGCGGCCCATCTCAAGAAAGGCCTGAGCTTCATCGAGCTCGGCCGGAAGCCGGAGGCGCTGGCCGCGCTCAAGCTCCTCGTCGCGAAATACCCGCTCGAGGAGGAGGCCCGCATCGCCCAGGACAAGATCCGGGAGCTGAACGAAAAATGAGAGACATCAACAGCCTGAACAAGGTCATCCTCGTCGGACGCTTGGGCCAGAAGCCCGAGATGTTCCGCATGCCCCAGCAGGACCGCTGGAAAGCCAGCTTCAGCCTGGCCACGAACGAGCGGCTCTTCAATCCCAACACGCGCGAGTCGTCCGACCGGACGGAGTGGCACAACATCGTCGTCTTCGGCAAGCTGGCCGAATTCGTCGAGAAGTACCTCGCCCAGGGCCGTCAAGTCCTCATCGAGGGCAAGCTCCGGACGCGGAGCTGGCAAGACAAGGATTCCGGGAACAAGAGGTACAAGACCGAGGTCGAGGCGATGAACATCGTCCTCCTCGGCAAGCGCGAAGAGAGCTCGGCGAGCTCGGACACCCGGGACCTGGCCGAGGAAGGCCGCGGCGGCGGCCGCGGGCCCGCGGCCGCCGGCGAAGACGAGTTCCCGTCGGGCGAAGAGTCCGGAGGCGCCTCCGGTGGCCCCGACGACGACGTCCCCTTCTAGCCTGGACCATTCGTGAAAACGCCGTGTCGCTCCACCAAACCTGAAGAACAAAGACCGGCGTTTTCACCCTTCGGGCAAGCCGATCCGGCGCATCTGCTTCGTTGCAAAGGGTTCGCAGTACTCCGAGTACAGCTTCACCCTTTGACGCCTCGCATCGACAGCCGCCTCGGCTCGCGAATCATCCAGGCATGCCCTTGAGCGAAAAGATCCCGTCCGCCGACGACTACCGGAGCGGCATCGTCGAGGACGTCCGTCCCTGGGGCAGGTTCCGCCGCTTCCCCCACGAGGACGCGGGCAGCATCAAGATCATCACCGTCGAGCCGGGCGGCCGGCTGTCCCTCCAGTACCACGAAGGCCGGGCCGAGTTCTGGGTCGTCCTCGACGCCGGGCTCGAGATCACCGTCGGCGACCGCGTCTGGATCGCCGCCCCGAACGAGGAGATCGTCGTCCCCCGCCGCGCCGTCCACCGGGCCCGGAACGTCGGGACGGCGCCGGCCCGCTTCATGGAGATCTGGATCGGCCGCTCGACCGAAGACGACATCGTCCGCCTCTCGGACGATTACGATCGGAAATAGACAATCCTTCAAAGGGCGGGAATCCGCCCGGTCTTGATATCGACGACAGCCCGGTCCTAGACCGACGGCTCCGAGCCGGGGACCGACCGGCCTCGGGCCCCCCATTCGTCGATGTGCAGTCGTTCCTCGAGCGATTCCGGCACTCGGCTCTCCGGCTCTTCCCGAGGAAAGCCGAAGGGGACGACCGCGGCCACCTGATATCCCGGAGGCACGCGCAGCGCATCCATGAGCCCTTGGGCGTCATAAGGCGTATAAGTGCAACCGAAGAGCCCTTCGGCGGCCAGGGCAAGCATGATGTTCTCGATGCACATCCAGACCGAGGCCAGGGGATTCAGCTCGAACAGACTGCGGCATTCGGCCATCGCCTTCATCTTATAGCAGACGACAAGGACCTCAGGGGCCTGGAGCATCATGGTCCGCTGAACGGGCAGGGAGCGCCGGTAAACCTTTTTGAGCTCTTCCTCCGTGAAGCGGGAGACGATCCTCTCGATCTCGTCCCTGTCCTTGACGTCCCGCGCCTTCAAGCCCTCCGAGACCGCCCGGGACCGCTTCTCCCGGTCGCGGAGCAGGATGAACTGCCAGCTCTTGAGATGGGCGTTGCAAGGGGCCCGCAATCCCGCCTCGAGGGCCCTCCGGACCGACTCGGCGGGCACCGGGGCCGGACCGAACTCTCGGACCGTCCGCCTTCTGGTCACAACTTCGTAGAATTCCGACTCCAGATCGACGGCCGTTTCGGTCATGGGCTTACTCCTTTGAGATGGTCCCCGGTTCGAGGATCAGAACGGCAGTGTCCCCTCAGGGGACAGTCCCAAGGCCGCTACTTCTTAGGGTGAGCTTCCAGGGTCTGGCCGGTCAGGAAGACCTGCGGGTGGCGCAGGAGGATCTCCTCGGTGACGTACTCCTCGATCTCCTGGGCGCTCCGGAGCTTGAGCGTCTCCTCGGCGATCTTTTCGGCCGTCCGGCACTCGATCGACCGGAGGGCCTTCTTGACCCGCGGGATGAAGATGGGGTTCATGCTGAAAGTCCTCAGGCCGAAGCCGAGCAGAAGGATGGCCGAGGGCGTATCCGCGGCCATCTCGCCGCAGACGACGACGTCCTTCTCCGCCTTCAGGGCCGCGTGGATGACGGACCGGATGAGGCGGATGACGGCCGGGTGGAACGGCTTGTAGAGGTAGGTCACGTGCTCGTTGGCCCGGTCGACGGCCAAGTAGTACTGGATGAGGTCGTTCGTCCCGATGCTGATGAAGTCCACTTCCTTCAGCATGATGTCGGCCAGGGCCGCGGCCGCGGGCACCTCGATCATGATGCCCAGCGGGATCTTCTCGTCGAAGGCCTCGCCCTTGCGCCGCAACTCCCGTTTGACGTCCTCGAAGACGTCCTTGACCTCGACGACCTCGTCGATCTCGGTGATCATGGGCACGAGGATGCGGACGTTCCCGCCGGCGCTGGCCCGGAGGATGGCCCGGAGCTGGATCCGGAAGAGGTCCCGGTTCCGCAGCGAGAAGCGGACGGCCCGCAGGCCGAGCGCGGGATTGGGCTCCTTCTCGATGTTCAGCTGGGGCAGGCTCTTCTCGCCGCCGATGTCGAGGGTCCGGATGGTGACCGGGTGGGGGTGGGCCCCTTTGGCCAGGCGGGCATAGATGTCGAAGTGGTCCTCTTCCGTCGGCAGGGACTCCCGGCGGAGATAGATGAACTCCGACCGGAAGAGGCCCACGCCCTCCGCCCCCATGGACACGGCCAGGCCGAGCTCCTCCGGGAGCTCGATGTTGGCCTGCGGGATGAAGAGGACCCGGTCGAGGGTCTCCGACTTGAGCTTGGCCGTCTTCTGGAGCTCCCGGCCGTAGTTCTCGTATTTCTCCTTCTTGGCCTGGAACTCCCGGCGGACGGCCGGCGGCGGGTTGATGATGACCTCGCCGTCGGTGCCGTCGACGATGATGAACTCCCCTTCCCGGACCTGGCGGGTGATATCGCGCAGGCCGAGGACGGCCGGGATGCCGAGGGACCGGGCCAGGATGGCCGTGTGCGAGGTCTGCCCGCCCATGTCCATGGCCAAGCCGAGCGTCAGCTCCCGGCTCAGGCGCAGGGCGGCCTCGGAGGGCAGGAGCTCATGGGCGATGAGGACGTGCTGCTTCTGGGGCGCCTTCTCCTTCTCCCGCTTCGTCTCGAGGTTCCGGTAGACGCGCTTGAGGACGTCGGCGACGTCCGACTTCCGCTGCCGGAAATATTCGTCCGCGAGGGCCTCGAACAGCTGCTCGAACCGGGTGTTGGCCTTGGACAGGGCCCATTCGGCCCGGGCCTTCTCCTCGCGGATGACGGCCTCGAGCCCGGCGACCAGGGCCGGGTCCTCGAGGATGAGCAGGTGGGCCTCGAAGATGAGGGAGCTGTCCGGCCCCAGCTTCTCCCGGACGCCCTCCTTGATCCGGGCCAGGTCGTCGCGGGTGCGGTCGAGGGCCTGGCGGAGCCGCTTGAGCTCGTCCGGCACCTGATCGTCGGCGACGATCTCCTTGCGCGAGGTGAAGATGACGCGCCGCGGGAGGAGGGCCTCGCCCATGGCGATCCCCGGCGAGACCCCGATGCCGCGCAGGCGGGTGATGTCCATCCGGGTCACTCCTTCTCGTCGAAGCGGTTGGCGATGAGCTCGCAGAGCGCGGCCATGGCCGCCTCCTCGTCCTTGCCCGCGGTGACGAGACGGATCGACGTGCCTTGGGTCGCGGCCAGGGTCAGGATGCCGAGGATGCTCTTGCCGTCGATCTCGTCGCCGTCCTTGACGATCTTGACCGAGGCGCTGAAGCGGTTGGCCAGGTTGACGAACTTGACCGCGGCCCGGGCGTGCAGGCCCAGCTTGTTGCGGATGGTGACGGTCTTGTCGAGCATCGGCGGGCTACTTGGTCCGCGTCTTGAGCAGGGCGCTGACGAGGTGGACGTTCTTCTTGCCCTGGTCGACGACCTTCTTGGCCACGTCCTTGAGGTTGTTGGCGCGCTGGAGAGAGACGAACTTGATCAGCATCGGCAGGTTGACCCCGGTGATGATCTCGACCTGGCTTTCCTTGTAGAAGCTGAAGCTCAGGTTGGAGGGCGTGCCGCCGAACATGTCGGTGAAGATGACGACGCCGTTCTTCTGGTCGACCCGCTTGATGCTCTGGGCGATCTTCTTCTTCGAATCCTCGACGTCGTCGTACCAGCCGATCGAGATGGCCTCGATGTTGGGCGCCTCGCCGAGGATGATCGTCAAGGCGTTCAGCAGCTCCTCGGCCATGCGGCCGTGGCAGACAATGATGCCTCCGATCATGAATGTGCTCTCCCGATCAGTCCGCTATTGTATGACAAACCTGACTATTTATAAAGGTCCCGATGAAAGATCCTGACGTCCGCGCCCGCCGTTTTGAGATGGGCCCGCAGCTCCTCGGCGACGACCACCGAGCGGTGCTTGCCCCCGGTGCAGCCCACGGCGACGGCCACGGTCGTTTTCCCCTCCCGGGCGAAGCGGGGCAGGGCGAAGTCGACGAACCGGAAAAGCTCCTTCAGGAACGGCCGCGTCCCGGGCGAGGACAGGACGAACTTGCGGACGCTCGGCGTCTTGCCGGTCCGCGTCCTCAGCCGCTCGACATAGAACGGGTTCGGCAGGAGCCGCGTGTCGAAGACGAGGTCGGATTCGAGGGGCAGGCCGTGCTTGTAGCCGAAGCTCGTCAAAACGACCTGGGTCCGCGGCCGCTTCCGCCGCAGGATGCGCTCGGCGATGATGTCCTTGAGCTGGTAGATGTTGAGCCCCGACGTGTCGACGACATCGTCGGCCATCCGGCGGATGGCCAGGAGCCTCTTGCGCTCGAGCCGGACCCCCTCGAGGATGGGCTTGCGCGGGGCCATCGGGTGCGGCCGCCGCGTCTCGTTGAAGCGCTTGGCCAGGGACTCGTCCGCCGCTTCGAGGAAGATGAGCCGCGCCGGGACCTTCCGGCGGATCTCCCGCAAGACCCCCGGGAAGTCGGCGAGGAAGCGCGGCTCGCGGATGTCGATGACCAGGGCCGCCCGGTCGATCTCGACTTCCTCGCGGAGCCAGAGATCGACGAAATCCGGGATGAGCTTGGCCGGCAGGTTGTCCATGCAGTAATAGCCGAAGTCCTCGAGGGCCCGGCTGACCACGGACTTGCCCGAGCCCGACAGGCCGGTGACGATGAGGAAGCGGCAGTCCTTGGCGGAGCGGGTCATGGCAGCTCTCATGTCAGGACGCGGTCGAGCCGGCGGATGATCTCGTCCGGCGCGCTGTAGCCCTTCTTGCGGAGGATGTGGACCTTGCAGGCGATCTCGATCAGCGTGGCGATGTTCCGGCCCGGGGCGACGGGAATGGCCAGCTGGGGGATCTTGCGGCCCAGCACGGTCATGTCGTCCCCGGACTTGAGCCCGAGACGGTCGACCTCGTAGCCGCGCCGCCACTTCTTCAAGCGGATCACCAGGTCGACCCGGGCTTCCCGGGCCAGCAGCTTCGGTCCGAAAATGGCCCGGATGTTGATGATGCCGAGGCCCCGGATCTCCATGAAGTTGCGGCTCAGGGCCGGGGCCGTCCCGACGAGTTCGCCCTTCGGGCCGACCCGGATCTGGACGACGTCGTCGGCGATGAACCGGTGGCCGCGGGAGATGAGCTCGAGCGCGCTCTCGCTCTTGCCGATGCCGCTGTCGCCGAGGATGAGGGTCCCCAGGCCGAAGATCCTCAGGAAACCGGCCGAGAGGGTCGTCTGATCCGGCGATCCCGGGGGCGCGCCGGCCGGTCCGTCAGGCACGCGGCTTCTCCTCCTCGGCCCGGAGGACGCCGATGATGGCCTCCGGCGTCGGCGCCTTGATCAGCTTCGACGAGAGGCCCCGCGACCTCCGGACGAGGCCGGCGATCGCCGCCAGCAGCCGGAGCCCGGCGCCCGGATTGTCCTCGGGCGAGACCAGGAGGAAGAAGACGTGGGAGGGCTTGCCGTCCACCGCATCGAAGGCGACCCCATCCGGCGAGAGGCCGAGCAGAAGGGCCGGGGCCTTGAGGCCCTTGGCCCGGCAGTGGGGCACGGCCACCCCCTTGCCGATCGCCGTGGTGCCCAGCTCCTCCCTCTTCAGGAGCTTGTCGAGGAGCGTGTCGTCGAGGTCGGGCGCGTGCCGGGCCTCCAGCCGGGCCGCCATCTCGCGGAGAACGCCCGTCCGGTCGCGGGCTTCCAGGCGCGGCAGGACCAGGCCGTCGTCGAGGAGCGCGTGCAGCTTCATTCTTCTCCCCCGCCGCCCGTCAGGGCTCGATAAGCCCGTATTGGCCGTCCTTCCGCCGGTAGACGGCGGCCCATTCCTGGGAGCCCTCGCGCCGGAACAGGAAGACCTCCTTGGCCTTCGCGTCGAGCTGGATGATGGCCTCCTCGAGCGACATGGGCTTGAGCGAGAAGAAGCTGGCCCGGATGACCCTGTTCTCGGGTTCCGGCGCGGCGACCACCGGGGCCAGGGCCTTCCGCTCCCGCCCGCCCCGCCGCTTCTTCTCGCGCCACTTGGCCCGGTCCTTGCGGATCCGCGTCTCCAGGGTGTCGAAAGCCCGGTTCAGGGAATCCATCATGTCCTGGGCTTCCTCGATGACGACGTAGCCGACGCCCTTGGCCCGGACGTGGATCTCGGCCTTGTTCCGGGTCCTCTGGATGTTGAGGATGACGTTGACGTCGAGGACGGCGTCGACGAGGTCCTTCAGGCGGGCCAGCCGCTTCTCGCAATAGGCCCGGATCTCGGGCGTCAGGGCCGTCTTGCGCGCCGTATAGTGGACGTTCATGCTTTCTCCTCCATGCTGGACCTTCTCTTCCGGATGTGGGAGGGCTCGATGCCGAGCTGGTTGCGATACTTGGCCACCGTGCGCCGGGCGATGCGCAGGTCCTCCCGGGCCAGGAGATCGCCGATCTCGATGTCGCTCAGGGGATTGTCCCTGTTCTCGGCGTCGACGAGCTTGCGGATCTTGTCCTTGACCTTGAGGGACGAAACGTCCTCGCCGTAGCTCCCCTGCAGGGACTTGTGGAAGAAGTACTTCAGCGAGAAGACGCCGCGGGGGGTCATCATGTGCTTGTTGGCCACGACGCGCCCGACGGTCGATTCGTGGACGCCGATGTCCTGGGCGATCTCCATCAGGGTCAGGGGCTTGATGTAGTCGATGCCCTTGTCGAAGAACTCCTTCTGGCGGTCGACGATGAACCGGGCGACCTTGTAGATCGTCTGGTTCCTCTGGTCGAGGCTGCGCATGAACCAGAGGGCCTTCTTCAGATTGTCCTTGAGGAAGCGGTAGGCTTCGGGCTCGCCCGCGCCCGCCTTGGCCAGGAGCTGGCGGTAGAAGCCGCTGATGCGGAGGCGGGGCAGGCCCTCGTCGTTGACGACGATCGTCCACTCGTCGCCTTCCTTGGTGACGTTGATGTCCGGGACGACGTAGCTCGTCTTCTCCTCGCTGTACTTCCGCCCCGGGGCCGGGTCCAGCCCCTTGATCACGTCGATGCGCGCCCGGATCTCGCCGAGGGAGGCGCCCAGCAACTTGGCCAGATGGGCGTAATCGGACCGTTCGAGGAGCGGCAGGTGCTGGGTCACGATCGTCCGGGCCATTTCGTCCCCGACCTGGAGATGGTCCATCTGCGCGAGCAGCGCCTCGCGCAGGTCCAGGCTGCCGCAGCCCACGGGGTCGAGGGTCTTGATCTTGGCCCGGACGGCCTCGACCTTCTCCGGCGCCGTCTGCGACAGCCGGGCGATCTCCTCGACGGGGGACGTCAGATAGCCGTCCTCGTTGATATTGCCGATGATGAACTGGGCGATCTCCTGGTCCGCGGCCTCGAAGAAGGTCAGCGCGGCCTGCCAGTTCAGGTGGTCCCAGAGCGAGGGCGTCCGCGAGATCGTGTTCTCGAGCGAGACGGCCTCGCGGCTCTCATGGAAATGGGGGCGGAAGCCCTCGTCGAGATATTCCTGGAAGCCGGCCAGGATGTTGTCGACGGACGGATCGCCGGTGATCTTCGGCTCGGTCGATTCGAGGCTCAGCCCGTCGAGGACGCTGTCCCTGTTCTTGACCCCGGCCTCCTCGGCGGCCACGGTCTCGCTGTCCTTGGCCGGGCCCTCGCGGGCCTCGTCCTCGATCTCGATCATGGGATTCTGGGCGAGCTCCGCGTCGATGACCTCGATGAGCTCGAGGTTGGTCAGCGGCAGGAGCTTGATGGCCTGCTGGAGGGCCGGGGCCAGGATGAGCTTCTGCACCTGCCTCTGGTCGAGTCTTTGCCTGAGCGTCATCGGTCTGTGTCCCTCTCTCCTAAAGACGGAACTCGTCGCCCAAATAGCTCTTGCGCACCTCGTCGGAGGAAACGATCTCCGCGGGCGTGCCCTCCTTGAGGATGCGGCCGCCGCCGACGATGTAGGCCCGGTCCGTGATCTCGAGCGTCTCCCGGACGGCGTGGTCGGTCAGCAACACGCCGAGGCCCTTGGCCCGGAGCGCCCGGATGATCGCCTGAAGGTCGCGGACCGACAGGGGATCGATCCCTGTGAACGGCTCGTCGAGGAGAATGAAATCCGGGTCCATGACGACGGCCCTGGCGATCTCGAGGCGGCGGCGCTCGCCGCCGGACAGGGTCAGGGCCCGGGCCCCGGCCAGCTTGTCCAGGCCGAATTCCTCGAGGGCGGCGCTGACCCGGGCGGCCCGGGAGGCCGCGGCCGAAGGCCGGGTCTCGAGGACGGCCAGGAGGTTCTCGGCGACGGTCAGCTTCCGGAAGGCCGACGGCTCCTGGGGGAGGAGGACGAGGCCCCGCCTCGCGCGCAGGTACATCGGCAGGTCGGTGATGTCCTCGTCCCTGAGGAAGACCCGGCCGCCGTCCTGGGCGACCAGACCGAGGATCATCGAGAACGTCGTCGTCTTTCCGGCGCCGTTCGGCCCGAGCAGGCCGACGATCTCCCCTTCGTCGATCCTGACCGAGACTTTGTCGACGACCTTCTTGCGCCCGAAGCTCTTCTCGAGATCAACCGCTTTCAGGGAACCCTTCATGGCTCACGATCTGACGACGGTCGTCGCTCTTCCCGGTCCCTCATTCTCGATCAAAATCTTATCATCGGCCAGATCGAATGTCAATTTGGCCCCCCGGGCGGAACCGCCCTTGCCGTCGGTCAGAACGGGACCCCCGGTGAGCGTGATCCGCTCGCCGTCCGCCAGGTAGGACGCGGCCTCGGCCCGGCCCTCGAAACGGCCCTTGGTGACAACGACCGCTGTCCGCGCCGTGAGCGATTCGAGGCCCCGGCCCTCGGGGGCGAGAACGGCCGACAACGTCCCGGCCTCGAGCCGAGCCTCAGGCAGACGGAGGGCCGCTTTCGTGGTCACCGTCAGGGTCCTCGTCTCCGGCTGGTAGGCCAGATCCTGGCCGGTGAGCTCGATCGTCCGGCCCGGCCGGCCGTCGGAGCCGGGCTCAGCCAGAGTGACGACCACCCCTCCCCCGCCGTTCATCCGTCCCTCGTCGCCGGCGATCTCGACCTTCTGGGCCCGGATGGAGTTGTCGCCCTGGCGGACCAGGGCTGTCCCGGTCAGGAACATCGTCGATAGATCGGGCCTGACCTCCAACGTTCTGCACGAGACAATAACGTCCTCTCCACGGTCGAAGAAGCCGGTCCGCCGACCCCCATCCCCCTTCTTGACGGACCCGTTGACGCCTCCCGTTGCCAGGAGTTCGCCCATTCCGGGGACCACTAAGATCGACGGGGCTTCGATCCGGGCGTCCGCAGAATCGGCGACGGCGGGCAGGCCGGCGGCTCCCGCGGCATGCACGATGCCTCCCCCGTCGAACCAGGCTGCCTCGCCAACAAGCGTGCGTCCCGGACCACCGGCCCCGCTGATCTCAACTCGCACGCCTCCCCGCGCGGACCAGGTCCATTTCCGGTCTTCACGAGAGTAACTCACCAGCGCCTTGGGCGCACTGAGCGTTTCGACTTCATCTCCGCGGGGACGAAGGGACAAGATGGCCCGGCCGAAGGCCTCGAGACCGATCCCTGACGGTTCGCGGGAGAAGGTGACCTCGATCCGGTCGGCTCGGATCTCGCCGCCGGCCGAAGCGTCCTGGCCCCTCAGAACCACCGTAGCCGAGTCCTCGAGGACAGCGTCATCGAGACCGGTCTCGTCGGCCGCGGCGACGAACGCGACCGCGCCCGCCGCGGCGCGGAAATCCGTCCCTTCGATCAAGGCCCGCTCCTCGATCCGGCCCTTTCTCCCGCGCCGGTCGTATCGAAGAGAACGGCCGGACAGGGCCAAGCGGCACGCTTCTCCTTCCGAGGCCGCTATCTCGGCGATGAATCCACCGCCCAGCCGGACCTCGTCCTTGTTTTCGCTGTAAGAGATCTCCGGCGCTCTCCCGCTCAGCGCTTTCGAAGAGAAGCGCCCCCCCGCCGTCGTGCCGAAAAGCCCCTTGGCCTTGTCGTAGGAAAAGGCCTCGCCGTCGAGGACGACGCCGCCCGCCTCGATCCGGGCCCGGCCCTTGATCTCGAATACGAGAGTCCCCTTGTCGTAGGCGACCTCGTCCGCCGCGAGATGCGAGGTCGTCTCGCCGGCGGGCCCGTAATTGACCACGTCCACCGAACCCTGCAGGCGGTTCCGGCCGTCGGGGCCGAGCGAGAACGAGTCGCCGCGGACCACGGCGACGAGACGTCCGTCCTTGTACTCCTCGTGCCGGACGTGCGCCTTGACGTCGACGACCCGGTCTGCGGGCGGCGGCGCGACGGCCGCGGGAGGGGGTCCGCCGCGCCGGCCGGCCAGCCGGACGACGACGATCACGGACAACACGATCATGAGGACGGCCGCGGTCATCCGGGCGAGCCTCACCGGCGCCGCAGCCCGTTGAGCGCCCATCGTCTCAGGTCCTCAGGTCTTCGAGGGACAGGTTGACCCTCCGTTCGCCGAGGTATTCCGAGGTCATGATCGAGAAGGCCAGGCTGACCCGGCTGCCGCGGCGGATCAGGTGGCGCCAATCGGCCTTGTCCCAGCCCAGGGCCTCGAGGACCCGGCCGTCCTGGCGGGCCAGGAACTTCAGGTGCTTGCCTTTCAGGACCTGGGGGTCGCTGATGACCTCGACGTTGTCGGCCATGAACAGAGGCTTGGGATTGCCGACGCCGAACGGGACGAGCAGCGCGAAGACCCCCATGAACCGCTCGTCGATGTCGGCGAACGCGAGGGGCCCGTCGATCTTGATCTTCTTCTTCAGGTTGTCCTCGGAGATGCGGGCGTCGGCCAGCGGGTTGAGCGCGGCCCGGAACGCGGCCAGGCCGGCCGTCGGGAGGGTGCAGCCCACGGCCAGCCGGTGCCCGCCGTAGCTCAGAAAGTGCTCTTTGCAGTCCTCCAGGAGATCGATCAGCGGGACCTCGGAGATGCTCCGGCCCGAGCCGTGGGCCTGGCCGTCCTCGTAGTGGAAGAGAACGACCGGCCGGTTGAAGGCGTCCTTGAGCTTGGAGGCGACGATGCCGATGACGCCGCGGTGCCAGTCGGGGCTGCCCAGGACGAGGCACTTGTACTTCTTGTCGAGCCCGCGCGTCTCGACCCGGTCCTTGGCTTCGTTGAAGATCCGCTCCTCCGTCTTCTGCCGCTGGGCGTTGAGGTCGTCGAGCTTCTGGACGAGCGCCAGGGTCTCGGCCGGATCCTCCGAGAAGAAGAGGCGGACGGCGAGATCGGTCTGGCCCATCCGGCCGGCGGCGTTGATGCGGGGCCCGAGGCGGAAGCCGAGGTCGCCCTCGGAGATCTTACGGCTCCTGAGGCCGCAGGCCTCGATCAGGCTGCGCAGGCCGGGATTGGCGACGTCGCGCAGCCCCTTGAGACCGAGCTTGACGAAGAGCCGGTTCTCGCCCTTGAGCTCGGCGACGTCGGCGACCGTGCCGATCGAGACGAGCTTCATGTAGTGGGGCAGACCGGCGGGACGGCCGGCCTTCTCGAGCAGGGCCTGGACGAGCTTGAAGGTGACACCGACGCCGGCCAGTCCCGCGTCCGGATAGCCGGAATCCGGCAGGACCGGATCGAGCACGGCCGCCGCCGCGGGCAGCGTGTCGCCGGGACGATGATGGTCGGTGATGATGACGTCGATGCCCTGTTCCCGGGCCCGGGCGGTGAACTCGACGGACTTGATGCCGCAGTCCACGCTGATGACCAGGGACGCGCCGCGCTCGACCGGGATGCGGACGTGATCGTCCTTGATGCCGTAGCCGTCGGTCAGGCGCTCCGGGATGAAGTAGTCGACCTGGGCGCCCAGGGTGGTCAGGGCTTTCTTCAGCATGACCGTCGAAAGGACGCCGTCGACATCGTAATCGCCGAAGATGAGGATCTTCTCGCCCCGGGCGATCGCCGTCTCGACGCGGGCCACGGCCTTGTCCATATCCTTCATCAGGTAGGGATCGTGGAGCCCGTCGAGGTCGCCGAACAGGAACTTCCGGGCGGCCTCCTCCGTCAGGATCTTGCGGTTGACGAGGACCCGGGCGATGGCCGGAGGGAGGTCCAGAGCCTGGGCCAGCGCGTCGGCCTCGGCGCGCGGCGGATGGACGACCCAGACGGCGGGGTTCATGGCGCCCTCACTCTAGCATAATCACCGGCCTCGCTCAACGGCCGCCATTGACAATTAAACGCTTGATAAATAAAATCTTAAGGCCATGTTCGGAAGCCTGAGGGAAAAGCTGGCCCGGACCCGGGACGCCTTCCGCCGGGTCGAGGACCTGTTCCGCAGCGGCCGGCGCAGGGACGAGATCCTGGACGGCCTCGAAGAGGCGCTCCTCCTTGCCGACGTCGGCGTCCCGGCCGCCGGCAGGATCGTCGCCGCGCTGCGGGCCAAGACGGGCAAGGCCGGGGACGAGGCCGGGTTCGAGCGGGCCCTCAAAGACGAGCTCATCGCCCTGCTCTCTCCTCCCGGCGCGGGGCCGGCGCGCGGGGACGGTCCGGCCGTCATCCTCATGGTCGGCGTCAACGGCGGCGGCAAGACGACGTCGGCCGCAAAGCTCGCCGCCCGCTTCAAGCGCGAGGGACGGCGGGTCGTGCTCGCGGCGGCCGACACCTTCCGGGCCGCGGCCCAGGAACAGCTCGCGCTCTGGGGCGGGAAGCTCGGCGTCCCGGTCATTAAGGGCTCGTACGGGGCCGACCCGGCGGCCGTCGTCTTCGACGCCGCGCGGTCGTTCAAAGCCCAGCAGGGCGAGGTCCTGCTCGTCGACACCGCCGGCCGCATCCACACCAACACCAACCTCATGAACGAGCTCGAAAAAGTCCGGCGGGTCCTCGCCCGGGAGCTCCCCGGCGCCCGGTTCGAGGCCCTCCTCGTCCTGGACGCCACGGTCGGCCAGAACGCCGTCCAGCAGGCCCGCGAGTTCCTGAAGTTCTCGGGACTGACGGGCGTCTTCCTGACCAAGGTCGACGGCACGGCCAAGGGCGGGGCGGCCATCGCCGTCGCCGCCGAGCTCGGCCTGCCCATCCGGTATCTCGGCCTCGGAGAAGGAGAGGACGACCTGGCCGACTTCTCGCCCCGCGAGTTCGTGGAGGCGCTTCTGTCATGACGCCGGCGCGCGATCTCGGCTGGATGGAGATGGCTTACGGGCTGGCCGAGAAGGCCCGCGGCCGGACGAGCCCCAATCCGCTCGTGGGGGCGGTCGTCGTCCGCGACGGGACGGTCGTCGGCCACGGCTATCACGCCGAGCCGGGCCAGCCCCACGCCGAGATCCTGGCCCTGGGCATGGCCGGGAAACGGGCCAAGGGCGCGACGCTCTATCTGACCCTCGAGCCGTGCGTCCACTGGGGCCGGACGCCGCCGTGCGTCGACACGGTCCTCGGCGCCGGACTGGCCCGGATCGTCGTCTCCGCCGCCGACCCCAATCCCATCGTCCACGGCAAGGGCATCCGCCGGCTCGAGGAGGCGGGGCTCGACGTCTCCGTGGGGCTGCTCGCGGAGAGGAACGCCGCCGTCAACGAGGCCTATGCCAAGTTCATCGTCCGGAAGGTCCCCTTCGTCACCCTGAAGGCGGCCCTGACCTTCGACGGGAAGATCGCCTGCCGCACGGGCGACTCGAAGTGGATCACCTCGGCCGCGACGCGCGACTACGTGCACCTCCTCCGGGGCGAACAGGACGCGCTCATGATCGGCGCGGGAACGCTCGTCGCCGACGATCCGCTCCTCACCGTGCGCCACGCGAACTGGCCGGCGAAGAAGGTCCTTCGGGCGGTCCTCGATCCCTCCCTTCGCTTCCCCACGGCCGCGCGGCTGCTCACGACGCTCGACCGCGGCCGGATCGTCGTCTTCGCCGGCCGCGAGGCGCCGGCGGAGAAGGCCGGGGCCCTCCGGGCCCTCGGGGTCGAAGTCCTCCTCCCTCCCGGCGGGGCGAAGGTCTGGCGCCTCGACCGCGTGCTGGCCGAGCTCGGCCGGCTCGAGATCTCGGCCCTGCTCGTCGAAGGCGGCAGCCGCCTGTTCACGTCCTTTGTCGAAGGCGGGCTCGCCGACAAGGCCGTCCTGACCTTCGCGCCGCTGCTGGTCGGCGGCGCCGCCGCGCCGGGCTTCGTCGGCGGCGCGGGCGCGGCCGCCGTGGCCGGGGCCGTCCGGCTCAACAGGACGCGCGAGTTCTCGAACGGGAGCGATATCATCGTGGAAGGATATTTCTGATGTTCACCGGCATCATCTCCCACCAAGGCCGCTTCCGCGGCTACCGCAAAGGCCGCTCGGAGCTGGCCGTCGAGGCCCCCGGGCTCGCGGGCAAGCTCGCGGCCGGCGACAGCGTCGCCGTCAACGGGGTCTGCCTCACGCTCACGGGCGCGGACCGGGACGCCCTCCGGTTCGATCTGTCCCGCGAGACCCTGGCCAAAACGACCCTCGGCGCGCTCAAGCCCGGCGACCGGCTGAACCTCGAGCTGCCCCTGACCCTGGCCGCTCCGCTCGGCGGGCACCTCGTCAGCGGCCACGTCGACGCCGTCGGCAAGGTCGTCCGGTCGTCCTCGCGGCCGGCCGGAAAGAGGCTGGGCATCTCCTTCCCGGCCGCTCTTCGCTTGTTCTTCGTGCCCAAGGGGTCGGTCGCCGTCGACGGCGCCAGCCTGACCATCGCCTCGCTCGGCCCGTCCTCTTTCGAAGTCGAGCTCATCCCGACGACGCTCGCCGCGACGAACCTGGGCGCCCTGCGCCCCGGCGCGAGCGTCAACCTCGAGTGTGACATGGTCGGAAAATACCTGTATAATTGGCTGTCCCGATCGCTCCCATGACCGAAGCACAGAAGACCGTTCCCGTCGAACAGGCCCTGGACGCCGTCCGGGCCGGACGGATGATCGTCATCGTCGACGACGAGGACCGCGAGAACGAGGGCGATCTCATGGTGGCCGCCGAAAAGGTCACCCCCGAGATCGTCAACTTCATGGCCCGCCACGGCCGCGGGCTCATCTGTCTGCCCCTCACCCGGGAGCGGCTCGACGAGCTCCACCTCCCCCTCATGGTCAGCGAGAACACGGCCCGCTTCCAGACGGCCTTCACCGTTTCCATCGACGCCAAGAAGGACGTGGCGACCGGCATCTCGGCCCACGACCGGGCCCGGACCATCCTGGCCGCGGTCGACCCGGCCACGAAGCCGGACGACCTGGCCCGCCCGGGTCACGTCTTTCCGTTGCAGGCCGTCGAAGGCGGAGTCCTGTGCCGGGCGGGACAGACCGAGGCCGCCGTCGACCTGGCCCGCCTGGCCGGCCTGACGCCGGCCGGCGTCATCTGCGAGGTCATGAACGAGGACGGCTCCATGGCCCGCATGCCCCAGCTCGAGGAGATCAGCCGGCGCTTCGACATCCCCATCCTGACCATCGCGGAGCTCATCCGTTACCGCATGCACCACGAGACGCACGTCCGCAAGCTCGAGGAGACGGACCTGCCGACCTCGCACGGCCACTTCCGGATCCACGTCTACGAGGACACGATCCGGGGCGATCACCACGTCGCTCTGGTCAAGGGCGACGTCGGCGGCGGCGAGCCGGCCCTCGTCCGGGCCCACTCGCAGTGCCTGACCGGCGACACCTTCGGCTCGGCCCGCTGCGACTGCGGCGAGCAGCTCCGGCTGTCCATGGAGATGATCGAGAAGGAGGGACGGGGCGTCGTCCTCTACATCCTGAACCACGAAGGCCGGGGCATCGGCCTGGCCAACAAGATCCGCGCCTACGCCATGCAGGACGAGGGCGCCGACACGGTCGAAGCCAACCGCCAGCTCGGCTTCAAGCCCGACCATCGCGACTACGGCATCGGCGCCCAGATCCTGGTCGCGCTCGGCGTCCGCCGCCTGCGGCTCATCACCAACAATCCCCGGAAGTTCGTCGGCCTGGCCGGATACAACCTGGAGATCGTCGAGCGCGTGCCGCTCGAGGTCCCGCCGAACGCCTGCAACTTGCGCTATCTGAAGACCAAGAAAGAGAAGATGGGGCACATCCTGGACCTGGTCTGAGGATGGACGAACACCGCCCCCCTGACGAGTCGAGCCTCTCCCCCGTTTGCCGGGCCTTTGTCTTCAAGCTCGGCCTGACCCCGGACAAGACAAAAAGACAGCGGATCATCTCCGCCTGCGTCAAGGTCCGCCTGGCCTGGGTCGAGGAGCTCCTCTGGGAGATGCTGGCCGATCCCAACGAGGCCGTCCGGGCGCTCGTCGTCCGGGGGCTCTGCGGGCGGCCGGCGCTGCGGGCCGACTGGGCCGTCCGGCGCCTCCGTCAGCCGCCTTGGTACGCCCGGAGCTCGGCCCTGTCGGTCATCGGGCTCCGGCGGCTTCGCGAAGCCCTGCCGGGGATCGGCGCGGCGGCCGGCGACACGAACGTCGACGTCCGGCGGGCGGCGGCGGAAGCGCTGGGCGAGATCGGCGGCGAGGAAGCCGTCCGGCTCCTCGTCCGGCTGAAAAAGGACCCCAGTCCCTATGTCCGGGCGGCGGCCGAGGAGGCCATCGAGAAGACGAGCGGGGTCCGCATCACCTGATGCCCGGGTCCGGGACAGGCGCCCGGTCAGGAAGCGTACTGGATATCGACGCACGCCGAACAACAGACGGGGTTCGACGTGCAGTTGTCCTTGTGGTTATAGGGCGCCACGGGCGGGGCCGTCGTGTGCTTGCAATGGCACAGCAGGGTCTCCTCCGGACGCCCCTTGAAGAGAACGATGAGCTCGGGCGTTCGCCACTTCTTTTTCATGGCCTCAGATCCTCCATAAACGCTTCCTTAACAATATATTAAGTCGAACGAACGGCAAAGTCAACCGGATTTTAGGCCCTCCGCCCGGGCTTCCGCCACCCGGCAGAAGTCCTCGACCGGCAGATCGAGCTCCCCGGTCTCCAGATAGGCGTGGGCCGGGCACCAGAGGCACAAGTTGACGATCGGGCACCGCCCGCACTTCTCCAGGTATTCCCGCCTGTCGGACTCCCGCCGCAGCACCTTCGGCAGGAATCCGGTCCAGGCGCCGGCCAGACTGCCTTTCCTGAGGTCGTAGAGGAAATCCGGATGGCTCAGCGACAGGCACGGCCGCAGATGGCCCTCGGGCCCGACGACGAAGCTCCTCTGACCGACGCCGCAGCGGAAGATGTGGCGGCATACGGGGACGCCCGCCCCTTCGGCGGCCGGGGCCGGAAGGATCTCGTCGCAGGCGGCCTCCAGGGCCCCGAAGCGCTCGGGATCGGCCCGCTCCAGCCGGACGACCTCCCGGGGGCTGAGCCGCTCGGCCCGGATCAGGGTGTTCCGGGACTCGTCGCGGTCGAAGCGGAGATGCAGCTGGGGGTCGAAACGGTAGTAGTCCTTGGTCCGGGCCCGGCAGAAATCCCCGATGGCCGGGAGCTCGTGTTTGTTCGAGCGCAAAGCCATGGCCTTGAGCCGGACGGTGATGCCCCCGGCGAGGAGCCGGTCGAGCCCCCGCATGAAGGCGTCGAAGGACCCGGGCGTGCGCGTCACCCGCTCGTAGGTCTCCCGGGTCACCCCGTAGACGGTCACCTCGATGTCCCGCGGCGGGAACTTCCTGAAGAACCGGACGTGCTCGTCGCTGACGAGCGTGGCGTTGGTGAAGAGGGAGATGAGCAGCCCCTTGCTGAGCAGGGCCTGGTAGAGATCGAAGAAGTCCGGCCGGAGAAGCGGCTCGCCGCCGGTGAGGAGGCACCAGACGGCGCCCAGCGCCGCCGCCTCGGCGCCGATGCGGCCGATCTCGTCGACGCCGAGCTCGCGCTTCCGGGCCGCCCGGTCGCCGGCCGGCCGGTTGATGTAGCAATGCCGGCAATCGAGGTTGCAGCGGGCCGTCGCTTCGAGGTCGAAGCTGAAGACGGCCCGGCCGTCCGCCATCTTCTCCCACAGGCCGAACTCGGGAAGCGGCCGCCGGACGACGAATCCCTTGGCCATCTCATGTCCTCCTGTCGCTGCGGCCGAGCGTCCGGCGGAGGCGCCGGGCGAGACGGGTGAACCAGGCGGTCCTCGACAGCCGGGCGATGAGAGAGGAGCGGAGGGCCGGTCCGAGGAGGACGGTCCGCCCCTCGCGCTCGATCCGCGCGACCCGCCCCAGCACGGCGTCCCGAGCGACGGCGCCGTCCTCGCAGAGGGCGTTATCGCCCTTGAGCAGGTAGCCCGTCTCGCCGGCCCCGACGACCCGGTGGATCCGGACCCCGCCCGTGACGGGATGGACGAAAGCGACGACGTCGCCCGTCCTCGTTCCGCGGCCGGCCAGGGGCCGGACGGTGACGATGTCCCCGTCGCGGATGACCGGGTGCATGCTCGCCCCCCGGGCTTCGAAGCGGAAGGCCCTCCCCTTTTCGAGGACCGCCCGCATCAAGCCCGCGAGATCGTTCCCGTCGAGGGCGATCTCCCCTCCGGGAACGACGCGCGCGCCGGCCGGCTTGTCCATGCTCTTCAGCTCTTCTCCACGATCATCCGCCGGTCATAGAGCTCCTGCATGAAGCCGACGACGTCGACCGGGACTTCCCCCTCCGCGTCCTCGTATTCCGACTCGAGCTCCGCGACGACCGCGGCCAGCGGCCGCGAGCCGTCGAGGCGCGCCCAGATCGCGCGCCCCGTCTCGTTGAGGGTCAGCAGCTCGTCCTCGAGGTCCCCGATGCCGGAGGTCAGGGGCACGATGACGATCTCGCCCTCGATCTCCCGCACGACGACATCGTCGGAAGGGCGGTAGGCCCGGCCCAGTTCGATCTTTCCCGTCATGATCCGTTCCTCCTTATTTTCGCCCGTTCGGCCCCGTCGCGGACGGTCCAGGCCTTCTCCCCCGGTTTCAGAAGGCCGGCGGCGACCGCCTGGGCGTGAGCGACGCCGCAGAAGTATTCGACCGGCGAGTCGAGGGTCCCGTGCTCGGCCCACGACTTCGCCGGGCATTGCGCGCAGAGGCCCCTGAGGAAGCACCGGGCGCAGCGTTCGAGATAGGCCGGGTCCGCGGCCCGGGTCTCCCGGAGCCGCGGCAGGAACTCCGTCACGGCCTCGCGGAGCGATCCCGCGGCCAGGTCGTAGAGGGCCGCCGGATGGCGGAGGCCCAGGCAATACTGCAGACGGCCGTACGGATCGACCGAGGCCGAGGCGGCCGCCGGCAGGCAGATGAAGAGACGGTCGCCGCGGGCCCCGCCGGGGCGGCCGCAGAATTCCCCCCATTCGCCGACGGCTTCGTCGCCGTGACGCCGGGAGAAGCGCACGAACTCGTCGCCGCCGGACCGCAATCCGGCGATGACCGCGCTCCGCGCCGCGTCGCGCCGCGAGTGGAGGTCGAACAGCACGGCGAACGCGGCGGGGCCGGCGTTTCCGGAGAGACCGGCCGCCCAGGCTTCGAATTCGTCCGCCTCGCCGCGCGTCGGCGGCAGGACGGCGCCCTTGACGACGAAGGGGACGCCGCTCTCGGCCAGAAGACCGAGCCCGCGGCGCGCGGCCGCGAACGAGCCCGGAGCGCGCGTCACGGCCTCGCCCGACTCCCGGGTCATCCCGTAGATCGAGATCTCGACCGCCTCGAGCGGCGGGACGTCCCTGAGGAGGCGGGCCAGGCGCGGCGTGACGAGCGTGGCGTTGGTGAAGAGCATCACCCTCAAGCCGAGCTTTCGCGCGTGGAGGTAGATCTCCTCGAAGTCGCTCCGCAGAAGCGGTTCGCCGCCGGTCAGCCGGACGACGAGACAGCCCAGTCCGGCGGCCTCGTCGAGGAGGGCCGTCCACCGTTCCGCGGGCCACTCCCGGGCCTTGGCCTCGGCATCTCCGGCCGGCCGGGCGACCGAACAGTGCAGGCAGGCGCAGTTGCACCGTTCGGTCAGCTCGATGTCCAGCCGGGCGAGCTTCGGGGCCGCCGTGCGCCACAGGCCGGACGTCCCCGAGGGGACCTTCCGGACGAAGCTCTTGGCGGTCATGGCCCGTCCGCCTGGCCCAGGAATTCCTCGAGGACGCGGACGATGTCCCCGCTCCGGTCGAAGGACAGGTCGTAGAACGGCACGTCGCGGACGATCTCGGCGGCCAGGGCCAGGGCCCGCTCCCACCAGTCGGACGAGACCAGCGGCCGGACCAGGCGGGGCAGGAGATCGGCCAGCACGGCCCGGGGATCCTCGACGCGGTCGAGGCGGTTCGTCTTCGCCTGTCGAAGGAAGAAGACCGCGCGCACGGGCGCCGAAGCCGGCGACACGCGCGGGATCTCGCCGTGGTTCCAGGTCCCGTGGACGCGGACCCCCCCGGCGCTCTTGCGGACGATGACCCGGTCGTCGCAGAGGACCCGGCCCCGGTCCCCGATGAGCTTGACCATGGTCGATTTGCCGGCTTCCGACGGGCCCGCGAACACGAGGCCGTGCCCGCCCATGTCCACCCCCGCCGCATGCACATAGAGGCCGCCGAAGGCCGGCAGGGCCCGGGCCAGGACGAGCTGGTCCGAGGGCAGCAGAGCCAGCGAATCGAGGCCGCCGGATCGGAAGAAGCCGTCCGACGGGCTGTAGATGCGGCCCCGGGTGTGCCCGTCGTCGAAGACCATGACGCGGTGGACCGTCGCGTCGGACGGATCGGGGGAGATCATGACGTAGATCCAGGACGAGTCTTTGCGGAAGATCGCCCAGGGCGCCCGGCGGTAGACCTCCCGGCCCAGGTCGAAGGCGTCGAGGTCGGGCAGGGAGAAGTGATGGCGGAGGACGATATCGGCCGGCCCGTCGGCCGGGACCCGAAAGGGCTCGAACTTGGGGTCGAACGTCCCGTCGGTGATCGGCAGGTCGGACTCGACGTCGACCGCGAGGCCGGCGATGCCGAAGCGGCGGCGGTGCGCGCCGAGCCATTCCGTCCGGGCCCGGCGCGTTTCCCGGGCGATCGCGCAGAGCCCCTCGATCTTCGCCGAGTGGTCCCGGTGCTCGAGATAGGCGTAGACCGGGCACCACTTGCAGTCGGCCCTCAGGTCGCAGGTCCCGCATCCGTCGCCGTAGGCCGCGGACGGCCTGACGGCCTCCGCCAGCCGCGGCAGGCGCTCTTCCCAAGCCTCGGCGAAGCTCATCGATCTCAAGTCGAGGCGCAGGGCGGGGTCTTTGACGAACGAGCAGAAGCTCAGGCCGCCGTACGGATCGATGTGGAAATCGCGCCGGCCGGCCAGGCAGGCCGCATAGAGCCCTTCGGTCACGGCGCGCGCGGCGGCGCACGCGATCGCGGCGTCCCTGTCCGGATCGCCGGCGCCTCCGGCAAAGACCTGATCGAGCTCGGCCACCCGGGCCGGGTCCAGGCGCTCGGCCCGGATATCGCGGTTGCGCCGCGGGTCGCCGGAGGCCGAGAGATAGAGCCAGGTGGCGCCCACCCGCCAGCTCGGGCTCCACGATCCCGCCAGACGGACCATGGCTTCGTAATCGGCGATGTTGGTCCGCATGGGAACGACCTGGACCGTGAAAGCCGCCCCCGCTTCCCGGAGATAGGCAACGCCCCGCTCGAGGGCCGCGAACGAGCCCGGCTGGCGCGTGACCGCGTCGTGGACCGCTGAGGTGGCGCCGTAGAGCGCGACGAGCTTGGCGCCCGGCCGCCTCAGCAGGCGGGCGATGGCCGGGGTGATCAGGGTGCCGTTCGTGTTCAGCGTATACCGGAAGGACTTTTCGATGATCCCCGAAAAGACCTCGGCGAAGTCCGGGCGGAGCATGGGTTCGCCGCCGGAGATGGCCCATTCCCGGCAGCCCCGCTTCCGGGCCTCGTCGACGACGCGGCGGATCTCGCCGGACGTCAGCTCGGCCGCGCGCTCGGCCGCATCCGGCGCGAGCCGAAGCCAACAGTGGCGGCAGTCGTTGCCGCACCGGTAGGTCAGGTCGATCGTCCCGCGCAGAGGGATCCGGGGCAGGCTCTCGACCTTCCGTCTGGCGATGAAGCGGCTCATGGGCATACGTCTCTCACTGCGGGCAGACCGGTTCTCACGCGGTCGTCCAGGCCGATCTTACGGCAGGACCGGGGGCCGGGCATGGCCCGGTCCGGGGAATCGGGGGGTGATTTTTAGGGCCCGACCCTCCTCGCGAGAGGTGAGAAAAGGGGTCCGGTCTCACCCCTCGTCCCGACCGCCCGCCCCGGGCCTCGATCCGAGGACGAAGGTCACCGGCCCGTCGTTGACGAGGTGGACCTCCATGAGGGCCTGGAAGACGCCCGTCTCGACGGTCACGCCGAGCGCCTCGACGGCGCCGACGAAGGACTCGAACAGCTCGGCCGCCCGGGCCGGCGCCTCGGCGCCGTCGAAGCTCGGCCGGCGGCCCTTGCGCACCGAGCCGGCCAGCGTGAATTGGGACACGGCCAGCACCTCGCCGCCGGCCTCGGCCAGCGAGAGGTTCATCTTGCCCTCGGCGTCCGGGAAGATGCGCAGCTCGACGCACTTGCGGGCCAGGTATTCCGCGTCCGCCTCCCCGTCGCCCTTCTCGACGCCGACGAGCAGGCACAGGCCGCGGCCGATACGGCCGGCCGTCACGCCCTCGACCTCGACCCGGGCCTCTTTCACCCGCTGCAGCACGATCTTCATGGGCTCTCCTTGGAGGCCGCCCGGCGCAGATGCCCGACGACGCTCTTCAAGTCGGCCGGGCTGACGAGCCTGAGCAGGAGGATATAGATGATGATGCCCGCGAGGATGGCGCCGGCCAGAGCGGCCGCCCGGACGACGAAGGCCGCCCCATCGACGCGGAGAAGGGGCCAGGCCAGGCGGAGGGCCGCGCCCATCAGGGCCGCGGCCGCCGCGGCCTTCAGCGCCGGGACCGCCCAGCGGGCCGTGTCGAGAGGCCCGATCTTGCGCCCGAGCCAGACGAGGAGGAGAACGAAGTTGAGCGCTTGCGACAGCGACAAGGCCAGGGCCAGGCCGCTGACCCGGAGAGAGCCCATGAGCAGGAGGGCCCCGGCGATGTTCACGAACACGACGACGATGCCGATGGCCACGGGCGTCCGGGTATCCTTGAGGGAGAAGAACGCGGGCGCGACGACCTTGACCCCCGAAACGAAGGGCAGGCCGAGCGCGAAGAAGAGCAGGCAGGACGCCGAGACCGCCGTCGACCCCTGGCCGAACTGGCCGCGCTCGAAGAGCGTGCGCATGATCGGCGCGTTGATGGCCATGAGCCCGGCCGCGGCCGGGAAGCTGACGACGGCCGTGAGCTTGAGCGAGAAGCCGAGGGTCTTCTTCAGCTCGCCGATATCGCGCGCGGCGACGTGCTCGGAAAAGGCCGGGAGGAGGGCCGCGGCCAGGGCGATCGAGAAGAGCCCCAAGGTCAGCTCTTCGATGCGGGACGCATAGTAAAGCGCCGAGGCGCTCCCCTCTTCGAGGCCGGAGGCGATCATCCGGCTCAGGGCGAAGTTGATCAGGTAGACGCTCGATCCGAAGATCCCGGGCACCATGAGCCGCCCGACCCGCCGGACCGTCGAATCGCGGAAGGAGAAGCCGAAGGTGAAGCGCATCCCCTCCTTCCACAGGAACGGGACCTGGAGGGCGAGCTGGAGGATGCCGCCGATGACGACGGCGGCGGCGAAGACGAGGGCCGGCTCGCGGGCGTCCCGGGCCCAGCCGGCCACGGCGGCGATGATGACGATGTTGAACAGGATGGGGGTCGAGGCCGGGATGAAGAAGCGGCCGAAGGAGTTCAGGATGCCGCTCGCCAGGGCGGCCAGGCTGATGAAGAACAGGTACGGGAACATGACCCTGGTCATGAAGATGGTCAGGCCCCATTTCCCGGCGACATCGCCGAAGCCGTAGGCGATGACCTTGACCAGGCCCGGCGCGAAGAAGATGCCCACGGCTGTCGTGACGGCCATGACCAGGGCCAGGTCCCAGAAGAAGACATTGCCGAAGCGCCACAACCGCTGCCTGTCCGGCCCGCCCTTGAGCTCCGTGAACGCCGGGACGAAGGCCGGGGTCATGGCCCCCTCGCCTGTCAGGCGGCGGAACAAATTGGGAATGGTGTAGGCGATGATGAAAGCGTCGGCGCTCGTGCCGGTGCCGAGATAATAGGCCTGAAGGAGGTCGCGGACGTAGCCGAGGACCCGGCTGACCAGCGTCGGCCCGGCGACCGCGGCCGTGGACCGGATCAACCGGGTCTTCCGCTCGTCATGCTCCATGGGAACGGGGTCCTCCCGGGCGTTTGACTTTAAAGTCAGGACATTCTATCATAGGACCCTTTCAAGAGGAGAAAGATATGGCCCGTCACAAATCAGCGGTACGGCAGCACCGCCGCAGCCTCCGCCGGAAGTCCGTCAATACCCAGAACAAGTCGGCCCTGCGCACCCAGATGCGCAAGATGCGCGAAGCCATCGAGGAGAAGGACCGCGAGACCGCCGTCAAGATGCTCCCCTCGCTCACCAAGGCCATCGACACGTCGGTCAAGAAGGGGGCCATCAAGAAGAACACCGGCAGCCGCTACAAATCCCGGCTGAGCCGGCAGGTCGCGCAGCTCAGTCCCGCTCCGGCGAAATAATCAGCCTTTTCTGCCTCGCCAGGCAGAATTCCTGCAAGAACCCCTCGAAGAGGATCTTCTCGCCCGCGTCCTTGGTACTCGCCGTCTTGAGCGTCCTGTCCAGCTGACGGAGCTTGGCCAGGAGCGCGTTGAGCTCGGCCGGCGAGAGGCCGTCCACGGCCCCGAAGAAATCCCGGGATTTGTCGTTGTACAGGCTCCAGCCCTTTTGGATCTGGGGAAAAAGCGCCTGGAAGATCTCGTCCTTGGTCCGGCTCTTCTCCCTGAGCCAGGTCTGGGCGGCCAGGACGTTGCGGAGGAACCCGGCCAGGCGGCCGAGGATGACCTCGGGCCTCTCGCCCTCGGCGAAGAGGTCGTTGAGGATGGCGGCGCCCTTGGCGAAGTCGGCGGCGCCCAGGGCGTCGTCGAGCTCGTAGGCCTGGAAGCTGCGCTGGCCGGCCGTGGCCAGGTCCACGTCCGACTCCTCGATCCCCTTCTTGTCACCGACGAAAACGGCCAGCTTGGCCACCTCGTTCATCACCAGGCGGAGGTCCTGTCCGAGAAGGTCGATGAGCCGCGACTTGGCCCGCTCGGTCAGGGTCTTGCCGAGGGACCGGGCCTTCTCGTCGGCCCTCTGCATCAGCCGATACTCGGACAGCCGCTTCATCTCCGCGACAGATATCGCCGTTTTCGGCAGGGACTGGAAGAACCGGACCATGGCGTCGTCGCGCCGGACGCGCCCGGCCCGGATGACGACGATGACCGTGCGCGGCGGCGGATCGGCGAAGTACTCCTTGAGGATCTTCTGGTCGGCCGCCGTGAGGTATTTGGTCCCCCGGCCCTCCTCCCCATCCGCTCCGGCCTTTTTGTCGGAGCCGGCTTTGCGCTCGGGCACGCGGACGACGAGGGCCCGCCAGGGTTCGAAGAGGAAGGGCGCGGTCCGGGCTGTGTCGATGATGTCCCGCCATTTGGCCTCGTCGAGGTCCATGCGGGTCAGGTGGAACTCGCCGCCCGTAGAGGCGGCCAGGACGCGCGCGAGGTCTCCGACGAACTCCTCGGCCTGGTAGTCGTCCTCGCCGAAAAAGAAATAGCCGGCGAGGAGCGTCTCCTCGCGGAGCGCGCCGGCCGCCGGCCCGGGCATCCTAGAACCCCTCCAGGATGCTGACGACGAGGCTGCGGGCGAACTTGCCGGCGATCTTGTCGATGGCCTCGGTCTGGACCGATTCGAAGCTCGAGCCGGGCGGCACACCGTACTCCTGCTGGTAGATGAAGGCGGGATTCGTGAACAGGGCCTTGGCCGTGGCCCGCTCCTTCAGCGTGACCTTGGCCGTCACCGTAAGGGTGTACCGGTCGGCCTGGCCGGCGCCCGTGAAGCCGATGGGATTCGCGGTGAAGCCGGTGATCTCGCCCTCGAGGACGGCGTCCGCGGCGGCCGGGTCCGCGGCGACCGAGACCTGGCCGCGGGCGACGAGCTCGTCGATGACGGCCCGGGTCAGCTTGACGTCCAGCTCGTATCGGGTCGTCAGGTTCCTGAACACCGGCACGCTCACGGTCCGGATCCCGGGCGGGAGCGACGACCCTGTGCCGCGCAGCCGGTAACCACAGCCCGCGGCGACGGCCAGGGCGGCGACGAGCAGCGCGCCCATCGCGGCGGATCCTCTCGCGGCGTGCATCGTTCTCCTCATGGTCGACGCGGCTCGGGCGGCCCGGCGTCAGCTAGCCTGGACAATTCACGAGCCGAGACGGCTGCAGATGCGAGGCGTCAAAGGGTGAAGCTGTACTCGGGGTACTGCGAACCCTTTGCAACGAAGCAGATGCGGCCGGATCGGCTTGCCCGAAGGGTGAAAACGCCGGTCTGTCTTTTTTGTGTGATGGAGAAACTCGGCGTTTTCATGAATGGTCCAGGCTAACGATGCTGACGAGCTTGTTCTTGACCGAGATGACCTTTCGCGGCGGCTTGCCCCCGAGCGCCGCCTGGATCTTGGGCAGGGCCAGGGCCGCCGCCTCGAGCTCCGCCTCCGGCAGGTCGGGCACGGCCTCGAACCGGTCCCGGACCTTGCCGTTGATCTGGACGACGACGGTGGCCATCTCGTCGCGGGCCAGGGCCGGATCGTAGGCGGGCCAGGCCGAGAGCATGAGCAGGCCCTGGTGGCCCGTCCTTTCCCAGAGCTCCTCGGCCAGATGAGGGGCGAACGGCGAGAGAAGCCTGATGATGGACTCGAGGGCCTGCCGCAGGGCCTCGCGGCCGGCGGGCGTCCCCTTCAGCGCGTCCCGCTCCTTCCGGATCAGGTTGTAAAGCTCCATGATCGAGCTGATGGCCGTGTTGAGATGGAACCGGACGCCGATGTCCTCCGTCACCTTGCGGATGGTCTGGTGCGTCTTCTTGACCACCTGGAAGGCGGCCTCCCCGGGGGCAGCCGTCCCCGCGGCCTCGCCGGCCGGCGATGCGAAGACGTCCGGGTCCTCGAGAACAAGAGCCCAGACGCGGACGAGGAAGCGGTAGCAGCCCTCGAGCCCCTCCTCGGCCCAGGCGAACTCCTTGTCCGGCGGCGAGGCAAAGAGGATGAACAGGCGCAGCGCGTCGACTCCGTAGCGGGCCAGGATCTCATCCGGGTCGACGATGTTGCCCTTGGACTTGGACATGGCCGAGCCGTCCTTGGTCACCATGCCCTGGGCCAGGTAGTGCGGGAAGGGCTCGGAGATATCGGTCAGGCCGAAGTCCCGCAGCACTTTGGTGAAGAACCGGGAGTAGATGAGGTGGAGGATGGCGTGCTCGACGCCGCCGATGTAGAGGTCGACGGGGAGCCAATGCTTGGCCGCCTCGGGACGAAAAGGCAGCGCCGTCTCGCGGGGCGAGCAGTAGCGGAAGAAGTACCACGACGAATCGACGAACGTGTCCATCGTGTCCGTTTCGCGCCGGGCCGGGCCGCCGCAGGTCGGGCAGGTCGTCTTGACGAAGCTCTCCAGGCGTTCGAGGGGCGAGCCCTCCTCGCCCGTGAGCTTGACGTCGAACGGCAGCTCGACGGGCAGGTCGGAGTCGGGCACGCCGACGAGGCCGCAGCGGTCGCAAGAGATGACGGGAATGGGAGTGCCCCAGTAGCGCTGGCGGGAGATGCCCCAGTCGCGGAGCCGGAAGATCGTGCTCCGGCGGCCGAAGCCCTTCTCCTCCGCGAACTTGCCCATCTCGTCCATGGCCTTGTCCGAGGCGAGGCCGTTGAAGGGGCCGGAATTGACCAGGACACCGGCCTCTTCGGTCACCTCGGCGGGCTCGGCGTCGAAACGCTCGCCGGCCCGGTCGGCCGGGGCGATGACCGTGCGAATGGGGATGTGATAGGTTTTGGCGAACTCGAAATCGCGGGCATCGTGGGCCGGGACGCCCATGATCGCGCCCGTGCCGTAGTCCATCAGGACGTAATTGGCGATCCAGACGGGGACGCGCTCGCCGGTGAAGGGATTGACCGCCTTCTTGCCGGTGTCGACGCCGTCCTTCTCGGTCTCGCCGATGTCCCGGCGCTTGCGCATGTCGGCGACGGTCCGGGCGACCCAGGCGCCGAGCTCTTTCTCCTTGGGCCCGGCAATGAGCGCGGGCACGACCGGGTGCTCGGCCGAGACAACGAGGAACGTGGCCCCGCAGATCGTGTCGATGCGGGTCGTGAAGACCTCGATCTCCTCCGAGGTCCCGTCGAGGCCGAAGCGGACGTGGGCGCCGGTGCTCTTGCCGATCCAGTTCTTCTGCATCTGGAGGACGTGCTCGGGCCACTTCCCGAGCGCGGCGTGGCCGCTGAGGAGCTCGTCGGCGTAGGCGGTGATCTTGAGGAACCACTGTTCCATCTTCTTCTGCGTCACCGGCGTGTCGCATCGCCAGCAGCCGCCGCCGACGACCTGCTCGTTGGCCAGGACGGTCTGGCACTGCGAGCACCAGTTGACCCAGCTCTCCTTGCGGAAGGCCAGGCCGCGCTCGAGCATGCGCAGGAAGATCCATTGGTTCCACTTGTAGTAGTCCGGGAGGCAGGTATTGACCTCGCGGCTCCAGTCGTAGCTGATGCCCATGCGCTTGAGCTGGGTCCGCATGTGGGCGACGTTGTCGAGGGTCCAGGTCTGGGGATGGGTGCCGTGCTTGATCGCGGCGTTCTCGGCCGGCATGCCCAGGGCGTCCCAACCGATGGGATGGAGCACGCTCGCGCCGGCCATGCGCTTCTGCCGGGCGATGACGTCGCCGATCGAATAGTTGCGGACGTGGCCCATGTGGATTCGGCCGGAAGGATAGGGATACATTTCGAGGCAGTAGAACTTAGGCCGGGCGGGGTCCTCGCGGGCCTCGAAGGCCCGCTCGTCCTCCCAGGCCTTCTGCCATTTGGCCTCGATCGCGGCGAAGTCGTAGGTCTCGGTCATGGTCCTAAAATCCTCTAAAGAATGGCTTTTCATCTTAGATTCATTCCCCCCTGAAGTCAAGGAAAGGGCCTCGAGGCAGGGGCTGTCCCCGAAGGGGACTGTATCTTTTTAAAGACATTGACACGACTGGCCCTCCAGCCTAGATTAAGGACAGAGGGGTGGCTTCAGGAATCGACCACAGTTCCTCGTTCCATCGGGCCCGAGAGGCCCTTGTTCGGATTTTTCGGCCCGTCGCCGAAGGAGGTCGAGAATGAAGAAGACGTTGACGCTCGCGTTTGCTCTGGCCTTTGCCGCCTCGGCGGCTTACGGCCAGAACTGGCTTACCGGGTCGGTCGAGGACGCCCTGGCCAAGGCCAAGGCGCAGAATAAGCTCCTGCTGCTCGATTTCTTCCAGGAAAGCGGCTGAGGGTCCTGCAAGCTGCTGGTCCAGCAGTATTATTCCAATCCCATCTACAAGAAGTTCATCGAAGACCATTTCGTCCTCTATCGCGCCTCCCGCGGCTCCAAGAAGGGCGAGGAGGTGTACAAGAAATACAAGGTTCTGGGGACGCCCTTCCTCCTGTTCCTCGACGGGGACGGGAACGAGGTCGACTGGATCTACGGCTACTCGGCGCCGCCGGCGAAGTTCCACGAGAAGGTCCTGAAGGTCCAAAAGGGCGAGGACACGTTCCGCGTCCTGAGCGCGAAGCTCTTGAACGATCCCAAGAACGTTCCGCTCATGATGCAGGTCGCCCGGAAGCACGAGAGCCGCTTCGTCAACGACAAGGCCATGGCGCTCTACAAGGAGATCCTGGCGCTCGATCCGGAGGGCCGGGCCGGGACGACGGATTACAACGAGACCGCCGTTCCGTGCGCAGACTATGCCGATTTCCAGATCGCCCTGGCGGACGGGAACAAGGCGGAGGACCCCGCTCCATTCCTCGCTTTCGCGGCCCGGCGGCCCGCCAGCCCCCTGGCCCGCGAAGCCTATCGCCGATGCTCTTATCTCTTCCTCAGCGGAAGGAGCAAGGACGAGGCCTTCAAGTTCTTCGAGGACGGCCTGGCGAAGTTCCCCAATGATCCGCTCTTGACCTTCTATTACCTGCAGAGGATCGTCCGGGACCGGGACAACCTCGACCGCGGCCTCGCCCTGGCCCGCGAGGCGGGACTCTACTCGTCCTTGAGCAATATGATCCCGCGCCTGGCTGCCCAGATCCGCGTCCTCAAGGGCGACGCCGATTCGGCGGAGGCGGCTTACGGGCCGGACTATGTCGACGGGCTCCTTTCGAATACGGTGAGCTCGCTTCAGAGCTACGCCCAGTTCTGGGCCGGGCAGAAGAAGAACATGGACAGCGCGCTCAAGGCCGTGGACCTGGCCATGGGCCTCCAGCCCGACAACGCCTACACCGCTTACTCGGCCGCGAGTTTCTACATCCGCGCGAACCTCCCGGAGAAGGCCGACGCGGTCTACGGGCCGGCCTACGCGGAGAAACACAAAGACGACGCCCAGGCGCTGGCCCTGTACGCTTCCTTCTGGTCTCAGCAAAAGAAGCACCCGGAGAGCGTATCCGCGGCGGAGGCGGCCGTCCGGTTGAAGCCCGACGATCCCAACATCCTCCAGATGGCCGCCCGGGCCTTGATCGCCTGGGACAAGAAGGACCAGGCGCTGGCCGTGTACGGACCGGCGACGGTGGCCAAGATCGGGGACGACGCGCTGAGCCTGAACAGCTACGCCTGGTTCTGGGCCCAGCAGGGGACGAACCTCGAGAGCGCCCTGGCGGCGGCGCAAAAGTCGATCGCCCTGGACGACCGGGATTGGACCGAGGACACGCTCGCGGTCATCCTCCTCGGGCTGGGGCGGCTCGACGAGGCTCTCGCTGCCGTGAACAAGGCTTTGGCCAACTCCGCGACGCCGAGTCAATACAAGGACACGGAGAAGAAGATCAAGGACGCCATCGCCAAGAGGGACCAGAAGAAGTAGAGTCCTCCCGCCGTGATCCTGGAAAACCCGGGGAGAAGACTGGCTTCCCGGACGTGGAATTCCCCCCAATGAACGGATATACTGAGGGCCAGAACGGAAGGATATGAGCATTCTCGACGTCAGGAACCTCTCGGCGGGATACGAGACGGGCGACGTCATCCACGGCATCTCGCTCGCCGTCGAGGCCGGAGAGTTCGTCGCCATCCTCGGCCGGAACGGCTCCGGCAAGAGCACGCTCCTCAAGGCCGTTCAGAACCTCCTGACGAACGTCCGGGGCGAGGTCCGGTGCGGCGGCGAGGACGTCTTCCGCATGGGGCCGCGCCGGGTCGCGGCCCGGATCGCCTACGTCCCGCAGCTGGCCGAACCCGTCTTCGAATACACCGTCCGCGAGGTCGTGCTCATGGGCCGGTTCGCCCGCCGGGGCCGTTTGGAGAGCGTTTCGGCCGAGGACGGGGCCGCGGTCGAAGAAGCCTTGCGCGTGACCGAGACCGCGGCGGTCGCCGGCAAGAAGCTCTCCCAGCTAAGCGGCGGCGAGCGCCAGCGGGCGTTCATCGCCCGGGCCCTGGCCCAGGATACGCCGCTGCTCCTCCTCGACGAGCCCAGCCTCCACCTCGACATCAGCTACCAGGCCGAGATCTACGGCATCCTCAAGGCGCTCCAGACCGGACGGGGCAAGACCGTCGTCGCGGCCGAGCACAACATCAACCTGGCCGCGGCCTTCGCCGGCCGTCTCGTCTTCCTGAAGGACGGCGCTGTAGCGGCCGAGGGAGATCCGGCCGCCACTGTCACGGCCGACACCATCCGAAGAGTCTTCGGCGCCGAGGTCGACATCCGCGCGAACGCCCGGACGGGCCTGCCGGAGATCTCCCTGGCCGGCAAAGGGACCTCGGGATGAAGCTTGGCGGGGAGAGACGTTTGCGAATGGCCGGAGGCAGGTCCGCTTATGGGGACATGTCCCTCCGGTACGTGTCCCCCGTCTTGGCAGCGCTTTCTCTGCTTCTGATGTCGGCTCCGGCGGCGACGGGAGGCATGCCGGAAGGCCGGGGACACGTACCAAGGGTACATGTCCCCTATACGCGCGCCCTCCGGGCTTCCAGCCCGACCCCGTCAGGAGTTGACACGATCCCGCAGATCGTCAAGGACGATCTCGGCCATCCGTTCCCGCTCCCGGCCGAGACGCCGCGGAAGATCGTCTCCATGGCCCCGAACATCACCGAGATCCTCTTCGCCCTCGGGCTCGGCGGGAGGGTCGCCGGCGCGACCCGCTTCTGCGACTGGCCCGACGAGGCGAAGGCCATTCCCAGGATCGGCGGCCTGGTCGATCCGAACGTCGAGGTCATCCGCTCGCTCGACCCCGACCTGGTCATCGCGTTCAGGGGCAATCCCCTGCGGCTCGTCGAGCGCATCCGCAAGCTCGGCCTGCCCGTGTTCGTTCTCGACATCGGCCGGCGCCTCGACGACCTCTTCCCGCTCATCGAGAGGATCGGCCGGATCACGCGCACGGAGGACCGGGCGGCCGGGCTCGCCGGCGCCCTGCGCGGCAGGCTCCAGGCCGCCGACGAGGCCCTGCGGGAGCTCCCCTCGAGGCCGAGCGTCTTCGTCCTCCTCTACGGCCAGGGGCTCTGGACCTGCGGCGGCGAGAGCTATGTCGACGATCTCATCGCCCGGGCCGGCGGCCTGAACGTCGCCGCCGCCATGCCCAAGAAGTGGGTCCTCTACAAGCGCGAGGCCATCATCGAGGACGATCCGGACGTGATCTTCATCCTGGCCCGTTCGACCGCCGACTTCGTGGCCGGACGGGACCGGCTCGTGAAGATGCCCGGGCTTTCGAGCGTCAAAGCGGTCAAGGCCGGGAGGATCTTCGAGATCGACGAGAACGCGGCCAGCCGCTTCGGGCCGCGGCTCGTCGACGTCCTCGTCCGCATGGCCGCGCTCGTCCATCCCGAGAGATTCGGAGGAGCCGCGTGAGCCTCAGATCCGGGCGAACGGTCTTCTGGGCGGCGGCCGTGCTCCTGTGCGCGGCCGGCCTGCTTCTGTCCCTGCTCACGGGCCCCGTCCGCACGCCGCTCGGGGATCTGGCCCGCCTCTTCCGGCATCCCGACCCCGTCCGCTGGGCCATCATCGTCGACCTCCGCCTGTCCCGGGCGGTCCTGGCCTTCCTGGTCGGGGCGGCGCTGGCTCTGTCCGGGGCCATTCTCCAAGGCTACTTCCGCAATCCGATGGCCGATCCCTTCGTGGTCGGGGTCTCGTCGGGCGCCTCGCTGGGCGCCGTCCTGGCGACGGCCCTCGGCTTCCAGGCCGCCGCCTTCGGCTTCAGCGGTCCCGGGCTGCTGGCGTTCGCCTCCGGGCTGGGCCTCGTGATGTTCGTCTACGCCCTATCGCTCCGCCGCGGCGGGTTCAAGGTCGAAACCCTCCTGCTGACCGGCATCGCCGCCGGGGCCCTGGCCTCGGCCCTGACGTCCTTCTTTCTCTTCATGCGCTCGGACTCCTACGATCAGGCGGTCTTCTGGCTCCTCGGCAGCTTTCAGCTGGCCGAATGGGGCCAGGTCGCCACGATCGCGCCCTGGGTGGTCCTGTGCCTGCTGGCGTCGGTCTGGCTGGCCCGGGACATGGACCTCCTGGCCCTCGGCGACGATACGGCCCAGGCGCTCGGCAGCCCGGTCCGGCGGGTCCGCCTGGCGTTCCTGGCCATGTCGGCCCTGCTGGCCGCCCTCGCGGTGGCCGTGAGCGGGATCATCGGCTTCGTCGGGCTGGTCGTCCCCCACTGGGTCCGTATCCTCATCGGCCCGAGCCACCGCCGGCTCTTCATCGCCTCGGCCCTCGCCGGCGGGACCTTCCTTCTTTATTGCGACCTCATCGCCCGCAACCTCCTCCCGGCCGAGCTGCCCATCGGCGTCATCACCGCCGCCGTCGGCGCCCCGTTCTTCCTTTATCTTCTCCACAAGAAAAGATAAGGCCCGCAGCAAGGACCTTGCGCCCGAATGAGGCCGGCCTAAACAGCGAGGAGGGCGGCTGAGCCCGACATTGGAAAAGTTCAGCCGGGCCGCGAGCCGGACGAGGGCAGTTTCCCTGGAAACCGCCAAGAACGTGTTTGAGCGAGGCTTAGCGCAAGCCGAGCGAGTTGTTTTGGCGCCGAGTCCGGCGCACGGCCCGGCGTCTTCGAACTTTCCCAGGAGGGTGATGCCGGCCTCCGAGACGTAACGGGGCCGGTCGAATGACGGAGAACCCGGCCGCGTCCGGGCCGTATAGTAGAGTGAGGATCCATGGATTTCTTTTTCGTCCGCGACTACCGTCACCGCCGCCGCTTCTATTCGGCCGGGCCTCTCGGTCCCCTGCCCGCGAACTTCTCGAAGACGCGGACCATCTGGGAGAAGGCCAAAGAAAAGGTCACCAGCCTCAATCCCCGCATCCTCGTGCAGGAACAGGCCTTCGAGCACGGCGCCCAGCCCGGCGTCGGCCCGCTCCGGATCCTGTATTCAGAGTCTCGCGACGGCCGGTCCGCCAAGGCCAGGCTGTTCTTCTTCCTGCAGCGGCAGCGGACCCGCCACATCCTCGTCCTCGCCGGCGAGGCCGTCCTTCTGCCCTTCTCGGGCCTGGCCATGCTCCTGCCGGGCCCGAACATCGCCTTCTACTTCCTGGCCGTCCTGATGATCATCCAGTGGCAGGCCCTGCGCGGCATCAACCGCATCCTCCACCGCGACCACGACCTGGTCGCAGATCCTCTCCTCGCCGAATGGGAAGCGGCGGTCGAGTCTCGCGACGAAGCCCGCTTCCCGGAGCTTCTGGCCCGGCTCGAAAAAGTCCACGGTCTCCCCTCCCCCCGCAAGCTGCTCTGGAGGTAAGCCCCGATATCGATGGGCAAGGGGGCTGACGGGGGATGAGGGCGGTCCAATCGCGCCGGGGTGTTCCTCGAGAAGGCCGTGGAAGGGCGGAGCGGGCACGGTTCCCGGTCGGGGACACGCACCTCAGGGACATGTCCCCGATCGGGAGAGCGCAGCCCGGGTACGGAGCGAACCGGCGCGCTGGGCCGGTGAGCGTCCGACGAGAGGAATACCCCGAGCGAAACAGAGGGACCGCCCCTCATCCCCCGAGGCCCGACCTTTCGAGAGGAAATTGACATTCTTTGGCGATTGGCTTAGGGTATAGACACCATGATGCTGACCCTGAACCAGGTCCTGTGGATCATTCTGACCGTGGCGGCCGTGGTCGTCTGCACCTTCCTGGCATTGTTCCTGAACCAGCTCCGCAAGACGGCCCGCGAAGCCGAAACGACCATCGTCAAAGCCCGGGGGGCGATCGACGAGCTGCAGGTGATCGAATCGAAGATCAACGCCAGCCTGGACAACGTCGGCCAGGTCCTGGCCGTGTCGAAGAAGGCGGTCTCCGGGCTCTCGGAGGCCACGTCTTTCCTCTCGACCAGGGTCATCCGGCCGTCGGCGAAGTACTGGCCGCTCCTCGCCCTCCCGCTGCTCCGCGTCGGCCTGACCATGATGAAAAAAAGAAAGGAGAAGAAGGATGGGTGACACGAAAGACAGCCATTTCTGGGATTCCCTGCTGACGTTCGCGGTCGGGGCCGCGGCCGGCTTCATCGTCGGCATCCTGGTCGCCCCCGCGAGCGGCCAGGAGACGCGCAAGAAGATCAAGGACCAGGCCGCCAAGACCGGTGAAGCGGCCAAGGAAGGCTACGAGAAGCTCACCAAGGAAGCCGAGAAGGGCATCCGGGTGGTCAAGGAGAAGACCGGCGAAGGCGTCGACGCCATCCGCGATTTCATCGAGAAGAAGAGAGAGGAGCTCCTGCAGAAGGCCGAGGAAAAGAAATAGGCCCTCGGGCCTTCGCCCGCCCCTCCGTTCCAGGCCCCCGTTCGACCCGCGCGGCGGGGGCCTGTTCTTTCCGGCGCGGCCGCACTAGACTGCCCAGGAACCGTAAAGCCATGATCCTCAAGCCCCGCCGCATCGCCTCCGTCCTGATCCTCGCCGCCCTGGCCGGCGCCCCGCCCGGGGCCCGGGCCGTCGATCCGAAAACGGGCCGGAAGATCGACGCCGAGATCGAGAAGGTCAGGGCCGAAGTGGTCAAGATCCGGCGCTTCATCCACATGAACCCCGAGCTCGGCAACCGCGAGGTCGAGACGGCGCGCCTCATCGCCTCGAAGCTCCGGCCCCTCGGCTTCGAGGTCCGCACCGGCGTCGCCGGGACCGGCGTCGTCGCCGTGCTCCGGGGCGGCCAGCCCGGTCCGGCCATCGCGGTCCGGGCCGACATGGACGCCCTGCCCGTCCAGGAAGCGACCGGGCTTCCTTATAAATCCCTGAATCCCGGGGTCATGCATGCCTGCGGCCACGACGTCCACAGCTCCGTCGTCCTGGGCACGGCCCTGGTCCTCAACGCGCTCAAGACCGGCCTCAAGGGGAGCGTGACCTTCCTGTTCCAGCCGGCCGAGGAAGGCGCTCCGGAGGGCGAGGAGGGCGGCGCGGAGCTCATGGTCCGCGAAGGCGCCCTCGACAGCCCGCCCGTCTCGGCCGTTTTCGGTTTCCATGTCTGGCCGGAGCCCGTCGGCCAGGTCCTCTTCGCCGCCGGCAACGTGACCGCGGCGGCCGACAGCTTCAACATCACGGTCAAGGGCCGCAGCGCCCACGGCGCCCGGCCCCATGAGGGCGTGGACGCCGTGGTCATCGCCGCGGAGATCGTCACCGCCCTCCAGACGGTCGTCAGCCGGGCCACGGACCCCACCGATCCCGCCGTCCTGACCGTCGGCACCATCGCCGGCGGCACCCGACGCAACATCATCGCCGACCGGGTCGTCCTCGAGGGGACGGTCCGGACGCTCAGCGAAGCGAACCAGAAGAAGATCCGCGGGCTCATGGAGAGCGTGGTCAGGAACATCACCGAGATCTACGGCGCGGGCTGCGAATTTGAGTATAAACCGGGCAATCCGTCCGTCTTTAATAATCCGGAGCTGGCCGCGGCCATGACCCCCACGCTCGTCCGGCTCCTGGGGAAGGACAAGGTCGTCGAGTGGAAGCCGCAGATGATCGCGGAGGACTTCGCCTTCCTGGCCCGGAAGGCGCCCGGCTTCTACTTCTTCCTGGGGGTCCGGGGACCGGGACAGCCGGCGACGCCGCTCCACAGCCCGGGCTTCAATCCCGACGAGAGGGCCATCCCTCTGGGGATGCGGATCCTCAGCCACCTCCTGATCGACGCCCTCGAAGGCCAGAGCGCCGTCGCCGGGAGCGGGTCCGTGTTCTAAGGACCAGCCCCCATCCGTTCCTTTTCCTGACGTCCGGGCTCGGCCTCGGCATCGCCGCGTCCGAAGCGTTCTTCCTTCCGCCCGCCCCGGCCGGCGCGGCCGCATTTCTCCTGATCGCCGCGGCGTGGGCGTTCTTCGCCCGCCGTTCCGACCGGACGGCCGCCCTGCTGGCCGTCTTCGCCGTCGCCGCCCTGGGGGCCGCCCGCTTTTCCGTCTATGACCGCGACTACCGGTCCAATCCCCTTCACGTCTTCCAGGCGGACGGGTATGTCGACGTGACCGGGCGCCTGTACCGGTCGCCGGGCCGCGAGCCCGACCGTGACGTCCTCTTCCTCGATGTCCGGACCGTCTCCGCGGGAGGCGCGTCGAGACCGGTCCGCGGCCGGCTCCGCCTGGGTGTGCCGTTCAGCCGGGGGGTGAGGCCACGCCTGGACTTCCTGGCCGGCGATACGGTCCGGGCTTCGGTCCGGTTGGGCTCCGGCGGCTCGTTCCGCAATTTCGGGTCCTTCTCCTACGGAAGATACCTCCAGACCCTCGGCATCCATCGCCGAGGCTCGACGAAAACCGCCCGGCTCGTCGAGCGGACGTCCGCGGCGCCGGCCGGCTCGGTCCGGGCCCGGGTGTCGCGCGTCCGCCGCGGCATCCAGACCGAGCTCGAGCGGCGCTTTCCGGCTCCCGACGGTCTGGACATCTCTCCCACCGGGGCCGTGCTCGAGGCCCTTCTCCTCGGCGAGGACGGCCGCCTGGACGAGCCGACGGTCGAGAACCTCCAGCAGACCGGCCTCTATCATCTTTTCGCCATCTCCGGCGGCCACATCGCCATCATCAACCTGCTCCTCTTCTCGCTCTTCCGCTTCGTCCGCATGTCCCGGCGGGCGTCGAGCCTGGCCCTGGGCGTCTTCCTCGTCTTCTACACGGTCCTCGTCGAGGGCAGCCCGTCCGTGCTCAGGGCCACCCTGATGACCCTGGCCTTTCTCGGCGGCCGCCTGCTCTGGAAGGACGTCCACGTCCTCAACACGATCGCGGCCAGCGCCTTCGCCCTGCTCCTGGTCAATCCGTCCAGCCTCTTCGACATCGGCTTCCAGCTGACCTACGCCGCGACGCTGACCATCATCCTGTTCACGCCGCCTCTGGCCCGGCGGCTGCCGCGGCTGCCGTTCAGGATCTCCGAGCTGGCCGGGATGTCCGTCGCCGCGTCCCTGGGCGCGGTCCCGCTCATCGCCCGGAACTTCAACCGGATCGCGTTCTCCTCGCTTCTCCTGAACTTCCCGGCCATCCCGCTCGTCGGATTGATCATGGGCGTGGGGTACGCCTTCCTTCCGTTCGCCGCCGTTTTTCCCGGCGCGGCCGCCCTGCCGGCCGCGGGGCTGCGCGGACTCGTCGGCCTCTTCGCCCTTGTCTCCCACTCGCTCGATGCGTTCCCGTTCCTGTCCATCCGCGTTCCGACGCCGCCGGCCTGGCTCCTCTGGGCCTACTACCTGACGCTGGGTCTCGGCCTGGCCCGGCCCCGCTTCCGGCTCCAACGTCCCGCCGCTCTCGGGACCTTCCTGGCTTTATCCGCCCTGTTCATCGTCGCCCCGTTCCGCCGGTCTTCGCCCGACCTCCGGATCACGATGATCGACGTCGGCCAGGGCGAGTCCGTCCTGGTCGAGTTCCCCGGCCGGCAGACCATGCTTATCGACGGCGGCGGTTTGGCCGGGAGCCCGTTCGACGTCGGCGAGAAGGTCGTTTCGCCCGTCCTGTGGCGCAAAGGCATCCGCCGGATCGATCGCCTGGTCCTGACCCATGCCCACCCCGACCACCTCGACGGCCTCGTCGCCGCGGCCCGGAACTTCGCCATCGGCGAATTCTCGGAGGGGACGCCGGCGCCGCGCCTGGGGACCTACGGCGAGCTCCTGCGGGCGCTGAAGCCGCGGACCGCCCGGCGCCGGGTCGGCCGCGGCACAGGCTTTGCCGTGGGAGCCGTGTCGGTCGAGATCCTCCACCCGCCGCCCGCCGCGGAAGACATCGCCCCGGCCGCGGCGTCCAACGAGCGTTCGCTCGTGATCCGGCTGACGATCGGCGAAGCTTCGGTCCTGTTCATGGGCGACGCGGGCCCGGAGACGGAGCGGGCCCTGCTCGCGTCCGGCCTCGATCTCCGCTGCGACGTGCTCCAGGCCGGTCATCACGGCAGCGCCGCGTCGACGTCGGCGGACTTCCTGGCCGCCGTCCGGCCCCGGCTCGTCCTGGTGTCGGCCGGCGAAGGCAATACCTACGGCTTCCCCAGCCCGGCCTTCCTCGAGCGCTGCCGCCTCGCCGGAGCGTCGGTCGCCCGGACGGACCTCGACGGCGCGATCGAGGTCAGGACGGACGGACGGAGCCTGGCCGTCCGGACCGCCGCGGCCCGGACGGGCCGCGAAAAACGCGTACTCCGGTTTGACTTGCGCGACTAAATCCATGATAATCGCCGTGGTCCAGAGGAGGATCCTTTGATGAGCAAGACAAGATGGCTGGCGGTCCTCGTTCTGCCTCTCCTCCTGGTCTCCTTCCTCCAGTCCCAGAGCCTGGCCGAGCTGGCCAAGAAAGAGAAGGAACGGCGGGCCGCGCTCAAGGGCAAGCCGGCGACGGTGATCACGACGGCCGACCTGGCCAAGGTGAAAAAGCGCCCGGCCGTCGAGACCGCCACCCAGGAACAGGCTGCCGAAGAGGTCGCCGCCGAGGCCGGCGGGGCCCCGCCGGATAGCTCCGCGGCGGGGGCGCAACAGGAAGGGGCTCCTCCGGCGGCCGGCGATCAAGCCGCCCAGGCCGCCGCCGGGGCCGATAAGCCCGTCGAAGACATCCCGCCAAGCGAGCCCCCGGCCATGTCCGCGCAGGATATTCAGAAGAGGCAGAGCGAGCTCGCCGACCTCGCCCAGCAGAAGGCCGAGATGGTCGATCTGCTGACGAACAAGATGAACACCCTGTACCAGCAATTCTACGGGCTCGACAACGTGAAATCCCGCGAGGTGATCCAACTCCAGATCAGCGACACCTACGACAAGCTGCTCAAGGCCGAAGCGGAATCGGCCAATGCGCAGAAGGACCTCGCGGACTTCATGGCCCAGTCAAAAAAAGATAAAACCCCGTCCATCTGGATCAAGTAGTGGATCCCGTCCGCTCCGGCAAGCGCTCGCCGGGCCAGCTCCGGCCGGTCAAGATCAGCATCGACACGCTCGATTTCGCCGACGGGTCCGCCCTGATCGAGATGGGCCGGACGCGCGTCCTGGCCGCGGCGACCATCGACGAGCGCGTGCCGCCGTTCCTCAAGGGCACCGGCCGCGGCTGGGTCACGGCCGAGTACGCCATGCTGCCCCGGGCGACCGAAGAGCGGACCCCCCGCGAGCGGGGGACCGGCCGCGTCTCGGGCCGGACCCAGGAGATCCAGCGCCTGGTCGGCCGCGCCCTCCGGGCCGTGACCGACCTGAAGGCCCTGGGTGAGCGGCAGATCATCATCGACTGCGATGTCATCCAGGCCGACGGCGGGACCCGGGCGGCCTCGGTCACGGCCGGCTGCGTCGCGCTCGGCCTGGCCCTCAAGAAGATGATCGACCGCGGCCTCATCGACCACATGCCCCTCCGCCACCTCGTCGCCGGCGTGAGCGTGGGCATCGTCAAGGGCCGGGTCCTCCTCGACCTGGACTATTCGGAGGATTCCCAGGCCGATCTGGACATGAACGTCATCCAGACCGACCGGGGCGAGCTCGTCGAGGTCCAGGCCGGAGCGGAGAAGAGCCCCTTCTCGCGCAAGGAGCTGCTCGGCCTGCTCAAGCTGGCCGACCGGGGCATCGCCCGGATCGTCAAGGTCCAGAAGGACACCCTCAAGAAGAAGAGCATCCTCTTCATGGCCTACGGCTACAGAGAGAAGCCCGGACCCGCCGACAAGGGCCCGGCTTGACATCCTTCCCTCTGTATCAATAGAATCTAGGCTCAGAACCCGGAAAAAAGGCCCGTCACGCAAAGTCGGTGAGGTCTTTTTTTCGATCTTTCCCCCGCCCGACGGGGAGTCCTCTTGAGGAGGTCGCTATGAATCTGACATCCTGGCTCATCATCGCCGGCGCCGTCGTCGCTCTCTTCGCCCTGATCATCCTGGTCCTGGCCCTGCGCTACCGGAAGGTCGGGCCCAACGAGGCCCTCATCATCGCCGGGGGACGCAAGCGCACGATCGCCCTGGCCGACGGGACCACCCAGAAGATCGGCTACCGCTACCGCCTGGGCGGCGGCGTGTTCGTCTGGCCCGGCATGGAGAAGGTCTACGTCCTCCCCATGGACATCATCCCCGTCTCGATCCGCACGCCCGAGGTCTTGACCAACGGCGGCGTGCCGATCATGGCCGAGGCCTCGGCCCAGGTCAAGATCGACTCCTCCGACGAGACCATCCACCGGGCCGCCGAGCAGTTCCTGGGCATCGGCCGCGACGGCATCCGCGACGTGGTCATCAACGTCCTCGAAGGCAAGGTCCGCGAGGTCATCGGGGGCATGTCGGTCGAGGAGATCTACCGCGGCCGCCAGGAGTTCTCGAAGCGCGTCATCGCGGCCGTCAAGGAGGATTTCCACGCCATGGGCCTGGTCATGCTCTCCTTCGCCCTCAAGGACATCAGCGACACGCAGGGCTATATCGACTCTCTGAGCAAGCCCATGATCGCCGCGGCCAAGCGCGACGCGTCCATCGCCCAAGCCGAGACCGAGAAGGAATCGATCATCAAGGCCTCCATGGCCCGCAAGGAAGCCGAGGTGGCCCGCCTCCAGTCCGAGGCCCAGATCGCCAAGGCCCAGTGGGAGAACGAGGCCAAGAAGGCCGAATCCCAGGTCTTCGTCAACACCAAGAAGGCCCAGGCCGATTTCTCCTACGAGCTCGAGCGCAACCGGATCAACCAAGACCTCAAGAAGGAAGAAGCCAAGGTCAAGCAGATCGAGAAGGAAGAGGCCATCAAGACCGAGCAGCTCGAGATCGCCCGCAAGGAACGGGAGCTCGAGGCGACGGTCATCAAACCCGCCGACGCCCGGAAATACCAGATCAAGTCCGAAGCCGAGGCCGAAGAGTTCCGCATCACCGCCGAGGCCAAGGGCAAGTCCGAGGCCCTCAAGCTCGAGGGCCTGGCCGAAGCCGACGAGATCCGGGCCAAGGGCGCCGCCGAGGCCGAGGCCATGATGAAGAAGGCCCAGGCCTGGGAGAAGTACACCCAGGCCGCGGTCCTCGACACCTACATCAAGGTCCTGCCCGAGCTGGCCAAGGCCGTCTCGGAGCCCCTGTCCAAGGTCGACAAGATCGTCATCGTCAGCGGCGACAAGGACCTCGGCACGACCAAGATCACGGGCCAGGTGGCCCAGGTGCTGGCCCAGATGCCCGAGGTGGTCAAGTCCCTGACCGGGGCCGACATCCGCGAGTTCCTCAAGACCAAGCTCTCCCCCGAGGCCAAAGACGCGAAGAAGTGAGCGCCCGGCCGGGCGTCGAGGCAGGTGAACCATGATCTCTGAAAAAGTCCAGCGCATCGGCGCCTCCCCCACCTTGAAGATCTCGGCCAAGGCCAAGGCCATGAAGGCCGAGGGGATCGACGTCATCGACCTCAGCGTCGGCGAGCCCGATTTCCCCACGCCGGAGAACGTCAAGGAGGCCGGGATCAAGGCCATCCGCGACAACTTCACGAAATATACCGAGAGCGACGGCATCCTGGCCCTGCGCAAGGCCATCGCCAAACGCCTCAAGGACGACTACGGTCTCGAGTACGGCCCGAAGCAGATCATCGTCTCGGCCGGGGCCAAGGCCTCCCTCTTCCACCTCGTCCAGGCCCTGGTCGACGAGGGGGAGGAGGTCATCATCCCGGCCCCCTATTGGGTCACCTATCCCGAGTGCGTCGCCCTGGCCAAAGGCAAGCCGGTCATCGTCCCGACGCGCGAAGAGGACGGCTTCCTGCTGACGCCCGAGACCCTCAAGGCCTCGATCTCCCCGGCCACGAAGGCCATCATCCTGAACAATCCCTCGAACCCGACCGGCGGGGCCTACACGAAGGACCAGCTCCTGGCCCTGGCCGAGGTGATCAAGGGCGAGGACGTCTACGTCATCGCCGACGAGATCTACGCCAGTCTCGTCTACGACAACTTCAAGTTCACGAGCTTCGCCGCGCTCGGCGAGGACATCAAGAAGAAGACCATCGTCGTCAACGGGGTGTCCAAGTCCTACTCGATGACCGGCTGGCGGATCGGCTTCGCCGCCGGGCCGGCCGAGGTCATCGACGGCATGTCCAAGATCCAGAGCCACACGACCTCCAACGCCTGCTCCATCGCCCAAAAGGCCAGCCTCGAGGCCTACGAGGGCCCCCAGTACGAAGTCCAGAAGATGGTCGCGGAGTTCCAGCGCCGCCGCAACTACTGCCTGATGCGGCTGGCCGCGGTCCCGGGCCTCGCGTGCTTCAAGCCGCAGGGCGCGTTCTATCTCTTCCCCAACGTCCGGTCGTTCTACGACAAGGAAGCGGGCGGGGCCAAGATCCGCAACTCCTACGGCATGGCCTACTACCTGCTGAAGGAGGCCCGGGTGGCCATCGTCCCCGGCGACGCCTTCGGCGCCGACGACTACATCCGGCTGTCCTATGCGACCTCCATGACCAATCTCGAGAAGAGCATGGACCGGATCGTCGAGGCCCTGGGCAGGCTGAAGACGGCCAAGAAGGTCCAGCGCGTCGCTTTGAGCAACGCCGTGACCCGGGTCCGGAAGGCCGTGCCGGTCGACGTCGTGCCCGACGCCCGGCTGCGCGACGCCCTGGTCGCCGAGATGGAAGGGCACCTGGGCTACGAGGGCCGCTACGAGTGGAACGCCCGCGTCGGCGGGGCCGTCCTGCAGCTGCGGACCAACGTCGCCCATCTCAACGATTTCTGGGTCGAGAACTTCCCGCCGGCCCCGGCCGAGGCCGACGTCCGGCCGCACGGCGTCATCTACGCCGTCGACGGGATCGCCGGCCGCGAGCCGCGCGGCTTCTATCACGAGGCGACGCAGACGGGCGTCCTGGTCAACACCGATCATTACGGGACCCTCCGCGGCCTGGCCCTCGGGCTGGCCACGGACATCTCGATGCGCTCGGGCGGAGGCGCCGCGGGAGCGGTGCGGGGCATGTCCGCGGACGCGGACGGCCGCGGGCTCATCCTCGTCGGGCCGCCGGGGACGAAGAAGACGGAGCTCTTCTTCGAGCTGCTGGCCGACCCGCGCTTCAAGCTCCACTCGAACGACATCGTCTTCGTCGAGATCGCCGGCGGCCGGGCCGCCGCCGACCGCGTCGAGCGGAAGCTCTTCGTGCCGACGGCGGCGGTCGAGCTCGACCCGCGGCTGGCGCCGCTCTTCGACCGGAGCAAGTGCGAGAACGTCGCCCTCCAAAAGGAGGGCTGCCAGGACCTCGAGTGCCAGCGGACGGACGACTGCCGGCTGGACCGGGGCTCGGCCTACTGCTACAAGGCCGCCAAGGAGGCCCACGCCCTGCTCGACCCGGCCTGGCTCGGCGGCCCGGACGCCGCGGCCCGGCGGACGGACCTGAAGTGGCTGGTGCTTCTTCGGAACGACGCCACGTCCCCGGCCGTCGTCGAGCTCGGCAAGGACGAGGCCCTGCGGACCCTCGAGGCCGGCGAAGCGGCCGGGGCCAAGAAGGCCCTGACCGCCGGCCAGGTCCAGCCCTATTTCAACCCCCATCTCCTCGGGGGAACGCCGGAAAAGCTCGAAGCCCAGAAGGCCTTCTTCGGCCGGCTCCTCGACTCGGCCCGCTGCGTCCTCTTCAACAGCGGCGTCGCCGGGGTCGCCGAGCTCAAGAAGACCGTTTCGGCGGGCCGCTAGAGCCGCCGCCCGCCGGGCTAGCCGTTCGGGGTGAGGCTCCTCCTCGCAAAATCACCCGTCCAATCACCAGTTGCGATGATTGCCTCGGCGGGGGCGGCGCCGGATAATGCACCGTGGCGGAATGGCCTGAGGAGCCGCCTTGAAATGGCCCAACTATTGTTCTATAAGGAAGAAGAAAATCAGGATGGACGGAAGGACCCGCCTATGAAATCCCTCCCTTCTTCGACGCGCCGGGCCGCCGCGGGCTTCACCTTGATCGAGGTCCTCGTCGTCATCGGCATCATGGCCATCTTCATGCTCGTTTCGATCCCGAGCGTCCTCAATGTCATGGCGGAGAGGAACCTCGAGAACAAGACCCGCGAGATCCAGACGTTCCTCCAGATGACCAAGAACCGGGCGGTCAGCACCAAGATCCCGCACCGCGTGCGCTTCTATCAGCCCAGCGGGACCTACTGGGCCTATGACATGGAGCAGCTCGAGGCCGACGGGACTTGGACCAAGGCCCGACCCACGCCGCCCAAGGACATTCCCGAGAGCTTTAACCTGACCCTTTCCCTGCCCCTCGACGGGGGAGACCCCACGGCCGTCTTCTCCCCCATGGGCACCGTGGCCAATTTCGCCGCCAACCTGAATTCCATCGTTCTGCAGAATCCCAAGCTCGACCGGCCCGATCAGCCCGATGTCATGGACGAGCGGGTCCTGAGCCTCTACATGGGCGGATCGATCCAATATGCCCGGAGAAAGAGCTCCTGAGATGAAAACACACAAGCATGACCGCGGTTTCAGCCTGATCGAAGTGATGCTCAGCCTCTTCCTCGTCGCCGTCGCCGTGCTCGGGCTGGCCCAGCTGTTCCTGGCTTCCGTCGCCAACAACCTCAAGGCCGACCGTGTGGCCAACGCGACCTTCCTGGCCCAGCAGCAGATCGACTGGCTCCGGGGGTTCACCCTGGACGAGCTGGCGGCCTACGCCGGCACGAGCCTCGAGGCGCGCGACGAGATCGTCGACCTCAACCTCGACGGCACGAACGATTTCCGGCGGATCACCGGCTTCAGCAGCGTCGGGGACACGTTCCAGGTCATCGTCTACGTCTTCTCCGCCGAAAAGCTGGCCGTGCCGACCGCCGTGGAGCTGCTGGCCGATCCCGACCGGCACCGGCCGCGGGCGCTGATCTCGACGATCATCACCCGGTAAAGGAGCGCGAACCGTGAGCACATCTCCGACCCCCCCCTCCAAACGGGCCGCGGGCTTCACCATGATCGAGCTCCTCGTCGGCGGCAGCGTCATGCTGATCGCCATCCTCGGGGCGCTGATGGTCTATACCCGCAGCAACAAGGTCTCGGTCGAGCAGCAGATGGTCACCGAGATCCAGAACGACGTCCGCTCCTCGATGTTCTTCCTCAGCCGGGACCTGCGCATGGCCGGGGCCGGGCTGCCGGAGGAGTTCTCCGGCTACTTCATCGAGGCGCAGGACAACGAAGACCAGGGCGAAGAGGTCCTGCCGGACCGGGTCACGCTCATGGGCAACATCGAGGAGCCGCTCAACCTCCCGATCAGGAACTACCAGGGTTCGTCCGTCGTCCTGGACATCGAAGATTTCAGCTTCGAGCAATACGCGTACTCGGACGCGTTCTACGCCAACAAATTCGTCATCGTCCTGCCCGATCCCGCATCGGGCTGCCGGGCGGGCGAGGTCCGCGTCGTCACCCACGTGACCCACAACACCGGCGGGGCCAACGAGCGCTTCAACTTCTCTCCGGGCCTGGCGCCGGGCGTCGATCCCCCGGGCGGCCTGTCCGGGACCTGCCCGAGCCCCAATGACTATGACGGGGGCATGATCAGCTTCATCGACGTCAAAGAATACTGGCTCGACATCACGGGCGACTATCCCGGACTGACCGCGGGCCTCAACGGCTACATCGGCGGGGGCGACGGCGGGGTGCTCTATTGCACTCACAACGGGGTCCACTTCCCCCTGGCCCGCAACATCGAGAACTTCCAGCTCGAATACAACGGCGACATGGATAACGATCTCATCCTCGACGGCTGGTCTCCCTGGAACAACGCCTGGACGCTCGCCCAGGTCGCCCGGATCCAGCAGGTCCGGATGTGGGTCCTCGGCCGGACGGCCCAGCCGTTCACCTCGGTCGGAGGCCGCGTCCCCGGCGCCATCCAGACCTATCGCCGCCCGGCCCTGTCCAACAGCCCGGCCGCCGCGGCCGACGACCGGCACCGGCGGTTCCTGGTCGAATCGACCTCGAACGTTCGGAACATGTCCCTCAATCTCTACAACATCGGCCAGCGATGAGGAGAGTCCCATGATCACATCCGCCAACAGCCGCGGCCGGGAGCGAGGCATGGGGCTCATCGTGGTCATCATGATCGTCGCTTTCATGCTGGCGGTCGGCATGCTCTTGCTGACCATCACGGGGACGAGCCCCCAGGCCTCCGACAGCCTGCGCCTCCAGGGGATGGCCTTCGACGCCGCCGAGGCGGGTTTCAACGCCGCCTGGGTCGTCCTCAACGACAACTTCCTGAACAGGCTCTCCACGAGCTTCGGCGGCCAGTACCGGACGAATTTCGCCGGCACGCCGGGACTGGACGATCCGACCAGCCCGAGCTACTTCCGCAGCCTGACCGACGAACAGCTCGTCGCCGATATCGCCGCCGACAACACGGCCGCCAATCCGGCTCTTTTCGCCTCCGAACCGCTGGCGACGGACCCGCGCTGCTCGTTCACGGTCTTCCTCATCAACGACGAAGCGCCGGGGACGATCACCGCCGACGACAACGACTGCATCCTCGTCTGCATCGGCCGGGGGCCGCGCAACACCTTCAAACGCATCGAGATCGTCATCGAGGTGGGGTCCTAGGACCCCAAGAAAAGGGGATATGCCATGAACCACAAAGGCTTGAAGCGCCAAGGGAGCCTGAATGTTCTCGCCGTCCTCTGCGTCGCCGTCGCCGCGGCCGTCGTCGTGCCGCGCCTCTGGCCGCAGGTGGCCCAGGTTTGCACCGAGTATACGCGGTCCTTCGCCGAGAACTTCGACACCGTCAATTTCAAGGACCTCTCCCAAAGCTCCGTCGCCGCCTGGCCCGCCGGCCCCATCACCCTGCCGCGCCTAGGCTCGAACTTCGTCGTCGGCTCGGCCGACCGGATGGGCCGCCGGATCTACCAGTGCGCCTCCGGCGACTTCACCGGGGACGGCTACCCCGATCTCGTCGGATTGGACATCACCGGGGAATTCCCTGTGACCGCAGGCACCCCCTATTCCGAGCTTCGCCTGATCCCGAGCAACTATCCCACCAACCTGGGCGCGCCGCCCCTCTTTACCGTGGACATGGCGACTTCATATGACAGCTTCAACACTCATACCGGCCCGGCCTCGATGACGGCCGGGGACTATAACGGCGACGGCCTGCTCGATTTCATGCTGATGCGCAACGGCGCCGACCAGTTCGGCTACACGAACTTCATGGCCGTGATGTACATCAACATCGGCACCGCGACGGCCCCTCATTTCCGGGCTGCCCACATCAGTCCGAACCTCGATTTCACCGCGCGCTTCCAGGCCGTCCCGATCTACATCTTCTGGGCGGCCAACCACCTCTGCTCCGTCGACATCGACCGGGACGGCGACGTCGATATCCTGGCGATCAGCCAGGACAGGGTCTACCTCCTCCGGAACCCGGGCCCCGGCAACTTTAACCTGGCCAGCTGGAGCATCACCGAGCTGTCTTACGACGCCCGGACCGGCTTCAACGGCACTCCCGGCGGCTCGGCCGTGGCCGCCGCCGATTTCGACGGCGACGGCGACGTCGACGTGGTCGCCGGCACGGTCGGCACGACCCCCTACCTCGTCTACTACGAGAACGACGGCACGGGCCATTTCGCCCGCAACGAGATCGCTATCACCAACGCCACCTGCGTCGCCGTGGTCGGCATCCTGGCCGACGACTTCACCGGCGACGGCCGGCCGGACCTTTTCGTGGCCACGGACTCGGCCTACGGCAGTGTTCCCCAGGCCCGGATCTGGTTCCTGCGCAACCGCGGCCTCGTCAACGGCGACGTCAACTGGCTGTTCCAGTGCCTCAACGCCTGCACGGCCCCGACGCCTTCGCCCTACGACATCGACATGGCCACGGCGCTCGACTACGACCACGACGGCGACATGGACATCGTCGTCGCCGACGCCAACCATTCGGGCGACTACTATTACATCGAGAACGAGCTGGCCAACGTCTTCGAGCTTTACGGTCAGGCGACGTCGACCAACGTCGGCACCGGCCTCCTCGATCCCCGCCTCCACGCCGTCACCCGAGTCCGGGTCAGCTCCCTCCGACAGGGTGTCCTCAGCGGCTCGAGCGCCGGGCTGGCTGTCCAGCTCCTCTTTTCCAACAACGGCGGCCAGAGCTGGGAGATCTATCAGACCTTCTCCGCGGCGGGCATCGTCAACCGGACGAACCTGGCCTGGTACGATTTCAAGAACTTCGGGGCCGACCTCCGCTGGCGGGTCGTCCTGACGGCGGAAGAGGATCCCATGGTGGATTACCAGCACGCCTCGTTCGAGACGCCCTATGTCGACGACCTCCAGATCGAGTTCATCTACGTCGACCGGCGGGAGTATTCCCGCGCCTCGGCCGCCGCGACCATCGTCACGGAAAGCGGCCTCGACAAGAAGCTCGTCATCGGCTCGTCCTTCATCTTCCCCGGCTGGGAGGGCCAGATCCGGGCCTACGACATGACCGGGGTCTCGTTCGCCGCCGGGACGAACTCGGAGCTGCAGACGATCTCCACCTCCGACCTCAACGACGCCACCGGCCGGACCCTGATCCCCGGGGCTGGGATCTATTGGGACGCCGGTCAGCTCCTCGACGACCGGAACCCCGATACGCGAACGATCTACACGGCCCTTCGGGCGGGCGGCACCGTGACCAATCCGCTCGTCCGGACGAACTTCGTCCGGACCAACGTCGGCAACCCGTCGACCGCCGGGACCCTGGCCTGGTGCCTGAAGGACGTCAACAACGACAACGCCGGGCTGGTCGATTTCGTCCGGGGCACGAACCGCTATTGGAAGCTGGGCGACATCAATCACTCGACGCCGGTCGTCGTCGGCCCGCCTGCGCAAGATTCCGCCTACATGGGGACGGGCTACGCCGAGTTCAAAGAGGCCCATGCCGCGCGACCGAAGGTCCTCTACGTCGGGGCCAACGACGGCATGCTCCACTGCTTCGACGTCGCCACGGGCGAAGAGCTCTGGGGGTTCATTCCCTACAATCTCCTCCCCAAGCTCCGGAACATGTACGCGGTCGACGCCGCCAACAATGCGCGCTTTTACGCCCACGACGTCTACTGTGACGGCTCCCCGGCCGTGGCCGACGTCCTGATCAACGGGGCCTGGAGAACGGTCCTCGTCACCGGCCAGGGACCCGGCTTCGGCAGCATCCTCGGCAGCGGGAACATCACCGGCGCCATCAACTACTACTGGGCCCTCGACGTCACCGACCCCGCCGATCCTCGGCCCCTCTGGGAGATCACGCACACCTACAGGTCCGGGAACAGGACCTACCCGAGCATGGGCGAGACCTGGTCGACCCCGGCCGTCGGGAAAGTCAGCCATTCCGGGACGGCCCGCTGGGTGGCCTTCATGGGCTCGGGCTACGACAACGTCAAGTCCGGGAGCTTCAGCCTCGGCCGGCGATTCTACATCGTCCGGATGGATACGGGCGAGTTCATCACCGCCACGAGCGATGTCTCGCAAGTCAATACGGCCAGCCTCTCCGGCGCGCGGGCGGCCTATAGCTATGCGAACATCGTCGCGACCATCCCGGGCTCGCCGACGGCCATCGACCTCGACCAGAACGGCTTCACCGACTCCGTGTTCGTCGGCGATCTCGACGGCCGGCTCTACCGCCTGAACGTGACCGGCACGAATCCGTCGGGCTGGACCCCCACGGCGATCTACACCGACTATCTCAACTACCCCATCGTCACCAAGCCGGCCGTATGGGCCGATCCCCTGGAAGGCGGTCCGGCCCGGGCCCGCGTCTACTTCGGCACGGGCGGCGACGACCTCGCGCCGGACAACAGGGACTATTCGTTCGTCGGCCTCATCGACAACGGCGGCAACGCGGCCACCGTGGAATGGTACCTGGGCGTGCCCGCCCGGCTCAACCGGGACGCCTCCTATCAGCGGGGCGAGCTGGGCCAAGGCAGCAAGGTCTGGGCCGACCCGATCATCGCCGATCAGGTCGTCTACTTCAGCACGCTCCGGGGCAGCATCGAGGCCGTCAATCCTTGCGTCAACCTCGGCGAAGCGGGCCGGCTCTACGCCCGCTACATTCGCTATACCTCGGCCATCCCCGTCGGCGGGACCGCCTTCAAGACGACGGCGATCACCCCCCCCGAATACCTCGACCTCATCAGCAAGGCCCGCCGCGCCGTGACCGTCGGCGAGGCGGAGCGGGTGGCCGGCCGCGTCAACAAGCGCGAGATCTACGTCCAGGAATACGACTCCACGCTGGAGAAGCTGGAGCAGCCGATCGGCTCTCTCATGCGGATCAAATCCTGGCGGGAGATCTACAGGATCATCAGATAACGACCGCCCCCCCCGCCGCGTTTGACAGACGGCGGGGGGGCGAGAGATAATAGGATCCGATCCATCATGAAGAAAGCATTGATCTTTGTCGCCGTCCTCGCCTTGGCCGCCTCCCTCGGCGCCCAGAGCCTGGCCGAACTGGCCAAAAAGGAAAAAGCCCGGAGGGAGAGTCTCAAAGGCCCCCACGCGGTCGTCATCACGAACGCCGGCCTCCTGCGCGTCAAGAAGCTCCCCGGGGTCGAGATCACGCCGCCGGAGACGGAATCCGGAGAGGCGGCCGGGGCCGAAGCTCAGGGCTTCGAGCCGGCCACTGTTCCCGATGAAGGCGAATCCGCCAACTCGCCCTCCGGCTCGGGGGCGCCCCAGAGCCGGCGCATCGTGCCCTCCGTAGCGCCGAACGGTCCGTTGATCATGGGCGACCCTGATCGCGACCAGGCCGAAGTCGGCGGGACGCTCGAGGCCCGGCTCAAGGCGGCCAACGAGCTGGTCGACCTCCTGACGACCAAGATGAACTCCCTGCGGCAGCAGATCGAAAACCAGGACGCCATGGTCCCCAGCTACGTCATCCAGCAACAGCTCGACGAGACGAACCAGCGGCTCCTCAAGGCCCAGGCGCAGCAGGCCCGGATCGAAGCGCAGATCGGCAAGGGCGCCGCGGCCAGAAAGATCCCCGGCCGGACCGGCCCCTGAGCGTCAGCCCCGGCGCTGACCCTTTTCCGTCTCGATCGTCTCTTCTCATTCCCCCGAAGCCTGCGCCTCTTCCAAGCGGCCGGCCAAAAAGTGGAGAATGAACAGATGCGCCTCTTGAATGCGGGCGGTCGAGCCTGAGGTCACGTCGAGAAGGTAGTCGGCCAGGGGCGCAACGGCGCCTCCGCCCCGGCCCGTCAGGCCGATCGTGATCAAGCCTTTCGCCCGGGCCGACCGCAGGGCCCTGAGGACGTTAGGCGAACGGCCGCTCGTCGTCAAGGCGACGGCCACATCCCCGGCCCGGCCCAGGGCCTCGATCTGCCGGCTGAAGACCCGGTCGAAGCCGCGGTCGTTGCCGACGGCCGTCAGACAGGATGTGTCCGTGCTCAGGGCGATGGCCGGCAGTGGCGGCCCGTCCCCCCGGGCCAGGCCGTTGACCAGCTCCGCGGCGAAGTGCTGGGCTTCGGCCGCGCTCCCCCCGTTGCCGAAGATCAAGACCTTGCCGCCGGACCGGAGGGCCGCGGCGGCGGCCCCGGCCGCGGCCTCGAGAACGGCGCCGCGCGACCGGATGAATCGGCCGAGGATGCCGACGAGCTCGGCCAAGTCCCGCTCCGGCGCGGCGCCGGCCTGTCGCTTCTTCCGGGTCTTTCCGCTCATCAGGATCTCCTCCCCCCGCCGGCCTCGGCGCCCTCGACCGACAGGATCGCCCCCCGGACCTCCTCCATCAAGCCGCTCATGGTCTCGGACGTGTAGCCCGCGACGGCGATGGGCTCGTGGAAGATGACCCGGACTTTGCCCCGCCTGGCGAACCACTGCTTCTTGGGCATGAGCTCGCGCGTTCCGACGATGGTCACCGGCACGATCGGGGCGCCGCCCTCGAGGGCCAGAAAGAAGCCGCCCCGGCGGAACGGCCCCAAGCGGCCGTCGCGGCTGCGGGTCCCTTCCGGGAAGATGAGGAACGAGTAGCCCCGCGTCCGCATGAGCCGGACGGCCCGGGCGATGCTCCTTTTCCCGCCTGCGGCGCCCTTGCGGTCCACGGGGACGAACCCCACGTGGCGCATGCCCATGCCGACGACCGGGATGCGCAGGACGGACTGCTTGAGGATGACCCGGGCCACCCCGGGGATGAGCACCATGACCAGCGGGCCGTCGATGAAGCTGGCGTGGTTCGGCATGTAGACGCTGGGGATGTGCGCGTCGAGCCGCTCGATGCCCTCGGCTTCGATCGTGATGCCGAGAACGCGGCGGCTGACCCGCATGGCCCACAAGCCGATGGAGACGAGCGGGTCCCTGAGCCCGGTCAGCATGCAGAAAAGGATGACCGGCGTGAGGACGATGACGACGGCGACGTAGAAGACGACGAGAAGCGCGGTTCGGATCAAGGCGGGCCCGATTATAGCACAGCCGTCGCCTATACAAAACGCGGCCTCGCGGGTATAATGAGCCGAAAGTGCCGATGATGAGCCCCCGTCTTTCCCAGGCGATCGACTTCCTCAAGGCCCGGCAGAATCCCGACGGCGGTTGGGGCTATGCGGCCGGCCGCGAGAGCCTCGTCGAACCCACGGGTCTTGGCGCGATCGCCCTCCAAGCTGCGGGTGCAACGGTCGAAGCCGGCCGGGGCCTGGCCTTTCTCAAGTCCTGTCAGAAGGCGTCCGGCGCCGTCGGCATAGGACCCCGGGACGCGGACGGCGGGTGGATGGCTTACGCCGCCCTGCTGGCCTTTCACGCCCTCGGCGCGGGCCCCGAGGAGCAGCGGCTCAAGGATTGGATCCTCGGCTTCGAGGACGCCTCGGGCCGGTTCAGCAAGGAAGAGATCGCCGTCGTCGCCGAGCGCTACCGCTACGATGCCTCGATCCCGGGCTGGTCCTGGACGCCCCGGACGACGGCCTGGGTCGAGCCGACATCTCTGTTTATCATCGCTCTGCGCCGCGCCGGCGTCCCGGCGACCGAGAAGAGGGTCGAGTCGGGCGTCAAGCTCATCCTGGACCGCCGGGTCCGCTCGGGTGGCTGGAACTTCGGCAACCCCTACAGCAAGTCCTACGAGCTCGAGGCCAGCACCATGTCGACGGCCCTGGCCCTTGTCGCCCTCGGCGCCGCGGGGCTTCCGGAAAGCCGCTCCGCCGTGGGGGCCGGCCTCCGCTTCCTCAAGGACATGCTCGGCCGCGATGTCAGCACCGCCTCCCTGGCTTGGGCCCTGCTGGCCCTGAAGAGCTTCCCGGCCGGCGCCTCGTCCGTGGCCGGGGTCGCGGACCGCTTGTCCCGGCTCCAGGCGAATGACGGCGGCTTCCGCGGCAATCCGTTCGAGACGTCGCTCGCCTATCTCGTCCTGAGCGACGCCCCCATCCTCATCTCCCTTCCGGGAGCCGGCCAATGAGCCGCAGGGGCGTGTCCCGCCGGGAGTTCATGCGCTTGGCCGGGACGTCCGCCCTCTCGGCCTGGCCCGCCGCCGCCCTGGCCGGAGGCCTCCCGCAGGCCGCGCAACAGACCTCCCCCGGTCCCCTGCTCCAGGTGGCGCTCGTCCCCTGCCCCGACTACGGCCGGGAAACCCTGGCCGCCGCGCTCCGGACCGGCTGGCGGTCGAGCCGCCCCCCCGATGTCCGGGGCAAGCGCGTCGTCGTCAAGCCGAACATGGTCGACGTCTCTCCGGACCGGCCGATCCACACCGACCCGCGCCTGATCGAGGCGCTCGTCGCCCATCTCGCCGACCTCGGCGCCCGGGAGATCGTCCTGGCCGAGGGGACCTCGCACAACCGCGACGCGGAGGATCTTTTCCGGCGGGCCGGATACGAAGCCCTGGCCCGGCGCCAGGGGGTCCGTCTCGTCGATCTCAATTACGACGACCTCACGCCCGTGAAATGCGTCAATCCCAAAGCGACCCTGCTGCGGGAGATCGCCCTGCCCCGGACGATCGGCGAGGCCGACGTCCTCATCTCCGTGCCCAAGCTGAAGACCCATAAGCTGGCCGGGATCACCTTGAGCCTGAAGAACATGTTCGGCATCCTGCCGGGGATGGTCTACGGCTGGCCGAAGAACACGCTGCACTGGAACGGCATCCCGCTCAGCATCTGTGAGATCAACGGCACGGTCAAGACGCACTACACGGTCGTCGACGGCGTCGTCGGGATGGAAGGCCACGGCCCCATCATGGGCACGGCCCGGAAGGCCGGCGTCCTGGTCATGGGGGACAACGCCCTGGCCGTGGACGCCACGGCGGCCCGGGTCATGGGGGTCGACCCGGCCCGCGTCGATTACCTGGCCATGGCCCACAAGCTCCGCCTGGGCTCCCTCCGCCCTGCGGACATCCAGGTCGCCGGCGGCGCGGTCGACCGGTTCCGTTCCGACTTCGTCCTCGACCCCGAATACGCCCAGCTCCGGGCCCCGAAGACCCCATGACCGGGCAAAAGGAAGGTCCCATGATGCGAACACACGCCTGGCGGATCCTGGCGACGGGTCTCGTTCTCGGAGGCGGCCTGCTGGCCGGGAACGCGGCCGGCTACATCGACCCCGGCACCGGCAGCTACGTCCTTCAGATCGCCATCGCCTTCGCCGTCGGATTGGCCTTCTCGATCAAGGTCTTCTGGAAGAAGATCGCAGCCTTCCTCCGCAAGACCTTCGGGGCTAAGAAAGGCGGGGGCGCCGATGCCTCCTGAGGCCCCGCTCGCCTCCTCTTTCCGAGATCCCGCGGGTTTCGTCTTCCGCCGCGACGGCGTCCTCCATCGAGCCATCCTTCCCCCGGGCCGGTCCCATTATGACCGCCTCATGTCCTCGGGGCTCTATGAGGAGCTCACCGCCGCGGGCCTTCTCGTGCCGCACGAAGAGGCGCCGGCCGTCCTCGAAGGCCGCGAGGATATCTACAAGCTGATCCGCCCCGAGGAGATCCCGTTCATCTCCTATCCCTATGAGTGGAGCTTCAGCCAGCTCCAGGACGCCGCGCTGGCCACTCTGGAGATCGAAAAGCGCGCCCTGCAGCGGGGCCTGACCCTGGTCGACGCCAGCGCCTACAATATCCAGTTCAGGCGCGGCCGGCCCGTCCTCATCGACACCCTGTCCCTGCGCCAGGCCGTCGAAGGCGAGCCCTGGACCGCCTATCGCCAGTACTGCCAGCATTTCCTGGCCCCCCTCGCCCTGATGGCCCTGCGGGACGTCCGGCTGGCTCAGCTCCTCCGCGTCCACATCGACGGCCTGCCGCTCGACCTGGCCTCGTCCCTCCTCCCCTTCAGGTCCCGCCGCCGCGCCTCCCTTCTCCTCCATCTCCATCTCCACGCCCGGAGCCAGAAACGCTACGAAGGCCGCGAGGCCGCCGTGACCCGGCGGAAGGTCGGCCGGCAGGCGCTGCTCGGGCTCGTCGATTCCCTCGAGTCCGGGACCCGCAAGCTCCGCTGGCGGCCCGCGGGAACGGAGTGGGCCGACTACTATGAGGATACGAACTATACGGCCGACGGCCTGGCCGACAAGCGGCGGGCCGTCGAATCGTTCGTGGCCGACGTCCGGCCGAGGTCCGTCTGGGACCTGGGCGGGAATATCGGGACCTTCAGCCGGGCGGCCGCGGCGGCGGGCGCCCAGGTCGTCTCGTTCGATATCGACCCGGCCTGCGTCGAGAGGAACTACCTCCGCGTCCGGGCCGATAAGGAGCCCAATATCCTGCCTCTGCTCATGGACCTGGCCAACCCGAGTCCGGCCGCGGGCTGGGAGAACATGGAGCGCCTGTCGTTCCTGGAGCGCGGACCGGCCGACGCCGTCCTGGCCCTGGCCCTCATCCACCATCTGGCCATCGGCAACAACGTCCCCTTGGAGCGGGCCGCCCGCTTCTTCGCCCGGGCCGGGCGGACGCTTCTCATCGAATTCGTGCCCAAGTCGGACTCGCAGGTCAAACGGCTGCTCGTGACCCGCGAGGACATCTTCGACCGCTACACGCAGGACGATTTCGAGCGGGCCTTCAGCGGCCCCTTCGAGATCCTCCGGCGCCTCCCGCTCGCCGGGTCCGAAAGGAGCCTCTACGTCATGGCGAGGAAGACGGACCGGGCATGAAGAGACCGCCCGTTCTTCACCCGTTCCTCTTCGCCCTCTTCCCCATCCTGGCCTTGTACGCCCACAACATCAGGAGCATCCCCGTCCCCCTGAAAGAGGTGGCCGGGCCCCTGGCGCTGTCCCTGGCCGCGGCCGCCGTTCTCTTCCTGGCGCTTGCCGCGGCCTTCAGGTCCCCGGCCAAGGCCGGCCTGGCCGTCTCGGTCATCGTCCTCTGGCTGCTCTCGTTCGGCCATCTGGCCGGCTGGGTCGCGTTCTGGACCGAGGGCCTCTTCACCCGGTCCCTGTTCTTCGCCACGGCCCTCCTCGTCGCCCTGGCCGTCTTCGCCGTCGTCCGTTCCCGCCGCGACTTCGCCGGCATCACCCGGGTTCTGAACGTCGTTGCGGCGACGCTCGTCCTCCTCAACATCGCCTCCGCCGCGCAAACCCTGGCCAGCCGGACGCGGATCGCCGCCGGTGCGGAGATCAAGGTCTCGAGGCCGGCGGCCGGGCGCCCCGACATCTACTACATCGTCCTCGACGCGTACACCCGCGGCGATATCCTTGAAGAGGTGTTCTCCTTCGACAACTCCGCCTTCCTCTCCGGGCTCCGGGCCCGGGGTTTTACGGTCGCCGACCGCAGCTACGCCAACTACAATCTGACCCACCAGTCCCTGGCCTCGTCGCTGAACTTCACTCTCCTCGACGAAATGGCCAGGGATGCAGGGCCCGTATCCTCCGACCGCGAGCCTCTCTACGCCATGATCCGGGAGAACCGCGTCATGGCCTTCCTCAAGAGCCAGGGCTACCGGCTCGTCACCGTGTCATCGAGCATCGAGCCGACCGATTTCCGCAGCGTCGACCGCTATTTCGGCTTCGCCGCCTCGGACTCCGAGTTCCGGACCGTCCTCCTCAACACGACCCCTTGGCCCGTGCTGTTCGGGTCAAGCCGGAGCAAAGGGTCTTATGACGCCCATCGCCGGCGCATCCTCAACGCCTTCCGCGCCCTCAAAGAAGCGCCCGGGGAGAAAGGGCCGTTCTTCATGTTCGTCCACATCATGGCCCCCCACCCGCCGTTCGTCTTCGGCCCGAACGGCGAGCCCGTCGATCCGGCGTACCTCTTCGCCATGGTCGACGCCGACCGGCTCCACGGGGCGAACCCGGCCGCCCTGCCCGAATACATGGCCCGTTACCGGGACCAGCTGGCCTTCCTCAACACGAAGATCCTGGAAGCGGTCGACGCCATCCTGCGGGGATCCGCCGCGCCCCCGGTCATCGTCGTTCAGGGCGATCACGGATCGAGGGCCTACACGGACTTCGACCGGCCCGAGGCCTCCTACTTCAAGGAGAACCTGGCCATCCTCAACGCCTATCACCTGCCGGGAGTGGCGGCGTCCCTGGTGGACCCGGCCATCTCGCCGGTGAACACCTTCCGGCTCATCTTCAAATACTACTTCGGCGCCGACCTGGAACCCCTCGAGGACCGGAGCGCCTGGTGCACGTGGCGCCGCCCCTATAAGTTCATCCCCTTCGACGAGCGGACCTACAGTGGGACCATCGATTCCGTCAAGGCGGCCATGAAGCCGAAGCCGCCGATCGTCCAGGCTCGGTAAAGACAACACCCATCGCCGCCGCGGGAGAGAATCCCGGAGATGGGAGATGAACCAAAAAAAGGGGCGGCCGAAGCCGCCCCTTGACAGGCGTAAGTGCGAAAAGAACGTCAGCTGCCGGACGCGGCCTGAACGAGCACGGTGGAGGGAGCGATAACCCAGTTGCCGGCCCAGGCAACGAGGTCGTTGTCAAAGTCGGCCATGCCGCCGACATTGTACCGGCTCAGGTCGGGGGTCGCGGGAACATACGTCAGCGTGCCGATCGCGCCGTTCCTGCCTCTGGACCCGAAGATGAAGTCGTCACCACCCAGATCGGCGGAGGCTGTGCCGTCAAGCCAGCCGTTGAGGTTGTTGTCGCCAACCGCAACCTGGTAAGCGAAATTCCAAGGGTCATTGATGGGGCAGGCCTTGATGTAGAAGGGGGCGATCGCAACGGCAATGCCCGCACCTTGGGTGATATCGCCGGCCGCCTGGGGCACATTGGTCCAGTCGCCATGGTCGGTGATATAGTCCATGGCGCCGGTGGACATCGTCATGATCTCCTTCATCGCCGTCTTCTGCTTGGCCTTCTGGATGGCGGCCAGAGCATTGGGGATCAGAAGGGCAGCCAGGATGCCGATGATCGCGACGACGATCAGCAGCTCGATGAGGGTGAATCCTCTCATCTTTTTGAACATTTAGGACCTCCTTAAAATTCCCTGGCTGATCTCCTCAGCCGGGTTGTTCTTGCCACTCTTAGTTGGCACCCCTATTATAGCAATAAGCGTGCCAACTTCATATCAGATATAATATGTTGATTATAAACATGATACAAATATTGTCCTGGGCCATACGGAAAAATCGAAGACAACTTTTGTCATTTTAGACACTTTTTGTCGTCAAACCGGATTCCGGTCCCCATTGCCGTTCCGCTTCTCGGCCTTGCGGACCTGGTTCAGGTCGTACTTGCCGATGAGGTAACGGATGGTCCGGTAGCTCAGGCCCAGGAGGGGGGCCGCTTTTTGGAGGCTGCCGCCCGTGAGGGCCAGCGCATCCTGGATGTACTTCTTGGTGATCTCGTCGAGGTGGTTGGTCAAGCTGAAACCCGGCGCGAAGAGCTCCTGGGTCTCGAGCCGCTTTTTCTGGGGGGAGACGATCTCCGGGGGCAGGCAGGTGACGGTGACCGTCTCGCGGTCCTCGATGGCCACGATGCGCTCGATGACGTTCTCGAGCTCGCGGATGTTGCCCGGCCAGGCGTAGCTCTCGAGCAGGCCGACGACGTCGGGCGTGAACCGCTTCGGCCGCTTGCCCATCTTGTCGCAGTATTTCTGGAGGAAGTGGGCGATGAGGATGGGGATGTCCTCGACCCTTTTCCGGAGCGGGGGCATATCGACCGAGATGACGTTCAGGCGGTAGAAGAGCTCCTCGCGGAACTTCCCCTCGGTGATCCTCTTCTTGAGGTCCAGGTTCGTGGCGGCGATGATGCGGACGTCCACGGCGATCTCGTCGGCCCCGCCGACCCGGCGGACCTTCCGCTCCTGGAGGGCCCGGAGGAGCTTGACCTGCGTCCAGGGCGACATCTCGCCGACCTCGTCGAGGAAGAGGGTGCCCCGCTGAGCCAGCTCGAACATGCCTTTCTTGTCCGAGACGGCCCCGGTGAACGAGCCCCGGACGTGGCCGAAGAGCTCCGACTCGAGGAGGTTCTCGGGCAGGGCGGCGCAATTGATGGAGACGAACGGATGGTCGCGGCGGGCGCCCTGGAGGTGGACGGCCCGGGCCGCCATTTCCTTGCCGGTCCCGCTTTCGCCGGTGATGAGGACGGTCGAGTCCGTCGAGCCCACTTTCTCGATGAGGATGTAGATCTCCTGCATCGGCCGGCTCTTCCCGATCATCTGCTCGAAGCTGTAGCGGTCTTTGAGGTCCCTCTTGAGGAGGATGTTCTCCTGTTTCAGGCGCCGGGAGGCCAGGCCCCGGCCGACGATGATCTTCAGCTCCTCGACGTCGAAGGGCTTGACGACATAATCGAGGGCCCCGGCCTTCAGCGCCTCGACGGCCTGGGCGATGCTGCCGTAGGCCGTAATGAGGATGACCGGCAGGTCGGGCAGGTTTTCCCGGGCGTAGCGCAGGATATCCATGCCGTCCGCGCCCGGCATCTTGATGTCGGTGATGACGAGATCGGCCTCCTCCTTGGCCAGGATCTCGAAGCCGCGGGCGGCCGTCTGAGCGGACTTGACCGCATACCCCTCTTTCTTGAAGACGACCGTCAGCAGGTCGAGGAGGCTCTTTTCGTCGTCGATGATCAGGATCGTTTCCATGGTGCGGACCTCAGGCCCCCGCGGCCTTGCGGACGGGCAGGGTGATCAGGACCTCGGTCCCCTTGTCGAGCTCGGACCGGACCTCGATCCGGCCGTCGTAGTCGTCGACGATCTTGCGGACGATCGACAGGCCCAGGCCGCGGCCGGTCCCGAAACCCGAATAAAAGGGCTGAAAGAGGTTCTCCCGGTCCACGTCGCTCAGGCCGTGCCCGGTGTCGGCGACGACGATGCGGACGTCCTTCTTCCGGGGCTCGGGGAAATCGAGCCGGAGCCGGCCGCCGTCGGGCATGGCCTTGATGGCGTTCTTGATGAGGTTCCAGAAGACCTGTTTGAACTGGCCGGCGTTCCCGATGTAAGGGACGTTCGTCGTCCGAAAGCTCCCCTCGAGCACGATCTTCCCGTTGAGCTCCCCGCCCCCCTGCAGGATCTTGATGGTCTCGTCCAGGATGTCGCGCAGGTTGATCGGGGAAAAGACCTGCTTGGAGGGCAGGGCGAAGTCGAGGAACTGCTCCAGGCTCTGGGAGACGCGCTCGGACTCCTTGAGGACGATGGCCATGAGCTCCCTCTGCTCGTCGCTCAGGGCCAGCTCCTTCTTCAGGACCTGGACCGAGCCCGAGATGGCCGCCAGGGGGTTGCGGATCTCGTGGGCCAGGCTGGCCGAGACCCGGCCGGCCTCGGACAGGCGCTCCCGGACGAGGAGCTCCCGTTCGGCGGCCCGGAGGGCTTCGCGCGTCCGCCGGAGGCTTTCGGTCAGCTTGCTCATCAGGGCGGCGATGACGAAGAAGACGCCCCAGGCGACGAAGATGGTGACCAGCATCGCTCCGAGCGGGGTCTTAACGGCTTGTTCGGGCCGGAACACAGGGATGAACCCGAAATGGATGCCGTCGGCCAGGACGCCGAAGAGGACGGCCGACAGGGCGGCCGCCAGGAAGCCGGCCCGGCCGGAGACGACCAGGCTGGCCGCGATGATCGGGAAGAGGTACAGAAAATACATCGAGGAGGCGAGCCCGCCCGAGATGTAGACGAAGGCGGTGATGAGGAGGAGGTCGAAGACGACCTGGATGTAAGCCTGCGCGGCCAGCCGCCGCCCCCAGGCGTAGAGGACGAAGAAGGCGGCCGAAAAGGCGTAGGCGCCGATGACGAGATAGTAGAACGGCAGGTTCGGCTGGGCGTCGGGGGAGGACAGCTGGATGATGAAAGCCGAGACGAGGAGCGACGTGAGGACGACGAGCCGGTAGATGTTGTAGAGCAGAACGTTGCGCCGCTCGACCTCGCGTTCCCTCTGGCCGGGCCGGATCTTCATGGCTGGATTCTCTCGCGCCGCGCGCTCCCCTGCGTCCTAGAACTTGTTCATGAGGTCGAAGATCGGCAGGTACATCGAGACGACGAGGCCGCCGACGATCCCGCCGACGAAGATCATCATGACGGGCTCCAGGATGGACAGGAGCGCCGAGACGGCGTTGTCGACCTCCTCGTCGTAGAAGGCGGCCAGCTTCGACAGCATCTCGTCGAGTGTCCCCGTGGCCTCGCCGACATTGATCATCTGGAGCATCATCGTCGGGAAGGCGCCGGAGAGCTTGAACGACTCGTTCAGGGTCTTGCCTTCGGAGACGAGCCTGCGGGCCTCGATGATCTGCTTCTCGATGATGACGTTGCCGGCTGTCGTCGAGGTGATCTTCAGGGCCTCGAGCATGGGCACGCCGCCGGAGATGAGGGTCGCCAGCGTCCGGGTCACCCGGGTCATGGCCACCTTGAAGAGGAGCGGGCCCATGACCGGTATCTTGAGGAGCAGGCGGTCGGTCGACCAGCGGCCCCCGGTGGTGCCGCGGTAGGTGCGGAAGAGGAAGAACAGGCCGACGATGCCGGCGATGACCAGGATGCCGTACTTCTGGATGAAATCGCTCATCGCGACCACCCAGGCCGTCAGCCAGGGCAGCTCGGCGCCGAGGTCGCGGAAGATCGTAGCGAAGATGGGGATGACCTTCCAGAGCATGAAGAAGGCCACGACGAAGGCGAAGATCATGATGGCCACCGGGTAGATCATGGCCTGCTTGACCTTGGCCTGCAGACGGACGTTCTTCTCGATGAACTCGGCCAGACGGCGGAGCATGATGTCGAGCGAGCCCGACTGCTCGCCCGAGGCGATGAGGTTGCAGTACAAGTCGTCGAAGGCCTTGGGGTGCTTCCGCTTGGCCTGGTTCAGGGTCGAACCCGCTTCGACGTCATCCTTGATCGTCTTGATGACGTTCTTGAAGTAGGTGTTCTTCTGCTGTTCCTCGAGGATGCCCAGGCTCTGGATCAGGGGCAGCTCGGCGTCGATGAGGACGGAGAGCTGGCGGCTGTAGATCGCCAGCTCTTTGAGCTTGACCTTTTCCCGCTTGAGGAACGGGAGCTTGAACCCGCCCTTGGCCGGGGCGACGCTCATGATCTGGATCTGGTCTTTCTGGAGCAGGCGGCCCAGCTCTTCCTTGGACGCGGCGACGCGCTCGCCGCCGACCATGTCACCGTAGCGGTTCTTGCCTTTCCATACATAAGTCGGCATGTTGTACCTCGCTTATTGGGGGCCGCCCCTATCGTTTCATCGATCCCGACGTGCCGCCGGTGGTGATCTTCACCCCATCGCGGCGCTGGATGATGTCGGTCAGCTCTTCGGGGAATGAGGTCATGGCCATGACCGTGTCCAGGCTGACCAGCTTGCGGAAGTAGAGGTTGGACAGGGACTGGTTGAACGTCTGCATCCCGAACTTCTCCTGGCCCATCTGCATGGACGAGTAGATCTGGTGGATCTTGTTCTCGCGGATGAGGTTGCGGATGGCCGGGTTGGGGATCATGATCTCCATGGCCAGGACGCGGCCTTTGCCGTCCATGCGCGGCAGGAGGGCCTGGGTGATGACGGCCTCGAGCGACATCGACAGCATGATCCGGATCTGGGTCTGATATTGGCTGGGGAAGATGTCGATGATGCGGCTGATCGACTCGACGGCCGAGTTGGTGTGCAGGGTGGAGAAGGTCAGGTGACCCGTCTCCGCGACGCGGAGAGCGGCCTCGACCGTCTCGAAGTCGCGCATCTCGCCGATCAGCACGACGTCCGGGTCCTCGCGCAGGACCGAGCGCAGGGCGTTGCCGTAGGACATGGTGTCGGCGTAGAGCTCGCGCTGGTTGATGATGGCCTTGCGCGGCGTCAGGTAGTACTCGATGGGGTCCTCGATGGTGACGATGTGGACGGGGCGCTCCGAGTTGATGTGCTCGATCATGCAGGCCAGCGTCGTCGATTTGCCGCAGCCGGTCGGCCCGGTGACGAGGATGAGGCCTCGCGGCAGGTAACAGAGCTGCTGGATGCGCTGAGGGATGCCCAGCTGGGCGAAGCTCCACATCGACGGCAGGAAGCGGCGGAAGGCGCCGGCCACGGCGCCCTTCTGCATGAAGACATTGGCCCGGAAGCGGCCAAGCTCCTTGACGCCGAAGGAAAAGTCGAGCTCGAGCTTCTCCTCGAAGAGCCGCTTCTGCTTATCGGTCATGATGCTGTAGATGACCTCTTTCGTCTCGGACGGGGTCAGCGGCGGGTGGTCCAGGTCCTTGAGGATGCCGTGGACGCGGATGCGCGGCGGGATGTAGGTCGTAATGTGAAGGTCGCTGGCGTCGCCCTCGACGCAGGCCTTCAGCAGCTCGAAGATGGGCTTAGCCATGGAAACCTCCGTTTCTCTCCCGGTCCGGTCATTCGTCCCGGACCGTTTCGCGCAGGACCTCTTCGACCGAGGTGACGCCGTTCTTGATCTTGACGAGGCCGCTCCGCCGCAGGGTCAGCATGCCCTTCTCGATGGCCTTCCGCTTGATCTCCCGGGACTGGGCCCGGGTCAGGATCATGGTCCGGATGTCGTCGTCGACCTTCATGACCTCGAACAGGGCCGTCCGGCCCTTGTAACCGGTCTTGTTGCAGGCGTCGCAGCCGCCGGGCTTCATGGGCTGGAGGCCCTTGAGCTCGTTCTTCTGGAAGCCCATCTCGAGCAGGGCGGCCTCCGGCAGCGCGTGGGGCTGGGCGCACTTCTTGCACAGCCGGCGGATGAGGCGCTGGGCCACGACCAGGATGAGCGAGTCGGCGATCAGGAAGGGCTCGATGTTCATGTTCTCCATGCGGGTGATGGAGCTGGCGGCGTCGTTGGTATGGATGGTCGAGAAGACGAGGTGGCCGGTCAGGGCGGCCTTGATGGCGATGTCGACCGTCTCCTGGTCGCGCATCTCGCCGACGAGCATGATGTCGGGGTCCTGCCGCAGGAAGCTCCTCAGGCAGGCCGCGAACGTCAGCCCGATCTCTTCCTTGATCTGGACCTGGTTGATGTTCGGGACGTTGAACTCGACCGGGTCCTCGGCCGTCATGATGTTCATGTCCGGGGAGTTGATGGTCGAGACGGCCGAGTAGAGCGTGTTGGTCTTGCCGCTCCCGGTCGGCCCGGTCACCAGGACGATGCCCCACGGCTTATGGATGGCCTCCTGGAAGACGGCCAGGGACTCCTCCTCGAACCCGAGCTGGGTCAGGTCGAGCTTGAGCATCTCTTTATCGAGGATCCGGGCGACGATCTTCTCCCCCCACAGCGTCGGCAGGGAGGAGACGCGCATGTCGACCTCCTTCTTCTTGCCGTTGTCCAGGCGCAGGCGCATCTTGATGCGGCCGTCCTGGGGCAGGCGCTTCTCGGCGATGTCCATGTTCGACAGGATCTTGACGCGCGAGATGACCGGGCTGCGGTACTTCAGGGGCAGATTGACGATCTCGTAGAGGTCGCCGTCCATGCGGTAGCGGACGCGGAAGCTCATCTCGTAGGGCTCGAAGTGGACGTCGCTGGCGCCCCGCTTGATGGCGTCGACGAAGGTCTGGTTGACCAGCTTGATGATCGGGGCTTCCTCGGCGTCGTTGTCGTCGTCGGTCAGGACACCGCTCTCGGCCTCGTCCTCGATGATATTGACCCGGCCGTCGTCGGCCAGGGCGATGTCCTCGATGATCTTCTTGACCCGGATGGCATCGGCCGTGCCGTAGTACTTGTTGATGGCGTTGATGACCCCGGTCTCCGAGCCGATGACGGGCTGGATGGACAGGCCGGTCCGGAACTTGACGTCCTCGATGATCTCGAGGTCGGTCGGATCGACCATGGCCAAGGTCAGGAAGTTCCGGATGCGGTGGATCGGCATGACCATGTATTTCTTGGCCACGTCGACCGGGATCAGGGTGATGACCTCGGCGTAGACATCGAACTGGTCGAGGTCGATATACGGGTAGCCGAGCTGGCGGCTGAGGGCCTGGGCGATGTCCTCTTCGGTCAGGAAGCCCAGCTGGACGACCGAGGTGCCGACGGGCAGGCTGTTCTTCTTCTGGAATTCGAGGGCGGATTTCAGCTGGTCGACCGAGAGGATCTTTTCCCGAAGAAGCAGCTCGCCCAGGTTGGATGCCATTTTTTATTCCGTAATCTTAATATCTTGGACAATTCCTGTCAATTTTCCGGGCCCGGACACCCTCTCATATAAGGACGGCCCGCCGCCGCTTTCTTCTCTTATTCCAGATATTCTCAGGGGGTCCAAGGCATTGCTCCCATAGCGCCTATTCTCTCTCATGGACAAAATGCGTCAATCACCGGGGGGGGGCATTGCCTGGGTGAAATAAACAAAAATTGTCTCATCGCGAGGGGTGACGGCCGCCTGACGGAGCGACTCCCCAGGCGGGTTCAAAGCTACCTTTTGTTATTAAAGGTAGGTTCGACCCCGACTTGATACGGACAGATCTCCCAGGCTGGCTCCGGGCCGGTTTTTATCGGCAATCGACGCGGCCCCGAGAGCCCGCCCTGCGTCACGGCAGCCCCGAAGCCCTCCTCGACGACGATATGCTTCTGGCCGTTGACATCGCTGACTTCGACCGTCCCTTCGAGGACTGCGATCTCCGACTCCCCCTCCGCTTTGACCACGAAGGTGTATCGTGCCCTCCGAACCGCGCAAACGGCCCCGGGGATCTCCATCTTCAGGTCCTTCCCGAAAAGCTGGGCAAAATCCGATCCGGAAAGGCCCATGTATCTCCGGAGAACGGGAGTCAGATCATCATCAGGCCTCTGGGCCCTGTCCCGAAGTCGGGTCTGAAGATCCTCGGGACTTTCGACCGCGAACAGCACTTTTCCCCGGACAAGCCGCAGGACCTGACCTTGCCCGGCGGTCTCTTCTATCTCGAGCCGGGATCCCCCGTCCAATCGGGCAGTCCCCCGCCCATCGAGGAAGAGCAACTCGGCGCCGGCTGAGCCCTTGGTCGACACGTCATCGCCCGACTCAAGGAATCCAGGTTTGTCCGGCTTGAGGAGGACTTTGCTTCCGTCACGCGTGATGATCGCAACCTGTTTGAGAGACGGTGAAACCATACCGAGTATCCGGGAATCCGGCCTCCGGCTCCCGCTCGAGACGAGCCTCTCTTCGATGACGGCGCAGGCGGCCTCGGCGGCGGCCCGGGCGGACTCCAGCCGGGAAAGATCATCCTTGATATTCCGCCTGGCCGCACGCGCGTCCCGCAACTCGATTCCCGGAGCCACCGCGCCTTGCCTATTATAAGTCTCCCTGGCGATGGCCATCCGCTCCTCGGCTTCCTTGATCGTGCGCGAGTTCGCCTGGAGCTCCTTTTCGGCCGTTGCGATATCCGCAGCGATCCGTTCTTGTCGGAGTCGGGTCTTCAGCAGAGCCATGGCCAGGAAGTCCTCATCAGAACGTCCCGGCTGGACGGCGAGAGAAAGGGGCCCGGAAACGAGGATGACAATGGCCAGCCCGATCAGACAGAAGCGCCATGATATCACCCGGCTCGCCAGCGGCATTTCGGCTCTCCCTCTATGGCCAGGCCCCGGCTACAACTTACCACACCTGAAATCCGGTTCAGCCGCCCTTCACTCTGGGCAGCCGTGTTGCGTTCGTGCCGCAGTGGATCTCGCCGCCCCAACGGTGATAAGGGTCAAAGCAGTCGAGGGGGACGACCCGGCACCCGAGCGGCTCGAGACGGTCCTTGACAGCCTGGAGCAGGACGTCCCGCCCATCGACCAGCGGACCGCGCGGATCGGGGACGATGTAGTCGGTCCCGACGAGCAGGCCGTTGACCATGTTGACCGTCTCGGCGAAGTAACGGCCGCGGAACCGGCCGTTCTCCGAATTGAACAGGACGGGGATCTCGATGATATCCGCGTCGGCCACCCCCAGTTCGTCCTGAAGCGTCCGGCGGACGGCGTCGATCTTTGCCTGGACGAGCGCCTGGGCCGCCAGCAGCCCTTTATCCCTCAATGCCTCGGCGACGGGCCGTTCGAACTCCCCGGGCTTGTCATCTCCGCGTTTCGTGCCCCGGTTCAAGATCCCTCCGGGAGCTTCCTGCTCCGCGCGCTTCAAGATCTCGACGGCCAGGCGCGGCGACGGGATCATCATCCGGAACGGTGTGCCGACATTGGACGGTATCCAGGAGACGGTCTCATCGACGTGCCCGATGATCAGCCAGGACGTGTCGAGCCAGAGCACGGGCCCTTGGGCGCCCTGGGCCTCAAGGAACTTGATGACCTCGGGATGCATCGCCCGCCCGGCCTGGGTTCCCGCGTAGAAGCGGCCGTTCATGAATTCCCGGCCCTTCGCTTTGACCGGCGGGCTCACTTCGAGGTTCCCGTACCAATCGATCCACTCGGCTGACCGGCCCCGGAAGTCCCCTTTATTGATAACGCCGAAGTCCCTCCCCAGCCTGTTCTTCGCGAACACGTCGTCGAGCTCCCGGCCGCGGTTGCCGTGAAGGGCGTAGTGCACGACACGCTCTCCGTCGGTCGCAGAACCGATCTCCACGGCGTCCTGGATCCAGATGTCGTGTTCCGGGATCGAAGAGTCCGCGACGATCTCGAGCGCGGCTCCCGCCGCCTCGACGAGCGGCCCGAGATCGCGGACGAACGGCTCGGTCCCCTTCGTCTTGACGACCTGGACTTGTTCGGCCGGGTCAAGGCAGGAGGAGAGCAGGAACGGGGCCACGCGGAACAGGAGCCTTTCTTCGTGAAGCGGCTGCCCCTCCCGCGTTTCGAACAAGACCTTCACTTCGAGCGCTGGCGGACGGTCCGTCGCGGGGAAGTCGGCGGCTTCGACACCGATGACGACGCCTTTCTTCCTGACGCGGGCCGCTTTCACTTCAATGGGCGGCGGGATGAACCGGGAGCCGTCCGGAGAGGAGATCCCAATGAACGCGCGGGCGAACCGGGTCCACGGCTCGGCGATCTCGGCCCGGACCATAGCCCCCTGGGGCAGCTCCCCGTCCGGGAAGACGTGGATCTGGAGCATCTCATCATCCGTGCCGGCGGGGAGGGGTGTCCCGTTCACGTCGGGAATGCCGTCTCCGTTATCATCGTCGATATTGGGTAAAAGGACACTCGATCGCGGCTGGCTCTGCGCGGTCCTATTCTCCCGCGACGATGGATCCGTACAGGCGACGGTGATCGCCCCTGCGACAAAGAAGGCGACAAGGATGTTCCGGGCGGAAAGGACAACGCTTTTTCGCATTGCGCGCCTTCTCCGATCACGAAGGGCAAGACTCATGACGTTGGGCAGAAAGCCCGGATATTGGCTTCGGGAGTTTCCGGAGGCACCTCGCAGCCCGGCATCAGAATGAACCGCGAACCTCCCTGACGCAGGCACTCGCGAGCCGCCGCGGCGACACTCTCCGGCGTGCCGTTGAGGAGAACCCCCACGGGGTCGAAATTGCCGCACAGCGTCACCTCGGGTCCGACGCTTTCCCTCGCTTTGTCCAACGGGACCATCCAGTCCAGGTCGATGACGTCGGCGCCCGTCAGGGCCATGAGCCCGACGATCCGGGCGGTGTTCCCGCAAATATGGAGCTTCACGGCCGCGCCCGCGTCATGGATCGCGGCGACGAGCCGGGTCTCGAGCGGCATGACCAGGTCCCGGTAAAGGGCGGGACCGACCAGGCTCGCGGCGGCGTCGCCGATGCCGATCATGTCGGCTCCGGCCTCGATCTGGGCCCGGGCGAAGGCGATCGCGTTTTCGACGACGACCTCCCCGGCGGCAAGGAAAAGCTCGGGCTTGTCGATAAGGTCGAGCATCGCCTTGTCGACGCCGCGCAGGTCGGCATATTCGGCGAGCGGGCCTTCGACCCAGCCGAGCACGCTGTGGGTCCGGCCGACGGCCTGCGCCAGCTTGCCGACCGACTCCACGCGCTGACTCATCCGACCGCCGGCGGCGGGGCCGACGGGCCGCAGCTTGAGGATGTCGGCGTCGGAATCGAGAAGGACCCCGCGCGGTCGGCCGACGCCTTCCTCCGGGTAATCGAATTCCATTCCGAAGCCGGAGGCTTCCCGCCAGGGGTCGCTGATGGCGCTGGCCTGGTCGATCCCGAACGCCTTCGTTACGGCCAACTGGGCGCTGACGAGGACGTCGCCGTCCAGATAATACTCCCGGTAGGAGCGGTTGATGTAATGGGCGGCCCAGGACATGAAGATCGGGGTGACCGCCGGCCTGTCGCAGGGCTCACCGGCGATGACCGCATAGAGCCTTTCTTTCGACGTCATCCGAGGGCCACCTCGCAGGGCCAGCCTTCCTTCTCGGCCACGGCATCGATCTTCGTCGTGACCTGCTCTCCCTCAATGTAGCACCTCTGAGGTGAGATATTCAACGTTGCGGCGGGTGGAACATTGCCTGTTCCTTTTGCGTATCCCCTGATGTCAGCCATCTTGTCCGGAGGCTGGCCGGAGGATCCATGAAATGGACGAAATCGCGGATCCCGAGGCGTCCCGGGCCGAAAGGTGAAAGATCCATGAGAACCGCCGACCGTGCTTCAAAGTCCGACGTGAGTCGCCGCGCCGTCCTGGCCGCGGTCCTCGCCGTCTCGGTCCTGTCCCCTGGCGCTTCGGTACCGCGGAGCGCCCGACCGGCCGCCCGGCTCGTCTTCAAGGACGTCAGGGTCTTCGACGGCCGGAAGATCATTCCCCGATGCACGGTCGTCGTCGAAGGTCCGAAGATCATCGCCGTTGGGGCAAAGGTGGCCGTTCCGGCCGGCGCCGAAATCGTCGAGGGCAAGGGCCTGACTCTCCTGCCGGGACTGATCGATTCCCACGTCCACGCCTTCGCCCCCGCCGAGCTGCGGCGTTCCCTCATGTTCGGCGTGACGACGGTCATGGACATGATGACCATCCCCGGCTTTATGCGCCCCGTCAAGGCCAGGCAAACCGCGACCGGCGCGCCCGATATGGCCGACCTCTTTTCGGCCGGGTTTGCGGCGACCGCCCCCGGCGGCCACGGCACCGAATACGGAGGCGACGTCCCGACGCTGACCAAGCCGGAGGAGGCGGCCGATTTCGTCGCCAAGCGGAAGGCCGAAGGCTCCGACTTCATCAAGATCATGTCCGGGGCGGGCCCGCACCTCCTGGGACCGGACGTCATCGCCGCCGTGGCCGCCGAGGCCCGCAAGCAGGGACTTCTGAGCGTCGTCCATATCAACATCAGGAAGTACGCCCGGGAGGCCATCGAAGCCGGGGTCAACGGCCTGGGCCACTGTTTCGCGGACGTCCCTCCGGAGCGAGATCTCATCGACCTGATGAAGGCGAATAACGCCTTCGTCATCCCCACTCTCTCGGTGATGAGCGAGCTCCCCGACGCCAAGATCGTCGACCTCATCCACGACCGACGCCTTGCCCCCTACCTGTCCCCCGACATTCTGGCCGCCCTGGCCGTACGGAAACCGAAGATGAAGGACACGGACTGGACTTTCCGCGTGGCCGAGGAAACCGCCAAGCGCTTCTTTGACGGGGGCGTCCGGGTCCTTGCCGGCACCGACGCGAGCAACCCCGGCACGGCGCACGGGCTGAGCATGCACGGCGAGCTGGAGCTCCTGGTCGGCGCGGGGATGAAGCCCCTCGACGCCCTGGCCGCGGCCACCTCGGTCCCGGCCGAGGTCTTCGGACTCGAGGATCGCGGGCGGATCGCCCCGGGCCTGAGGGCGGACCTCTTGCTCGTCAATGGGGATCCCGGCGAGGACATCACGGCCACCCGGGCCATCGCCGGGGTCTGGAAATTCGGGAAAAGGCTGGACCGGGACTCCTATCGGGCCAAGATGGAAGCCCTTCAGAGATCCTGGCAGGAGACGGGCAAGATCCCCGCTCCGGAAGGCTCCGAATCCGGTTTCATCAGCGACTTCGATTCCGGTGATACCTTCACCAATTTCGGCTTCACCTGGTTCGAAACGACGGATGCGATGATGGGCGGAAGATCCAGAGCGGCCATCGAGGCGGCCGCGGGCGGGGCCGAGGACACGCCCGGGTCCCTCGCCCTCAAGGGAGAATTGAAGCCAGGGAGCCCGCTTCCGTGGGCCGGCGCGGCCTTCTATCCCGGCGCGACGTACTGGACCTGTCCCAACCTCTCTTCGTGGAACGGGCTCTCCTTCTGGGCCAAGGGCGGCGCGGGAAAGGCGGTCGTCATGTTCGTCCTTCAGGGCCAGAAGATGCCGGCCTTCCAGTTCTTTACGATCGGCGAAGATTGGAAGAAGTACGAATTTCCCTTTTCTGCCTTCGCCAATACCGACGGCACGAATATCATGAGCATCGTCATCGGCGTGGCCGAGCGGTTGGGGACGTACCGGATGCAAATCGACCAGGTCCGCCTGGTCCGCCTCCCGGCGGCCGGGAGCTGATCCCCGAGTCGCTCACAGGATGCCTGAACCGGCCTTGACACCCCATTTTCTTCTCCATATACTCCGATAACAGGAAACCAATGTCCGATCCGTCGAACGCGCCGGCGGGTTCCCTTGCGGCGAAAGCGGGAAGACCCCCGTTACCCGGCCGCGCCTTCTTCAGGTCTTCCCTCCGGCAGCGATAAGCCTGGAAAAATGAAATGAAACAGGATCTTTTATCATTCGACCGGGAGATGCTCTTTGAGGCCGTGTTGAACACCGTCAGCGATGCCATCACGGTGATCGACAGGGATTTGAAGGTCCTCTTCCAAAACGAGGCCGTCCAGAAGCTCTACGGGGTCAAGGTCGGCGCGACCTGCTATGAAGCCTATCGCGGGCGCCGGGAGCCTTGCGAGAATTGCATCATCCTGGATGTCATCAAGGACGGGAAGCCGAAGAGCGCGCTCCGGGACATCCAGTTGCCGAACGGGAACATCCTCTGGATGGAGGTCTATGCGGGGCCCTACAGAGATCAGGGAGGCAAGATCGTCGGCGCCGTCGAAGTCGTCCGCAACGTGACGGAGCAGATGCGGCTCTCGGAGACCTGCATGACCCTCCGCCGGGAGGTCGAGCGCCAGGCCCAGTTCCATAACATCGTCACCCAGTCCAAGAGGATGAAAGCGATCTTTCGTCTCATCGAGCGGGTGGCCTCCACGACGAGCTCGATCCTGATCACCGGGGAGTCCGGGACGGGAAAAGAGCTCATCGCCCGGGCCATCGTCTTCAATTCGGACAGAAAAGACAAGCCTTATCAGACGGTCAATTGCGGGGCGATCCCGGAGAGCCTCCTGGAATCGGAGCTGTTCGGCCACGTCCGGGGGGCTTTCACCGGGGCCGTGAGGGACCATCCCGGCATCCTCGAGGCCGCCGACGGCGGCACGGCCTTTCTCGACGAGATCGGAGAGATCCCCCAGGCGGCGCAGGTCAAGCTGCTCCGCTTTCTCCAGGAAGGGGAAAGCCGCCGGGTCGGTGATACCAAGGTCAGGAAGCTCGATGTCCGGATCATCGCGGCCACGAACAGGGATCTCGAAGAGGCCGTCCGGGACGGATCGTTCCGCGAGGACCTCTTCTTCCGCTTGAACGTCATTCCCGTTCTTCTGCCGCCGCTCCGGGACAGGAAGGAAGACATCCCGCCGCTGGCCGCCCACCTTCTCCAGCGTCTCTGCGATGCCCATTCCCGCCACGTCACCGGGCTCTCGCCGGAGGCCCTGAGGGCGTTCATGAACTACCGTTGGCCGGGAAATGTGAGAGAGATGGAGAACGCGATCGAATACGCGTTGCACCTCACCGACGAAGGGAACCCCATCCGCCCCGAACAGCTTCCCCCCAAGCTGTTCGCGGACGCCGAACCGTCGTGGAGTCCCGGCGCATGCGTCTCGATCGAAGAATACACCAGGCAGGCCATCGTCCTGCTGCAGAAGGACCATTCCGAAGAGCAGATCGCGGAGATCCTGGGGATCAGCCGGAAGAACCTGTGGGAGAAGAGGAAACGCTGGGACCTCAAGAGGCCGAGACAGAATAAGTAGCCGGCATGCCGGCGCCGCGAAACGCCCATCGCCGGGCGAGGTACGGAGCGAAGATGAGAAACGACCTCCCGATATACGACGACAGATCAGGATTGGACCGGATCCTGCTCTTCAGCGACGCGGTCATGGCCATCGCCATCACCCTCCTCGTGCTGGATCTCAAGGTGCCGGAGGGGCCGGCGGGGCTGGGAAGGGCGCTGGCCGCGCTCTGGCCGAGCTATCTCGGCTACCTCCTGAGCTTCTTCATCATCGGCAATTACTGGATGTCCCATCATCGACTGTTCCGCTCGATCGTCCGCTACGATGACCGGCTGGTCCTGCTCAACCTGGTGTTCCTTTTCTTCGCGGCGCTCATCCCCTTTTCCACCAAGCTCATCGCCCTCTACCCGGCCGCCCGAACGGCCGTGGCCGTCTATTCGCTGAACATCCTGCCCCTGGGTCTCATTTCCCATGCCCTCACCCGGCACGCCTACGTCGCCAACCGGCTCATCGATCCCTCCTCTGTTCCGGCCGCTGTCCTCAGACAGCTCAATTTTTCCCGGCGAGGCATGGCCGTCTTCTTGGCCTGTCTGATCGTGTCCGTGGCCTTTCCGCCGACCTTCTTCCCGATCTGGTTCCTGGGATTTACCGCGCGAAGCATCGGCCGGCGTGTCTGGAAGGTCTTTTAACGGCCGGCGCCGAGGTTTCATGGCCTCCCTTTTGACACCCGGCTCGGACCGGGTTATCCTCTACTCAACAAAGGCCAGGAAGGGTTGACCCTTCAACATGAAGCCAATTTTTCTGTCCTTCCCCAAGGAGTTCGGCGTCCGGATCATCGCGGCCACGAACCGGGATCTCGAAGAGGCCGTCAGGGACGGATCATTTGCCGGCCAAGCTGTCCTCTGAAGCCGAGGCCTCATGGGGCGCCTGCGATCTCGTCTCCATCGAGGAATACACCAGGCAGGCCATCGCCCTGCTGCAGAAGGACCATTCCGAAGAGCAGATCGCGGAGATCCTGGGCATCAGCCGGAAGAACCTTTGGGAGAAGCGGAAGCGCTGGAACCTCCAAAAGCCGGGAAAGAACACGTAGGCCTTCTTTCCCGGTACGAAACCGTAAGCGGGCTTGGTTACCAAGGGTAATCTCGGGCCCTTGCGCGCGCTACCTTTAGTAACATTCATTTGATCCTTCTCTCATCTTTTTATCCCTCTCTATATCTTTATTTATTTCTTTATCAATAATTTATAATCCGTGCTGGCCTTCGGTTCCGTCCTGGCATGCTTTACGCATAATAAGTCTGCGAAGCTCATAAAGAACGAGAAAAAGAATGAAAGAGAACAAAGACCAGCCAAAAAAAATGAGCACCTGCTTCGAGGGGTCGCCAGCCGCGGAAATGATGCAAAAGATCATGGGCGAACAAGGGATCGGCTCCCTCTCTGAAGAGATGATGAGATCGTTGATAAAGAAGCTTAACCAAGACATCGAGGAATCGCAAAATCCAAATAAAGAGGAGATCTAAAATGATCGGATCCCTGATGAAACTTCACAAATGCGCCGATTGCCCGATCCGGTGCCACGCGTCGCGAAAACCCGGTTCGCTCCTGGCCCGCATCCATCGGTGGCACGCGACCTGGTGGCCCGGCTGGAAGCTCTACCAAGCGGAGACAGGCGTCCGCAGGGCCAAGGCCGTACTGAGCGTCTGATCTATCAAGACTGGAGGAGATGAAATGAACACGACGACGAAGGGATCTGGAGCACTTGATCAGTCCGGCGACCGCCGGCACGGCCAACGGCTCGATGAGGTCGCCATGGCCCTGGTCTTGATCATGACCGGGGGCCTGTGGCTGGCGCCCAAGGCGATGTTCCCGGAAGGCACGTGGCTGGCGGGATTGGGATTGATCCTGCTCGGACTCAACGCCGCCCGGCGCATCCGCGGCCTCAAGACGAGCGGCTTCGGCATCATCGTGGGCCTCATCGCTTTCGGGGCCGGCATCGGCCGTATCATCGGCCAAGAGCTTCCGTTGATACCCGTCCTGCTGATCGTCCTGGGCGCCGGGCTGGTCCTGAGAGCCGCCGCCGGCGGGAAGAGCTGACGGCCGCCATGAATATCATGACCGTTGTCGCCCATCCGAACCCCAAGTCCTTTTGCCACGCCATCCTGCGCCAGTTCGACGCGGGGCTCAGGGAGGCCGGGCATACCAACGACATCGTGGATCTCTACGCGATCCGGTTCGATCCCGTGTTCAAGACCCGCGACTATGCCAGCTATATCGATGAGAGCATGCCTCTCGACATGCTGGAGCAGATGGACCTGATGAAAAACATCATGGATTTTTGCGGCGGCCCCGTGCAGCGGTTCGTGGCCAAGCGCTGGCTGAAGGGCAAGAGCCCTCAGGAGCTGGTGAAGATCATCCGGAATCAGATGCCCAAGGACGTCGTCGCCCAGCAGAAGAGGATTGAGCGGGCCCAGGGCCTGGCGTTCATCGCCCCGAACTACTGGATGAACTTTCCCGCGATCCTCAAGGGATGGTTCGAACGCGTCTTCGCCCCCGGCTTCGCGTACAGCCTGACGCCGGAGGGCTGGCGCGGATCGTCCGCCGGCCGCATCCCCCTTCTCCGTCACGAGAAGGCCCTGATCATCAACACGACGCATTTCACCGAAGAGGCCTACCAGGGCGAGTTCGGGAAGGCGATGACCAGCATTGTGGACAACTGGGGGCTCCGCTACCCCGGCGTGAAGAAGGTCGAGCACGTCTATTTCTACGGCGCAGACGTTTCGACCCCGGAGATGAGGCGCGCTTGGCTCGACCAAGCCTACCGCCTGGGAAGGGATTTTACGGTCAGTCCGACATAGATGTCCGCGACGCGTTCGTCTTGATTCTCCCTTTGCGCCCGTATTATCATTTCGGGCGAACGGCCAAACCGCGTGGGGACCATGACCAAAGAGATCCGTCTGCCCGCCCCCCATCCCAGGTTCCGGCCGCGTCTCGAAGGGGACATCCGCCGGCCCGGCCACCCCGGAACTGCGGTCCGGATGGACGAGGACATCTATGAGGTCGTGGCAGCCGAGAGAGCTGGCAATGAATGGGTCTACCGCCTGGAGCCTTGGCCGGACGGGCACATCATCCGCGCGTTCGTGGAGTGGGGCGAGGATTCGGCGCGGGAGTTCACCGCGGGCTTGCGCGAAGAGCGGAGCCGGGGACAGAAGAACTTCTGGACGTGGACCGCGCAGGCCGTCCTCGGCTTCCTGCCGGCCGAGAACCAGGCGCGGATCTCTGAAGCCCGGGGCATGGATCCGGCGCGGGCGACATTCTGGTCGGCCGCGCTGGAAAGCCTGGCGTCTATCCCGTTCGCGTTCATGTTCCTCATCGAGACGTTCGCGGGAGGAGTGGCCGGCGCGTCCCGGTCCGTCCCTGCCTGGGTCGGCCTTTTGGCCGCCGTGGCCCTGGGCGACGGCCTCTTCCGGCTGGTGGCGGTGATATCAGTGGGCGAGCCGGTCGGCAGCCTCTTCCTGGTCTTCCTCCGTTTTCGTCTCCGATCCGAAGCCCCCCCGCACGACGCCGGAGACGAGGTCCTGGAGACCGAAGAGGCGTTGAGCATCGTTTCGCCCGTGCCGAAAGCCTGGTGGGAGAGGGCGGGGGGCGTGATCTATAAGGGAGAACCCTATATCCTGGCCGGCTGGGACCGCCAGGCGAACCGGTATTGCTATCGCTTCCGCGGGGGCGGCGCGGGATTTCCGGTCCTGGACCCGGAGCTCGAAAAGGTCCGGAACAGGTCCTCGGACCGCTCCTACGTCTTCGCCATTCTCTGGGGGTTCCTCCCCCGGGACCTCCAGGGGGCCCTCGAGTTCTACGGACGGTACAGGCCCCGGCCCAACGTCCTCATCTCCATCGGGCTCACGGCCCTGGTCGCTATGGCCTTTGTCGGGCCCGGACTGAGGAACCTCTCGCGGGGCGTCTTCGAACCGGGAAGTCTGGCCTTCCTGGCCGTCGCCCTTTTCCTGTTCGCGGAGTGCGCCACGAGGCTCCTCCGGCTTCTGACGGAGGGCCGGGCGAGCGGCAGCGTTCTCGGCCTCCTCGTCAGGCCGCTCTACGACCGGGCCTTCAAAGACAGGCCGGACCGGATGTCATGATCTAAAGATCCTCGTTTGAGGGGATCCCATCATTCTCGATCTGAGCGATACTCAGCGGGCATGAAGCCGCCCGTCAACGCGCCTACCATCTGGCTCGACCGGCCGAGCCAGGCCCCCCTATCCCCTTTTACTTATCCGTCCTGCGAACGGGATCGCGCGTCCTAAGGGACTCGAACCCCCGACCCGCTGCTTAGAAGGCAGCTGGGCTACTGACTTAACTGATGGCCAATGAATGGGTTGCGAGTCGCCTGATTGAATGTGTGCTCAGAATTGTGCACACCAGAGCATTGTCTGTTCGTTTGTCTTCAGGACAGCGACGAGGAGATGACCTTGGCCAACTGGACCACCGCCGGGGCATAGCGTTTTTCGGCCTCCGCCTTCGAGCACTCGTTCGACAAGACATCGAAGGACACAGCGCCCAAGACGCTGCCGTCCGCATTGAGGAGCGGCGCCCCGATGGAAATGATGCCCAGGATGTATTCTTCGTTGTTGATCGAATAGCCCCTCCGGCGCGTTTCTTCGAGGTCCGCCTCTAGGGCCTTCAGGTTCGGCATGGAATTGGGGGTCCTCTGGTCGAAAGATAGCCGGGAGGCCGCTCGCGAGTAGACGTCGCGGGGCATGGCCGAAAAACAGGCCTTGCCCAGGGCCGTGCAATGGAGGTATGCCGGCGGCAGGACTTGGGGCAGCTTGAAGACCAAGGTCCCCAGGGCTTCCTTCCGGCAGAGCCGGACGAGCGTCACGTCGTCCAGGATCGCGGAGTCGATGGTGACGTTGAATTCCCGGTAGATCTCGTCGATCAGCGGCTGGACGATCTGGAGAATGTCGAAACTGGAGGTGATGTTCTGGCTGAGGCTCAGGGCCTTCGGTCCGAGCTTGACCAGCTTGGTCTGGGGGTCCTTTCTCAGGTAGCCCAGCTGGACCAGCGTATCGATGAAGCGGAACGCCGAGGTCCGGTTGATGCCCGTCGCCTCGGCGATCTCCTTAAGGCTCAGGCTCGTGACGTCCGGACGGAACAACTCGAGGATGCGCAGCCCCTTGTCAACGACCTTTGAAAAGTAGACATTCCGCTTCTCCGTCATGGGCTTTCTCAGCGGGAGCGGCTGGCGATCCAACGGTCGACGATCTCGCGGAGCATGGGCAGGGTCACGGCCCCGTACCGGAGGACCTCGGAATGGAAGGCCCGGATATCGAAATTCCGGTGCAGCGCCTTCTCGGCTTTGGCGCGCAGGGCAAAGAACTCCAGCCCTCCGGTGTCATAGGTCGTCAGCTGGGTCGGCAAGGCGACGATGCGGTCGACCAGCGCTTCCGCCTCATGCTGGCTGAAACGGCCGGTGGCCAGGATATAGTCGACCGCCCGCTCTCTCGTCCATCCCAGCACGTGGAGACCGGGATCGACGACCATGCCATGGGCGGGCCAGAGCCGGCGGTTGATCCGGGAGAGATCCGTCGAATAGAGGCCCATCTCCTCGGCCAGCGCCTCGGCGTACCGGGCCCAACCCTCGACGTAGCTCCCGCTCTCGATAAGCTGGGTGATCGGGTGGGACCGGGGCAGCTCCGCGGACACAGAGATCTGGAAGTGATGGCCGGGAAAGGTCTCGTGAAAAGCCGTCACCTCCGAGTTGGCCCGAGTTTGGCCCTCCGGTTGATAAAGGTTGATGCGGTAGACACCGGGCCGGCTTCCGTCGGCGGCGGCCGCTTCATAACCGCTCGAAGCGGTCGCTTCCAGGTACTCGGGCACGGGCTCGACCACGACATACGCTTTGGGGATAAATTCGAACCAGGCGGGCATGGCCCGGCGGGCCCGGTCGACCGCCTGCGTGGAGAAGGCCAGGAGCTCTTCGCGGCTCTTGAATCGGTTGCCCGGGTCATCCGACATCTTCTTGAAGGCCGCTCTGAAGTCCGGCGTGCCGAGCACCCTGCGCCCGATCTCGGCGGCTCCAGCCTCGTTCCGGGCCACGGCCTGCTCGCCGAGGCGATAGGTCTCCTCGGCCGTCCGGTCAATGGTCGTGCCCTGACGGAACAGGGCGCGATAGGCCTCGGTCCCGTTCGGCAAGGCGGAGATGCCGATAGAAGTTCGGGCCTTCGGCAGGTACTCCTGTTTCAGATAGTCCCGGTACCTCCGGACGGCCGGCGTGATCTCTCCGGTGAGCAGGTCCGCCCACGCGGCCTGAAATTCGGGAGCCTTGTCGCGCAGGGCCGGCGAAAAGAACGGAGAATCCCTGACCGGAGCTTCGAGGAGGGCGTTCAACTGCTCGATCGTGAGCTCGACGTTGCGCTTCGGCGTCGAGTAGCCGAGGCGCAGCCCCTCCCTCAAGTTGGCGATCTCCGTGTCGATATAGCGCGGCACCTGGCGCCAGCGGGCGAGGGCCTGCTCCCTGCGGGCGGGGGTTCCCACGGGCTGGACGGAGGCCAGCATGGACAGCCCGGCCTGCCACCCGGACATCTGGTTCACCGGCCAGAGCTCCAGCCGGGCGATGCGCGAGACCTTCGACCCTTCGAGGGCCTCGCGCAGGAAGCCGAAGGTCACCCATTCGGGACGGCCCCAAAGCCCGGCGCCGTCGATGGCGGCGAGCCGGGCGAGCCAAGCGTCTTCTTTGGCCCGCCAGGCCTCGAGGGCGGGGAGCGAGTTATCGCTCAGACGGTCGTCGGGGGCGCCGGGCAGCCCCGCGAACGTCGCCATCTCGGGGTTCCGAAGGATGAGCTCGCGGACGTATTCGTCAGCGAGGCGGGTCACCTTCGCCGCGTCGTCGGCGGGCGGCGCCGCGCCAAGTGCCAGCCAGACACCGAGGACGAGGGCGGCCACGACGGCGATCAGACCACGGTTCGGCTTGGCCATGAACGACTCCTTCCTCGACTCGCCCGTCAGAACCTATGGACCTTGCCATCGACGATGACGATCTCGGGATTTCCCAGGACGGCGAACGACTTGAGAGGATCGCCCTTGACGACCTGGATGTCGGCCAGCTTCCCGGCCTCGATCGTCCCCAGCTCGTCGGCCTTGTCCAAGATAATGGCCCCATTCTTTGTCGCCGTGACGATCGTCTCCATCGGGCTCACCCCGAGCTCGACGAAATACTTCAATTCGTCAAAGTAGCTCGCCGGATAGTGCTTCAGGTCGATGACGTAATCCGTCCCGATACCCATGAGGATCCCGCGTTCCCGGGCCTTCCGGAACAGCGTTTCATGCATCGCCTGGGTCCAGTGCCGCTTCTCGACGAGGACGCGGGGGACTTGGTTGGTCCGATAGAGGTCCCGATATACGGCCATGGTCGGGACGTTATAGACGCCCTTTTGGGCCATGAGATCGAGGACGTCATCCTCCATCTCGTTGAGGTGCTCGATACACTGCACCCCGGCCTGGACGGCGACGCGGGTCATGGTCGTCGGCGTCGTATCTGAAACGCCGCCGCCGTGCGCCGTGATGCGCAGCCCCTGGATCCTGGCCTCGTCGACGGCCGCCGCCGCTTCTTCCGGAGTGAACGGTGGAGAGATCTTGATGTGGCCGAACCCGTCCTTGGCCATCTGCCGCACGGCCTTGCGCCACTCCCAGGGCCCATCGGCCGCCCGGGTGCCCTTGAGCCCATCGCCATGGCCTCCGGTCGTCGTGATGAGATCCCCGCAGGCGAAAAGCCTGATGGAGTCGACGAGACCGGCCGCCTCCGCCGCCGGGATCGCCTGCATGGACGGAACATTGGAGCCGACGTCCCTGACCGCCGTCACCCCGCTCTTGAGGTAGAGGTTCATCAGGTAGAGGGCGCGCAGGGTCGTCGAGGCGTCCGTGTCGGAGAAATATTGCGCCTCGTCGAACGGATACGTCGTGTGGATATGGCAGTCGATGAAGCCCGGTAGGATGAACTTTCCGCGGAGATCGATCCTCTCGGCCTTTTCCGGGATTTTGACCTTTGCGGCCGGCCCGGCCATTAGGATCCTCCTTCCCTGGATGAGGACGACCGCGTCGGGGACGGAGGCGCCGCCGTTCCCGTCGATCAGGGTGCCTCCGGTCAGGGCGAGGACGGGCAGTTCCTTCTTGTCCTGTTTTTCCTGGCCCCGCGTTCCGGCCGCGCCGAGAACGAGCAGGGCGAAGGCGATGACAACAACCGCGCGCAGGGATCTCATGAGGCTCTCCTTGTTCCGCTCATTTCTTCTTCGCCGCGAATGTCCCGTTGGGCTGATGGAAGACCGCTTCGGTGACCGCGCCCGCGGCATCTCGCTTGAATTCCAGGCTGTAGCCCGCCACGCCCTTGATGGTGAATTCCGTCCCCTTGTAGGGGACAAGCTCCAGCGGGGGCTGGCCGGGGAGCGTGACCACGAGGGTGTTTTCCCCCCTGAGCTCGACGGTGATCGACTGGCCCTGGAGCTCATAGCGGCCGCAGAGCTTCTCCAGGAAGCTCCGTTCGGTCAACGTCTTCTCGGGCAGCCGGGTGAACACGATCTCCTTCACGGTGGCCTCGAACGGGACGGACAGGGTCATGACGGCTCCCTTGATGTCCGTCCCGAACGTTCCGGTGAAGGCCAGGCCGTCGGGATCCTGTTCGTTCTTGAGGTCAAAAACATCATAGTGGTGATGGCTCACAAGATAGTCGAAGCCGTTATACTGGGCTTTGAGGCCGTCGCCCTCCTTGATGACGCTCAACGTCCCGTAGCCGGGATGGGCATACTCCCCCGCGTACTCTTCCAAAGGATGGGACGGCTTCGTGTTCAGCCGGCGGTCCTCGCCCGCCTCTTTCTCGGCCCGGGCCGCTTCCGCTTTGATCTTGTCGATGAGGCCCTTGAAGCGCCCGCTCCAGCCGACCTGATCCAGCCCCAGGAGACGGTCGTAGATGTTGAACATCGCGGCATAGGGCAGAAGCGTCCCGTTGAGGTTCGTCAGGATGACCAGCCCCATGTTGTCGCGGGGCATGAACGACACCATGGCCGAGAATCCGTCGATGTTGCCGCCGTGATGGAGCACCGTATGTCCGCGGTAGGAGGTGAGGAACCAGCCCATCCCGTACGACGGGTAGTACAGCTCGGGGAAGTTATGGAGGAGAAGAAAGGTCGGGTCCTGGATGACCATCTGGGGAGACTGGATCTGGGTCAGGGCCGCTTCGGAGACGACCTGTTTGCCGGCGAAGGTCCCCTTGTTCAGGTTGAGGATGACCCATTTGGCCATGTCGACGACATTGGAATTGATCGAGCCCGCCGGGCCGATGACGTCGATGTTCCGGTAGGGCAGCTCGACGACCCGATCCTTCTTTTCGCCGTAGGGCAGGGCATGATCGGGCGCCGCCTTCATGTCTTCGACGGAAAAGCCGCTGCTCGACATGCCCAGGGGCTCGAGGATCCGCTTTCGCGTGAACTCCTCCCAGGTCGAGTGACTGACCTCGCCGACGAGATACCCGGCGGTCAGGATCATCAGGTTCTGGTACTGCCAAACCGCCCGGAAATCATGGTTCGGCTCGAGAAATCTGAGGCGGTCGAAAAAGTCCTGGCGGGAGAACGGAGAGCCGTACCACATGAACTCGTGCCGCGGCAGCCCCGACCTGTGACAGAGGAGATCCCGGGGGGTCATCCGCTCGCTGGCGAAGTCGTTCCAGAGCTGGAACGTCGGCAGGTAGTCGCGAACGGGCTTGTCCCAGTCGAGCTTCCCTTCGTCGGTCAGGATGCCCACCGTGGTGGCCGTGAAGGCCTTGGTGGACGACCCGATGGCGAAAACGGTCTGGGGGGTGACCTTCAGGTTATTTTGCACGTCTCTCAAGCCGAACCCCTCGGCCAGGATGACCTTCCCATCCTTGACCACGGCCACGGCCATGCCGGGGACCTTCCACTCGGCCATGGCCTTGGTGATGAACTCGGAGAGGCCTTTCAGCTGAGCCTTGGGATCGGCCGGCTTGGCGGCCGAGCCGGGCAAGGTCAGGATCAGGATCAGAGCCGCAGCGACAACGACCGCGCCATACCTCTTAAGCATGTGATTTCCTCCCTGGACACAGATATCCGGACGTCGAGCTAGTAGCGCCAACCGAGGAGGTTCCAGAAATTGAGGAACCAGATGAAGACCAGGGCCGCTCCGAAGACCAGAGTGTAGTGGATGCGATGGCAGCGCGTCCAGTAGCCCTTCCGCCAGGCTTTCACCACATGGAACAGCACCCCGAAGCCGAGGAGCGCCGCGATCAACGGCAAGGCCAGGCCGATCTTGAGGATGGCAGGGACTCCGGACAGCAATTCATAGACATCGCCGACCGCGCTCAAGACGCAGATCAGGAAGGCCACGAACAGCCCGCCCATGACCCCGGCCAGCCAGCGGGCCGCCTTGGGAGCGGCGACGCCGGCGCACTTGCGCCGGCACAGGACCCTGGACAGCGCGGCCAGCGGCCAACCTAGCGCCGCGGTGAGGAACAGCAGGACGCAGAACGCCAGCAGGAGATAGTGGAAGGTCGGCGTCTGATACCAGGCCAATTTCTCCAGGGCCATATACGGTATCCCATCCAAGAAGGCGTGGGTGATGCGGCCGCTCGAGTCAGCCTTGAAGACGATCTTGTCGCCCCCGTCGAGCTGCTGGAAGACCAGAGGCTCGATCTCCGCATATTGCCGCGCGCCCATCCCCTCCGGCAGGGCCAACAACAGATGGCCCTCCTTGGTCGGGCTGGCCTTGATGGCCCCCGCCAGCGCGATCACCTTTTCATAGGTCTTGTAGCTTCGCCGGATCATTCCATAGGAGCCGCACACCTGTTTGAGTCTATTCGCCGCATCGGGGGAGGCTCCGAGCTCCGGCCGCGGCGCCAACGGCGGGTAATAGCGGCTGAGGAACGCCTTGAAGAGCTCGTCACGGGCCGGACCGTTGGGCGTGTTGTAGGAGACGAACCAGCCCAGGTTCTTCTCAGGGATGAGCGCCAGCTGGGAATGAAAATAGATCGTATCTCCGCCGTGTTCAATAAGATAGAGGCCATTGAAATTGGCCTCCCAAAAGCCGTGGGCATTGCCCGCGACCCGGGGATCGTGGGCAAAGAGCCGGGCATGCATGAACCTGGCGGTCTCGTCCTTGAGGATCCTCCGGTCCCCGAACTGCCCGTTCTGGAGATGGGCGATCATGAACTTGGCCATGTCCGTCGCGCAGATGCTCGACGAGCCGGCCGGATTGACCCCGTTGAGAAGCTCGAAGTCCTCGGCTTTGAACAGTCCGTCCTTATAGGTGTAGGCCACGGACATGTCGGGAGCGATGGCCTCGGGCAAAGGCTCCCGGAAGCTGCTGTGCTCCATAGCGAGGGGCCTGAAGATATTCTGTTCGATGTAGTCTTCGAACGGCATGCCGGCGACGGCCTCGACGATATACCCGGCCAGGGCGCTGCCGTAGTTGGAATAGGAGGTCAGCTCCCCGGGCGGCCGGACCCGGGCCGGGATATGAGCGGCCAGCCATTGGCCCAAGGGAACGATATCCTGGACCTTCTTCGCCCACATCCCCAGGCCCAGATCTTCGAAGCCGGGCGTGTGGGACAGGAGATGCTTCATGGTGATGGGCTGAGGATAGGTGGCCGGGATCTTGAAATCCTTGAGGTAGGTGTTGATATCGGCATCGAGGTCGATCTTCCCCTGCTCGGCGAGCTGCATCACGGCCGTCCAGGTGAAGAGCTTGGAGACGGACCCCGGGCGGAACATCGTCCGATCGGCCAACACGGGTCTCTTGGCCTTGAGATCCGCAAAGCCGTAGCCTTTGGCGAAAAAGAGCTTCCCGTCCTTGACGACGGCGATAGTCGCTCCGGCCACGTGGTGGGTCTCGAGCTGGACGGCCATGATCCCGTCGATGAAGGCCTCGAGCTCGGCCGGATCGGTCGGTCCTTGGGGATTCCCCGTCTCCTGAGCCAACGAGAGAAGGGGGAACAGGGCCAAGAGGAGAGCTCCGAAAATGCCGGTCACACGTTTCTTCATCTGTCTGCTCCTTTTTTTCCCGTCATCGACCATCGAGCGGGCCGGGGCCCGGCCATCAGACCTTATTCAGCGTCTTGAGAAAGACCGGATCGACGTCCGCGCCCAGCCCCGGCTTTTCGGGGAGCGTGACCATCCCGTTCCGGACGGTCATCCCGTCGACCACCGGGTCGACCGAAAGCGAGAAGTACCCGTCCAGGTCGGCGTAGAGGATGTTTTTCTGCGCTCCGTGGACATGGGCGGCAGCCGTGAGGGCGATGCGGGTCTCGCTCATGCAGCCCAGCATGCAGCGGATGTTGGCCGCTTCGGCGATGGTCGAGATCTTGAGGGCGTTGGTGATGCCGCCGGCCTTCATCAGCTTGATATTGAAATAGTCGCAGGCTTCCGCCTTGATGAGCTTTAGGGCGTCGCTGGGGTTGAAAAGCGCCTCGTCGGCCATGATCGCGATCGGGCTTCCGTCCCGGACCTGCCGCAGGCCGGCGATATCGGAATAAACCACCGGCTGCTCGCAGTACTCGATCTTGAATCTTTCCATATGCCTCAACGCGTAGAGGGCCTGGGGCACCGTGTAGCCCTGATTGGCGTCGATCCGGATCGGATGATCGTCGCCGATGGCGTCACGGACGGCCTGCAGCCTGGCCACATCCCGGTCCGGATCCTGGCCGATCTTGACCTTCAACGTCCTGAACCCCGCGGCGATCGCGGCTCCGGCGTTCTTGACCATATTCTCCGGAGTGTCGATCCCCACGGTGACGTCCGTTTCAAACACGTTCTTGTCCCCGCCGAGGAGCCGGAAGACCGGAAGCCCGGCGACCTTCCCCAGGATGTCGTAGAGGGCCATGTCGAAGGCGGCCACGATGCTCGGATTGGAATGGAAGTAGCCCCCGAACAGCTTGTTCGCACTCTCGATCGCCAGCGGGTCCTTCCCTTTGAGCATCTGCCTGAGGTCCTGGGCCGCGACGACGTTCGTCTGCTGGGTATCGCCGGTGACCGGCTGAAAGGGGCTGGACTCGCCGATGCCGGCGATCCCGGAATCCGTCAGGATCCGGATGAGGACGCCGTTGGAGTCGGTGATCGTTCCGAGCGCGACCGTGAACGGCTGGACCAGCTTGATATCGAAATAATAGATCTCGACGTCCTTGATCTTCATCGTCTTGGCGCCGGCCCTGGCAGCCTCCATTTTCTGCGAGCCGAAGACCGGGGATCCGTTCCCCGGAAGAACGGAAGTCAGCGCTCCGAAACCCATCACTTTCAGGAATTGCTTTCTCGAAAAGATCATGACCGTTCCTTCCTTTCAGTCCATTCGGATGACGCCCCGATCGGGGGCCACCCGGACCGCGCCGTTTGTCCGTTAAAAATCGAAGCGGAAGCCGAGGCGGAACGCCCTCGGGTCCTGGATCGCCGTCATTTCCCCGAAGACCAGAGCGGGGCTGCTGCTCACGGCTTGAGCGGCCGTGGCCACGTTCCCGTTGAAGACGTTGAAGGCGTCGGCAAAGAGAGAGAACGACGTCCGGCCCAGGCTGAAGCTCTTCTCCACCCTTAAGTCCAGAATGGGGAGCGCCGGAAGCACGTGAGAGCCCCTGGGCTCGGCGAAGATGGTGGCCTGGCCCTGGTTGACGGGGACGCCCAGATCGGCGCTGACGACCGACCGCGTGTATCGCTGTCCGGAATAATAGCGGAAGAACCCGCTGAAGCTGAGGCCCCAGGGCCCCTTGGCCATGGCCTGCAATTTGAACTGGTTCCGCCGCTCCAGGGACATCTGGCCGTAAGCGTCGACATGGGCGTTCGGATCGTTGAAAAGGCCGGAGTTGCCCCAGGTGTTGGCCCAATCGCTCCCGACCAGGCCCCGGGAGTTTTGCCAGGCGTAGCTGGCCATCAGATACCAGCCCCGGGCGTAATGCTTGGTCAAGGCCAATTCAAAACCGTCGAAATTCCTATTCGCTCCGGGGGGGTTCGTCAAATAGATGACCGGGGCGACAATGCCGTTCTGGCTCCAGAAAGACCTCTCCACTCCGTCGTAGGGGTCTGTGAACGGGACCTCGGTCCAGTTCGTCCAGACGAGATCGCCGTCGGTCATCAAGCTGTCAATGTCGAGCTCGCCGGCGTTGACGTCCTCGACCAGGCGCCGATCCGCCTTCCGGATGTAGCGGGCCGCAAGGGCCCAGTCGGGCATCAGCTCGCGTTCCAGGGCGACGGTGAATTCGTCCGTGTAGGGCGCCAGGAGGCCCGAGCCGTTGTAGCCGATATTCGCGGCGACGGGGATCACCGCCATCAGATAGGCATCGGGGACCGGAGTGAAGTCCGGATTGAGAGCCTGGGCATAATAGAACCATTGGTTGGGATTGGCCGCCGCGAAATATGAAGTCAGATTGGACTGGATGTAACGGGAATAGCCGGCTTTGAAAAGCGTCTTGCCGTCCCCCGTCAGGTCATAGATCACGCCCAGCCGCGGCGACAGGGCGGTCCGGTCGAAAGCGGTGTAGGATTCCGTGACGCTCCGGTTGAATGGGATGCCCAGGAAATCCTGAGGCCCCTCGTCCACATTCTGGGCCGGGATCCGGCCCGCTTGGTAAGTGAAGCGCAGGCCCAGGTTGAGCGTCAGCCGTTTGGAGGGCTTCCAGCTGTCCTGGAGGTAGCCGTGAAGGCTCGTCGCCGCTTCCTCTTCGAGAGTATCCGCGAAGTCCAGGCCGTAGAGCGGTGTGCCCAGATAGGTATAGATGACCGCCATGGCGTTCAGGGGGTCCGGGTTGAACTTCGCATCGCGGGTGCTGGAGGTCAGCTGGGCCTCGACGCCGGCCTTGAGCTCATGGCTGCCAGTCTTGCCTTCGGCAAAATAGGTCCCGTTGGCGTTGGCTTGAAAGCGGGTTTCGAGATAGCGATCCGCGACATAATAGTTGCCCGAGTACTGACCCGTGGCGAGATCGATATAGGAGGCCCCGGTGGCCTTGGGCAGGACGTTCTGTTGGCTGGAAACGTAACCGACCTTGAAATCGCCAAAGACGCTCGAGGAGAACGTCTTCATCCATTGCAGGTTGAGGATGCTGGTCGGGGACGTCCACTTGGGGGTAAAGTCCTCGTTCCAGAAGGGGCTGGCGCCGCTGTTGTCCTCTCGTTTATCCGTATAGTTGTAAGACAGCGTGAACCGGCTGGACTGATCGGCTTGGAACGTCAGCTTGATGAAAGGGTACGGGACGAATTCTTTGGCCGGGACCTGCGTGGGCTGGTCATAGGGAAAGCCGGCCACGTTCTTGGACTTCGCGTTGAAGCTCAGGTTGGTGAAGAACCAGAGCTTGTCCTTGACGATCGGCCCGCCCAGGACGATCCCGGGTTCAACGACGTATTGATAACCGCTCTGCGTACCTTCGAGCGGCGTCCCGGCCGTGTTGTTGGACTGGAGCTTGTCGCCGCTGTAATAGAGGCTGACCGAGCCGCTCAGCTTATTGCCTCCGGAGCGCGTCACCATGTTGATGGCCGCCCCCGCGGCGTCGCCGAATTCGGCCGGCAGCCCGCCCGACAGGATGGAGATCTCGTCGATGAAATCCATCCCGAATCCGTACATCTGTGTTCCCGTCATGGGATCCGTGACGTTCACGCCGTCCAGGTTGAAGGAATTGTCCCGGACGCTGCTCCCGTTGGCGGAGGACATGAGCCCGTTGGGGTTGCTCTCGGCCGTGACGCCGGGGGCCATGTTGAAGTACGCGTCCAGGTTCCGGGCGGCGGGAGCCGTCGCCAAAAAGGTCCGATCGAGATTCGTCGATTTCGCGGAGGATCGGACATCGACGGTCGGGCTTTCTCCGGTAACGACGATGCTCTCCGAGAGGCTCTTCTGCTCCAGGGTCGCGTCGATCGTGGTCGTCTGTCCGACGCTGATCCGGATCTCCTTCCTGATGAAGGTCGTGAAACCGTCCAGCGAAAAGGTGATCTCATACAGCCCCGGCGGAAGGGACAGGAACCGATAGCGGCCCTGGGGGCCGGAGATCGTATCCATCTGCGGCAAGATGATCGCCGGGGACTTGATGGTGACGGTGGCTCCAGGCAGGGGTTGTTTCTGGCCGTCCAGGACAGTGCCGGCGAGCGTGCCGGTCTGGTTAAGCTGGCCCAAGGCCGCTAAAGGCAGGACCGCGGCCAGCGCCAGGACGAGGATAAAGGCGGTCATCCTGTTCTTCATGAAAACTCTCCTTCCTCCGATAATGGCCCTCATCTTCCCTGGATAGGGAGCATGGGACCGATATCCTGAACCAGCCGGAGGAGGTGCGGAGCGTACCGCTTCTCGACCTCCTCGACCGTGTAGTGAACTCTGGCCACGTCGAAGGAAATAGCGCCCAAGACGGCGCCGTCCTTGTTGACGAGCGGCGCCCCGATGGAGATCTGGCCGAGGACCAGCTCCTCGTTATTGACGGAATAGCCCCGCCGCCGCGTTCGAGCCAGGTCCGCCAGGAGAGCCGCGCGGGTCGTGATCGTATGCGGCGTCCTGCGGGTGAGCACATAGCCATCGAGAACGCGTGTCAAGGTCTCTTCAGGCATCGCCGAAAGGAGGGCTTTGCCCAGGGCGGTCGAATGGAGGGCATCGGGCGCCTGGATGGGCAGGTTGAAGACCAGCGTGTCCTTGGCTTCCCGACGATAGATGACCGTCGGATGATGGGGGTCACCGGCGGCCATGTCGATGTGGACGTTCAGTCTCTGATAGGCTTCGTCGAGATAGGGCTTGACGACCCGGAGCAGGTCGAAGCCCCGGCTTATGCTGACGCTGAGGATCATGGCTGCCGGCCCGAGCTTGAGGAGCTTCGTCTTCGGGTCCCGATCGAGGTAACCGAGCCGGATCAACGTTTCCGCGAGACGAAAGGCCGGCGTGGGATTGAGGCCCGTCTTGAGGGCGATCTCCGTTAGGCTCATCTTCTGGATCTCGGGGCTGAAGAGCCCGAGCATGAGCAAGCCCTTTTCGAGTCCCTTAGAAAAAATGGGCCTCTTGGGAGTTCCCCCCGACTTCCTTGGTCTTGCCTTCTCGTTCTTCATATTTCTATTATAGAAACATCTTTACACTTTTTAACAAATCAAAAATCTGCTGTCAAGCGTTTTTTTGGACGCGCCGGAAGTCCGATTACGAGAAACAGGAGAGCGCGCCTGGAGGGACTCGAACCCCCGACCCGCTGCTTAGAAGGCAGCAGGCTTAGCGTCTTAACTGGAGAGCGATGAACGACTTGCGAGTGCTCCATTGGAGGGTGTGCTCAGAATTGTGCTCACCGCGGCGCTTCCCGGATTGAGGGTCCTCGGGCCCGCCCAGCTGCTTTCTGGCGTCCTCAACCTCGGGGATGATGCCTTGATCTGTAACTACTTCTTCGCGGCCGTGAGCATAGCCTGCTCTTCGTCCACCGCCGCTTCATTAGCCGACAGGATCCGGTACAGGATGGTACCGACACGCTCAGCCTCCACGGGGCGCCAGAGTTTGTGAGGGCTCGCAAAGCCATGCAGTATTGAACGCATTGACTTTGCCGCCGGGGCGGTTGATAATCTGACGTCTGAAATTCGGCAAGAAATAGGGCTATGCAGAGGAAGGAACGAATTGCGGAAAGAGACGGGCAAGAGCCTGGCCCGCGAATCGCCCGCAAACCGGAACGGGAAGAGTCGAAGAAGCGATTCGCTCTGTTATTCGCTGCGGCGACCGTTGTTCTGACAGTTTTGGTCGTTCTTTTCGTCGTCTTAGGGCCTCGACGGCCAGCCGATATCGGCCGGCTCCTGGCCCCGCTCAAGGGATCGGACCTCAACGTGGTCATGTTCACGTTGGATACGACCCGGGCGGACCGCATCGGGTGTTACGGAGGTGATCTCGTCGAAACCCCCACGATCGACGACCTGGCCCGAACCGGGATCCTTTTCAAGAAGACCGTGGCCGAGGTCCCCCTCACCTTGCCATCCCATAGCTCGATCTTCACCGGCACCTATCCGTTCTTTCACGGAGTCCGGGATAACGGGGGATTTTATCTCGGGACAGATAAGACCACGCTGGCCGAGGTTCTGCAAAATGCCGGCTGGACGACCAGCGCCTTTGTCGCCGCCTTCGTCTTGGATTCCCGATGGGGCCTGAACCAAGGTTTCGACACCTATTATGACAACTTCGACTTCGCCAAGTACAAGAAGATCAGCCTCGATTCCGTCCGACGGGGCGGGGGGGAGGTCATCGGGGCCTTCCGTGAATGGCTCGAAAAGAACCAGCGAACGAAATTCTTCAGTTGGATCCATCTCTATGACGCCCATGCCCCCTACGACCCGCCTGAGCCCTATAAAAGCCAGTACGGGAACAGACCTTGGGGGCTATACGATGCCTCGATCGCTTACATCGATTCCCTAATCGGGGAGGTCAGGGAGGACCTCAGGAACAAGGGCCTGCTCGAGAAGACCGTCATCATCATCGCCGCAGACCACGGCGAAAGCCTTGGGGAGCACGCGGAGACCGCCCACGGCTTCTTTATTTACGACGCGACGGTGTCCGTGCCCCTGATCGTTTACGTTCCCTCCGCCCGTCTCCGGGGCCGGGTCGTGGAATCGCAGGTCGAGAATATCGACATCATGCCCTCGCTCCTCCAGATTCTGGGCCTGCCCGTCCCGCGGGATGTCCAGGGCACGAGTTTTATCCCGCTCGTTCTGGGCGGGGCGCCGAAAGCGCGACGGCTGGCCTACAGCGAATCCTATTTCCCGCGCTATCATTACGGCTGGAGCGAGCTGAAGAGCCTGAGCAGCCTGGAGTATCGGTACGTCCGCGCCCCGACTCCCGAGGTCTACGACCTCGTTCGCGATCCCGGCGAACGGAAGAATATCTTCTATGACAAGCGGGACATTGCGGAAACGTTCGAGAAGAAGCTCAAGGACATGGAGGATCGGCTGGCGGGAAAGGGGATCGACCCGCTCGCTCCCCAGGAGCTGGATGACGATACGCGCGAGAAGCTCCAGGCCTTGGGCTACGTCGGCGGGTTCACCTCCCCGTCCAAGCTGAAGGGGTCGGGTCCGCTTCCCGATCCAAAGGACCGGATCCTCCTCTATAACAGGATCAAGCTGGCGGAGGCGGCTTCGGCCGACAAGAAGCTGGACGAAGCGAAGGCCCTTATCGACGGCGTCATCGCTGAGGACCCAAGGGTCATGGAGGCCCTGCTGGTCCGGGCCCGCCTCTTTCTCGAGCTCGGACAACCGGAGGACGCGATCAGGGATTGCCGAACCGCTCTGGAGATCGATCCGAATTACCAGGCGGCCGTCCTCACCCTGGCCCAGGCCTATAGGACGATCAAGAAATGGGACGAAGCGATCGCAGGCTACGAACGGATCATACAGATGGACCCGCGGGACGCCACTCCTCACATCAACCTGGGGGAGATCTATCTCGATCGGAAGGATTTCGACCAGGCCATCGCTCATCTCCAAAAGGCCGTCGCCCTGGACCCCATCGAGAGCGCGATGACCCATAATTTGCTGGGGGCGGCCTATCTCGAAAAAAAGATGCTGGACCCCGCCGAGAAGGAACTGCTGCTCAGCTTGGAGAAGAGGCCGCGCATTCCGGACGCCCATTACAACCTGGGACTCCTGGCCGAGGAGAAGGGAGATCTCCGAAAGGCCGTCGAGGAATACAGGAAGGAGATCGAAATCCATCCCGCCGCCTTCCCGGCCCACTTCAATCTGGCGCTCGTCTATGGGAAGATGGGAAGCCTCGAACTGGAGGTCGCGGAACTCAAGGAGGCGATCGCCGACAACCCGGATTTCGCCAAGGCCTATCTGTTCCTGGCCAAGGCCTACCTCGACCGGAGCGAGAAACTTGAGGAGGCCGTCGAACTGGCCCGGAAAGCGCTCCTCCTCGATCCCGAGGCGGATTCGGCCCCTCTCGGCCATTATGTCTTGGCCGATATCTATGACCGGCAGGGCCGTACGGCGGAGTTCCAGGCGGAGCTCGAGAAGGGGCGGCTCCTGGAACGAAAGCTGAAGGAACGGACGATCCGGTAGCGCCCCTTCCTGGATATTGCCGGTCCGGTCCGTTATAATGCCTGCGAATTCCCCGCGCAGGAGGTCTCCCATGTTTTCGAGCATGATCAGGAAGGCGGGCGGAGCCGTCGTCCTCTTCGCCCTCACATGGGCAGCCCCGGCCTGGGCCAGCGGCGACGATTTCGTCATCGGCGCCGCTCGCGTTCCAGGCGGCAGTTCCTTCTCGGGCACCCTGAACGTCCCAGCGAAGGACGGCGTCGGGACGGAGATCCCCTTCACGGTGTTGCACGGTGCCCAGCCGGGCCCGGTTCTGGCTCTCAACGCGGGAATCCACGGCTACGAGTACCCGCCCATCCTGGCGAGTTACCGGCTTAAAGACGCAATCGACCCCAAGACTCTGCGTGGGACCGTCCTCCTGGTCCATATCGCCAACCTGCCGAGCTTCAAGCGCCGGACGCTCCACGGCAGCCCCGACGACTGGAAGAACCTCAACCTCGTTTTCCCTGGGGACTTAAATGGGACGGTGACTCAGCGGATCGCGGCCGTCCTTGACAAGGAGATCATCCAGCGGGCCGACGTCCTGGTCGATATGCATTGCGGCGACGGCAATGAAGCCCTCATCCCGCACACCTACTGGATGCTCAGCGGCGACAAGGCGTTCGATGCAAAGACGCGCGACTTGGCCCTCGCTTTCGGACTGCCCCACATCATCATCTATGACACGGCCCCGAAAGTCCTGGCCGGGTCCAAGTACTTCGACAACACGGCCATCCTCCGGAGGAAGCTGGCCATCACGACCGAGGTCGGTTGCCTCGGCCGCACGGACGAAAGTTTCATCGCCATGGATGTCAGGGGAGCGCTGAGCGTCATGAGGCACCTGGGCATGATCGATGGCCAGCCCGAACCCGCCACCGATCCGGTTTGGATCGACAAGTACGAGATCGTCCGCTCGAAATGGAACGGGCTCTTCACGCCCCGGGTCGAGATGGGCGCCTATGTCAGGCAAGGCCAGATCGTCGGCACCGTCACAGACTACCTCGGCCAATGGAAGGAAGATGTCAAAGCCCCGTTCACGGGCATCCTGCTCTACGTTGTCGGCACCCCTCCCTGCAACGACGGGGAGCCCCTCTTCGAGGTGGGGCGGGTTCAGGAAAAATAGCCGGGGGCCTACGGCTCCCGTGGCGCCTCGGTCCGCTCCAGCGCGGAGCGGAGCATCGTCAACCCTGTATAAATGACGACGACGACGACGATCCAGCGGATGGCCGATAGGGGCAGGGACCTGACAATAAACGCTGATAACAGGACGCCGGGTATCCCGCCCAACGTCAAACCTGCGGCGTGACGGGCACTGTAGCTTCCCTTCCGGATAAAACGGAGACTGGCGACGGGCATCAAAAAGGCGCACGAGCCCATCATGATCGGGAAAGCCGCCTTGGTGTTCATTCCCAAGAGGCTGACCAGAATCATGCAAGGAGCATAGAGTCCGATCCCCACGGTCATTAATGCCCCGAGCACGAAGTTCCCAGCGATCCCGAGAACGAGACGCGTCTGTTCTAGACCGAAGGTGTCTCCTCCTCTAGGGAACAGTTGCAGTTGAGACATGAGCATCAGTATTGCGGCTGCCAGGAGGGCTAATCCCATCCCGATCTGCACCTTCCGCTTGGGCCAGCCCGCCACGATCCCTGCGCCGAGCCACGCTCCCAGAATCGACGCGGCGATCATGAGCATGAGGGTTTTGATATCCACCTGCAGAATGGCGATGAAGATGAAAGCTTGGGCGATCGTCGGGAATGCGTTCCCCGCGTTGAGCGTTCCCGGGATCAACCGGTCGGGGACCATTTGACGGAGCTTATAGATAGCCGTCGTCGTCGCAAAAGAGCCTATTCCGAGGACGTCAAAAAAATTCGCGATAAATCCGATGCACAACTCCACAAAGTTGGGGGTCCCGCGTTCGGCGGACCTCCCGTTTTCAGGGATCTCGGTCCCGGCCCGCCTTCGGGACAGGACAACCCATAGAACGAGATAGCCTGCGCCGATAATCCCGAGAAGGATAAACAGGGCCGTCTTCGCCGGGGTCATTATCATCGCCTCTGCTCCATGATGCTCTGGCCAGCCCGCGCGGACGGGCGGAACCGTCGCACCCGCTATCCCAGGAGGAAGCCGGCGGCCAGCGGATCATGGGGATCGATGACGAGTTTGTTGAATCCCGTAATCCACGCGCTTCCCGTGATCTCTGGGACGACCGCGTCGAACTTGCCTACTTTGGTCTTCGAGAGCAATCTTCCGAAAAAAAACGTTCCCATGATACTTTCGTGGACGTAGGTCTCGCCCAGGCCCAAAAGCCCCTTGGCATAAAGCAAGGCCATCTTGGCGCTCGTTCCCGTTCCGCAGGGAGACCTGTCCAATTGTCTCGTGCCGAAAATGACGACGTTCTTAGCGTCCGCCTTTCGCCCGTTGAGGGCCTGATAGATCTCGACCAGCTGAACGGAATTTTGCGCTGCGACCTGGGGATGATAGATCTGGATCTTCTTGTTGGCCATATCCCGAAGGGCCGATCCAAAGTCGATCAGGGCTTCGATATTCTTGAGATCCACAGATACGCCGAGCTGCACGGCGTCAAGCAGTAGAACAAAATTCCCGCCAAACGCGATATCCGCGCGGATGAGGCGGTGATCGGGGAGAAGAAGCGACAGATCCGGTTTGAACAAGAATGAGGGGACGTTTTGGAAAGAGACCGACTTGATCGCTCCACCCTTAAACTCGGGTCTAAAGGGGACCAGCCCGGCCGGGGTATCCATGAACCAGCCGGATTTCGGCCTCTTTCTTGGGATTATTCCCGCTTCCAAGCAGACCGTGGCGACTCCGACCACGCCATGGCCGCACATGTCCAAATAGCCTTCTGAGTCCATAAAGAGGACTCCGACCTGGGCCCTGGAATCACAGGGTTCTGTCAGGACGGCCCCGAACATGTCTCTGTGGCCCCTGGGTTCCCAAAGGAGGGCTTTTCGGAGATGATCATAATGGCCCCGGAAAAAGTCCCTCTTCTCCGCCATGGACCGGCCGGAGAGAGCGCTCATCCCCCCGATGACGACCCTGGTTGGTTCGCCCGCCGTATGGGAATCGACGACGTGAATGATGAGCTCTTGCGTCAGCTTCGAAGAGAGGGACACGTGGACCTTATCCGTTACGAGAAGTCCCCGATCTCGCCCTGGGGAACCCCTCACGCGCCCCAGACTTTTTCGTAAACTCGAAGCCAATTCTCTCCCAGCACCTTACGAATATCGCCGGTCGTCCAACCGCGTTGAATAAGTCCCCTGACGAAATTAGGCAGCTCCGACATGCTCTCGAACCCTTTGACATAGGACCAGGCTTCGCTGTAGGCCTCGATGGGCATGACCAGCCGGTTCTGCTTCTCCAGATCCGGTGGGCAATGAGCCATGTCACCGTCACAAACATTATCCGTCCCCAGCCCGACATGGTCCACACCCACCAGCTTGCGGATATAGTCGAATTGATCGAGGTACTGATCCATCGTCGCTTGAGGGGTACTCGGAAGAAGACAATTCTTGGGGTTGCGGACCATGAAGTCACTGAAGGTCGTGATGCCCAGGACTCCCCCCGTCTTAGCGATAGCCTCGATCACGCGGTCGCTGTTGCACCGCGGATTATCGTTGAGAGCGCGCACGTTGCCGTGAGTGTTGATCACCGGCACGCCGGGCGCCATGGCGATCGCATCCAGGGTGGTCTGCTCGCCGTGATGGCCTCCCACATCAAGCACGATCCGCTGCTTGTGGATCTCTTCCACCATGCGCCGGCCGGCAAGGGTCAAGCCGATATGCGGCTCGAGACATCCCCCGCCATAGGCGTTGGCGATGTTGTAGCACAGGCCGCAGATCCGGAGCCATTTGTGCTCCGCCAGGGGCGGCGTAGGATCTCCGAACGGTTGGAGATGTTTATCACCCAGCGTAAAAGCGCTCGTGCAGTAAACCTGTGCGATCTTCCCCTGTTGATGGATCCTGCGGATTTCCTTGACGGTGCCGGCCATGATGATATCTCGAGGAAAGGGTGATTTCGGTCCGCCGATCTTGCAATGCACCTCTCCCGTTCTCAGCTTCTTGACCCATTGCTCGTTCTCTGGTTCGCCGCTATATCCATCCACGACAAGCGTGGAGCGAAGGATCGCCAGCGCGTCGCGCTCGGGACTGCGATCCCCGTCATCCCGTTGAAGCGGCGCGGCCGCCCACGGCCCGGCTGTTCGAACGATCCCGGCCGCGGCCCCGGTCAAGGCGACGCTTCTGACAAATTCTCTTCTCTTCATCATTCCTCCCTTTCTCTCGATCAGGCCGGAGGATCCAAGGCTTTCGAGCCTGGGGATGAACGGCCTTCTGCGCTATTCAACGGCCGGCGGGGTCTTGAGCTTGAGCTTAAAGAACCGGATGGCATTGTCGCGGAAGATATGCCTGGCGATGTCCCGGGCCAGGTCTTCGGTCAACAGTCCTCTCTCCACTCTCGTCGCCAATACCTGACTCACCACGTCCTTGGCAAAGACGAGCGCGCCAACCGACTCTTCGATGAAGTGGCAGTCGCCTCCCCAGAAAAACTTGTTGTAAGGGACGGTGTCAAGCATCTCATCCAGCCCCCGGACCGCCGCCTCTCGGGATATCTCGGGCAGCCAGACGAGGTCGAGAAAGACGTTCGGGAACATCTTGCCGAGGGCCGCGAACTCGCCCGTCCAGGGATAGCCTCCATGGAAGAGGACGAACCGGGCCTGTGGATATTCGAGAAAGAGGTTATTGAGCTTCATCGGCCGGCCGTTTTCCAAGACGCTTCCATTCCCATACAGATACCCGGTGTGGATCTGGATGGGCAGACCGAGGGCGATGGATTTCTTAACGATCCAGTGGAACATGAAATCCTGGAGCGCTTTTTTCTCTGTTCCGGACAGAGAGCCCGACGGCCGGGCAAAGAGCGTTGAAGCGACATCGGCGGGAACTTTGTCAAAATCCAGGGACCGGTTGTAAGCCAGGGAATTCTTTAGGCTGACAACGTCGTGCTCCTGGAATTCTTTGAAGAGCCGGTCGGCCGCGGCCAGGTAATCGGCCAGAGAATGAATGGGTTTCCCTTCCTTCTCGGACCGATCGAAAATGTTGTTCTCCGCAGGAGCGCCCTCAGCGGTGAGCCTCTCCCTCTCCGAGATGCAATTGACCAGCGGATCGATGTTCAAGACCAAGGCGAAATTGCGGTTGTCGAGGCCGGTGCCGAACCGGTTCCAGTACTGGTCGACAAGCATGATCTCGAATCCGGCTCGGCGAAAGGCCTGTTCATACCACGCCGTTCGATGACTGTAGTTCGCGGCGATCTGCGCGGAGAGCGCCCCGATATTCTTCTCGGTGAAGGAGGAGTCGGGGAACCCGTAAAGAAGCTTGAATCCGGCCAGGAACACGCCGTAAAAGCTCGTGTTGCGTGAAAACTCCAGAGCGGGACCGTATTTCTTCCAGAGGGCTTCCATGTCGCCTTGCAGGACGGCGTCGGGCTTGCTGAAATCGACGGGCGGAGCCCCGGCTGAAACCAGGTCGGAATAGAGGTAGCTATAAGCCAGCTGCATGTAAAAATTGACGGCCCGCCCCTCGAATTCGGGCGGCCATCTCTGGTGCTCATGGGCGTTCACGACCTTGATCGTGTCGATATAATCTCGGAGAGACCTTTGAATCGATGAAGGCCCTTTGGCACAGCGGACGGGAGCGGCGGAAAGAAGGAGGAGGACCCAGACGGCCGGCATCCGCCCTTGGATCGTTTTCCTCGAAGCCATGGTCTCTCCTCCCTCCAGAAGCAGGAAATCCTGGTGGGCCGACGTCGCTACGGGCCTGTCGTCCCGGGTATTTTGCGCGGGATCACCGGGAGCACGATATGGGAGGGGTGCGCCTTGTCATGGTAGATCGTCTGCTTCGCCACGTTCCATCGCAGCGCGCTGGGCTCGGTGCCGGTTTCGACGTTAAGGCCCCGGGCGCTAGGCGCGGACGCGCTGGAGATCTCGACCCGGATGCGGTGTCCCGCCCGGAAGGCGACGCCCGTCGGAGGCAGCCAGATGTCCGCCTTGATGATGCGCGTGCCGTCCGTCGCCTTATCGACCTCCTTCGCCCAGTGAGTTCGGTAGGGGTTCGCATAGGTCAGGAACATGTTGTACGGCCGCCCGTCCGGATACACGTCGATCAGTCTCACGATCAGATCCGTGGAGGGCGCGGACGTCGCCACGTAGATAATCGCGGACAGCGGGCCCGTGACCTCTATCGGCTCGCTCAAGACCTCGCTGCTGTAGACCAAGACGTCATCGCGCCTCTCCAGGGCCGCCATATCCACGGCCCCCTCCAGCACTTGGGACTCGGGACCGAAGCCCGGCGTGGGATCGCCGGGGTCGTAGGTGAAGCGATCTACCGCCTCTGCCCCGGGCGGCTCCGTGGAAAGGCTCCCGCCGCCGTGGGCGAGGCAGGCTTCCCCTCTCGAATGCAGGTAGTATTTGGTGAATTGCGTGCCGGGGATGGGCCAATTGTCCGCTTCCCGCCACCTGTTCTCGCCCATGACGAAGACGCGAACCGGGCTGTCTCTCTCCGCCCCATTGTCTTCGCCCTTGAGCCAGTGGTCGAACCACCGGACTGAAACGCCGTCGGGGTCCATGAGGGCCAGGGGCCCAAACTCGATCTCGCCGTTCTTCGAACGGCCCACTTCATGGATCCAGGGGCCCAGGATGAGATGCTGGTTCTCACGGGCCAGCGGCTCGGCCGCGTACTTCCGGATGAGCTGGAAATTTTTTATTGGCGGCTCGCCGCAACAGTCGAACCAGCCCGAGATGTGGAGCATGGGAACGCGGACCTTCCGGTAACGCTCCTCATAGCGTCCCCACCAGCCCGCGTCAGGGATGGGCTTGCTCCATTCGCCGAGGGCGGCCCGCAGAAAGTACTCCTCCCAGAAGCCGAAGCGATTATTGAGGAGGAACGGCCACCATTTCATCTCCCGGCCGAAAACATTGGGGTAATCGACGAGCGGCAGATGGTTTTGGGCCGCCACCCAGATATCGCCGAGCTCTGTCTGGTTCACCCGGCCATCGGTCATCACCATCCATTCGAGGTTGGCCGTCGCGCCCTCCCGGCCCGAGTACATCGCGAGGTGGTCGAAGTCGTCGACGTCTCGTCCCAGGGTCACCGGTCCGACCATGGGCACCAGGGCCTTCAAGTAAGGGTTTTCCTGGTCCGCCACCAGGTACTGGACCATTCCCAGATAGGAGCGTCCGGTCATGCCGACCTTGCCGCTGGACCACGGCTGCGTCCCCAGCCAGGTGACGGTGTCGCTGCCATCCTCCGCCTCGTTCCGCTTCCCGTACCAGTCTCCCTCTGAATCGTACTTTCCCCGGCAGTCTTGGACGGCGAAAACGTAGCCCTGCTCGACGTAGTATTTCGCCCGCCGGGCGGTCTCCGGGTCCTCGTTGCCGTAAGGGGTCCTGACCAGGACCACTGGGTACCGTCCGTCCCCCGCCGGCCGATAGACGTCGGTGGCCAACCGCACACCGTCCCGCATCGGCACCATCACGTTCTTCTGGACGATGATGCCGCCTCGCGGGATCCCTTGGAGCCTCGAAGACAAGAGAACGAGGACCAGAAGGACTCCGCAATTCACGGTTCTTCTCATTCTGGCCCTCGCTTCGCCGGCACCGCGCGAGTTTGCGATGCGAGCTAGAAATCGATCCGCAGCCCTAACTGGGTCCGCCTCGGGAAGAAAATAGAAAGAGGCGCGTTGTAATTTTCTGCCCACATATTATATGAGGCATTGTCGGTGACGGTATTGGAATTGAAAACGTTGAAGATGTCGAAAGTTAGCGCGAACTTCATCGTTTTATAAAGCCCCAGCGTCTTCTGTAACCGGAGGTCCAGCATGCTCCAGGGCTTGAGTCGATTATCGTCGCTCCTCGGACTGGCCAGGATCTCCCTCACACCCTGGTCGGGATAGATCCTGACGTAGGTCGGGATGGGTTTACCCGTCTGATAGATATAATTCAAGCCGGTTTCGATGCCCCAGGGAAATGAATAACTGGCTTGGGCTTTGAACATCCAGCGGCGATCGTTTTGGAGGAGGCCCCTCGCATTGATCAGGTCGTTCGGGTCTCGCCCGAATTTGGAAAGCCAGGTCAAGGGCATTTGCATCTCAGAATGCGCCGCGGTGTTGAGCCCCTCGCTCTTGGACCAGGTGACGGAGGAATTCAACATCCAGTGCTTGGAATACTTCTTGGTGAATTCGATGATAGCGGCACGATAGGTCTGCCCGTAACCTGGAGGATTAGTTATCCAGTAATCATTCGAACCCAGAGGGCTGGTCTGATTCCAAACCGTGTAAGTCTGGCCGTTATCGGGCGAAGTCATACTCTGCTCGACATAAGTGGCTCCCCTGTCGACCCAGCCCAGGAGGTTCCTTTCCTTCTTGTAAATGAGCGTCGCACTCAAGGCGACCTTGGGAAACAATTCCCTCACAAGCCCCACGGAGAATTGGTCGGCGTAGGGATTCTTTTGATCGGGGTCGATCGAGTAGCTCATGGTTCCGAGTTGGGTATACAATAAATCCCAACTGCTCGCTTCACCGTTCCAAAGATACATGCTCCAGTCCGTGACGTTGGGGCCGGGGGATTCCCAGTTCCCGATATGGAGAGCGTCATAATAACGGCCGAAAGACGCCTTGAGCAAGGTCTTTTGATCCGAAGTCAGCTGCACGGCCAGCCCGATCCGAGGGGAGATAGTATTCCAGATAATGAGGTCGTCAAGCGGCGCTGTTCTTTGTGAAGTCTCCGTCCAACCGTCCATGACCGGATACGACGGGATGGACCCCTCGCTGTGGTCGAATCTGAGACCGAAGTTCAGGACGACCCGGGGTCCGATCTTCCAGGAATCATCAACGAACGCTCCTATTTGGGTCGCCGCGCCGCCGTAATAGAAAGGACTCTGCTGAAACAAATAATACGGAGCGCCGTCATAGTCGTAATAGAAGCGGCCTCCGGAATAGCCGCCGACGCCATTCGAGGTTCCTTTGTTGTACTGAACACCCGCCCTAAAGTCATGGTCTCCCTCAAGGAAATCCTCGGCAAAATGGGACAGGTTGGCATTCACCTGGTTCCTGCTGGTGTTATACTTCCACGGCCAGACCATGCCGTTGGACGTGATCCCCGTATATCCATCATAATGGGGCGGATCATCGAGGGTCGAATAAAGCGGCATGGAGTTGATCGTCCGATAAAATCCTCCATACTTGAATTCAAAATAGGTATTATCGTTGATGAGCCATGTGTACATCAGGTTCCAGGCCGGACCGCGGCCGATCTGGCTCCCCAGCGATTCTGGCGCTTTATAAGGAGTCGAGGTATCGGTCGTTTCCGAGCTATTATAGAATAAGCTGCCGACTAATTTGTGTTTGCTTGATAACTGGGCCGACAGTTTGAAAAATCCTTTGGTCATCGGCCACTCGTTGGGATATGCGGGATCTTGCTGCCAATAGGAGCTCGTATCTTCCACCTTTTCGAAAGCCGAAAAGAACCAAACTTTGTCCTTGACGATCGGCCCACCCAAGGTGACTGTCGCGTTGTAAAACTTTTCGCGATGGTAAGAAGAAGTCCCGGGTTGGGGGTTGTTGTCGGCCGTCAGCTGATCGAACTGGCCGTAATAGGACAGGCTCCCGGCGAACCTGTTCCCTCCGGACTTTGTCACCATGTTGACGACCGCACCCGTATATTGACCGTACTCGGCCTGAGATCCGACGCCCGAAATCTCAACCTCGTCGAGAATATCAGCCGGTACCCAAAGGGTCCCGCTCCCGTATTCGGGATTATTGATGTCCACTCCGTCGATCTTGTAAGAGTTGGCTTCAAGGTTTGAGCCAAAGCCGACGGAGTATTGGGAGTCTTGGTCCGCCTGTTGGACGCCCGGAGCCTGCTTGATGATGTCAAAGAACGAAAAGCGACCGCTGGGGACCTTTTCGAGCTCTTCCTTGCCAAAGTAGACGGCCATGCTCGTCTTTGTAACATCGATTCTCGGATTGACGGCCGTGACCGTGACGGCTTCATTAAGCGCGGCCTGTTTCAGGACGACATTCACTGTCGTGGTTCCCTCAACGGAGACTTTCAGGTCCACTCTTTCGGTCTTCTCAAACCCGTCTAAAGAAATGGTGAGTTTGTAGATCCCGGGAGCTAGATTGGAAAATCGATAGGCTCCCCTTTCAGACGAGATCTGCGGCCGAAGTCCGCCCATCAGCGCAGGGCTCGAGATCTCGACGGTCGCTCCCGGCAGTGGATTTCCGCCTTCATCGACGACCGTTCCATCGATCTTCCCCGTCAATATTTGCGAATAAGAGAGTCCGGAGAAGAAGACAAGTGCCGCAGTAAGAACTAAGAGGCTCGCCAATTTCTTTTTCATGATATCCTCCCGCTTTTTGTTTTGCGTGCCGGCATATCGGTTTGGACCAACCCGTTGGTCGCTTCAGCTCCGCGCCCACGTTTCAACGAACCTCGATATTGAAAGGGGGGAAAACGCCTGAGATCGGGGACGATCTCGTTGATATTCCTGGCCAGATCTAAAATGATCGGAGCATAAGTGCTTTCGATCTCGACAATGGAATGAAAAAGCGTGCAAAAATCGAAAGCGACTGTTCCAATGGATCGATTCGTATCAATATAGCCGGTCGGGGCCGCAATGGAGATCATCCCTTGCACCAATTCTTCGTTGTTCAAAGAATATCCCTTCCTCTTGATATCCTTGATTTCGGCGATAAGATCCTGTTTGGAAGTTATGGTATGAGGAGTTTTTTTGATCAGGGACGTATGCCCGATGATCTCCAAGGCCTCATTCTCCGGCAAATAGGCCAGGGCGGCTTTCCCGAAGGCCGTACAATGAATGAGCTGGTTGAAGCGGGGGTAGACCATCCCCAGCGTTTCCTGAATTTGGCGGACATAGATCAAGTCAATGACGGTCTCATTGAATATTCCGAAAAAGATGCTGATCTTATGTCTCTCATGGAGCTGATCGATCAGGGGCTTGACCAAATTCAACAAGTCATAGCTCTTTAAGAGCGTGTTGCTCAGCGTTATCGCCTTGGGCCCGACACTGATCAATTTGGTTTCGCGATCCTTGATCAGGTAGCCTAATTTTGTCAACGTATTGACATAACGAAATGTCGAGGTCGTATTGATCCCAAGCTTCTCACGGATCTCGCTTAAGCTAAAACGAGTTTTGTCTTCGTTAAAGATCGTCAGTATTCTTAGAGCCTTATCAGCGCTCTTGGAGAAATAGGAATCCGACGACTGTTGACGTTTCATGTAATTACTATAATAGTAACATGTTTACTTTATTTGATAATAAAGAAATAATCTTGAAAAGCCCAGTTGTCAAGAAGAATTTATTTAAGTATGGGCTCAGGATCATGCTCGCGGGACCGTGTCTACCCGTCCGTATTCACGACAGCGACGAAGAGATGACCCTGACCAGATGGACCACCGAAGGGCCCTAGCGTCTTTCGGCCTCCGCCTTCGAGCACTCGATCGAAGGGGCGTCGAAGGACACTGCCTCCAGGACGCTTCCTCCGCATTAAAGAGCGGCGCCCCGATGGGACAAGCCGGGATCCTTCGATAACCTTCCAGCCCGGAGAGCCAGCTGGGGTCAGTGTGTGTTCGACGGGTGCAGAAACAGGATAAACGCGGACAGGATTGCAGAAATTCCGAGACACTGGGCACGCGGCCCTAACGACAGATTCCTCGGGGAAACAAAAAGCGCGCCTGGAGGGACTCGAACCCCCGACCCGCTGCTTAGAAGGCAGCTGCTCTATCCACCTGAGCTACAGGCGCGTCGTGGCAGTAGGGAAATCGGGGAGAGCGGATTTGAACCGCCGACCTCCTGCTCCCAAGGCAGGCGCGCTAGCCAGGCTGCGCCACTCCCCGTTCCGGACAGCCGTAGAATATTAGCACAAGAAGGGGTCAGACCTAAACTTTTCAACTTTTTCCGGCAGGAGATCTGGCCCGGCAGGGAAAAACTTAAAAAGTTTACGTCAGACCCCTCTCGGGATCAGCCCTTTCGGCCGAGGCCTTTGTCGATGGTCGACTTTTCGACCCGGACGACGATAGGCCGGCCGTGCGGGCAGAGGGCCGGCTGGGAGGTCTTGAACAGCTCCTCGACGAGGTAGCCCATCTTTTCCCGGGTCAGGGGCTCGCCGGCCTTGACGGCGGACTTGCAGGCCATGGTCGCCAGCATATGGGCCCGCCGCTCTTCGGCCGGCTTCCGGCCGGCCTCCTCGACGAGGCCCAGGAAGATGTCCCCGGCCTCATCCGGCTTGTAGACGTCGGGATATTCCTTGAGGGCATAGGAGCGGCCGCCCATGGCCTCGACGCGGAAACCCAGGTCCTCGAACAGGGCGGCGTTCTCTTCGAGCGCCACGGCCGCCGAGGGCGAGAGCTCGAGGACCGGCGGGATGAGCAGGCGCTTCCGGGGCCACAGCTTCATCCGGTCGATCTCCCGGTACTTCTCGAACAGGACGCGCTCGTGGGCGTTGTGCTGGTCGATGACGAGAAGGCCGTCCGCCCCGGCCGCGACGATGTACATGTTCCCGTACTGGCCGAGCACGACCGGGCCCTGGCCGCCCGGCGCCGGCGACACCGTCGAAGAAGGGGGCACGTACCCCCGGTGCATGCCCCCGGCCCCAGCTGCCGGGCCGGGCCCGAGGACATCGGCGGCGGCCGGGCCGAATTCGAGGCCGGGCGCCGGATAGGCCGCGCCGCTCTCGGCGACGCCCGGAGGAGCTGTCGGACGGCCGCCTCCGGTCACGACCTCCTTAATGGTATGGCCGCGCGCCGCGCCTTCGCCGACCGCCCGGAGGACGAGCCGGAAGACGAGCTGCGTGTCCTTGAACCGGACCTCGGACTTGGCCGGGTGGACGTTGACGTCGACATCGGCGAAGGGCAGACGCAGGAAGAGGAAGGCCTCCGGCGACCGGCCCCGTTCGAGGATCCCCATGTAGGCCTGGCTCAGCGCGGCCATGAGGATCCTGTCCTTGACCGGCCGGCCGTTGACGAAGAAGTGCTGGACCGATTTGTCGGCCCGCCCGGCCAGGGGCAGGGAGGCGAGGCCCTCGATCCGGCCCTCGCCTTCCTCGGCGGCGACGTCCATCAGGCCGTCGACCATCTTCCTGCCGAAGAGCTGGAAGACCCGCTCCCGGAGCGTCGCGACCGGCGGGCAGGCGATCGTCTCGCGGGTCCCGTGCACGAGGGTGAACCGAACCCCGGGGGCGCCGAGCGCGGCCTGCGTCACGTACTTGGATACGGGCCCGAGCTCGGATTGGCCGGACCGGAGGAATTTCCGCCGGGCCGGCAGGTTGAAGAAGAGGTCCCGGACCTCGATCGTCGTGCCCCGGGGGAAGGCGATGTCGGTGACGGCGACGAGCCGCTCCCCTTCCCGCTCGATCATCGTGCCGCGGTCGCCCGCGCCGTCGAACGTCCGCAGCGTCAGCCGCGAGACGGCGGCGATGCTGGCCAGGGCCTCGCCCCGGAAGCCGAGGGTCGCGATCCGCTCCAGGTCCTCTTCCCCGGCGATCTTGCTCGTCGAATGGCGGCGGAAGCAGAGGGCGGCGTCCTCGCGGTCCATGCCCGCGCCGTCGTCCTGGACCTTGATCAGGCCCTTGCCGCCGTCGACGAGCTCGACCCGGACCTCCGTCGCCCCGGCGTCGAGCGAGTTCTCGACGAGCTCCTTGACGACCGACACGGGCCGCTCCACGACCTCGCCGGCGGCGATCTTCTGGGCCACTTCGTCCGGCAGAAGATGGATCTTCCTCATGCGACGATCTCCCCTTCCGTCCGGCCCGGCAGGACCCGGCGGACCACAACCCTGACAAATTCGCGCCTCGGGGCCGCGCAATCGGGAACATGGACCGGGATGGCGTTGCCGGTCAGGACCTCCGCCCCCCGCTCCGACCGGTCGATGACCACGGCCTCGAGCTCCCGCCCGAGAAAACGCCGCCGGAACCGGAAGTCCTTCAGCGCCGCGAGGCGCCGGAGAGCCGTTGCCCGCTCCGTGACGACCGCCGCGGGAAGCTGCGGCCGCTCCGCGGCGGGTGTCGCCGGACGAGGCGAATACGGAAAGACGTGGGCGTAGGTCAGCGGCGACCGGTCGAGGAAGCTTCGCAGCTCCTCGAAATCGGCCTCGGTTTCCCCGGGAAAGCCGACCATGAGGTCCGCCCCGAGCGCCGCCTCGGGAGCGAGCCGCCTCAATCCGTCGAGGAGGCGTTCATAAGAGCCCGCTTCGACGGCCCGGCCCATCGTCCGGAGGATGCGGTCCGAGGCGTGTTGCAGCGAGAGATGGAAGTGAGGGCAGATCCCGCCGTCCCCGGCGACCTGGGCCATGAGCCCGGCGTCCGTCTTGCGCGGGTCGAGGGAGCTCAGCCTCAGCCGGGCGGCGCCCGCCGCCGGCCCCAGCTCGCCGAGCAGGCTCCCGAGCGAGCTCGGCGGCTCGAGGTCTTCCCCGTAGGAAGAGAGATGGATGCCGGCCAGGACGATCTCCCGAAAGCCGCGGCCGGCCAGGCCCCTGACGGACGCCGCGACGTCCCCCGGAGCGACGCTGCGGCTCCGCCCGCGGACGCCGGGGATGACGCAGAACGCGCACCGCCCGTCGCAGCCGTCCTGGACCTTCAAGATAGGCCCGGGCCCGCAGGTGATCCGCACTGTCGGGGACACGTACGGGGTACATGTCCCCTTTTTCCGTGGGGACTCCCGTGACTCCTAGCGTCAGGACCGTGTCCGCCAATCCAGGCTTGGCGCTCTGCGGCAGGACGGACACGACCCCCGGCAGGTCCGCGATCTCGGCGGGCGCCCGCTCGGCGTAGCAGCCCGTGACGACGATCCGGGTCCGGGGATTGTCGCGGTGGACGGCCCGGATGAACTTCTTGACGTCCCGGTCGGCCCGGCCCGTGAGGGTGCAGGAATTGACGACGACGACGTCGCTCCGGCCCCAATCCTCTTCGAGCCGCAGGCCCCGGTCGCGGAAGGTCGGCCGTTGGCGCGGCCCAGCGGCGGAGAACGAGGCCTCGCCAGCCTGGTTCGCGGCCGGCGGAGCAACGCGAAGTTCCGGACGGACCGCAACGCCAGGGCCATCGTCCCGAGCAGCTTTTCATGAAGCGCTTTTCTCTTTGAGCTTGGCGGAGGCCGCCTCGACCTTGTCGGCCATCTTGGTCCGGAAGGCCGCCAGCTTCTTGCGGAGCTCCTCGTCGCGGAGGGCCAGGATCTCGATCGCTAGGATAGCGGCGTTGGTTCCGCCGTGCTTGCCCAGGGCCACCGTGGCCACGGGGATGCCCTTGGGCATCTGCACGGTCGACAGCAGGGCGTCCAGGCCGGCCAGGGCCTCGCTCTCGACCGGCACGCCGATGACGGGCCTGGTCGTATGGGCGGCGACGACGCCGGCCAAGTGGGCGGCCTTGCCGGCCACGGCGATGAAGATCTCGGTCCCCGCGGCCTCCGAGGACTTGACCAGGCGGAGCGTCCGCTCGGGCGAGCGGTGGGCCGAGGTCACTTCGATGCCGAAGGGGACGCCGAAGTCCTTGAGGACGCCAAGGGCCTCCTCGACCGTCCCGAAGTCCGATTCGCTCCCGAGGAAGATCATGACCTTCATCACCGCTCCTCCTTGATCGCGCCGATGTCCCGGCGGTAGTACATGGCTTCGAAATAGACCTTGCCGCAGGCCTCGTAAGCCCGGCCCATGGCCTCGGCCAGCGTCGGGGCCGACGCGCAGACGCCCAGGACGCGGCCGCCCGTCGTCAGATACTGGCCGTTCTCGAACTTCGTCCCGGCGTGAAAGACGGCCACCCCGGGGACGGCCGCCGCCTCCGTCAGGCCGGAGATGATCTTGCCCTTCTCGTAATGGACGGGATAGCCGCCCGAGGCCACGACGACGCAGCCCGACGCGTCGGGCGACCAGCGGACCTCGGTCCGCAGGATGTCCTGGTCGACGGCCGCTTCCAGCAGGTCGACGAGATCGCTTTCGAGGCGCATCATCTGGGGCTGCGTCTCCGGGTCGCCGAAGCGGCCGTTGAACTCGAGGACCCGCGGCCCCGAGTCGGTGATCATCAGCCCGGCGTAGAGGACGCCCTTGAACCTTCGTCCCTCCTCGAGCATGCGGGTGACGGTCGGCAGGATGACGGTGGACATGATCTCGTTGAAGAGCTTCTCGGACATGAGCGGCGACGGGGAGATGGCGCCCATGCCGCCCGTGTTCGGCCCCTTGTCGCCGTCGTAGGCCGTCTTGTGGTCCATGGCCGTGACCAGGGGCTGGACCCGCAGGCCGTCGGAGACGACGATGAACGACACCTCGCGGCCGCGGAGGAACTCCTCGATGATGACGCGCCGGCCGGCCGGCCCGAACTTCTTCTGGACGAGCATCTCGGAGGCCGTTTCCTCGGCCTTCTTCGGGGTGGCGCAGACGACGACGCCCTTGCCGGCCGCGAGGCCGTCGGCCTTGACCACGACGGGATAGCCGAACTCGCTCGAGGCCAGGACCTTGCGGGCGTCGTCGTAGTTGTCGACGACCTTGAAGCGGCCGGTCGGGATGCGATGCCGGCCCATGAACTCCTTGGCGAAGACCTTGCTGCTCTCGATCTCGGCCGCCTTCTTCGAGGGGCCGAAGACCCGGAGACCGCGCCGTTCGAACTCGTCGACGAGGCCCATGGAAAGGGGCACCTCGGGACCGACGACGGTCAGGCCGACCTTCTCCCGCTCGGCGAAATGGGCCAGCCCGGCGATGTCCGTCTCGGCCAGAGGGACGTTCTCGGCGACGAGCCGCGTCCCGCCGTTGCCGGGCGCGCAGTAGACCGTTTCGACCCGGGGGCTCTTGGCGATCTTCCAGGCCAGGGCATGCTCCCGGCCGCCTGAGCCGACGATCAGGACCTTCACGATCAGGCTCCGGCCGCCCGGCGGAGGTTGTCCGCGAACCGGGCCGCATAACCCGTGTCGGGAAGGACGCTCGCGAGGATGCGCGCCGCGAGAGGCAGGGCCTCGGCGGGCGGCAGCGTGAAGCCCATGGTCAGGAAGCTCTTCCGGTAGCGGGCCACGTCGGGGCCGGCCGGCTTGTTGCGGACGATGATGTCGCTCATCAGGCCGGCCAGCGCGTCGAAGTCCTTTTCCGTCATGCCGAAGCGGGTCATCTCCTGGACGCCCAGCCGGACGCCGCTCGATTCGAGGAAGGTGGCGTCGTCGGGCAGGGCCTGGTAATTGGTCAGGACATTGTTCTCCTCGAGGCGGCGGGCGATGTCCATGCCCCGGCCGAAGGGCTTGACCCGGATGATGACCTGGTGGGTCTCCGTGTAGCCGTCGGCCGGATCCCCCTCGACCGGGATGCCGTGGGCGTCGAGGGCCTTGGCCAGCGCCCGGGCGTTGGCCCGGACCTGGTCCTGGAAGGGCGCCTTGAAGGCGTTCATCTCGTAGGAGGCCATCAGCAGGCCGAGCAGGGTCCCGAGGTGGTGGTTGCTCGTCGACCCGGGGAAGGCGCGGCCCTTGATCTCGATCCAGAGGGGCCGGAGAGGCGAGTCCTTCGGGAAGTTGCCGGCGACGACGCCGCGCTGCGTCCCGAAGAAGGTCTTGTGGGTGCTCCCGGTGACGACGTCCGCGCCCTCTTCGAAGGGGGCCTGGAAGGCCCCGTAGAGGCCGAGGACGTGGGCCATGTCGAACATCAGGACGGGCCGCTCTTTCCAGCTCCGGACGATGTCGGCGACGAACCGGACGGGCTCGCGGTAGAGGAACATGCTCTTGCCGAAGATGATGAGCTCCGGCCTGTGGGTCTCCAGGATCGCGGCCAGCCGGTCGAGGTCGGGCTTGTAGGGGTTGTCCTTGCGGACCGGGAAGTTGACGACCTGCTCCTTGCCCGTGGCCGGGTCCTCCTCGACGTAGTTGAACAGGGCCCCCATGGGCTGGGCGCTGAGGTGCCCGCCGTAGATGAGCTCGTTGTTGAGGACCAGGCGCATCCGGCGCGAGGGCTCGCCGGCGGCCCGGCCGCGGTTGAGGAACCTGACCAGGCCCTTGAAGACGACCTCGTTGGCCATCTGGCCGCTGATGGGCCGGAGCTCGATGTCGGTGCAGCCGAAGTAGGCGGCCAGCTCCTTCTGGCATTCGGTCTCGACGTCGCGGATGAAGTCGGTGCCCTGGTAGAAGTAGACCTCGTCCCCCTTCATCGTCCGGTGCTCGGCGTAGCGGCCGGCCGGGTCGGCGATCTCGCACATCTTGACGAGCAGCGACGGCGTCGACTCCGAGGGGATGAGGTTGAAGCAGTCCCTCTGGCGCCAGGCGCTGTTCCGCTCCGTCCGGGCGGCCAGGTCCGCGGCTTTTTCGGCAAATGAAGGCATGGGATCTTTCCTTATTTGAAATTCCGGTCTTCGATGTCGCGGATCTTCCGGACCCTCAGGCCGTGCCGCCCGCCCTCGAACGGCGTGTCGAGCCAGAGGCGGACCATGCGGAGGGCCAGCTCGAGGGTGTGGGTCCGCCCGCCCAGGGTCAGGCAGTTCGAGTCGTTGTGGGAGCGGCTGACCTCGGCGGCGTACTCGCACCAGCACGGCGCCGGCCGCAGGCCCTTGAACTTGCCGGCCACGACGGCCATGCCCAGGCCGGTGCCGCAGACCAGGATGGCCCGGTCGCATTGGCCCGAGACGACGGCCGCCGCGGCCTTGGCCCCGTAATCGACGTAATCGACCTTTTCCCCGGGCCCGCAGCCGAAGTCCGTGAAGTCGAGGCCGCGGCTGCGGAGGTATTCGGCCACACCTGTCTTGAGAGTGTATCCGGCGTGGTCGGAAGCGAGCGCGATCTTCATTCCCGTCTCCTTTCGCCGCCCCCTCGGCCGCGCCCGTGCCCGTACCGGACGGCGCGGCTTAGCCTGGATTATTCACGAGCCGAGGCGGCTGCAGATGCAAGGCGTCAAAGGGTGAAGCTGTCCTCTGGAGGACTGCGAACCCTTTGCAACGAAGCAGATGCGGCCGGATCGGCTTGCCCGGAGGGTGAAAACGCCGTTCTTGGTTCTTTAGGCTTGATGGAGACACGCGGCGTTTTCATGAATAGTCCAGGCTAGCGCTTTTCGAGAAGCCTGGCCGCTTCGGGCAGGACCTCGACGGCCTTGAGCACGGCGGGGTCCCCTTCCCGGGCGACCTTGACCCCGGCCTCGACGCCCCAGACGGCCCCAGCGATCTCCCGCTCGAGCTCGCGCCGGATCTCGGGCTCCGCGTCCCGGAAGTCGGCCTCCACGTAATCGAACGGACGCGTCGCGAGGTACTTCCGGAAATCGGCGACGGCCTCGGCGTTGACGGGGAACGACGCGCCGACCTGGACCTTGCCGGCCGGCACCGCCGTGCCTTCCTTGGCCTCCTGCGGCAGGACGAGCTTCCGTCCGAGGTCGGTCTGGTGTTGGACGAGCTTGCGGGCGTAGGCGAAGAAAGCGCCGCTGATACGGAGGCGGCCCGTGAGCGGCTTGAGCAGGGAATTGACGGCGTAGTCGGGCGTGATGCCGCCCTGTCCCAGGACCTTCCGTCCGTGTTCGGTGTAGCGGACCTCGCGGGTGTCATCCGGGGCGCGCTTGCTCATCAGGTAATCGTCGAGCTGGGTGTAATCGCGCTGGATGGATCGCCCGCTCGGCGTCAGGTACTTGGCCACGGTCAGGGCGACGGCCATGTTGTTGGGGACCAGCGTGAAGACCGTCTGGACGAGCCCCTTGCCCCAGGAGTCCTCGCCGACGATGAGGCCGCGGTCGTGGTCCATGACGGCGCCGCTGACGATCTCGGAGGCGCTGGCCGTGCCCTGGTCGATCAGGATGACGAGGGGGAGCGTCTCGTACTGGCCGTCGGCGAAAGCCCGGAACTCCCGGTCGTAGACCGGGTTGCGGCCCTTCGTGGAGACGATGAGATCGCCCCTGGGGAGGAAGAGGTCGGAGATCTCGATGGAGGCGGCCAGAGCCCCGCCGGTGTTCAGCCGCAGGTCGAGGATCAGGCTCTTCATTCCCTGGCCCGCGAGCCTGGCCAGCGCGTCCTCGAGCTCCCGGGGCGTTTCCTCGCCGAAATTCCGGACGTAGATGTAGCCGATGCCCCCGTCGAGGAGGAAGGCGTACGGGACGCTCAGGAGCGGGATCTCCTCTCGGGTGATGGTCAGGTCGAACGGCTTGTCGGCGCCGTCGCGGATGAACGTGACCGTGACGTTCGTCCCCTTCTCGCCGCGGAGCTTCTGCATGGCGTCGTAGCTCGAGATCGGCACGGTCGATTCGCCGTCGATCTTGGCGATGATGTCGCCGGGCAGGATGCCCAGGCGATAAGCCGGTCCGCCCTCGATCGGGGCGATGACGACGATATTGTCGCCCTGTTTCTGGATCTGCATGCCCACGCCGTAATACTTGCCTGTGTAGTCCTCGCGCATCCGGGAGAAGCTCGAGGGATCGAGGAAGTAGGAGTGGGGATCGAGCGTGTCCAGGGTGCCCTTGATGGAGGCCACGGCCAGGTCCTCCTCCTCGAGCGGCTTGTAGTAGCTCTCCTCGAGGAGGACGGCGATGGCCCGGGCCTTGGACGCCGCGGCCGACCAGAGGTCCTCGTCGCGGGACGGGGTCGGAAGCACAACGAGCAGGGCGAGGATAAGGGGAAGCAGGCCTTTTTTCATAGACTTCACGTGCTCCTGATTTTATCACTGCCGGCCCGCGGTGTAAAGCACGGAGGCTTCTGGCGTCCCCGGGGGGAGCGTGCTATAATACCGCCTCGAGATAGCCATGTTCGGCAGCATCGGTCCCGCGGAGCTCATCCTCATCTTCGTCATCGCCCTGCTCGTCTTCGGCCCCAAGAAGCTCCCCGAGATCGGCCGCTCCGTCGGCAAGGCCCTCCGCGAGTTCAAGAAGACCTCGGAGGAGATCAAGGGCCGCATCGAGGAGGAGATCGAGGCCTCGGAGATCAAGGACATCCGCAAGGACATCCAGACTGGGGTCGACGACCTCCGGTCGGGCATGAAGGCGCTCACGGCCGACGTGACGGTCGTTCCGGACGAGCCCAAGAAGGACGCAGAGATCAAGAAGGACACAGAGGCACATGGGACTGGGGAAGGGCCGAAAGTCTCCTGACGAGATGACGTTCCTCGAGCATCTCGAGGACCTCAGGAAGCGCCTGTTCTATTCGGCCATCGCCCTGATCGCCGGCTTCTTCCCCTGCTGGATGTTCAGGGAGAAGATCTTCGACCTCCTGGCCCGGCCGGTGATGCAATACCTGCCGCCGGGAACGAAATTCTCCTTCCTGACCCTCACGGCGCCATTCATGATGTACCTGAAGATCGCGTTCCTGGCTTCGCTGTTCCTCACAGCGCCCTTCATATTCCTGCAGATCTGGTATTTTATCGCCCCGGGACTTTATCAAAAAGAGAAGAAATACGTCATTCCATTCATGCTGATGACGACGTTCTTCTTCGCCCTCGGCGCAGCTTTCGGCTACTTTCTCGTCTATCCGTACGCCTGCAAGTTCTTCCTGAACGTCGGCAAGGATTTCAATCCCGTCCTGACGCCTGACCAGTATCTCGGCCTCTCGGTCATTGTCCTCCTCGGCATCGCGGCCACGTTCGAGATCCCGACCCTCGTCTTCTTTCTGGCCAAGATGGGCCTCGTCACGGCCAAGTGGATGATCCGCAACTTCAAGTACGCCGTGCTGGCCGTCTTCGTCATTGCCGCCGTGATCACGCCCACCCCGGACCCCATCAACCAGAGCCTCGTGGCGGTGCCGATGCTCATCCTCTACGGATTGAGCATCCTCATCGCGCTGATCGTCGGCCGGGGCAAGGAGAAGGCCCGGCGGGCGGAAGAAGCCGAACGGGCGGGCTGAGCGACGGAACGAGGGAAAGGGAGAGTGCCGGCCATGGACGGACGTCTGATCATCCGCAACGAGCGCGTCGAAACGGACCGGAAGCTCGTCTCCGAGAACCCGGCCACGCTCGAGCCCGTGGGCGAGGTGAGCGTCGCCTCCCGGGAGCTCTGCGAACGGGCCATCCAGGCGGCCAAGGACGCCTATCCTGTCTGGCGCTGGTTCGACCACCGGGAGAAGAGGGCCATCTTCAAGCGGGCCGAGAACATTCTGGCCCGGCGGGCCTCCGAGGCCGGGCGCCTCATCGCCATGGAGAAGGGGTCCCCTTACGCCGAATCCCTGGCCGTCGAGGTCTTCGGCGCCCTGCAGTCGCTCAACTATTACGGCCACAACCAGGGCCGGCTGCTCCGCCCGCGGCGGGCCGGACACCATACGCCTCTCTTCCTCAACAAGTCGGGGGCCTTCCACTTCCACCCGCTCGGCCCGACGCTCATCATCTCGCCCTGGAACTTCCCCTTCCTCATCCCCTTCTGCGATACCCTCAGCGCCCTGACCGCAGGCAATACCGTCGTCCTGCGGCCGTCGACGGCGACGCCCCTGGCGGCGCTCTTCATCGGCGAGGTCTTCCTCGAGGCCGGACTGCCGCCCGGAGTGCTCAACGTCGTCGTCTGCCGCGTGCCCGAGGCCGAGGCCATGATCGTCCACCGCGATGTCCAGAGCGTCATGTTCACCGGCAGCGTCGGGATCGGCAAACGGGTCGTCGAGCTCTGCAGCCGCAACCTGACCAACGTCACCCTCGAGCTCGGCGGCAAGGACCCCATGATCGTCCTCGAGGACGCCGACCTCGAAAAGGCCGCCCGCGGCGCGGTCTGGACGGCCTTCATGAACTGCGGCCAGAGCTGCGGGTCGATCGAGCGGGTCTACGTGGCCCGGAAGGTCGCGGACGAGTTCACGGCCAGGGTCGTCGAGCTGGCGAGAGCAGGTCAGGGTCGGCGATCCCCTCGAAACGGGGACCGAGATGGGCCCGATGGCCACGGCCGGCCAGCTCAAGGTCGTCGAGGAGCACATCGCCGACGCCCGGGCCAAGGGCGCCGCGATCCCGGTCGGGGGCGGGCGCGTCGCCGGACGGGCGGGGCACTTCATCCAGCCGACCGTCCTGACGGGCGTCGACCATTCGATGGCCGTGCATGACCGAGGAGACGTTCGGACCGACCCTGCCCATCATGGTCTTCGACACCGACGAGCAGGCCGTCGGCCTGGCCAACGACAGCATCTACGGCCTGACGGCCTCGGTCTGGACGCGGGACCGGAAGCGGGCGGCCTGGTTCGCCGAGCGGCTCGAGGCCGGCTCGGTCACGGTCAACGATCACATGTACTCCTTCGTCGAGCCGCGGGCCATCTGGGGCGGCATCAAGCAGACCGGCATGGGCCGGTCGCACGGGCCGTACGGCCTGCTCGAGCTCGTCGACATCAAGTACGTGGGCATGGATTTTTTCCGCAAGAAGGCCCAGACCTGGTGGTTCCCCTACGACCGGAGCCTCGAGGGCCTGATGGAGGGGGCGATCGCGACCTTCCACGGCGCCGGCCTCGGGGCCAGGGTCGGGGCCCTCTGGGGGCTGCGGAAGGAGTGGCGCCGGATCCTGGAAACGGCGCCGCTGCTCAATTACGTCCGGGCCCTGCCGAGGATCCTGAAGAAATGACGAAAGCGCCGCCGCGGCTCATCGGGCTGACCGGCACCAACGGGGCCGGCAAGGGCGAGGCCGCGGCGTACTTCGAGACGAAGGGCTACGCCTGCTTCTCGCTCTCCGACGTCATCCGGGAGGAGCTCGAGCGCCGGGGCGAGCCCCCGAGCCGCGACAACCTCATCCGGACCGGCAACGAGCTGCGGGAGCGCTTCGGGCCCGACGTGCTGGCCCGGCGGACGGTCGAAAAGATCGGGCGGGAGGGGCGGGCGGTCATCGACAGCATCCGCAATCTGAGCGAAGTCGACTACCTGCGCCTCCAGGGCGGATTCGTGCTCCTGGCCGTCGATGCGCCCGTCGCCGTGCGGTTCGCCCGGGCGGCGGCCCGCGGCCGGGACGAATCGGCGGCCGACCTCGAGGCCTTCCGGACGAAGGAGGACCTGGAGCGGCGCGGCGGGGCGGCCGCGCAGCAGCTCGAGGCCTGCATGGCCGCGGCCGACCGCCTCATCGTCAACGACGGGACCCTCCCGGAATTCCACCGCCAGCTCGAGGAGATCGCATGACGCCGCCGAGAACGTCCAAGGACATGTACTACCTGGGCATCGCCAAGGAGGTCTCGCGCCGGAGCACCTGCTTCCGGCGGGCCATCGGGGCCATCATCGTCCGGGACGACCAGATCGTCTCGACGGGCTACGTCGGCGCGCCGCGAAAGACCAAGGACAGCCTCGAGCACGGCTTCTGCCTGCGCGACAAGCTGGGCATCCCCCACGGCCAGCGCTACGAGCTCTGCCGGAGCGTCCACGCCGAGCAGAACGCCATCATCAATGCCGCCCGGGCCGGGGTCAGCCTGCTCGGGGGCGACATGTACATCTACGGCAGCGCGCCGGACGCGGCGGCCCCGATCAACGCCTTCCCCTGCTACATCTGCAAGAAGATGCTGGTCAACTGCGGGCTCGACCGAGTCGTCTGCTCGACGGCCGACGGCGGGGCCATCGTCTTCCGGATCGAGGATTGGATCCGGGACTGGCAGGAGCGCGACATCATCGACGACGAGCACCAGTACGGGAAGGACTGATGCGGGAGGCCGCCCGGGACAAAGGACGTCTCCTGCGAGGCTTTGCTCAGGATATCGCCCCTCGCATCCCCGCACCCCGGAAACCTTTTTATCTGGTTTCCCCCGCCTGCGGCGGGTCCCCCTTCCCCCACGGGGACTTCGGGACGATATCCATCGCCGCCTCTCGGAGACCTTCGTTCTTGATCCGCGCGGGGGTGGCCGCCGCGGCGGTCCTGTTGTGCGTCGCGCTGGCCGGCGGGTCCGGGCAGGAAACGGGCGGCACAGCGGGCGAGACGACGGGGGGTCTCCTCAAGCTCCTGGGGATCGAGCCTGCGGCGGAATCCGTCGACTACGTCCAGACGAAGACGCAGTTCCAGCTCCACACCCTGCTGACCGAGCAGCGCCACCAGAAGACCTGGCCCCTCGGTGAGCGCATCCGCGAGGACACGCTGGCCGGTCTGCGGATGCTCTCGTCGGTCGACGACGACATCCTGGCGAAGATGAACGAGCTCGCCGCGGAACCCGGGACGCTCGAGCAGGCGGCCCGGGCGGTCGAGGCGGCCATCCTCGGCGGCCGGAAGATCTACGTCTACGGCTGCGGGGCGACGGGCCGGCTGGCCAAGCAGATGGAGAGCGCCTTCTGGCGCCCGTTCTGGCGCCGGGTCAAGGCCGATGCGAGGCTCTGGAAGAAGGCGGCCGGACGGCTCCCGGCCGGGCCGGCGATCGAAGACGCGTTGATCGGCGAGATGACGGGGGCGGACCGGGCCCTCATCAGCTCCCTCGAGGGCTTCGAGGACCTGCCGCTCATCGGGCGGCTGCAGCTCCATGACCGGGGGATCGAGAAGGGGGACGTCGTCATCTGCGTCACCGAGGGCGGCGAGACGTCGTCGGTCATCGGGACGGTCCTGGCGGCGCTCGACGAGTGGAAGAGCGGGCCGGGCTACGACCCCGCCGAGAGCCGCAAGCACCTCTATTTCGTCTACAACAACCCGGACGACCGGCTGATGCCGTTCGAGCGCAGCCGGAGCGTGCTGACGGAGCCGGGCATCACCAAGATCAACCTGACGACGGGGCCGCAGGCCATCACGGGATCGACGCGGATGCAGGCGACGACCATCGAGACCTATGTCGTCGGGGCCGTCGTCGAGACGGCGGTGGAGCGCGTTCTCGCCCCTGTTCTGGGCGGACGGGACATGGACAGGCTCGGCTTCGCCGGGGCGGCGGAGAGCGGAGGGACGGGCGTCGCGGCCAGGCTCCGCGAGTTCGAAAGCGTCCTGGGCGGGGCCCGGGCGGCCCTGGGCGAGCTGGCGGCCCTGACGGACATCGAGGCGGCGGCCTACGCGGCCGGGCGGTACTCGACGTACTATGCGGAGCGGGGGCTGATCACGGTCTTCATCGACAGCACCGAACGGAGCCCGACCTTCCGGCTCTTCCCGCTGGATACGGTCAAGGAGCCGAAAAGGAAGTGCTGGATCCAGGTCTGGACGAAGGCCGGCACGCCGGGCGAGGCCTGGCGGGCGTTCCTGGGGCGGCCGTTCCGGGGCCTGGCGGCGGAGATGTACAGGCAGCCGTTCGAGACGGAGGTCGCGGACCCGTATCTGCGGCGGGCGGCCCTGGAGAGCCTGAAGAAGGCGGGTGACGACCAGGCGGGCCTCTACGATTTCTCGCTGTCGGAGGCGAACACGGCCGGCCGGGGGCCGAAGAAGGGCGACCTGTGCGTCCTGGTCGCCCTGACCCCGGAGGAGAGCCTGCTCGCCGGGCCGGACTCGTCGTTCGCGCGGGTGCTGAAGCTGGCCGCGGACGGCGGGGCGGACGCCGGCGTGATCGTCCTCACCGGGCGGCCGTCGAAGGAATTCCCGGACATCACGGAGCGTGTCCGGCGGCGCTGGGCGGGAGCGGCGGGACGGCTCGCGATCGTGCCCGTGTCCGTGCGGGCCGACGGCGATCCGTTCGGCCTCCGTCAGCAGATGGCGGCCAAGATGCTGCTCAACGCCCACTCGACGGCCGTGATGGCCAAGCTCGGCAAGGTCGTCGGGAACACGATGACCAACGTCAGCCCGAGCAACCTCAAGCTCATCGGCCGGGCCACGTTCCTGATCCAGTCCCACGTCAACGACGTGCTGGGCACGGCCGAGTGGGTCAAGGCCCGGGGCGCCCGCGAGCCGGTCACGTACGGCGAGGCCAACGCGGTCCTCTACGACGCCATCGCCTACCTCAAGGACAAGGCGGCGGAGGCGGGGCAGACGGCAGAGGTCGCGTTCTCCGTCATCCGCATCCTCGAATCGCTGAAACAGAAGCGCGGCCTCAGCCGGGAAGAAACGCTGGACCTGGTTAAAACGGTCGGCCTCAGCGCCTATCTGGTAAGCATCAGATAAAACGGGGTCAAACCTCCACTTTTACAGTTCTTTGCGACTGAGATTCCTGTCACCGGAGCCGCGTCCTCTTATAAGGGAGGAGAGATCACCCGATCTAAAATGTCGCGGCAATTGAGGATTGAATACCCCGGCGCGTTCTATCACGTCTATTCGCGCGGGAACCAGAAACAACCCATCTTTTTCTCAGATGACGACCGCTACTATTTTCTGAAAGTCCTAAGAGAAGTCCACCAACGGATGGGCTGCATCATACATCTCTATTGTTTGATGGACAGCCATTATCACCTCGGTCTCGAAACGCCTGAAGCGAACCTCTCGAGGATCATGCATTTCCTGAACACGGCTTATTCTGTCTACTTGAACAAGAAGCATGATCGGTGCGGTCACCTCTTTCAGGGACGTTACAAGGCCATCCTCGTGCAGGCAGATGCCTATGCGAGAGTCCTTACGACCTACATCCACGGCAATCCGGTCAGGAAGAAGATCGTCGAGCACCCCGAGCACTTCCCCTGGTCAAGCTGCCAGGACTACTATGGCATACGCAATTCCCAGCCGTGGCTTGAAACGCTTTTCATACTCGGCGTTTTCGGCAACTCTCGGGACATTTTAAAACTCGAGCACGAGCGCTATCTCACGGCCGCAAGTGGACTCGCCTTTGATAAAGATATCAAGAAGGCGGCCAGAATTGGCATTATGGGAGATGAGGAATTCCTCGATAGGATACGCCGCGCTTATCTCAGCGGCCAAATCGATAATCCCGATCGCGAACTGGGGCAGCTCCGGCGGTTGAGGATCCGGCCGGAATTAGCCGATATCGCTCGGCTCGTTAGCCAAGAGTTCGGATCGACATCCCGGCTGGCGAAGAGGTGCACGATCTATCTCGCGCATAAATTCGCCGGTTTCAAGCTCAGAGAGATCGGCGAATTTTTCGGAATCGGCCCGAATGCAGTTTCCGAATCCTATCGCAGAACCGACAAAGAGGTCCAATCGAACGAAACACTGGGGCTGATTATCGAAAAGGTCCGCTCACAGCTTATCAGCACGCATCCAAGCGACAGCCCGGAAAAACCGTAAAAGTGGAGGTTTGACCCCGTCTTATGGCATCGGGGGGGCGCCGTCGAAGCTGTAGCACGGGGGCGCGGCGGGCCGGGGCTTGCGCTTCGGCTTGGCCTTGACCTGCGGATAGACGAACAGCTCGCCGGCGTAGTTCCGCAGCACGACGTGGTCGTCGGTGATCGCCTGCAGGTACTTCGGCAGGATCGGGATCTTGCCTCCGCCGCCCGGCGCGTCGATGGCGTAGTACGGCACGGCCAGTCCGGACGTCCAGCCGCGCAGGTTCTCCATGATCTCGAGCCCCTTCTCCACGGTCGTCCGGAAGTGCTCCGTGCCCGCCACGTAGTCGGCCTGGTAGAGGTAGTACGGCCGGACCCTGACGGACAGGAGCTTCTGCATGAGCCGCCGCATGACCAGCGGATCGTCGTTGACGCCCTTGAGGAGCACGGTCTGGTTCCCGAGGGGGATGCCGGCATCGGCCAGCAGGGCCAGCGCCCGCGACGATTCCGGAGTGATCTCGTCGGGGTGATTGAAGTGCACGTTGACGTAGAGCGGATGGTACTTCTTGAGCATGGCCACCAGCTTTTCCGTGACCCGCTGGGGCAGGACGCAGGGCACGCGCGTGCCGATGCGGATGATCTCGACGTGCGGGATGGCCCGGACGCCCTTGACGATGACCTCGAGCTTGCGGTCGCCCAGCATGAGCGGATCGCCGCCCGAGATGACGACGTCGCGGATCTCCGGGTGGCTGCGGATATAGGCGAGCCCGTCCTCGATGTAGCGGGGGTGGATCTTCGACGGGTCGCCGACCTTCCTCTTCCGCGTGCAGAACCGGCAGTACGAGGCGCAGCTGTGCGAGACGAGGAACAGGCAGCGGTCGGGATAGCGGTGCGTGATGCTCGGCACCGGCGAATCCTCGTCCTCGTGGAGGGGGTCCGCCTCACCCGTGTCTTCCCGCAGCTCGGCCGTGTCGGGGACCATCTGGCGCCACATGGCGTCGCCCCGCTCCTTGATCAGGCCCGCATAGTAGGGCGTGATCTGGATCTTGAACACCTTGGCGATCCGCCGGACCTCTTCGATGTCCAATCCGAATTTCCGGGCGATCTCCTCAGGCTTCCTGAGAGCGCCCCGCAGCAACCGTTGCCAATCGTCCATCTCCGAACTCCTAACGGAAATACTTCGCGTAAATGACGCGATCGTCGCCGGCCCGGTAGAAATCCGGGACCCGGGCGACTTCCTTGTATCCGAGATCGATATAGAACTGACGCGTGCCGTGATATTTCGGCTGGGACGAGGTCTCGATGATGATGATCCGGCCGTTGCGCCGGCCGACCTCGGCCTCGAGCCAGCGGACCAGCTCTTTTCCCCGGCCCTTCCCCTGCTCCGACGGCGCCACGGCCATCCAATAGAGGTCGTAGGCGTCTTCGGCCAGCGGCGTCGGGCCCCAGGTCATGTAGCCCGCCGGCGCCCCCTGGTCGTTCTCGACGACCACGACGCCGTAGTCCTTCTGGTCCGGCTGGTCGAGGTAGGCGTCCATGAGCTCTTCGGCGACGCCGACCTCGGCCGCCGTGAAGAATCCCGTAGCCCGGATGAGCCCGAGCACGGGCGCCTTATCGCCCGCCTGCATCGGCCGGATCATGGACGACCCTTCTTTCCATGGCGTTGCGGACCATCGTGCCCCAGAAGGCGGCGTATTCGATCCCGGCCGCCTTGAGCGCCCGGGCGTACCCCGCGTTGGTGCTGATATCGGGATTGGGATTGACCTCGAGGATGAACGGGCGGCCCTTGGCGTCCATCCGGAAATCCACCCGGGCGTAGTCCCGGCAGCCCATGGTCCGGAAGGCCGCAGCGGCCAGCCCCTGGAGCCGGACGCGCATCTCGTCGTCGATCGGCGCCGGGCATACGGGCGGCGTCTTCTGGTAGAGCGGATTGTCCTCGAACCACTTGGCCTCGTAGCCGAGGATCCGGGGCATGTCCTTGGGCATGGCCGAGAAGTCGATCTCCGAGACCGGCAGCGGGGTGACCGTGCCGTTCTCCATGACCGAGACGTTGAATTCCCGGCCGTCGATGAAGGCCTCGACCAGGACCGGTTGCTTGTAGCTGTCGAGACAGCGCCGGACCTGCCGCCGCAGCCCCTCCTCGTCGCGGACGACGGACTCGGGATAGATGCCCAGGCTGGCGTCCTCGTTGTTGGGCTTGACGATGAGCGGGAACCGCACCTCGAGCGGCTCGTCCCCCATCAGCATGACCTGGGCCGGCGCGGTCGGCAGGCCCGCCGCCCGCAGCACGGCCTTGGCCTTGAACTTGTCCTGGCAGATGGCCAGCGTCTTGGAGGCATTCCCGGTGAACGTCAGGCCGAGGAGCTCGAAGATGCCGGCCACGTTGGACTCCCACTGCGGCCGGCCGTAGTAGCCCTCGCAGAGGTTGATCAGGGCGTCCGGAGAGAGCTCCTTGACCCTGCCCAGGAAGTTGAGCAGGCTCCGCTGGAGCGGGACGAGCGTCGCGCCGATGCCGAGCGAGCGCACGGCCTCGTGCGCCTGCTGGGCCATGTCGGCCACGGATTCCTCGGACAGACGCTCGCCCGTCGCCGTCGGTCTCGGTTCGTAGGCGTTGTAGACGATGGCGATCGCGGGGGCAGGCTTCATGCACGATCCGCGAGGACCGCCGGCCGATCACCCGTCGCGGGCCGGACGCGCGTTTGACGGAGGCCGTAGCGCTTGGAGGCCTCGTCCACGACCCTGTGGATCAGGTCCGAATAGGAATACCCGGCGGTGCGGGCCGCCTTGGGCAGGCAGGAATTGTCCTCGGGCTGGGGCAGGATGCCCGGGAGCGGATTGGCTTCGATGATGTGGGGCTCGCCCTTGTCGTCGAGCCGGACGTCGATCCGGCACCAGTCCCGGATGCGCAGGACGCCGCAGGCCCGGACGACGAGGTTCTCGATCTTGGCCTGGAGGACGCCGGGGATGGGCGCCGGGCATTTGAAGATGTCGAGCGGCTTCTCGGGAGTGTCCCAGAGCCACTTGGCCTCGTAGGAATAGATCGGGGCCGCTCCGGCGGGCAGCTGCCCGTGGTCGATCTCGACGATGGGCAGGACCTCGTAGTTCGGGGCGTTGCCCAGGACGCCGACGGTGAATTCGCGGCCGGCCAGGAACCGTTCGACGATGACCGGCTGCTTGTAGGTCGTCACGACCTCCTCGACGCGCTCGTAGAGCTCGCCGAGGCTGTGGACGAGGGAGTTGTTCTTGATGCCCTTGCTCGAGCCCTCGGTCAGGGGCTTGACGATGGCCGGCAGGCGGACGCCGGCCGGGATGGCCGCGGCCGACTCGACGATCCAGAAGGCCGGATTCGGGACGCGGTGATAGGACAGGATCTCCTTGGCCCGCGACTTGTCGAGGCAGACGCCGAGGGTCAACGGGTCCGAGCCCGTGTAGGGGATGTCGAGCATCTCGCAGACCGTGGGGATATGCGATTCGCGGTTGGGGCCGACGACGCGCTCGGCGATGTTGAAGACGAGGTGCGGCCGCTGGCGCTTCAGTCGGCCGTAGGCCTTCTCGTCGGACTCGATGAAAACGACCTGGTGCCGTTCTTGGAGAGCATGCCCGACCGCGGCGATCGTCTCGTCCGAGTCGCACTCGGCGAGCATGTCCTGCGGAAGTGGAGGCTCGTCCTCCTCGTCCTTGCTCTCCGCGGGCTGACGCGAGAGCGTCGCTTCCATGCCCGCTTTCGAGCTATACACTAATGCGATCTTCATGTCGTGGTGCCTCTTTCGACTTTTTCATTTTCATTTATAGACCATTTGAACCAATTGTCAAGTGTTTTCTCGGGCGCGACCACCTTTTTTGGTAGAACGGCCGGCGGGACGCACCATTAGTAGTGTCGTTTTGAGCCGGCTCCCGTTCCGGTCCGCGACCGCCGCGCGCCGGATCCGCCGCGCGGATAGGCGTCGCCAGAGGCGTGTCGAACAAGGGGTTCATGGCTGCGGTCCGGGGCGTCTTACCTGAAGAAAATGAGCGTGACGACAACATAGAGCGGGATGAGGATGGCGAACGAGTAGACCATGTAGCCGAAGAACGAGGGCATCTTCAGCTTGTGCTCCTCGGCGATGACCTTGACCATGAAGTTCGGGCCGTTGCCGATATAGGAGTTCGCTCCCATGAAGACCGCCCCGACGCTGATCGCCTGGAGGAACAGGGTCGGGATGCCCATGATCTCCCCGTTGAGGCCGAGGCCCTGGGCCATGGAGAAGAAGGCCAGGTAGGTCGGGGTGTTGTCGAGGAACGAGGACAGGGCGCCCGTCGTCCAGAAGAACTGCCAGGGCCGGGTGATGCCGATGGCCGCGCCGTGGGCATTGAGGATGAGCAGGGCCGGGATCATGGTCACGAAGATGCCGGCGAAGAGGATGGCCACCTCGACGATGGGATTGTAGGTGAACCGGTTGTCGATCCGGCACTGCCGCTTCGTCGTCAGCAGGGACAGAACGGCCATGAGGATCATCATGCCCTCGCGGCGCGGGAAGGGCAGGAAGATGCCGGCGATGATCCCCGCGACCCAGAGGAAGTTGATCGTCCCGGTCAGGTGCAGCGGGACGACCCGCTGCCGGTCGCGGATGAGGTCGCGGCATTCCTCCTTGCGGTACTGGAGGCTGTCGAAGAGGTAGAACATCAGCAGGACGCCGCCGACCATGACCGCCCAGATCGGGAGGAGCTTCAGGGTCCAGAAGAAGGGCACGCCCTTGATGAAGCCCATGAAGAGCGGCGGGTCGCCGAGGGGCGTCAGCAGGCCGCCGATGTTCGAGACGAGGAAGATGAAGAAGATCGGGATGTGCTTCGTGTGCCGGCGCTCGGAATTGGTCTTGAGCAGCGGCCGGATGAGGAGCATGCTGGCCCCGGTCGTGCCGATGAAGTTGGCCAGGACCGCCCCGACGAGCAGGAACAGCGCGTTGACCTCGGGCGTCGCTTTGAGGTCGCCTTTGAGGACGATGCCGCCGGAGACGATGAACAGGGCCGTGAGGAGCAGCAGGAACGACGCGTAGTCCTTCATCGACAGGACGAGCTCGTGGGGCATGTGGAAGAGGAAGTAGACGGCGACCGGCAGGGACCAGAGGAACGCGACGAGGCCCTTGTTCTTGTGGCTCTCCCAGAAATGCGGCGCGCGCAGGGGCAGGAGCGCGATGGACAGCAGGAGCCCCACGAAGGGGACGACCGCCCAGAGCGACAACGATTGTCCGAGGTCGTGCGCGTTCATAAGAGCATTATTGTAGCGGAAGAGGACCTGTTTTTAAAGGTCCTTCTCCCGATTCCGGGAAGTCCCTCTCTCCGGCTGTGCTCGGGCATCGCCTCTAGCTCCCCGGCCCCGGGAACCAGTTCGTGCGGTTCCCCCCGCTCCGCGGGTCCCCCCTCCACCACGGGGATCTGCGAGGCGATATCCCTCGCCGCCTCGAGCGGGAGTCCCGGAGATGGGAGAAGAACCTTATTAAAGAGGATCAGGGCATGAAGGCCGTGGTGAGCCGGTAGGCGCGGGCGCGAAGCTTCCGCCGGGCCGCTTTCCGCTCGACCGGGCGCAGAAGAGAACGGTCGTCGCTCGGCGGCGTCTGGAAGAGGAGGACGGCCCCGGCCGCCCAGAGCTCTTCGAGGAGCTCGAGAGCGAGGCCCCGTTCGATGTGGACCGCCGCCCTCGATCCCGCGCCCGCGGCGGACCGGGCGATCCCCGCGGCCACGTCGGCGGCGGGCCGGTCGGCGATCTCCGCGTCGGAAAAATGGATCCAAGCGCGGTTGGCCGCGACGGCCACGAGCTCGGCGGCGGGCGGACCGACGTGATAGACCACGAAATAGGCCTTCCCTTTTCTCGCGGCGCCGGCGAGAGCCGCCAGGGCCGCGGGGTCGCGGGGATGGGCCCGGTTCGAGATGTGGAGGTCCAGGCCGCTCCGGAGAAGGTCCTCGAGGGTCTGGAAGCTGAGGCCCGAAGCGTCACCGGCCCCGGGCAGGGGCCCGTTCCAGAAGACCGAGAGATTCGTGCCCGCGCCGCGGCAGGCGTCCTGCAGGATCTCCCACTCGTCGGCCCGCGGCCGGGCCTCGTCCGAAGTGAGGACACGGGCGCCGGCCCGGGCGAGCGACTCGATCCCTTCGAGGCCGAACCGCCCCGTGTCGAGCAGGCTCAGTCCGATGCGCCTCCGGTCGGCGTACTTGGCCGCTTCGAGCAGGGCCGTGAAGTCGAACTGATCGTCCCGGACGACGAGGTCCTGCCGCGTCCGGACGCGGTCGAGGAGCTCGTAGGTCGCCACCACGCCGGCGATGCCTTCCACGATCGTCTTTTCGCTCATTTTCGGAATTTCAAGATATACCATCCCGTCCGGCGGGTGTCAAACGTCTTCCACTGCGCAACTCGGAAGCCTGCGTCGCCCTCATGGGAAAAGTTTAAAAACGCCGGACCGTGCGCTGGACTCGGCGCCAAAACAACTCGCTCGGCTTGCGCTAAGCCTCGCTCAAACACGTTCTTGGCGGTTTCCAGGGAAACTGCCCTCGTCCAGCGCGCGCCCCAGCTAAACTTTTCCAAATCGGGCTCCACAGGCCTCCTCGCCGCGCTGGGTGGCGGTCTGCTCAACGGCCCGAGACCTTGATATTCATTAGAGCGTCAATTATTATCACTGACGGGAGGATCCTCGGTGACATCCTGTGTCGTGCTGTTTTCCGGCGGGCTCGATTCGACGACGGCGCTCGCCTGGGCCCTCCGCCGTTACGATCGGGTCCACGCGTTGACCTTCGACTACGGCCAGCGGCATCGCGTCGAGATCGCAGCCGCCCGCAAGGCCGCGCGGCGCCTGGGCGTCCCGCACGCCGTCCTCAGGGTCGATCTCACGCCGATCGGCGGTTCGGCGCTGACCGATCCGCGCATCCCCCTTCCCCGCTCGCCACGCCGGCCGGGGCGCGCTTCCGGGCCGCCCGCCACCTACGTGCCGTTCCGCAACGGCATCTTCCTGGCCCTGGCCGCCGCCTGGGCCGAGGCCCGGGGCGTGCGCGACCTCGTCTGCGGCTTCCACGTCGCCGACTCGCCCGATTACCCCGATACGACGAAGGGCTTCGTCCGGGCCATGGAGAAGGCCGTCCGGGCGGGCACGAAGGCCGCGTTCGGCGGTCCGGCCCCCCGGATCGTCGCGCCGCTCCTCGGCCTCGACAAGCCGGACATCATCCGGCTCGGCCTGCGCCTCGGCGCCGATTATGCCCATGCGGTCTCCTGCTACGCCGGCGACGAGCGCCCCTGCGGGACGTGCACATCCTGCCGCTTCCGGGCCCGAGCCTGGCAGGCCGTCGGCAGCGAAGACCCCCTTCTCGTCCGTCTGCGAAAGAGAGGACCCCGATGAGCTGGACACTCAAGGTCCGAGACAAGTTCTCGGCCGCCCACTATCTCAAGGAATACAAGGGCAAGTGCGAGAAGATCCACGGCCACACCTTCCAGGTCGAGGTCGCCATCGCCGTCCGGGATCTCGACCCGGCGGGCATCGGCTTCGATTTCACGGAGATCAAGAAGGTCCTGGCCGGGGCCCTGCCCGACCACGCCCTGCTCAACGAGGTCTTTCCCTTCAATCCCTCGGCCGAGAACATCGCCCGCCACCTTTTCGGCGAGCTCAAGAAGAAGTATCCCGTCGAATCCGTGACGGTCTGGGAGTCGGAAGATGCGTCGGCCACCTACGCTGAAGACGATTGAGATCTTCGCCTCGGTCCAGGGCGAAGGGCTGCGCCAGGGCGAGCCGACGTCCTTTGTCCGCCTGGCCGGGTGCAACCGCCGCTGCGGCTTCTGCGACACGAAGACGGCCTGGCGGGGCGGCCGGGAGATGCCCGTCGACGAGATCGTCGCCGAAGTCCTGCGGCTCCAGGGCGGACTTCCGGCGGCCTGGGTCTGTCTGACCGGGGGCGAGCCTCTGGCCCAGGACGTCCGGCCGCTCGTCGACCGGCTCCACGAGGAGGGCTTCCTCGTCCAGATCGAGACGAACGGGACCTTTCCTCCGGACCGCCGCGCCGACTGGCACACGGTCTCGCCCAAGCCGCCCGACTACGACGTCCACCCCGGGTTCCGCCGGCAGGCCCGCGAAGTCAAGCTCGTGGTCTGCCGCGCCCTCGGTCTCGATGCCCTCCGGCAAGTCCGGGCCGCCTTCCCGGCGGAGACACCCATCCTCCTCCAGCCGCAATCGAACGCGGAGTGGAGCCGCAGGAAGGCCATGAAGCTCCTCGAGGGGGCCCGCCGGTCGGGACTTGGCGGGATCCGTCTTTCGGTCCAGCTCCACAAGGTCTACGGGCTGCGCTAGCCGGGCCGGCGGGTCTCGTCCGCCGCGGCCGGGAGCCCGCCCTTCCTCTCGAAGAACCGGTAGCCGGACCTCGTGAGGTAGACGCCGGCCAGCGTGACCGCGGCTCCGACGGCCTGGATCGCAGCCAGCCGCTCGCCGAGGACGAGCCCGGCGAAGAAGATGGCCAGGATGGGCGTCAGGTTGCTGTAGACGCCCGTCTTGGCGCTGCCGACCGCCTTGACCGAAGCGTACCAGACGATGAAGCAGAGGAAGATGGCCACGAGGCCGGCGTAGAGGATGGCCCCCCAGGCCGGCCAGGAGATGCGCCCCCAGTCGACCCTGGCCAGGTCGCCGGCCGCGAACGGCAGGTAGACCGCCGTCCCGAAGATCGTGCCTACGGCCGCCATCCGGAACGGCGAGTTCCGGTCGAGGATGGGCCTGGCGAAGACCGTATAGGCGGCCCAGCAGACGTTCGCCAGCAGGATCAGGATGGCCCCGCGCCAAGCGTCCCAGGTGAAGACCAAGCCGCCGTTCTCGCCGGCGACGACGAGAAGAAAGCCGCCGAAGGATATGGCGATGCCGACCCAGCCCGCGGGCGGGATCCGCTCCTCGGCCAAGACCGTGGCCAGCAGGGCGATGAAGATGGGGCTGGTCCCCATGAACACCGAAGCCGTCGAGGCCGGCATCATGTTGACGGCCTTGATGAAGAAGACTTGATAGAGCGTGATCCCCAACAAGCCCAGGGCCGCGGCCTTCCATCCGTCGCCCTTCCTGGCAAACCCGGCCCGGCCCCGCCGGGTGAAGAGCACGGCGGCATAGGCGAGCGAGGCCAACCCGAGGCGGATGGCGTTGAAGGCGTGAGGCGAGAGGGTGCGCAGCCCGATCTTGATGACCGAGAGGTTGACCGCCCAGAGGACGACGACCAGGACGATCAGGATGTCGGTCCGGCCTATCCGCGGGCCGTTCAGGGTTCTGGCCATGGGGATCCTTCGGGGCTGGCTTTCAGGAATGGATCGACCGTCCCGCCGGGCGCAGGTCCGCGCTCAGGCGCGCCGCCTCCGCGGCCGCGGGTAGCGGGCTTCGACGACCGAGCTGAGACCGCCGCGGGGATTGAACTCGCCCCGGACGACGGCGCTCGCCGGGCGGCAGGCGCGGACGACGTCCTCGAGGATGCGGTTGACGACGTTCTCGTAGAAGATGCCCAGGTTCCGGTAGGCCAGGAAGTATTCCTTGAGGGACTTGAGCTCGAGGACGCTGCCGACGGGGACGTAGCTCAGGGTGATCCGCCCGAAATCGGGCAGGCCCGTCTTGGGGCACACGGAGGTGAACTCGGGGAACTCGACGGCGATCTCGTAGTCCGGGAACTGGTTGGCGAAGGTCTCGAGCCTCGGCAGCTTGGCGTCCAGGCCGGCCTTGGCTTCGCGGTCCGTGTATCCGGGCATGTTCGTCCTCACTAACTCCTTGAAGGCGCCTATGATACACGAATTCCGGGGGCCCGGCAATGCCGGATCCCCGGGAGGAGGCTCGGGGGCGGTTCGGAGGACTGTCTCTCCCTCATGGGAAAAGTTTGAAGACGCCGGGCCGTGCGCCGGACTCGGCGCCAAAACAACTCGCTCGGCTTGCGCTAAGCCTCGCTCAAACACGTTCTTGGCGGTTTCCAGGGAAACTACCCTCGTCCGCCACGCGCCCCGGCTAAACTTTTCCAATATCGGGATTCGACATCCCTCCTCGCCGCCGTTCCCTCCTCCTCAAGGGATCCGGCGAGCCGGGCGGTTTTGGGTCAGGGATTCACCGGAGGCCGGGGAAACACTATAATAAGGTACATATTCCTTTATATAGGCGATGAGAGAGCGCGCATGAGCGAATGCAAGACGGCCAAGAACAAGGCCCGGTGCAACTGCAGCTACGAGCCCTGCAGCCGGAAGGGCGTCTGCTGCGACTGCCTGGCCTTCCACTGGCGGAACCGTGAGCTGCCGGCCTGCCTGTTCCCGGACGACGTGGAGCGGACCTGGGACCGGTCCCTGCGCCGGTTCATCGAGATCTACAAGGACGAGGCCTGATGACCGCCCCCCGGTTCGTCTACGGCCCGGTCGCCTCGCGGCGCCTCGGCTTCTCCCTGGGCGTCGATATCATCCCCTTCAAGACCTGCACGCTCGACTGCGTCTACTGTCAGCTCGGCTCGGCCGGCCGGGCCACCGTGCGCCGGCGGAGCTGGTTCCCGCCCGAAGCCATCCTGGCCCAGATCAAGGAAGCGATCGACTCCGGCCAGAGGATCGACGTCATCACCTTCTCGGGCTCGGGCGAGCCGACCCTCAACCGGGACCTCGGCTTCCTCATCCGGTCCATCAAGAAGATGACCGCGATCCCCGTCGCTGTGCTGACCAACGGCACCCTCCTCGGCCGCAGGGACGTGCGGCGCGACCTCGCGGCGGCCGACATCGTCGGGCCCTCTCTCGACGCCGTTCCGGCAGCCCTCTTCCGCCGGGTCAACCGGCCTCACGCCTCCCTCGACAACCGGAAGGTCATCGACGGCCTGGTCCGCTTCCGCGACGAGTTCGCGGGCGAGATCCGGCTGGAGATCATGCTGGTCAAGGGCGTCAACGATTCCCCGGCGGCCATCGAAGCCGTTAAAAAAGCCGTCGCCCGCATCCGCCCGGACCGGATCGAGCTGAACACGGTCGTCCGGCCGCCCGCCGACCGCCGGGCCGGCGCTCTCAGCGCCGCCGGCCTGGCCGGGATCCGGGCCCGCCTGGGGCCGAAGGCCGAAGTCGTCGCTTCGTTCGCCAAGCGGAAGCAGGCTCCGGCCTCCGGCGACCTCGACCGGGCCATCCTGGTCACGGTCGGCCGCCGGCCTCAGACCGCCGCGGACATCGCCGCCGCCCTCGGCCGCCACCGGGACGAGGTCCTCAAGGCCCTGTCGAGGCTCCTCGCCCGCGGCCGCATCCGCCGGCGCGACCACGGCGGGAAGGCCTACTTCGCCGGCGTCCGGCGATAGCTTTACTTGGCTCCGGCGCTGTGATAGCATGCCTCTTCGGAAGGCCTGAACCGGACATCCGATCGTCATATGAGGTTGTGCCTTCTATAAGCGAAGATCGGCCGCCAGCGGAACGAGCGGCTCCCTATTACCCGGATCCTCTCCCGGGCCGCACCGCCCCACTTCCCTGAAGGAGTGAGCCATGTTTCTGAACACCCATTTCCCCAACGCCAAGAAATACTGGTACGAGGGCAAGTTCTATGATTGGTCCGAGGCCGGTTTCCACCCCATGATGCACGCCCTGCACTACGGCACCAGCGTCTTCGAGGGCATCCGGGCCTATCGCACGGCCAAGGGCCCGGCGGTGTTCCGGCTGCCCGAACACAACGACCGCTTCCTCGTTTCGGCCGCCGCGGCCAAGATGAAGTGCCCGTACACCAAGGACCAGATCGCCGCGGCCATCACGTCGACCGTCCGGGAGAACGGGCTCGACAGCTGCTACATCCGGCCCCTCCTCTTCTACTCCTACGGCAACCTCGGCCTGGTGCCCAAGGCCTGCCCCGTCGAACTGGCCGTCAGCGCCTGGGAATGGGGGGCCTACCTCGGCGAGAACGCGGCCCGCGGCGTCAACGCCTTCATCGTCCCCCAGCGCCGGGTCCACCACACGCAATTCAACATGGCGGCCAAGCTCGGCGGCGTCTACGTCCAATCGACGATCTGCGGCCTCGAGGCCCGCGAGGAGGGCTTCGACGAGGCCATCTTCCTGAACATGGAAGGCCGGATCGCCGAAGGGCCGGGCCAGAACGTCATCATCGTCAAGGGCGGGACCCTCAGCACCAACGGCCGGAGCGAATCCGTCCTCGAGGGCATCACCCGGACGAGCTTGCTCGAGATCGGCCGGGACCTCGGCTACAAAACGGTCGTCGCGCCCATCACCAAGGAGGACTTCTTCGGCGCCGACGAGGCGTTCTATTGCGGCACCGCCGTCGAGGTCATTCCCATCGTCACGGTCACGGACGGGTCCGATCCGGCCGCGCCGCGGGTCAAGCACACGATCGGGACCGGCAAGCCGGGCCCCGTCGCCCTGGGCATGATCAAGGCCTTCAACGACGCCGTCTCCGGCCGCGAACCCCGCTACGAAAAGTGGCTGACCTACATCGGGAAATAGCGGCCGGCGTCCGGCTCAGTCCCATCGGCGTCGTCCGGTCGCGTTTCAAAGAGCCGGCCGACTTGCCCCCGCCGGTCTTCGCGCCGCCCCGGTTCTTCGAGCGCTCGATCGGCCGGATCGAGGTCTTCCCCGAATTCGCCGCCGGCCTCGACGGCCTCGAAGGGTTCTCTCATATCATCGTCCTCTTCCATTTCCACAAAGCCGGGGCCTCCAAGCTCGAGGTCGTGCCGCCGGGCGAGACGAAGCCCCGCGGCGTCTTCGCCACCCGGTCGCCCCACCGCCCGAATCCGCTCGGGCTGAGCGTCCTCAGGCTCCTGGCCCGCGATGGCCGCGTCCTCGAGGTCTCGGGCCTCGATCTCGTCGACGGAACGCCCGTCCTCGACATCAAGCCCTACACCGGCCGGGACCGGAAGTCGCACGTCCGGACCGGCTGGCTCCGAAAAAAGCGCCGTCCCGCGCGCTAGGACCCGGCGGGGACGGCCGAAGGAGGTTTCGGCCATGCGCCATCGTCCCCTCATCGGGATCGCCGTCATCCTGGCCGCGACGAGCCTGGCCGGCCAGGACCTGTTGCAAGGCCTGGGCCGGAGGCAGGACTACCGCAGCCGCCGCATCTCGTCCTACGACCGGAGCGGCGGCAACCGCGACTCCCTCGTCATCGAGCCGGGCCGGACCGCGGTCCTGGCCGAGATCGAGGGGCCGGCGGCCGTCCATCACATTTGGACGACCATCGCCGCCGAGCCGTTCTACGGCCGGAAGATCGTTCTGCGCATCTATTGGGACGGCGAGAAGGCCCCCTCGGTCGAGGCGCCCGTCGGCGATTTTTTCGGCGTCGGCCACGGACTGAACAGGAACCTCGCCTCCCTCCCGATCACCTGTTCCTCGGAGGGCCGGGCCCGCAACTGCTACTGGTATATGCCCTTCCGCCGCTCGTGCCGGATCACGGCCACGAACGAGGGGACGCGGCCCGTCGACGCCTTCTATTATTACATCGACTACCGCGAGCTCCCGGATCTTCCCGCCGACACGCCCACCTTCCATGCCCGGTACAGACAGGAGTTCCCGCCCGACCCGAAGCGCGACTACCTGCTCCTGGAGGCCGAAGGCGCCGGGCACTACGTCGGGTGCACCATGAGCGTCCTCCAGCGCGCCCTGGGCTGGTGGGGCGAGGGCGATGACCGGATCAAGGTGGACGGCGAATCCAAGCCGTCCCTGCACGGCACCGGCTCCGAGGATTATTTTTCCGACGCCTGGGGGATGCGCGAGGGCCAGGCCCTCTTCTACGGCTGCCCCCTCCAAGAAGAGGACTTCCAAGCCGGGTCCAAGGCCACGGTCTACCGTTTCCACATCCCGGACCCCGTGCCGTTCAAGAAGAGCATCGAGGTCGCGATCGAGCACGGCCACGCCAACGACCGCGCCGACTTCCTCTCCTCGGTCGCCTACTGGTACCAGTCCGAGCCGCACCGGGACTACCCGGCGCTTCCGCCCGTCGCCGAAAGGCTGCCTTTCGCCTTCGAGCCGCCCGAGGATTTCGTGCGGCCGGACTGGGCGCCGGAACAGGCGGGCGCGCCGGGCGCTTTCGTCGACCGCGCGGCCGGACTGCGCCTGGCTGCGCCGCGGCTGGCGGCCGCGCTCTCATCCTATTACGGCCCGTCCGGAGACCGCTATCCCGTGCTCAGGACCGACGGGGCTGCGGCCGGGACGCGGATCGAATTCCAATTCCAGGTCGCCGTTCGCGATCTCTACGCGGTCGAGCTCCACTTTCTCAGGTCGCCGGCGGCCGGAAGCTTCCGGATCCTGAAGGCCGCCGCCGGCGGTGCCGCGGCGGCGACCCTGGGCCGCTTCCACGGCTACGCCAAAGAAACGGCGCTCGGCAGCGTCGTTCTCCAGGACCTGCTCCTGGAGGCGGGCCCCAACGCGCTCGTCTTCGAGGTGGACGGGAAGGACGCCGCAAGCGCGGGGCCCGACGTCTTCTTTGTCGGAGCCGGTCTCAGGCCCGCGGCCCGCCGGTTCATCCGCGAATGGAACCTGGCCGGCCCCTTTCCCGCCGCGGACATGGACGATCTGCCGACGGTCTATCCGCCCGAGACGGAGGCCGCGCCGGCGAAGAGCTACAGAGGGAAGAACGGCGAGACCGTCGGCTGGCGGACCTTCAAGGCCGGCGATCCGGGCTACGTCCGGCTCGACGATCTCATCCGGCCCAACGAGCAGGCCATCGTCTACGGCCTGGCCTGGGTCCTCGCCCCGGACGACCGGAGCGCGGAGCTCCTGCTCGGCAGCGACGACGGCGTCCGGGTTTGGATCAACGGCGAGCTCGTCCATACCAACCCGGCCTACCGGGCCGCGGAACCGGACCTCGACCGGGTGTCGGTGCGGCTGAAAAAGGGCTGGAACAAGGTCCTCGTCAAGGTGCTCCAGGGGGCCGGCGGCTGGGGTTATTACGTCCGGTTCGCCGATCCGGACGGCGCCCTGCGCTACGCCCTCAAGCCGGAGTGAGCGGCCGGTTCAGGACTTCAGGACCTCGGCCGCGGCCGCGGCGATGATGTCCCAGGCGCCGCGCACGTGGCGCTCTTCGGTCGTCCGCTGGCCGACGACGAACCGGATCGTGTACTTGCCGCGGAGCGTCGTATGGGTCAGGAAGACCGGGCCGGCGGCGTTGATGCGCGCGAGGAACCTGCGGTTGAGGTCGTCGAGCGCCGTGTCGCCGCGTCCGTCGTTCAGGCGGAAGCAGACGAGCCCGAGATCGACCGGGGCCAGGAGCTCGAACCGGGCGTCGGACCCGACGAAGTCCCTGAAGAGCCCGGCCAGCCGGATGTGCTCCCGGACCATGGCCTGCAGGCCCTCGACGCCGTAGCTCCGGACGACGAACCAGAGCTTGAGGGCCCGGAAGCGACGGCCCAGCTGGATGCCCCAGTCCCGGTAGTTCTTGACCTTGGCGTCGACGCTCGTCCTGAGATACTCGGGGTGGATCTCGAAGGTCCGGATGAGAGTCCCCGGGTCGCGGACGAAATAGGCCGAACAGTCGAAGTTGGTCAGCATCCACTTGTGGGGATTGAAGACGAGCGAATCGGCCAGCTCGGCCCCGGCCAGGATCCAGCGCTTCTCCGGAAGCAGGGCGGCCGTTCCCGCCCAGGCCGCGTCGACGTGGAGCCAGAGGCCGTGCGCCCGGCAGATCTCGCCGATCTCTTTCAGCGGATCGACGGCCCCGGACGAAGTCGTGCCGACCGTGGCCACGACGCACGCCGGACAGAGACCGGCCTCCCGGTCCCGGGCGATGGCTTCGTCGAGCTTCTCCGGGATGAGGGCGAAGCGGTCGTCCGTCGGGATGCGCCGCAGGTTCTTCCGGCCGAAGCCGGCGATACGGACGCCCTTGTCGACGCTCGAGTGCGCCTCCTCCGAAGCGTAGACGACCAAGGGCTGCCGGAGGCCGGACTCGTTCCCCTCGAACCCGGTCGCCTTTTCCCTGGCCGAAAGAAGGGCGCACAAGGTGGCCGTCGAGGCCGTGTCCTGGATGACGCCGGAAAAGCCGGACGGCAGCCCGATCATCTGCCTCAACCAGTCGAGAACGACCTCCTCGAGCTCGGCCGCGGCGGGGGACGTCTGCCAGACCATGCCTTGGGCGCCCAGGGCGGCCGTCAGCAGCTCCCCCAAGACCGAAGCCGGGCTGTTATTGGCCGGAAAGTAGGCGAACCAGCCCGGGTGCTGCCAGTGGGTGATTCCGGGCATGATCATCTTCTCGAAATCCCGGAAGATGCCGTCCATGGCCTCCCCCCTGGCCGGGGGGACGGCAGGGATCGTTTTTTTGATATCGCCGGGTTCGACCCGGGCCACGATAGGGTATTTCTCCACATTTTCGAAATAATCGGCGATCCAGTCCACGAACTGGTACCCGGCGCGCCGGAAATCCTCGTTTTTCATGGAATTCTCCTCGTTCCGGGGCGTTTCCGCCCCCGGAGGGCCTCCCCAATATACCCTATTTTCAGGGAAGACCGCCAGAAGAACGCCTGTCTTGGAGGGTTTATCGGAAACGGGGAAAAGAGGGCCCTTTTCAGGCCCAAGAGCCGTCAGCCGGAGGCCTTTAGATGATCATTTCTAAATAATGAAGAAAAGTGTTGCATCCAAATGCCTCTTGTGGTATAATTCGTAATGGTCATCAAGGGGGCTCCGGAAAAAAATTAAATAGGTTTTTTTTCTACCTCTCTGCCTGCCCCCCCCATATCCACGGTCTTCCCAAAAATGCAACGATTCCTCCCGCGGCTGGGTACTACATGGTGAGTGACAGAAATGGCCAGCCAAGACCTCCTTTCGAATATCGTCGATAGACCAAACCTCCTCCGGAAGGGGACCTGGTCTTCGCAAGCCCAACGAATGATCCAGACGGCTTGCGAAGACCAGGTCCCTTCTTTTTACGGTTTGACCCCCTCCCCATTTTTTATTAGAATCTCCCCAGGCTTATTCCGAAGGGAAGTCCGTTAAAAGCGGACACAGCCCCCGCTACTGTAACCGGGGACGAATCCCGAAAGACGCCACGGCCGCGAGGCTGGAAGGCTCGGGAGGAGGACGATCCGGGAGTCAGGATACCTGCTCTAAGCCTCGGCCGAACGGTCTTCGGGTGGAAGACGGCGGACGAAAAACGGCGGGGGCGGCTGCGGAGCTCCTGCCATGTCCTCGAGAACGATCCTGGTCGCGGCCCTCGCCGCGCTCCTCCCCTCCGCCCTGGGCGCCCAGGAGGCCCAAACCGGGCCGGCCGCGCCTCTCAAGCACGATCTCGTCGTCACGGCCACGCGGATCGAAACTCCCGAGAAGAAGGTCGGCAGCTCCCTGACCGTGATCAGCGGCGAGGAGCTCGTCCGGACCGGCAAGTCCTTCGTCCTCGACGCCTTGGAATCCGCCCTCGGCCTGTCGACCGTCCGGGCCGGCGGGCCGGGCGCCGCGTCGTCGGTCTCGGTGCGCGGCGCCAACAGCGAACATACGCTCTTCCTCCTCGACGGCGTCGAGCTCAACGATCCCATCAACCCCTCGCGCTCGTACGACGTCTCCCACCTGCCGCTCAGCCAGGTCGAACGGGTCGAGATCCTCCGCGGGCCCCAGGGCCTTCTCTACGGATCGGATGCGCTCGGCGGGGTCGTCAACATCATCACCCGGGCCGGCCGGGGCCGGCCGCGGCTCACGCTGGCCTCTTCGGCCGACACCCTGCGTTCGCTCGACGCCGACGTCTCGCTCGCCGGCACGGGACGGAAGACCGAATACTCCTTCGCCCTTTTCCACGAGCGGACGGCCGGTCTATCGGCGGCCTCGTCCGCGTATCCCGGCAACATCGAGAAGGACGGCTACCGGAACCTGAGCCTGGCCGCCCGCTACGCTTACGCGCCGCGGCCCGGCACGAGTTTGACGCTCAGCGTCCGGGCCGTGGACGCCCGGACCGAGCTCGACAGCTTCGGCGGTCCCGGCGGCGACGATCCGAACAGCGTCCAGGATTACGGCAGCGTCCTCGTCCGCGGGCAATACCGGAGCCTGGCCCGCGGCGGCCGCTGGGAGCAGGCCGTATCCGTGTCGTGGCTCGGCGCGAGACGGTCGAACGACAACCCGACGGATGAAGACCATCCGGACGATTGGGACGAAGGCCTCTACAAGAGCGGCCTCTTCAAGCTCGACTGGCAGAACAATTTCTTCCTCAAGCCGACGAACACCCTCACGGCCGGTCTCGAGCTCGAGCAGGAGAAGGGCCGGTCGGACTATCTCTCGGAGAGCGTCTACGGCCCGTACGAATCCCGCTTCCCGACGGCCCGGGCCGGGGTCGCCGGGATCTACATCCTCGATCACTGGGAGACCGGCGGCCGCTTCTTCGTCACGACCGGCGTCCGGGCCGACCTCCACAGCCGGACCGGCGGCGCGTTCACCTTCCGCGTCGCCCCCGCCTATCTCATCACCGCCACGGGCACACGCCTCAAGGCGACGCTCGGGACCGGCTTCAAATCGCCGTCCCTCTACCAGCTCTTCGCCCCGGCGACATCGTTCGGCCCGGTCGGCAATCCCCTGCTCCGGCCCGAGCGGGCCCTCGGCTGGGACGCGGGCATCGAGCAGAGCCTGGCCTCCGGCCGCGCGGTCGTCGCCCTGACCTGGTTCGAGAACACTTTCCAGGATCTCGTCGATTTCGACTATGCGGCCGGTTACGTCAACATCGGCCGGGCCCGGACGCGCGGCTTCGAAGCTTCGGCGGAAGCAAGGCCCGCGGACGGGCTCCGCTTCGCCGCGTCCTATGCCCGGCTGTCGGCCCTGGATACCGGGACCGGGGCAGAGCTCCTGCGCCGGCCGCGGGACAAGTTCTCGGCCGACGCCGGCTTCCGGCTCTTCGGCCGGGTCGACCTGGCCGGGCACGCCCTCTGGGTCGGCCGGCGCCTCGACCGCGATTTCAGCGCCTATCCTTACCCCACGGTCGAGATGCCGTCCTACCTTCTTCTCGACGCCGCCCTCACGGCCGACCTCGGCCGGCAGCTCGCGGTCTTCTTCCGCGTCGATAACATCCTCGGCACACCCTACGAGACCGTCTGGGGGTACGGGACGCCCGGCCGCTCCGCCCGCCTGGGCTTCCGCCTGACCCTTTAGTTCGCTATTTAAGTTGCCGAGGCCTGGATGTCAAATCAACATGTCCGTTCATCGCCCCATCTGCCAGGCTTTTGAGAGGGCTTCCTCCCCGTTCGGGCCAGTTCATCTTGAGGGGGGCGATGCATATCGTGTCCATCGTGAGGCAGCGAGGGATATCGCCCCGAGGCCCCGTAAGGGAAGGGGGACCGGCAGGGAGCGGAGTCTGCGAAGCGACCATCAGAAGCCTGGCGGAGCGACTCGGAGCCAGGCTTCTGGGAGATATCTTGAGAGAACACCTTTCTTCCGATATTTCGCAGAATCGCGGCTTCGAGTGCTCAGCCCCGATTCTGCCGGGTCGCTTCCAAGAGTCCGCTTCCCGCCGCCGGGGTGCGGGGAAACGAGGGGCGATGTCCCGAGCAAGCCGAAGAGATGGACACCCGGCATCCGTTTCGGCCTTGAAAACAGGCCTGCTATGGACGAGAATGGAAATCCGATGAACATCCAGACACTCGACAAGATCTTCAAGCCCCAGCGGATCGCCCTGGTCGGGGTCAGCCCGAATCCCAAGAGCGTCAGCGCCCGGATCCTCGCCAACCTCGTCGGCGGCGGCTTCCGCGGCGTCGTCTATCCCGTCAGCTCGGCCGTCGAAGCGGTCATGGGCATCCCCTGCTTCCCCAACGCGGCCGGCCTGCCCAAGACGCCGGACCTCGGCATCATCTGCGCCGCCGCGGCCCAGGTGCCCGGGCTCGTCCGCGAATGCGGCGAGGCCGGCGCCCGCGGGCTGATCATCATCTCGGCCGGGTTCCGTGAAACCGGGCCGGCCGGCCTGGCCCTCGAAGAGTCCGTCAAGGCCGAGGCCCTGCGGTTCGAGGGGATGCGCATCCTCGGCCCCAACTGCCTCGGCGTCATCTCCCCCGGCCTGGCCCTCAACGCCAGCTTCGCTGGGGCCATGCCCCGACCGGGGCATGTCGCCTTCGTCTCGCAGTCCGGCGCGCTGTGCACCTCGGTCCTCGACTGGGCGGCCGAGGAGAAGCTCGGCTTCTCCCACTTCGTCTCGACCGGCAACATGATCGACGTCGATTTCGGGGACCTTATCGACTATCTCGGCGAGGACGAAGCGACCAAGTCCATCCTCCTCTACATCGAATCGATCTCGGACGCCCGGAAGTTCATGACCGCCGCCCGCGCCTTCGCCCGGGTGAAGCCCATCGTCGCCTATAAGGCCGGGCGCTTCCCCGAGTCCGCCGCCGCGGCCGCCTCCCACACCGGCGCCCTGGCCGGTGAGGACGCCGTCTACGACGCCGCCTTCCAGCGCATGGGCCTGGCCCGCGTCTTCAACATCGGCGAGATCTTCGACTGCGCCGACCTCGTCGGCCGGCCCAAGGTCCCGAAGGGGCCCCGATTGGCCGTGCTGACCAACGCCGGCGGACCGGGCGTCATGGCCACCGACGCGCTCGTCGCCGCGGGCGGGTCCCTGGCCCGCCTGTCCGACGCCACCTTGGCCGAGCTCGACAGCAGCCTGCCGCCGCATTGGTCCCGGCGCAATCCCGTGGACGTCCTCGGCGACGCCAAGTCGAAGCTCGTGGGCAAGGCGGCCCGTATCGTCCTCAACGATCCCGGCGTCGACGCGCTGCTCGTCATCGTCACGCCGCAGGCCATGACCAACCCGACCGCCGTGGCCCGGGAGGTCGCCGCCCAGGCCGCTGCGACGCCTAAGCCCGTGCTGGCCGCCTGGCTCGGCGGCGCGGCCATGCGCGAAGGCACGAACCTCCTCAACGAGGCCGGCATCCCGACGTATCCGACGCCCGAGCAGGCCGTCCGGGCCTTCATGACCCTCGTCACCTACGCCCGCAATCTCGAGATCCTCTACGAGACGCCCAAGGACGTCCGCGTCGATCTTCCCGTTCATCGCAGCGTCCTGCGGGCCCGTTTCGCGGAGATGCTGACCAAGGCCGAAGGGGCCCTCTCCGAAGCCCTGTCCAAGGAGCTCCTCGCCTCCTACGGCATCCCGGTCACGCGCCCGGAGGCGGCGGCGACGGAAGACGAGGCCGTTCGGGCCGCCGACGCGGCCGGCTATCCCGTCGTGCTCAAGATCCTGTCGCCCGACATCACCCACAAGACCGACGTCGGCGGCGTGGCCCTCGACCTCGCCGACGCGGAGGCCGTCAGGGCCGCCTTCACGGCCGTTCTCGAGACCGCCGCCCGCAAGGCCCCGGCCGCTCGGCTCGAGGGCGTGACCGTCCAGAAGATGGTCCGGGCCGGGGACGGCGTGGAGATGATCCTCGGTATCAAGAAGGACCCGACCTTCGGCACCGTCGTCCTGGCCGGCATGGGCGGGACCGCGGCCGAGATCTACGGCGATCGGGCCATCGGTTTTCCGCCCCTCAACGAACGGCTGGCCCGCCGTATGCTCGACGAGCTCCGCATGCGGCCGCTCCTCGGACGCTATCGTGGCCGGCCGGCCCTGGCCGTCGATAAGCTCATCGAAACCCTCGTTCGCCTATCCTACCTGGCCGCCGATTTCCCCGAGATCGCGGAGCTCGACATCAATCCCCTGCTGGTCACGACCGACGGCGTCACCGCGCTCGACGCCCGGATCCTCGGCGACCGGCGGGCCGCCGAGGATCCCCGGCGGCCCTATGCGCACCTGTCGCTCCGGCCCTACCCCGAGGAGTTCGTCCGGAGGGCGACGATGAGGGACGGCACGGCCATCACCCTCCGCCCGATCAAGCCCGAGGACGAGCCCCTCTGGCTGGACCTCCTCTCCAGCTGCTCGCGCGAGTCGATCTACTCGAGGTTCCGCTACTTCTTCTTCTGGCAGTCCCACGAGGTGGCCAGCCGCTACTGCTACATCGACTACGACCGGGAGCTGGCCATCGTCGCCGAGACAGGGGAAGGTTCGGACCGCCGCTTCGTCGGCGTGGGGCGCCTCGTCGCCGAGCCGGGCCGGACGGCGGCCGAATACGCCGTTCTCGTCCAGGACGCCTGGCAGGACAAGGGCCTGGGCGGACTCCTGACGGACTATTGTCGTGGGCATCGCCCGGGAGTGGGGCGTCCGGACGGTCACGGCCATCACCACGACCGACAACCCTCGCATGATCGTGGTCTTCGAGAAGCGCGGCTTCCGCATCGTCAACGACCTGGAGACCTCGCTCGTCGAGGTCTCGAAGGACCTACTCTAGCCCGGTGAAGCCGGCCACGGCCGCGGGCCGGAGGACGTGCAGGTCGAAGACGACGATCTCGTTCGGGCCCGGCTTCAGGAAAGGGGCCGGGCAGAACAGCCGCTTCTGCGGTCCGATCTCCCAGTAGCGGCCGAGGTTGTGCCCGTTCACCCAGACGACGCCCTTTTTCCAGCCGCTCATATCGAGGTAGGTGTCGCCGACCTTCTGGAGATCGAACGCGCCGCGGAAGAAATTGCCCGGCCGCTCGGCCGGGCGGCGTCCGAACCTGATCCCGCCCATGAAATCCTCGTCCATCGGCAGCGTGTGGACGTCCCAGCCCATGAGGGTCATGGCGTTCAAAGTCACCCGGTCGGTGATGCCCTTGCGGTCGAGCAGGCGCGGCCCGTAGTTGATCCGGCCCATGGCCTCGACGAGGATGTCGATCGTCTGGTTGGCCGGCTCGGCCTTGGGGATGTCGATCGAGGTTTCGCTTTTCGTCCGGTCGATCGCCCCGAGATAGCGGCCGTCGGCGAAGACCGTGGCGTAATCGTGCAGCTCCGTGACGGTGAGCTTGCCGCCGCGGTGGCCCAGGAGCCTGGTCCGGTAGAGGATGAAACCGGAGCCCTGGCCGTAGGACTCCATCGGCCCGGGCTGGGCGCTGCGGACGGCCGGCGGCAGGTTGTCGAAGAGCGAAGCGCTCTCATCGAATCCGATCGCGGGGACGGTGATGGCCGGCAGGGGCTCGGGCAGGGCCGGGAGTGCCGCCCCTTTCGGCTGATAGCGGGCCAGAAGATCGCGGATGGCGCTGTACTTCGGCGTCGGCCGGCCGGCCTCGTCGAGCGGGGCGTCGTAATCGTAGCTCGTCACGTCGGGCTGGTACTTGTCGGAGAAATTGGCCCCGGCGGTGAAACCGAAGTTCGTTCCGCCGTGGAACATATAGAGGCTGAAGGATTTGCCGTTGTCGAGAAGCCAGCGCAGGTCGGGCAGGAACTCCTCGGTCTTGACCCGCGCCCAGGGCTCGCCCCAGTGCGTCAGCCAGCCCGGGTAGAGCTCGCTGCAGAAAATGGGCACGCCGCGCTCGAGCCGGGCCGCTTCGGCGAAGTCCTTCTCGTTCGTCCCGGGGTCCAGCCCGATGGCCGCGCCGGGCAGGCTGCCGGCTTCGAGCATGTGCGGCGTCGCGCCGTCGGCCGTGAAGAACGGCCCTTCGATCCCGGCTTTTTCCCAGAAGGATTTGAGCGCGAGGAGATAGTCCCGGTCGTTGCCGTAGCTGCCGTACTCGTTCTCGATCTGGACCATGAGGACCGGCCCGCCGCGCTGGACCTGGAGGTCGCGGAGGACCTCGGCCAGCTTCAGGATGTAGCGCTCGCAGGCCTCGAGATAGCGCGGATCGGAACAGCGGACCTTGATGTCGGGCGTCCGCAACAGCCAGGCCGGCAGGCCGCCGAAATCCCACTCGGCGCACGCGTACGGCCCGGGCCTGACGAGGACCCACAGTCCGGCCCGCTGGGCGGTCCGGATGAAGGCGGCCAGGTCGTTCCCGCCGGAGAAGTCCCACCGCCCCGGCTCCGGCTCGAGGGCGTTCCAGAAGACGTACGTGCCGACCGTGTTGAGGCCGGCGGCCTTGATCTTCATGAGCCGGTCGGCCCAATACTCGCGCGGGATGCGCTGGTAGTGGATCTCGCCGGCCATGATCCGGAACGGCTTGCCGTTGAGGAGGAAGTCGGTCTCCCCCAGTCGGAACGTCCGCTGTTGGGCGCCCAGCCCGGAAGCCAGGGCCAGGACGGCCAGGACGGCGAACACGGTGCGGACGGTTCTCATACGGACCTCCAAGATCACGCGATCCACGGGACGGGGCGGATTTTAGCACAGTTTGACTTTCCTTTCCGGGCCGCTATAATTCCGGGAATACCGCAGAACGCCCGCCTTGGAGGATGACATGAACGACACCGGATCCCGCCTCGCCGCCATCGGATCTCATCGCCGCGTTAGGCCTGGCCGCCGCCGCGGTCCCGGCCGCGGCCCAGACCGAACAGAAGCCCCCGGCGTTCGGCATCACCTTCTCCGGCTTCGTCAAGACGGACATCTTCTACGACACGCGCCAGACCGTCAGCATCCGCGAAGGGCATTTCCTGCTCTACCCCAAGGGCCCCTCGGTCGACCCCGACGGGACGGACGTCAACGCCCAGCCGACGTTCAACATCCTGTCCATCCAGACCCGCATCGCCGGCAAGATCACGGGCCCGGACGCCCTCGGGGCCAAGACCTCGGCCTACCTCGAAGGCGAGTTCTTCGGCACCTCGGACGCCGACATCAACGGCTTCCGCCTCCGCCACGCCTACCTCAAGCTCAATTGGCCGCACTCCGAGCTCATGATCGGCCAGTTCTGGCACCCCATGTTCGTCACCGAGAGCTTCCCGGATGTGGTCTCGTTCAACACCGGCGCGCCCTTTCAGCCCTTCAACCGGAGCCCCCAGGTCCGGTTCACCCAGATGTTCGGAAAGGTCAGCCTGGCCGCCACGGCCCTGACCCAGCGCGATTTCGCCAGCAACGGTCCCGACGGCGTGACCCCGGTCTACCTCCGCAACGCGGCCCGGCCCGAATTCAACCTCAAGCTCCAGTACGCCTCGCGCAACGACGCCCGGAAGACCGAGACCGTGGCCGGCCTCGGCGGCGACGTCATGACCATCGCGCCGCGGATCGTCACGGCGGCCGGCTACGCGACGGACGAATCGGTGACCAGTCTCGCGGCCATGGCCTTCTTCAAGCAGAAATGGGCCAAGTGGACCTGGAAGGCCGAAGCGGTCTGGGGCCAAAATCTCCACCACATGACCATGCTCGGCGGCTACGGCGTCCGGGACGTCGTCGACGAGGTCCGCCAGGACTGGGCCTATACGCCGACCGACATCGTCTCCTTCTGGTCGGAGATCATGACCAACGGCGCGCCGTGGCAGGCCGGACTGTTCGCCGGCTATTCCAGGAACCTGGGCGCGCCCGACCCGATCACCGGGGCGAACTACGCCCGCGGCCCGAACATCGACGAGCTCTACCGGCTGTCGCCGCGCCTTCTCTACAACATCGGCAAGATGCGCTTCGCCGGGGAGATCGAGCTGACCGCGGCCTCGTACGGAACGACCGACGCCTTCGGCAAGGCTGCGGACGCCGCTTTCGTCCGGAACGTCCGGGTCCTCTTCGCGGCGTATTATTTCTTCTAGGCCCCGGGTCCCCATCCTCCCCGACCCCCGGAGATTTCCCGGGGGAAGAACGCGCCTCCCTCACCGTCTAAAACGGCGAGGAGCGCCAAGGGTGTCGTGGCCGGTGTTGTAACCATTTCTTACATTCCGGCGTATAAACTCCGACGGCGCCAGGGCCAGCCGCCCTGGCCGGGGGGCCGAAGCGCTCATGGCACGTAAGTTGCTGAATTCCTGTAGATGAACCCGCGCCGCCGCGGGACCGGCCGGGCCCGGGAAGGAGCTGGCGCATGCCAAAGACCCTGTCCGTCCTCGTCGCCCTGGTTTTGGGCCTGGCGTCCTTGGCCGCGGCGCAGATCCCCCCGACCCCGCCGGACCAGGCCGGCGTCGACGAGCTGAAGAAGTCGGCCGTCAAAGTCTTCCTCGACTGCGACTTCTGCGACACCGAGTACATCAAGACCGAGATCACCTTCGTCAACTACGTCCGGGACCGCCTCGAAGCCCAGGTGCACATCCTGATCACCACCCAGACGACCGGCGGCGGGGGGGTCGAATACACGATCACCTTCATCGGCCAGGGCGACTGCAAGGACGCCAAGGACCTCCAGAAGTATTATTCGTCCCAGACCGACACCGACGACGACGTCCGCCGCGGCCTGGTCAAGGCCCTGAAGCTGGGCCTGATGAGCTTCGTCGCCAGGACCCCCATCGCCGGCCGGATCGCCGTCGATTACGCCCCCCCGGAAAAGCCCGCCGCGGGCCGGGACCGATGGAACTACTGGCTCTTCAGCCTCTCGGGAGACGGCCGGTTCTCGGGCGAGGAGAGCTATCTGGACCGGATGGCCGACGTGTCCTTCTCGGCCAACCGGGTCACGCCGGCTTCGAAGGTCCGCCTCGGCCTGTCGGCCGACCGCTCGTACCAGAAATTCGAGGTCGACGGGGACACGATCACCGGAACGACCGAAAGCTGGAGCGCGACCGGCCTCTACGTTCTGAGCCTCGGCGAGCACTGGTCCGTCGGGGCCAACGCCCAGGCCGAATCCTCACTCTACAGCAACATCGACCTGGGCCTGAGCGTCGGCCCGGCCGTCGAGTACAATTTCTTTCCGTATTCCCAGTCCACCCGCCGGCAGCTCCGGGCCCTCTACACGGTGTCGTTGAACCCCGTCAGGTACCGGGAAGAGACGATCTACGGCAAGACCGAAGAGACCCTTTTCGAGGAGGAGCTGTCGCTGACCCTCGACCTCCGCGAGAAGTTCGGCACGGTCAGCTTGAGCGCCGAGGGCTCGAACTATCTCCACGACTTCAGCAAGTACAACATCGATCTGTTCAGCATCCTCAACCTCCGGCTCTACAAAGGCTTCAGTGTCTACTGCCTCGGGGGCTATTCCTGGGTCCACGACCAGCTCTCGCTCATCGCCCGCGAGCCGACCTACGAGGAGATGCTCCTGCGCCTCTACGAGCTGCCCATGACCGACAACTATTTCTTCGCCGTGGGCATCCAGTTCCAGTTCGGCTCCATCTTCACCAACGTCATCAATCCCCGCTTCGGGACGTCCGGCAGCGGCGGCATGCACATCGAGATCCACTAGAGGGACAGGAGACGACCGTGAGACATCCCCGCAAAACCCTCGCCGCCCTCCTCCTGACGCTGGCCGGCCTGGCCGGCCTGGCCGCCGCCCAGGCGCCCCCGCCCGGGCCGGGCGCTCCTCCGCCTCCCCGGCCGCGGGTCTTCGTCGACTGGCCCGGCGCGGACATCGGCGCCCTCCGGACGGAGATCCCGTTCGTCGAGTTCGTCACCGATCTCGCGGGGGCCCAGGTCCACGTCGTCGTCACGCCCCAGGGGCCGCCGGGCCGCGGGCCGCTGGGAGTCGTCTTCACCGGCCTCGGGGAGTTCCAAGGCGACGACAACGCCCTGACCTTCACGCCCGAGCCGGGCGCCGGGCCCGAGGACGTCCGGCGCGGCCTGGCCGGGACGATCAAGCTCGGCCTGCTGCGCTACGCCGCCAAAACCCCTGTCGCCAGGGACCTCACGGTCCGGTTCCTCGACGAGGCCAAGCCGACCGCTGTCAACGACCCGTGGAACTCCTGGATCTTCAGCTTGAGCGGCAACGCCTTCCTCATGGGCGAGACACAGTACCGGAGCGGCTCGTATTTCGCCTCCTTCTCGGCCAACCGGGTCAGGCCCGAGCTCAAGGTCCAGACCTCCGTCTACTACAACCAGAACGATACGTGGTTCGACTTCGGCGACGGCACGACCTACGACAGCACGACCCACGGCTTCGGGGCCTCGGGCCTGGTCGTCAAGAGCCTGGGGGAGCACTGGTCCGCCGGCGGCTACGCCGAGGCCGAATCCTCGACGTACTCCAATCTCGATCTGGGCTACACGGTCGCCCCGGCCGTCGAGTTCAACATCTTCCCCTACTCCGAACATACGAAAAAGCAGTTCCGGTTCCTCTACCGGCTCGGCTTCACCCACGCCCGCTACATCGAGGAGACGATCTACTTCAAGACCTCCGAGAACCTCCTGCAGGAGGCCTTGACCTGCGCCTTCGAGGTCGTCCGGCCGTGGGGCAACGCCACGATCAAGCTCGAGGGCTCCCATTACTTCCACGACTTCAGCAAGAACCGGTTCGAAATTGAGACGGAGCTCGACATCCGCGTCTGGCGGGGCCTGAGCTTCGAGATCGACGCGAGCTACGCCCAGATCCGCGACCAGCTCGCGCTGCCGGCCGGAGGGGCCTCATACGAGGAGATCCTGCTCCGCCAAAAGCAGCTGGCCACCGGATACAATTACTCCCTGTCCGTCGGCTTTAATTTCTCCTTCGGCTCCACCCGAAGCAACGTGGTCAACCCCCGGTTCGGCAACGGCGGCCGGAGCATCTCGATCGGCATGTGACCGCGTAAGCGACAGCTCACGCGGTCTCTGGAAGATCCGCGGGATCTTTCAGAGCGGCGCCGGGCACTTGTTTTTAAGTCTGTTTCCCTTTACGATAATCCCACTTCGAGAGAAGGGAGACCCGCAGCATGTCCGTGAAACCCGTCAAGCCCGTTCCGAGCGACATCGACATCGCCCAGGCGACGACCCTCGACCCCATCGTCAAAGTGGCCGCACAGCTCGGCCTCGTCGAGGACGACCTCGACCTCTACGGCAAGTACAAGGCCAAGATCCACCTCGACGTCCTCGACCGGCTCAAGGACCGCCCCCAGGGCCGTTACGTGGACGTGACGGCCATCACCCCGACGCCCCTCGGCGAGGGCAAGACGACCACCACCGTCGGCCTGAGCCAGGCCCTCGGCGCCCATCTGGGGAAGAAGGTGGTCACGGTCGTCCGTCAGCCCAGCATGGGCCCGACCTTCGGCATCAAGGGCGGCGCCGCCGGCGGCGGATACTCCCAGGTCGTGCCCATGGAGGACTTCAACCTCCACCTGACCGGGGACATCCACGCCATCACGGCCTCGCATAACCTGCTGGCCGCGGCCATCGACGTCCGCATCCTCCACGAGTCGAGCCAGGACGACGAGAAGCTCTTCAACGCCTTCTGCCCGGCCAACAAGAAGGGCGAGCGCCGCTTCTCCCCGATCATGCTCCGCCGGCTGAAGAAGCTCGGCATCGACAAGACGAACCCGGCCGATCTCACGGCCGAGGAGAAGCGGCGGATGTTCCGCCTCGACATCGACCCGGCCAGCATCACCTGGAACCGGGTCCTCGACATCAGCGACCGCTTCCTCCGCGTCGTCAAGATCGGGCTCGGCCCCGAGGAGAAGGGCATGGTCCGCGAGACCGGCTTCGACATCACCGTGGCCTCGGAGATCATGGCCATCCTGGCCTTGACGACCGGCCTGGCCGACATGCGCGAGCGCCTGGGCCGGATCGTCATCGGCACGAGCCGCGCGGGCGAGCCCGTCACGGCCGACGACCTCGGCGTCGCCGGCGCCCTGACCGTCCTGATGAAAGACGCCCTCATGCCCAATCTCATGCAGACGGTGGAGAACACCCCGGCCATCGTCCACGCCGGGCCGTTCGCCAACATCGCCCACGGCAACTCCTCGATCATCGCCGACCAGATCGCTCTGCGCCTCGTGGGCGCGGACGGCTTCGTCGTCACGGAATCGGGCTTCGGGGCCGACTGCGGCATGGAGAAGTTCATGAACATCAAGTGCCGGGCCAGCGGCCTCGTCCCGAGCTGCGTCGTCGTCGTGGCCACCATCCGGGCCCTGAAGATGCACGGCGGCGGCCCCAAGGTCGTGGCCGGCAAGCCCCTGGCCCCCGAATACACCGACGAGAACCTGGCCCTGCTCGAGAAGGGGTTGCCCAATATGGTCGCCCACATCAAGAATGCCCTGCGTTTCGGCGTGCCCGTCGTCGTCGCCGTCAACCGCTTCGCCGCGGACACGGACGCGGAGATCGAGACGGTCCGCAAGGCCGCCGTCGCGGCCGGGGCCGAGGACGCGGTCATGGCCGATCACTGGGCCGAGGGCGGCGCCGGGGCCGTGGCCCTGGCCAAGGCGGTCATGGCGGCCTGCGAAAAGCCGTCGAAATTCAGATTCCTCTATCCGCTCGAGTGGGACATCAAGAAGAAGATCGAGACCATCGCCGCCGAGATCTACGGCGCCGACGGCGTCGATTACACCCCGGAGGCGGAGGCCAAGATCGAACTGTACACGCGCCTCGGCTTCGACAAGCTGCCCATCTGCATGGCCAAGACGCACCTCAGCCTGAGCCACAATCCGGAATTAAAGGGCGTGCCCAAGGGCTTCCGCATCCCGGTCCGCGACATCCGGGCCAGCGTGGGCGCGGGATTCCTCTATCCCCTCTGCGGCGACATGAGGACCATGCCCGGACTGCCGACCCGGCCGGTCTACTACGACGTCGACCTCGACCTCAAGACCGGCAAGGTGACCGGGCTGTTCTGACGGCCGGGAAGTCCCCCTCTCCGGCTTGGCTCGGGAGAAGGGAGATGAACCTTATTTAATGACCTGGCCTTTGACGTTCGCGATATCGAGTCCGCCGCTCCCGGCCTCGATGATACGGACGTTCTTCTCGACGTCCTCGATGTCGATGCCGCCGGAGCCGTCGTCGATCGTCACCGTCCCGCCGACCCGGCGGATGCTGATCTCGCCGGAGCCGTCGTCGATCGTAAGGTCGCCGGCGACGTCGCTGATCTCGATCCCGCCCGAGCCGTCGTCGACGGTGACCGAGCCGCCGATGCGGGCGATCCGGATGGATCCGGACCCATCCTCGATCCGGAGCGAAGCGCCCAGGTCCTCGACGACGATGCTCCCCGAGCCGTCATCGATGTCGAGCGCCAGGCCCTTCGGGACCGAAACGGTCAGGTGGATGACGGTATTGTCGTTGAAGTCGAAGAGACCGAACTTCTCCCGGACGCGGCTGACCAGGACCGCGCTGTCCCCCCGTTTCTCCAGGATCAGCTCGATCCGGTCCTTCAAATAAGCCTCCATCTCCTTGTCCCCGACGCCCCGGGCGACGATCTCCGCCTTGACCTCGATCGCGGTCTGGCCCTCCCGGCCGGAAACCGTCAGGGATCCGGCGCCGGCCTCGATCTCGAGAGCCTTGAGGCCCGCCGCGGGCAGGGACAGGTTCTTGGTCGTTTCGAAAGCGGCCAGGCTTCCGGTCGCGGCCACGAACAGGATCGCCAGAATTGCCGTCTTTTTCATGCGCACCTCCGTCTTCTCTAGGGAGAGACGAAAACCTTCCCGGAAAAGTTCCCCGGCCGTCCGGCCTCTATTTCAAGGTGATCGTCTGGCTGGCCTTCCCGCCCTTGGCGCTGTCGTAAGTGACCGTCATCGCCCCCGAACCCTTGACCAGCAGGACCGCCGTCCTCGTGGCCTTGCCCGGGTGGCCGTTGCGGACGAGGATCCGCTTGAGGTCTTTCTGATCGACGAGCGGGATCACGGTCGGCTTGGCCTTGTAAACGGTCTTGTTGTCGACGAAGCTCGCCGCAATGACCTCGAGCCCCTTGCCGTCGACGAGAAGCAGGTCGGGCCGGACGACGCCGTTCTGGGCGGCCCGGGCCATGATCGTCGGGCCCACCTTGGGATTGACGATGTCGACGAAGACCCTGAAGACATCCCCGCCGAGCTTCTCGACTTCCGCACCGCTCATGCGGATGAGCGGCATCTCGTCGGCCTGGTAGAGGGAGAAGGCCATGTTCCGGTGACAGAGCTCCTCGTTCATGAACCGGGGCGGGACGCGGCCCTGGAACTTCTTCCACACGCCGCCCATCTCGACCTTCCCGAGCTGGGGATGTTCGTAGGGCGTCCACTTGAGGTATTCATCCCCGAACTCGAGGTACCGGTCGAAATAATAGCGGGACGGGGCGGGGGCGATGGGGCTCGACGGGTCGGCCTGCTGCTCCTTGAGCGCCGGGCTGGTGAAATACTGGTCGCCGCTCCAGAGCTCGTTGGAGAAGGAGATGATGCCCAGCCCGTCGTTGGTATAGTCGATGAAGCCTCCGTGCACCGTATAGAGCCCGCTCCAGATGACGAGGTAACGGTAGAACGGCAGGATGCGCTCCCCGTTCTGGCCGAGCTCGTCGTAGAACCGGGTATCGGTCGCCGGGTACTCCCCGACCGCCTCGGCCCCGGGGCCGCGCAGGATCATGCCGCCGCTGTTATGGTAGGACTGGACCCCGGCGATGTTGGGGTGGCCCTTGAGGAAATCGGCGACGGCCTTGGCTTCGGGCAGCTGGAAGGGATAGTCCATGGCCCCGCTCTGGACGTAGACAGGCTGCCAGTCGCTGGGCCAGTTCCGGTTGCCGTCGTAGCTGCCCGGGCCGTCCTCGTTGACCATGCCGTCGTTGTCGTTGTCGATCCCCTCCTGCCCGAGGAGGATGTAATCGCCCGTCGCGCCGAAGGGAACGGGCTCGAGGACGTCCGGGATCGGTCCGGCTGATCCGGTAGTTGCCCTGCCCGGGAACGTATTTGCGGATCTGCTCGACGATGCCGTTGCCATTGATGTCCTCGGGAGCGTCCTCGTCGAAGAGGCCGTCGTTGTCGTCGTCGACCGGGACGTGACCCGAGCGGGCGTTGCCGCCCGGGCTCTCCATGAAGTACTGCCGGCCGTCGGGATTGACCGTCGGGATGATGTAGAAGACGCGCTCGTCGACGAGCCGGGTGACGTCGGCGATGCGGCCGTAGTTCTCCATGAGGTACCAGATGGTGTAGAGACAGACCTCGCCGCCCTGGATCTCGTTGCCGTGGATGTTGGCTTCGATGTACATGCCGGCCTTGCCCGATTCCGGGCCGGTGGCCGGATTGTTGACGGTCATGAGCATGAGGTCGCGGCCGTCGTGGCTCCTGCCGATCGACTCGAGCTTGAGGAACTTGGGAAAGGCCGTCTGGAGCCGCTTCATGTCGGCGTAGAGCTCGTCGGTGTCGTGCCAGCGGTTGAAATCGAGCTTGACCTTGAAGGCGGGATCGGAGGCCTTCTGGGCCGGGGCGAAGGGCGCCGTCATCAGGAGCCCGGCCGCCGCGGCCAGGATGAAGGACAGGATTCTTCGTGTTCTCATCTTCGCCCTCCTCTTACTTCAGGGTGACCCGGGCCGTGGCCGACCCGCCCTTTTCGGATTGCACCAGGAGCTCCACGACCTGGCCGGTCTTGCCCGTCACGAGCCACTCGTATCTGGCCCGGCTGCCCGATCCGGCCAGGACCGGGAGGAAGGACGTCTTGGCGCTGCCGGAGAGGACCGCGCCCGGGTCGACGCCGAGCCGGACCATGGTCGGCTTGACCGAGCGGGCCGTCTGGCCCTGGGCCAGCGAGGTCGGCCAGAAGCCGCCGTTCTCGACCTCCGCCTTGATCCGGTAGAGGCCCCCGCCGTGGGCGACCGCCTCGAAGGAGGCTACCTTGACCTGCGCGAAGAGCCCCGACAGGTGGACGGCGAACTTGGCGTGGGACAGGCCGAGCTCGGCCAGCTTCCCGACGGGCGGGTTGGTGACCGCGTAGGGCTTGAAGCCGCCGACCTCGACCTCGCCGAGCTCGGGGTGCTTGACCTTGGCCCATTTGACGAAGCCGTCGATCTTCTCGGCGTCCAGCCACTTGAGGACCTGCTTGTCGATGCCGGGCGCGAGCGCCGCCGCCGCGGCCGGCGCCTGGCCCTGGCCGAAGGCACCCGGGCCCGCCTGCATCATCGCGATCCCCTCGGGCCCGCCGGAGGCGATGATGGTCGTCTGCCGGCCCGCGGGGCGCCCGGGCCGGTCTGGCCCGGCGGAACGCCCTCGCCCGCTCCGGGAACCCCTCCGCCCATCCGGCGCGGTCCGGGGGACGGCTCGGCCGTCGTCAGGCCGAAGCCCGGGGTGGAAAAGGAGGGGACGCCGAACTGGAAATATCCGTACTGGAAGAAGGCGCCCTGCGGCTCGCGGACCAGGAGGGGCTGGCGGAGGCCCGTGAGCTCGATGTACTTGTCGGAGACGGCTTTGAAATAGTCGTAATCGGCCGTCGCGACGGTCGTCGCGGCCTTGCGGTCGGGCATCATGAAGCGCGAAGACTCCGCGCCCTGGGTCTGCCGCTGGGCCTGCCGCCCGCCGGCGCCGGCGCCGCCGCCCATGAGCATTTCGATGGAGAACTCGCCCGTCATGAACCGGCCGCCGCGGCCCATGCCCATGGCCCCGCCGGTCTGGATGAACCCGGCCGACCGGGCGGCCGCGGCCGCCGCGTCGGCGAACCGGGCGAGGTCGAGCTCGCGGGCCGGACCGAGCCGCCCGGCCCCCGTCGGCGGGACGATGAGGTTGTCGCTCTCGCCGAAGGTCAGGACCGCCGCGACGTTCCGGTGGGCGACGATCCAGGCCATCAGGGCCCGGGCCTCGGCCGCGCTGACCATGTGGGGTCCGGCCCCGGGCTTATAGTAGGGATATTCGTGGGCGAAGTTGCGGTTGAGGTCGACCCCGCCGGGCGGGTCCTCGTTGACGAAGCCGTCGCCGTCGTTGTCGACCCCTTCCGCGAAGAGCTTGAAAGCCCCGGTCTCGCCCTTCTTCGGGTCGGCCCGCTTCATCAGGCGCGGCTCCTCGGGGTCGATCATGTATTCGCCGCCGGGCGCGGGGACCCGCATGACCGTGATGAAGCCGTCCCCGTTGAGGTCTTCCGGGCCGTCCTCGTCGATCCGCCCGTCGTTGTCGTCGTCGAAGGGCTCGGCGTTGGTCTTCGAGCCGGTCTTGAGCGGGGCGAAGAACCCTTCGGCGCCGTCCGGATTGAGACGGGGGACGATATAGATCGTTCCGCCGTCGAGCCTCGACTTGACCGAGGCGTCGGAGGCCGCGTTCTTGGCCAGGTATTCGGCCGCGGCCAGGGCGATCTCGGTCCCGACGAGGTGGTCGCCTTCGAAGCCCGCGGCAATGAGCAGGGCCGGGCGCTTCGCCGGAGCGACGGCGCCGGGATTGGCGATCTCGAGGGCCCAGATGTCGCGCCCGCCCTTGGTCTTGCCGATGGATTCGATCTTGACGACGGTCTTGTTCGCGGCGGCCAGGGTCTGGAGGGCCTTCGTGAGCGCGGCGTGATCGTGATAGCCGGCCGGGACTTGCCCGGCCGCGGGACCGGCCGCCGGGCCCAGGGCCAGGACGGCGAGCAGCGGCAGGATCGCCGCTAAGCGGGGGGATCGGTTCAGGAAGCGACGCACATCGACCTCCTTGGGGGGTATTTCCGGAAACGGGCAAAACAAAATAGGGACATTCGTCTTATTAGACGCCGGCCCGGTCCCGTTCTTCCGGGAGAAGCAATACTCTGCCGGGCAGAAAACTGCAGCAAGCATCATGCAAATCATTTACGGCTCCCCGTAGTATAATGTCCCGGAATGCCCCCTCGAGAGGATCGTCCCATGCCGAAATCCCGCCCGATCTCCCGCCGTCATTTTATCCGCACGGGAGCCGCGGCCGCCGCCGCGGCGGTCATCGTGCCCCGCCGCGTTCTCGGCGGACAGGGCTATATCGCCCCGAGCGACACCCTGACCAAGGCGGTCATCGGCGTCGGCGGCATGGGCCGGGGCCACCTCGACTACCCCGGCTCGGTCCTGCGGGCCGTCTGCGACGTCGACCGCGGCCACCTCGCCGCGGCCCTGGAGGCCGCCGGCTCCGGCGTCTCCGGCTATACCGATTTCCGCGAGGTCCTGGCCCGGCCCGACATCGACATCGTCCACATCGCGACGCCGCCCCACTGGCACGCCCTGATCGCCATCGCCGCGGCCGAGGCGGGCAAGGACGTCTGGTGCGAGAAGCCCATGACCCGGACGATCGCCGAGGGCCGCGCCCTGGTCGACGCCGTCCGGCGCACCGGGCGGATCTTCCGGATCAACACCTGGTTCCGGTTCACCGACCGCTTCTACGGCTTCGGGACCGACGTCCGGCCGATCAAGAAGGTCGTCCAGAACGGGCTCCTGGGCTGGCCCATCAAGGCGACCGTCAGCGCCACCACCGGCTTCGACTGGAAGTTCTACTGGAGCGGCCTGACCTACGCCAAGCCAGAACCCGTGCCGCCGGAGCTCGACTACGATTTCTGGCTCGGGCCGGCGCCCTGGAAGCCCTACCATCCCCACCGCGTCCACGGCACCTTCCGCGGCTACTGGGACTACGACGGCGGCGGCCTCGGCGACATGGGCATGCACTACCTCGATCCGGTCCAGTACATCCTCGGCAAGGACGACGACGGCGCCGGTCGAGGTCTACGCCGACTGCCCTCAGCAGCACCCGGACGCCTGCGGCGCTGGCGCCGGATCGAGCTGAAGTACGCCGACGGCTGCGTCATCGTCCTCGACGGCGAGAACAGGGACACGAGCGCCCCGTTCCTCGAAGGGCCCAAGGGCAAGCTCTACAGGGGTTTCGAGTCCGACATCCCCAACCTGCGTCAGGCGCTGGCCGCCCTGCCCGACCCGGAGCCGCAGGTGACCGACTTCTCCGAGGCCGTGCGGACGCGGACACGGTTCGCCCTGAACGAAGCCAACGCCCACCGGTCCTGCACCCTGGTCAATCTGGCCAAGATCGCCGTCCAGCTCGGCCGATCGCTGAAGTTCGACCCCGCGACCGAGACCTTCCCCGGCGACGAGGCGGCCAACCGTCTGGCCAGCCAGCCCATGCGGGCCCCCTGGCACCTGTAACGAGACCGTGAAAACGCCTATTTCTCCGCCCCACAAGAAAAGCCAAGATCGGCGTTTTCACCCTCCGGGCAAGCCGATCCGGCCGCATCTGCTTCGTTGCAAAGGGTTCGCAGCCCTAATCCTCGCTCTGTTGCGAGGATTAGGACAGCTTCACCCTTCGACGCCTCGCATCTGCAGCCGCCTCGGCTCGTGAATAGCGCAGGCTACCGTGAGGAGACCCCATGAAAAGACATATCGCCGTCTTCGCCCTCGCGGTCATGTTCTTCGGTCTGCCGCTTCCGCCCCGGCAGCCCCGCCCGACCCCGCGCCGGCGACCTCCAGGCCCGCGTCCGTTCGATCGTCGATCGCTTCCCCGGCGAGACCTCGGCCGCCACGACCGCGCTCGCGGCCGAGCTTGTCGCGCTCGGCCCGGCCGGCTTGTCCCGGGCCTGCGCTCTCGTCCTGCCGCCGGGCGCCGGGAACGACGCCAAGGCCCGGTTCGCCGTGAACGGCCTGGCGGTCCATGTCACCCGGGCCGGAGCGGAGTCCGAGCGGCTGACGCTCAGCAAGGTCCTTCTCGCCGCCGTCGCCGGGAGCCGGGACGAGAATGTCGCCGCTTTCTTCATGGCCCAGCTGCAGCTCTGCGGCCGGGCCGAAGCGGTCAAGCCGCTCGCGAAGTACCTGGCCGACAAGGACCTGGCCGCGCCCGCCGCCGCGGCCCTCCAGGCCATCGGCGGTCCCGAAGCGGCCAAATCCCTGCTCAAGGCGCTCAACGCCGCTCCGCCGTCCGCCAAGCCCTCGATCATCGACGCGCTCGGCGGTCTGCGCAGCCGCGAAGCCGTCAAGAAGCTGGTCCCCCTGACCGGGAGCCCCGACGAAGTCCTCCGGCGCGCCGCCCGCGCGGCCCTGGCCAACATCGGCGACCCGGCCGCCGCTCCGGCTCTGGCGAACGTGCCGGTGACCGCGTCGTCCCGGGAAAGAGGCGAAGCCGCCGGGTCTCTATCTCCTGTTCGCGCGCCGCCTCGCGGCCTCCGGTCAGACCGCCGAGGCCCTGGCCGCGGCCCGGGCGATCCTCGCTTCCCACGGCGGTCCCGGCGAGAGCCAGGTCGCCTCGGAGGCCCTGACACTCCTCGTCTCGATCCTCGGGGACAAGGCCCTCCCTGAACTCCTTCAGGCCGTCGACGGCCCGGCCGACGTGCGCGGCGCAGCCCTCGAGATGGCGGCCAAGCTCGGGGACGGGACCGCGACTGAAAAATGGATCGAAAAGGCGGGGTCCTCGGATCCGGATATCCAGGCGGCCATCATCGGCATGCTCGGCCGGCGCGGCGATGCGACGGCCCTGCCGTACGTCCGCGAGAGCCTCCGCAGCGGCGACCAGGCCGTCCGTCTGGCGGCCATTCCCGCGGCGGGCCGGCTGGGCGGCGAGAGCGCCGTCGCCGACATCTTCGGGCTTTTCGGCTCCGCCGACGAGCGGACGATCGCCGCGTCGAAGACGGTTCTGCTCGGCTTCGACGCCCGCCTGGTCGTCCCGGAGGCGTCCCGGCGCCTCGACGCGACGCCACTTCCCGGGAAGGCCGCGATCATCGATCTCCTCGGCGAAAAGGGGGCCCGGTCCGAGATGGACCGGATCTTCACCCTCGCCGCCGACCCCGAGCCGGCCACGCGGGCGGCCGCGCTCGGCGCCCTGGCTAGGCTGGCCGGCGAAGCGGACCTGCCCCGCCTCGTCGCCAGGCTCGAGACGGCGACCGACGGCGACGATGTCCTGAACCTTCAGAACGCGGTCGCCGCCGCGGCCCGGTCGAACCCCGATCCGGCGCTCCGGGGCGCCGCCCTCGTCGGGCTCATGACGAACGCGACGGCGGCCCGGAAGACGGCCATCCTGCGAGACCCTGCCGAAGGTCGGCGGCCCGAAGGCCCTCGAGGCGGCCGTCGGCGAGTCCGGGGCGGCCGACGCCCAGGTCCAGACGGCGGCGGTTTATGCGCTCTCCCAGTGGCCCGACTACGCCGCGGCCGCCGACCTGCTCCGGATAGCGACGACGACCCAGAACCGGAAGCACCGGCTCATGGCCGTCGAAGGATACGCCCGCCTCGTCGGGCGTTCGAGCTTGACCGGTCAGCGCAAGCTGGCCCTTTTCCAGGACCTGCTGGCCAAGCCGTTCGATGACGCCGACAAGAGGCCTCTTGTCGCCGGCGCCGCGGGCATCCGGGAACCCGAAGCGCTGCGCCTGCTCGCCGGCTATCTCGGCCATCCCGGGCTCGGCGAAACGGCCGCCGCCGCTCTCCTCGATCTGGCGTCCGAACAGGCGCCCCACGAACGCTGGCTCTCCGGCCACGAAGCCTACTCGGTCCTCCGGCAGGTCGAGGTCCGAACGGCCGACCCGGCCGAAAAGGAGCGCGTCGCCGCGGCCATCCTGGCCCGCCTGCGCCAGGGCGGCTTCGTGCCACTCTTCGACGGCCGCTCGCTCGACGGCTGGAAGGGCCTGGTCGCCGACCCGCCGGCCCGGGCCAAGATGACGCCCATGGAGCGGGCCACGGCCCAGGCCGCCGCCGACGAACGGATGCGCGCCCACTGGAAGGTCGTCGACGGCGCTCTCGTTTTCGACGGCAAGGGCGAAAGCCTCTGCACGGCTGCGGACTACGGGGATTTCGAGCTCCTGGCCGACTGGAAGATCGAGAAGGGCGGCGACAGCGGCCTCTATCTCCGCGGCTCGCCCCAGGTCCAGATCTGGGATCCGGCCGCCAACCCCGTCGGCTCCGGCGGCCTCTACAACAACCAGAAGGGCAAAAGCACCCCGTCGGAGAAAGCCGATCGGCCGGCCGGCGAGTGGAATTCGTTCAGGGTCATCATGATCGGCGAGCGGGTCAGCGTCTATCTCAACGACAAGCTCGTCGTCGACAACGTCGTCCTCGAGAACTACTGGGAGAGGGACAAGCCGATCGACCCCTCGGGGCAGATCGAGCTTCAGGCCCACGGCAATCCGCTCGCGTTCCGGAACGTCTTCATCCGCGAGATCCCCCGCGGCCAGGCCCCGCCGCAGATGACGGAGGCCGAGAGCGACCGAGGGATTTGCGCTGCTCTTCAACGGACGCGATCTCGACGGCTGGACGGGCGACACCAAGGGCTACGCCGCGGAGAACGGCAAGATCGTCATCCGCCCCGAGCTCGGCAGCGGGAACCTGTACACGGCCAAGGAGTACGCCGACTTCGTCCTGCGGTTCGAATTCAAGCTCACCCCGGCGGCCAACAACGGCCTGGGCGTCCGGGCGCCCCTCGAAGGCGACGCCGCCTACGCCGGCATGGAGATCCAGATCCTCGAGGACGGCTCCCCCGTCTACTGGGGCCTTCGGCCGTACCAGTACCACGGCTCGATCTACGGCGTCGTTCCGGCCCGCCGCGGCGTCCTCCGTCCGCCCGGCGAGTGGAACGCCGAGGAGGTGACCGTCCAAGGCCGGCGGGTCAAGGTCGTGGTCAACGGCATCACGATCGTCGACGCCGACCTCGACGAGGTCTCGGCCGGCGGCACGATCGACGGCAACGCCCATCCCGGGCTCAAGCGGGCGACCGGGCACATCGGTTTCCTGGGGCACGGCGCGATCGTCGAGTTCCGCGACATTCGGATCAAAGAGATCAAGTAGGCAGGCCGGAGCCGGAAAATGGAGATCCGCTAAGGCTCAGTCGGGCTTGCGGGCGTGCCGCCCGAGGGCTGGCAGCCCCAGCGCTTCGCGCAGGGCGGCGTTGACCTGGGTGTTGTCAAGGATGGGACCCGGATACCAGGTGCCGCGCAGCGCCAGCAGGTTCCGGGTCGCGGCCCCGATCGCGGCCAGATCCACAAGCTCGTTGGTGTGTCCCGCCGTGCCGTAGGAGATCTCCTCGTCCGGGTAGACGTTAGGAGAGGCGTAATCGGGTTTCTTGATGGCCGCGCCGTTGGCGGCCACTCCCCTGTCGCTGCCCGCCCGCGGTCCAGCGGCCTCGGCTTCTTCGACCCGGGCGTCCTGGCGCGGCAGGTCCCCCGGTCCGAGGGGCCGGCCGGGCTCGAGGAAGAGCCCGCCGGTGGCGTGGTCCGCGGTGACGATCAACGCGGTATTGGTCCAGTCGACGCTGTCGCCCGGACGGTCGACGAAGGCCAGGGCGGCCCGGACGGCGCCGTCGAGATCGGCGATGCACCCGACCATGGATTGAAAATCATTGTCGTGGTTGGCCCAGTCGATATCGCCCTGCTCGGCCATCAGAAAGAAGCCGTCGGGATCGCGGGCGAGATAGTCCAGAGCCGCCTCGGTCGCCTCGGCCAGGGACGGATTTTCCCCGTTCCCCGGGACGACCCGCGGATGGCCGGGCGAGTCCTCGACCCGCGGCACCTCGAAGTTGCCGCCCTTGCCGCCGAAGAGCCCGAAGAGCCTACGGCCTTCGCGGGCGGCTTCGGCCGCCCCGTTGGCGAGGGCCCTGCCGCCGTCCTGCCCGGGCTTCCGTTCGACCAGGAGATATTCGCGGGAGGTTTGCAGGGTCCGATAGAGGGACTCCGAGATATAGCCCTTCTTCGGGTCGAAGCCGGGATTGTCGAGCAGCGGCGAGCCGCCGCCGATAACGACGTCGGGCTTGGTCCGCAGGATGATCTCGTCGGCGATGCCCAGTCCCTTGAAGCCTTTGAGGCCGGTGTAATAGGCGCTGCGGCCGGTGTTGTGACTGACGAAGGCGGCCGGAGTCGCGTGGTTGAAGGGGACCGTGCTGATGACTCCGATCGCCGCGCCCGTCTTGGCCCGGAGCTCCTCGGCGATGGTCGTCAGCCGGCCGTCCTCGGGGTCCCCCGGCAGCCAGGCGATGTTGCCCGAATCCGTCTTGAAACCCGTGGCCAGGGCCGTGGCCGCCGAGGCGGAGTCCGTGGCCGGCCCCGGCGGGAAGCGGTGCGTGGCGTTCGGGCCCGCTGCCGGCTTGGCCCCGTCCTCGCGGACATCGTAGCCGAGAAGGGGCGTGAACGACGACCGGCTGTACGGCGGCCGCCGGGCGCGCCGGGCGTTGGCGTTGTAGACGTTGACGTCCCAGGTCGCGACGTAGGCCCGGGCCGGGAGCTTGTGCCAGGCCAGGCCGTCGTCCCTCCCGTAGAGATAGCGGCTGGCCGCGATCTCGGACCCGGCCGACATCCCGTCGCCGATGAACAGGATGACGTGTTTGAGCGCGGGGGGGCGCCGGCGGCAGGCCGGCTGGAAGACGAGAAGGGCCGCTCCGAGCGGCAGAACGGCCAGGAGCGCGAAGGCCGCCCGCCTCGCCCAAGTCCAGTTCTCGGTCATAACATTCTATTATACCTTATGGCCGAAGGCCCCCTACCACTCCACGAGCCCGGCCAGCTTCAGGATCTCGAGATAGTTGAGGACAGCCTGCAGGGTCGAGCGCCGCTCGTTCTGGGCGTCCAGCATCTTCTGGATATCGAGGGCGCTGTGCTTGCCGTTGACGAGAAGCTGCAGCTCCGGCTGGCTGGCCAGCGCCAGGCCCTTTCCGGCCAACGGGAACTTGGCCCGATCGGCCTGCGGCACGGCCTGGAGGAGCTTCTGGTAGCCGCGGTAGCCGTCTGCGCGGACCTTGGCCGTCGGCCGGGGCACGACCTTGGCGGCTCTCTTCTCGAGGTCCGTGAGGGCGAACGGCACGGACTTGACGCCGAGCTTCCCGGCGACGGACAGCCGCTGGGCTTCGAGGGCGGCCAGGTCGGCCGCGCCGGCGGCGTCCAGCGCCTTGGACAGGCGGCCGACGTGTCCCGCGAGGCTTGTCGCGCCGGGCGCCAGCTCGAGAACGGTGGCCAGCGTCTCCTTCTCGTTCATGACGGCGGCCTCGACGATCCCCCGGGCATAGCGGGCGTCGTCGGCGAACGAAGCGGCCGAGGCGGCGTTGAGGGCCTCCATGGCCACCGTGAGCATATGGCCGAGGCGCCGGGTCCCGTTCGCGGCGACCTCGCCGGCGATCTTCGCGGCCCCGGCCTCGTCCGCAGCGGCGACCGTGTAGGCGCCCGCGGCGCCGATCGCGGCGGCCCGCTTGAGCTGGGTCGGATCGGCCTTGTCGGCCGTGTCGCCTGAAGTGTGGTACCACTGGTCGGGCCAGGCGATCATCATGATGCCCGGGACACCCACGCCCCAGTCGTTGAAGACCTCGTGGTCCGAGGCCCCGTAGTGGGTCTCGATCGAATAGACGAAAGGCTCGTCGGCGCCCGACGGGGCGACGATCGGGACGGGCACGGCCTCCGCGCCCGACCGGTTCTGGATGCGCTCGCGATTGCCTTCGCCGACGTAGCGGTAGTAGTTCTCCATGACGTCGTTGATGTAGTGGGCATTTCCGTAGGTCGTGCGCATGAGGCAGAAGAACGATTTGTTCTTGGACAGCCACTCGCCGACCATGTCCATGTTGATGTTGCAGAGCGTCCGGTCCATGATCTCGGGGTGGGTCCGGACCCATTCGCCGATGCCCGAGAACTCCGGGCCCCAGATGAAGCGGATGGTCCGCTTCGGCCGGGGCAGGCGGCCGTCCGCGATCAGGGCATTGAGGATGCGGGCGACCTCGAGGATGGTGGCGCTGCCGGAGACGTTGTCGTTGGCCCCCTGTTTCTGCATCCCTTCGAAGAGGTGCGCCGACAGGATGATCTCGCCGGCGGCCGGGTCGGCGCCGCGGATGAGGGCGATGACGTTCTCGAGATCGGCCGTCTCCGTCTTCGACTCGACCAGGGCCCGAACCGAGATCTTCTCGTTGGCCAGGAGCCGGCGCTTGAGGATGTCGCCCTCCCGGACCGGCAGCTGGAAGGCGAAGCCGGCCGGGGCCTCGGGCGCGGCGGGCGCCTGCCCGGCGGCGGGAGGCGCGGGCTGACCCGGCTGGCCGCCGGCCCCCGGCTGTCCGGGCCCGCCAGGGCGGCGGCGGGACATGATCCCGCTCCAGGGCATCTGCAGCGGATCGAAATAGGGCCGCGACATGGCGATCCCGACGACCCCGAGAGCGCCCTGCTGCATGGCTTGGCCGTAGGCCATCATCAGCCCGCCCTCGGTCACGACGATCTTGCCCGCGACCTTGGCCTCGGTGATCTCCTTCTGCGTCCCCCGGCCGACCCAGACGAGGTCGGCCGTAACGTCGGCGGAGGCGCTGCCAGAGGCCAGCATGGGCAGCAGGTCGGTGATCGAGGCCAGCTTCCGCCGGCCCGGCTTGGTCTCCCAGAGCTCGCCCTTCAGGGGCACCCAGGCGGGGCCGCCGGGGAAGGGCACGACTTCGACGCCTTCGAGGCCGTAGCTCTTGAGCTTGCGGAGAACCACCTGGGTCTCGAAGAAGTTGCCGGTCCACTCCTCGGCGAAGCGCGGCCGGTTGAAGGCGTTGATCTCGGCGATCGTGTTCCAGGCCGACTCGCCGGACGATTCGCCGACGATCTCGTCCATCTGGGCTTGGGGCAGGAACGTCCAGTAGAGCCAGGGCGTGTATTGGGCGGAGGCGGCGAGCGCCAGAAGCAGTCCGAACGCGATCAGGACGGGAAGCCGTTTGGCCATGGGATGCTCCTCTCAGCCGGGCCGCGGGCCCGGGTCATGGTGAACGGTTATATACCAAAGGCCGGGGGACCGTCAAACGGGAGGCCGGAAAAACGCTGGACATTTGAGGATTTTCCGCTTACCATCGGCGCCAAAGACCGAGCCGAAAAGGGAGGAACTCCATGAGCGGTCTCCTCGACAAGGAACGGACCGTCGCCAGGCCGGGATTCAACCGCTGGCTGGTCCCCCCGGCCGCCCTGGCCATCCATCTGTCGATCGGCATGGCCTACGGCTTCAGCGTCTTCTGGCTGCCCCTCAGCCGGGCCATCGGCATCACCCAGGCGGCCCCGGGCGATTGGAAGATCAGCACCCTGGGCTGGATGTTCACCCTCTTTTTCGTCTTCCTCGGCACCTCGGCGGCCGTCTTCGGGCGCTGGCTCGAGCGCAACGGGCCGCGCAAGGCCGCCGTGGCCGCCGCGTTCTGCTGGGGGGGCGGCTTCTTCATCTCCGCCCTGGGCATCCACCTGCACCAGATCGCCCTGCTCTGGATCGGCTCGGGGGTCATCGGCGGCTGCGGGCTCGGACTCGGCTACATCTCGCCGGTCTCGACGCTCATCAAGTGGTTCCCGGACAAGCGGGGGATGGCCACCGGCATGGCCATCATGGGTTTCGGCGGCGGGGCCATGATCGGAGCCCCCCTGGCGGACCGGCTCATCAAGCTCTACGCGACCCCGGCCTCGGTCGGCGTCAAGGAGACCTTCCTGACGCTCGGCGTCATCTATTTCGTGGCCATGCTGATCGGGGCTTTCCTCTACCGCATTCCGCCCGCGGGGTGGACGCCGGCCGGGTGGACGCCCCCGGCGAAGAAGAAAGACGGCATGATCACCCACGGCCACGTCCACATCGACGCCGTCCATAAGATCCCCCAGTTCTGGCTCCTCTGGGCGGTCCTGTGCCTGAATGTCAGCGCCGGGATCGGCATCATCGGGATGGCTTCACCCATGCTCCAGGAGGTCTTCGGGGGCAAGCTCATCGGCCTCACCGGACCGCTGGCCTCCCTCTCGGTCGCCGACAAGATCCGGACGGCCTCGATCGGGGCCGGCTTCGCGGGTCTTCTCAGCCTGTTCAATATTGCCGGCCGGTTCTTCTGGGCTTCCATGTCCGACTATATCGGGCGCAAGCGGACCTACATGATCTTCTTCGCCCTGGGCGCCGTCCTCTACGCCGCCGCCCCCTTCGCCGGGGACGTCAAGAACGTGGCCCTCTTCGTCGGCCTCTTCTGTGTCATCCTGACGATGTACGGCGGCGGCTTCGCCACCATCCCGGCCTATCTCGCCGACCTCTTCGGCACCCAATTCGTCGGGGCCATTCACGGCCGGCTGCTGACCGCCTGGTCCACGGCCGGCATCCTCGGGCCGGTCCTGGTCAACTATATCCGGGAGTTCCAGCTGAAGCGCGGGATACCGAACGAGGCCGCATACAACACGACTCTGTACATCCTGGCCGGCCTGCTCCTGCTGGGTTTTCTGGCCAACATCCTGGTCAAGCCGGTCGCGGCCAGGCACTTCATGTCGGACGAGGAGCTGGCCCGTGAGCGGGCCCTGGGCCATATGAAAGGAGCGGGGGTCGCCGCACCGGATTCCGTTCAGGCCCCGGCCGGCCCCCCGCCCGCGTGGCATCCCAGCGCGGCCTCCTGGATCGCGGTGGCCGCCGGCTGGATCTTCGTCGGCGTCCCGCTGGCCTGGGGCATCCTGCAGACCGTGGCCAAGGCCGCCTCGCTGTTCAGATAGGGACGGACGGCGGGGTCAGCCCGGGCCGGCGCTAGGCCGTTCCCAGAAAGTCGAAGCTGAGCTTCTTCTGGATGTTCCCGATCTGGGCGAAGGCCTGCTTGAACAAGCTCTCCTCGATGTGGGTGAGCTGGCGCGGCTCGATATCGTTGCCCGGCGCCGCCCCGCGGTCCAGGGCCCGGACCTGGTGGGCCAGCCTCAGCTGCATGAGATAGTCGTAGACCTTGACGGCCTCGTCGTGGAGGCTCTCCCGGATGACGCCGAGCCCCAGCAGGGCGTGGAGCCTGTCGACCGTGTTGACGTCGGTGACCCCGTTCTTGAAGGCGTACAGGCGGGCGAAATTGACCACCGGCATCATGGCGTCCTTGATGTTGAACGTCCGCTGGCCCTCCTTGCCCTCCTCGAGGACGATGTGGCCGAAGAAGCTCAGGGGCGGCTTGTACTGAAGGGTGTACTGGGCGTAATGCAGGAGGAAGGGAGGCTCCTGGGCGAGGATGCCGTCGATGTGCCGGCGGAGCTCCCGGGCGAGCTCGGCTTCGCCGAAGACCGTCCGAAAATCGAAGAAGATCTTGAGGTCGAGGATGTCCTTGGGCTCGGCCGTCTTCAGCCATTCGGCGAAGTAAGACTTCCAGGTCCGGAGGGGCTGGCACCAGCGCGGATTGGAGGCCATGATCTCCCCCAGGCACAGGGGGTAGCCGGCCAGGGCCAGGCCGTCGGAGATGAACTTGCCCACTTTCAGGAAATGGGCTTGGACGGCGGCTTCCGCCTCCGCCGGGACGTCTTCGAAAATGATGGCGTGGTCCTGGTCGCTGGCCAGGGTCTGCTCTTCGCGCCCCTGGCTCCCCAGGGCCACGAAAGCGAAGCGGGCCGGGGGCGGTCCGAGCTCCGCCGCGGCGAGCTCGAGGAGCCGCAGGACGACCGCATCGGTCACGGCGGTCGCGGCCCGGGTGATGTTGCGGGCCTTGGCTCCGCCTTCGACCAGGACCTTGACGAGCCGCGGCAGTCCGCTCCTCGCGGCGGCGATGGCCTCGGGCGAGGCGGCGTGCCGGATCTCCTGGGTCAGGACGGCCAGTGAGTACCGGTGGAAGAGGAGCAGATCGCGGTTGCGGACGATGCCGACCACCTGGCCGTTCTCGTCGCGGACGAGGAGGTGATCAACGTCCTTCTCGCGCATGACCAGGATCGCTTCGTAGACGAGGGCGTTGGCCTCGATGGCGACGAGCGGGGCGCTCATGATGGCGTGGAGGGGGCTTTCGTCGGCGAGACCGGCGGCCACCAGGCGGGCCCGGATATCGTGGTCCGTGACCAGGCCGACCGGCTCGCCCGCCGCCGTGACCACGACGGCGCTCGCGCCCCGGGCCGTCATGAGGGCCGCCCCCCGGGAGACGGAGTCGCGGACGTCGCCGAAGACGGGCGGGGCGGCCAGGGGAGCGACCGGCTCGTTGAGGAACATCAGCGACGCCTGGAGCTCGGCGATGAGGTTCTCCCTGTCCCGGTCCTTGCCGGCGGCGGGGGCCTCGGGGCCGCGCCGCCCCGACTTCAGCGGACGGACGGCCAGCGCGAATCCCGGCCGGCCGGCGAACGAGATCCGGGAGGCCGAGAGGACGACTTCGACGCGGCTTCCGTCCCGTCGCCTCACCACGGCCTCGCCGGGACCGAGAGCGCCGGGGGCTTCGAGCCACCCGCTCGCCCTTCCCGGCAGGACCTCGGAGAGATCGAGCAGACCGAGCTCATCCTCGGTGACGTCGAGGAGGTCGAGCATGGTCGGATTGGCGAAGGCCGGCCGTCCGTCCAGGACCATCAGCGTCCCTTCCGTCGACGTCTCGACGAGCGCCCTGTACCGCTCGTGGGATTCCCGGAGCTCGTCCTCGGCTTTGGCCCTCCGTCGCTCGATGCGCATGCTCTGGGAGGCGACAAAGAGAAGAAGGAGCGCGCAGAGGGCGGCGATGCCGATGGAAACGCCGACGAACCGGCCGGCCATGGCCCGGATCTCCCGCTGAACGTCCTCGAGATAGAGACCGGTCCCCAGGATCCAGCCCCAGGGCGCGAACTTCTTGATGTAGGATTGCTTGGGCTCCAGCCGCTCCGGGTCGTCCTTCCACTGCCAGACGTATTCGACATAGGCGTCGTCCCGGTCGCGGAGGATGTTGGCGAACTCGACGAAGATCCGGACGCCGCGGGGGTCCTGAAAATCGGAAACGTTCCGGCCGTTCAGGTCGGTCCGGTAGGGATGCATGATCATCCGCACGTCGAGGTCGGTGATCCAGAAGTAATCCTTGCCCTCGTTCCCGTAACGGAGGTCCTGGATCCGGCCGGCGGCCATGCGCCGGGCCTCTTCCATTGTCAGGCGCCCCGCCCGGGCGTCGGCGTCATACTCGGCCAGGATGCCCCAGGCGACGTTGGTCAGCTCGCGGATCGTTTCGCGCTTGCGCTCGAGCAGGCGGTCCTCGAACGACGGAATGAGGACCCGGAACAGGAAGACGACGAACAGGCCGATCGCCAGGGCCGTCGGCAGGAGGATGCGGAGGAGGAAGGAGTTCCAGCCCGGCCGCGGCACGGAGCCCCCTTCGGGGGCCGTGGGCCGGGAGGGCCGCTGGACAGGTCCTGCCCCCCGGCGGAGGACGGCGTCGCGAAACGCCTGCCAGAGGGGCCAGGGCATCTCCGCGGACAGGTCGGTCGAGCCGGGCAGGCCCGGGCCATGGAAATCACTGCCCGCGCTCGTGACCAGCCCGTGCCGCCCGGCCAGGTCGACCAGGGCGCGGCTGAGGCTCTCCGGGTAGCCGGGATAGAAGGCCTCGAGGCCGTCCAGGCCCCAGGTCTTGAGCCGGGCCACGAGCATCTCGAGGGCGGGCAGATCCGGCGGGTGCCCGGGGATGACAGGATGGGCGAGGACCGCCAGGCCGCCCGCCTCGTGGAGCACGCGAATGGCTTCCGCGGCCGCGGGCATTCCCGGGCCGGTCCGGCCGCCGGCCGCGTCGGGGCGGTCGGAAGCGGCCCGGCCCCGGTCGAAGGCCGATGACAGGGCCTGGAGGTAGGAGGGCCTCTTGTTGGAGGCGGAGCGCCCCAGAAGGTCCCGCAGGGCCTTGTTCCCGGGGTCGAAGCCGTAGCCGAGGATGTGCTTCTCCCCTTCTTCGGGATCGTTCACGGTGAGCTCGACGCCGGCGATGAAGCCGACCCCCTTGCGCGCCAGGGCTTCGCGGAAAGCCGGCAAGCCCTCGATCGTGTCATGGTCGGTCAGGGCGGCCGTCCGGACGCCCGCCTGGGCCAGGCGCTCGGCCAGGTCGACCGGGGTGAGCTCGCCGTCGCTCAGGTTTGAATGGCCGTGGAGATTGATGCGGACGGTTTCTGGCACGTGGTTTCCGGTCCCGGGACGGGCCGGACCACCATAGCACCATCCCCGAATTTGTGTCAATAGTCCCGGAACGCCTTGATTTTCAGGCCGATCTGTGAGATAAAGGCGGGCATCGTCGGGCGGCCGACCGAGCCGAAAAGGAGGTACAGACCGATGTTGCATGAACCCGCCGCGAAGTCGGGACCGGATCCCGCATTCCTCTTCAAGAGGCGCCTGGGCGCCTGGATGTTCATCCTCTACGCCCTGGTCTACGCCGGCTTCGTCGTCCTCAACCTGGTCCGTCCGGGTTCGATGGAGACGATCGTCTTCGGCGGACTGAACCTGGCCGTCGTCTACGGCTTCGGCCTGATCGTCTTCGCCCTCATCCTGGCCCTCATCTACAGCCTGGCCTGCGGCAGGCGTGAAAAGCGCCTCCAGGCGGCGGGGTCGGGGGGAGGCCGGGCATGAACGTCCTGTCCATCGCCCTCTTCGTCCTCTTCGTCGCCTTCGTCCTCGGCATCTCCTTCTATTTCGCCGGCCGGGCCAAGTCGGCCAGCGGCTACTACGCCGCGGGCGGCCGGATCCACTGGGGCATCAACGGCATCGCCTTCGCCGGCGACTACCTTTCGGCCGCGTCCTTCCTGGGCATCTGCGGCATGATCGCCACGGCCGGGTACGACGGCTTCCTCTATTCGATCGGTTACCTGGCCGGCTGGATCGTCGCCCTGTTCATCGTCGCCGAGCCCCTCAAACGCCTGGGCAAGTACACCTTCACCGACGCCCTCGACGCCAATTACAACCATCGCGGCATCAAGCTCATGGCCGCCATCAGCACGCTGCTCGTCTCCATCTGCTATCTCATCCCGCAGATGGTCGGCGCGGGGGTCCTGGTGACGCCTCTGCTCGGCCTGCCCCACGCCGTCGGGGTCGTCCTCGTCGGCCTCATCGTCATCACCATCGTGGCCACGGCCGGCATGACCTCGACGACCTACGTGCAGTTCATCAAGGGCGCGCTCCTGCTCGTCTTCTCGCTCGTGCTGGTGGTCGTCGTGCTCACCCGCGGCCTGTCCACGAAGCCCGATCAGGGCGGCCGGGTCCCCTTCCGGAAGTACCAGACCCTGGCGGCGACCGAAGCCGCGGGCGGGCTCGTCCTCGAGGACGGGTCGTGGCAGATCGCGGCCGTCCGCGAGGCCAAGGGCCTCCGCTTCGTCAAGCTGCTCCGGGACAGCCGCGAGAGCTGGTGGAAGGCCGAGAAGGACGCGGCGACCGGAGCCGTCAAGCTCCTCGAATCCCAGTTCACGGCCAAGCTCGCCGACGGGACGCAGACGGTGAACGGCGCCCCGGCCTCCAAAGAGAACCAGCTGGCCACGGTCGGCAACATGGAGGCTATCGCCGGAAAGACCGGGGACGAGGCTGCCACGGGCGGTCTCAATCCCTTCAAGTTCCTGTCGACCGTCGGCGATCCCGGGAGCCGGATCAAGCTGTGGAAGAACGCCTCGTTCGACGACAACGGCGGGCGGGTGACGGTCTACTATCCCGTTTTCGCGGCCGGCAACAAGGTCCTCCGGCCGGGACAGCGCTTCAAGGTCGAGGGCACGGCGACCGACCGGATCGATTTCCTGTCCCTGATGCTGGCCCTCTTCCTGGGCACGGCCGCCCTGCCGCATATCCTCATCCGTTATTACACCGTTCCCAGCCCGGCGGCCGCCCGGAAATCGACGATCGTGGCCATCGCCGCCATCGGCTTCTTCTACATCCTGACCCTGTTCATGGGCCTCGGGGCGATGACCAACGGGACCGTCAACCTCCTCGATGACAATATGTCGGCGCCCCTGCTGGCCCGGTCCTTCGGGACGTTCCTGTTCTCCATGATCTCGGCCATCGCCTTCGCCACGGTCCTCGGGACGGTCAGCGGGCTGATCATCGCCGCCTCCGGCGCGGTCGCCCACGACCTGCTCGACCGTTACGCCAAGGTCATCAAGAACGATAAGCAGAAGGTCGCGGCCGGCAAGGTCGTCGCCTTCGCCGTCGGCGCGCTGGCCATCCTCCTGGGCATCCTGTTCAAGGGGGTCAACGTCACCTTCCTGGTCGGGCTGGCCTTCGCCGTGGCCGCGTCGGCCAACCTCCCCTCCATCGTCATGATGCTCTTCTGGAAGCGGACGACCGCGCGCGGCATCACGGCCTCCATTTTCGTCGGCGTGTCCTCTTCGATCGGCCTGATCCTGTTCTCGCCGACGATGTTCGAGCTCTACGGCAAGGACCCGCTGACGGCGCCCTTCCCCCTGAAGAACCCGGGGATCGTCTCGATCCCGCTGAGCTTTCTGACGCTCGTCATCGTCTCGCTCCTCTCCCGGGCGAAGGCCGCAAAAGGGACGGCCCCGGCCGTCTGAACGTCAAGAATAAAAAAGGGGCTGTCCCCCCAGCGGGGACAGCCCCTTTCGTTGTCGTTCCGACCGTTACATCCCGTACTTGGCGATGATCTCCTGCTTCGTCTTGCCCAGGATGTCGAACTGCTTGCCGACCTTGGTGAAAGCGGCTAGCGCCTTGTCGAGGTGATGGATCTCGTGGCCGGCCGAGATCTGGGTCCGGATGCGGGCCTGGCTTTGCGGCACGACCGGGAAGAAGAAGCCGATGGCGTAGATGCCCTCGTCGTAAAGCGCCCGGGAGACGTCCTGGGCCAGCTTGGCGTTGAAGAGCATGACCGGGACGATGGGCGTGTCCCCTTCCTTGAGGACGAACCCGGCCTCGGTCAGGCCCTTGCGCCAGTAGGCGGCGTTCGTCTCGAGCTTGTCCCGCCGCTCGGTCGACTTGGTCACGATGTCCATGACCTTGAGGACGCCCTCGACGACGACCGGGGCGATGGTGTTGGAGAAGAGGTACGGCCGGGCCCGCTGCCGGCACATCTCGACGAGCTCGCGGCGGCCGCTGACGCAGCCGCCGGAGGCCCCGCCGAGGGCCTTGCCGAAGGTCGTGGTGATGACGTCGATCTTGCCGACGACGCCGCACTTCTCGTGCGTGCCCCGGCCGGTCTTGCCGATGAAACCGGAGGAGTGCGATTCGTCGACGAGGACCATGGCGTCGTACTTCTCGCAGATGCGGACCATCTCGTCGAGCTTGGCCGTGTCGCCGTCCATGGAGAAGACGCCGTCGGTGACGACGAGCTTGAAGCGCTTGTCGGCATGGAGCTGCAGCTTCTCCTCGAGGTGCTCCATGTCGGAGTGCTTGATGGTGTCGTGCATGGCGCTGCAGAGACGGATGCCGTCGACGAGGGAGGCGTGGACGAGGCGGTCCGAGATGATGACATCGTCCTTGGTCAGGACGGCCTCGAAGACGCCGGCGTTGGCGTCCATGCAGGACGGGAAGAGGAGCGTGTCCTCGGTGCCCAGGAACTCGGTCAGCTTTTTCTCGAGCTCGCGGTGGATGTCCTGGGTGCCGCAGATGAAGCGGACCGACGACATGCCGTAGCCGCGCGAATCGAGGCCGTCGTGGGCGGCCTTGACCACATCGGGGTGGCTCGACAGCCCGAGGTAGTTGTTGGCGCACATGTTGATGACCTTCTTGAGGGGCGCGCCGGCCGGGAACTCGACCTCGATGTCGGCCGCCTGGGGCGAGTGGATGAAGCGCTCCTGCTTGAAGAGGCCCGCATCCTGGATGCCCTTGAGCTGGGCCTGGTAGGTGCCGCGGATCTTGTCGCTGTAGGCCACGGGCTTATCCCTTCTTGGCCACGAACCGCTCGACGAGCGCAGCGATCTTGTTGACCGAGTCGAAGGCCTCGGGCGAGGCGTCCTCGTCCGGGATGGCGATCTGGTACCTGTTCTCGAGGAAGCGCTTGAGCGAGACCATCGAGAACGAGTCGACGATGCCGCCGGAGATGAGGGGCGTGTCGTAGGTCAGGGGCTCGCTGTCGTCCTCGAGGTACTCCTTGGTGACGTATTTGAGGACGATGTCCTTAAGTTCTTCGGCCATGTGTGGGCTCCTTTTATTTAATCGTTTTCGAGAGTGGACGTGTCGCCGAGGTCCTCGCCCCATTCCTTGGCGTGGAGGAGCCGGCGCATGATCTTGCCGCTCCGCGTCTTGGGGAGGGACGGCACGAACTCGATCTCCTGGGGCATGGCCAGGGGGGAGAGCTTCTTGCGGATGAAGTTCATGATCTCGAGGTCGAGGTCCTGGCTGGCCGTGAAGCCGGGCTTGAGCGCGACGAAGGCCTTGACGACTTCGAGGTTGATGGGGTCGGGCTTGGACACAACGGCCGACTCGGCCACGGCCGGGTGCTCGAGCAGGGCCGACTCGACCTCGAACGGGCTGACCAGGTGGCCGGCCGTGTTGATGATGTCGTCGTCGCGCCCGGTGAACCAGAAGTAACCGTCGGCGTCGAGCTTGGACCGGTCGCCGGTGATGTACCAGCTGTTGCGGAACTTTTTCTGAAAGGCCTCTTCGTTGTTCCAATAGGTCCGCATGCGCGACGGCCAGTCGAACTTGAGGGCCACGAGGCCGATCTTGCCGTGGGTCGCGTAGGGCTCGTTCTTGACCGGGTCGAGGACGGTCCCGGTGATGCCGGGGAAGGGCTTGCCCATCGAGCCCGGCCGGACCTCCATGTCCGGGTAGTTGCCGATGACGATCGAACCCGTCTCGGTCTGCCAGTAGGTATCGTAGAAGGGCCTGCCGAAGACCTTCTGGGACCAGACGACGGCCTCGGAGTTGAGCGGCTCGCCGACGCTGGCCAGATGGCGGAGGGACGACAGGTCGAACTTCTTGATGATCTCGTCGCCGGCCTTCATGAGCGAGCGGATGGCCGTCGGCGCCGAATACCACATCGTCACCTTGCGCTTCTCGATCCACTTGTACCAGGCCTCGGCCGAGAACCCGGCGTCGAGGACGCACTGGGTGACGCCCAGGGCGAACGGGGCGATGATGCCGTAGGACGTGCCCGTGACCCAGCCCGGGTCGGCCGTGCACCAGTAGATGTCGTCGTCGCGGAGGTCGAGGGCCCACTTGGCCGTCAGGTACTGGGAGATGAGGGAGTAGTGGACGTGCTGGACGCCCTTGGGCATGCCCGTCGTGCCGGAGGTGTAGTGGAGGACCGAGGGCGACTCGGCCTTGGTCGGGTGGATGTCGAAATGCTCGACGGGCGCCGACTTCTCGAGGGAAAAGGCGACTTCGCGGTCCCGGAGCGGCGCGACGCCGTCGTGATCGACGATGATGATGTGCCGGAGGTGGGGCATCTTGTCCAGGATCTTGCGGACCTTGGGGGCGTGCTTCTTCTGGGTGATGACGGCCGTGGTCTCGGCGTTGGACAGCCGTACCAGGAGCGATTCGTCGCCGAAGGCTGAGAAGAGCGGCTGGGCGATAGCCCCGGTCTTGAGAATGCCCAGGAAGCCCAGGTAGAGCTCGGGGATGCGGTCCATGAACAGGCAGACCCGTTCCCCGGGCTTGATGCCCAGGCCTTTGAGAAAGGCGGCGATGGTGTTCGTGGCCAGGCGGATGTCGTTGTAGGTGTAGGTCTTCTCGACGCCGGTGAAACCCTCCCAGTAGAGGGCGACCTTGTCGGCTTTGCCCTGTTCGCAGGGGCGGTCGGTGCAGTACCAGCCGATGTTGATGACGTCGCCGGCCTTGTAGCCGAGCTCCTTCTCGGCGATCGACCAGCTGAAGTTCTTGACGCGTTCGTCGTAGGAGCCGATGTTGGACATGAGCGATTCCTCTCCGTTAGGGATTAGAGCGTTCTTTTCTCGAGGACGACGACGGCCGAGGCCACGTCCTTGATGTGGGAGAGCGAGACCTCCATCGTGCCGATGCCGTGGGCCTCGCAGAATTCCTTGACCTTGCCGTGGACGAAGAGCTCGGGCTTGCCCAAGGCGTTGTTGACGACCTCGATCTCGGAGAATTTGTGGCCGCCCGACCAGCCCGTGCCCATGGCCTTGAGGAAGGCCTCCTTGGCGGCGAAGCGGGCGGCGAAGTGCTGGGCCGGACGGTGCTTGGACTCGCAGTAGGCGATCTCGGTCGGGGTGAAGAGCTTGGTCTTGAGGCTCTCCGTGCGGACAAGCTTGTCCTCGACCCGCTGGACCTCGATGATGTCCGTTCCCGTGCCGAAAATCAAAGACTTACGCGCCTTTCGTCTGTAGATGTCGTCCGTAAAAAACGGACCTTTATTATAGATAAGCCCGCCGAAATGTCAAAGGCGGTCGACCACGGCCCGGAGCTTCTCCCGGACCTCGAGGCCGATGGCGCCCAGGTCCTCGTTCTTGACGGCCGCCATGGAGGCCAGAGGATCGATGGCCGCGACCTCGACCCAGCCCGGCCCGAGCTCCTGGACGATGACGTTGCACGGCAGCATCGTGCCGATCTTGTCCTCGGCCATCAGGGCCTTGTGGGCGAAGGGCGCGTTGCAGGCCCCGAGGATGCGGTAGGGCCGGAAATCGACGCCGATCTTCTCTTTCAGGGTCTTTTGGACGTCGATCTCCGTCAGGACGCCGAAGCCGTCCTTCTTGAGCTCGGCCTTGACCCGCTCGACGGCTTCGTCGAACGGCAGGGCCACGGTCTTATTGAAATAGTAGCTCATCGGTCTTTCCCCTTAAGTGGTTTCTCTCCCGTCAGTATATCAGGTAGGACCCGATCAAGGAACTCCGCAGGGCAAGATGGGGGTCAAACCTATACCTTTTTAATTTTTAAGCCTGTCTCGACAGCCAATAATTAAAAAGGTATAGGTTTGACCCCATCCCTTTTCCGAATCCCCGCCCGTTCCGCTTCTCTAGTAATTCTCGGACAGCAGCTCGTAGAAAGCCTGGGGATGCTTGCAGGCCGGGCACAGGGCCGGGGCTTCCGGGCCCTCGTGGACGTAGCCGCAATTGATGCAGTGCCACTTCACGGCGGCCGGCCGCTTGAAGACCTGGCCGGCTTCGACGTTCGCGGCCAGCTTGCGGTATCGTTTTTCGTGGAACGCTTCCACCTCGGCGATCTGCTTGAAGGACGCCGCGACCTCCGGGAAGCCCTCGGCCCGGGCCGTCTTTTCGAACCGGAGGTAGATGTCGCTCCATTCCGCCTTCTCGCCCGCCGCCGCGGCCTCGAGGTTGGCCTTGGTGTCCCCGATCACCCCGGCCGGGTAGGCGGCGGTGATCTCGACCTCGCCCCCCTCCAGGTGCTTGAAGAAGACCTTGGCGTGTTCCTTCTCGTTGTCGGCCGTTTCCGCGAAGATGTTCGCGATCTGCTCGTATCCCGCCTTGCGGGCCGCGCCGGCGAAATACGTATAGCGGTTCCTCGCCTGCGATTCTCCGGCGAACGCCTTCAGCAGGTTCTTCTCGGTCTCGGTGCCCTTGATCGATTTGGCCATTCGATATCTCTCCTCTCTTCGTTCCTGTCTATCGCCCCGTGATCTCCGGTCGGTTCGGACCGTCCTATTTCTTCGGATAGGCCGGCTTGGGCGCGAACTTGAGCGGATTGGCCTTGATCTTCTCCAGCATGACCGCGATGGCCTTCTCGAGCTGGAGGTCGCGGCCAGCCATGACCGATCCGGGATCGTTGTCGACCAGGATGTCGGGATCGGCCCCGTGGTTCTCGACCAGCCACTTCCCGTCCCGGCCATAGAAGGCGTTGTTCGATTGATTGACCGACCCGTTGTCGATCGTCAGCTGCGCATTGAGGATGCCGACCAGGCCGCCCCAGGACGGGACGCCGACGACCGGGCCCAGCTTGCGGGCCTTGAAGTGCTCGACGAAGGCCTCGCCGTCCGAGCCGTTGTTCTCGTTGGAGATGACGACATAGTTCCCGTTGCCGGCCGAGCCGGGGTAGCGGAACGGGACCATGTCGCGGAGGTTGTTGTAGGCCACGAGCTCGCGCTCGAGCTTGTCGATGAGGAAGTACTCGGTCCAGCCCCCGGAGTTGCGGCGGACGTCGATGATGACGCCCTCCTTGTAGCGGAAGGCCCGCCAGTACTTGTCGAACTCGCCGATGCCGCCGCCGCCCATGGCGTTGATGTGCATGTAGCCGACACGGCCGCCCGTGGCCTTGTCGATGGCCTTGATGTTGTCATCGATCCAGCGGAAGTAGCGCATCGAAGTGTCGCTGCGGACGGGCTCGACCTCGTAGGTCTTGGCGCCCGTCATTGACGGCGCCGCGTTGACCGTGACCTTGACCTTCTTGCCCGGGGTCGTCTGGAGGAGCTTGAAATAGTCGTCGCCGGCCTTGAGGGCCGTGCCGTCGATAGCCAGGAGGAAGTCCCCCTCCTTGACAGCGATGTCGGGCCGGACGAGCGGGCCGGGGAGGCCCAGGTTGATGTCGGTCGGGCCGTAGATCTTGGCCAGCTTATAAAGGCCGGACGCTTTGTCGAGGGCGAGGTCGGCCCCGAGCAGGCCGGTGAAAACGGGGGACGACGGCGTCGCGCCCGGGCCGAAGTCGCCGCCGCCGACGTAGGTGTGCGAGACGCAGAGCTCCCCGACCATCTGGGACAGGACCCAGTTGAGCTCGGCTCGCGACGAAAGGTAGGGGATGTAAGCGCGATACTTGTCGCCCATGGCCTTCCAGTCGCGGCCGTGGAAGCCGGCGTCGTAGAAGAAGTCGCGGTACCAGCGCCAGGCGTCGTTGAAGATCTGATGCCACTCCTTCTGGAGGTCGACGGCATAGACAAGCCCGGAGAGGTCGAGCTTTTCCCCCGCCGCCTTGGCGGCGAAGGCCTTGTCCACGAAGGTCGTGAACAAGTCGGCTTCGCGGCGAACGAGGAGCGTGCCGCCGTCAGGCGACAGGGAGAAGTCCCGGACCTTGCCGTCGACGACGACGTCCTTGCGGCCGGCCATGTCGAAGACGTGGAGCGACCATTTGGTCTCGCCCTGGGGCTTGGAGATGTCCTCGTACTCGTTTTCCGTGAACTCGTCGAGCGCGAGCCACAGGACCTTGCCCTGGCCGGCCTTGAGGTGGAAATAGTTTCCGGCCGGGACGGGCAGGGGGAACGTTCGCTGAATGAGGCCCTCGGCGTCGACGCGGAACGGAACCGGCGCGGCCTTTTTCTCGTCCTTCGCCTCGGCCTCGCCCGCGGCGGCGAACGGCGGGGCCTCGCCGGCGCGGAGCTGGACGGCCATGATCTGCTGGGGCGTCGCGATGATGTGGTTGTCCTCGTAGAAATCCATGCGGAGAGCGAAGTTCCGGCTCGAGACATAATAGAGATAATCGCCGCGCGCGTCGAAGGCCGGGTAGAGGTTGTCGTAGAAGTCGGTCGTCGCCGCGACCTTCTGGCCCGTCTCGATGTTGAAGAGGAAGATCCGGCTGTTGCGGTTGGCCTGGACGAAGCTGTAGGCGATCCACTTGGAGTCGGGGGACCAGACGTAATCGGCGATCTCCCAGGTGAACTCGTCGTTCTTCATCTGGTTGGAGGAATCGATCTTGACCAGCTTCTTCGTCGCCAGGTCGACCCAGAAGATCGAATAGTCCTTGTTGCCGAAGAGGATCTTCTTTCCGTCGGGCGACCAGAAAAGCTTGTAGGCGGTCCTGTCGAGATCGCTCGTGATCTGCGTCCAGCTGCCGCCGGCGGCGGGCTGGGTGTAGAGCTGGTACTCGCCGGACTTGTCGCTGAAGAACGCGACCGTCCTTCCGTCGGGCGAGAGGACGGGGTAGATCTCGCGCGTGCCCGGGGTGGCCGACAGGTTCGCGGCCGGGCCGGCGCCGACGGGGACGCGAAAGACGTCGCCGCGGGCCTCGAGGACGACCGTCTTGCCGCCGTCGCCGATGCCGGCCGTGTGGAGGTAATCGCGCGGATTGATGATCCGGTCGCGCAGGGCCCAGCGGTCGGACGGGACCGTGACGGAGATCTTCGTGTCCTTGGCGGAGGGCGCGTCGAGGACGTGCAGCCAGCCGTCCTGGACGTAAACGACGGACGTGCCGTCCGTCTGGGGCATCATGACGTCGAAATCGGCGTACTTCGTGATCGGATCCGCATCTTTGGCGCCGAGCTTCTGGGCGTAGAGGTTGGAGATGCCGTTGCCCCGGTCGGAGACGAAGTACATCTGGCCGCCGATCCACATCGGATAGCTGTTCTTGCCGACGTAGTCCGTGACCGGGGTATAGGTCTTGGCGACGGCATCGTAAAGCCAGATGTCCTGGTACTGGCCGCCTTTGTAGCGCTTCCAGTAGTATTCCTCGTTCCCGCGCCGGCAGTAGAGGAACTTGTGCTGGTCGGGGATGAAGCTGATGAGGACGCCGCGCTCGAGCGGCAGACGCTCCGGCGCTCCGCCTTTGACCTTGACGCTGTAGAGGTTCGGGTCGCGGCCGACGACGTTCTCGAACATCGACCGGAAGACGACCTCGGTCCCGTCGGGCGTCCAGGCGACGACCTGGGCGCCGCCGGGATTGTAGGTCAGTCGGACTGGCGCCCCGCCCTCGACCGGCATCAGGTAGACCGCCTGGGCGCCGTCGTAGGTGGCCGTGAAGGCGATCCACTTCCCGTCGGGCGAGAGCTTGGCAAAGCTCTCGGTCCCGGGGAAGGTCGTCAGGCGCGTGGCCACGCCGCCCTTGGCGCCCACGACCCAGAGGTCGGACTCATAAGTGAAGACGATCCTGTCGTTGTGGATGGTCGGGTAGGTGAAGAACCGGCCTTCTTCGGCGGCGAACATGGCGGTGGCGAGAATGCCGATCAGCAGCAGGGTTCTCAGAGCGTGTTTCATCGATTCCTCCTCTTGGTCGTTACGGGGCGCCGGGGCCCGGCGGGACATCCTCCAGAGTACGCGGTCCCGCCGGTCAAATCAAGCCTGTTCAGATGGCGCCGAGGCGCTTCCCGACGAGCCGGAATTTCTCGAGGGCGAAGGCGATCTGGTCGGGCGAGTGGGCGGCGCTGAGCTGGACGCGGATGCGCGACTTGCCCACCGGAACGACCGGGTAGCTGAAGCCGATGACGTAGATGCCCTCCTCGAGGAGGGCGCCGGCGAAGTCCTGGCTGAGCCGGGCGTCGTCCGGGAGATGACCGAATAGGACCGGAACGATCGGATGGATGCCCGGGACGGTCCGGAAACCGGCCTCCTCCATACCCTTCCGGAAGAGCCGCGTATTGGCCATGAGCCGCTCCCGGAGCTCTGCCGACTCCTCGAGGATCTTGAGGACTTCGACCGTGGCGCCGGCGATCCCAGGGGCGAGGGAATTGGAGAAAAGATAGGGGCGGGAGCGCTGGCGGAGGAACTCGATGATCTCCCGCCGCCCGGCGACACAGCCGCCGGATGCGCCGCCGAGCGCCTTGCCGAAGGTCGTCGAGATGAGGTCGACGCGGTCGACGCAGCCGCAGTATTCGTGCGTGCCGCGGCCCGTCGGCCCGATGAAGCCCGTGGCGTGGGAGTCGTCGACCATGACCAACGCTTCGTATTTCTCGGCCAGGTCGCAGACCTTGTCGACCCTGGCGATGATGCCGTCCATGGAGAAGACGCCGTCCGTGACGATCAGCTTGAAGCGGGCCTCGCGGGCCTCGACGAGCTGGTCTTCGAGGTCGGCCATGTCGTTATTGCGGTAGACGAACCTTTTGGCCTTGGCCAGGCGGACGCCGTCGATGACCGAGGCGTGGTTGAGCTCGTCGGAGAGAATGGCGCAGCTCTCATCGAGGAGCGGCTCGAAAACACCGCCGTTGGCGTCGAAGGCCGACGAGTAGAGGATGGCCTCGTCCATGCCCAGAAAACCGGCCATCCTGCGCTCGAGCTCCCGGTGGACCTGCTGCGTCCCGCAGATGAAGCGGACCGAGGCCATGCCGAAGCCCCAGCGGAAGAAGGCGTAGTTGGCGGCGGCCATCACGCGGGGCTCGTTGCACAACCCCAAGTAATTGTTGGCGCAGAAGTTGAGGACCTTGGCCCCCGACTCGGTCCGGATCTCGACGCCCTGGGGCGTCTCGAGGACGCGCTCCTTCTTATAGAGGCCGCGGTCCCTGATCTGCCGGAGTTGGGTGTCCAGGTGGTCTTTGAATCGTCCGTACATGGTGATGATCCCGTTATCGTCGGTGGACGAGCGTCGTCGAGGCCTGGGCGGTGGGCATGACCACGACCTCGCTGACGTTGACGTGGAGCGGCCGCGTCGCGCACCAGACCACGGCGTCGGCGACGTCGTCCGGCCCGAGCGGCGTCAGGCCCTGGTAGACCTTTCCCGCCCTGTCCGCGTCGCCGTGGAACCGGACCAGGCTGAACTCCGTTTCGACCATGCCCGGCGCCACTTCGCTCACCCGGACGGGCGTGCCGTTGAGGTCGAGGCGCAGGCCCTTGGACAGGGCCCGGACGGCGAACTTCGAGGCGCAGTAGACGTTGCCCGCGGGATAGACCTCGTGCCCGGCGATGGAGCCGATGTTGATGATGTGGCCCCGGCCGCGCTCGACCATGCCCGGCAGGACGGCCCGCGTGACGTAGAGGAGACCCTTGACGTTCGTGTCGATCATCTCCTCCCAATCGCCGAGGAGCCCGTGGGGCAGCTTGTCCAGACCCCGGCTCAGACCGGCGTTGTTGACCAGGACGTCGATCGCGCGCCACTCCGCCGGGAGCCCGGCGATGGCCTTGTCGACCGCGGCCTGGTCGCGGACGTCGAGGCGGAAAGCGCGGACGACGGACTCGTGTTCGCTCTCGAGGGCCCGGCCCAGCTTTTCGATCCGTTCGACGCGGCGGGCGCACAGGAGGATCCTCGCCCCCTGGGCGGCGAAGGCCCTGGCCGAGGCCTCCCCTATCCCGGCGCTCGCGCCGGTGATGAAAACGATCTTGTCTTTAAGAGACAGCATGCGATGGCTCCTTGGATATTCAAGCATAGGGGCGCCCCCCACCCAAGTCAAGTCTCGGAAATGGGGGACATGATACCTATTTCCGAATTTCCGGGGAACGGCGAGGCGGGCAGGGCGGACCGGGGCCAATAAATGGGAAACGGGTATCATGTCCCCCGTTCTTCATGCTATATATCGTCCATGCCCGCTCCCGCCGCCCGGACCGAAACCCCGTCCGCCCTGCGGAAGTGGCTGGTCGCGGTGCGGCCCTGGTCGTTCCCGGCTTCGACCATGCCCGTCGTCTTCGGCACGGCCCTGGCTGTCATCATCGGCGGCGCCCGCTTCGCGCCGATCAAGTTCCTGTGGGCCCTGGCCACGATGGTGGCACTTCACGCGGCGGCCAACGTGCTCAGCGACGTCTTCGATTTCCGTCACGGCCTCGACCGGGAGGTGACGCCGGTCAGCGGCGCTGTCGTCCGCGGCTGGCTCACGGACGTCCAGGCGATGCGCGGCGCCGCCGCGCTGTTCGGTCTCGGCGCGATCTCGGGCCTGCTCATCGCCTGGACCTCGGGCAAAGCCCTCTTTGCCGTCGGCGGGATCGGGCTGGCCGTGGGCGTCTTCTACACCCTGCTCAAGGCCCGGGCCCTCGGAGATCTGGCGGTCTTCCTCGACTTCGGCCTCCTCGGCGCCGCCGGCGCCTGGATCGTCCAGGCCGGCTCGTTCTCCTGGCTGCCCGTCCTTTGGACCGTACCCATGGCCATGCTCGTCATCGCCATTCTCCATGCCAACAACTGGCGCGACATCGCCTCGGACGGCGAGCGCCGGGTGAGCACCGTGGCCGGGCATCTCGGCGACCGCGGGTCGCTCGCCTACTACGGCGTTCTCCTTTTCGGGCCGGTCCTCATCGACCTGGCCTTCATCGCCCTGCCCCGTCTCGCCCGCGGACCGTTGCGCCCGATGCCCTGGACATTCCTCCTGGTCCTTCTGGCTCTGCCCAATGCCCTGCGGCTCTGGGGCCGGGCCGTGCGCCGGGCCGCCCCCCGCGCGCCCCTCGATTTCATCATCCTCGACGGCGCGACGGCCAGCCACAACCTCGTCTTCGGCCTGCTCAGCACGGCGGCCGTCATTCTCGAAGGGATCCTGCGGTGGGGGTGAGCGCCGATCGGACGGGCCCGGGTCCTCGCTCGGTCGGTGCGGCGGGGATCCTGGCCGGCGTTCTGTTCATCGCCCTGTTCAGGCTCCGGCGCCTGGGCCCGCTCGACTTCTGGGCCTGGCTGGCCCTGAACATCGTCATCGTCGTCAGCCTGGGCTTCTTCATCGACAGAGATTATGTCAAAAGGCTCGCCCGGGACTTGCGCTCGGGCTTATTGAGGAAAGTGGGTTTCGGCATCGCTTCCGCCGCGGCCCTGTACGGAGTCTTCGCCGTCGGCCGCGCCCTGGCCCTGCGCCTCTTCCCTTTCGCCGCGGCCGGGATCGACCATGTCTATGCCCTTAGAACCGGCCTCCCGATCCTGAGGGTCGTGCTGCTCATCGCCCTGATCATCGGCCCCGGCGAGGAGCTCTTCTGGCGCGGCTTCTTCCAGGAGCGGGCGGCCGCGACGACCAGACCCGTGTTCGGCTTCCTCCTGACCGCGATGCTCTACACCTCGGTCCATCTGGCCAGCGGGAACATCATGCTCGTCCTGGCCGCCGCGGTCTGCGGCGTCTTTTGGGGCTGGCTCTACCTGCGCTTCCGCTCGCCCGTCCTCAACATCATCAGCCATACCGTGTGGGATTTACTCGTATTCGTTGTGTTCCCCTTTTAGGGGCCCTCTTTCTTGCCGTCAAGAACGGGGACACGTACCGACGCGGCACATGTCCCCTCAGCCGGCGAGGTGCTCGATCAGGATCTTCGTGCCGATGCCGATCAGGACGAGTCCGCCGATGAGCTCGGCCCGCTTGCCCACGACCCGGCCGACGACCGGCCCCAGCTTGGCCCCGACGACGGTCAGGACGAAGCTCGTCGCACCGATGACGGCCGCGGGATAGAGGACGCCCGTGCGCACGACGCCGAGGCTCAGCCCCACGGCCAGGGCGTCGATGCTCGTGGCCAGGGCGAGGACGAGGAGCCTCCGGCCCCGGGTCTGGTCGGGCCGGCAGGCTTTCTCCTCGTCGGACATCTCGACGGATTCGTGGATCATCCGGCCGCCGATCAGGACGAGCAGCCCGAACGCGACCCAGTGGTCGAACCGGGCGATGAGACCGAGCAGCCGGTCCCCGGCGAACCAGCCGATGACGGGCATGAGGAACTGGAAGCCGCCGAAATAGACGGCCATCCGCAGGGCCTGCTTCCAGGACAGTCCCCGGGCCCCGCAGGCCAGCCCCATGGTGATGGCGAAGCAGTCCATGGCCAGCGCCGCCGCGATCCCTAAGATGAAAATGAGGGACATGGGTTCTCTCCGAAGGGCGCCATTATAGCAGAAAGAACGGGGACACGTACCGAAGCGGTACATGTCCCCTTCCGCCGTGCTATAATAGCGGATTCGGGATAGCCCATGGCGAGCACAGAGAGTATCATCCTTCGCGGTGTCCGGGTCCACAACATCAAGGGCATCGACCTCGATGTCCCCCTGAACAAGCTCATCGTCGTCACCGGGGTCAGCGGCTCTGGCAAATCCTCCCTGGCCTTCGACACGCTCTACGCCGAAGGCCAGCGCCGCTACCTCGAGTCCCTCTCCTCCTACGCCCGCCAGTTCCTCGAACGGATGGACAAGCCGGACGCCGACCTCATCGAGGGCATCCCGCCGGCCATCGCCATCCAACAGAAGGGCGCGGCCAAGAATCCCCGTTCGACCGTGGCCACGGTCACCGAGATCTTCGATTTCCTCAGGGTCCTCTTCGCCCGCATCGGCACCGTCCATTGCCTCCAGTGCGGCCGTCCGGTCGCCCGCGATACGATCGACGGCATCGTCGACGAGCTCTCCCGCGAGCCCTCCGGCACGCGCGCCTTCGTCACCTTCTCCTGGCCGCGCGAGCGGGGCCTGGCCTCGCTCAAGAAGGACGGCTTCACCCGGGCCGTCGCCGCCGGCGCGGTGGTCGATCTCGAGGCCGCGCCCAAAACGCCCGACACCGTGGACGTTCTCGTCGACCGGATCACCCTCGGGGTCGACGAACGGGAGCGCCTGACCGACTCGCTCGAGATGGGCCTCAAGAAGGGCCAGGGCCGGGTCGCCGTCCGGACCGAGGACGGGCGCGAGCTCCGCTTTTCCGAGAAGCTCGAGTGCCGCGCCTGCCGGCTGCCCGCCGAAGACCCCTACCCCAACCTGTTCTCCTTCAACAGCCCGCATGGGGCCTGCCCCGAATGCCACGGCTTCGGCGACCTGGCCGTCATCGACGAGGACAAGGTCATCCCCGACCGCACGAAGAGCCTGGAGCAGGGCGCGGTCGAGCCCTGGACGAAGCCCCTGTCCAAGGGCATGCAAAAGGAGCTCCTGGCCGAGGCCCGGCGCCGGAAGATCCCCACCACCGTCCCCTTTCGCGACCTCCGGTCCAAGGACCAGCGCTTCGTCCTCGACGGCGGCGACGGCTACTACGGCGTCAAGGGCTTCTTCGATTGGCTCCAATCCAAAAAATACAAGGTCCAGGTCCGGGTCCTGCTCAGCCGCTACCGGAAGTATGTCGCGTGCCCGGCCTGCGCCAAGACCCGGCTCAACGCCCGGGCCCTGGCCGTCCGCGTCCAGGGCCTGAACATCGGCGAGGTCGTCCGCCTGACCGTCGGGGAGGCCTCGGCCTTTTTCGCCGGCCTCGACCTCCGGCCGCACGACCGCCAGGTGGCCGACAAGCTCGTCCTGGAGATCCGCGGCCGCCTCCGCTTCCTCATGGAGGTCGGCCTCGACTATATCGCGCTCGACCGCATGACCTTCACCCTGAGCGGCGGCGAGGCCCAGCGCATCAGCCTGGCCGCGGCCCTCAGCGCCTCGCTCGTGGGGACGCTCTTCGTCCTCGACGAGCCCTCGATCGGGCTCCACCCGCGCGACAACCTCCGCCTCGTCCAGATCCTGCGGTCGCTCAAGGACATCGGCAATACCGTCGTCGTCGTTGAGCACGACCCGGACATCGTCGCCGCCGCCGAGCACGTCATCGACATGGGCCCGCGCGCGGGCGAAGCCGGCGGCGAGGTCGTTTTCGAAGGCTCGTGGCTGGCCTTCCTGCGCAGCCCCGAATCCCTCACGGCCCAGTACATCCGCGGCCAGAAGGTCGTCGCCCTGCCGCCGGCCCGCCGGCCGGTCAAGACCTTCCTCGAGGTCCGCGACGCCCACAAGCACAATCTCAAGCACATCGACGTCCGCATCCCCCTCGGCCTCTTCACCTGCGTCACCGGCGTGTCCGGCTCGGGCAAGAGCACGCTCGTCCACGACGTCCTCTTCGAGGGCCTCGAAGGGACTTCCGAGAACGGCTTCGGAGAGATCCGCGGCCGGGACAAGATCGCCAAGGTCATCATGGTCGACCAGTCCCCCCTGAGCGCGTCCCCGCGGTCGATCCCGGCCACCTATACCAAGGCCATGGACGGCATCCGCGACCTCTTCAGCGATACCCGCGAGGCCAAGCTCATGGGCTTCCGCCCCGGATACTTCTCCTTCAATACGGCCGGCGGCCGCTGCGAGGACTGCAAGGGCGCCGGCGTCCAGGTCGTCGAGATGCAGTTCCTGTCGGACGTCAGCCTCGTGTGCGACGCCTGCAAGGGCCGGCGGTTCAAGAAGGACATCCTCGACGTGCGCTGGAACGGCAGGAACATCGACGAGGTCCTCGGTCTGAGCGTCACCGAGGCCTGCCTCTTCTTCGCCGGACGGCCCGAGATCACGAAAAAGCTCTACCCCCTCGTCGAGGTCGGCCTCGGCTACCTCAAGCTCGGGCAGCCGACGACGACGCTGTCCGGCGGCGAGCTCCAGCGGATCAAGCTAGCCTATTACCTCGTCCACGAGAAGGGCCGGAAGATCCTCTACCTGTTCGACGAGCCGACCATCGGCCTCCATCCCAACGATGTGGCCGTCCTGCTCAGGTCCTTCCAGAAGCTGGTCGCCGAGGGGCACACCGTCGTCGTCATCGAGCACAACCTCGACGTCGTCAAGAGCGCCGACCACGTCATCGACCTCGGCCCCGAGGGCGGCGAGGCCGGCGGCCGGCTGGTCGCCCAGGGCACACCGGAAAGGGTGGCCCAGACCCGAGGTTCCATCACGGCGAAATACCTCAAAAAGGCCCTCGAGCGGACCAACGGCGGAAGCGCCGCCCCGGCCAAGAAGTCGAAAAGCAAGAAGGCCTGAGCCTTTCGCCCCCCCAAGTCATCAAATTATGGTCCATTTAAAGGGCCGACGTTGATCCAGATATTCACGGTAGTGTTCATATTTAACATATTAACTTAAATATTCTTATTAACAATTTATTATTAGTTACTTATGATGTTTTTATGCCCATATAATGACCTATTATTATACATTGAATTGACGGCCTTGATTTGCGCATACTGTCATCTATCTTATTCATAATAAATTAGTTGTTCAAGTAGTTGATCTGTTGGCACCGTTCTTGCCATTAAGATGGTCGTCATGAATGCAAAAGGAGCGGTGCCAATGAAAGCCAGATCTACCCTTCTCGTCCTGGCCGCCTGTCTCGTTGCGGCGGCGCCCTTGGCGGCGTCGGAGGCCGTCTGGGAGGTCCTTATCGCAACCGGGCTTCAGCCCTCAACCCTGGTCCTGCCCAATCCGCTGCCGGCGCCCGCCCTCGTCCCCCTCGAGCTCCTGGCCGCCGAGCCCGCCGCGTCTCCCGTGCCCCAGATCGTGGCCCCGCCGCGGATCCCCTCGTTCAATCCCGGCCGCGGGTCCGGCCGCTCGCTGTTCGACGCCAACCTCGTGCTCATGGTCGGGCTGAACGTCGCCGATTACTTCACCACCAGGGAAGCCCTCAAGTACCCCGGAATGGAGGAAACCAATCCCTTCATGAGGCCCTTCGTCAAGAGCCCGGTCGCCTTCGCCGCCATCAAGTTCGGCACGACGGCCCTGACTTACGTGAGCTTCAAGGCCATCTTCAAGAGGAACAAGACCGTAGCCTGGGTCATGGCCACGGCCACCAACTGCCTGCTCTCCTATGCCGTGGCCAACAACGTCCGCCTGATCCAGGCGGCCAGGGTCCAGTGAGGCCGGAGAACGCGCCTTGAACGTCTATCTTCAGCGCTATCTCGGACTCGACGAGGCCCGCGAGTTCGCCAGGCCCGCCGGATTCCCGACCCTCCGGACCCTGGAAAAGGACTACATCGGCTTCCTGCTCGATATCACGGCCCAGAACAGGGCCGAGGTCTCCCGGATCCTGGCTATCTCCCGCTCGACGCTCTACCACAAGATCAGCCGCTACGGGATCCGCGGCGACGACACGGACGCGTCCGCGCCCTGACCCCTCAAAGCCATCTCCTTCGCCGGAAGAAGGCGAACATCGCGCCGACCGACGCGAGGATCAACGCCCAAGCGAACGCGTAGCCCCAACGCCAGCGGATCTCCGGCATGTGGACGAAGTTCATGCCGTAAAGACCGACCAGGAAGGTGATGGGGATAAAGATCGTCGAGATGATGGTCAGGACCTTCATGATCTCGTTCATCCGGTTGGAGACGCTCGAGAGATAGGTCTCGACCATGCTGGTCAGGATCTCCCGGAAGGACTCGACCGTGTCGATGACCTGGATGGCGTGGTCGTAGACGTCCCGGAGAAAGACCCCCGTCGACTTCTTGATGAGCGGCGTCTCCATCCGTTCGAGCCCGCTGACGACCTCGCGCAGGGGCCAGACCGACTTGCGCAGGCCGATCATCTCGCGCTTGAGGGCGTGGATCTCGTGGAGAAGCCCCCGGCGGGGCTCGTCGACCAGCGTTTCCTCCAGGGCGTCGATCTTCTCGCCGAGCTTCTCCAGGACGAAGAAATAGTTGTCGACGACCGCGTCGACGATGGCGTAAGCCAGGTAATCGGGACCGAGCTTGCGGATGCGGCCCTTTCCGCCGCGGATGCGCTCGCGGACCGGGCCGAGGCAGTCGCCCGGCGTCTCCTGGAACGAGAGGACATAGTTCGGGCCGAGGATCAGGCTGAGCTGGTCGGCCCGCATGTCCAGCCCGTCCGGGCCGCACTCGATCATCCGCAGGACCACGAACACGGCGTTGCCCAGGTCCTCGACCTTGGGCCGCTGGGTCGTGGTCATGATGTCCTCGAGGACGAGGGGATGAATGTCGAACCTCTCCCCGAGCCGCTCGATGACGCGGACATCCTGGACGCCGTCGACGTTGATCCAGGTGACCGTCGAAGTCTCCTTGAAGGGGAAACACTCCTCGACCGAGGTTACCTCCTTTTCGAGGAAGCCGGAGCCGTCGTAATCGATGACCGTGATCCGCGACTTTTCGACCTTCTTGTCGCCGACGTACATCAGGGTCCCGGGATCGAGCCCGGCCTTGTCCGAGCGCCTCGTCTCTTCACTGGTCATCCCATCCTCCTGGCGGACATTTCCCTCAGGATAGACCGATTCCCCGCGATTTTCCAGCGATAGAACGGGGCCGGCGGGCTTATTTCAGCCGGGCGCCGACGGCGGGCCAGTCGACGGCCTTGAAGAAGGCCTCGATGTAGTCGGCCCGCTTCAGGCCGTAGTCGATCATGTAGGCGTGCTCGAAGACGTCCATGACCAGCAGGGGCACGCCGCCGGCCGGGTGGCTGACGTCGTGCTCGTTGATCCAGAAGTTGATCAGCCGGCCGTTGGACGCGTCCTCGTAGAGGACGACCCAGCCGATGCCCCGCATGGCCCCCGTGGCCCGGAAGTCCTTCTCCCAGGACTCGATGTCGCCGTACTGCTCGACGATGCGCCGGCCGATCTGGCTGGCGGGGTCGAGGGGGGCCTTGCCGCCGAGGTTCTCGAAATAGAGCTCGTGGAGCCGCATGCCGTTGAATTCCCAGCCGAGGCGGCGCTTGAGCTCGGCGTATTCGGGGGTGGCCGCCTTGCCGTCCTTGACCATCAGGCCGAGGATGTCGAGGACCTTGTTGGTATTGGTGACGTAGCCCTGGTAGAGCGTGAAGTGGTTCTTCAGGAGCGTCTCGCTGAACCCGGGCGTGCCCAGAAGCTTGGTATAATCCTTCGCGGTGTAGTTCATCTTTCTTCCCTCCTTGAGATCGGCCTGGCTGGCGGCCCCCCGTCCGGCGGCCGGAAGGGTCCGGGACGCCGCCAGGGCGGCTCCCCCGAAACCCGCGACTTTGATGAATTCCCGGCGCTTGAGCATGGCCGCAACCCTTTGCCCTTAAATCCTAGCATATCCCTAGGATCTTAGGCAAGCTGTTTGGCGGTGTCCTTCTCCTCTTCCAGGCCGAGCTTGGTCCGGATGGCCGCCCCGAGCTCGCCGGCGAGCTTGGTGTTCTCCTTCAGGAGCTTTTTGACGTTCTCCCGGCCCTGGCCGAGGCGCTCGCCGTTGTAGGAGTACCAGGTCCCCGTCTTCTCGAGGAGGCCGAGGTCGAAGCCCGTGTCGACGAGGTCGCCTTCCTTGGAGATGCCCTCGCCGAAGATGATGTCGAACTGGGCCTCGCGGAAGGGCGGGGCCATCTTGTTCTTGACGATCTTGACCTTGGCCCGGTTGCCGATGACGGCCTCGCCGTCCTTGATCACGGACAGGCGGCGCACGTCGATCCTCAGGGAGGCATAGAACTTGAGGGCCCGGCCGCCCGTCGTCGTCTCCGGATTGCCGATGAAGACGCCGATCTTCTCGCGGAGCTGGTTGATGAAGATGAAGCAGGTCTTGGAGCGGGCGACGATGGCGGTCAGCTTGCGCAGGGCCTGGGACATGAGCCGGGCCTGCAGGCCCATGTGGGCATCGCCCATCTCGCCCTCGAGCTCGGCCTTGGGGACGAGGGCGGCCACGGAATCCACGACGATGACGTCGACCGCGCCGCTGCGGACGAGGACCTCGGCGATCTCGAGGGCCTGCTCGCCGAAATCGGGCTGGGAGATGAGCAGGTTGTCGATGTCGATCCCGATCTTGGCCGCGTACGCCGGGGAAAGGGCGTGCTCGGCGTCGATGAAGGCCGCCTGGCCGCCGCGCTTCTGGGCTTCGGCGATGACATGAAGGGCCAGGGTCGTCTTGCCGGTGGCCTCGGGGCCGTAGATCTCGATGACGCGGCCGCGCGGGAAGCCGCCGATGCCCAGGGCCAGGTCGAACGAGATCGAGCCGGTCGGGATGGCCTCGACGGCCACGGCCGCGCCCTTCTGGCCGAGCTTCATGATGGCGCCCTTGCCGAACTGTTTTTCGATCTGGGACAGCGCGGCGTCGATGGCCTTGTGGCGGGAGGACTGCTTCTCTTCGGCTTCGGCCTCCTTCACGGCGGCCGCGTCCTTGGTCGCGTCTTTCTTAACCATGTCTGTTCGCTCCTTGTCGATGTCTTTCCTGGCCATCATCGCCCTCCCCGTGCTCTCAGAGTTTACCCGTATTCGCCGGGCCTTTCAACCTGGACGATTCCCTGGGTCATTCACACCGCCATTCACAAGCCGAGGCGGCTGCAGATGCAAGGCGTCGAAGGGCGAAGCTGTACTCGGGGTACTGCGAGCCCTTCGCAACGAAGCAGATGCGGCCGGATCGGCTTGCCCGAAGGGTGAAAACGCCGGTCTTGGCTTTTCTTGTGTTGTGGAAAAATCCGGCGTTTTCATGAATGGTCATCGGGGGAAACCGTTGAACATAAGGTCGTAATCGTCGATCAGCCCCTGGTCGGCGAAGCTGTAATAGCGGTTCCGGCCGATGATGATGTGGTCGAGGACCTTGATCTGGACGACACGGGCGGCGAAGACGAGGTCGCGCGTGACCTCCCGGTCGCAGAGGGACGGCTCGGGATCGCCCGAGGGATGGTTGTGGGCGAAGATGAGCGCCGAGGCCTCGTAGCGCAGGGCGTCCTTGATGACCTCCCGCGGGTAGACCGCGCTCGAGTCGACCGTCCCCTCGAAGAGGGTCTTCTCCTCGATGACCTGGTTCTTGGGATCGAGGAAGATGACCTTGAACCGCTCCTTCTTCAGGTCCCGGAGGGCGTGGCAGAGATAGTCGTGGACCTCCTGGGAGGAGTGGCAGACCGGCCGGCTCATCATCTTGTCCTTCAGGAAGCGGCGGGAGACCTCGTGGACGAGCTTCAGGCCGAAGACGTTGCGGGCGCCGATGCCGGGGATGCGCTGGAGGTCCTCCGGCCGGGCCTCGAGGACGCCGCCGAAGGTCTTGAATTCCCGGAGCGCTTCCCGGGCCGGCCGCTTGCAGTCCCGGCGCGGCGTGCCCAGCGTCAACAGGAGCTCGACGACCTCGTAGTCCAGGAACGCGGCCAGACCCCCGTTGAGGAATTTCTGCCTGAGGCGGTCCCTGTGCCCGTCCCCGTCGGGGGCCCCGCCCGCCTGTCCGCCCGTCCGCTCTTCCATCGCTTCCGCTACTATTGACGCCGCGACGACCGACTTTTTCGCACAAGACTTAAGGATATTCGCATGTGCTCCCATTTCATCAGGAAGTCCCCCGGCGAGGCGGCGAAGGACACCGCCCTGAGGCCCCCGTGAAGGAAGGGGGGCCCGCCGAAGGCGGGGGAAACCAGCTACAAGGTTTCCGGGGTGTGGGGGCTAAGGGCGATGTCCCGAGCAGAGCCGAGAAGGGGACTCTCCCTGATCGGCGAGCCCCCTTTAATCTTTGTAAAGGAGGTCGATCAGCGGCTTAAAAACCTTCTCGACGATGTGCCGCTTGACCTTGAGCGACGGCGTCAGCTCGGTCGCGGCGTCGAAATCGCGGTCGAGCAGGACGATCTTCTTGATCCGCTCGTAGGAGGCCAGGTTGGGCGTCGCCCGGTTGACCTCGGCCAGCATGAAGCTCGTGATCTCCTCGCGCTCGACCAGCTCCTTGCGGCTCCCGAAGGGGATGCCCTTGGCCCGGGCGTAAGCCTCGAGTTTGTCGTAGTTCGGCACGATCAGGGCCGAGATGAACTTGCGCCCGCCGCCGACGACGACGGCCGTCTGGACGTAGGGATTGGCCTTGAGCGTGTTCTCGATGGGCTGGGGCGAGACGTTCTTGCCGCCGGCCGTGATGAGGATGTCCTTTTTCCGGTCGGTGATGACGAGGAAGCCCTCCTCGTCGAAATGACCGATGTCGCCGGTGTGGAACCAGCCGCCCTCCATGGCCTCGCGGGTCTCCTGCTCTTTCTTGTAATAGCCCTTCATGACGTTGGGACCCTTGGCCAGGATCTCGCCGTCCGGGGCGATCTTAATCTCAACCTCGGGCACGGGCGGTCCGACCGTCCCGAACTTCATCTTGTCGAAGGTGTTGCACGTGAGGACGGGCGAGGTCTCGGTCAGGCCGTAGCCCTCGAGGATGGTGATGCCGATGGCGTAGAAGAACTCGGCCACGTCGCCCGACAGGGGCGCGCCGCCCGAGACGAAGAAGTGGACCCGGCCGCCGGTCTTCTCGACGATCTTGCCGTAGACAAGCTTGGCCGCGATCTTCCGCCGCAGGCCGAGCCACCCGGGGATGGGCTGGTGGCGGATCTTGCGGGCGCCGTACTTCTTGCCGACGCCGAGGGCCCAGAAAAAGATCTTCCTCTTGAGCGGCGACTGGGCCAGGACGTTGTCCATGACCTTGGCGTAGATCTTGTCGAAGAGCCGGGGCACGCTGATCATGATGGTCGGCCGGACCTCGAGGAGGTTCTCGGCCACTGTCTCGATGCTCTCGGCGTAGTAGATCGAGGCGCCTTTGTAGATCCAGGAGAAGGTCGTCATCCGCTCCAGGACGTGGGACAGGGGCAGGAAGGATAGAATGACGTCCTTGACGCTGAACTCCGTCACGGCGTCGAGGGCCTTGGAGTTGGAGACGAAATTGCCGTGGGTCAGCATAACCCCCTTCGGGATGCCGGTCGTCCCCGAGGTGTAGATGATCGAAGCCAGGTCGCCGGGCTTGACGGCCAGGGCCCGCTTCTCGAAGAGCTCGGGGTCGGCGGCGGCGATGGTCTTGCCACGGGCCATGACCTCCGACAGGCTGACGACGCCCTGCGGCCCCTCTTCGTCGATGAGGATGAAGTGGTGGACGCTGCGGAGCTCGGCGCGCACGGCCTCGACCTTGAGCCAGAGGTTCCGGTTGGAGCAAACCACGATCCGGGCGTCCGAATCGTTGATGATGTATTTGACCTGCTCCGGCATGAGCGAGGTGTAGATGGGGACCGTGACCGCGCCGGCGCAGAGCGTGGCGAAGTCGGTCATGGTCCACTCGGGCCGGTTCTCGGAGAAGATGACGAGCTTGTCGCCTTGGCCGAGGCCGAGGTCGGCCAGGCCCAGGGACAGGTGCTTGACCCGGCGGGCGAATTCCTCGGTGGAGATGGGGGTATAGCGGCCTTCGATCTTGGCCGCCAGCAGGTTGTCCTTGACGTAGGTCTTGACGGTGTTGAGAAAGATCTGGCTGATCGTTTCGACCATGCGGGGCCTCCTGCCTGGAGATACGGGGCTTATTCTATCCTTTTCAGCGGTCGAAGTATCAAATTAAAAGCCGGTCGTGCCCTTCGTGCCGGAGGAGCCAGTCCTTGCGCCACAGGCCGCCGCCGTAGCCGGTCAGGCGGCCGTCGCTCCCGATGACGCGGTGGCAGGGGACGATGATCGAAACGGGGTTGCTGTGGTTGGCCCCGCCGACGGCCCGGGTCGAGGCGGGGTTTCCGACGGCGACGGCCAGGGCCTTGTAGGTCGTCGTCTGGCCGAACTTGACCCGGAGGAGCTTGGCCCAGACCTTCTGCTGGAACGGAGTCCCCCGGAGATCGAGCTTGACCGTGAACTCCTTGCGGTCACCGTGAAAGTAGCCCTCGATCTGGGCCAGGGCGTCGGCCACCGGTCCGGGCGGGCTGCCTTTCAGCCGTCGGGCGGTCTTCTCTTCCTTGATATCGACGAAATCCAGGCCCGAGACGCCCGCTTCCGTGCCCTGGATCTCGATCGTCCCGATGGGCGATTCGTAAAAGGCCGTATATACGCCGGGTTCGGTCATGGCCGCCTCCAGGCTGCCACGATAATACAATCCGGCCCCGGCCTTCAACCCCCTCCGCTTCCGTTGACGGGCCGGCCCGCGTGTGCTACTACGGAGAGCAGAGAATGATTTGCATAATGCCTATTGCTCTCCGAGTACTTGCCGGGCGATAGTGAAGCCTGATAACATCTATTTTCGCGCCCGGCATAGTACAAGCGGGGGGAAAGGTCCGAGGTAAATCTATGAACGGAAACATCCCCACGCTGGCGGTCAGCGGACGCACCCTCCCCGAGGCCTGGGAAAAGGCGGTCCTTGCCTGCTGGCGCGAGGGCGTCGCCATCAAGACCGAATACGACAAGCCGGGCGATCCGCCGAGCCGGGACTGCACCATGCTCTGGACGGTCGAGGACCCGTTCGCCGAGCCGCGCATCCACCGGGCCTTCCCGGGCGGCCTGGAAGACCTCGAGGTCTATCGCCAGGAGGTGGTCGACGGTGTCCACGACCACTGGATCTGCCCCGAAGAGGGCAAGTGGACCTACACCTACCACAAGCGCCTGTTCGCCTACGACATCGAAGGCGAGACCGTCGACCAGATCGCGGCCGTCGTCGACCGGCTGGCCCGCTCCGGCCATACCCGCCGGGCCCAGGCCATCACCTGGAATCCCAAGCTCGACGGGCCGACCGAAGACCCGCCCTGCCTCCAGCGCCTCTGGTTCCGGATGCTCGAGGACGACGCCGGCGGGCTCGTCCTCAACATGAACGCCCACTGGCGGTCCCGCGACGCCTATAAGGCCGCCTACATGAACGTCTTCGCCCTGACCGACCTGCAGCGGGTCGTGGCCGGCCGTATCGCCGAAAAGACGGGCCGGGCCGTGCGGGTCGGCCGTTACGCCGACCTCTGCGACAGCTTCCACATCTACGGTTCGTATTTCCACGATTTCGAGGGCTTCCTGAAGATGGTCGAGAAGCGCTCGTTCGAGGACCGGACCTGGCCGAGCGCCTACGCCGAGCCCATGTTCGCGGAGGCCCGCGAGCGGCTCCGCAAAGAGAAAGAGGAAGGGAGATAACCCATGACCGAGACGATCCGGACTTTCATTCTCCCTGTGTGCGTTCTCATCGCGGCGGTCTTGGCCATCTGGTCCCAAGCCAAAGGGCGCCAGCGGGTCCATTACGTCGCCAAGCCCCTGGCCACGGCCCTGATCATCGCCGTGGCCGCGCTGGCCGCTACGCCCGTGCCGGCGATTTACAAAACGCTCATCCTGGCCGGGCTCGCCTTTTCCCTGATCGGCGACATCGCCCTGATGTTCCCCGAAAAGTGGTTCACGGCCGGCCTGGTCGCCTTCCTCGCGGCCCAGGTCCTCTACGTCCTGGCCTTCAAGCCGGCGGCCGGACACCCCGTTTCGGTGATGACATTCCTGCCCTTCATCTTCTTCGGCCTGCTGATGTTCTTCATCCTGGCCCCGGGGCTCGGGCCGATGAAGCTGCCCGTGCTCGTCTACATCGGAGCCATCACGGCCATGGCCGGATTCGCGGCGAGCCGGTACGTGGATCTGGGGGGAACGCGGGCGCTCCTGGCTTTTATCGGAGCAGTGCTGTTCCTGATCTCGGATTCGGTATTGGCCTACGACCGCTTCGGCAAGAAGTTCGGCCTGGCCAGGATCCTCGTTTTGGCGACCTATTTCCCGGCCCAGCTGCTCATCGCCCTGTCGGTCTAGCCTGACCTATTCGCAAAAACGCCCTTATTGCTTCTCTCTTCTTTTTGGGCGTTTTTGCGAATAGATCAGGCTCGCTCGGCGTCAGGACCTGGCGGCAATCTTCCCGTCGATCCCGACCACGACCTTCTTCACCGCGAGCGGAACTCCGGACTGCTCGACGGCCATCCGGACGATGCGCTCGAGCCCGGAACAGCAGGGCACGGTCATGATGGCCACGGTCAGGGACTTGAGGTCGTTCCGCTTGATGAGCTCGGCCAGCTTCTCGACGTAGCCCTCGGCGTCATCGAGCTTGGGGCAGGCGATGACGAGCTTCTTTCCCTTGAGCAGGTCGTCGTGGAAGCCGCCCAGGGAGAAGGCCGTGCAGTCGGCGGCGACGAGGAGATCGCTCCCCAGGAAGTAAGGGGCCAGAGGCGAAATGAGATGGAGCTGAATGGGCCACTGGCTGAGTCGGGAGAGGACGGAGCCGGACCGGCCACCGGCTTCGGACTCCGGCTCGCACGGGATCTCCCGGGCCAGGCTGCCTGGGCATCCGCCGTGTCCGGCGTGGGCATGTCCGCCGTGGCCGTGCCCGCCGCGGGCGACCCGGTCAACTCGGTCGGCCCAGCCGACCTGGTTGTCGCAGACGTCGCGGACGCCGTGGACCTTGGACGCGGCGGCCGCGCCGCGCGTCGTCAGGACGTGCTTGAAAGCCTCCTGGGCATCATATTCGCTGCTCTCCCGTTCGACGACCTTGAGGGCATCGGTCGGGCACACGTCGAGGCAGGCCCCCAGCCCGTCGCAGTAGATCTCCCGGACCAGAACGGCCTTGTTCTCGCCGTCGAGGGCCAGGGCGCCTTCGGCGCAGGCCGTCGTGCAGAGGCCGCAGCCATTGCACTTATCGCGATCGATCTCGATGATTTTCCTATTGGCCATCGGTGTTCTCCTCTCGACGAATCCCGAGTATTGTACTAGGAATTGAGGAAGGGGGCAAGAAGGACGAAAAAATCAGATGGCCGGCGGCGGAACGAGGGGGGCGCGACGAACCGGCGGGGCGGTCCCGAACCAATCGCGGGCGTCCCGACCCAGGAGGCCAATCAGGGCGATGAGGCCAAGGATGGTGCCCACGGGCACGGCGATGAGGAGTACCGCGGCCATGGCGATACCGGCGATCCGGGCCCACGGCCGGCCCTTGGCGATACTGGAAGCGATGGCGAGGTCGGCGACGCCGAAGGCGGCCAAGCCCACAGCCAGGAAGACGCCCGTCGCTCCGAGCAGGGCGCTGCCGAGGAGTCCGGACCGCTCCGTCCCCCAGCCGATCAGGACGGCGCCGGAGAAGAAGATGAAAAGTAGCAGCGCCGCCGTGGCGAACTCCAGCCCGGCGGCAACGATAAGCGCGATCCTGGTCGTCTTGATGCTATCCGGCATGGCCCGCCTCCGTCGGTTTCACGGGCCCATTTTAGCATATAATGCCCTCAGGAGTTCCTCATGGACAAGATCATCCGCATCAATCCCCTTATCGAAGCCCTGCGGTCCGCACCCGAGCGCGTCAACAAGGTCTTCGTCCAGGAGGAACGCGGCCACGCCCGGATCGGCGAGGTCATCCATGAAGCCAAGGCCCATCATGTCCCCGTCGTTTTCGTGCCGGCCAAGCGGCTGGATCTGATCGCGCCCGGCCACCAGGGCGTTATGGCCGAGGTCTCACCCAAGAAGTACGCCACCCTCGAGGATATCCTGGCCCGCTCGCCCAAGCCCTTCGTCGTCATCCTGGACGAGGTCGAGGACCCCCAGAACCTGGGGGCCATCGTCCGCAGCGCTGAGGGAGCTGGGGCCGACGGCCTGATCCTGCCCGAGCGCCGCTCGGCCGGCCTGTCCGAGACCGTCGACACTGTGTCCGCCGGGGCTCTCGAGCATCTCCCGGTCGCCCGGGTCACGAACCTCGTCCGGGCCATGGCGGAGCTCAAGGAGAAGGGCCTCTGGCTCGTCGGGGCCGAGGGCTCCGGGGACGAACCCTGGTATTCCTTCGACTTCACCGGGCCCATCGGCATCGTCCTCGGCTCGGAGGGCAAGGGCCTCCGGCCCCTCGTCCGCAAGACCTGCGACAAGGTCCTGTCCATCCCCCTGGCCGGCAAGGTCAACTCCCTGAACGTGGCGGCCGCCGCCGCCGTCTTCCTCTTCGAAGTCGTCCGCCAGCGCCTACGGGGAGCGGACTCTTAGGAGCGGACCTCGGAATCGAGGCTGAGCGCTCGAAGCCTCGATTCTGGCGGGGTATCTTAATCAAGGTATTTAGGGGATTGCCGGGAGAGGACATGTACTTCAGGTACTTGTCCCCATTCCTGATCGCCTAGAAATAGAAACGGAGGCCGGCCCGCAGACTGAGCCCACTGAAATCGACGGCCGCCTCCCGGGGCTGGCCGCCTGGCCCGGACGGCGGCGTGCTCTGGACCATGATGAGCCTGGGAGAGCCGGAGAGCATGGGGAATGCTTCGTAATAAAGTTCGCCTTCTTCCGGGAAGAAGGGCGCCGGCGGATATCTCCAGAGGGACAATCCCTCCCGGGACAGGTGAGTAAGCAGACTAACCCCTCTTGGGACAGCGGCAAGCAGGCTGGCTGCTCCTTCGGGGACAGCCCCCAACACCATCTTATGGCAGGGCCCCTTCCGGTGGCTTGACTTGCCCCCCCTCCGCCCCTAGAATAGGCCCGTATCCTAACCTGTTGAAAGAGCAGAGCATGGAAAAATCGGTGGAGTTTTATAGCCTGGAAAAGGGCATCCTGGCCCTTAAGGACCAGATCGACGCCCTGGCCGAGACGGACGACATCGACAAAAAGGACAAGATCGCCGCCGTGCGGGCCGAGATCGAGAAGGAATGGGCCAAGATCGTGCCCCAGCTCACGACCATCAACATCGTCCAGATCGCCCGCCACCCCAAGCGCCCCTACACCCTCGACTACATCGCCTTCCTCTTTCAGGACTTTATGGAGATGCACGGCGACCGCCGCTTCGCCGACGACCCGGCCATCGTGGCCGGCCTGGCCTTCTACAAGGGCCGGACCGTAGCCGTCATCGGCCACCAGAAGGGCCGGACGACCAGGGCCCGCATCGACCGGAATTTCGGCCAGGCCAACCCCGAGGGCTACCGCAAGGCCCTCCGGGTCATGCAGCAGGCCGAGAAGTTCGGCTTCCCGGTCATCACCTTCATCGACACCCCCGGGGCCTATCCCGGCATCGGGGCCGAGGAGCGCGGCCAGGCCGAGGCGATCGCGAACAATCTGAAGGTCATCGCCCTGCTGAAGGTCCCGATCATCAACGTCGTCATCGGCGAGGGCGGCAGCGGCGGCGGGCTGGGCATCGGCTACGGCGACCAGCTCATGATCCTCGAGCATTCCTTCTACTCCGTCATTTCCCCCGAGGGCTGCTCCTCGATCGTCTGGAAAGACCAGAACGCCGTCGAGGAGGCGGCCGAGAACCTGGGTCTCCGGGCCCAAACCTTGCTCGGGTTCGGCATCGTCGACAAGATCATCCCCGAGCCGCCCGGCGGCGCCCACATCGATCCCGAGCAGACCTACAAGAACGTCGACAAGCACATCTACCAGGCGCTCAAGAAGCTCGAAGCCATGCCTGTCCAAGAGCTCCTCGACGAGAGATACAAGAAGATCCGCAAGATCGGGGTCATCGAGGAACGGTGACCGACGATTCTCGCACGCCGAAGGAAATTGCGGGTTCTCACCCGACCGTCGTAAAGCCCGGCTCTCTCGACGCGAAAGCCACACTCTTCCCCCGCAGGCCATCAAGGGCACGCACGACATCCTGCCCGGCGAGGTCGAGAAGTGGCAGACCCTCGAGAGCCTGGCCCGGACCACCTTCGAGCTCTACGGCTTCCGCGAATTGAGGGCCCCGGTCTTCGAGCCGACCGAGCTCTTCGAGAAGGGCACCGGCGCGACTTCCGACGTCGTCACCAAGGAGATGTACACCTTCACCGACAAGGGCGGGCGCTCCCTGACCCTGCGGCCGGAGTACACGCCTTCGGTCGTCCGGGCCATCATCGAGCACCGGCTCGACCTCGAGGGCTCGCCCATGCGCTACTACTACATGGGCCCCATGTTCCGCTACGACAAGCCCCAGAAGGGGCGCTACCGCCAGTTCCACCAGGTCGACATCGAGGTCTTCGGCGAGAAGGACGCGGCCGTCGACGCCGAGATCATCGAGATGGCCCACGCCCTGCTCGGAAAGCTTGGGGTCACCGGCACCGAGACCCTGGTCAACTCCGTCGGCTGCCGGGCCTGCCGGCCGGCCTACAGCGCCGCCCTTCGTGAGGCGGCCGGGAAGCGCCGGGCCGAGCTCTGCCCCGACTGCCAGAGGAAGGCCGAGACCAATCCCCTGCGGATCTTCGACTGCAAGGTCGAGGCCTGCCAGGCGATCGCCCGGACGTTCCCGCTCATCACGGACTTCCTCTGCGAGGAGTGCCGGGAGCACTTCGCCCGGCTCCGGACCTACCTCGACGCCCTGGGCGTCGCCTACCGGATCGACCCGCGCCTGGTCCGCGGCCTGGACTACTACACCAAGACGACCTTCGAGATCGTCACCTCGCATCTCGGCGCCCAGAACGCCATCCTCGGCGGCGGCCGCTACGACGACATGATGAAGGACTTCGGCGGTCCGGACATCTGCGGCACCGGCTTCGCCATGGGCATGGAACGGGTGCTTTCGGTCGCCGCGATCGCCCCGACGCCGAAGAAGACGCTCTATCTCGCCTATCTCGGCGACGAGGCCAAGAGAGCGGGCCTGGAGCTGGCCCGCTTCCTCCGCGGGAGCGGCGTCGAGTGCCTGGTCGAATACAAGGACCGGGGCATGAAGGCCCACTTCGGCCGGGCCAACAAGCTCCAGGCGGCCTGGGTCCTGATCGTCGGTGAGAACGAGATCAAGGCCGGCCGCTTCGGCCTCAAAGACATGGCCAGCGGCCGCCAGATCGACGGCACCCGCGAGGAGCTCCTGGCCCTCCTCCGAAAAGACTGACCGCCCGGGGATCCCCATGAACACTTCAGCCAAGACCGCCACCTCCCTGAAACGGACCGACTACTGCGGCGCCCTGCGGGCCGCCGACGACGGCCGCGAGGTCGTCCTCTGCGGCTGGGTCCACAAGACCCGCGACATGGGCCATCTCGTCTTCGTCGATCTGCGCGACCGCGAAGGCCTGGCCCAGGTCGTCTTCCAGTCCGACCGGCCCGAGCTGGCCGAGGAGGCGAAGAAGCTCCGCGGCGAATTCGTCGTCGGGGTGCGCGGCCGGGTCCGCCGCCGCTCCTCCGTCAACAAGGACATCGCCACGGGCGAAGTCGAGGTCGAGGCGCTCGAGCTCCGCGTCTTCGCCGCCTCCAAGGTCCCGCCGTTCGTCGTCGCCGACCCGCCCCAGGCCTCCGAGGAGCTGCGCCTGAAGTACCGCTATCTGGACCTCCGCCGGCCGAAGATGCAGCGCCACATCCGGCTTCGCCACGAGGCGGCGCTGGCCGCCCGGAACTATCTCAGCCGCCACGGCTACCTCGAGATCGAAACGCCCATCCTGGCCAACCCCACACCCGAGGGGGCGCGGGATTTCCTCGTCCCCAGCCGCGTCTGCAAAGGTAGGTTCTACGCCCTGCCCCAGTCGCCCCAGCAGTTCAAGCAGACGCTCATGGTGGCCGGGTGCGACCGCTATTTCCAGATCGTCCGCTGCTTCCGCGACGAGGCCCTGCGGGCCGACCGGCAGCTCGAGTTCACCCAGATCGACATCGAGACGAGCTTCATCGACCGCGACGACTTCTTCGCCCTCAACGAAGGCCTCATGGAGGCCCTCTTCGCGCTCATCGGCCGGAAGGTCGAGCGCCCGTTCCGCCGCCTTCCCTACGTCGAGGCCATGGAGAAGTACGGCTCCGACAAACCCGACCTGCGCGTGCCGCTCGAGATCCGCGACCTCACGGCCGCGGGCCGGGAGGGGTCGTCCGAGGTCCTGAAGAACGCCGTCGCCGCGGGCGGCGAGATCAAGGGCCTGCTCATTCCCGGCGCGGGGAGCCTCTCGCGCGGCCAGCTCGACAAGCTCGTCGACAAGGCCAAGTCGCTCGGAGCCAAGGGCCTCATCTGGATCAAGAAGCAGGACGGCTGGAAATCGTCCCTCAAGACGGCCGAGGCCGACTACGAGAAGATCTGGGCGATCCTCGGCGGCGCCGACGCCGACCTGGCCCTCGTCGTCGCCGACAAGAAGGACACGGCCCTCAAGGCCCTCGGCGAGATCCGCCGGACCTGGCCCATCGAGGACGCCGCCCGGCGCGACAGCCTCCAGTTCTGCTGGGTCGTCGACTTCCCGCTCTTCGAGTGGAGCGAGGAAGAGAAGCGCTTCGTCTCCATGCACCACCCCTTCACCGCGCCGTTCGACGAGGACCTGCCGCTCCTCGAGACGAGCCCCGACAAGGTCCGGGCCAAAGCCTACGACCTCGTCCTCAACGGAACCGAGGTCGGTGGCGGCTCGATCCGGATCCACGACATGGACATCCAACGCCGTGTCTTCAAGACGCTGGGTCTGACCGACGAGGAGACCCAGACGAACTTCGGCTACTTCCTCGAGCTCCTGGGCTACGGCGCGCCGCCGCACGGCGGCATCGCCCACGGCTTCGACCGCCTGGTCATGTTCCTGGCCGGCGAGGAGTCCATCCGCGAGGTCATCCCCTTCCCCAAGACGACCGGCGCGCTCGACCTCATGACCGGCTCGCCGTCGCCGGTCGACCAGCGCCAGCTCGACGAGCTGGGGCTGAAGCTCAAGGGCTGAGCGTCAGGGCTTGCGGGTCTCGGCGATGAAGGCGCCGGGGATCCCGAGCAGGGCGAAGATGAAGGTCTTCCAGAGGATGGGCATCCAGGCGAACCCGTTGGCGGCGACCGCTGAAGCCGCGAAGCCGGGAAAGAGGGGCGCGAGATAGGTGTTGATGAGGCCGTAGGCGAGGCCGACGAGCGCGCCGGCCGTGATGCCGGCGACGACCCGCTTCCCCAACTTCGGCCGTCTCGACCAGAGCGAGGCCAGGAAGCCGGCCGCTATCGGAGCCAGGAAGACCGCCCACCAGACGTCCTTCAGGGCCGGAACTCGTCCAGCCGAACGGACAAAAAAGAAATCCGCTAGCGCCGTGAATGCGGCGCCGATCGAGGCCGCCGCCGGCACGGACCACCAGCGGGGGCTCTTCGTCGCCGCGAGCGCGTCCCTCTTCCGGATCCTGATGCCGAGGCTCAGCGGGTAGTTGTAGAAGGCGTCGAAGACGGCGTGCTCGAGCCAGGCGCCGCGCTCGCCGAAGATCGGGACCACATGGACCGCCTCCGTGGCCCAGTGGCCGGCCATGAACCGGGCCAGCTCGGGGAAGCGGTAGGCCATCTGCAGCGGGAAGGCCAGGTAGCCGATGATCTTGAAGAAGCCGACCGGCAGGGCCAGCCTGTAATCCTTGAGATTCCGTTCCTTGATGCAGACACCGAGGGTATAGAAGCCGCGGACGAGCGATCCGGGCGAAACCGGCAGCAGGTTGAAGGCGCCGACCATGAGCGCGGCCCGGGCCGTGGCCTCGGCCCAGCCGAACTCGGGATGGCCGAGGACATAGGCGACCGCGATCGTCAGGAAGACGGTTTCCGAGACGAAAAGTGTGGCCATGTGGACGGCCAGGCTCTTCAGGTACTTCTGGATGTAGGGCTCGTCGATCTGGGCCAGGATCTTCGCCGCGTCCGCGTCGCTGAGCATCCGGTTCTTGCGCCCTTCCCCGACCATGTCGCGCAGCCACTTCTCCCGGACCGCCGGCTTGAAGTAGAGCTGGACCGGTTTGACGAACATGAGGTAGAGGCGCTCTTTGAAAGCGGCCTTGTCCGTCAGGAAGCGGTGAACGCCGGCGGGCAGGAAGGCCAGCGGCCTGTTGACGACATAAAGCCACGGCTTTTCGGCGATGGCCAGGGCCCGCGCTTCGCTGACGCGGCCCGTCCGGAGCCAGCCGACGAGCGACTCGGCCACGTGGCCGCGGCAGGCCCGGCCCAAGTAGCCGGACTTCGTCACCAGGGCGCTGACGTGAAGGCGGATGTCGGCCCGGCCCCAGAGCTTGCGAGCGAACGGGCCAAGAAGCGGAAGGAGGAACAGGAGCCAGAGCCCGACGGACGGGCCGGGGAACGCGAGCAGGAGCAGGCCCGGGGTGAGGAGAGGCAGGAGCCCAAGGAGGATAAAGAGGAGCGCCGCGGCGGGGCTCTTGCCGAGAAGCCCGAGTGTCTTCGCGTCGGCCATGTGCCGGATCTTCCATCCCTGGACCCAGGCCCGGTGGATAGCCGTCCAGAGGCGGGGCCTTACCAGCAGCTTGATGTGGTGATGCGTGATGTCCGGCAGGGAATCCCTGTAGGCCTGGTCGGATCCCTTGAGCGCTTCGAGCGCCCCCGACATGCCGGCGAAGGTCCGGTCGTGCGCTTCAACATAGGATTGAAGAGCCTTGATATCGCCCCGATCGAACTGGACCAGGCTGCCCCGGGCCACGCCCTGGACGATGAGCTTGAAGTCCGCCGGACACTGAGGCAGAAAAGGTAAAAGCGCCATGCCGGCCCGGAAATCGACGGCCACGAGACCCTTATCCGGATCGCCGTCCGCCTCTGTCCGCTTGAGGGCGTTCGGCTGGCTCTTCATCGTCCACCACTCGTACTGCCGGGCGAGCTCGGGAGCGCCCATGTCGTGCATCAGGCCGACGAGGTCCTTCATGAATGTCCGCTTGGATCGGTACTCCGGCGAGCCGAGCCCTTCGTCCGGACGTCCGGGCTTCCAATCAAGACGGGCGAAGAGGTCGTCGTCGATCTCGTAGCGCCAGAGCCGGCCGTCCACCCATTCGCTGATTTCGCCGCAGCTGCCGAGGACCGGATCGACCAGCGTGGCCAGGACATCGACGACGGTCCGCTCCGTGCCGAGCCAGGCCCCTGCGCCCCGCCGGATGAACTTCTGCCACAGGGCTCCGGCTCGTGCGGCCTCCGGATTGACCTGGGGCGCGAACGGCGCTTGGAAGCCTATCCCGTAGAGGGTGTTGCGGACGAGGCGGCCGAAGCCGGAGACAGGGACGAGGATCTTGAGGGCGTAGGCGCGGCCGGCTTCGAGGCCCTCGACCGGCCCCTCGGGAGCGGCGATGGAGAGGACCCGGACCCGGTAGACCTGTCCGGCGAACCCGCCGCCGACGTGCCGTTCGATCTCGAGCCCGACCCGGGCCGGCCGGTCGGGCCAGACGCCGCGGGCGTCGTACTCGAGGAGCTGACCGGCCTCGTACCGCCGGGCCCGCATCGGGCGGAAGAGTGACGCGGCCCGGAAGCGCTCCTCGAGGGCCCGAACGGTGGCGACGGAATACGGGGCTGCGCTCATGTTATGAGGGATATTAGTCGCACAAAAGGGGCCGGGGACGCAACCCGGCGTCCCCGGCCCTGGTGTCTGTCTACGATCCGGCGCTTGACCTTACTTGATCTCCTGCCCCGTCATCGGGTCGATCAGAGCGACCTTGTGGACCTTGCCCAGCTTGTCGAGCGGGCCCGGCCACTTGTCGCCGCCCTTGTTGCAGGGCTCCCAGTCGCCGACGATCATGATGGCGATCTTGCCGGGCTGGACATACTTGGTCGCCACTTCCTGGACCCGGGCCTTGGTCACGGCCTTGATCTTCGACAGGTAGGTCTTGTAGTAATCCGCGGGCTTGCCGGTCATCTCCAGGTTGGCGAAATTCATCATGGTCGTCTGCGGCGACTGGAAATTGTCGGCGAAGCTCTCGAGATAATAATTGACCGCCGTGTCCATCTCGGCATCCGACACGGGAGTCTTGCGGATGCGGTCGAACTCGGCCAGGATGAGGGAGACGGCATAGCCGACCGTGGACGATTTTGTCTGGACGTAGCCGGAGAACGTGCCCGGCAGCCCCCAGCGGTAGGTGAAGCGGCTGCCCTGGTTGTAGGACAGGCCCTCGTCCGAGCGGACCTTGGTCGTGATCCGCGAAGTGAAGCTGCCGCCGCCGAGGATGAAGTTCATGACCTGGACGGCGAAGTAATCGGGGTTGGTGTCCTCGAGGCCGAGGTGGCCGAGGCTGATGTAGCCCTGATTGATGGCCTTCTGGATGAAATAGACGCCCGGCTCCGGCGACGGGAAGGCCTTCGGCAGGGCCGGGAACGCGACCGCCCCGGCCTTCCAGCCCGCGGCCAGCTTCTCGATCTTGGCCTTGAGCCCGGCCTTATCGAAATCGCCGGACACGGCCAGGATCATGTTCTTCGGTGAGAAGTATTTGGCATGATAGGCCTTGAGGTCGGCGGCCGCGACGGCCTCGTAGGTGGCCTTGGTCGGCTGCCAGGTCACGGCGTTGTCGCCGTAGAGGAGCTTCTCGTACTCCCGGCTGAGGACGCCGTTCGGCTGGTCGTTGGCCTGGCGCAGCTGTTCGACGAAGCGGGCCTTGGCCAGCTTCAGCGGCTCCTCCCGAAAGGCCGGATTGCGGAGCACGTCGAAGAACATAGCCAGCCCTTCGTCGAGGTCCTTGGCCAGGACCGACAGGCTGAGGGTCGCGGTCCGCTCCCCGACCATGAAGTTCAGGGTGCCGCCGAGGAAATCGATGCGGTCCTCGATGACAGGGCCTTCTTTGGCGGCCGTGCCGCCCTTGATGAGCTGGTCGCCGAGGACGCGGCCGAGCCCGGTCTTGTCCTTGGGGACGTAAAGGTCGCCGCAGTTGATGATCGCGGTGATGTTGAAGAGCGGCAGGCTCTTGTCCTCCTGGACGTAGGCCCGCAGGCCGCCGGCGTAAACGGTCCGGGACGCCTTGGGATCCGGCGGCTCGTACTTGAGGGACTGGTACTTGAGCTCGGAGGGGTGCTTGGCCTGGGCCAGGCCGAGTCCGGCGCAGAGGAACGTGAGGGCCAGGATGGCGATGATCGTCTTTTTCATGTCGTCCTCCTTACCGGCCCGACTTCCGGGTGTAGATCGCCGTCAGGCTGTTGTCCTTGACGAAGTACTTGGCGGCGACGCGCTTGATGTCATCGTTGGTGACCTTTTTGAGGTCGTCGAGGTCGGTCAGGATGGACCGCCAGCCGCGCATGAGATCGGCCCGGCCGACCCGGGAGGCCAGCCCGGAGGTGCTGCCGAGGCTGCGGACGAACATCGCCTCGCCCTTGTTCTTGGCCTTCTGGATCTCCTCCTCGGTCAGGCCGTCCTTCTTGACCTTGTCGATCTCGGCCCAGATCTCCCTTTCCAGGTCCTCGGGCTTGACGCCCTTGTCGACGCGGGGCGTCGCGCTGAACTGGAAGGCCCCGACGTACCACTGAGGCCGGCTCGAAGCCGAAGCGCTGACGGCCAGCTGCTTATCGCGGACGAGCGTCTTGTAGAGGCGCCCCGTCCCTCCGCCGCCGCCCATGCCGCCGCGGCCGCCCCCGCCCGACCCCAGCGTGCCGGCCAGGATCGACAGGGCCGCCGTGTCCGGGTCGCCATCACGCGGCGTGTGGAACATCATCTGGAGGCTGGTCGGGGCCGGGCCTTCGCCGTAGAAGCGCTTTTCGCTGTACTGGGCCGGCTCACCGGTGCGGATGGGCTCGAGATCCGGGCCCTTGGGGATGCGGCCGAAGTACTTCTCGGCCATGGCCGTGATCGCGGTCGGGTCGAGATCGCCGACGTAAATGGCCACGGCGTTGTTCGGGACGTAGTAGGTGTTGTGGAAGTCGACGAGGTCCTGTTTCGTCATCTTCTTGAGGTCGTCCATCCAACCGATGACGTCCCAGTGATAAGGCGAAGCCGTGTAGAATGCGGAATTGACCTGCTCGCCGAAGAAATAGCCGGGCTGGTTCTCGCTCAGCCTGCGCTCCTCCATGATGACGTCCTTCTCGGAGTAGAACTCGCGGAAGCGGGCGTTCATCAGCCGGTCGGACTCCATGAGCATCTGCAGCTCGACCTTGTTCGAGGGCAAGGTGACGTAGTAGCCAGTGGTCTCCTGGCTGGTCGAGGCGTTGAGCCCGGTGCCGCCGTTCTTCATGTACTGGGTCCAGAGATCGTCCTTGATGATGAAGGCCTTCTCGGCTTTGGCCAGCTCGTCGACCTCCTTCTGCCAGGCGGCCATCTTGGCCGCGTCGCCGTTCGTCTTCCAGTACTTCTCCCGGTAGACCCGGCTCATGAGCTCGTCGATCTTCCGGTCGATCTCGGATTCCTTGGCGTAATCCGTGACGCCCATGACCTCGGTGCCCTTGAACATCAGGTGCTCGTGGACGTGGGCGCTGCCGGTGATGCCCGGCCGTTCGTTGATCGAGCCGACCTTGAAGTAGATGTGGCAGACGACGCGGGGCACGCCCGGCTTGGGTATCATCAGGATCTTCATGCCGTTCGAGAGGACGTGCTCCTTGACGTCCAGGGTCACATCGGCGGCCCGGGCGGACGCCGCGAGGACGAACGCCGTGGCCGCGAGAACCAGAATGCGCTTTTTCATCTCCGACACCTCCAGGGAATTAATGGACCTGACGTTTAGACGTATTTCCGGTGTTCCTTCTTCCTCTTGAGCGCCTCGACGACGTCCTTGACCCTCTGATCGAGGGCCGCGTCGCAGATGAGCAGGGCGTCGCCGGTCTCGACGACGATGAGATCGCGGACGCCGACGAGCGCGGTCAGCCGGCCCGGGTTCCAGACGAGGCAGTCCTTGGCGTCGAGGGTCAGGACGTCGCCGCGGACGGCGTTGCCGGTCTTGTCGCGGGGCCAGATCTCGGCCAGCGTCGACCAGGATCCGACGTCCGACCAGCCGAAATCGCCGTCGGCGACGAGGACGCCGTCCGTCTTCTCCATCAGGGCGTAATCGATCGACAGGGCCGGCGCCAGCCGGAACGCGGACCTGAGCCGGGCGGCGCTCCCCGACTTCAAGGCCGCGACCATGCCCGTCCAGGCGGGCTCGAGCTCGGGCGCGAAGCGCTCGATCTTCTCGGCGAAGACGCCGGCCCGCCACAGGAACATGCCGGAGTTCCAGGCGTGGTCGCCGGAGGCCAGGTATTCGTCGGCAAGGGCCAGGCCCGGCTTCTCCTTGAATCCCCGGACCGGATAGAAGACCGTGCCGCCGATCCGGCGGCCGGCCTCGCGGTCGTGGCGGATGTAGCCGTAGCCCGTGGCCGGATAGGTCGGCGGGATGCCGAAGGTGACGAAGACGCGCTCGCGGGCCGCGGCCTCGACGCCGGCCTTGAGCCGGACGAGAAATCTGGCCGCGTCGCGGATGAGGTGGTCGGCCGGCAGCACCGCGACGACGGCCTCGGGATCCTCGAGCCAGACGCGGGCCGTCGCCAGCATCAGGGCCGGGGCGGTGTTCCTGGCCTCGGGCTCGACGAGAAAGCTCCCTTTGGGCAACCGCGGCAGGAGCTTGCGGGCCAGGCGGGTCTGCCCGGCGTCGGCGACGAGCGTTATCCGCCGCGGCGGGATGAGCGGACGGACGCGCCGGACCGTTTCGAGGAGCATCGGGTCGCGCCCGGTGATGCGGAGGAACTGCTTGGGCCGCGAGGCCCGGCCCAGCGGCCAGAACCGGGTGCCCCGGCCGCCCGCCAGGATGACGGCCCGGACGTCCCGTCCCGTCATGACGCCCCGAGGGAGTTGATGACCTGCTGCAGAACTCCGCGGACTTCCTTCTGGATCCCGGCCAGGTCGGCTTCGGTGTCGGCCTCGAAGCGCAGGACGATGACGGCCTGGGTGTTCGAAGCCCGGACGAGGCCCCAGCCCTTGGGGAAGATGGCCCGCACGCCGTCGATGTCGATGACGGGATAGCGCGCGGCCAGCAGCCGGCGGACCTCGTCCACGATCTTGAACTTGATCTCATCGGAGGCGTAGATGCGGATCTCGGGCGTCGCGTAGGTCTTGGGCAGGCCGGCCATCATCGCCGAGAGCGGCTCCTTGGACCGGGCCAGGATCTCGATCAGCCGGGCCGAGGCGTAGATGGCGTCGTCGAAGCCGAACCAGCGGTCGTTGAAGAAAATGTGGCCGCTCATCTCGCCGGCGAGCGGCGCGTTCTCTTCTTTGATCTTTTTCTTGATCAGGGAGTGGCCGGTCCGCCACATGATCGGCTTCCCGCCGAGCCTCCCGATCTCGTCGTAAAGGACCTTGGAGGCCTTGACCTCGGAGATGACGGCCGCGCCCGGCCGCGACGGCAGGATGTCGCGGGCGAAGACGATCAGGAGCTGGTCGCCCCAGAGGATCTTGCCGGCGTCGTCGACGACCCCGATCCGGTCGGCGTCGCCGTCGTAGGCGATGCCGAGCTCGGCCCCGGTCTCGCGGACCTTGGCGACGAGCATTTCCATCGCCTCGGGCAGCGTCGGATCGGGGTGGTGGTTCGGGAAGCGGCCGTCGGGCTCGCAGAAGAGCTCGACGACCTCGGCCCCCAATCTCCGCAACAACGGGACGCCCACGACGCCGCCTGTGCCGTTGCCGGCGTCGATGACGACCTTGACCGTCCGGGCGAAGCGGACGTTCCCGGCCACGTAATCGAGGTACTCGGGGACGATGTCGAGCGGCCGGACCCGGCCCTGTCCCTTGGGGAACACGCCCTTGCGGACGATCTCGTAGAGCGCCTGGATGGTCTTGCCGTAGAGCGTCTCCTCGCCGGACATCATCTTGAAGCCGTTGTGCTCGGGCGGATTGTGGGAACCGGTGATCATGACCCCGGCCGGCATCTTCCGGTGGAAGACCGAGAAATAGAGGAGCGGCGTGGGCACGACGCCGAGGTCGGCGACGTCGCAGCCCGTGGACGTGAGCCCGCGGACGATGGCCCGGGAGAAGCCGGGCGAGCTCAGCCGGACGTCCCGGCCGACGGCGACGTCGCTCTGGTCGCGCCCGAGAAAGTACGTGCCCATGGCCCGGCCGAGGATCTCGACGGCATCGTCGTCGAGGTCCTGGCCGACGATGCCGCGGATGTCGTATTCCCTGAAGATCTTCGGGTTGATGTCCAAGACACCCTCCTCACGTCATTTCGCCCGGCCCTCCTGGCGGCGCCGGGCATAGCTGGCCCCGATGAAAGCCTTGAAGAGCGGATGCGGGGCCAGGGGCTTCGACTTGAATTCGGGGTGGAACTGGCAGCCCAGGAACCAGGGGTGGTTGGGGGCTTCGACGATCTCCACCAGCCCGTAGTCGGGATTCATCCCGGAGAAGATCAGGCCGGCGTCGGCCAGCGCGTCCTTGTAGGCCGGGTTGAACTCGAAGCGATGGCGGTGGCGCTCCGAGATCCGCAGGGCCCGATAGGCCTTGTGGGCCAGCGAGTCCTTCTTGAGGTCGCATCGGTACTGCCCCAGCCGCATGGTCCCCCCGATGTCGGCGTCCAGGGCCAGCTCGCGCCAGCGGACGATGACCTTGTGCGGCGCGTCCGGGACGAACTCGGTGCTGTTGGCCTTCTTCAGCCCGGCCAGCGAACGGGCATACTCGATGGACGCGCATTGCATGCCCAGGCAGATCCCGAAGAAAGGGACGTTGTTCTCACGGGCGTAGGTGACGGCCCGGATCTTGCCCTCGATGCCGCGCTTGCCGAAGCCGCCGGGGACGAGGATGCCGTCCTTCGCGCCCAGGATCCCGGCCGGGTCTTCCTTCTCCAGAGCCTCGGCCTCGATCCAGTCGATCTTGACGCAGAGCCGGTTGGCGAGACCGCCGTGAATGAGGGCCTGGTTCAGGCTCATGTACGAATCGTGGAGGCCGGCGTATTTGCCGACCAGAGCGATCTCGACGATGTCCTTCGGGTGCTTGAGCCGGTCGACCATGGCCTCCCACGCGGCCAGATTCTTCTTCCGGCGCGGCAGGCGGAGCATCTTGAGGATGGTCGCATCCAGTCCCTGCGCGGCGTAATTCAGCGGGATCTCGTAGATCGTGTCGACGTCGCGGGCCGTGATGACGGCCTCGACGGGGACGTTGGTGAACAGCGCGATCTTGGATTTGAGGTCGTCCGAGAGGTCCCGGCACGTGCGGCAGAGCAGGATGTCCGGTTGGATGCCGATCGCCCGCAGCTCCTTGACGCTGTGCTGCGTCGGCTTGGTCTTGAGCTCGCCGGAGACGCCGACGAACGGGACGAGGGTCAGGTGGATGAAGAGCGTCCGGTCGGCCCCGAGCGCGAGACGGATCTGACGCGTCGCCTCGAGGAAGGGCAGGCTCTCGATGTCGCCGACGGTCCCTCCTATCTCGCAGATAACAATATCGTTACGTTCAGCTACGCCCTCGACCGCGGACTTGATCATATCGGTGACGTGGGGGATGACCTGGACGGTCTTGCCGAGGTATTCGCCCTTGCGCTCCTTGCGGATGATCGACTCGTAGATGCGCCCGGCCGTCCAGTTGTGGGCCTTGGTCGTCTTCGTCGACGTGAACCGCTCGTAGTGGCCGAGGTCCAGGTCCGTCTCCGCTCCGTCGTCGGTGACGTAGACCTCGCCGTGCTGGAACGGGCTCATCGTGCCGGGGTCGACGTTGAGATAGGGGTCGAGCTTCTCGATGGTGATGCGGTAACCGTGGCTTTCGAGGAGGCGTCCGATCGACGCGGCCGCGATGCCCTTGCCCAAACCCGAAATGACCCCGCCGGTGATGAAGATATACTTCGTCATGGACAACCTTTCCTGGAAAATACCCCCCGATTATATCCTTGGGACGCTCCGCACTCAAGCGGAGAAAAGCGCTTGTCCGGGCCTCGCGCGTCTGCGCCGCGCGGGCCGGGGCTCAGCCTTCGGCCGGCTCTTTGGCGGCCGGCGACCCGGTCGTCGCGGACAACCCGGTTGTCGCGGACGACCCGGACCGCGGGCTGCCCTTGGTCTGGCACGTCGCTTCGAGATACGCGCCTTCCTCGACGACGAGCGTCGGCGCGAGGATGGTTCCGAAGACGCGGCCCTTGTCGTGTACCTCGACCCGCTCGGTCGCCTGCAGCGTGCCGCGGATCTCGCCGTTGATGACGAGCTGGCCGACCTTGACGTCGGCCTCGACCTTGCCCCTCTCCCCGATGACGAGCAGGGAATCCGAATTGATGGTGCCCTTGAAGGTCCCCTCGATCCGGAAAGAGCCCTTGAACGTCAGTTCGCCCTTGAACTCCGACTCCTGGTCGATGATCCCGGCGAGCTTCGTTTCGTTCAATTCGCGAGGCCTGTCTTTCATGCGCTTACTCCTTTGATCCGGTCATAGATCCGGTTCAGATCGTCGAGGGAGAAATAAAAGATCTTGAGGACGCCCTTGTTCCGACTGCCGGCGACGAGGACCTTGGTTCCGAGGATCTTGAGCATTTCCTCTTGCAGAGCATGGAGATCCGGGTCGGTCAGGCTGCGCTGGACCCGGGGCGCCTTCTTTTTGAGCCGGTTGACCAGGGTCTCGGTGTTCCGTACCGACAGCCCCCGATCGATGACCTGGCGGCAGCAATAGAGCTGCGTCACAGCATCCTCGAGGGCCAGCATGGCCCGGGCGTGACCCATCGAGATCTCGCCGTCGACCAGCTTGTCCTGGATCTCCTGAGGAAGCTTGAGGAGGCGGAGGTAGTTCGCGACCGAGCTGCGGTCCTTGCCGACCTTATCGGCGAGCTCGTGCTGAGCATAGCCATGTTCTTCGATGAGCCTCTGGTAGGCCTGGGCGATCTCCAGGGCGTTGAGCTCCTCGCGATGGATGTTCTCGATGAGGGAGACCTCGAGCTGCTTCTCTTTGGGGATGTTCCGGATGAGGACGGGGATCTTCCGCAGGCCGGCTCTCTGGGCGGCCCGCCAACGGCGTTCCCCGACGATGATCTTGTAGTGATCGTCCTCGGGGGCCACGATGATCGGTTGCACGATGCCCGTCTCCTTGATCGATTGAGCGAGTTCGTCAATCGTTTGGTCGTCGAACTTGACCCGCGGTTGAAAGGGGTTGGGCTTGACGTCCTCGATATCGAGCTCGGCGAACCTCTCATCCTTGAGGATGCTGAACTCGTCCGGGATGAATGCCCCCAGACCTTTTCCCAGGGCTTTCTTGCTCATCGGCGAATGATCTCCTCGGCGAGGTTGAGATAGGCCTCGGCCCCCTTGGACTTGATGTCGTAGAGGGTGATGGGCTTGCCGAAGCTCGGCGCCTCGGCCAGGCGGACGCTGCGGGGAATGACGGATTCGAAGAGGATATGCTTCAGGGACTTGCGGATCTCTTCGGCGACCTGCTTGGAGAGGTTGGTCCGCTCGTCGTACATGGTCAGAAGGAGGCCCTCGATGGCCAGCTTGGGATTGAAATACGTGCGGACGGTCTCGAGTGTCTGGAAGAGGTCGGGGATTCCTTCCATACAGAAAAATTCCGTCTGCACGGGGATGACCAGGGAATCGGCTGCGGACAGGGCGTTGATGGTCAAGAATCCCAGCGAAGGCGGGCAGTCGATGATGATGTAATTGAAGAACCGCCTGGCTTTCTCGACGGCATTGAAGAGACGCTTCTCCCTCTTTTCCTCGTTGTAGAGCTCCGCTTCGATCCCGGCCAGCTCTGGCGAGCATGGACAGAGGTAGAAATTCTCCTGTTCGGTCCCGAGGATGCAATCCATGAGATCGCGGCCGTTCATCATGGCCTGGTAGATCCCTTTTCCGGGTTCCTTGGGCTTGGCCAGCCCCAAGGTGGACATGCCCTGGGGATCGAGATCGATCAGGAGGGTTCTTCTGTTTTTGAGGGCCAGACAGGAGGACAAATTGATGGCGGTCGTGGTCTTGCCGACCCCGCCTTTCTGATTCGCAACAGCCAGGACCTTATTCATCGTCAGTCTCAGTTTCACGTGAAACGGGGGCTGTCCGGGCGTTCTTTTTCCTCTGGATCTCGAGATGGAGGCCGATATTCTGGATGGCGGCCGGGGTCATCCCGGGGATCTTCCTGGCTTCTCCAAGAGTGGCCGGGTGATTTTTCTCGAGCTTCTCCACGGCCTCCCTGGTCAGACCGGAAACAGCCCTGAAGTCCAAATCCTTAGAGATCTTCATTGAATCCGATCTCCCGGCCTTGGCGATCTCGCGCTCCTGCTTCCGGATATACCCCTCATACTTGGCTTCGGACTCGACGTATCGCGTTTCTTCATCATTCAGATCTATCGCCGAATGACCGTATTTTAGCACATCTTTCAGCCCGATCTCCGGCTTTTTCAAATAATCGTACAGAGAAGCGTGTTCTCCGGACTCGAATTTCTGCCGGGTCTTCTTCAGGTAGGCCATGGCGGCGGTGAGCCGTTCCTCCTTTTCCTGAAAGGCCTGCCAGGCCGTGTCCGGGATGAGGCCGAAGCTCCGGCCGTATTTCATGAGCCTGGCGTCGGCGTTGTCGATCCGCAATAGCAGCCGATGTTCCGCCCTGGAAGTGAAGAGCCGGTAGGGCTCGTCGATCCCGGTCGCGACGAGGTCGTCGATGAGGACGCCGATATAGGCCTCGTCCCGCCTCAGGATGAAAGGCCCTTTTTTCCTGAGGCTCAGGGCGGCGTTGATGCCGGCCATGAGCCCCTGGGCGGCGGCCTCTTCATAGCCGGAGGTCCCATTGATCTGGCCAGCCAGGTAAAGGTGTCTGAATTTGCGCGTCTCGAGCGTCGGATGGAGCTCGGTAGGGGATACGGCATCGTATTCGATGCCGTAGGCCGGCCGCAGGACTTTGGCCCGGTCGAGGCCCGGAATGGTCGAGAGGATCTCCCGCTGGACCTCGAAGGGCAGGCTCGAGGACAGGCCGTTGACGTAGACCTCAGTCGTGTCGGCGCCCTCGGGTTCGAGGAAGAACTGATGGCGAGCCCGATGCGAGAACTTGACGACTTTGTCTTCGATCGACGGGCAATAGCGCGGCCCGATGCCTTTGATCCGGCCGCCGTACAGGGGGGATTTGTCCAGATTTCGGCGGATGACAGCATGGGTTTCGGCATTCGTATAGCCGAAGTGGCAGAGGACCTTGTTCTCCAGCTTGGTCCGTGTTTGATACGAGAAGGGGACCGGCTCCTCGTCCCCGGGTTGGGGAGTGAACTGGGCCCAATCGATCGTGTCCCGGTCGAGGCGCATGGGCGTGCCTGTTTTCAGTCTGAGGACTTCGAGGCCCAGAGCCTTCAGCTGTTCGGCCAGGGCGACCGAAGGAGGCTCGTTGGCCCGGCCGGCCGGGTAGCTCTCGAGTCCGATATGGATGAGGCCATTGAGGAATGTCCCCGGGGTCAGGATGACCGCTTTCCCCCCGAGAAACGCTCCTCCCAGCGCCCTGACCCCTCGGACCGTCCCCCGGGCCACGACCACCTCGGAGACAATGCCCTGGAAGACCGTCAGGTTGGGCATGAGTTCGAGGCGGCGTTTCATGGCCAGGCGGTAGGCCGCCTTGTCGCACTGGGCTCGGGGGGCTTGGACCGCCCCGCCACGGCTCCTGTTGAGGAGCCGGAATTGGATGGCCGTTTCGTCCGCGACGAGGCCCATCAGGCCGCCGAGGGCATCGATCTCCCGAACGAGGTGCCCTTTGGCCAATCCCCCTATGGCCGGATTGCAGGACATCTGGGCGATGCTATCGAGATGGATGGTCACAAGGCAGGTCCGAAGCCCCATCGCGGAGGCGGCAGCGGCGGCCTCGCAACCGGCGTGCCCGGCCCCGACCACGATGACGTCGAAATCGTTCCTGTCAAGCATCTGGCGCCTACTTGCCGACGCAGAACCGTCCGAAGATATCGTCGAGGACTTCCTCGGCTCGCACCTCCCCTGTCAGCTCGCCGATGAGGCGGAGGGCCGTCCGGAGCTCCTCGGCACAGACCTCTTCTGAATGCCCCCTGGCCAGGAGCCCCTTAGCCCGCTGCAGGGCGTCCAGGATGGCCTGAAGGCCGTCCTTCTGCCGGGCGTGGAGGATGAGCTCTTCCTCCCGGCCGGCTCCCGGGGCGAAAAGGGCGCCGATGCCGGCGCGGAGCGCCTCGATGTTCTTTCCCTTCAGGGCGGAGACCTCGACGACAGGGGCCTTCCCGGCCAGCTCCCGGATCTTCCGCTCTGTTAGCTTCCTGGGGAGGTCGCTCTTGTTCAGGACGATAATGGCCTTTTTCCCGGGATGTCGCCGGACGATCCGCGCGTCCTCTTCGGCCTCCCGTCGGGAGGCATCGAGGACGATGAGCAGTCCGTCCGCACTGCGGGCGATCTTCCGCCCCCTGACGATGCCCCTTCTCTCGACGGGATGCGCGGGACGGCCGAGACCGGCCATGTCCACGAGATGGAAGACGACCCCGTCGAGGACCAGTCTCTCCCGGAGGAAATCCCGAGTCGTCCCCGGGAACGGGGTGACGATGGCCCGGTCTTCTTCGAGAAGGGCGTTGAACAGGGTCGACTTGCCGACATTGGTCCGGCCGACGATGGCCAGGGTGATCCCCTCGGCCAAGGCCCGGCCGGTCTCGTAGCTGGCCACCAGCCGCCCGACCTCATCGATAAGCCGGCCAAGGGACTTCAGGTCGGCCGCTGGACTCGTTTTGAGGCCGTCCTCGGGAAATTCGAGCCCGGCCTCGGTCCGGGAGAGCAGGACGATAAGCCGGGACCGCAGACCATAAATGCGCTTGGACAGGCTGCCCCCGAGCTGGCGCGAGGACACGCGGGCCTGGGCAAGGGAGACCGACCGGATCAGGTCGTTGACGGCCTGGGCTTGAAGGATATCCAGGCGGCCGTTGAGATGGGCCCTGAGAGTGAATTCCCCGGGGCGGGCCAGCCGGGCTCCGGCGCCCGTCCCCGTCCTCAGGATGCCTTCCAGCACGGCCGGACTGCCGTGGGTGCTGATCTCGACGACGTCCTCTCCCGTATAGGACCGCGGCCCCTTGAAATAGGTCAGGAAGGCCTCGTCGAGGGCCCGACTTCTCTCGGGATCGCGGACGCTGCCGAAGACCGGGCGCCGGTCCGGGTAGGCCCGCCCGGTCCCGCCCTTCGGCTCGAAGATCCTCCGGGCCACGGCCGCGGCTTTCGGGCCGCTGAGGCGGACGATACCGAGCCCGCCGAATCCCGGCGGCGTCGCTATCGCGATAATGGTATCTTCGAGCACGTCCTCGTTCCTGTTCGAATCCCCATTCTAGGTGACGCGCCAGAAGATAACAAGACCTCAAAGGTCGCCGGACATGTCATTCCCCGTTTTCCGCTCGGGGGTATTCCTTCCGTCGGCCGCTTGCCTCCCCCCAGCCCTGAGAGCTCAAATCATCCCGCGACCCCGGTAGTGGCGGCGAGGAAGACGGTTGACCCCGATTTGGAAAAGTTCAGCCGGGACGCGCGGCGGACGAGGGCAGTTTCCCTGGAAACCGCCAAGAACGTGTTTGAGCGAGGCTTAGCGCAAGCCGAGCGAGTTGTTTTGGCGCCGAGTTCGGCGCACGGCCCGGCGTCTTCGAACTTTTCCCATGAGGGGGAGGCCGGCTACCGAGCCGCCATGGGGTCGAGGGGACTAACGTAAGAGGGACAGTCCCCTTCGGGGACAGTCCCTGCGAGCTGCTTCAGCGCGGGGCTTTGAAGACCTTGACCTTCTTCAGGAACCCGTCGCCGATGCTCTCGCTGGTGACGCCGGGCGTCTCGTTGGCCACGATGTGGATGATACGGCGCTCATAGGGGTTCATCAGGTCGAGGATCTCTTCGCGCCCGGAGTCGGCGACCTGGCGCGCGACGCGCTGGCCGTACTCCTTGAGCTTCTTCTCTTTCCTCTTCCGGTAGAACTCGCAGTCGGCCTGGACCTTGATCGGCGAGAGCTTGTTCAGCACGTGCTGGATGGCCAGGAGGAGCGAGCCGTCGTTGCGCAGCAGCATCGTCTTGTCCGGGCCGTCGAAGACGACGAAGATGATGTCCGGGCGCTTCTTGATCTGGAAGGTCAGCTCCAGCGGGAAGACGGTCATGAGCTTGTTCAGGAAGCGCTCGACGGCGTTGTCGGCGCCCTCGTCTTTGGCCCAGGCCCGGATGACGATCTCCTTGTTCTTCAGGCCGAAGAGCCGCGTCTTCTCGGTGACGATCTCGTAATTGAACTTCTCGCGCGGCAGCTTGAGCCGGTGCTCGGCCAGGCTGATGGCCTCCTCGAGGTTCTGGCCCTTGTATTCAGGCCGCTCGTCGGCCGCCGGCGCGGCCGGCTGTTCTTTCGGCTTTTCGCTCAGCTGTCCGTCCGGTTGCCCGTCCGTTCGCTCGTTCTCGATCTTCGTTTCGTTGTCCATGGTCATCTCGCTTTGGCCGTCACCGGGTGCCGGTGCATCATCTTGTTCATGAGGGCCTGCTGGGCGATCTGGAGGACGTTCGTGGTCAGCCAGTAGAGGACCAGACCGCTCTGGAAGTTGATGAAAAATATGGTCATTACGAACGGCATGATGAGCATCATCTTGGCCTGGGAGGGATCGGCCGAGGTCGGCGTCATCTTCTGGGAGATGAACTGGGTGATGCCCATGAGGATCGGCGTGACGAGGTACGGGTCCTTCGTCGACAAGTCCGTGATCCACAGGGCGAAGGGGGCATGACGGAACTCGATGGCGACGACGAGCATTTTGAAGACGCCCCAGAACACCGGCAGCTGGATCAGCAGCGGCAGGCATCCTCCCGCTGGATTGACGCCGTTCTCCTTGTAGAGCCTCATCATCTCTTCGTTCATCTGCTTGCGCTGCTCGATGTCGGTCTTGGCCTTCTTGTACTTGGCCCGCAGGGCCTTGACCTTGGGCTGCAGGTCGGCCATCTTGGCCATGGACTTCGTCGAGCTGTAGGTCAGCGGGAAGAAGATGATCTTGATGATGAGGGTCAGGAGGATGATAGCCACGCCCCAGTTCGGGACGAGCTTGTGGCAGAACTTGACGATGACGAGCAGGATCTCGGCGATGCTGCCAAAGAAGCCGAAGCTGATGACCTTCTTGGCGTCGTGCCCGTAGGCCTTGAGGATGTCGACGTCTTTGGGACCGATGTAAGCCTCGGTCGGCCCGATCGCGTAGACGAAGAACGCGGGCACCGGGCCGCCGGCCGTCTCGCCGGATTCGCGAAGAAAAACCGCTTGTCCCTTCTGCGGCGGCAGGAGGAAGAGGGCGACGAAGTAGTTCTCCTCGTAGGCGGCCCAGTCGACGAAGTTGTACTTGTTCTTGTTCGCGTTGAACTTCTTCTCGTTCATCCGGACGACCTTGCCGCCCGTGTAAACGGCCGAGCCTCGGCTGGCGCTGAAGCTCTGTTTGGCCTCTGCGGGCGTCAGATTGCCGATGCCCGGACCCCAAAGAACGGACACGGAGACCGGCTGGCCGCTCTTCCAGACCTTGACGTCGGTCGTCATGACGTAGGTCCCCGCCGTGAAGGCGAAGGTCTTCTCGGCCCGGACCGAGGCCCCGTCCGAATAAACGAAGCGGATCTCGCCTTTGGCCCCGTCGGCCAGATCGAGCCCCGGCGCCGAGGGGACGAACAGGGAGGAGTTGAGACGCCCGGCCAGCTCGGCATCATCGAGCCCTAGGGAGAGGGGATAGCGGCCGATCTCCGCGGCCAGGGCCGGAACGATCTCGAGCTCTTTTTGATCGCTGTTCTTGAATTTCTTCAGGATCCAGCTCTTGAGGACGCCGCCTTTATTGGACCAGACGGCCCGGTAGAGGGACGTTTCGACGACGATGTCCTTCTCAGCCTGGCCGGCGACGGCCCTCGGGTCTATGGCCGGAGCCGGAGCGCTCTCGGCCGGAGCCGGTTTGGCCGGCTCCCGGACGGCGACGGCGGTCCCGGGCACCGGGGTCGATGGCGGCGCGGTCACCGGGACCGGGGGATTCAGGTCGGCCTTGTTCGGCTTGACGAAGAAATACTGGTAGCCCATCAGGACCAGGAACGACAGCACGATGGCCAGGATGAGTCTTTTTTCCATTCTGTCTCACTCTCAGGGAACGGGGTCGATCCCGCCCGCATGAAAAGGATGGCAACGCAAGAGCCTTCGGGTCCCCAGGCCGACCCCCCGCAGGAAGCCGTGCTTGACGATCGCCTCCTGGGTGTAGACGGAACAGGTCGGGTGGAAGCGGCAGCGAGTGCCGAGCAGGGGGGACAGGGTGAGCTGGTACAGGCGGATCAGGGCGAGGGCGACGGCTTTCACGATGATATCCGTTTTCGTAAGATCGTTGCTAGCGACGACGTGTAAGCGTCCCGGAGCTCGGTCCAGGCGGCCTCCCCCGACTCGGGCCGGGTTATGACGATAAGATCGAGCGGCTCTCCCAGGAGGGCCTTGTTCCTCCGGAAAAGCTCGCGGAACCTGCGTTTGACCCTGTTCCGGACGACCGCGGGCCCGACCTTCCGGCTGGCGACGACCGCCAGACGCGAATGGCCCAGTTCGTTCCTGCGGAAGACCAAGGTGAAATAGCGTCCCCGAAAGCGGCTGCCATCCCTGTAGAGGCCCGCAAAATCGCTCTTTTTGCGGATCCTCTCGAGAGGCGTCAGGCGCTCATTCATCAGACAGAAACGCGCTTGCGGCCCTTGCGCCTTCTGCTCTTGATGACTTCCTGGCCGCCTTTGGTCTTCATGCGGACACGGAAACCGTGGGCTTTCTTGCGTCTTCGGTTGTTCGGCTGAAACGTTCTCTTCATGATTGTCCAACACCTATGGAGGAGGTATGTTACCCGAACCCCCCCCGCCTGTCAAGGCCGGGGGGGGGGCGAGGGAGGGGCCGGAGGGCGCGTTGACTCGGCCCCCGTCTTGAGGTATAATCGGAAGACATGAAATCATTGAAAATCGGCGATAAGGTCATCTACCCCAATCAGGGGCTCGGAGTCGTCGAGGCCATCCACGAGCAGGCGTATGACGGGCAGCGATTCCAGGTCTATAACCTGAGGATCATCTGCAATAACACGCTGGTCACGGTCCCCAGCGCCACCGTCCTCGAGCTCGGCATCCGCCGGCCCGTAGCGGAGGACTCCATCCGCAAGATCTTCCACTTCATGGGGAACGGGGACGTCGACGTCACCACGGACTGGAAGGGGCGCTACAAGGAGCACCTCAACCTGATGAAATCGGGGACGCTCTTCGACATGGCCACCGTCCTGAAGAGCCTCTACTTCCTGAGCCTCCAGAAGCCGCTGTCCTTCCGGGAAAAGAAGATGATGGAGAAGGCCAAGGAGCTGATCGTTTCCGAGATCTCGGAAACCGTCGCCGTCCCCTGCGCCAAGATCGAACAGAAGCTCCTGGGCACCCTGTCCCGCTCCTTCAAGACCGTCAAGCCCCGCGTCGCCGCCTGATCGGACGTCCATGATCCTGACCGGGATCCTCCTGTTCTTCCTGTGCCTCGTCCTCAGCGCCTTCTTTTCCTCGTCGGAGACGGCGTTCATCGCCGTCAACCCCTATTCCCTCGAGTACCGTGAAAAGAAGGGCTCCAAATCGGCCGCCCTGGCCCGGAGGATCGTGGCCCGGACCAACGGCCTCCTGGCCACCATCCTGATCGGGAACACGCTCGTCAACGTGGCCGCGGCCTCGATCGCGACCTCGCTCTTCGCCGCCGTCCTGCCGGAGGCGCACCGGAGCCGGGCCGTGCTCTACGCGACCGTCGCCACGACCGTGCTCCTGCTGGTGTTCGGCGAGATCAACCCGAAGACGTTCGCCGCCCACAACGCGGTCCGCACGGCCTCGCTGATGGCCTATCCGATGCGGGGCCTGATGATCCTGCTCGCGCCCGTGGCCAAGATCTTCGGCCTCATGACCGGGCTGCTCATGCCCTCGTCCAGGGGCGGCCGGGACTCCGCCTTTCGTTCGCTCAACGAAGAGGAGACGCGCCTCGCCCTCCACGCCGGGGCGCGCGGGCTGTCCGCCCTGCGGCGACGGATCGTTTCGGGCGCCCTCGACATCGGCTCCCGGCCGGTCAAAGAGGTCATGGTCCCGCGGCCGGAGATCCGGGCCATCGAGATCGACTCCCGCCGCGAGGACATGCTGGAGACGGTCCGCTCGGCGGGCTATTCGCGCTACCCCGTCTACAGGGGCCGGCTCGACAGCATCGAAGGCATCATCCACGGCAAGGATATCATCGCATACTTAATTGATAATAAAGAATTTGCAGTCAAGGACCTCCTTCGCAAGGCGTTCTTCGTCCCGGAATTCGCCTCCCTCGAGAAGGTCCTCCTTCAGATGCAGGAGAAGGCCGTCCACATGGCCCTCGTCGTCGACGAGTTCGGCAACGTCGACGGCCTGGTGACGCTCGAGGACATCATCGAGGAGATCGTCGGGGAGATCCAGGACGAGCACGACGACCAGGCCGGGACCTGGTATACCCCGCTCGACCGGGGCCGCTACCTCGTCGCCGGGGCCGCCCCGGTCAAGGAGGTCAACGCCCTGGTCGACCTCCGCATCCCCGAGAAGAGGGATTACACGACCCTGGCCGGCTTCTTCCTCAACGAATTCGGCCGGCTGCCGCACGAGAAGGACTCGCTCGAGTTCGGCCGCTTCCGCCTGACGGTCGAGAAGATGAGCAAGCGGCGCATCGCCCTGATCGAGGTCGCCCCGGACCGGCCCGCGGGTCCCGTCGAGCCATGAAGAACGTCGCCGTCAACAAGACCGTCACGCACGACTATATCATCTTGGAGACCCTCGAAGCGGGGCTGGCCCTGGTCGGGAGCGAAGTCAAGTCTGTCCGGGCCGGCCGGATCAGCCTCAAGGAATGCTACGCCGAGGTACGGGGGGGCGAGGTCCTCCTGGTCAAATGCCACATCAGCCCGTATGAGCCGGCCAATATCTTCAATCACGATCCCCTCCGGGACCGCCGGCTCCTGCTCCATCGCCGCGAGATCAAGCGCCTCACGGGGAAGACCCAGGAGCGTGGCCTGACCATCGTCCCGACCCGGGTCTACCTTGGCGACAAGGGCAAGATCAAGATCGAGCTCGCTCTCGCCCGGGGCAAACGGGAACACGAGAAGCGGGAGGCCATCAAGAAAAGGGATACGGACCGGGAGATCCGGGCCGCGCTCAAGACCCGGTCGCGCTGAAGGCCGCGGCCAGCCGGACCGCCTCCTCCATGCTCCGGGGATCGGCGACGCCTTTCCCCGCGATATCGAACGCCGTTCCGTGGTCGGGCGAGGTCCGGACGAACGGCAGGCCCAGGGTCACGTTGACCCCCGTGGCAAAGGACACGAGCTTGAAGGGGATGAGCCCCTGGTCGTGGTAGAGGGCGACGGCGACCGTGTCCTTCTTGTCCAGAGCCCCGAGAAAGACGGTATCCGGAGGGAGCGGCCCGGCCATCGGGATCCCTTCGGCGGCCGCTCGGTCCACGGCCGGACGGATGTCCCCGGCCTCCTCCCGTCCCAGGTGCCCGTCCTCGCCGGCGTGCGGGTTCAGACCGGCCAGGAGCAGCCGGTAGGGCCCGCCGGGCAGCCGGCCCAGGCCGCGGTGGAGGGCCCGGAAGAAATCGACGAGCGCGTCCGCCCTGACCGCCTCGACGGCCTCGCGGAGCGGACGGTGGTGACTGAACAGGGCCACCTTGAGCCGGTCCGACCAGAAGGCCATGATGGCCCCGGGGTAGAGCCGGTCCAGGTAATCCGTGTGACCGCGAAAGGCATGCCCGGCCAACGCCCAGGCCGCTTTCGAGACAGGCGCCGTGACCACGGCTGCGAGCCGGCCGGCCCGGGCCGCGCCGATCGCCGCTTCGAACGCGCGGAACGACGCCTCTCCGTTCACCGCCGAGACCGCGCCGACCCGATGATCCTCCGGCGGGCCGGGCACGGCAGACAGGAACACCCCCGGCTCGGCGGGGTCTCCGGGACGCCATTCGCCGAAGGGAAGGCGAAGTCCGAGCCGCTCTTCTTCGGACCGGATGACCCGGGGGTCGCCGAAAATGATATAGGCCGCCGGCGGCAACGCGTTTGTTCCGGCGAGGGTCTTGATGAGGATCTCGGGTCCGATGCCGCCCGGATCGCCGGACGTCACCCCGATCGAGGGGACGGTCATTTCCGGTCCGGTCCGGCTCCCTCGGTCTCGGACCCTTCGCCGACCTTGTAGATGCAGCGGATGCCGGCCTTGTAGATGAGGAGGTTCGGCGCGCCGTCGCGGTTGAGCTTGATGCAGTTCCGGTCGTACCACTCGATGTAGCCTTCGACGACCTGGCCGTCCGTGTAGACGACGGCCATGGGCGTCTTCTTGTTCATCTGTTTGAGGTAGTAGTAGCTCTCGGCGAACGTGTCTGTCGGCGGATGCGTCCGTTTATGGATCGCGTCTTTTTCCCGTTCCTTGTCCTGGGTCATGCGCTCCTTGATCTCGGAAAGGTCGGGCCGGATGAGTTTTCTGTTCATAGAATTTTCTCCAACAGCTGGGTTGGATTCGGGTCGGTCACCCTTTGAGCCGAGGATATCACAGGGCCCGGCGGAAATCAAGTAAACCGTTTGGAGTCAATAAAAAAGGACGCCCCGGCCCCTTAACGGGGGCCGGGCACGAAGTCCGTGAACTGGATGTTCTTGGAGGCCAGGTTCGTCCCCATCGATCTCTCCAGGGAGGCGATCGAGACGTTGTAGGACACGATGGCGTTGAGCTCGGAGATGCGGGCGTTGGCCAGGTCGCGCTGGTAGGTCAGGACCACGTAATTGGTGCTCATGCCGACCCGGCGCTTCTCCTCCTCGGCCGCGAGCTTCTGTTCGGCCAGCTGCCGGGCCGTCGTGTAGGCGAGGATCCTCTTGTAGTTGGCTTCGACCGAGCGGACGGCGTTCTTGACCTCGACATAGACCTGGACCTTTTGGTTCTCCATCTCGAGCATGGCCTGTCTCAGGTTCAGCTTGGCCTGAGCGAGGCTGGCCCGGTTGAACACGTTGGCGAGAGGCAGGGTCATGGTCAGTCCGAGGTTCCAGTTCGGGTACTGGAATTTGCCCGTCTGCGTCATCGCACCCCCGATGTCGCCCGGGATGGTGCCGATGACCGGGGTCGTCAGGGGGTTGCCCGCGTAGATGAGCTGCGTTCCGTCGACGCCCGGGCTGTAGTAGCGAGGCATTGAGGCTGAGGTCCGGCAGGACCTGGTTCTTGGCGTAGCTGAGGTTGAGCCGGTCGGTCTCGAGGTTGATGCGGGAGATCTCGAGGTCGGTCCGATACTGGACGGCGTTGGCGATGGCCTCGTCGAGGTCGACCGTCCGGGCGACGTAGCTGGGCTTGTCCTTGGGGAGGATGGCCGTCACGGCCTTGTCCTCCGCCTCGGTGAAGCGGAGGAGCTGCTTCATCTGGTCCTCGTTGCTCTTGATCTGCACTTCCGCCTGGATGAGGTCGGCCTCGCGGGTGGCCACCTCGGCCTGGGCGCTCAAGACCTCCATGGGGGCCAGGGTCCCGACCTCGACCGAGCGCTGGTTCTTCTCGAGCAGGTCCTTGGCCAGCTGGAGCGACTGTTTTCGGACCTCGAGGTTCTCGATGCTGTAGACCAGGTTCCAGTAGGCGCTCTCGACGCTGTAGACAGTGTCCATCAGGGTCTTGCGGAGGGTCTCCTCGGACACGCCCAGGTTGTTCCTGGCCACCAGGATCTCCCGCCGGCTCATCTTGCTGCCGAAGTTCTTCAGCAGGGGCTGGTTGAAGTTGAACCGCAACGTCGTGCTGTAACGGGGATTGATGGTCTGGCCGGTTCTGTTGGTCGAGGTCTTGTAGCCCGACATAGTCGAGGTGAACGTGCCTCCGGTCGGCAGGGGCTGGCTGGCGTTGAGGAAGGTGAAGTTCTGGGTCTTGTCGATCAGGCTCTCGGCCGCATCGATGTAAGAATAGGACGCATTCTCCGAGCTCGAGCTCCGGGCGCTCAAGCTGAGCGTCGGGATGTACTTGGCCTCGGCCTGGCTGAGGGCTTCGGACGAGATCTCCGGCCCGAGGATCTGGATGGCCACGCCCAGATTGTCCTTGAGGGCCCGGGCGATGCAGTCGTCGAGGGAGATGGTCATCGTGCCGCCGGTCTGCTGGGCGGACCCGTGGCCCGCCAATGACAGGGCGATGATCAGCAGGGGAAGGATCGTTTTCTTCGTCATGATCGGACTCCTTATCGTGAGCCGGTCGCCCGCGCCGCGGGCCGTCCGGGATCATTCATATCTCAGGGCCTCGATGGGATCGAGCCGGGAGGCCTTCCGGGCCGGGTAGAAGCCGAAGAAGATGCCGATGGCCGCGGCGAAGAAGAAGGCCAGCAGGACCGATTCGAGGGACACCACGGTGTTGAACGCCGAGAACATCTTGATCTTCTTGATCAGCCGGGACGCCCCGAGGCCGAAGCCGATGCCGATGAGGCCGCCCATCAGGCTCAGGACGATGGCCTCGGTCAGGAACTGGAGCAGGATGTCGATCTCGCGCGCGCCGACGGCCATACGCAGGCCGATCTCGCGGATCCGCTCCGTGACCGAGACGAGCATGATGTTCATGATGCCGATGCCACCGACGAGCAGCGAGATCGAGGCGATGCTGCCCAGCAGGACCGTCATCATCTGCGTGGCCTCGGCGGCGGTCTCGGCGATCTCGGACATGTTGCGGACGGTGAAGTCGTCCTCCGCGCCGGGGGCGATGCGGTGGCGGTTGCGCAGGAGGTCCTGGATCTGGACGACGGCTTCGGTCAGGGCCTCGGTCGAAACGGCCCGGACGTCCGCCGACTGGATGTAGTCGATGCCCTGGAGGCGCCGCATGGCCGTCGTGTAGGGGATGGTGATCATGTCGTCGCGGCTGCCGAAGCCGCCCGACTCGCCCCGCTTCTTGAGGACGCCCAGGACCTTGAACGGGATCTTCTTGATGCGGACGACCTTGCCGATGGGGTCCTCGTCCTCGAACAGGTTCGTCTTGACGTCGGCCCCGAGGACGCAGACCTTGGCGGCCGACTTGACCATGGCCTCATCGAAGTAGGCCCCGAACTCGACCTCCCAGTTACGGACCTCGGGATAGTTCTCGCCGGTGCCGGAGATCGAGGTGTTCCAGTTCTTGTTGCCGTAGACCGTTTGGGCCCGGGCGCTGACCGATGGGGAGACATACATGACGGCCGGACACTCCCTGGCGATAGCCAAGGCGTCGTCCTCCTTGAGAGTGGTCATGCTGCCCCAGCCGCCGTGGACACCGCGCTGGTTCTGGCTGCCGGGCGAGACGAAGAGAAGGTTGGTTCCCATGGCGGCGAACCGGCTCTCGATGCCGCGCTTGGCCCCCTCGCCGATGCTGACCATGGCGATCACGGCCCCGACGCCGATGATGATGCCCAGGGCCGTGAGGAACGACCGCATCTTGTTCCGGTTGAGGGCCCGGAGGGCGACGCGGAGCGTCTGGGCCCCGTGCCTGAGGGTTCGCTTGATCATGGCTGGTACTCCTTCGCGGGCCGCCCCTCCGGGGTCAGGACCGCTCCTCCCGGACGATCAGCCCGTCCTTGAGGTAGATGCGGGTGCGGGCCCAGGCCGCGATGTCGGGCTCGTGGGTGACCATGACGATGGTCATGCCCTTCGACTCGTTGAGGGACTTGAAGATGTTCATGACCTCCGAGCTCGTCGTGCTGTCGAGGTTGCCGGTCGGCTCGTCGGCCAGGATCAGGGTCGGATTGTTGAGGAGGGCCCGGGCGATGGCCACGCGCTGCTGCTCGCCGCCCGACAGCTGGTTCGTCTTGTGATGGGCCCGGTCCTTCAGGCCGACGGCCGCCAGCGAGGCCAGGGCCCGCGCGGCCATGTCCTTGCCGTTCGTCCGGGAATAAAGGAGCGGCAGCTCGGTGTTCTCCAAGGCGGTCGTCCGGGAGAGCAGGTTGAAGCTCTGGAAGACGAAGCCGATCTTCTGGTTCCGGATGCGGGCCAGCTTGGTCTTGTCGAACGTGGAGACCTCTTCCCCGTCGAGGAAGTACTCTCCGGAGGTCGGGCGGTCGAGACAGCCGAGGATGTTCATCAGGCTGGACTTGCCCGAGCCCGACGGGCCCATGATGGCCAGGAAGTCCCCGTCGCCGATGTTGTAGGACACCCCGCGCAGGGCCCGGACCTCGGTCTCCCCGACGTGGTATGTCTTGACCAGGTTCTTCAGCTCGATAACGTTTCCGGGCATGGTCATATTCCTTTAAGAAAAGTCCGGCCGGAGGCCTAGCGCCGTCCGCCGGGCGGCCCGCCCATGAACATCATCCCGCCCATGCCGGGGCCGGAAGTGGTCGCGGAAGTAGCCGACATCGTGCCGAGGATGACGACGTCGCCTTCCTTGAGCTCGCTGCGGACGATCTCCGAATAGGACGTGTCCGAGACCCCGGTCCGGACCATGACCATCTTCAGCTTGCCGGCCTGGTCCTGGACCCAGACGCGGGGCATCTGCGGCCGGTTCTGGCCGCCGCCCGGGCGGCCGCCCTGGCCTTCCGGCCTCTGGCCGCCCGTGGCGGCCTGACCGCCGGCCGCCGCCGGAGCGCCCGTACCCTGGGGCGCCGCACCCGGCGTGCCGCCCTGGGCCTGCCGCTGGGCCATGAACCGGTCCCTCATCTCCTGCTGGATCTTGGCCATCTCTTCGGGGGTCATGGTGGGCGTGAAGCGCAGGGCCGCGTTGGGGACGCGCAGGACGTTCTTGGCTTCGCCGACGATCATGGACACGGTCGCCGTCATGCCCGGCAGGAGCTTCTTCTCGGGGTTTTCGACATTGACGATGGTCGTGTAGGTGACGACGTTCTGGACGGTCGTCGGCGAGACCCGGACCTGGGCCACGACGCCGTTGAACGCTTCGTTCGGGTAGGCCTCGACCGTGAAGCGGACCTTCTGCCCCTCCTTGACCTTGCCGATGTCGGACTCGTCGACGTCGCACTCGACCTTCATCTTGGTCAGGTCGGTGGCCACCTGGAAGAGGACCGGGGCCGTGAAGCTCGATTGGAGCGTCTGGCCGATGTTGACCTTCCGGGTGATGACCACCCCGTCCACGGGCGACCTGATGATGCAGTAGCCCAGATCGACCTTGCTCTGGTCGAGCGTGCTCTTGGCCTGGGCCAGGCTGGCCTGTGACGACATGAGGGCGCTCTTGGCGTTGAGGAAGGCCGCCTCGGCCGCGTCCATCTCCTCGACCGAGAGGAGGTTCTTGGCGAAGAGGGCTTTGGCCCGCTCAAAACCCTTCTCGGACGTCTGGAGACCGACCTTGGCCTGCTCGAGCGACGCCGAGCGGGTCTGGTAGCTGGCCTCGTTCTGCTGGATCTTCATCTTCTGCTGCTCTTGGTCGAGCTCGGCCACGATCTGGCCCTGCTTGACGGCCGTGTTGAAGTCGGCGTAGAGCTTCTCGACCTTGCCCGAGACCTGCGCGCCGATATCGATGGTCTCGGTCGGATTCAGGGTCCCCGAGGTGACGACCAGGGCTTCGATATCGCCCCGGCCGAGCGCTTCGGTCCGGTATTTGATCTCCCCGTTCTTCCCGTTCTTGAGGACGGTCAGGCCGAGGATCACCCCGGTGACGATGACCAGGGCGACGATGATCCAGATGATTTTCTTCTTCATGACAGATCTCCTTTTATCTCTCCCGGTCCGGCGGGGGAGGATCCTGCGGCCGCCGGTCGCGTGAGGGGTTCCGTTCCGATTCCTTCTTCCGCCACTCCTCGAAGCGGCGGATCATCTCGTCGTTCTTCTTTTTCTGCTCGGGCGTGAGGACCGCGTTGGTCGCCTCCCAGAGCTGTTTGCGGAGCTCGCTCAGGCGGGCCCGGCTCTCGGTCCGGTAGGCCTTCATCCGCTCCTCGTTCTGCTTGAAGATCTCGCGCATCTTGTCCTGCTGTTCCTGGGTCAGCCCGAGCTCCTTGGCCCAGCTCTCGGGAGACGGCGGGTGCGGCCGGGCGGCCGCCGCACGGCGGCTGGCCCTGTGCGTGACGTACCGCTGGCCGAGCACTCCGGCCGCGACGCCGAGGCCGAAGAGCACGAGAAGGGTCAAGGCGACGAGGATCTTGTATTTCGTCTTCATGGCGCCGGCCTCCTCGCCGGGGCTTTCTCGTCCAGGGAGGCAAAGAGGAGCATCATGGTCCTCGTATCCGCCTTGTCCGTGTCGAACAGGGCCTGGGTCTCGGAGAGGGGATCGCGGTTCTCGAGGAGCAGGGTCGCCGACTGGCCCAGCTCGCGCGCCTGGGGGGCAAAGAACAGGAACCCGCCCAGGAGGATGACCAGCGTCAGGAACACGGGGATGGCCCGCAGGCTCCAGCGCTCCCAGAAGAGCAGGGGCACGAGCTCGGTCTCTTCGCGCAGCCGGGGTTCGAGGCGCTCCCAGAACCGGGGCAGCGGCGCGGCCTCCCGGCCGTCCTTCAGAAGGCCGAGCATGGTCCGGTACTCCTTCTCGGCCTTCCGGCAGGCCGGGCAGGTCCCCTGGTGGCTCGCGAGAAGGTCCCGGTCACGGCCGTCGAGCCGGCCGTCGAAGGACATCAGGAGCAGTTTCTCAGCCTTGCGACAGTTCATTTGCCCCTCCTTCCCCGGTGAGATAGGGTGCCAGCTTGACCCGGAGCATCCGCCGCGCCCGGTGGAGGCGGGAGTCGACGGTGCCCGGCGAGAGCTTCAGGATCCGTGAGATCTCCTCGTAGGCCAGACCCTGGATATCTCGAAGCGTCACGATGACCCTGTATTTTTCCGGCAGGCTCCGCACGAACGTCTGGACGAGCGTCCGGCGGGCCTCCGTCTCCCTTTCCTGTTCGGCCTTTTCGGCCTGTTCCCGGTCCGAGAACGAGATCTCCGGGACGTCGTCCAGGGAGACTTCCTTGGCCCGGCCCTTTTTCCGCAGGAAGTCCCGGATGTGGTTGATGGAGATCCGGTAGAGCCAGGTCCCGAACTCCGACTTCCCGTGGAACCGGGGCAGCGCTAGATAGGCCTTCAGGAAGATCTCCTGGGCCAGATCGTCGGCCGCTTCCCGGTTCCGGGTGAAACTTAAAGCCATGCTGAACACCTTCGGCTGGTACTTGGCGACCAGCTCCTCGAAAGCCGCCGGGCTTCCTTCCTGAGCCAGCCGAACCAGCTGTTTCTCTTCCATGCGGATATGCTCACTCGTCCTCCGCACCCTATTAGACGGGGTGCGGGATCAAATCTTCCCGGGACGGGGTTTCCCTCATGAACGCCGGCGGGTGGGGTATCCCGTCTCCGGAATCCCTCCCGGCCGCAACGGGTATTATACAGGATTTCCGTCCGGGCGCTATCGTCGCCGGCCGCTTCTTCCGCACCGGGCCGGTGGCGCGGCCATTCGCACCCGCCGCCCCTCCAGAAATGTCGAAAGGGCCGACAAAAATGTCGGGGTCGGCCGGGTTGTATTTTTACAACTAATTCATTATAAAGCGCTTACATGTTGGCACGAATCAGGCATTAGAGATGGCATCATGACACAGGAGGTCATAAGATGAAAAAGATGTTAGCTCTCATGGTCGGGTTCCTGATCATCGGTGCGGCCTTCGCCGTTGCCCAGGAGAAAACCCAGACCCAGGCCCAGGAAAAGGCCCAGGTCAAAACCGAACTCAAGGCCAAGGGCGAGACCCAGCAGAACAAGGTCCAGGCGAAGTCGGAATTCCGGCACGGCTACCGGATCGCGTTCGTCGACGAGAACGGCGACGGGATCAACGACCTGGCCAAGGACGCCGACGGCGACGGGATCCCGAACGGCCAGGACCCCGATTGGGCCAAGCCCGCGGACGGCACCGGCTATAAGGAACAGAACATGAAGGGTGTCGCCGGCGCGAACGGCGCCGACGCGAAGGGCGGTTACGCCTATCAGCTCGCCCGCGACGATGACGGCGACGGCGTGCCCAACGGCCAAGACCCCGATTGGGTCAAGCCTGCGGATGGCTCCGGTTCCCAGAGCCAGCACAGGATCGGCCAGTCGGACGAAGCCGGGATGACCCAAGGCAAAAAGGCCGGACAGGTCACCAAGTCGAGCTTCGGCAAGGGCGGCTTCCGGACCGGCACGACGGCCGCCGGAAGGATGACGGGCGCCGGCGTCTGCGACGGCACCGGTCCCAAGGGCAGCGCCCAGAGAAAGGGCCGCCGCTAAGGTTCGGATCCGAGGCCTCCTCTCCGCCGGCGCGGAGGGGAGGCCTTTTCTCTTGATTGATCGGGGGTTTTGCACCATGATAACGAAGAGCATGCGGTACGTCTTCCCACTTCTGTTGCTGACGGCCCTTCCGACCTGGGGAGACTCGGTCTCCCTGTCGTTCAATCAGCACGCCACAAAGAACGTTTTCCAGACGAGCGACGCGGTGGCCGACCAGATCTCGGTCTTCTCGCTCGCGTTCGACAAGGATCTCTCGGCTCTCTCGCTCCTCGGCCGGGCCGAGTATTCCGCGTTCAATCAAACGTCCGGGATGACCTTCCTCAACGCCGAGGCCGGCGTCGACTATCTCGTGCCGGCCAGCCGGAAGAGCGCCTTTTACTTTGCGGCCGGCGGCACGGGCGAGATCTACCGTCAGACCTATGAGGCCTTCAACTCCCTCGGCGCCAATCTGCTCGGCGCGTTCAAGACGTACCTTGCGCCCTCGTCGATCCTGAAGCTCCAGTGGCAGGGCCGGTACGCCGCCTACAAGGACCCTCTGTTCGATTTCCTGAGCCAAACGCTGTCGCTCTCGGTCGACAAGTATTTTCCGAGCCGGACCACGCTGAAGGCGGACGCGGGCTGGGGATACAAGTACTTTCTCCACCCCTTCCTGCCGGAGCCCATGGAGCCGGCGGGCGTAACGGCCCTGATGAGCGGCGGCAATTCGGACGGCGCGGGGACCGGAGGCCGGGGAATGGGAGGCGGGGGGTCGGGCGGAGGAGGCGGCAATCAATACCAGGGCGGCCACGGCTTCATCCCCCGCTACAGCAGCGAGGGCGGCGGGGCCGGCGTCGGACATGTGTCCCTGTCGCTCCTCGCGGCCCAGGGCATCGGCGATGCCGTCGGGCTGAGCGTGTCCGGCCTCAGGCAATGGATCGTATCCGGGGAAAGCCCTTTCATGTCCATCGAGGAGTTCTACTATGTGCAGAACCCGACCTCGGATGCCTTCTCCTGGGACGGCTACCAGCTCAACGGGCGGATCACGCTGGAGCTCCCCTGGGACCTCTCCCTGAAGAGCGGCTACACGTATTCGGACAAGTCCTATCCGGGGGTGGAGAGCATGAGCTCCGAGGGCGTGCCTCTCGGCGTCACCCGCAGCGACCGCCAGAACCTCATCGAAGCCCGGCTGCAGAAAGATTTCCGCCGGCTGGCGGTCTTCCTGGCCTATTCCTATGTCGACAATACCTCGACCGATCCCCTGTTCGTCTGGAGGAGCCCGTTCCTCATGGCCGGGATCGAATGGCATCTGCCGACGGCCAGAAAGGGAAGCGTATCATGAGCTGGAAGCGCTTGGTCATCCCCCTCCTCGCGGCGCTCGTCGCCGCGCCGGCGGCCCCGCAGGGCGGCCCGTTCTATAATGTCGACAAGGAGATCCGGGTCGAGGCCACGGTCCGCGAGATCGTCCTGGAGCCCCGTTACAAGGGCACGGCGCCCTTCCTCGTCCTCCGCGTCGAGGAGTCCGGCAGCGCCCGGGCCTTCGATGTCGAGATCGCCCCCTCCTGGTTCTTCGGCCAGGACGTCCACGGCGGCGAAAAGGTCAAGATCGTCGGGTCCCTGGCCGAAAAGCCGGGGGCGACGCCGACCATCATTGCCCGGGAATTGCAGCTCCGCGGTCAGACCTACCAGCTCCGGGACAAACACGGCTTCCCCAGCTGGCAGGGCGGCCCGCAGCGCAAGCGCGGCGCCCGGAGGTTCGGCAGGCCTTGAAGCGCCGGAACGCCCTCCTCTTCTTCGTCCTCCCGTTCCTGGGTGTTTTCGTCTTCTTCTCCCTGGCCACGGTCCTGCAGCACCGCGACCTGAAGGTCCGGACCGGGGCCCTGGTTCGCGGCCAGCTCGCCGCGACGGCCGGGATCCTGGGCAAGACCGTGTCCCGCTTCCTCGACGAAGGCATGCCGCCGGAGGCCGTGCTCGACACGATCCTGTCCGACGAAGAGATCTACTTCGTCGCGCTTCTCGATGAGAAAAAGGACGTCCTGGCCTGGAATTCCCGGTTCGAAGGCTATCTTCCCATCTCCGCGAGCCAAGTCCGGGATAACGAGGCCGGGGTCATCGAGTCCCCGGCCGGCAAGATCTTCAGCGAGATGGCCGCCGTGGCCACGGCCGGCGGCCGGCGGTACCACCTGTATCTCGGCTATGCCCTCACGGGCATGGAACAGATGATCGCCCAGTCGCGGCGGACCTCGCTTCTTCTGTCGGGCCTGATCCTGGTCCTCGGGGCGCTCTTCTTCCGCGGCCTCTACCAGGTCCAATCCCGCTTTCTGGCCAAGTCCCGCGAGGCCGAGGCGGAGCGCCTGGAGAAAGAGCGCTTCCGCGAGATCTCGGCCTTCACCGCGGGCGTCGCCCACGAGATCAAGAACCCTCTCAACAGCCTGGCCCTCGTCCTCGAGCTCCTGGACCGCAAGGCTCCGCCCGAGACGAAAGGCGACATCAACCTCGGCAAGGCCCAGGTCCGGGCGATCGCCCGCATCGTCGACCGGTTCTCGCGCGTCATCAAGGTCATCCGGCCCGACGTCGAGCCCCTGCCCCTCGATATCCTGTTGCGGCAGGCCGTGGAAAGCCTCTCCGCCGAATCCCCGGCCGCGGCGTCGCGCATCGGGATCGAGGCCGGCCCCGGCCTGGCGTTGAACGCCGACCGCGATCTGCTGGTCCAGGCGCTTCTCAACATCCTGAAGAACGCCGTCGAGGCCTCCGAGACGGCCCCCATCCGGGTGTCGGCTCGCCGGGCCGGCGATCGGATCGAGGTGGTGATCCGCGACGAGGGCCCGGGCTTCCCGGCCGAGACCGCGGCCCGGCTCTTCGAGCCCTTTTACTCGACCAAAGGCAAGGGCATGGGCATCGGCCTGTACCTCGCCAGGAAGATCATCGAGGCCCACGGGGGGACGATCGAAGCCCGCAGCCGGGACGGCGAGGGCGCCGAATTCCGCGTCGACCTCCCAGGAGCATGACATGAACGAGCCCCTCATCCTGGTCGTCGAGGACGATCCGGTCCAGCGCCAGCTCGTCCGGGAGAACCTGGAGGCGCACGGCTTCCCGGTGGTCGAGGCCGCTTCCCGCAAAGAGGCCTTGGAAGCGGTCCTGCGCCATCCCGTCGACGTGGCCGTCGTCGACTACAAGCTCGGCGACGACACCGGGACGGCGGCCATCCGGGACATGCTCGCCGCGAATCCCCTGGTGACGCCGATCATGGTCACGGCTTACGGCAACATCGAGCGGGCCGTCGAAGCCGTCCGCGCGGGGGCCTACGACTACATCGTCAAGCCCATCGATTTCGAAAGATTCCTCCTCGTCCTCGAGCGGGCCACAGAGCGCCAGAAGCTGCGCCAGGAGATCTCCCTCCTCCAGGAACGGCTCGATGACAGGTTCAGCTCCCGGAATTTCGTCTTCGCGTCGCCGCTCATGGAGGACGTGGCCCGGCTCGTCCTGAAGGCGGCGCGCAGCGAGGCGACCGTGCTCATCTCCGGCGAGACCGGCACCGGCAAGGACCTCGTGGCCCGGCTCATCCATCAGTCTTCGCCCCGGAAGAAGGGCCCCTACATCGTCTTGAACATCCCCTCTCTCCCGGAGTCCCTGATCGAGTCCGAGCTCTTCGGCGCGGAAAAGGGGGCCTACACGGGCGCCCATGAACGGAAGATCGGCAAGTTCGAGGCCGCGTCCGGCGGCACGGTCTTCCTCGACGAGATCGGCGACCTCGCCCCCGAGTCCCAAGTCAAGCTCCTGCGCTTCCTCCAGGACCGGGAGTTCTACCGGCTCGGCTCGAACCAGGCGCTCCGGGCCGACGTCCGCGTCATCGCCGCGACCAACCAGGACCTCGACGCGCTCATGACGAAAGGCCGGTTCCGGCCCGACCTTTTCTACCGCCTGAACGTCATCGGCATCGCCGTCCCGCCTCTCCGGCGGCGCAAAGACGACATCCCGCCGCTCGTCGATCACTTCCTGAAGAAGTACGGCGAACGCGAGGGCAAGAAGATCCAGGGCATCTCCCGGGAGGCCCTGGTCGCCCTCGTGAGCCATCCTTATCCGGGGAACGTTCGCGAACTCGAGAATGTCGTTGAACGAGCCGTCGTCTTCGCCGAGAAGGACGTCCTTGGCGTCGACGACCTGCCCCTGGACTTCACGGAGGCCGCCGCGGAGGGGCCCCGGACGACCGGCGATTCCCTGGTCGACAAGGTCCGGCGGCTGGAGGTCCAGGAGATCCGGATGGCGCTTCGCGCTTCGGCCGGCATCAAGAGCCGCGCGGCCCGGGCGCTCGGCATCACCGAGCGCATGCTGGCCTACAAGATGAAACAATACGGCCTCGGCCCCGCGCCCAAAGGGCCGGACGGAGCCGGGCCGCCTTAACCGATCTTCACCGCCGTCCGGGCGACGCCGCCGCGGGTCGAGGAGATCGAGACCTCGGCCTCGCCCGCCGTGCCCGGCTTGATCTTGACCTTCCAGCGGACCTCTTTCTTCTCGTTCTGCTGGATGAAGCCGATGTCCTGGCGGGCCCGGACGCCGCTCGCGAGCTCCGCGCCGGCCGGCAGCCGGACCGAGACCGCGTCGGGCCGGACGATCTTGACCCGGTCGGCCATCTTGAGCGCCGTGGGCAGGAAGCCTTCGTTGGTGAAAACGGCGACGATCTCGAACGTGTCCTCTTCCTTCTTCACCGGCTTGATCCCGGCCGAGACGATCTTGACCTGGGGCAGGGACTGGGCCAGGAAGAGGTTGAACAGGGCCTCTTTCCTGATCCATTCCTCGAGGATCTCGACCGGCGGATTCTGGCGCCAGAACTTGGGATTGAAGCCGCCGAGCTCCACCTCCCCGAGCGTCGGGTGGGTGAACTTGGTCCAGGGCTTGAAATAGCGGCCGCCGAGCTCTTCGTCGATGTATCGGAGGTTCTCCAGGTCCGTGACCCTGCCGTCGCCGTCGTAATCCTTGGCCCGGCCGCCGTTCCAGAGCTCGTCGCCGTACCAGACCGCGCCGTAATAGAGGTAGCCGAAATCGGGGGAGTGGCCGAAGAGCGGCGAGCCCTGGGGCTCGCGGGGCATTTCGAAGCCCATCTCGGAGGCCCTGGCCCGCATGTCCCGGTCGCCCCGGCCGAGGTTGGCGTAATCCCAGTAGGTGTCCCCGGCGTCCGCATAGCCGGTGATCGCCTTCCCCTGCTCGTCGAAATACCGGTAGATCTTCATGTCCTCGGGGAACATCGATTCGCTCATCCGGCTCGTCGACGGGCCGTGGAGCAGCATCGGCACGGTGGTGTCCATGGTCTGGACGACGCTGACGTTGGGGTGCTCGAGGAGGAATGTGAAGACGGCCCGGGTCTCGGGCTCGGAGAGCGGATACTCGCCCGCCCCGCCTTGCGTCCAGCCGCGGCCGGTCAGGTCGCGGCCGGGCATGGGCCGCCAGTTCTCGGGATAGTTGCGGTGGAGGTCGAGACCGCCGATGCCGTCCTCGTTGACGCGGCCGTCGCGGTCGTTGTCGACGCCCTCCGATGTGACGGTGTAATCGCCCTTGCCCGCTTCGGCCCGCTTCATGAGCCGGCCCGAAGGGTCGGCGGGATCGATGGTCATCGAGCCCTTGCCGGGCTCGACCTTCTTGCGGACCTGGAGGATGAAGCCGTCCCCGTCGAGGTCCTCGGGCGGATCCTCGTCGAGGAGCCCGTCCCTGTCGTCGTCGTACGGCCGGACCGTGCTCCGGTTCGACTGGGCCGTGTTCAGGTACAGCTCCGAGCCGTCGGGGTTGTTCTTGACCCGGACGTAGATCGCCTTGGTGTCGACGAGCTGGGTCAGGGCCGGGTCCTGGCCGTAGCCGCCGAGGATGTGCCAGGCGAACCAGAGAGCGGACTCGGCCGCCGTCACTTCGCCCGAATGCCGGTTCCCTTCGATGAACATGGCCGGCTTGTCCGTGTCCTTGCCGGTGGCCTTGTTGGTGATCGTGATCTGCCAGATATCGCGCCCTTCGAAGGACTTGCCGACCGAATAGAGGTCGACGATGTTCGGATACTTGTCGGCCCACTTCCGCAGGATGGCGGTGACCTCGTCGTAGGTGTGGTAGTGCAGGAAGTCCAGTTCACCCGCCGTCTTCGGCTTGACGAAGTCATATGCGGCCCTCGGGAAGTAGCTGATCCCATGTCGGATACCGCCGACGACATAGGCGTCGGAGAGCTTCGGCGGCGGCATCTCCCGGCCCCGCGGCCCCGGCTCCTGGGCCATGGCAAACACGATGACGGCGGCAATGCCAAAAAGCATAGTGGCCGGAATGGCCTTCGATCGGCGCATGTTCATGCGTCCTCCTCGCGGATAATTTAATCGGAGGATATGCGGAACGCCGGGTCAAGTCAACCGCTGCGAGCCCGTCGAGCCCTCGGCATTCATTTCGATCGTCATCCGATCCCCCGACCTCGATTGCGGCGGCGAGGAGGGCAGCTGAACCCGAAAACTTTTCCTATGAGGGAGAAGCTGGCCTCCGAGCCGCTCAGAGGTCCAGGGGATCGATGGAAAAGCTCAATCGGGAAGCTTGAGGAAGGCGACGGCGTAGCAGGCGATGGCCCGCTTCTCGCCGACCGGCCCGAGGCCCTCGTTGGTCTTGGCCTTGATGCCCAGAGCCGTCTCGGGGACGCCGAGGACCGGGGCCAGGGCCGCCTTCATGGCCGGGATGTGCGGCCCCATCTTCGGCTCTTCGGCGATGATGACCGCGTCGATGTTGACGATCTCCCCGCCGCGCGACCGGACCAGACCCATGACCGTCCGGAGCAGGCCCAGGCTCCGCGCGCCCGCCGTGTGCGGGTCCGTGTCCGGAAAATGCGTACCGATGTCGCTTTCTCCGAGCGCCCCGAGCAGGGCGTCGATGACGGCGTGGACGAGCGCGTCGCCGTCGGAGTGCCCGAGAAGGCCCGCGCCGGACGGGATGTCGGCCCCGCCGAGGACGAGCCGGCGCCCGGCCTCGAGCCGGTGGATGTCGTAGCCCAAACCGATCTTATGCATCGAGAAGCGCCTCCGCGATGGGGATGTCGGCCGGCGTCGTGATCTTGATGTTCCGGGGGTCTCCGGGGACCGCGGTCACAGGGAGCCCGAGGCGCTCGACCAGGGCCGCCTCGTCGGTGCCGGTGAACCGGTCCTTGCGGGCCGCGTCCAGGGCCTTCTTCAGGACGTCGTAGCGGAAGCCCTGCGGCGTCTGGGCCCGGAAGAGGAATGTCCGGTCGACCGTGCCGGCCACGCGCCCGTCACGGACCTCTTTGACCGTGTCCTCGACGGCCAGGACCGGCACGGCCGCGCCGTCGGCCCGGGCCGCGTCGATGACCCGGCTGATGAGGTCCGCCGGGACCAGGGGCCGGGCGCCGTCGTGGACCAGCACGATCTCCGGCTCGACCGCGCTCAGGAGCCGGAAGCCCTGCCAGACCGAGTCCTGGCGCCTGTCACCGCCGCGGACGATGTCGATGATCTTGGGGTAGCGCAGCCGGTAGTGCTTCAGGTCGTTCTCGTCGGGCAGGACGAGCGCCACCGCCCCGACGCCGGCGTGGGCCTCGAAGCGCTCCAGGGTCCACTCCAGAACGGGCTTGGCCCGGAGATAGGCGAACTGTTTCATCTCCCCGAAGCGCGTCCCGGCCCCGGCGGCGACGATGATGACCGACGTGCCGCTCATTTCGCCTCCCCGTTGAAGCGGCCGAAGATCATCTTCCCGACCGTCGTCTGGAGGACCGAGGTGACGGTGACGTCGACCGATTGGCCGATCAGCCGCTTCGAGTTGTCGACGACGACCATGGTCCCGTCCTCGAGGTAGGCGACGCCCTGGTCCTTCTCCTTGCCTTCCTTGAGGATGAAGACGTTCATCGTCTCGCCGGGCAGGGCGACCGGCCGCAGGGAGTTGACCAGCTCGTTGATGTTGAGGACCTCGATGCCGTGGATGCCGGCGACCTTGTTCAAGTTGAAGTCGTTGGTGACGATCTTGGCGACCATGGACTTGGCCAGCTCGATGAGCTTGGAATCGACGTCCCGGGCTTCGGGAAAGTCGGTGTCCGTGAGCAGGACCTCGACCTGGGAAGACTTCTGGAGATGATTGAGGACGTCGAGCCCGCGGCGGCCCCGCTGGCGCTTCTGGGCGTCCGCGGAGTCGGCCACCAGATGGAGCTCCTTGAGGACGAACTGGGGGACGACGAGCGTGCCCTCGACGAACCCGGTGTCGCAGAGGTCGGCGATACGCCCGTCGATGATGACGCTCGTATCCAGGATCTTGAAGCTGCGCCCGGCCCGCTTCTCTTTGAACACGCTGACCAGATGGACCGGGTCGAGCCATTCCGGCTTCTTCGTCCCGATGAGCACGCCGATGTAGGGCATGATGATCAGGAAAAAGATGCGGATGAAGGCGGCCATCTCGGGCGTCTTGACGACCGACTGATAGACGGCGCCGAACAGCCACCCGAGAAGGAGCCCGAGGAGGAGGCCCAGGCCGGCGCTCCAAAGGATCCGGAATTGGGCCTTCCGGATGCGGGTCTCCAAGACCATCATCAGGACGCCCGAGGCCAAGGCCGCGGCGGCCCCGAAGGCGGCGTTGAGCTTGAACGGCGGATAGAAATAGCCGCCCACGGTGATGAGGGCGAGGGCGAACAGCCGGAACAGCCAAATGCCCATCTCTGCTTTCCTTATATATATCGGATAAGTTCAGAAGACGCGCTGCAAGGCTTCGCGCACGGTCTTCACGCCCCAGCATTCGATGTCCGGCAGCTCTTTGCGGTCCAGCGCGGCCAGGTTCCCTGCCGGCAGCAGGACGGTCCCGAAACCCAGGGCCTGGGCCTCCTTGATCCGGACGAGGGGCTGGCTGACGGAGCGGATCTCCCCGGACAGGCCGACCTCCCCGAAAAAAGCCATGTCCTGGGGCAGAGGCATGTTCTTGAGGGACGAGACCACGGCCATGACGACGCCCAGGTCGACGGCCGGCTCTTCGATCGACATCCCCCCGGCCACGTTGAGGTAGATATCCTCGCCGGCGAAGCTGTAGCCGGCCTTCTTCTCGACCAGGGCGAGAAGCATGGCCGTCCGGTAGTGGTCGAGGCCGATGGTCATGCGCCGCGGATTGCCCGTGAACAGCGTCGACGAGACGAGCGCCTGGATCTCGGCCAGGAGCGGACGCGTGCCCTTGACCGTGCAGACGACGGCGCTGCCGGCCTCGTCGCGGGGCCGTTCCCGCAGGAAGAACGCCGACGGGTTGAGGATGGGCTGGAGACCCGAGGCCGTCATCTCGAAGACGGCCAGCTCCGAGACCGGCCCGAACCGGTTCTTCATGGCCCGGAGGACCCGGTGGCTGTGGTCCCGTTCGCCCTCGAAGAGCAGGACGACGTCGACGATATGCTCGAGCGATTTCGGCCCGGCCAGGGAACCGTCCTTGGTGATGTGGCCGACGAGAAAGGTCGGGATCTGCCGGGTCTTGGCGAAGCGGAAGATCTGGTTGGCCGCCTCCCGGACCTGGCTGATCGTCCCCGGCCCGGAGGTCATCTTGGCGGAGAACACGGTCTGGATGGAATCGACGACCAGGATCTTGGGCGCCAGGCGCTCGGCTTGGGCCAGGATGCGCTCGAGGTTGGTCTCGGCCAGGAGGAAGAGTTGGCCGTCGCGGACGCCCAACCGGTCGCCGCGAAGCTTGATCTGTTCCAGGGACTCCTCGCCCGAGACGTAGAGGACGGACGCGCCCTCTGCGGCCATGTCCCGGGCCACCTGCAGGAGCAGCGTCGATTTCCCGATGCCCGGCTCGCCGCCGACGAGGACGAGCGAGCCGGCGACCAGCCCGCCGCCGAGGACCTTGTTGACGTCCTCGATGCCGATGGCGATCCTCTGGCGGGGGATGTCCTGGATGTCCTTGTAGAGGACCGGCTCGGTCGGGGCGTAGGTGATGCCGCCGGCGCCGGTCGGGATGTCCTCCTCGATCTCCTCGACGAGCGTGTTCCACTCGCCGCAGGTCGAGCACCGGCCCATCCACTTGGGGGCCCGGGCCCCGCAGCCCTGACAGATGAAAACGGTCTTGTCCTTCATGCCCGCCCGCCGCGCAACCTGGGGTCATTCATGAAAACGCCGCCTCTCTCCATCATGAATAGCCCGCCGCGCAACCTGGGATCATTCACGAGCCGAGGCGGCTGCAGATGCAAGGCGTCAAAGGGTGAAGCTGTACTCGGAGTACTGCGAGCCCTTTGCAACGAAGCAGATGCGGCCGGATCGGCTTGCCCGAAGGGTGAAAACGCCGCTCTTGATTCTTCGGATATGACTGAAGAATGCGGCGTTTTCATGAATGGCCCAGGTTCAGTACTCCGGCGCAAACTGTTCCATGTCGGCGAAGCGGGCGTACTCGCGGATGAAGGCCAGCTGGAGGTTGCCGATCGGGCCGTTCCTCTGCTTGGCGATGCTGACCTCGGCGACGCCGCGGAGGGTCTCGTCGTCCGGATGGTAGAACTCGGGCCGGTAGATGAAGATGACGACGTCGGCGTCCTGCTCGAGGGCCCCCGATTCGCGCAGGTCCGAGAGCAGGGGCTTGGGCTCGCGCCGGCCCTTTTCGGGCGCCCGGCTGAGCTGGGAGATGCCGACGACGGGAATGCGCAGCTCCTTGGCCAGCTCCTTGAGCGACCGGGAGATGAAGGACATCTCCTGGTTGCGGTTCTCGAACCGTCCGCCGGAGCGCATGAGCTGGATGTAGTCGACGAAGACGATGTCGAGGCGCTGTTCCATCTTCAGCCGGCGGCTCTTGGCCTTCATCTCCATGATCGTCAGGGCCGGCGACTCGTCGATGTAGATGCGGGCCCCGCTGAAGGCCTCGCCGGCCAGCTTGAGCTTCTCGAAGTCCCGCTCACTGAGGTAGCCGGTCCGGACCTTCTTGATATCGATCTGGGCCTCGGCGCAGAGGAGGCGGATGACGAGCTGGGATTCGGACATCTCCATCGAGAAGAAGCCGACGGCCTTGTCGGTCTTGAGGCCGACATGGTGGGAGATGTTCAGGCCCATGGCCGTCTTGCCCATGGACGGCCGGGCCGCCAGGATGATGAGCTCGGACGGCTGGAACCCGGCGGTCATGGCGTCGAGATAGCGGAACCCGGAGGGCACGCCGGTGACCGCCTCCTTGCGCGCGGCCGTCTCCCGGATCATCTCCAGGGTCGGGCCCGTCAGCTGGCCCATGGGCCGGAAGCCCGGTTTGATGCGCTGTTCGGCGATCTCGACGATGGCCGCCTGGGCCGCGTTGAGCAGCTCGTCGGCGTCCTCCTTCTGGTCGTAGCTCTCCTGGATGATCCGCGAAGAGGACATGATCAGGCGCCGGAGCAGGGCTTTTTCCTTGATGATCTGGGTGTAGTATTCGACGTTGAGGTTCCGGGGGACGCCGTCGAGGAGCGAGGCGAGGTACGAGGCTCCGCCGATCGCCTCCAGGATGCCGGCCCGCTGGGCGTCCTCGGTCAGCGTCAGAAGGTCGACGGGCAAGCCGCGGTCGATGAGCGCGATGATGCGCTCCAGGATCAACCGGTGGGCGTCCCGGTAGAGGTCCTCGGGCGAGATCGTCGACAGGACGACGTTGAGGTTCTGGTTCTTGACCAGGATCCCTCCGAGGACGGTCCGTTCGGCCTCGAGGCTGTGCGGCGGCGTCTTTTTCAGGAACATCGTGTCGAGTTCCATGGCCACCTCGCTCCGGCCGCGCCCCGGCCGGGCACCTTCAGGACTTCCCGGGAGCCGGCTCCTCGCCCGTCTCGCCCGCGGCGGCCCCTTCGGCCTCCTCGCGGACGACGACGATCCTCACTTCGGCCCGGTCGTCCGTGCTGACCTTGATCGGGACCGCGAAATTGCCGAGCCGCTTGATCGGCTCGTCGAGCTGGATCTTCTTCTTGTCGATGTCGTAGCCCAGCGCGTCGAGGGCCTCCTTGACGTCGCCGGACGAGACGGAGCCGAAGATGACGTCCTTGTCGCCCGCCCGGCGGGTGAAGGTCAGGGAGACCTCGTTGAGCTTCTGGACGAGCGTCTGGAAGGTCTTTCGCTCGACCTCCACCTTCTTCTTCAGGGCCTGGCGCTCGATCTCGATCGTCTTCAGGTTCGTGGCCGTGACGGCCAGGGCCATCTTCCGCGGGATGAGGTAATTCCGGCCGAACCCCGGGGCGACGTTGACGACGTCCCCGCGCCGGCCCAGCTTCTCCACGTCTTGTTTCAGGATGACTTTCATGTCAATCCTCGACGTAGGGGATCAAGGCCATGAGCCGGGCCCGCTTGATGGCCAGGGCCAGCTTGCGCTGGTGGAAGGCGCAGGTCCCCGTGATCCGGCGCGGGGTGATCTTGCCCCTGTCCGGGATGTACTTCTTGAGGATCTCGGCGGATTTGTAATCGATGCCCCGGACGTCCCGCTGGCAGAACCGGCAGAATTTTCTCTTGGGAGCGAAGAACTTCCGGTAGCCGCCCCGTTCGCTGCGCTCGCCCCGTTCGGGCCTGTCATCTCGCGGCATCTTACTTCTCCTCTTTCACTTCGGCCTGGGCCGGCGACCCGGTTGTCGCGGACAACCCGGTTGTCGCGGACGCCGGGGCAGCGGCCTGAGCGGCCTCTTCGGCCCGCCTCTTCTTGTTCTTCCGGCGGCCGAGGTCCCGCGGGTCCTTGAGGACGGTCATGAACCGGATGACGGCCTCGGTCTGCTTGAACCGGCGCTCCAGCTCCACGGAGACGTCGCCCGGGCCGTCGTAGGTGAAGAACACGTAGAGGCCTTCCTGGAACCGCTTGATCGGGAAGGCCAGCCGGCGTTTGCCCCAGATGTCCTGCTTGACCATGCGCCCCTTCTTCTGGGCCACGATCTCGGCCATCTGCTGGATGAATTGAGTTGTCTCTTCTTCGGAAAGGGTGGGGGAGAGAATAAACCCCGTTTCATACTGGCTCAATGAAACCTCCTTATGGTTTGAGCAGCCCCTTCCTCTCGGGAAGGAGCAAGGAGACGAAAAGCCTATTCTAGACGTTTTCCAGAAAATATCAACTGCCCCGTCATGTCTGCGACACGGCGGAGATGCGCCGGTTGAAGCGGGTCATGGCCCGCTCGATCCCCCCGTCGAGGACCATCTCCAGGGCCTCGTCGGCCTGCTCCAGGCCCCGCTCGAGGTCGGCCCGCTCGGCCCGCCGGAAGGGCTCGAGGACGAAATCGGCCGCGTCCCGGCCCGGCGGCAGCGGGCCGATGCCGATCCGGATGCGCGGGAACTCGTCGGTCCGGACCTCGCCCGCGATCGAGATCATGCCTTTGTGGGTGCCGGGACGGCCCGACTTCCGCACCCGGATCTCGCCGAGCGGGATGTCGAGGTCGTCGTAGACCACGATCAGGCGCTCAGGCCCGGCCCCCTTCCCGTCCAGGGCGGCACGCACGGCCGAGCCGCTCCTGTTCATGAAGGTCTTCGGCTGGACGAGCAGGACCTCTTCGCCACCGCGACGGGCGATGGCCGTGCGGGACTTGAACAGCCGGCCGCGCAGCTCGACGCCCCAGGCGCGGGCCGCGCGCTCGACCAGCATGAAGCCGGCGTTATGGCGGGTGGCCGAGTACTCGTCACCCGGGTTGCCCAGCCCCACGACCAGCCACAAAAGCTATTTCTCCTTCTTCTTCTCTCCGCCCTCGTCCTCCGCCTTCTCGGCCCGTTCCTTCTTGATGACCTCGGGCTCCTTGGGCTCCTCGGCCGCCACCTCGCCCTCCGGCTTCTCGCCGGGGAAGACCTCTTCTTCCTTGTGCGGCATGGAGATGAGGACGAGGACCGTGTTCGGGTCCGTGAGGACCTTGACGCCGGCCGGAATGGCCATGCCCTGGACCTTGAACGACTGGTTGATGTGGAGCTCCGAGATGTCGATCTCCAGGCTCTCGGGGATGTCCCGGGGCAGGCACTCGATCTCGATCTCGCGCGTGACGAAATCGACGAAACCTCCCTCGGTCTTGACCCCGACGGGCTCGCCGCGATGGACGACCGGCACGGCGACCCGGATCGGCTTATCCATGGAAATGCGGATGAGGTCGACGTGGAGGAGCTCGTCGGTGGCCGGGTTGACCTGCAGTTCCTTGATCATGGCGTCGTAAGCCTCGGCGTCGACGGCGACCTTGAAGATCGTGTTCTCGCCGGTCTCCAGGCGCATGATCTGGACGATGTCCTTCTTGCTCAGGACGAGGGGCGTCGATTCCATGGACTCCCCGTACAGGACGGCCGGGACGAATCCCTGGGCCCGGAGCCGGCGCGACGCGTTCGTGCCCAGGCCTTGGCGTTTTTCGGTCTTGACGACGATGTTCATCATGTTCTCCTTAAGCGAACAGGGAGCTGACCGAGCTCCCCTCGTTGATCCTCCGGATCGCCTCTCCGAAGAGCTCGGCGACCGACAGGACGGCGAAGCGGCCGGACGCGGCCGCCTTGTCCGTCAGCGGGATCGTATTGGTCACGAAGATCTTTTCCAGCTTGGATTGGGCGACCCGGTCCACGGCCGGGCCGGACAGCACGGGATGCGTGGCGGCGCTGAAGATCCGCTTGGCCTTCTGCTCGGAGAGCGCCCGGGCGCTCTCCGTGAGGGTCCCGGCCGTGTCGACCATGTCGTCGAAGATGACGACGTTCCGGCCGGCGACGTCTCCGATGACGTGCAGGACCTCGGCCACGTTGGGGGCGGGGCGCCGCTTGTCGATGATGGCCAGCGGCGCGTCCAGGCGCTTGGCGAAGACGCGGGCCCGGCCCACGCCGCCGGCGTCCGGGGAGACGACGGTCACATCGTCGAGCTTGAGCGTCTTGATGTGGTTGGCCAGGACGGGCGAGGCCATGAGGTTGTCCACCGGGATCGAGAAGAAGCCCTGGATCTGGGGCGAGTGGAGGTCCATGGTCAGGATGCGGTTGGCGCCGGCCTTCTCGATGAGGTCCGAGACGAGCCGGGCCGAGATCGGGACCCGCGGCTTGTCCTTCCAGTCCTGGCGGGCGTAGGGGAAGTAGGGGATAACGGCGGTGATGCGGCCGGCCGACGAGCGCTTGAAGGCGTCGATCATGAGGAACAGCTCCATGAGGTGGCTGTTCGCGTCGGACGAGCCCGATTGGATGATGAAGATGTCCTCGCCGCGGACATTCTCGTCAATGTAGAAGCGGATCTCGCCGTCGCTGAAGCGCTTGAGCACGCAGCGGCCGAGGTCGGTCTTCAGGTACTCGACGATCTCCTGCGCCAGGGCCGGGTTCGACGATCCCGTGAATATTTTCATCGCACCTTCCTCGCCTTATATCGTCCGAACTGGGGCGGGAGGATTCGAACCTCCGATGACGGAGCCAAAGTCCGTTGCCTTACCGCTTGGCTACGCCCCAGCACCAAGCTGGGCCCAATAGCTCTCTCGCGGCAGGGTCGCCGCGAAACGGGCGTCCGCCTCGCCGGGGAGCTTCCTCCGCGCCGCCTCGGCGCTCGCCGTGTCGGGGAAAAGCCCGTACACCGCCGAGCCCGAACCGCTGACCTGGGACACCAGGGCCCCCCGTTCCCGGAAAAAGCTCGTCCAGCGCTCAAGCTCGGGATGGGCCCGGAAAATGACGCGTTCCAAGTCGTTTTCTAAGAGTCCGAAGTCGCCGGACTCCAGAAAGCGCACAATTTTACTGACTTTCCCCGGGGAAGTCAAGAAGGCGTCGACGCCGGCGTAGACGGACGGCGTCGAGATCGGGTAAGGCGGGAAGACGAACAGACAGACGAGCGGGGCCATGTCGGCGAGCGGGGTCAGTTTGTCACCGATCTCCTCCCCCAGGCAGAGTCCCCCCTGCAGAAAAAAGGGGACATCGGCTCCGAGGCCCCTGGCCAGACGGGCCAGCTCGCCGGCCCCCAAGCCAAGGCGCCATAGCCCGTTGAGGGCAAGCAGGGTCGCCGCGGCGTTCGAGCTGCCGCCGCCCAGGCCGCGGCCGGCCGGGATCTTCTTCCGGACGGCGATCCTGGCCCCTCGGGCCGTCCCCGCCTCGCCCTGGAGGAGGCGGGCGGCCCGGTGGATGAGGTTGGTCCCGTCCCAGGCGATCGAGGGATCGTCCCCGGCGAGGCCGATGAGGCCGTCCGGCGCGGGCTCCAGATCGATCTCGTCGGCGAGGGAGACCGTCTGGAACAGCGTCCGGATGTCGTGATAGCCGTCGGGCCGCCGACCGACGATCTCGAGACCGAGGTTGATCTTGGCGAACGACTTGACGGTCATCGGTCCAGGAGCTCCAGGATCTCCTCCCACGTCTTCGGCGCGAACGCGCTCAGGAAGGCGACGTCGAAAACCTCCGGCCGCGGCGGCGGATCGAAGCCGAGCTTGAGGATCTTGATCCGGCCTGAGGTGCCCGGCCCGGCGAGCCCGATCTCGCGCGGCACCGCGTCCCCGGGAAAGAAGGTCCGGACCGTGAACGAGAATTCGCCGCTCTCGCCGCGTCCGACGCGCCCCTGGGCGTCGCGCTCGACGCGCCAACCCGTCTCTCCGCCGCTTTCCGCGCCGGCCTCCCAGTTCCCGGTGAGAAGCCGGATGGCTTCGTCCGGGCGCAGGGCGACGCCGAGGAAGCGTTCCATCATGATGTCGGCGCCGTCCTCGGCGTAGATCTTCCGTCCCGGAAGGACGAACCAGGCCCGGCTGTCGCGGAAGTAGATGAGGAAGACCGTGCGCCCGATCGGATCGACGGCCTCGATCCGTCCGAGCCCCGGCCGTCGGAAGACGAACCCGAACTTGCCCTTGACCGACGCTTCGGCGCCCGCGATCGAGGCTGATCCGAAGCCTTCGACGGCTTCGACTCCTGCGGGCGGCGGGACGAGCCGGGGCGGACGGGGCGCACACGCACCGAGTCCGAAGAGGAGGAGGACCAGGGATCCGGCGAAACGAGCGCGGCCGCGTTCACCCGGCCTAATGGAAGCCATAATCTTCGGTCTTGGGAGCCGTCTTCTTGGCCTCTTCCTTCAGCTTCTTCTTTCGGAAGAGGGGATAGAAGGGGGACTTGACGCGCCGGCCGAAGCAGGACATGTTCGGGTTGAGGATGAGGAGGAGGATGAAGGCGGCGAAGACGACCAGGATCGCCGTCATGCTCCATTTCATCGTCAGAACCCTTGGGCCATCAAGCGCGCGGACGGCCGAATTCTATGTCCGGCGGAGGACCGACGCCTCACTCGTGACTTTCGGGCTCTTCCTGAAAGATCGGGATCTTGGATTTCTCCTTTTCTTTCCCGAGGTAGTGGCCGAGGAAGAACACCGTGCCCAGCGTCAGGACCGCCAAGAGGAATTTGAAGAAGCCTTTCATCGCAACCTTCCCTCCCTCATTCTACGGAAATGCCCGAAAAAGTCAATCGGTTGCAATTTTGAAACCCCGCCGATATAGTGAAAGCGCGGGCGCGCGCCCGGCGCGCCGCGGAGAACGCCGATGCCGAAGACCCTTCCCGCCCTGGTCCTTCTTGTCCTGCTCGTCCCCGCCGCCGCAGCCGGCCAGGGCGTCCGGCGGGCCGTCTTCGCCGGCCAGTTCTACACGGCCGATCCGGCCCGGCTGGCCGCCGAGATCGACGGCTACCTGGCCGCGGCCGCGCCGGCGGCCCCACCGGCCGGCCGGATCGTCGGCCTCATCGCCCCCCACGCCGGATATATCTATTCCGGACGGACCGCCGCCGCCGCCTACGCCTGCGTCCGCGGCCGGGCGGTCGATACGGTGGTCATCATCGGACCCTCCCATCGCTTCGCGTTCGAGGGCGTTTCGATCTGGCCCGACGGCGGGTTCGCGACCCCTCTCGGAACCGCCCGGGTCGACGCGGGCCTGGCCAAAGCGCTGGCCAAGGCGACCGGTTCCCGGTTCCGTCCCGAGGCCTTCGCCGAAGAGCATTCGGTCGAGGTCCAAGTCCCGTTCGTCCAGCGGGCCCTGCCCGGGGCGGCCATCGTCCCCATCGTCATGGGCGCCCAAACGCGATCGACCATCCGGACACTGGCGGCGGGCCTGGCCAAGGCCTGCCGCGGCCTGAACGTCCTGGTCGTCGCGTCGACCGACCTTTCACACTTCCTGCCGAAGGACCGGGCCGAGTCGACGGACGCGGCCACGGCCGCCCTGATCGAAGCCGTGAAGACGGACGCCATCATCCGCAAGGTCGAGGCGGACGAGAACATCATGTGCGGCGGCGGGCCGGTCGCGGCCGTGCTGTTGCTGGCCGAGAAGGCGGGCCGGCCCCGGGTCGAGATCCTGGCCCGGACCGATTCGTCCGCCTTCGGCGGCCCCGTCGTCGGCTATCTCGCCGCCGCGGTCCTGGCCGACGAGCCCCCGGAAGAATTCGCCCTGACGGCGGGCGAGAAGGCCGATCTCCTGAAGCTGGCCCGGGCCGCCCTGGCGGAGTATCTGGCGCGGCGGATCGAGATCGGCGACCTCACCGGAAGGGACACGTTCCGCGTCCCGCGCGGCGCGTTCGTGACCCTCACGAAGGGCGGCGAGCTGCGCGGCTGCATCGGCTACATCGAGCCCGTCCTGCCGCTCGGGCAGGCTGTCATCCGCACCGCGATCTATGCGGCCACCGAAGACCCGCGGTTCCCGCCGGTCACGCCGGCCGAGCTCGAGGACCTCCGCGTCGAGATCTCGGTCCTGACCCCGGCCCGGGAGATCGCCGACCCGCGGCTGGTCCAGGTCGGGACGCACGGCCTCATCGTCGAAAAGGACGGGGCCAAGGGCGTGCTGCTGCCCCAGGTGCCCCGAGAATTCGGCTGGAGCCGCGAGGAGTTCCTCGACCAGGTCTGCCTCAAAGCCGGGCTGCCGCGGGACGCCTGGAAACGCGGGGCCAGGCTCTCCGTCTTCGAAGCCATCGTTTTTCACGAGTGATCCTCGCGGGTCCTCTTCGATCGCTGCGGTGATTTCGGAAGAACACCTTACTAAGATATTTATCAGAATCACGGCCTCGGGTTCTCGGCCGCGATTCTGCAGGTCGCTTCTAAGAATCCGCTTCCCGCCGCTCGAGCGTGCGCTACGCCTCGCTCAAACACGTTTTGCCGGTTTCCAGGGAAACTCCCCTCGTCCGTCTCCTGAACGGCTAAATCACCGCTGATGCTCACTCTGGCGATACCCCTCGGCTCGGCTACTGGCGGAAGGGGAGCTTGCCTTTAATCGCGGGGGGCGAATTCTGCTATAATGGGGCTTCTTTGGGATCGGAGTCAGCCGCGATGCCGATATACGAATACCAGTGCACGAAGTGCCACGACGTCTGCGAAATCCTCCAGAAAACCAAGGACAAGCCCCCCGAGAAATGCCCCAAGTGCGGCGGGCCGATGGTCAAGAGGATCTCCTCGCCCGCCATCCAATTCAAAGGCAAAGGCTGGTACATCACCGACTACCCCAAGAAGGGCTCCGCGTCCGCGGGGAGCGCGCCCGGGCCGAAGAGCGAGGCCAAGGCCGAAGGGAAGGCCGAGGCGAAAACCGACGCGAGCGCCGCGCCCAAGTCCGACAAGTCCTCGTCCTAGCCGTCTGATCGGAGGTCTTCGCCACCGGCGAACGCATGTTATGACGACGCGACCGGCCGTATTCCTCGACCGCGACGGCACCCTCAACGAAGACACCGGCTACCCGGCCGATTTCCGCCAGGTCCACATCTACCCCGCCGCTTTTGAGGCCGTCCGCCTCCTGAGGCGGGCCGGCTTCGCCGCCGTCGTCGTCACCCACCAGTCCGGCGTCGGCCGCGGCTACTTCGCCGCCGCCGAGCTCGACGTCCTGCATCACTGTTTCGCGGAGGAGTTCGCCCGCCGCGACGCCCCGCTCGACGGGATCTACTCTTGCCTGCACGGGCCGGACGAGGGCCCCTGCGCGTGCGCCAAGCCCCAGCCCGGCCTGGGTCTCCGCGCGGCCCGCGAGCTCGGCCTCGACCTCGGGTCGTCCTTTATGGTCGGCGACAAGGCGGTCGACGTCCTCTTCGGCCGCGCCATCGGCGCGGCCCCGGTCCTCGTTCTCACCGGCTACGGCCGGGCCGCCGCCGCGGCCCTCGCCGCCGGCGGCATCCGGCCGGCCCACACGGCCCCCGGCATCCTCGAAGCCGCAGCCTGGATCCTGGAACAGGGGAGGTCGACCGGCCATGGTCCGGTTTGACGACATCCTCGAAAAGGTCTCCTCCTACATCAGCGAGAAGGAGGTCGCGGCCCTGCGCAAGGCCTACGTCTTCGCCGGCCAGGCCCACAAAGGGCAGATCCGCCGCTCCGGGGAGCCCTATCTGAGCCATCCGCTCGAGGTGACGGACTACCTGGCCGACATGCGCCTCGACAAGACGACGCTCGTCGCCGCCCTCCTCCACGACGTCCTCGAGGACACGGACACGACCGCCGCGGCCCTTCGCGAAAGCTTCGGGCGAGAGGTCGCCGACCTCGTCGAGGGCGTGACCAAGATCAGCCGGGTCCAGGAGGTGTCGCCCGAGGTCCGCCGGGCCGAGACCATCCGCAAGATCATCCTGGCCATGACCGACGACATCCGGGTCGTCTTCATCAAGCTGGCCGACCGCATCCACAACCTCAAGACCCTCCGTTACCTCGACGAGGAGCGGCAGCGGCAGATCGCCCGCGAGACGCTCGACATCTACGCTCCCATCGCCAACCGCCTCGGCATGGGCCGCATTCGGGCCGAGCTCGAGGACCTGTCGTTCCGCTACGTCGCGCCGGAGGAGTCCGCCAAGATCGCCGCGGCCGTCGAGCCCCAGCGGAAGGCGGCCGAGGCCGAGCTCGCAACCATGATGCGGTCGCTCGAGGGCCTCATCAAGGCCAACGGCCTGCCGGCCGAGGTCTTCTCCCGGATCAAGCGGCCGTACAGCGTCTGGAGCAAGATGAAGCGCCGCGACATCGGTTTCGACCAGGTCTTCGATTTCCTGGCCCTGCGCGTCATCACCGATTCGGTCAAAGACTGTTACGCGATCCTGGGCATCATCCACCAGCGCTGGCCGCATCTGCCCCAGCGCTTCCGCGACTTCATCGCCATGCCCAAGCCAAACCTCTACCAGGCTCTGCACACGACCGTGATCACCGAGGGCCGGAAGATGATCGAGATCCAGATCCGGACCCGGGAGATGCACGACCTCGCGGAGAACGGCATCGCCGCCCACTGGCGGTACAAGGACGACACGCCTGCGGGCCCTCTGGTCGAGGACCGGCGGCTCCACTGGCTGCGGGAGATGGCCGCCCTCTTCGAGGAGAAGAAGAATCCCGAGGAATTCCTGCGCACCTTGAAGACCAACCTCATCCCGGAGGAGGTCTACGTCTTCACGCCCAAGGGCAAGGTCATCAACCTGCCCCCCGGCGCGACGGCCCTCGACTTCGCCTTCAAGATCCACACGGCGGTCGGGCTCCATGCCTCGGGCGCCCGTGTCAACGGCTCTCCGGCCCCCCTCAAGACCGTGCTCCGGACCGGCGATATCGTCGAGATCCTGACCGCCGCCGAAAAGGCGCCGACGCGGGGCATGCTCGCGGCCGCCGCCACGGCCGGGGCCCGCCAGGAGCTCCGCCGCTCGCTCAATCTCAAGAGCCGGACCTCGAGCGTGGCGCTCGGCCGGAGGCTGTGGGAAAAGGAGGTCCGGAAATTCGCCCTGCCCGCCGACTTACGGCGCGAGGAGGACCAGGCCCCTCGCCTGGCTGCGGTCCTCGGGCCGCGGGCCGCCACCATGGAGGAGTTCTACCGGCAGGCGGGACTGGGGAGGATCGTCATCGATCCGAAGCTCGTCATGACCGTCCTCGGCCCGGTCGAGCCGCGCCGGCCCGGGCTCGTCGCCAAGACGGCGGCCCGGCTCGTCCCCGGACCGGGGCCGGGCGTGCGGATCAAGGACATCGACGGCCAGATGATCAAGCTGGCCAAGTGCTGTTCGCCGGTCAAGGGCGAGCCCGTCGTCGGCTACATCACGGCGGGCCGGGGCCTGACCGTCCATTCTCTGCGCTGCCCGCGCGTGAGCAAGGAGATCCTCGACGGCCAACGGCTGGTCGAGGTGTCGTGGGACCCGTCCTTCGCGGGGACGTTCAAGGCCCGGCTCCTGGTCAAGTCGGAGGATTCGCCGGGCGTCCTGGCCAAGGTCGCCGCGGCCATCGCCGACCTCGAAGGCAACATCTCCAAGGCCGAGGCCTCGATGGTCGTCGAAGGCAAGGCCCGGATCACGCTGGACGTCAAGATCCGGGACATTCGGCACCTCGAGGCCATCTCGAAGCGGATCAGCGGATTGAAGGAGGTTCAGTCGGTCGACAGGATCTGACCGGCGGATCTGGGCTATTCATCAATACGCCGGTCTTCTCCGTAAGACAACAAACCCGAAGAGGGAATTATTATGAATAGCTGAGGTCAGGCGGCTTTGGCCACCTTGCCGGAGCGCAGGCACCGCGTGCAAACCCAGATCTGGCGGACGCCCTTGGACGTCTGGGCTTTGACATGTTGGAGGTTGGGCTTCCACTTTTTCGGGGAGGACTTGTGGGAATGGCTGACGCTATGTCCGAAGACGGGGCCTTTTTCGCAGATCTCACAGACTTTCGGCATGGTCGTATCTCTCTCGTCTCGATTTGAGCCGCATTTATACCATAATTCCGGCCGGGAGGCAAGTCCGGCCGGCCCCGGGGCTTGACCCCGGGCCGGGAAAAACATACCCTTGTCCGGGGGTCGGCATGAAATATTCGGTTCTTCCCGCGGTCGTCCTCTCCGGCCTGTTCCTGGCCGGCGCCTGCGCCAAGCCCACCGACCCGGGCCCCCTGGAAGCGGGCGTGACCGCGGCCCGCGAGGACCGCTGGGACGAGGCCGTCCGGTACTGGACGGCGGCCCTCGAACGGGACCCCGGTTCCGCCGCGGCCCATAACAACCTGGCCGTCGCCCTGGAGAAGAAGGGGGATTGGGACGGGGCCGGACGGGAATACGAAGCCGCCCTGCGCCTCGCTCCCGACAGCCGCGAGATCAAGGTCAATTACGAATCCTTCAGGCTCCGGCTCGAGGCCGGCCGGAAGAAAGGGCCATGAGAGTCCGCGCGCTCGTCATCCTCGCGGCCGGGCTCGCGGCGGTCGCCGCCTGCCGGAGCCTGGAGCCGGTCCTCGTCCACGTGGACATGCCCGGCGTTTCGCCGTTCCCGCCCGATGCCTTCGCGGAGGTCGTCGTCACGGAGTTCCGCAACGAGGCCCCGCTCGCCGACCTGGATGTCGGGCGCGAGCTCCAGGCCTATCTCGCCGAGGGCCTGCGGCGCGCCTTCAGGGGCACGGTCTCGCTCCGGCCGCGTCCGGGTGCGGATGCGCCGGCCCCCTCGTTCTGGAAAGACGCGGCGGGCGGACGGGGGCGTCTCGTCTTCCTCGCCGGTTCGGTCCGCTTGACGTCCGAGGTCCGCAAGGCCCTCAAGGGCGGGAAGGTCCCGATCGACGGCCCCTTCGAAGCCGCCAAGCGCGGGCTCATCGAGCAGCTCCGCTGGACCCTCGTCGTCGACCTGGCCGTCATTTCCGGCGAGAGCGGCGAGATTGTCTTCGCGAAGGTCTTCCGCGAGGACCGGGACTACATCGATCTCGAAAAGCCGGCCGATTTCGCCTTCTCCGACACGTCCGCCGCCTTCCGGGAGCGCCTGTTCCGGAGCTTCCTCGGCGCCCCGACGATCGAGAAGCGAAGCTTGCTCAGGCGCTGACCGCGGCCTCGCCTAAGCGCGACAAAAGGCGTCGTTTTCCTCACTTTCCGGGACCTCGCGCGGGGCCCGTTTTTGGCCATTTTTCGGGCCTTGCGGCGCCGCTCTCCAATCCTTTTTGCGGCCGGCCGAAGCCCTCTCGCCGGACCCGCGTCCGGGCCCATTTTCCCCTAAAAAAAAGCTTGAAAAGGCCCCCCCCGAGTGCTATGATTCACGGGCCCCTCCCGGATGATAGCCTTTCCCGGAGGGTATTTTCCACAGATGTGGAAAATTCTGTGGAAAAAATAGCAGCTCCCATGGAACTCAAAGAAAATCAAAACCTTTGGAACCAGATCCTGCGGGCGGTCGAAACCAAGATCGATCCCAATTCCTTCGAGACCTGGTTCGATCCGACGACGTTCATCGGCCGCGATCAGGATTGTTTGTACATCAAAGTTCCGAACGCGTACTTCCGCGACTGGCTGTCCTTCCATTATTCCAACATCATCGCCGATTGCTGCCGCGACCTGTTCGGCAAGATCCTGGATATCCGCTACATCCACGAAGATACGCCGACGGCGTTCATGCGCCGCACCCCGGACGAGCGCAAGACCAAGCAGGGGAACCCGGTCAATCCCAACCTCAATCCCAACTACACCTTCGAGAATTTCGTCGTCGGCAGCTGCAACCAATTCGCCCACGCCGCCGCGACGGCCGTTTCCAAGAACCCGGCCAAGTCGTACAACCCGCTCTACATCTACGGCGGGGCCGGCCTCGGCAAGACCCATCTCATGAACGCGATCGGCCACTTCGCCCTCCAGCAGAACTCGCGGGCGAAGATCCTCTACGTCACGACCGAGAAGTTCATGAACGATCTCATCAACCATCTCCAGTACGGCAAGGTCCTGGAGTTCCGGGAAAAATACCGGAGCGTCGACCTCCTGCTCATGGACGACATCCACTATCTGTCGGGCCGCGAACGGACCAAGGAAGAATTTTTCCACACCTTCAACCACCTTTATGACAGTCAGAAGCAGATCGTCATCTCCAGCGACTGCCCCCCGAAGGAGATCCCCCACCTCGAGGAGCGCTTCCGCTCCCGCTTCGAATGGGGCCTGATCGCCGACCTCAAGCCGCCGGACATCGAAACCCGCATCGCCATCCTCAAGAAGAAGGCCGAAGCGGAGGCCGTCAGCCTGCCCGAGACCGTCTCCCTCTACATCGCCGACAAGGTCCAAAACAACATCCGCGAGCTCGAGGGGTACATGCGCCGGGTCATCGCCTTCGCCTCCCTCAAGGGCGAGCGCATCGACCTGGACCTGACCAAGGAGGCCCTCAAGGGCCTGCTCGATTCGTCGTCGACGATCGTCACTGTGGAAAAGATCCAGAAGCTCGTCTGTCACAAGTTCAAGATCAAGCCTTCGCAGCTCAAATCGAAGAACAATTCCCCCAAGATCTCCTTCCCCCGCCAGATCGCCATGTACCTGGCCAAGGAATTGACCAAATCGTCCCTGCCCGAGATCGGCAAGAAATTCGGTGGAAAACACCACACCACGGTCATCCACAGCATCCGCAAGATCGACAAGATGCGGACCGACGATCCCGAATTCAACAAAGAGATCAACAGCCTGATGGCCTTCATCCAATGAGGGATAACAAGGCTTTCGCGGAGTTACGCACATTTCCAGAGGACTTTCTTATTTCTTTTCTTGATTTAATATTTTGTTATGATTTAAATAATAAGAATAAAGAAGAAGGATCCCGAGCGCGAAAGGTGACGATATGAAATTCTCCCTCCCCAAAGAAACATTCCTCGAGGAACTGCAGATCCTCCAGGGCATCGTCGAGAAGCGGAACACGATGCCCATCCTGGCCAACATCATGATGAACGTTTCGGCCGCCGACATCGAGCTGGTCGGGACGGACCTCGAGGTCGGCCTGAGGACGCACATCGGGGCCGACATCGAGAAACCGGGGGCGATCACGGTCAACGGCAAGAAGATCTTCGAGATCGTCAAATCGCTGCCCGGAGACCAGAAGGTCGAAGTCGAGCTGAAGGACGAGACCCTCGAGATCCGGGCCGGCGAGAGCGAGTTCAAGGTCATGTGCCTGGCCAAGGAGGATTATCCCCAGGTCCCGGACGGCAAGTTCGACCAGGGCATCGTCCTGCCCCTGGCGGACCTCAAAGCCATGATCGACCGGGTGTTCTACGCGATCACCCAGGAGCAGCGCTATTACCTCAACGGGGCCCTCCTGTCCCTGAAGAACCGGCAGATCGAGCTCGTCAGCACGGACGGGCACAGGCTGTCCTATACGAAAAAGGTCGTGGACGGCCTGAAGCTGGACAAAGACTTGAGCGTCATCGTCGCCAAGAAGACGCTGAACGAGATCCGGAAATTCGAGGACGAGACGGTCGCCTTCGATCTCGACGAGAACAACCTCTTCTTCAAGGTCGGAGCCCGGACGCTCATCTCCCGGATCATCGAGAGCAAGTTCCCCAATTATCAGGCCGTCATCCCCAAGGACAATCCCGGGCGGCTGGTGATGAACCGGGCCGAGCTGGCCGACGCCATCCGGCGCGTGTCGCTCCTGTCGGCCGAGCGGTCCAAGGGGATCAAGTTCACCGTCGAGAAGAATCGGCTGCGCCTCTTCTCCTCGAACCCCGAGATCGGCGAGGCCCGGGACCGGCTGACGGTCGAGTACAAAGGCCAGGACCTGGAAGTCGGCTTCAACGCCCAGTACCTGCTCGATTTCCTCACGGCCGTCGAAGCCGAAAAGGTCGTCTTCGAGCTCAAGGACGAGAACAGCGCCGTGCTGATGCGGCCGGAGGCCGAGGACGGCCTGACGAACATCTACGTCCTCATGCCCATGAAGATCTAGGAGATCCCTCTCTCCGGCTGTGCTCGGGCATCGCCTCTAGCTCCCCGGCCTCCGGCGGCGGGAAGCGGACTCTTGGGAGCGACCCGGCAGAATCGTGGCTGAGCACTCGAAGCCGCGATTCTGCGAAATATCGGGGGATCCTGCTCAGGTCTGCTGGCTCACCCTGTCCCGGGAGGGACGGAGGCGATACACCTCGCTGCCTCGAGAGGGATCTGGGGAAAGCAGCAAAGAGGAAAAAGGCCCTCATCTGGGGTTGCCAGATGAGGGCGTTTTCTAAATTCGTTGGCTCAGGCTTTGGGTTCGGCGGCGGGAGCTGGCCGGAGCGGCAGCCGGCGCGGCGGCCTTGGGCTTGAGCACGGCCCGGACGTAGACCCATTCCGCCTTCAGCTTATGGCGGTCGTCCGTGGCGATCTCGAAGAGGCTGTCCATCCGCATCGCCTTGGGCGTCGTCGGGCAGGAGTCGACGCACTGGGCGCAGTGGATGCAGCGGTCGTTGTGGATGATCATGCGGAAGCGCTTTTCGGCCGGGTTGACGTCCGTGATCTCGATGGCTTCGGCCGGGCAGTCGCGCTCGCAGGCCTTGCAGACGATGCACATCCCGGGATCGAGATAGGGCGTGCCGCGGAAGTCCTGGGGGCACGGCGGTCTTCTTGAAGGGATAGTCGACCGTGGCCGGCCTCTTGAAGAGGTGGCGGAGGAGTTCGGGGAGGAAGACGGCGATTTTCATGACAGGAACCCCTTCAGGAGGATCGTGGCCAGGAGTTGGAGGACGGCCAGCGGCGCCAGGACTTTCCAGGCGAACGAAACGACCTGATCGACGCGGATCCGGGACGTCAGGGCCCGGAGCAGGGACAGCAGGAAGATGATGAAGAGCGTCTTGACGACGAATTGAAGGAAGCCGAGGACGGCCCCGCCGGGGAAGCCGCCGAGGAAGACGGCGGCCAACAGGCCGCTGGCGACGACCATCTCGATGTCGAACGTCAGCCGGAAGAGGGCCAGCTTCTTGCCCGAGTATTCGGTGAACGTTCCGCCCACGATCTCGGTCTCGGCGTGGGGGATGTCGAAGGGGGTCCGCTCGAGCTTGGCCTGCACGGCGATGAGGGCGACGACGAAGCCGAGCAGGTTGGTCAAGAGAAGAAGGGGCTTCTGCTGGTAGAAGGCCGCGATCTCGGCCAGCCGCCAGGAGTCGGCCAGGATGGCCGGGCTCAGGACGGCCAGGAAGAGCGGGACCTCGTAGCCGAAGAGCATCGTCAGGACGCGGGCCCCGCCGATCGTGGAGAAGAGGTTGGTCGAGGACCAGGCGGCCAGGAACAGGATGAGCGTCGGCAGGCTGAGAAGGTAGAGCATGACGATGATGTCGCCGGGGAAGGACGTCCAGCCCGGCACGCCCAGGTCGAAGTTCCAGACGGGCAGGAGCAGGCCCGCGGTCGAGACGACGGCCAGGCCGATGGCGGGCAGGACGTGGAAGAGGCCCTTGTCGGCCGCGTCGGGGACGATGTCCTCCTTGGCCAGCAGCTTGACGAAGTCGGCGATGGGCTGGAGCAGCCCGAAGCGGCCGGTGTGGGTCGGGCCCATCCGGTTCTGGAGCCGGGCGTAGACCTTGCGGTCGAACCACTCGCAGAACGTCGAGTACGCGAACAGGAACAGCAACCCGGGATAGACGACGAGATAGAGGAGTGTTCTCAGAACGGCCATACCGCATTCCCTTTCACGGGGGCATTCTTGGCCCGGGCCAGCGCCTGCCGGCGGAGATCGCTCATCCGGACGACCGATTCCTGGCCGTTCCGGGCGCCGATCAGGGTCACGGTCCGCTCGGCGCAGCAGATGCAGGGGTCGATGGCGGCGAAGATCAGGGGGATATCGGCGATGAAGCCGTTCCGGAGCATCTCCACCGTGGCCGGGTAATTGCCGAGCGTCGGGGCCCGGACCTTGAGGCGCTCGGGCTTGTCCGAGCCGTTGGCCTTGATGTAGTGGATGTTCTCGCCGCGGGGCGCCTCGTAGCGGCTGACGGCCTCGCCGGGCTTGGCTTTGCGCGGGGCCTTGCAGGCGATATCGCCGTCCGGCAGGTTCTTGACCATCTGCTCGATCATCTTGTAGGACTCGAGGAGCTCCTTGACCCGGACCACCACCCGGCCGAGGACGTCGCAGCTGTCTGCCGTACAGACCTCGAAGGCGAGCTCATCGTAGACGGCGTAGGGGTCCTCCTTGCGGACGTCCCGGGCGACCCCCGAGGCCTTGGCGACCGGGCCGGTCGCGCAGAGGGAGACGGCCTGCTCCTTGCTGAGCATGCCGACGCCGGCGATGCGGGCGACGAAGCTCGGCTCGGTGGCCCCGATCCGGAAGTAATACTCGCTCCGCTTCCGCAGGGTGGCCACGCCCTCGAGGATCTTGGCTTTCTGGCCTTCGTCGAGGTCGCGGCGGACGCCGCCGATCGTGTTGATGGCGTAGTGGACGCGGTTCCCGGAGATCATCTCCAGGAGGTCCATGACGATCTCGCGATCGCGCCAGGTGTACATGAAGAACGAGTCGAAGCCGGCCTCGTGGCCGGCGACGCCGAGCCAGAGGAGGTGGCTGTGGACGCGCTCGAGCTCGGAGACGAGGTAGCGGATGTAGAGGCCGCGCTTGGGCGGGGCCAGCTCCATGAGCTTTTCGACGCCCTGGACGAAGCAGGTGGCGTGGGAGTGGGAGCAGATGCCGCAGATGCGCTCGGCCAGGTAGATGTTCTGGGTCCAGTTCTTCTCCTCGGCGACCTTCTCGACGCCGCGGTGGTTGTAGCCGAGGCGGATGTCGACGCCGGTGATGACCTCGCCCTCGACCGTCATGCGCAGGCTGATGGGCTCCTTGAGGGCCGGGTGCTGGGGGCCGATGGGGATCTCGAAGCTCATGACTTTCCTCCGGGGATGACTTCCTCGGGCCGGACATGATGCCAGTCCTTCCTCAAGGGGTACTGGCCGTCCGGCCAGTCGTCCGGCAGGTTGAGCCGCCGCGGGTCCGGGATGCCCTGGACGACGATCCCGAACATCTCCTGGAGCTCGCGCTCGTAGAGGACGGCGCCGGGGATGACCGGGCAGATCGAGGGCAGGCGCGGGTCGGATCTCGGGATCTCGGTCCGGACGTGGACGGTCGTCACGGGGGAGGCGAAGTGGTAGAGGAGCTCGAAGGCCTCGCCCGTGTCGAGACCGGTGATCGTGGACAGGAAGGCGCAGTCGTACTTGTCGCGGAGCACGGTCACCGCCGCGACGAGGTCCGCCGGCGCGATCTTGAGGAAGATGCGGCGGCGGTCGGGGTTCGTGATCTCGAGGACTTTTTCCCCGAGGTCCCGCTTCAGGCTTTCGACGATATCGGTGTCGGACATGGCTGTTCCTCGATGCCTAGAGTTTCCCGAGGAGCTTGACGACGCCGTCGACGATGGCGTCGGGCCGGGCCGGGCAGCCCGGGACGTAGATGTTGACCGGGATGACCTGGTCGATGCCGCCCATGATGTTGTAGGCGCCGCGGTAGACGCAGCCGGACATGGCGCAGGCGCCGACGGCGATGACGAACTTGGGGTCGGGAGTCTGCTCGTAGATGCGGATGATCCGATCCCTCATCTGACGGGTGACGGGGCCGCTGGCGATGATGACGTCGGCGTGGCGCGGCGTCGCCTTGAGCAGGACGCCGAAGCGCTCGACGTCGAAGCGCGGCGTCAGCGCGGCCACGATCTCGATGTCGCAGGCGTTGCAGGCGCCCGAGTTGAGATGGAGGATCCAGGGCGACTTGATCCTGGACCATCGCGTGAGCTTGCTGAGCATGTTAACTCCTTGTGACCAGGGCGGCGACGGACAGGACGATCATGATCAGATAGAACAGGGCGAAGAAGACGATCTTGCCGGCCGGGACGGTGGCGATGACCAGGACGGCGACGTGCATGATGGTGAAGAACAGGGCGATGAAGAAGAACAGGCGGTAACCGAACTGGATCTTGACCCCGGGGATGTTCTCGCCGCAGGCGTACGTGGTCAGCTTGCCGCCGACCTTGGTCAGCTTGGGAGCCATGCCCTTGCCCAGGGCGTAGAGCCCGAAGGCGGCGGCCAGGAAGAAGAAAAAGGCGATGGGCGGGGAGAGAAGCACTCCGATTCCTGTCATGGCTTACCCTTTCAGCTTGGCCAAATCGCGGATGTCGAGCGACTTCGTCTGCCGGTAGATGTTGATGATCAGGGCCAGGGCCGTGGCCACCAGGCTGACCTCGATGACGATGTAGGTGATGACCAGGGCCTGGGCGGTCAGGATGCTGGCCTTGGCGAACCCGGTCGAGAGGAGGAGCAGGCTGATGCCCTTGCCGATGACCTCGATGGCGATGAAGAGCTTGATGAGGTTCCGCTTGCCCAGGAGGCCGAGGAGGCCGGCGAAAACGAGGGCGGCGGCGAAGAAGAGGTAGAGATACCAGGTATTAGTCATGTTTATCCCTCTTGCGGAACAGGGCCAGGACGGCGAAGACGCCGGCCAGGATGACCGCGATCTGGCCGACGAGGTCGAGCGTCCGGCCTTTCCACAGGACGTCGCCGAAGGCGCCCGCCTCCGTCCCGGACGGCAGGGCCGGGACCTTTCCGAGGAGGCTCTTCATGACCAGGGCGTCGATGACGATGAAGGCGACGAAGACGAGCGGGAAGACCCAGTTCACGAGCTTCGATTCGCGGACATCGTGGCCCCCCCCCGTCAGGGCGATGGTCAGGATGAAGAGGACCGTGATCAGGCCCGCGACGACGGAGATCTCGAACACGCCGGCGTAAGGCGCGTTCATCCGGAAGAAGATGATCCCCAGGAGGAGGCTGGCCGCGGCCAGGGAGATGGCCGACTTGAGCAGATCCTTGAGCAGGATGGCCAGGACCGAGAAGATCACCAGACCGATGAGAAGGGCAGTTTGCAGGACCATCGTTAAAATCCCCACGATCCGGTCACGGCCTGGACCCCGTCCGCGAGGACGTCGGCGGCGGGCTGGATCCAGGTGGTGACGGTCGACGAGAAGAGGATGCCGATCCCCACGCAGAGGAGGGCCAGGAGGACGGTGGCGACCGTCATCCAGAAGGGGGCCTCCTTGACGGCGGCCCACTTCTCGTCGAGCTTCCCGAAGAAGGCCTTCCGCTGGATGAGGAGGTAGTACCAGAGGGTCAGGACCGAGGCCAGGACGGCGACGACCGCGAAGACGGGATGGCCGGCCTGGACCAGGGCCACGATGATGATCAGCTTGGACCAGAACCCGTTGAGCGGCGGCACGCCGGCGATCGACAGGGAGCCGATGAGGCTGGTCGCGGCCGTGACCGGCATGCGCTTGGCCAGGCCGCCCATCGCGTCGAGGTCCCGGGTGCCCGTGGCCTGCTGGACGGAGCCGCTGGTCAAGAACAGGAGCCCCTTGGCCAGGGCGTGGTTGAAGAGGTGGAAGAGGCCGCCGGCGATGCCGAGGGGCGTGCCGATGCCGATGCCCAGAACGACCAGGCCGACCTGGCTGATCGAGGAGTAGGCCAGCATCCTCTTCATGTCTTTCTGGCCGAGGGCCAGGAAGGCGGCGACGACCATGGACACCGCGCCGAGGACCATCAGGACGGTCGACAGGGCCGGGGTCAGGCCGAAGACGTTGAGGAAGATGCGGGTCATGGCGTACACGCCGGAGACCTTGATGAGCAAACCCGACAGGACGGCCGAGATAGGCGCCGGGGCCGACGGGTGGGCGTCCGGAAGCCAGGCGTGGAAGGGGACGAGGGCTGCCTTGAGGCCGAAGCCGAGGAGGAAACAGGCCGAGGCGATCCCGAGGACCGCGCCGGCGTTGAGCTCCTTGAGGGCGGCGGCCACGGCGGCGAACTCGAGGCTGCCGGTCATGCCGAAGACGACCGCGATCGCGGCCAGGAGGAAGGCCGAGGCCACGACCGAGAGCATCAGGTACTTGAAGGCGGCCTCGAGCTCGTCGGAACCGAGCCCGTAGGCGACCAGCGCGTACGAGGCGACGGCGGCGACCTCGAGGAAGACGTACACGCTGAACAGGTCCGTGGCCAGGACGAGGCCGTTCATGCCGGCCACCATGACCAGGTACAGGGCGTAGTAGTTCGCCTTGGCGCCGTAGTGCTCCATGTAGTCGATCGAGAACAGGCTGGCCGCGAGCCCGACGAGCGAGACCGCCACGAGCATGAGCAGGCTGAAGCCGTCGAGGGCCAGCCGCAGGTTGACGGCTTCGCCGAGCCAGGCGGACTGCTGGAGGACGGGGCCTCCCGCGATGAGGGCCCGTCCGGCGACCGCGGCGTACACGAGCAGGAAGAGGAGGGTCGCGTTGGCCAGCAGGTCCGGCAGGATGCGCCGCGAGACCTTGCCGACGAGAGGCAGTAGGCCCGCCACGATGAGCGGAAGGACGACGAAGAGTATGATCAACGCTCCTCCTCTCCACCTGGATCATTCACGAGCCGAGGCGGCTGCAGATGCGAGGCGTCGAAGGGTGAAGCTGTACTCCTGGAGGACTGCGAACCCTTTGCAACGAAGCAGATGCGGCCGGATCGGCTTGCCCGAAGGGTGAAAATGCCGTATTGAGTTTTTCTTGTGTGCTCGGGTAACTCGGTGTTTTCATGAATGATCCAGGTTATTTCGCGAGCAGGCCGATGAGGCCAGCCAGGATGACCAGGCCGGCCAGGCACCAGGCCAGGTAGTTCGCGTAATGGCCGTTGTGGGCCTTCTTCAGGATGCCGGTGAATTTCGCGCCGGTGAAGGTGACGATCTTCTCGAAGACGAAGTCGATGGGCCGGTCGACGGCCTTGAACAGGACCATCGAGAGCCCCTGGAGGACCTTGACGCCCTGCTCGTAGGGGTCGAAGACACGGCGCTCGGCCAGGTCGTAGACCTGGTGGAGGACGGGCAGGTTGTGGATGGGCTCGGAGGCCAGGGCGGCTTTCCCGAACTTCCGGAGGCCGAAGCGATGGAGGAGGAAGGCCAGGACCAGGCAGCCGATCGAGATGAGGGCGATCGGATTGAGGACGGCCAGGGCGTGGCTGGTGAAGTCGAGGTGCGCGCCCGCTTCGACGTGGCCCTCGAGGATGGGCTGGATGAAGAGGCGCAGGGGCAGCTTGTTGTAGACGCCGAAGAGGATGCACAGCCCGGCCAGGACCAGGATGGGCAGGACGAGGGCCGGCTGGCTCTCGCGCACCTTGGGGACCTCGCGGGTCCGTTCGCCGAAGAAGACGGCGTGGCCGGCCTTGAGGAACGAGGCGAAGGTGAAGACGGCCCCGACCCAGGCGGCGATGGCGAAGACCGTGTACCCGGTCTCGATGGCGCCGTGGAAGACCATCTCCTTGGAAACGAAGCCGTTGAGCGGCCAGACCCCCGAGATGGCCAGGGCGCAGACGGTGAAGCCGAAAGCCGTGAGCGGCATGTCCCGGCTCAGGCCGCCGAGCTTCTTGAGATCGGTCGTTCCGGCCCGGTGCTCGACCGAGCCGGCGCTGAGGAAGAGGCCGCTCTTGTACATGGCGTGGTTGATCATGTGGAAGAGGCCGCCGGCGATGCCGATGGGGATGGCCGTGCCGATGCCGAGGACCATGTAGCCGACCTGGCTGACGGCGTGGTAGGACAGGAGCCGCTTGAGGTCCTTCTGGACGAGGGCCATGAGGACGGCCAGGACGATGGTCACCGCGCCGACGATCATGAGCAGGATGGACATGGCGCTGCCCGGCCGGATCTTGAAGAAATCCAGCGAGATGCGGGCCAGGAGGTAGATCCCCAGGAGCTTCTCGAAGGCGGCCGGCAGGAAGGCCATGAATGTCACCGGCGCGTCGACGGCGGCGTCGGGGATCCAGGTGTGGAAGGGCATGGCGCCGGCCTTTCCGGCCGCGCCGATCATCATCAGGACGAAGGCCGCGGCGGCCAGGCCGGTCGGCTCGACGGAGATCTCGGACATGGTCGCCGTCCCGGCGACGGTCCAGAGCAGGCCGATGCCCAGGATCATCGAGAAGTCGCAGAAGCCGCTGATGAGCAGGGCCTTGACGGCCGTCCGCCCCGAGGTGGGCCGGCCGCCGATCGTGATCAGGCCGTAGAGGGTGACCAGAAGGCCCTCCCAGAAGAAGACGAGGGGCACGAAGTTGTTGGCCAGGACCGCGCCGTTGGCGAAGGCCGCGGTCAGGAAGATGTAGGCCATGAATTCCCGGCCCCGGGGGGCGTCCTTCATCTTGACCGTCGTATAGAGGGCGATCAGGAGGAGGAACCCGGCCAGGGCGATCAGGATGAAGCTCGAGAAGTGGTAGAGGCGGAGGTCGAAATCGATGCCCAGGCCGAGCCAGGGAACGGTGAAGCGCAGGTCCTTCACCGCGAAGAGGGCGAAGGCCTCGTAGACGAGCGCGGCCGCCCCGCCGACAGCCAGGACGTCGCGGACCAGCCGGAGCGTCCGGGGCAGCAGGAGCAGGACGACGGCCAGGACGGCCGGGCCGAGGACCGGGAGAAGGAGCATTTTGGGCGTCATCGGAGCCACCAACTCATCTGCGTCGTCGCGATGTTCGTAAGCTTCATCGGCCAGGCGACGAAGAGGCCGGCCGCCAGGCTGAGGACGGCCAGGAGGGCGACGACATAGACCATGGATTTTGTCCCTTCGCGGGCCGGATGCTTGGCCTCACCCAGGAAGACCAGCGAGAAGACCTTGAAGAGGTAATACATCGTCAGGACGGCCGTGAACAGGGCCAGGGCGGCGACCCAGACGCGTCCGGCCTGGACGGCGCCGAGGATGACCAGGAACTTCGAGAAGAACCCGCCGAAGGGCGGGATGCCGATGACGGAGAAGGCGCAGACGAGGAAGGCCACGGCCGTGACCGGCATGGTCTTGATGAGGCCGCCCATCTCGCGGATGTCCTTGGTGTGGACGGCGTGGATGACGATGCCGGCGCACAGGAAGAGCCCGGCCTTGGCCAGCCCGTGCATGAGGATGAAGAGGAGGGACCCGGAGACGCCGGCGGCGTTCATCACGCTGAAGCCGAGGAAGATGTAGCCGATCTGGCTGACCGTGGAGTAGGCCAGGATCCGCTTGAGGTCGGTCTCGACCGCGGCCGCCGCGGCCGCGACCAGGCTGGAGACCATGACGATGATGGGCAGGGCCTGCTGCCAGCCCTCCGGCAGGCGGAAGGTGTAGACAAACAGGCGGGCGAAGGCGTAGACGCCGATCTTGACCAGGACCGCGGCGTGGAGGAGGGCCGTGACCGTGGACGGCGCGACGCCGGCGTCAGGCAGCCAGGTGTGCAGCGGTACGGTGGCCGACTTGGAGAACATGCCGAAGAGGATGAGCAGGACGGCCGTCCCGGGCACGAGCGTCCCGCGCATGGCCGTGATGTCGAAGGTGTTGGTGACGCCGTAGATCTGGATGAAGCCCAGGAGCATGACCACGGCGCCGAAGAAGGTCAGCAGGAAGGCCTTGTCGGCCTTGCGAACGTGGGCCGGCTCCCGGTAGAACCCGATCAGGCGCCAGCAGGCGACGGCGATGATCTCCCAGAAGAGATAGATGAAGATGAGATTGCCCGAGAAGACCAGCCCCATCATCGCGCCGATGAAGAGCAGGACCATCAGGTAATACTCGCTTTGGTTGTCCTCGTGGCGGATGTAGCCGAGCGAATAGACGACGATGAGAAAGCCGATCAGGGAGGACACGGCGGCCATGAAGACCGACAGGGGATCGACGACGAGGATGACGTCGAAGCCCATGGCCAGGGTCTTGCGGATGACGAGCTCCCCTCCCCGCAGAGCGAAGGGGAGGAGGGTCAGCGGCAAGACGGCCGTCGCGCCGCCGATCAGGACGGACCAGACCGAGCGAACGCGCCTCCCGGCGAGGCCGGCCAGCGGCACCGCGAACGAGCCGAGAATGGGGATGAGGATCGTAAGAAGGACGGTTGTTTCGACGTTCATGGGGACGTGCTGCCTTCCTTAATAAAGAGGGCTCAGTATATTGATGGGCCGGAGGGTTGTCAAGAATATCCACAGGGCGTCCTCAGCTTTTGAACAGGCTTTTCCAGACCCCTGTCCGCGCGGGCGATTGACCGGGACGGGCGGATGGAGATAAGATACGGGAACGATCCGGACGACGAGGTGAAGCATGGCGATCGAAATCCGCGAGGTCACATCCCGCAAGGACCTGAAGACCTTCATTTATCTGCCGGAGAAGATCCACGCCGGCCACGCGAACTGGGTCCACCCCATCTACATGGACGACTGGAAATACTTCAACCGGAAGAAGAACAAGGCCTACGGCTACTGCGACGCCGTGCTCCTCCTGGCCTTCCGCGACGGCCGGCCGGTCGGCCGGGCCACGGGCATCATCAACCAGCGCTACAACGAGTACCGCCACGAGAAGACGGCCCGGTTCGGCTACTTCGACGTCATGGAGGACCGCGAAGCCTTCACGGCCATCCTCCGGCATATCGAGGCCTGGGCCAGGGCCAAGGGCATGACCAAGATCGTCGGCCCCTACGGCTTCTCCGACCAGGATCCCGAGGGCTTCCTCATCGAGGGCTTCGAGCATCGGGCGACCCTCGCGACCTATTACAACTTCGAATGGATGCCGAAGTGGCTCGAGGAGGACGGCTACGCCAAGGACAACGACTGGTTCGTCTACAAGCTCGAGGTGCCCAAGGAGCTGCCCGAGTTCTATAAGAGGATCTACGAGCGGCACGCCCGGCGGGGCAGCTTCGATATCGTCGAGTTCAAGACGCGCAAGGAGATCAAGCCCTGGATCCGCCCCGTTCTCAGCCTCATGAACGAGACCTACGTGGCCGGGAACATCTACGGCTACACCCCGCTCTCGGAGGAGGAGATGGACGACCTGGCCAAGCGCTACCTGCCGGTCATCGACCCGCGCTTCGTCAAGGTCATCACCAAGGACGGCGCGGTCCTGGCCTTTATCATCGCCATGCCGGACATGACCGAGGGCATCCTCAAGGCCCGGGGCCGGCTGCTGCCCTTCGGGTTCATCCACGTCCTCCGCGCGGCCAAGAAGACGAAACAGCTCGACCTGATGCTCGGGGCGGTCAAGGAGGCCTACCGGGGCAAAGGGCTGGACGTCCTCATGGGGGTCAAGACCATCCTCTCGGCCATGGAGGCGGGCATGGAGATGATGGACACGCACCACGAGATGGAAGCCAACGTCAAGGTCCGGGCCGAGATGGAGCGCATGGGCGGCGTCATCTACAAGAAGTACCGGGCGTTCTACAAGATGCTCTAGAAAGAGGTCCATCTCCCGGCGCCAGGAGTCCCGGCTCTCCGGCTGTGCTCGGGAATCCCCTCTCGCTCCCCGGCCCCGGCGGCGGGAAGCGGACTCTTGGGAGCGACCCGGCAGAATCGGGGCTGAGCACTCGAAGCCGCGATTCTGCGAAATATCCGGAAGAGAGGTGTTCTCTAAAGATGTTTCCCAGCACCGCTCCTCCGAGCTGCTCCGGAGCGGTGCTGATGGTCGCTGCGCAGACTCCGCTCCCTGCCGGTCCCCCCTCCACCACGGGGATCTGCTAGGTCTGCTGGCTCACCCTGTCCCGGGAGGGACGAGGGGATATCCCTCGCCGCCTCGAGCCGGCATACCGGCGAGGGGAGATGTCTATCTTTAGGGTCCTTCGAATGCAAGGTCAGGAAATCGTCAGCCCACGAAGGCCAGGGCATAGGCGGCCGTCAGGACGACCAGGACGGCCACCGTGGCCCAGGCCACCGCGTTGAAGACCTTCCCGTTCCGGTGCGCCCCCATGAGCTTCGGGCTGTTGATGAGGATCAGCATGAAGACCAGGACGACCGGCAGGACCAGGCCGTTGACGACCTGGGAGACGAGCATGACCCGGAAGAGGGGCATGCGGGGCAGCAGGATGATCCCGGCCCCGGCGAAGACGAGCAGGGTGTACAGGCCGTAGAACTGGGGGGCTTCCGAGAACTTCTTGTTCACGCCGTTCTCCCAACCCATGCCCTCGCAGATGATGAAGGCCGTCGACAGGGGCAGGATGGAGGCCGCGAACAGCGACGCGTTGAGCAGGCCGAAGGCGAACAGGGCGGAGCAGTAGCGGCCGGCCAGGGGCTTGAGGGCCAGGGCCGCGTCGGCGGCTGTCTCGACGCGGATGCCGGCCTTGAAGAGCGTGGCCGCGCAGGTCAGGACGATGAAGCCGGCCACGATCGTCACGATGACGCTCCCCAGGATGACGTCCAGGCGGGAGTGCTTGTAGTCGCGGACGGGGATGTTCTTCTCAACGATGGAGGCCTGGAGGTAGAACTGCATCCACGGCGCGATGGTCGTCCCGACCAGGCCGATGACCATGCCCAGGGCCCCCGGCGAGAAGTCCAGGCTCGGCCGGACCAGGCTCGTTCCGATGACCGCCCAGTCGGGCTTGGCCAGAAAGCCCGAGACGATGTAGGTCACGTAGAACAGGCAGGCGAAGAGGAAGATCTTCTCGACCGACCGGTAAGTCCCCTTGACCACGAGGAGCCAGACGAGGAGGGCGCTCAGCGGGACCGAGACGAACTTGGAGACGTGGAAGATCTCCAGGCTGGACGCGACCCCCGCGAACTCGGCGATGATGTTGCCGAAGTTGGTCAGGAGGATCCCGAGGAGCAGGTAGACGGTGATCTTGACCCCGAAGCGCTCGCGGATGAGGTCGGACAGCCCCTTGCCGGTGACGACGCCCATCCTGGCGCTCATCTCCTGGACCACGATCAGGACGAGCATGACCGGGAGGAGGGTCCAGAGGAGGCCGTTGCCGAAGTGGGCGCCGGCCATCGAATAGGTGGCGATCCCGCCCGCGTCGTTGTCGACGTTGGAGGTGATGATGCCCGGGCCCATGACGGCCAGGAAGAGGAGGAGGCCTTTCCAGCGGCTCCGGAGAACGTCCTTGATCATGCCCCGCTCCCCGCTCAGAGCTCCTCGGCCGTGGCCTGGACGATGTCATGGAGGGTGATGATGCCCTGGACCCTCCGCCGGCCGTCCAGGACAGGCACAGCCAGGAACTTGTACTTGTTGAACACATCGGCGACGGCGCCGACCGCGTCGCCGGTCTCCACCGCGACGATGTGGGGGTTCATGAGCGGGCCCAGCTTCTCGTCCCGGCCGCAGAGCAGGAGGTGGCGCAGGGTGACGATGCCGGCCAGCTGCTGGTCTTCCCCGGTCACGTAAATGTAGGCGACCGTTTCGAGCGGATGGATGGCGGCCCGGAAGGCCTCGACGGCCTCCCCGATGGTCAGGTCGCGGTCGAGGGCGATGAAGTCGGTCGTCATGATGCTCCCCGCGGTGCCGTCCTCGTAGCCCAGGAGCCCCCGGACGCGCTCGCGGAAGGGCTTCTCCATGGTTCCGATGAGGGTCTCCATCTTTTCCTCGGGCAGCTCGGCCAGGAATTCCTTGGCCTCGTCCGGCTCCATGGATTCGAGGATGTCCGAGGCCCGTTCGGGCGCCGCGGTCTCGATCAGGGACAGCTGCAGCCGGGGATCGACCTCCTGGAGGGTCTCGGCGGCCGTCTCCGTGTCGAGAGCGCGGAACACGGACGACCGGTTGGCCCGGTCGAGCTCCTCGATAATGTCGGCGATGTCCGACGGATGGAGCTCATGGATGCGGCGCAGGGTCACGTTCAGCTTGAGGTTGCGCTTCGGGTCGCTGGCCAGGGGCTGCACATACTTCCAGGCCGCCAGCTTGTCCGCGATCGGGTCGCCGAACAGCCAGCGCCACAGGGCGTCGATGGGGCGAAGCCAGCCGAGCCGGCGGAGGATGCCGCGGATGCCGAAATCGACGTGCGCGATCCGGAGCTCCCCGTGGACGGAGAGGAGATGCACGTCGTTGACACGCTCGATGCGGGCGCCGTGGGTGTCGACGACCTGCTTGTCGAGCAGGTCCTCGCGGATAAGGATCTCCTCGGGACCGACCTCGACGGCGGCCAGCCCGCGCTCGGCCCCCGCCCGAAGGACGATAGCCTTCTCGTCCAGGGTCTCGACCTGGCCCCATTCGAGGCCGCGCGGAGCCTTGTCGGCGCGGCGGCGGACGATGAGCGTCGCCGCCTTCGGGTAGAGCTCGCCCAGGCGGACCTTGACGTCGGCGGCCCGGCCGAGGCGGGCGCCTTCGGCGGTCCGGACGGGCCGGCCCAGGAGCTCCGAGAAATAAAGGAACATCCGGGCCTCTTCGCCGTTCATATTTCGGCTTATAGCATACGGGCTTGGGGGAGTAAAGCGGCCGTCCCGGCCTATTTCGCGTCGGCCCAGTTCGGGCCGAATCCCAAGCGGACGAGGAGGGGCACGGCCAGCTGCGCCGCGCCCTCCATGGCCTCGCGGACGAGCGGCTCCACGGCCGCCTTCTCGGCCTCCGGGACCTCGAAGACGAGCTCGTCGTGGACCTGGAGGATCATGCGCGTCCGCAGCTTCCGGCGCTCGATCTCGCCGGCGGCCCGGAGCATGGCCACCTTGATGATGTCGGCCGCGGACCCCTGGATCGGATTGTTGAGGGCGATGCGCCGGCCGGCCTGCTGGAGGTTCCGGTCGGGCGCCCGCAGCTCGGGGACCTGCCGCTGCCGGCCGAAGATCGTCTCGGAATAGCCCCGCTCGCGGGCCTCCTCGACGACCCGGTCGAGGTACTCCCGGACCTTCGGCCGCTCGGCGAAGTAGCGGTCGATGAACTTCTGGGCCTCGGCCGAGGATGTGCCCAGCTCGCGGGCCAGCGAGAAGGCCGACGTCCCGTAGATGATGCTGAAGTTGATGATCTTGGCCCGCCGGCGGGCGTCCTCGCCGGCCGCCTCGCCGAAGACGAGCCGGGCGGTCTCCTCGTGGATGTCCCGGTCGGCCAGGAAGGTCTCGATGAGCGTCGGATCCTGTGAGAGATGGGCCAGGACGCGCAGCTCGACCTGGGAGTAGTCGGCGGCCAGCAGGATGTGGCCCTTGTCCGGGATGAAGGCCCGGCGGAAGCGCGTCCCCCACGGCCCGCGGGCGGGGATGTTCTGCAGGTTGGGTTCGCTCGAGGACAGCCGCCCCGTCGAGGCCACGGTCTGATTGTACGAAGTGTGGAGGCGGCCCGTCTCCGGGTTGATGAGCTGCGGCAGGGCGTCGGCGTAGGTGGACTTGAGCTTGGACATCTGCCGGAAATCGAGGACGTGGCGGGCCAGCGGATGGACGTCGGCCAGCTCTTCGAGGATGTCGATCGATGTCGAGAAGCCCTTGGTGACCTTGGTCCGGCGGCCGGCCTGCAGGCCGAGCTTGTGGAAGAGGATGTCGGCCAGCTGGCGCGGGGAGTTGATGTTGAAGGCCCCCCCGGCCAGGCCGTGGATCTCCTTCTCCAGGCGGCCGAGCTCGCCCGCGAGCTCCTTCGACATGGCCTTGAGGACCTTGGGATCGACCCGGACGCCGAGGACCTCCATCCGGGCCAGCAAGGCCACGAGCGGCCGTTCGATGTCCTCGTAGAGACGATCGAGCCGGCGCGACCGGACCTTGTCCCAGAGGATCTCGCCGAGCTCCCCGGCCAGGGCGGCGTCCTGGCAGGCGTACGGGGCGGCCCGCTCGACGGCCACTTTGTCCATGGTCAGCTCGTTCTTGCCCTTGCCGGCGACCTCTTCGTAGGGGGTTTTGGTCTCGCGCAGATAGTGGAGGGCCAGCTTGTCGAGACCGTGCCTGCCCCAGTTCGGCTCGAGAAGGTAGGACAGGACCATGGTATCCCGGCAGATGCCGCGGAGGCGGACGCCCTCGCGTTCGAGGACGATCAGGTCGTACTTGATGTTCTGGCCCGTCTTCAGGACCTTCTCGTCCTCGAGGACGGGGCGCAGGATCTCCAGGGCGCGGTCCTTCGGGACCTGGGCCGGGGCGCCCAGGTAATCGTGCCCGACCGGGACATAGAACGCTTCGCCGGGGAGAAGGGAGAACGACAGCCCGACCAACCGGGCCCGCGTCGGGGCCGGGGAGGTCGTCTCGGTGTCCAGGGCGACCGCGCCGGCCGCGGCGATGCGCGCGGCCAGGGCCCGGAGCTCCTGCTCGTCGAGGACGGTCCGGAAGTCCCGGCCGGCCGGCCGGGCGGGCTTCAGGAAATCCGCGAGCAGCGAGGAGAACTCGAGCTCGCCGAAGAGACGGATGGTCTCCTTCTCGTCGGGCTCCCGGACGATGAAGCGGTCGAGGTCGAGCTCGAGCGGCAGGTCGCGGCACACGGTGACCAGGCGCCGGCTGAGCTCGAGCACTTCCCTGTTCTGGGCGATCTTTTCCCGGACGCGGGGGTTCTTGACCTCATCGAGACGGCCGAGCAGGGCGTCGAGAGAGCCGAATTCCCGGATAAGCGACTTGGCCGTCTTCTCGCCGATGCCGGGGACGCCGGGAACATTGTCCGTGGGGTCGCCCCACAGGGCCAGGACGTCGACGACCCGGTCGGCCTCGACGCCGAAGAGCTCCCGGACATCGCCCGCTTCGATGGTCTGCTCCTTGGACGGGTTCCAGACGGAGGTCGAGCCGTCGATGATCTGGAGGAGGTCCTTGTCGGTCGTGACGACGACGGTCTGGAGCCCCTTTTCGGCCGCCCGGGCCGCGAGCGAAGCGATGGCGTCGTCGGCCTCGTATCTGGGGAACTCGGCCGTGGCGATGTGCAGGGCCTGGAGCAGCTCCCTCAGCTTGGGGACCTGGACGGCGAGGTCGTCCGGCATGGGTTTGCGGTGGGCCTTATACTCGCCGTACTCCTCGTGGCGGAAGGTCGGCCCCTTGACGTCGAAGACGACACCGAGGTAATCGGGCTTGTCCTGGTCGAGGAGCTTGCGCAGCGCGGCGACGAAGCCGAAGATGGCGCCGGTCGGGAAGCCGGCGGAATTGGCCAGGTTCCGGATGGCGTAATAGGAGCGGTAGAGGAGGGAGTTCCCGTCGATGAGGAAGAGGCGCAGCGGGCTCAGTCGTACCTGCCTTCGGGGATCTGTCCGAGGATCGTCTTGTGCTGCTCTTCCATCATCCGCGCGATCCGGTCCCCGGCGTCCGGCAGGCCGAGGAAGGCCGTATAGAAGGACCTCTTCGACTCGAGCAGCCGGCCGGACCGGTAGATCAGGGACTCGATGTACGGGGCCCCCGGCCCCTTGTCCTGGGTCTGGACGATATAGGCCTCCCCGTTGAAATCCACGCGCGTGTCGTACCCGCCCATGGCCTCATTATACGCATCCGGCCCCTCCGTTCAAGCTTGGCCCCTGTCCGCCGCATTCCGCCGGTCCGTCATTTGACAACCGGGGACCGGTTGGTATAATAAGTTGATATTTTAACGAGGGTATGACTTGGACACGACCATGTTGATCGATCTCGACCGCCTGCCGAAGGAGGGCGTCCGCCTGTCCAGGGACTTCGAGTTCCTGGGCCTGGACCTGGTCGAAGAGAACGCCGTCTTCCTCGAGCCGGCCCACGCCGAGGTCAGCGTCCGGCTGGTCGGCGACGAGATCCTCATCCAGGGCGAGGTCTCGGCCCGGCTGAGCTTCGTCTGCTCCCGCTGCCTGACCCCCTTCGAGTTCCCTGTCGCCAGCCGGTTCGACCTGGTCTACCTGCCCGAGGACATTGACGCCCTCTCGGAGGAGCTGTCCGACGAGAAGATCGACCAGATGTTCTACTCCGGCCGCCAGCTCGACCTGCGGGCCGTCGTCCTCGAGCAGCTGAACCTGACCTTCCCGGCCAAGCCCCTGTGCGCGTCGGACTGCGAAGGCATCTGCGCCGTCTGCGGCGAGCTCATCCGCGACGCCAAGTGCTCCTGCCTGGTGAAGGAACCCGACTCGCAGTGGAACAGGATCAAATTTCCCGTGAGAGACAAAAGTTAAATGCCTAATCCAAAAAGACGCCATTCACCCACGAGAAAAGGGAAACGCCGGGCCCACGACGCCCTGACCCTGCCGACCTTCTCCGTCTGCGCCAAATGCGGCAATCCCAAGCTGCCGCACCGGGCCTGCCCCGAGTGCGGGTACTACAAGGGACGGCAGGTGACGGAAGGGACCGAAGACTGATCCGGCCGGCGACCATGAGAATCGCCGTCGACGCGATGGGGGGGGATATCGGGCCGAAAGCCACGGTGCCCGGGGCCCTGAGCGCCGCCGCGGACTTCGGCGTCGACGTCCTTCTCGTCGGTCTCGAGACCGCCATCCGCCGCGAAACCGGCAAGCACGGGCCCCTGGGATCCCACGTCAGCATCGTCGACGCGCCCGAGGAGATCGGCATGGCCGACGGGCTCCTCGCCTTCCGCAGGAAAAAAGCCTCCTCGATCCGGGTCGGCGCCCAGCTCGTCAAGGACGGCCGGGCCGAGGCCTTCGTCAGCATGGGCAACACGGGCGCGGTCGTCTACATCTCCCGGGACGTCCTGGGCGCCCTCAAGGGCGTGGACCGGCCGGCTCTGGCCCTCCTCGTCCCCGGCCTGGAAGGGAAGACCCTGCTCCTCGACGTCGGGGCCAACGCCAACTGTCAGCCGCACAACCTCGTCCAATTCGCGTTCATGGGCAAGATCTTCATGGAGGCCGTGGTCGGGCTGAAGGACCCGCGCATCGGGCTGATGAGCATCGGCGAAGAGAAGGGCAAGGGCAACGACCTGGTCAAGGAGGCCTTCGACCGGCTGCAGGAGGCGCCCCTGCGCTTCATCGGCAACGTCGAGGGCAAGGACCTGTTCTCCAGCGTCGCCGACGTCATCGTCAGCGACGGCTTCACCGGGAACATCGCCCTCAAGGTCTCCGAGGGGGTCGTCCAGAGCGTCCTGTCCATGGCCCGCCACGAGATCACCAAGAACATCTTCGCCAAGCTCGGCTACCTCCTCATGAAGCGGCACCTGAAGAAGGTCTATAAGAAGGTCGACTATTCCGAATACGGCGGCGCCCAGCTCCTGGGCGTCGACGGGGTCTGCATCATCGGCCACGGCCGCTCGAACCCGCTGGCCGTCCGCAATGCCATCGGCCTGGCCCGGGAGTTCGTCGCGGGCGGGGTCCAGGCCAAGATCCAGGCCGAGATCCTCCGCTACGAACTTGCCCTGAGAGGAGTCGCCCCGTGAAGCGCTTCGAAAGCCGCGTCTCCATCGTCACCGGCGCCTCCCAGGGGATCGGCGAGGCCATCGCCCGCGATCTCGCGGACGGGGGGGCCACAGTCGTCCTCGTCGACGTCCAGAAGGACAAGCTCGAGGCCGTGGCCGGCTCGATCGCCGCGGCCGGCGGCCGGGCCGACGCCCGGGTCGTCGACGTCGGCGACACGGCCGCTGTCGAGGCCGTCGTGACCGCCGTGGCCGCGGCCCACGGCCGGATCGACCACCTGGTCAACAACGCCGGCATCACCCGCGACACCCTGCTCCTGCGCATGAAGGAGGAGGACTGGGACGCCGTCCTTCGGGTCAACCTCAAGGGGACCTTCAACTTCTCCCGGGCCGTGCTGCGGACGATGATCGGCGCCAGGTACGGCCGGATCGTCAACATCGCCTCGGTCGTGGGCCTGATGGGCAGCGCCGGGCAGACGAATTACGCGGCCTCCAAGGCCGGCGTCATCGCCTTGGCCCGGTCCCTGGCCCGCGAGGTCGGCAGCCGGGGCATCACGGTGAACGCGGTCGCCCCCGGCTTCATCGTCTCGGCCATGACCGACGCCCTGCCCGAGGACGTCCGGAAGGCGTACCTCGAGCTCATCCCCCTCAGGAAATTCGGGCTTCCCAAAGACGTGTCAAATGCGGTACAATTCCTGCTCTCCGAAGAAGCGGCCTATATCACCGGCCAGGTGGTCGGTGTGAACGGCGGCATGTATATGTAGGCGTTCCGCCATCATCTGTGATATTCAGGTTAGGAAGGAGGACACAATGCAAAGAGAGGAACTGCTCAAGAAGGTCCGGGCGATCGTTTCCGACAAGCTGAGCATCAGCGAGGAGCAGGTCACGGAAGACGCGTCCTTCATCGATGATCTCGGCGCCGACTCCCTGGACACCGTCGAGCTCGTCATGGCCCTCGAGGACGAGTTCGGGCTGGACATCCCCGACGATCAGGCCGAAAAGCTGACCACGGTCGGCAAGGCCATCGATTATATCGTGGGGCACGCCAAGTAGCGGCCCGCCCGGTTCCGCACATCCTCGGATCGCTCGTTCCATGAACAGGGAGAATTATCCCGGACGCCGCGTTGTCGTCACCGGCATCGGCCTCGTTTCGCCGCTCGGCACGGGGACGGACAAGAACTGGCAGGCCCTCCTGCGGGGCGAGAGCGGCATCGCGCCCCTGACCCGGTTCGACATGTCCCGCTATGCCACCCGTTTCGGCGGCGAGGTCAAGGACTTCGACCCCCTGGCCTTCATCGACCGGAAGGAGGTCCGCAAGATGGACCCCTTCATCCGCTACGGCCTGGCGGCCGCGGAGCTCGCCGTGGCCGATTCCGGCATCGATCGGGCCGACCTGCGGAGCGACCGGGCCGGCACTTATGTCGGCTCGGGCATCGGCGGACTCGGTTCCATCGAAGAGAACCTCAAGGTCCTCTGGGAGAAGGGGCCCGACCGGGTCTCGCCGTTCTTCCTCATCCAGACGATCATCAACGAGGCCTCGGGCCAGATCTCCATCCGGTTCGGCGCCAAGGGGCCCAACTGCGCCAACGCCACCGCCTGCAGCACGGGCACGCACGCCCTGGGCGACTCGGCCCGGATCATCGCCCGCGGCGAGGCGGACATCATGATCGCCGGCGGGGCCGAGGCCCCGCTGACGCCGCTCAGCCTGGCCGGATTCAACGCGATCAAGGCCATCTCCGAGCGGAACGACGAGCCGGCCAAGGCTTCCCGCCCCTTCGACGCGAAGCGGGACGGCTTCGTCATGGGCGAGGGAGCGGGCGTCCTCATCCTCGAAGAGCTCGGCCGGGCCCTGCGGCGCAACGCCCGGATCTATGCCGAGCTCGTCGGCTACGGGATGACGAGCGACGCCTACCATGTCGCCGCCCCGGCTCCGGACGGCGACGGCGCGATCCGCGTCATGCGGCGGGCCCTCGAGGACGCCGGGATCGGGCCGGACGCCGTCCAGTACATCAACGCCCACGGGACGTCGACCGAGCTCAACGACAAGACCGAGACGGCGGCCATCAAGACGGTGTTCGGCGACCAGGCCCGCCGGCTGGCCGTCAACTCGACGAAATCCATGACCGGCCACCTGCTCGGCGCGGCCGGCGGCCTGGAGGCCGGCATCACGGCCCTGGCCATCTACCACCAGATCATGCCGCCGACCATCAACTACGAGTTCCCCGACCCCGACTGCGACCTGGACTACGTCCCCAACATGGCCCGCAAGGCCGAGATCGTCCACGGCCTGAGCAACTCGTTCGGCTTCGGCGGGACCAACGCTTCGCTCATCCTGAAGAAATTCGACAAGCCCTGAGCCGGGCCGGCCGGACCGGCGCGGGCGGCCGCGCCGACCTCGAGGAGAGACCCATGAACATTCTCGTCTTCGTCAAGAGGGTGCCCGACACGGAATCGCGCATCCGCATCCAGCACGAGACCCGGACGATCGCCGAGGACGGGCTGAACTTCGTCATCAGCCCTTACGACGAATACGCCGTCGAGGAGGCCCTCCGGCTCAAGGAAGCCAAGGGCGGCACGGTCCGCGTCGTCGCCGTGGGGCGCGACGAGGCGGCCGCGGTGCTCCGCAAGTGCCTGGCCATGGGCGCGGACGAGGCCGTCCTCGTCAAGGACGACGCCCCGGAGACGTATGACGGCCTGCGGACGGCCCGCATCATCGCCCGCGCGGTCGAGCGCAAGCTGGCCGGGGCCGATCTCCTGCTCTTCGGCAAGCAGTCGGTCGGGGCCGACAACAGCCAGGTGCCGGCAATGGTCGCCGAGCTGCTCGGCCTGCCCCAGGCGACTGTCGTGACCAAGCTCGAGACCGACGGCGCTTCGGCCACGGCCCTCCGCGAGATCGAAGGCGGCCTGGAAAAGGTGAGCCTCATTCTGCCGGCGGTCGTCACCGCCCAGAAGGGGCTGAACGAGCCCCGCTACGAGACGCTCAAGGGCATCATGGCCGCCAAGAAGAAGCCCGTCCCCGTCGTCACCCTCGACGAGCTCGGGTTCGGGCCCGACGACCTCCGGCTCCGCCGTCGAGATCGTCGGGCTCGACGTGCCGGCCGCGCGGCAGGCGGGCCGGGTCCTCCAGGGCGATCCGGCCGAGACGGCCCGGGAGCTCGTGCGGCTCCTGCGCGCACGAGGCCAAGGTCATATAAGGAGACGCACGATGATCGCCGCATACCTCGAGATCCGGGACGGAAAGATCAAGAAGAGCTCGCTCGAAGCCCTGTCCGAGGCCCGCCGGCGGGCCGGGGAGCTCGGCCTCGAAACGGCCGCGGTCCTCGCCGGGGCGTCGGTCGCCGACCTGGCCCCGCCGCCTTCGCCTTGGCGCCGCCAAGGTCTTTATCATCGAGGACCCGGGCCTGGCCGTCTATTCGTCGCAGGCTTACGCCATCGCCCTGGCCGGGTTCGCCGCCGGGGCCAAGCCGGCCGCCCTGTTCTTCGCGGCCACGGCCATGGGCAAGGACCTGGCCCCGCGGGTGGCGGCCCGGCTCGGCGTCGGCCTGGCCAGCGACTGCACCAAGGTCGCGGTCAAGGACGGGACGCTCGAGTTCACCCGGCCGATCTATGCCGGCAAGGCCTTCCTGACGCTGCGGCTGAAGACCGCGCCCCAGCTGGCCACTCTCCGGCCGAACGTCTTCCCGCTGGCCGAGGCGGCCGCGGGCTCCGGCGAGACCGTCCGGATGGACGCCGCCATCCCCGACGGCGCGGTCAAAGGCCGTGTCGCCGAGGTCCTGAAGGAGGAGAGCGCGGAGATCGACGTCACCGAAGCCGAGGTCGTCGTCTCCGGCGGCCGCGGGCTCAAGGGCCCCGAGGCCTTCGCTCTTCTCCGCGACCTGGCCGCCGTATTTCCCCGGACCGCGGTGGGCGCCTCGCGCTCGGCCGTCGACTCCGGCTGGATCGGCCACCAGCACCAGGTCGGCCAGACGGGCAAAACCGTGTCGCCGCAGCTCTACATAGCCGTCGGCATCTCCGGCGCGATCCAGCACCTGGCCGGGATGTCGTCCTCCAAGGTCATCGTCGCCATCAACAAGGACCCCGAAGCGCCGATCATGAAAGTGGCCGACTACGGCATCGTCGGCGATCTCTTCGAAGTGGTGCCGAAGCTCACCGAGGAGTTCAAGAAGGCGCTCAAGGACTAGGTCTTTATTGGTTCCGGGGAAGGGAAGGCCCTTTTCGGTTATGCTCGGGAATCGCCTCTAGCTCCCCGGCCCCCCGGCGGCGGGAAGCGGACTCTTGGGAGCGACCCGGCAGAATCGGGGCTGAGCACTCGAAGCCGCGATTCTGCGAAATATCTGCGAAGAGTGTTCTTGTTAAGATACTTCCCAGAATAGCGGCTCCGAGCCGCTCCGCCGCTATTCTGGAGCTCCGCTCCGAAGACTTCGCTACGCGCCGACCCCTCGCCGCCTCGCGGGGCCTTCGCGAAGATATGCAGCAGGAAGGTCAGGAAATCGGGGCCAACGAAAACAGGCTAATAAGGACCTACTTATACGGATCTTCCGCGGCCTCGTCCGAGATGTCCAGAAGCAAGCGGTTGGTGTCCGACCGGGTTTCCCCGACGCTCGTGACGAAGATGGCCGGGTCGTCCATGACCGGGCACTTGTTCTCGCAGATGCCGCAGCCGGTGCAGAGCTCGATGTCGATGACCGGGGCCTTCTGGACGGCGACCGTGCCGTCGGGCATCTTCGTCTCGACCTCGACCAGCTTGATGGCCTTGGGCGAGACCGGGCAGTGCTCCTCGCAGACGATGCACGGCTTGCCCAGGACGTAGGGGATGCAGCGGCTCTTGTTGACCCAGGCCGTGCCCATCTTGACCTTGTTCTTCTCTTCGATGGTCAGCTTCCTGATCGCCCCGGTCGGGCAGACCTGCGTGCAGAGCGAGCAATAGTACTCGCAGTAGCCGACCTTGGGGACGAGCATGGGCGTGTAGATCCCTTCGGGCCCGGCTTCGGTCAGAACGGGCTGGAGCCCGCCGGTCGGGCAGGCCCGCATGCACTGGCCGCACTTGACGCACTTGGCCAGGAACTTCGGCTCGGGGAGCGAGCCGGGCGGCCGGATGAGCTTGAGCGAGGCCCGCTTGTGGGACGGGGTCAGGCGGAAGAAGGGGACGGCCACGAGCCCGAGGATCGTCGTCAGCAGGAGCTTGCGCCGCGTGAGGTCGACGTTGGAGACATTGGTCAGCTTCTCGGGCCGGGCCGAGAGCTTGAACCCGATGGCGGCGGTCGGGCAGATCGAGGCGCAATTCTGGCAGTAGACGCACTCGCCGCTCTTCCACTTGTCGTTGGGATAAGGATTGGCCTGGGTCTCGCAGTGCTGGGTGCACAGGCCGCACTTGATGCACTTCTCGGCGTCGATGCGGAGCTTGAGCAGGTTCCAGCGGCTGAGGAGGCCGAGCAGGGCGCCCGTCGGGCACAGGTAGCGGCACCAGAAGCGCTCCTTGCGGGCGTTCAGGGCGATCGCCCCGAGGAAGAGCAGGCCGACCGAGAAGCCCTGGAGGAAGGTCGTGTGGATGGTCCAGTTCTCCAGGGCCTGGGAGATCGTCCGGGCCAGGCCGGTAGACGCCCAGTCCGTAGAGGACGCCGTTCAGGTTGGACAGGGCCAGGGCCACGGACGGCAGGACGGCCAGGGCGAAGGAGCGGGTCAGGAACGAGAGCGGATCGAGATAGCCGGCCAGGTCGAGGCCGAACAGGGCGCCGACGAGGACGGCGACCAGGATGTAGTACTTGGGGGCCAGGCTGGCCTTGTCTTCGCGGGGCGGCTTGAGGAATCCGGTCCTCTTGAACAGGAACGACGAGGCCTGGTGGACGGCCCCCAGGGGGCAGATCCAGCCGCAGAAGATGCGGCCGAAAAGGACGGTGGCGACGACCGTGACCAGGGCGAAGACGAAGTAGGCATAGACGAGGCGCGCCGCGACGATGGTGACCAGGGCCAGGAGCGGGTCGAAGTGGAAAAAGCGCTGGACGGTCGAGCCGATGTAGTCCTCGCCCGTGTAGTGGGCCCCCATGAAGAGATAGAGGAAGAGGCCGAAGAACACGGCCTGGCTGGCCATCCGGGCGAGCTCGAGGGCGCGGTACTTCCTAGATCTTTCTTTTTTCAAGGCGGACCTTCCCCAGATCGAATTCGCCCAGGCCGCGGTCGCGGGCGAGGGTCAGGTAGGGCAGCTCGCGGGGCTCGACCGGGAAGAGCGAGGCGCCCATGGCGTCGACGGCCACGGGGTCCGTGCCGGCGATGACCGTCTTCTTGAGCTCGGTGTCGGAGATCCGCCCGCCCTGGGGCCCGTTGCGGACGAGGATGCGATAGGCGTCGAGGACCGTCAGCTGCGGCTTGAAGAAGGCGGCCAGGTCGACGACGGTCTTGTCGAGGCTCTGGTGGAACTGGTTGCGGGCCCCGCCGGTCGCGCCGAGCCAGTTCTTCATGCCGAGCGTCAGGCGGCAGAGCGAGTGGTGCTTGGCGATAGGCACGTTGATGATCTTGTCCGCTTCGACGACGTCGAGGAGGATCTCCCACTCCTTGAGCCATTCGCCCTTGAGGGCCATTTTCTTGACCCGGTAGTCGTCCATGAAGATCATGTCGCCGCCGGCCTGCTTCACGGCCTCCTGGATGCCGGAGCGGACGTAGCAGCGCTTGGCCTGGTTGGTCGTGTTGTCGATGACCACGGCCTTCTTGGCCCCGGCGTCGAGGACGAGCTCGACCAGGGTCCGGACGACCTCGGGGTTGGTGCAGGCGGCCATCTCCGGGGTCCGGTCCCAGCCGATGTTCGGCTTGATGACGACCTTGTCGCCCTTGGAGACGAACTGGCCCATGCCCCCGAGGAGGGCGATGGCCTCCCGGGTGATCGCGGCCGGGGATTCCCCTTCGACCGCGGCCAGCACGGGCAGGGGGGCGGGGGAGGCCGACCCGGTCGTCGCGGACAACCCGGTTGTCGCGGACAACCCGGTTGTCGCGGACGGCGGGACCGCGAAGGCCCGGGGGCCGAAGCGGAGGGCGAGGCCGGTCGCGGCGGCGCCCTTGATGAAATCGCGTCTGTTCATGGCGCTATCCTTTACCGAGAGAGTGAACGTATTCCATGATACCATCATAGATGCCCTGGGCCGCCAGCTGGCGGTACTTCGGCGTCTTGAGCTTGGCCTCTTCCTTGGAGTTGCTGAGATGGGAGATCTCGACCAGGACCGAGGGCATCTCTCCGCCGATGAGGACCCAGAACGGGCCGCCCTTGACGCCCAGGTCCTTGATGCCGGGCAGGTCCTTGGCCAGTGAACGGACCAGGTTCTTTTGGACGGCTTGGGCCAAGTTCATGGACTCCTGGACCTTGCTGTTCTGGACGATCTTGTTGAGGATCGACTTCATCTCGCCGATGTTCTTGGTCGAGGTGGCGTTCTCCTCGGCTGCCAGGGCGACGACCGAAGGGTCGACATTGACGTTCAGGAAGAACGTCTCGACGCCGCCGCGCTTGCGGTCCCGGTGGGCGTTGGTGTGGATGGAGACGAACAGGTCCGCCCGCTTCTGGTTGGCGATGACCGTCCGGTCCTCGAGCCCGACGTCGACGTCGGACTCGCGGGTCAGGACGGCGTCCAGGCCGGCTTTCTCCTTGAGCAGCTTCTGCAGGGCCAGGGCGACGGCCAGGTTGATCTCCTTCTCCTGCAGCCCGCTTTTGCCAATAGTCCCGGGCCTCGGCCCGCCGTGGCCGGGATCGATGACGACCGTCCGGACGCCCAGGCCCAGCTGGCGGGCCAGCGAGGTGCCGGTGAGGTTCGGGTCCTTCGTGTCCACGTCTCGCTTGACGGGCGGCTGGGCCTTGTCGCCGGGCTGGCCCGGTTTCGAGGGCGGCGGGGGAGGCGCCTCAGCCGCGCCGCGGGGGTAGATGTCGACGACCAGGCGGAAGGGGTCGGGCAGGTGGTAGACGCGGTAGGATTGGATCCGCGAGAAATCGACGTCGACGACGAGGCGGACCGTCGAGGGCGTCTTCTGGGAGATCCGGATCTGGGTCATGTAATCGGCCTTGACCGGGTAGGACTGGCCCTGGAGGATGGGATTCAGCTTGGCCTGCAGGACGTCGACGTAGATCCGGCCCGGGTCGCGGAGCTCGCCGAACGTGTACTCGCGCAGCTTGCCGATGTCGAGGACGATGCGGGTGAAATTGGGGTGGGTGAAGCGGCGCAGGTTGACGATCTCGATCCGCGGATCGGACTGCCGGGCCGCGGCCGCCGTGGAGAGGACGACGGCCAGGAGGACCGGGACCGTGCGCGCGGCTGCGGATTTCAATTCATATCAATTTTATAGAAGCCGGTAGGAGTTGTCCATAAGAAGGGGACATGTACGCTTCGTACGTGTCCCCGGCAAATGGGGACTGTCCCCGAAAGGGGACTGTCCCTCTTGGGAAGCGATGAGGCGCCGGCAAGAAAAGAGGGCCAGTCCCCTGCGGGGACAGGCCCTTGTTACGCGCCGTACTTCTGCAGCTTGAGCGCGTGGGCCAGCATGAGCGGCATGGCCGAGATCGAGCGGAACCGGCCGAGCAGGCCCTTGCCGCAGGCCCGTTCCGTGAACGCGGCGACGTCGTCGACGCCGGCCGTGGGCGAGACGAGCAGGAAAGGGTTCGGATGCCAGGAGTGGCCCTGGAGACAGGCCGGCGTCGAGTGGTCCGAGGTGACGACGAGCACGTCCGGCTTGAGGGCCAGGAGCCGGGGCAGGAACGGGTCGAGCGCTTCGATCGCCCCTACCTTGGCATCGAACTTGCCGTCCTCGCCCGCCGAGTCGGTCTTCTTGTAGTGGACGTAGAAGAAATCGTGCTTGTCCCAGCTCTTCTCGAGGGCGTCGAAAAGGTCCGCCGTCTCGCCGCCGACCGGGAGGACCTCCATGCCCAGCAGCTTGGCCAGACCCTTGTACATGGGGTAGTTGGCGACGGCCGCCGGCCGGAGCTTGAACAGCTCCTGGATCGTCGGGATGGACGGGAACTTGGAGAAGCCGCGGAGCAGGGCGGCGTTGGCCTTGGCCTCTCCCTTCAGGACCTCGGACACGTCTTCGAGGAAGCGGTTGACGACGGCCGAGGCCTTGGCCGCCTCAGGCACGACCGGCGCCGTCGGGACCGGGGCCTTGCCCTCCTTCTGGGGGTCGGCGTCGGTGAGGGCGTCGGCCAGTCCCTCGGCCGTGAAGCGGGCCACGAAGCGGTGCTCCTTGCCCGGGAAGACCCGGACCTCGACCCCCTCGCGCTTGGGCAGGCGGCCGTTGAGGTATTCGCAGATGCGGACGTTCTCCTCGGTCGGGATGCGCCCGGCCCGCCGGTCGACGACGAGACCGCCCCGGACCGTGGCGAAGTTGCCGCGGGCGACGAGATCGTTCCGGCCGACCTCGACGCCGGAGCCGAGGGCCTCGAGGATGCCCCGGCCGAGCCGGTACTTGAGCGGGTCGTAGCCGAACAGGGCCAGGTGGGCCGGGCCGCTGCCCGGGGTGATGCCCATCATGACCGGGTCGGACACGCCGCATACGCCGGCCTTGGCCAAGGCGTCGAGGTTCGGCTTGCGGGCCGCCTCGAGCTCGCTCTTCCCGTCGGCGGGCAGGCCCCCGACGCCGTCCATGACGAGCAGGACGATCTTCGAATCCGTCTGTTGGCTCAGCTCCCGGGCCAGGTCTTCCCATTCCATGCGCGCAGCTCCTTATGTCGGTCCTCCCAGTTTAACAGATTCGGTTCCGCGGGGGCAATTCTCTCCGGCCGGCCGGATTGGGTTATAATGGGCCGGGGGTCCACCAATGGCCATCCTCTATATCCGGCCTCAAAAAGGCGAGCCCTGGACGGTCGAGATCGACAAGGACAGCTTCTCGATCGGACGCGGCCCATCGAACGACCTGGCGCTCGCCGATCCCAACTCGTCCTCCCGGCAGGCCGTCATCGAGCGGGCCGGGGACGGGTTCGTCCTGCGCGACCTCGGCAGCAAGAACGGCACGTTCCTGAACGGGCGCCGCATCGGCTGTCCGGAGACGATCGTCCGCGGTGACGAGATCAAGCTCGGCTCGACGATCGTCGTCTTCGACCGGCCGAAAGGGCCCCACGTGACCGTCGTCGACGCTCCCGGCACGGCCGCGGACGCCAGCGCCGCGGTCCCGTATCGGGATATCCTCGACCGGACCTCGGTGGCGGACGAGTCTTCCTCCCGGTTCGCCGTTCCGGCCGACATCGCCGAGGAAAACCGCATCCTTCAGGTCCTCGTCCGGGTCGGAGAGGCCCTGGTCGCCCACAAGCCGGTCCCGGACCTGCTCGACGACATCCTGGACGTCATCGCCGGGTACCTGCCCATGGACCAGTGCGTCATCATGCTCCAGGCGGCCGGCGGCGCCGGGCTCGAGACCCGCGCGGCCAGGGCCCAGGGCCGCGGCAGCGGGGCCAACGAGATCCAGGTCAGCCGGACCATCGTCAACATGGCCTATGAGCAGCACCTGGCCGTCCTCCTCTCCGATGCCCAGGTGGACCCGCGGGTGGTCAATGCGGACAGCATCATCAGCCAGGGGATCCACTCGGCCCTGTGCGTCCCCATCGGGGACGAAGCGGACGTCATCGGAGTGCTCTACGCCGACCGGCACTCCCGGCAGAGGCCGTTCCGGGACGCCGACCTCCGCCTGCTCACGCTGATGGCCAACACCGCCGCCGTGAGGATCCAGCAGGCCCGTCAGGTCGAAGCCCTCGTCGAGGCGGAGAAGCTGCGACGCGAGCTCCGGATCGCCGCCGACATCCAGCGCGACTTCCTGCCCCGGTCGCTCCCGGCCTTCGAAGGCTACGGCATGGCCGGGCGGGCCCTGCCCTGCCTCGAGGTCGGCGGCGACTACTACGACGTCATCGCCGGCGACGGCGGGCGCCTCGGTTTGGCCGTGGGCGACGTCTCGGGCAAGGGCGTCGGCGCGGCCCTGCTCATGGCCTCGCTCCGGGCCTATCTCCGGGCCGAGCTCGACCACGCGCCCGACCTGGCCGCCCTCGGACGGCGGCTGAACCAGTTCACCTGCGCGAGCTGCGACAGCCACAGCTTTATCACCTTCTTCTTCGCCGAGCTCGACCGGGAGACGGGCGCCTTCCGCTACATCAACGCCGGGCACAATCCGGCCTTCGTCCTCGGCCGGGACGGGAGCGTCCGGGACTGCCCGGCGACCGGCCTCTGCCTGGGGATGTTCGCCGGCCGCGGCTACGAGGTCGGGGCGGCGGCGCTCGGCCCCGGCGAGGTCCTCGTCCTGTACACGGACGGCATCACCGAGAGCCGCAACGCCGCGGAGGAGGAATTCGGGGTCGAGGGCCTGGCCGCCGCCGTCCGCGAGGAGCGGGACAAGGACGCCGCGGCGATCGTCGACGGGGTCTTCCGGCGCCTCGCGGAGTTCACGGCCTGCGCCGTGGCGGCCGACGACCGGACGCTCGTCGTCGTCAAACGCCTGCCTATTTGAATCCGGCCGGGGCGTCTGATAAAATCCCTCCATGCAGAAAGTCCTCATCCTCGATTTCGGGTCGCAATACACCCAGCTCATCGCCCGGAAGATCCGCGAGCTCGGGGTCTATACGGAGATCCTGCCGTATGCGACGCCGCTCGCCGCGATCAGGAAGGCCGGGCCGTCCGCCCTGGTCCTGTCCGGCGGGCCGCAGAGCGTCTACGGCAAGGGCGCGCCGCACCCGGACAAGGGCGTCTTCAAGCTGGGCGTCCCGATCCTGGGCATCTGCTACGGCGTCCAGCTCATGGCCCACTTCCTCGGCGGCAAGGTCATCCCGTCCAAGGAGGGCGAGTACGGCTTCGCCGCCCTGCGCGTCCTCGACCCGTCGGGCCTGCTGGCCAAGGTCAAGGACCGGGAGCAGGTCTGGATGAGCCACGGCGACCGGCTCGAGGGCATCCCGCCCGGCTTCCGCCTGACCGGGAGCACGGCCAACACCCGCGCCGCCGTGATCGAGGACAAGGCCCGTAGGTTCTTCGGCGTCCAGTTCCACCCCGAGGTCATCCACACGAAGGAAGGGCTCAAGGTCCTCGGCAACTTCCTCTTCAAGCAGGCCGGCCTCAAGGCCGACTGGTCGATCTCTTCCTTCGTCGCCCGCAAGGTCAAGGAGATCCGGGAGACGGTCGGCAACGGCAAGGTCATCTGCGGCCTGTCGGGCGGCGTCGACTCGCTGGTCACCTCGCTCATCATCCACAAAGCCATCGGCAACAGGCTGACCTGCGTCTTCATCGACAACGGGCTCCTGCGCAAGGGCCAGTACGAGGCCCTCATGGAGGCCTTCCGCCACAAGTTCGCCCTCAAGGTCGTGGGCATCGACGCCTCCGACCTGTTCATCGACAACCTCCGCGGCGTCACCTCCCCGGAGCGCAAGCGCAAGACCATCGGCCGCCTGTTCATCCACCTCTTCGAGCGCGAGGCCATGCGTCTCGGCGGGGCGGCTTTCCTGGCCCAGGGGACGATCTATCCCGACGTCATCGAGTCCAACCCGGTCAAGGGCCCGTCCTCGGTCATCAAGTCCCACCACAACGTGGGCGGGCTGCCGAAGGGCCTGAAGTTCAAGCTCGTCGAGCCGCTCCGGGAGCTGTTCAAGGACGAGGTCCGGGCCCTGGCCCTCGAGCTCGGCGTGGACAAGGACTTCATCCACCAGCACCCCTTCCCGGGCCCCGGGCTGGCCGTCCGGATGATCGGGGCGGTCGACCGGGACAGCCTGGACATCCTGAGGGCCGCCGACGACGTGATCCTGCAGGAGGTCCAGAAGGCCGGCATCTACAAGAAGCTCTGGCAGGCCTTCGCCGTGCTCCTGCCCGTCCGCTCCGTCGGGGTCATGGGCGACCAGCGGACCTACCACCGGGTCGTCGTCATCCGGATGGTCCAGAGCACGGACGGCATGACGGCCAACTGGTATCCCGCGCCGGCCAAGCTCATGGGCCGCATGTCGACGCGCATCGTCAACGAGGTCCGGGGCGTCAACCGGGTCGTCTACGACGTGACGACCAAGCCGCCCGGGACGATCGAATGGGAATAGAATAGGACGGCCGGTCCGGCTCGGGCCGCCGGATCCCGGAAAGATATCGTTCATGGAACCGACCTTCGTTCATCTCCATAACCATTCCGAATATTCCGTCCTCGACGGCTGTCTCAAGATCGAGTCCCTCGTCATGGCCGCCTACGAGAACAACATGCCCGCCGTGGCCATGACCGACCACGGCAACGTCTTCGGCGCGGTCCAGTTCTTCAAGGCGGCCAAGGCCAAGGGGATCAAGCCCATCCTCGGCTGCGAGTGCTACGTCGCCCCCCAGAGCCGCTTCGACAAGAAGCCGGGGCCGGCCGACGAGGTCCACCACTTCCATCTCATCCTCCTGGTCAAGGACGACCGGGGCTACAAGAACCTCTGCAAGCTCATCACCAAGAGCTATCTCGAGGGCTTCTATTACCGGCCGCGGATCGACAAGGAGCTGCTGGCCGCCCACAGCGAGGGCCTCATCGGGCTGTCGGCCTGCCTCAAGGGCGAGGTCGCGCTCTGGCTCAACCGCGGCTTCTCCGAGAAGGCCGAGGCGGCGGCCCGGGAGTACGCCGGGATCTTCGCGCCCGGCGATTTCTACATCGAGCTCATGGACCACGGCCTCCCCGAACAGAAGGCGGTCAACCCGCAGCTCGTGGCCGTGGCCCGCAAGCTCGGCCTGCCCCTGGTGGCCACGAACGACATCCATTTCGCCCGGCGGGACGACGCCGAGAGCCAGGACGTCCTCGTCTGCATCCAGACCAACCGCAAGATCTCCGACCCGGACCGGCTCAAGTTCTCGACCGACCAGTTCTATTTCAAGACCGCCGCGGAAATGACCGAGCTCTTCAGGGACACGCCCGACGCCATCGAGAACACGGGCAAGATCGCCGCCCGCTGCACCTTCGAGTTCCCGTCCAAGAGCTACTACCTGCCCAACTTCGCCCCTCCCGAAGGCAAATCGCTCGGCGATTTTTTCGAGGAGATGGCCTGGCAGGGCTTCCGGGCCCGGATGGCCCGGCGGCAGGCCGACGTCGTCAACGGGACGGCCTCGCACAGTCTGGGCGAGTACGAGGAGCGGCTCGAGCGCGAGATCAAGCTCATCAAGGAGATGCACTTCGAGGGCTACTTCCTCATCGTCTGGGACCTGCTCAAGGCCGCCCGCGAGAAGGGCATCCCGGTCGGCCCGGGCCGCGGTTCGGCCGCCGGCAGCCTCCTGGCCTACGCCCTCGAGATCACCGAGATCGACCCGATCGAGTACGACCTGCTCTTCGAGCGCTTCCTCAATCCCGAGCGCATCAGCCTGCCCGACATCGACATGGACTTCTGCGGCCGCCGCCGGCAGGAGATGATCGAGTACGTGACCCAGAAGTACGGCCAGGAGAACGTCTGCCAGATCATCACCTTCGGGACCATGGCCGCCCGGGGGGCCATCCGCGACGTCGGCCGCGTCCTCGAGGTGCCCCTGCCCGAGGTCGACCGCATCGCCAAGATGATCCCCTTCGCCCTCGACGCGACCATCGCCGACGCGCTCAAGTCCGTGCCCGAGCTCAAGTCGCTTCGCGACCGCAACTCCAAGATCGCCCAGCTCCTGGCCATCGCCCAGAGGATCGAGGGCCAGGTCCGCCACCCCTCGATCCACGCCGCCGGCATCGTCATCACGCCCAAGCCGCTGGTCGAGTTCCTGCCCCTCTACCAGTCGGTCAAGGGCGAGGTCACGACCCAGTTCCCGATGGGCGACGTCGAAGCCCTGGGCCTGCTCAAGATGGACCTGTTGGGCCTGCGCAACCTGACGGTCATCGACGACGCCCTGGCCCTGATCAGGGCCGAGACCGGCATCTCCATCGATATCAACAATTTGCCGCTCGACGACGCGGCCACGTTCGAGCTCTTCCGGGCCGGCAACACGGACGGGGTCTTCCAGTTCGAAAGCCCGGGCATGAAGGACCTGCTGCGCCGCTTCGTGCCGACCGAGTTCCGCGACCTCATCGCCCTCAACGCCCTCTACCGGCCCGGCCCGCTGAAGAGCGGCATGACCGACGAGTCCATCCACCGCCGCCACCATCCCGAGCGGATCGCCTACGAGCTCGCGGAGCTCGAACCCATCCTCCGCGAGACGCGGGGCATCATCGTCTACCAGGAACAGGTCATGCGCATCGCCGTCGACCTGGCCGGGTTCACCCTGGCCGGGGCCGACCTCCTGCGCAAGGCCATGGGCAAGAAGGACAGGGAGACGATGAAGGCCCAGAAGCAGAAGTTCGTGCAGGGGGCCAAGAAGAAGGGCATCCCGACGGCCAAGGCCGACAAGATCTTCGAGCAGATCAAGGAGTTCGCCGAGTACGGCTTCAACAAGTCCCACAGCGCCGCCTACGCCTTACTGGCCTACCAGACCGCCTACCTCAAGGCCCACCACACGGCCCACTTCCTGGCCGCCCTGCTGACCTCGGAAGCCGAGCGCGGGGCCACGCCCCAGGTCGTCAAATACATCGGCGAGTGCCACGAGATGGGCCTCCAGGTCCTGCCCCCCGACATCAACAAGAGCGAGTTCCGCTTCACGGTCGAGAGCGGCAACATCCGCTTCGGCCTGGCCGCGGTCAAGGGCATCGGACAGGGGGCCGTCGAGGAGCTCGTGGCCGCCCGCAAGAGGGCCGGGGGGTTCCATTCGCCCTTCGACCTCTTCGTCGAGCACGACACCAAGGTCCTCAACCGCAAGGCCGTCGAAAGCCTGATCAAGGCCGGGGCCTTCGACTCGCTCGGCTGGAAGCGGTCGCAGTGCTTCCACATGCTCGACCGGATGATCGACTTCGGCCACGATGTCCAGAAGGGCCACGCCGCCTGCCAGAACTCCCTCTTCGGCCCGGCCGAGGCCTCGCCGCCGGCCGTCCCCCCGGAGGTCCTGGAGATGCGGGAGTGGGACGAGTCCCACGTCCTGTCCTACGAGATGGACGCCCTCGGGCTCTACATCACCGGCCATCCCCTGGCCCGCCACAAGGACCGCCTCCGCAAGCTCGTCTCCCACCTCATCGAGGAGCTCGACGCGCAACGGGATTTCGACAAGGACGTCCGCCTGGCCGGCATCATCGGCTCGCTCAAGCCGCTCAAGACCAAGAAGGACGAGCGGATGGCCACGTTCTTCCTGGAGGACCTGACCGGAAAGATCGAGGTCGTGGCCTTCCCCGAGAGCTTCGGAAAATTCGGCCAGTACCTGCGCGACGGACAGCTCATCTGGCTCAAGGGCAAGTACATGGGCGAGGAGGAGAACCGCCGCATCAGCCTCAGCCAGGCCATGCCCCTCGGCGAAGCCTTCGAGAAGCAGGCGAAAAGGGTCGTCGTGCGCATCTTCCTGCCGGGGCTCGAGGAGGCGACGCTGGCCGAGCTCAAGACCATCCTCGACGGCTACGAGGGCCGCTGCCCGGTCATGTTCGAGCTCGAGACGCCGCACTCGTACCGCCTCACGGCCCAGAGCGCCGAGGTCCAGAAGGTCACGCCATCGGAGGAGCTCATCAAGAAGATCGAGGACCTGCTCGGCGAGAACTCGGTCACGGTCGAGTACTAGCCGTCGAGCCAAAATTCAAGAAGGGCGTCCTCGTCCTCGAGGCCCTGAACTAGGGTCGGCTGGGCGCTTTCGACCGGTCCGCGTCGACGGCCAGATAGCCCTTGCGGTGAAAGATCGAATAGCTCCGGTCCTTGACCCGGACCTTGATCTCGCGGAAGGTGCCGTCCATCGCCGGGTTCTTCGGCTGATAATAAAGAAGATAGAACCTGTCGGCAACTTCGACGGCCTTTTTCGTCGACGCGAGCGGGTTCTTTGAGCTGATCGTGAGCCCGCCGGTCATCTGGGCGATCTTCCTGAAGACCGAGAAGAATTCTCCGGTGATATCGGTCTTTTCGAGATCGCCCCAGTTCGCCGGATGGACCTCGAGGATGCTCGTTTCGAGCGCTTCGCTGCTCGTGATGAAGATGAAATTGAAGTCCAGCTGGTTCTGGCCGAAGAGCCGGGACAGACGTTCGACATCGAACCGGACGTCCCGCATCAGCTCCATTTTGAAGAGCTCCCAAGCAGCCGCGTCCAGGCCGGCGCCGCGGACGCGTTTCGTCAGAGCGTCTTCTTTCTCTAGAAACAGGAGAACGTGTTTTTGGCCGGGGATCGCAGAGTACGCCTTGGCCAGCTGCGACAGCCGTGTCTCGTCGATGGTTTTGGCCTGACGGATCCGGCCCAGGAGATCCCTTTGGGCGGCCTGGCGGGCGGACGCTACCTCTCCTTCCTCAAGCTCGGAAAGCGAGAGGTAGTCCGATATCAGGAACCGGAGCTCGCTCGAGGCCTCATCGATGTCGGCCGCGACCCTGTCTTTCAAGGCTTTCTTCAAAGCCGCAGGGTCCCGCCGAGACGGGGATTCGGGGCCGATGCGGTAGGTCCTGAGCGGCGTGGCGACAAGGAGCGCGTCGTCCTTCTGGAGCGCCTGGCCGACGACGTAATCCAAGGCGTCTCTCGGGCCCTTGCCGAAGGAGTTCATCTCGAAGATCAGGATGAACGTTCTGGCCAGGACGGGGCTGGGCACGCCCAGGCCCTGCGGAATAGGCCCGGCCGGGGTTTCCTTCCTGCCGGCCTCGATGAAATAGCAGGCCAGGATCTCCTGGGCGACGCCGTTCTCCAAGATCTCGAAATCTCCCGTCGTGAGCCCGGAGACGAATTCTCCGCGTTCGAACACGCGGACGGGGACCTCGACATTGACCGCGCGGGTTTTTTCTTGAAGTTGCTGTTGGGAACTAAGGGACCCAAACGCCCCGCAGAAGAGGCCAAGGCAGGCTAAGGCAGGAATCGTTGTCCTCAGAACGTGTTTCATGGGCCCTTCAACCGGTCCAGGAATCCTTTAAAAATAATTATAGAATAAAAAGGACTTTTCTCACATCCCTGGATTTCCCTCTCGCGGCGGCGATACCCTGAGCCAAGCCGGCGAGAGGGACCTCTCGGAATCGGGAGAAGGACAAAAAAAGGGGATGTCAACGGATAGCTCCGGAGAAGGAAGAGGGCACGGCACCCCGGGAACCGGAGACGTCCGGTTTCCTTCAAATTGACACTCCGCCCTTAAACCGGTAAAGTAAACTGACTATTTTGTTGGATTTCTGAGGATTCGCGTGCCCTATAAGATCGTCGTGGCCGACCCCAGCCCTTCGGTCCAGAAGGCGGCCCAGCTCGTCTTCGCCGAGCCGGAGTTCCGGGTCTTTGCCTACGAGGATGGGGCGTCCCTCCTCGAATCCGTGGCCTCGGTCGGGCCAGACGCCCTGGTCGTCAGCCTGACGCTGCCCGGCCGGGACGGCTACGACGTCGCCCGGACCCTGCGGAGCCGGAAGCAGCTGGCGTCGGTGCCGCTCGTCGGCCTGCGAGGGTCCTTCGAATGCATCGACAACGACCGGAACGCGCCCTCGGACTACGACGAGGTCCTGCCGAAGCCGTTCGACTCGGAGCGGCTGGCGGCCGTCGTCCGAGAGCTCATCGCCCGGAAGACCGGGCCGTCGTCGCTGCCCGAGGAGCCGGTCTGGCCGGACGAGTCCGGCGCGCGCCGTGCCGGGCCGCCGGGTTGTCCGCGACGGCCGGGTCGGCCGCTCGACCGGCTCCGAGGTCAAGGCCATCGTCCGCGAGGAGATCGTCGACATGGAGCGGGAGATCGAGAAGCGGGTCCGGGCCCGGGTCCTGGCCGACGTCAAGGAATGGATGTCGAAATCATGAACACGAAAGACGAACTGGCCAAAGCCTACGACCCCAAGCCGGTCGAGGAGAAGTGGGGGGCGTTCTGGCTGGACGAGGGCCTCTTCACCGCCGACCCGAAGTCCGCGAAGCCGAAGTTCTCCATGGTCCTGCCGCCGCCCAACGTCACCGGCATCCTGCACATGGGCCACGCCCTGTGCTTCACTCTGCCCGACATCATCACCCGGTGGAAGCGGATGCAGGGCTACAACTGCCTCTGGCTGCCGGGCACCGACCACGCCTCGATCGCCGTCCACAACGTCATCGAGAAGAGCCTGGCCGAGAAGGGCCTGAGCCGGGAGAAGATCGGGCGGGACGAGTTCCTCCGCATCGCCTGGGAATGGAAGGCCAAGTACGGCGGGGTCATCACCGGCCAGCTCAAGAGGCTCGGGGCCTCGCTCGACTGGTCGCGCGAGCGCTTCACCATGGACCCGGGCTTCAGCCGGGCCGTCAAGCAGGTCTTCGTCTCCCTCTACGACGAGGGGCTGATCTACCGCGACTATTTCCTGGTCAACCGCTGCCCGCACTGCCGGACCGTGCTCTCGGACATCGAGATCGAGCACAAGGACCTCAAGGGCAAGCTCTGGCACATCCGCTACAAGGTCGAAGGCTCGGACGAGTCCGTGGTCGTGGCCACCACCCGGCCCGAGACCATGCTCGGCGACACCGCCCTGGCCGTCCATCCCGACGACGAGCGCTACGCGCACCTTCACGGCAAGCGGGTCATCCTGCCGCTCCAGAACAGGCCCATCCCGGTCATCACCGACGAGCGCGTCGAGCGCGACTTCGGCACCGGGGCGGTCAAGGTCACGCCGGCCCACGACCCGTCGACTTCGAGCTCGGCAAGAAGCACGGCCTGGAGCAGGTCATCGTCATCGACGGCCAAGGCAAGATGACCGAGGCGGCCGGCCCGGAGTTCGCCGGCCTCGACCGCTTCGCCGCCCGGGCCAAGGTCGTCGAGGCGCTCACGGCCCAGGGGCTCCTGGTCAAGATCGAGGACCACGACCACGCCGTCGGCCACTGCTACCGCTGCAAGAGCGTCATCGAGCCGCACCTGTCCTGGCAGTGGTTCGTCCGCATCAAGCCGCTGGCCGACGAGGCCATCCGGGTCGTCGAGGACGGCTCGATCGAGTTCATCCCGGCCAACTGGACCAAGACCTATTACGAATGGATGTACAACATCCACGACTGGTGCATCTCCCGGCAGCTCTGGTGGGGCCACCGCATCCCGGCCTGGTACTGCCGGGACTGCGGCCGGATCATGGTGGCCATGGACGCGCCGGCGAAGTGCGACAAGTGCGGCGGCCCGCTCGACCAGGACGAAGACGTCCTCGACACCTGGTTCTCGTCCGGGCTGTGGCCGTTCGGCACGCTCGGCTGGCCCGACGAGACCGAGGACCTGAAAACGTTCTACCCGACCGACCTGATGTCGACCGGCTTCGACATCATCTTCTTCTGGGTGGCCCGGATGATCATGCTGGGCCTCAAGTTCCGGGGCGAGATCCCGTTCAAGCACGTCTTCATCAACGGCCTCGTCCGCGACCTCAAGCGGCGCAAGATGAGCAAGTCGGAAGGCAACAGCATCGACCCGCTGGAGATGATCGACAAGTACGGCACCGACGCCCTGCGCTTCACGCTCGCGGCGCTGGCCGTGCCCGGCATGGACCTGGCCCTGTCCGAGGAGCGCATGGCCGGCTATCAGGCCTTCGCCAACAAGATCTGGAACGCCTCGCGCTTCGTGCTGATGAACCTCAAGACCGAGACGGCCCGAGGTCCGGGACGCCGAGCTCACGCTGGCCGACCGCTGGATCCGCAGCCGCCTGAGCGCCGTCGCGGCCGCGCTCGACGCGAGCCTCACCCAGTACAAGTTCTACGAGGCGGCCGACCTCCTCTATCACTTCATCTGGCACGAGTTCTGCGACTGGTACATCGAGTTCGCCAAGGTCGGCCTGCGCGAAGGGAACGCCACGACCGAGGCGGTGCTGGCCGACGCCCTCGACCGCATCCTGCGGCTGCTCCAGCCGTTCATGCCCTTCATCTCCGAGGAGATCTGGCAGCACCTGCCCGGCGCCGGAAAGTCCATCGTCGTCGCGCCCTATCCCAAGCCCGAGCCGGCCTGGAACGACGAGGCCGCCGAGAAGACCATGGCCCTCGTCCAGGCGGTCATCGTCGAGACGCGGACGATCCGGGCCGGGAACAAGATCGCGCCCAAGGACAAGCTCCGCCTCTTCGTCAAGCGGGCCGGCCGCGACGAGACCGCCGCCCTCGAAGCGGCGGCCGCGCTCGTCAAGACGCTGGCCGGCCTGGAGACGATCGAGTTCACCGGCGTTCTCGCCGAGGGCGAAGGGCTGCTCAAGGGCGTCGCCGGCCCGTTCGAGATCGGCGTCGTGCCGGCCCAACCGGCCGACATCGGCCAGGAGCGGGACCGGCTGCAGAAGGACATCGCCAAGGCCGCCGCGGAGATCGAGAAGATCGAGCGCAAGCTCGGGAACGCCGACTTCGTGGCCAAGGCCCCGGCCGCCGTGGTGGCCGAGAACCGGGCCCGGCTCGCGGAGCTCGAGGCCCGGCGCGAGAAGCTCGGCCAGAACCTGAGCCGGCTGGCCGACCCGTCCTGAGCGGGAAGCGGGAGCCATGCCCGTCGGCGCCATCGTCCATCGGTTCGAAAGCGTTCCCTCCACGAACGACATCGCCAGCGTTTGGCCCTGCAGGGCGCCGCGCACGGCACCGCGGTCCTGGCCGGCGAGCAGACCCGGGGACGAGGCACGAAAGGACGGGTCTGGCATTCGCCGGCCGGCCTGGGGCTCTACGCCTCGTTCATCCTCCGCGGTCCGGGCGGCGGGGCGGTGCCGTTCCCCCACCTCGTCCCCCTGGCCGCCGGGCTGGCCGCGTCGGACGCCGTCAGAGAGGCGGCCGCCGTCGAGACCCGTCTCAAGTGGCCGAACGATATCCTTTGTGCGCAGACCGGGGACACGTACCCGAGGGACATGTCCCCGGATCGGAAGCTCGGGGGCATTCTGGCCGAGGGCGTCTCGGGCGCGGCCGGCGGCGATTTCGTCGTGGTCGGCATCGGGCTCAACATCGGCCACGCCGCGGACGACTTCCCCGGGGAGCTCCGAGCGTCCTCGACATCGGTCCGGCTCGCCGCGGGCCGGGCCGTGACGGTCGAAGCCGTCTGGGACGCGCTTTGCCCGGCCATCGACCACTGGTATAATGCCCTTGCCCGGGGAGACAGGGAGGCGGTCATCCGAACGTTCGAGACAAGGTCCGCTTTTCCTCCGGGCACGGCCCTGAGGATCGAGACGGCCGCAGGGACGTTCGAAGGGGACTACCGCGGGCTCGACGCGGAGGGCCGGCTCGTCGTCGCCCGCCGCGGGGCCGGGACGGTCGCCCTCGACGCCGTCCTGAAGCTCGACCGGGCGTCCTGAGGAGACACGACATGCTCTTGGCATTCGACGTCGGGAACACGACCATCGCCATCGGCCTCTTCCGCGGCCGGAAGCTCGTCAAGAGCTGGAAGATCAAGACCGACAGCGAGAAGACGGGCGACGAATACGGGGCCCTCCTCCTCAACCTGATGCAGGTCGCCGGGCTCGCGCCCGGCAAGGTCTCGGGGGCCATCATCTCCAGCGTCGTCCCGCCCCTGACCTCCGCCATCGAGGAGATGTGCCGGACCTATTTCGCCGTGACGGCCCGCGTCGTCGGGCCGGGCCTCAAGACCGGCATGCCCATCCTGTACGAGAATCCCCTCGAGGTCGGGGCCGACCGGATCACGGCCGCCGTCGCCGCCTTCGAGAAATACGGCGGCCCGGTCATCGTCCTCGATTTCGGCACCGCGACGACGTTCGACGCCGTCTCGGCCAAGGGCGAGTACCTCGGCGGGGCCATCGCCCCCGGCATCCGGATCTCGGCCGAGGCCCTCTATCTCAAGACGGCCAAGCTGCCGCGCATCGAGATCCGCAAGCCCAAGCGGGCCATCGGCCGCACGACCGTGTCGAGCATGCAGTCCGGGCTCTATTTCGGCTACATCGGCCTGGTCACCCGGACGATCGCGGAGATCCGGAAGGAGCTCGGCAAGAACGCCAAGGTCATCTCCACGGGCGGCTTCGGCAGCCAGGTCGCCGCGGAGGTCCCGGAGATCGAGGCCCACGAGCCCGACCTCGTCCTCGAAGGCCTGAGGATCATCCACGAGAGAAACCTCGACGTCCGGGAATAGCCGGGGATCGGGCGGACCGTCATGGACAGCGACAGAGAACAGAGCGGCTATTACCAGGAGATCGCCCGCGTCTTCCTGGACCGCCGCGGAGGGGCGCTCCTCCTCTCGCCGAAGGACCTGTCGACGATCGCCGCCTGGGAGGAGAAGAGGATCCCGCTCGACGCCGTCGTCGAAGGCATCGGCCGGACGTTCGAAGCCCTCAGGGCCCGGGGCCGGGCGATCAAGACGGTCTCCCTGGCCTTCTGCGACCGGCAGGTCGAAGCCGCCTTCGACCAGCATCGGGACCGGGCCGCCGGCCGGCGGGCGGACCCCGGCGCCAGGGCCGGGACCGGCAAGGCCGCCAAGATCCGCCGCGAGATCGTCCAGGCCCTCGAGACGCTGGCCGCCGGCGATCTCGAGATGAGGCGGCTGCTCCAAGCGGCCTTCGAGGCGCTCGCCGCGCCGCGGCCCGACCCGGCCGCGCTCGAGCGGATCGACGCGGAGATCGAAGAGGCTCTCTGGGCCGGCGCGACGGCCGCGGAAAAGGCCAGGGCCGAGACCGAATCCCTGAAAGCGCACAAGGGTCGCAAGCCCGCCGGTTTCGATGACACGGTCCGGCGGCGCGCGGTCATGGCGGGCCGGGCCCGCCGCCGCCTGCCCCATGTCTCCTTTCATTATTATTGAGCGACCAAGCCATGACCCACGCGCGCATCCTCACCCTGCTCAAGAAACACAAGGACGGGCTCGACCTTGACGGGATCATGTCCGAGCTCGGTCTCAAGCGCCGCGACCGGGCCAAGCTCCTCGAGGAGATGCGGACGCTCACGGCGGCGGGCGACGTCCGCTCGCTCCGCGGCCGCTTCCACCTGGCCGCGAAGACCGATGTTGTCCGGGGGCGCTTCGTCACCGCCCGGCCCGGCTTCGGATTCGTCACTCCGGAAGGCGGCGGCGGGGACATCTTCGTCCCGGTCCGCCACGCCCACGGCGCGCTGCCGGGCGACGAGGTGACGGTCGTCGTCAACGCGCAGGGCAAGTTCGGCAAGCCCGAGGGCCGGATCGAGCGCATCCTCAGGAAGGGCCGGACGGGGCTCCTCGGGATCTACGTCGAACGCTCCGGGGCGCCCTATCTCCAGCCGTTCGATTCGCCGGCGCTCGACGACCTGCCGCTCAAGTCGCGGGGAAAGCACCGGCCCGAGCCGGGCATGATCGTCGAGGCCGACCGGGCCACCCTGGCCGTGACCCGGGTCTTCGGCCGGCCCGAGGACCCCGGGGTGGACGCGCGGGTCGTCATCCAGCGCTACGGCCTCCGCTCCGAATTCCCCGAGGACGTCGTCCGTGAGGCCGAGGCCGTCCCCGACCTCGACGCGGAGCCCGCCGCGGACGGCCGCCGCGACTTCCGGGACTGGACGACCGTGACTATCGACGGGGAGAAGGCCCAGGACTTCGACGACGCCGTCAGCGTCCGCCGCCTCGGCGACGGCGGCTGGCTGCTCGGCGTGCACATCGCCGACGTCTCCCACTACGTCAGGCCGGGGAGCCCCCTGGACCGCGAGGCCTTCGAGCGGGGGACGAGCGTCTACTTCCCCGACATGACCCTGCCCATGCTCCCCGAACGGCTCTCCAACGGGCTCTGCAGCCTGCGGCCCCGCGTGCCCCGGCTGACGATGTCGGCCCTGCTCGACATCGACCGGGACGGCCGCGTCCGCAAGGCCGAGTTCACGCCCTCGATCATCAAGACCGCGCACCGCATGACCTACAACGCGGTCTTCGCCATCTTCGAGGGGGACGCCGGCGAAAGGGCCCGATTTGCCGACGTCGTCCCCGATCTCCTCGTGATGCGCGAGCTGGCCGAGGCCTTGCGGGCCCGGCGCATGGCCGAGGGCAGCCTCGACTTCGATCTCATCGAGCCCGAGCTCATCACCGAGGCCGGGAAGCTCCTGGCCGTCGCCGCCGCCGAGAGGAACGAGGCCCACCGGCTCATCGAGGAGCTCATGGTCGCCGCCAACGTCGCCGTGGCCTCGGCTTTCACCGCCAAAAAGGTCCCGGCCATCTACCGCGTTCACCCCGCCCCCGACGAGGGCGACCTCGGGAAGCTCCGGGACATGCTCTTCCGTTTCGGCCTGGCCTTGCCGGACCCGGCCAAGGTCCGGTCCAAGGACCTCCAGCGCGTCCTCGAGCGGGCCAAGGGCGTGCCCGGGGAGAAGTTCATCGGCCGCCAGGTCCTGCGGGCCCTGAAGCTGGCCGTCTACACGACCAAGAATGTCGGGCATTACGGCCTGGCCAAGACCGACTACACCCACTTCACATCGCCCATCCGCCGCTACCCCGACCTCGTCGTGCACCGCCTGCTCAAGGCCGTTCTCCGCCGGGAGGGCCTGCCGTCGCCGGAGCTCGAGCCGGTCGCGGCCGCGTCGTCCGAGCGGGAGAGGAACGCGGCCGAGGCCGAGCAGTCCATCGTCGAGTGGCGCATCCTGCGCTTCCTCAAGGACCGCCTCGGCGACGAGTTCGGAGGCATCGTCGTCGACGTCACCAAGGCCGGGCTCCTGGTCGAGATCGACGACTACTTTGTGGCCGGGCTCCTGCCGTTCGCCTCGCTCGGCGGCGATTTCGAGCCCCGGGCCGCGGCCCGGCGCCTGAGGCCCAAGCGGCGCCGGAAAACATTCGACTTGGGGGACGCCGTTCGCGTCATCCTCGTCTCCTGCGACCCGGTCCTGCGCCGCATGAGCTTCGTCCCGGCAGCGGACCCGGAGCAAGGCCCATCATGAAAGTGCCTGTGTTCGACGCCGTCCTCGATTTCCCGCTGGGCGGGGCCGGCGCGGAGCTCCGTGCCGAGGCCGTCTTCCTGGGCGGCGGGGTCATGGCCCGGATCCTGGACTATGCCGTTCCCGGCCGGAAGAAAGCGCCCTTCGTCCGCGTCCTGACGGACCGTCCGGCCGACGTCAGATGGGCCGATCCCTTCGAGGTCCGGACGCCGTCGGGCGACCTCCTCGGCCGGGGCCAATGCCTTTACCCGGGCTCGCCCTCCGACCAGGAGATCAAACCGGCCCGGCGGAAGGCCCTCCTGGCCCGTCTCACGCTCGGGGAAAAGGACATGGTCCTGGCCATGACCGAGTTCGGCGGGCTCAAGGGGCTCAAGGGCGAGGACCTGGAGCCGTTCTGCCGCCTGCCCCAGTCCCGCGTCGAGATCCTGAGCCGGGCCCTCGAGGAGGAAGGCCGGGTCCGCATCCTCGGTTTCGCCCCCCTGCGCCTGGTCTCCCAGTCGGGCCTCGATTTCCTGCGCGGCCGGATCGTCGCGTTCCTCACCCAGTATCACAAATCGCATCACGCCCAGCGCGGCGCCCCCCTCGAGGCCCTGGAGAAGAAGTTCGACGCGCCCCGGACGGTCCTCGTCCTGGCCCTCCGTCTGCTGGCCAAGGAAGGCCGGGCCGTCGAAGAGAGCGGGATCGTCCGCCTGCCCGATTTCCGCATCCCCCTCTCGGCCGCGGACGAGGAAACGCTGGCCGCGCTCGAAGGGATGGTCCTCCGCGGCGAGCTCGGCAGCGTGACCCTCGACGCCATCCGGGCGACGTTCAACCTGACGCCGGGGAAGCTTCAGACGCTGCTGGCCGTCCTGGCCGAGCGCAAGAAGATCGTCGAGGGGATCGAGGGATTCATTCTCCACTCGAGCTGGCTCGATGAGATCGTCCGCAAGGTCCGCGAATCGGGGAAGCGGGAGCTGACGGTGGCCGATTTCAAGGGCATGACCGGCCTGTCCCGCAAGTACAGCATCCCCTTGCTGGAGCTCCTCGATAGCATGGGCGTCACTCGCAGGAAGGGTTCTGTAAGGGATATTCTCTGATCTTTCTGGAAAACACTGGCTTCTATCCCAAGGCCTTCCTTCGCGGCGGCGATGGGTGTCGACCTGAAGATCCCCGTGGTGGAGGGGGGACCGGCCGGAGGCGGAGGGACCCAGATGCGCAGGTTCCCGCCGGCGGGGGCAAGGGGCGATACCCCGAACATAGCCGATAGAAGGCCTTCACACTTACGAGCGAGAGGCCTTGATTACTTCGGCTCTTCGCCCTCCGGCTTCTCTTCCGGCTGGACTTCGGGCGTCTCGCCTTCGGCGGCCTCGTCCTCGGGCTTTTTCTTGAGGGCCGTCTTGAGCAGGTCGGCGAAGATGCCGAACTTGGGCTCTTCCTTCTTCTCCTTCTTCGGAGCCGGCTTGAACTCTTCTTTCTTCTCCCGGGCCCGCTGCTGCTCGAGGGTCTCGTCCAGCTTTTCCTTGACGCCGGCCAGGGCTTCCTGGACCGATTCCTCTTCGACGATCTTCTCCTCGATGACGCGGCGCTCGCTCTTCTTCGGACCATGGCCCTTTTCGCCTTCGGTCTTGGGCTTCCGCTTCTTGAATTCCTTGCCCTTCTTCGCCCCGGGCTCCGGGGGCGCGGGCGGCGCCACGGGCTCGGTTCGCCGCGCCTCTTCGAACCGGCCGCCGGGTTCGACGCCGAAAAGCTCCTCGGCGACGGCTTCGAGGGCCGCCTCCTCGGGGGTCGAGGCCTCGGGCGCGGGCTCCTGGTAGCCTTCGGGGTAGCCGCCCTCGAGGGCCGATTCCTCTTCGGCGACGAAGGGCTCGTGGTAGCTGAAGACGCCCTTCTTCTTATCGGATTTCGTGAACTCCGGCGAGTTCAGCAGGACGTACTCCACGTCCTCCTGGGTCGTCTGGCGGACGAGGTCGATGAGGTGATAGGCCCGGAGGAAGTGGAGGGAGTGGGCCGAGGTCGACAGGACGGGGTCGCGGAAGATGGTGACGACGAAGTCCCGGAGGTCGAAACCCTCGCGGGTCTCCGCGAGAGGCAGGACGCGGCTGAGGGTCTCCCGCTCGATGTAGATGATCTTGTTCGGCTCGGCGAACGTATAGGCCTCGTCGCCGCGGTCCTCGAATTGGTCGAGCTCGGCGTTGTAGGCGAGGCGGAGGACGGACATCTTCTTCTTCGACTTCTTGACCCAGAACTTGAAGGTCGTGGGGCCCGTCCGCTCCAGGGTCAGGCTGGCTCCCTGGGGGATGTTGTGCTGGGCGTAGAAGCCCTGAAGGCCGAGAAAGAAGTTCAGGGCCGGATAGTAGTAGAGCGTGTAGGGCTTGTTCTCCTCGGAATCGTTGAACGTGTACTCGCGGGCGTGGGAGAGCTCCTTGCCCAGGCTGCGGGGGATCTTGATGCCGCCCGACGCGATCTCGCGCCAGGTCAGGTAGATCTTGATCGGGAAGGCCGTGACGATGCTCATTTCCGGCTTCTCGATCTCGTCCATCTCGGGGACGCCCGCGAGCGGGGCGGACAGGGCCAGGTTCTCGGGCAGGGCGTTGAGGAGGGACTTGAGGTGCCATTTGCCCCAGCCGGTTTCGGAGAGGAGGATGAACTCCTTCTTGTGCTTCTTTTCGAGGAGGGCCGACAGGCTCAGGCAGGTCAGGTCGAAGAAGTCGTTCGAGGCCTCGAGGCCGAAGAACTTGCGGACCAGGTCCTCGGTCGCGGCCGATTGGCCCGTGGCCGTGAAGTCGGCCTCGATCTCCTGGATCTTCTCGGCCGGGATGTCGACGCGCTTGGCGGCCAGGTGCCAGAAATCGTTCCAGCTGAAGACGTTGGGGTCCTTGGCCAGGCGGACCCGGAGGTTCTTCTCGAGCGTCTTGAGGTCGCGCTCGTTCATCGGCAGCTCGGTCAGGCGGGGGTCGTCGCCCTTGGCCATGATCACGACGGCCTGGCCGCGGCCTTCGATGTTGGCCGGCAGCATCACCTGGGTCCGCGTCTTCTTCATGTAGTCGATGTACCTGCGGAAGACGCCGCCGCCCGGGTAGTCGACCTCGAGCATGTCGCAGTTGAAGTGCTTGGAGTAGGTCCTGGACACGACCTTGAGGATGACCCGGCCCTCGAAGTGCTCGACGGACTTGCTCCCGACGGTCAGGGGCTCGTTGTAGTCCTTCTCGATGAAATCGCCCACCTCGTAGCGGGCGTACGGGTCGTATTTCTTGACGTCCTGGGTCCGTTCGGTGGCCGTCTTCTCGAAAGCCAGCTTGCCGGCGAGGGCGTGCGTCGATCGGGGCTGAGGGCTCCGCTCGATCTCCCGCTCCACGAGGGCGATGTCCGCGTCGGACACCGCGGTCAGGTTGGTCGCTTCGTCGTTCATGTCAGTCCTTGTCCCCCATCAGCGCGATCAGGATGCCATTCTGGGCGTGCAGGCGGTTCTCGGCCTCGTCGTAGACGACCGAGTTGGCCGAGTCGATGACCTCGTTGGTGACTTCTTCGCCGCGGTGGGCCGGCAGGCAGTGCATGAAAAGGGCGTCCTTCTTGGCGTGGGCCATGAGCCCGGCGTTGACCTGGTAGGGCGCGAAGATGCGGGCCCGGGCCTCCTTCTCGGCTTCCTGGCCCATGGAGGCCCAGACGTCGGTGTAGACCGCGTCGGCGCCGCTGGCGGCCTCCTCGGCGGAGTTCGTCAGCGTCAAGGTGAAGCCGGTGTCCTTGCCGTCCTCGCGGGCCCACCGGACCACCTCGGCCTTCGGTTCGTAGCCGGGGGGGGTCGCGACGGCCATCTTCGTTCCGCCGCGGGCGGCGGCCAACATGAGGCTGTGGCAGACGTTGTTGCCGTCTCCGACGTAGGCCAGCTTGAGGGCGGACAGGGCGCCCTTGTGCTCGCGCAGGGTCAGGAAGTCGGCCATGGCCTGGCAGGGGTGGGACAGGTCGGTCAGGGCGTTGATGACCGGGATCTTGCAGCTCGCGGCCAGGTCGACGGCGATCTGGTGCCCGAAGGTCCGGATCATGATCCCGTCCACCCAGCGCTCGAGGTTCTTGCCGATGTCGTAGGCGCCTTCGCGGCTGCCCATCTGGATGTCGGAGGGGGCGAGGTAGATGGCCTCGCCGCCGAGGCGGAGCATGCCGGCCTCGAAGGTCATCCGCGTGCGAAGCGACGGCTTCTGGAAGATCATGGCCAGGATCCTGTTCTTGAGCGCCTTGCGGTACTTGGCCTGGTGTTTCTTGACCTCCGCGGCCAGGTCGAGCATCTGGCCGAATTCGTAAACGCTCAGGTCCCGAATGGACAGGAAATCTTTCTGCATCGCGGTTCCTCCTACGCGGCCGACGCGACGATCCGCGTCCCCGAACGGTTGATCAGAGCGGCCTTCAAGTGGGAGTCCTTGGTGATCAGGACCTCCCGGCCGCCCGCCTCGATGTACTCGATGGCGGCCCGGATCTTGGGCCCCATCGATCCCGGCGGAAATTGGCCGTCGGCGAGGTGTTTCCTGGCCTCGTCGACCGTCAGGACCGGGGCCTCCCGCTGGGCGGGCTTGCCGAAATCGATGAAGACGCGCTCGATGGCGGTCAGGATGATGAACAGGTCCGCTTTGACCTCGCGGGCCAGCAGGCTGGCCGCGTAGTCCTTGTCGATGACGGCCTCGACGCCTTCGAAGAGGCCGTTCGAGTTGAGGACGACCGGGATGCCCCCGCCGCCCGCGGCGATGACGACGCGGCCCGCTTCGACGAGCTCGCGGATGATGCGGTTGTTGACGACGTCGATGGGCTTGGGCGAGGGGACGACCTTGCGGTAGCCCCGTCCGGCGTCCTCGACCATGGCCCACTTCTTCTCGCGGGCCAGCTCCTGGCCCCGGAACTTCGAGTAGAAGGGGCCGACGGGCTTGGTCGGCTTGGCGAAGGCCGGGTCGTCCTTGTCGACGACGACCTGGGTCACGAGCGAGGCGACCTCCTTGTCGACGGAGCGGCGGCGCAGCTCGTTGATCAGGGCCCGCTCCAGCATGAAGCCCATGCTGCCCTCCGTCATGGCGTCGCAGACGTCGAGGGAATAGGGCGGGATCTTGTTGGCCGCCTCCTCCATCTGGATGAGGAGGTTGCCGACCTGGGGCCCGTTGCCGTGGACGACGATGAGCTCATAGCCCTTCTGGACGATGTGGACCAGGAGCTCGGCCGCCCGGGCGGCGTTCCGCATCTGCTCCGACTGCAGACCTTTCTGGTCTTCGGGGAGCATGGCGTTGCCGCCGAAGGCGACGAGGGCGATCTTCGGTCTCATCGGGCCCCCTGGCCTGGATTATTCACGAGCCGAGGCGGCTGCAGATGCGAGGCGTCAAAGGGTGAAGCTGTCCTAATCCTCGCAACCCGGCGAGGATTAGGGCTGCGAACCCTTTGCAACGAAGCAGATGCGGCCGGATCGGCTTGCCCGAAGGGTGAAAACGCAGGTCTTGGCATTTCTTGTTTGATGGTGAAATCCTGCGTTTTCATGAATAGTCCAGGCTAGAATTTCTTCAGGACGTCCTTGAGGGTGGGCGTGCCGATCTCCTCGAGCTCGTAGCCGACGCGCAGGATGGGCTTGGAGATCTTGATGACCCGGGTGATGTCGATCGGCGTCGCGCTGACGACGAGGTCGCAGTCGATGGCCTCGATGGTCTTGGCCAGCTCGCGGGTCTGCTTGTCGCCGTAGCCCATGGCCGGCAGGACGTTGTCGAGGTGGTTGTACTTCTCGAAGGTCTTCTTGATCGAGCCGACGGCGAAGGGCCGGGGATCGATGATCGTGGCCGCGCCGTACTTCTTGGCCGCGACGATGCCGGCGCCGTACGTCATGCCGCCGTGGGTGAGGGTCGGGCCGTCCTCGATGACCAGAACGCGCCTGCCGGTGATCCGGCCGCCGTCCTTGACGATGGTCGGGGAGTTGGCCCTGATGATCCTGGCCTTGGGGTTGACGGCCTTGGCGTTGGCCAGGACGGTCTCGATGCCTTCCGGCGTCGCCGTGTCCATCTTGTTGATGACGATGACGTCGGCCCGGCGGAAGTTCGTCTCGCCGGGGTAGAAGCGGAGCTCGTGGCCGGCCCGGTGCGGGTCGGCGACGACGATCTCGAGGTCGGACTTGTAGAAGGAGAAGTCGTTGTTGCCGCCGTCCCAGAGGATGACGTCGGCTTCCTTCTCCGCCTCCTTGAGGATGGCGCCGTAGTCGACGCCGGCGTAGACGATGATGCCCTTGTCGATGTGGGGCTCGTACTCCTCGCGCTCCTCGATCGTGCACTCGTGCTTGTCGAGGTCGGCGTAGGTGGCGAAGCGCTGGACCTTCTGCTTGACCAGGTCGCCGTAGGGCATGGGGTGCCGGATGGCGGCCACCCGGTGGCCCTTCGCCTTGAGGATCGCGGCGACGCGGCGGCTGGTCTGGCTCTTGCCCGAGCCGGTCCGGACGGCGCAGACGGAGACGACCGGCCGGCGGCTCTTGATCATGGTGTCGCAGGGGCCGAGCAGAACGAAATTGGCTCCTGCGGCCTGGGCCCGGGAGGCCATGTGCATGACGTACTCGTGCGGCAGGTCGCTGTAGGCGAGGTGGACGTCGTCGACCTTGTGGGCGGCGATGAGGTTCTCCATCTCGGACTCGGCCTCGATCGGGATGCCCTTGGGATAGAGCTTGCCGGCCAGGGCCGCGGGATACTTGCGGCCGTCGATATCCGGGATCTGCGTCGCGGTGAAGGCGACGACCCGATAGTCGGGGTTGTCCCGGAAGTAGGTGTTGAAATTGTGGAAGTCGCGCCCCGCGGCGCCGAGGATCAGGACCTTCTTCATGCGCGTTCTCCTTTCCTTAAGGTCAAAACTTCTCCATACAAGAATTCCGAAATGTTCAATTGTCCGAAAAAAGAAGGATAATATAGCCCATATAAGGTTTAAAATCAATAAAGGAGGGGCTTCGAGGGTCGCCTCGCGTTCGCTGCGGCGATCTCGGCAGACCGCCTTCTGAGAAATGTTCGGAAGACGGCCTCGGGTACGTCGGCCGGATTCTGCAGGCGCTCAAGAATCCACTCCGCGCTCGAGCTTGCGCTAAGCCTCGCTCAGACACGTTCTTGGCGGTTTCCAGGGAAACTGCCCTCATCCGGCTTCGCGCCCGGCTAAACTTTTCCAAATCGGCTTGACCGGCCTCCTCGCCGCGCCTGCCGACGCACCCCAAGGAATCCCCCTGCCCGGCGTGATCGCGGCCCGCCTGACTATCGTCGCAAATTGAATATATAGAACGAAATAGAACAAAACCCTTATCTGGGCTTGGAGGGAGGGTTGATCTTGCGCCCCGGGGAGCGTTTGGCGAAGCCTCCCTGGGGCAGGGGCCGGGACGGGGGCCGGCGGGGTTGTTTCCAGGCGGGCTGTTGGCGGCGGTTGATCGGGTGCGGCATGACCTGGATTATTCATAAAAATGCCGCATCTTCAACAAGAAAGAACACTTTAACGGCATTTTTACCCTTCGGGCAAGCCGACCCGGCCGCATCTGCTTCGTTGCAAAGGCTCTCAGTACTCCGAGTACAGCTCGCCTTTGACGCCTCGCATCTGCAGCCGTCTCGACTTGTGAATAACCAGGTTACACGGTTAGAGCGTGACGATGTCGGCGGACCGGGTGGCCGGGTCGAGCAAGGCGACCGTCCCTTTGCCCCTGAGCCAGCCCCCCGCCTCGCCGGGGTTGATCAGGAGAACGCCCTCGCGGGACTCGACCAGAGGGCGGTGGGTGTGGCCGAAGACGACGACGTCGAAGAGCCCGGAGGCGGCCTGCGCATCGGCCGACGAGTCCAGATGGCAGACGACGAAGCGGAGGCCGGCATGGGTGAAGGCCAGGGGCCCGTTCGCGATCTCCCCCAGCCCCCGGAAAACCCGGGCCAGGCCGGCTTTCTCCCCGTCGCAGTTGCCGTAGACGGCCTTGACGGGCGCACGCAGGTTCCGGAGCTCCTCGGCCGCGAAGGGGGCGACGAAGTCCCCGGCGTGGACGACCAGGTCGCACCCGGCGTCGTTGAACAGGCGGACGGCCGTACGGACCAGGGTCAGGTTGTCGTGGCTGTCGGAGAGGACGCCGATCACGGGGCTATTATAGCCGATATTGACACTTTGGCCCGATTTGCTTAATATAGAACGGCTTTTGAGAGAGAACGATAGGCGCGTAGCTCAGTGGGAGAGCGCTTCCCTGACACGGAAGAGGCCGTGGGTTCAATCCCCTCCGCGCCTACCACGATGCACCAAGCGGTCAGAATTCAACGGGCGTCGGTCCGGCCTCCTTTGAATCGCCCGCCCTTGGGAACTGAAACAGAGAATGAGCGACGATAACCATCTTCCGATCGAGGTCCTGAGACACAGCGCGGCCCATCTCATGGCCCACGCCGTCCTCGATCTCTATCCCGGGACCAAGACCGGCATCGGCCCGGCCGTCGAGACCGGGTTCTATTACGACTTTCTCCGGGACGAACCCTTCACCCCCGAGGACCTCGAGAAGATCGAGGCGCGCATGAAGGAGATCGCCAGGGAGAACGTGCCCATCGAGAGGCTCGTCCTGGCCAAGGACGAGGCCGTCCGGCTGTTCGAGGGCATGGGCCAGCCGCTCAAGGTCGAGCTCATTCGGGAGAAAGGCGACGCCTCCGTCACCGTCTACCGCCAGGGGCCGTTCGCCGACTTCTGCCTCGGGCCCCACGTCGCCTCGACCGGGCTGCTCCAGAACATCAAGCTGCTGTCGGTCTCGGGCGCCTACTGGAAGGGCGACGAGCGCGGCGCGCAGATGCAGCGGATCTACGGCGCCGTCTTCCCGACCCGGAAGGAGCTCGACGACCATCTGAAGTTCCTCGAAGAGGCCAAGAAGCGCGACCACCGCCGTCTCGGCGCCGATCTCGATCTCTTCAGCACCAACGAAGATCTCGGCGGCGGCCTGATCCTCTGGCATCCCAAGGGCGCCCGCGTCCGGGCTATCATCGAGCAGCACTGGCGGGAGCGCCACTGGGCCGGCGGGTACGACATCCTGTTCACCCCCCACATCGGGCGGGCGACCCTGTGGCAGACCTCCGGGCACCTCGGCTTCTACAAGGACAGCATGTACTCGCCGATGGATATCGACGACCAGCCGTACTACCTCAAGCCGATGAACTGCCCGTTCCACATCGAGATCTACAAGTCCCGGATGCGCTCCTACCGGGACCTGCCCCTGCGCTGGGCCGAGCTCGGCACCGTCTACCGCTACGAGCGCAGCGGCACCCTGCACGGCCTGCTCCGCGTCCGCGGCTTCACCCAGGACGACGCTCACATCATCTGCACGCCCGGCCAGATCGAGGACGAGATCCTCCGGGTCCTCGACTTCTCGGTCTCCATCCTGGCCGACTTCGGCTTCACCGACAACAAGATCGAGCTGTCGGTGCGCGACCCGAAGAACCCCGGCAAGTACTGCGGCTCGGACGACCTCTGGTGCCGGGCCGAGGCCTCGCTCGTCAAGGCCCTCGAGACCCGGGGCTACCCCTACGAGCGGATGGAGGGCGAGGCGGTCTTCTACGGCCCGAAGATCGACATCAAGATCAAGGACGCCATCGGCCGCCACTGGCAGTGCACGACCATCCAGTTCGACTTCAACATGTCCGAGCGCTTCGACATGACCTACGTCGGCGAGGACGGCAAGGAGCACCGGCCCTACATGGTCCACCGGGCCCTGCTCGGCTCGCTCGAACGCTTCTTCGGCGTCCTCGTCGAGCACTACAACGGGAGCTTCCCGCTCTGGCTGGCCCCCGTCCAGGTCATGATCCTGCCCATCGCCGAGCGGCACGAGGACTATGCCAGGGCCCTCGAGACCCGGCTCCGCGAGGGCGGACTACGCGCGGGGGTCGACCTCAGCCGGGAGAAGGTCGGCAAGAAGATCCGCGGCGCCGAGCTCCAGAAGGTCCCGCTCATCCTGGTCGTCGGCGACAAGGAGGTCGAGAGCGGCTCGGCGGCCCTTCGCGTCCATGGCCAGGGGGACAAGGGCGCGGTGGACGTCGCCCGGTTCCTCGAGAAGGCCCAAGAACTCGACCGCCTCAAAAGTCTCGTCGTGAATTTCTAGAGGAGGACCAGCCATTTTCAAGAGACACGGTTTCTATCCCGCGGCCGCCAAAGCCAAGCCCCACCGGATCAACGAAATGATCACGGTGCGCGAGGTCCGGGTCATCGACGATGAGCGCCAAGCCCTCGGCGTCTTGCCCACGGTCCAGGCCATCCAGCTGGCCCGGGACCGCGGCCTCGATCTCGTCGAGATCGCGCCCACGGCCGACCCCCCGGTCTGCAAGATCACGGACTACGGCAAGTTCCTGTACGAGCAGCACAAGAAGGACCACGAAGCCAAGAAGCACCAGAAGCAGATCCAGATCAAGGAGATCAAGTTCCGTCCCAAGATCAGCGTCCACGACTACGATTTCAAGATGAAGCACGTCAAGCGCTTCCTCGGCGAAGGCAACAAGGTCAAGATCACCGTGATGCTGCGCGGCCGCGAGAAGCAGAAACCGGAGCTCGGCTACCAGGTCCTCGACAGGGTCCTCGCCGATGTCAAGGACATGGCCAGCCAGGACGGCTCCGCCCGGAAGCAGGATTGGGCCGTGTCGGCCCTGCTCGTCCCCACGAAAACAGGAGGAAAAGATGCCAAAGTTAAAAACCCACAAGGGAGCCCAAAAGAGATTCAAGGTCACGGCCAAGAAAAAGCTCCTGCACGCGAAAGCGAATAAGGGCCACATCCTGACCAAGAAGGCGTCCAAGCGCAAACGCCAGCTGGGCAAGCTCGGCCAGGCCAGCCCGGGCGACCGCAAGGTCCTCAAGACCATGCTCCCGTACGACATGTGACCGCGCACCAAAGGAGATCCCCATGCCACGCGTCAAACGCAGCACCAAGAGACATGACCGCCGGACCAAGGTCCTCGAACGGGCCAAAGGCTACTTCGGCGCCAAGAGCCGCAATTACCGCACCGCCAAAGAGGCGGTGGAGAAGTCCCTGGTCTACGCCTACCGGGACCGGAGGGCCAAAAAGCGGGATTTCCGCAGCCTCTGGATCGTCCGCATCAAGGCCGGGGCCGTCGCCAACGGCACGTCCTACAGCCGCCTCATGCACGGCCTCAAGCTCCGCGGCATCGGCCTGGACCGCAAGATCCTGGCCGACCTGGCCGTCAAAGCCCCGGCGACGTTCGCCCACCTGGTCCGGATGACGCAAACGCCCGCGGCCTAAGGCCCGCAGATGGCGAACCTGAAGGAGCGGATCGACGCCGTCCGGAAGGAATTCGACGAGGCCGCCCGCCGGGCGGCCGACGCCAAGTCCCTCGAGGAGCTCCGGACGGCCTACCTGGGCCGTAAGCGGGGCCACGTCACCCTTCTGTTCGAAGACCTGAAGTCCGCCCAGCCTGAGGAAAAGCGCGAGGCCGGGCGCCTGGTCAACGAGCTCAAGGACTACCTCCAGGGCCGGATCGTCGAGGTCGAAGGGCAGGTCGAGGAGCGGTCCAAGGCCCACGGGAAGGCGACGGTCATAGGACCCGACCTGACCCTGCCCGGCCGGAAGCGCTACGTCGGCCGGCCCCACCCGCTCACGCTGTTCGAGGAGGAGATCGAACGGATCTTCCTCGGCATGGGCTTCGCCATCGAGGAGGGCCCTGAGATCGAGACGGACTACTACAACTTCGAGGCCCTCAACTTCCCGCCGCACCACCCGGCCCGCGACAAGTGGGACACGCTCTTCATCAAGGGCGACCTCCTGCTGCGGACCCACACGTCGCCCGTCCAGGTCCGGGTCATGGAGCGGTCCAAGCCGCCCATCCGCATCATCTGCCCCGGGCGCGTGTTCCGGCGCGAGACGCCCGACCCGACGCACCTGCCGATGTTCATGCAGGTCGAGGGCCTGGTCATCGACGAGGGCGTCACCTTCGCCCACCTCAAGGGCACGCTGGAGTATTTCCTCCGGGCCCTCTTCGGCGAGAAGATCAAGGTCCGCTTCCGGCCGAGCTTCTTCCCCTTCACCGAGCCGTCGGCCGAGGTCGACATCGAGTGCCTCGTCTGCTCCGGGAAGGACCCGGCCTGCCGCGTCTGCGGCGGCACGGGCTGGAAGGAGATCCTCGGCTCGGGCATGGTCGATCCCCAGGTCCTCAAGAACGTCAATATCGACCCGGAGAAGTACTCCGGCTGGGCCTTCGGGCTGGGCATCGACCGCACGGCCATGTTCGCCTACGGCATCCCCGAGATGCGCTATTTCTACGAGAACGACCTGAGGTTCCTCAGGCAATTCGGGACGAAATGAAGATCAGCCTGGACTGGATCCGCGAGTACGTCGCCGTCGACCTGCCCCGGCAGGAGCTCGTCGACCGGCTGACCATGATCGGGCTCGTCCCCGAGTCCGTCGAGGACAAGGACGGCGACCTCGTCCTCGACCTCGAGACCTACGCCAACCGGCCGGACACGCTCGGCCATCTCGGCGTCGCCCGCGAGATCGGGGCCATGCTGGGCCTCCCCCTGCTCGAGAAGGACTGGCCGGTCGCCGAGCTCGGCGAGGCCACGGTCGACATCGCCGACGTCCAGATCTCGGCCGAGACCCTCTGCCCCCGCTACTGCGGCCTCGTCGTCCGCGGCGTCCCGGTCGGGCCGTCGCCCGACTGGCTCGTCCGCCGGCTCGAGGCCATGGGCCTGCGGCCGATCAACAACGTCGTCGACGTCTCGAACTACGTCCTCTTCGCCACCGGCCAGCCCATCCACACCTTCGATTTCGGCCGGATCGGCGGCGGCCGCATCGTCGTCCGCAAGGCCAAGCGGGGCGAGACGCTCGTCGATCTCGACGGCCGCACGCTCGAGCTCGCGCCGGACATGCTCGTCATCGCCGACGAATCCCGGCCCGTGGCCCTGGCCGGGGTCATCGGCGGTCAGGCCTCGGGCATCACGGCCTCGACCCGCGACGTCTTCATCGAGAGCGCCAACTTCGATCCCGTCGGCATCCGCAAGACGGCCAAGACGCTCGGTCTCGCGACCGACGCCTCCTACCGCTTCGAGCGGGGCGCGGACATCGGCTTTGCGCCCCGGGCGGCCGTCATGGCCGCGTCGCTTCTGACCGGGATGGGCGGCCAGGCCGGCCGCGGGCTCATCGACCGCTTCCCCAAGCCGCCGAAGCCGCGGACGGTGCGGCTCCGCCTGCGCCGGATCGCCGAGCTCCTGGGCGTCGCCGTCCCCGAGGACTTCGTCGTCGAGGTCCTGGGCCGGCTGGGGTTCCGCCTCGAAGCGTCCCATCACGGCGCCTGGCGGGTCGAGGTGCCGGCCTTCCGGGTCGATATCTCGCGGGAAGCGGACCTCATCGAGGAGGTCGCCCGCTTCTACGGCTACGACCGCATCCCTTCGGTCGTCACGCCCGTCGATTCGTTCGCCCCGGCCGTCAACCGCAAGCTCGACCGGCTGGCCCGGATCCGCGGGACCCTGCTCGGCCAGGGACTCGACGAGGTCATCAACTGGAGCTTCGCCGACCCCGAGCGGGAGGCCGCGGCCGCGGGCGGCCGGACGCCCGTGGACATCCAGAATCCCATCTCCACCCGGGCCTCCGTCCTTCGCACGACGCTCCTCCCCGGCCTCCTCGAGAACGCCGCCTGGAACCTCAACCGGGGGCTCGACGGCCTCCATGTCTTCGAAACCGGGAACGTCTTTCACTGGATCGAGGACGGGAAGCACTGCGAGGACCTCCACCTCGGCCTGCTCTCGACCGGGCTCCTGCCGGCCGCCGGCCTCGGAGCGGCCGCCGCGGAGACGGATCTCTCCGTGATCAAGGGCGCCGTCGAAGCCGTTCTCGAGGCGCTCCGCTGCGATCCGGCCGGCTTCGAGCCGCGGGACCATCCGTCCTTCGAGCCCGGCCGGGCCCTGGCCGTCCTGTACAAAGGCCAGGAGATCGGGACGCTGGGTCAGCTGCGCCGGGACTTCGCCGCGGTCTCGTCGGTCGAACATCCCGTCTATGCCGCGGAGATCGACCTCTCCGCCCTCTTCGAAAAGACGCCCCGGCCGTTCCAGTACGTGCCGGTCCCCAAGCTGCCCGGGGTCGTCCGCGACCTGTCGTTCCTCGTGGACACGTCCCACGCCTACGGCGAGGTGGCCCAGGTCCTCGGGCGTCTCAACCAGCCTCTGCTCGAAGGCTTCGAGCTCGTCGACCGGTTCACCGGGAAGTCCGTGCCGGAAGGCCGGGTCAGCCTGACCGTCCGGCTCCGCTTCCGGCACCCCCAGCGGACGCTCGTCGCCGAGGAGGTGGACCGCGTCATGCAGGAGGTCGTCGGCCAGCTCAGGTCGGCGCTCGATATCCAACTCAGGGAGGGTTCCATTGACAGCAGAACTTGAGCGAATTAAAATACTCGAGGGCAAGATCGGACAGGTCGTCGATCACATCCACAAGCTGACGACCGAGAACGAGAAGCTGAAGCAGCAGGTCAAGGAGCTGCGGACGGAAAAGAAGGAATTCGAGGAAGGCACCCGCAAGATCGCCCGCATGGACGAGGAGATGAAGAAGTACGAGGGCGAGCGGGAGCTCCTCAAAGGAAAGATCGAGGCCATCATCGGGCAGATCGATCAACTGGGCTTATGACCGAACGAATCCTCGAGATCGAGATCTTCGGACAGCAATACAAGATCCGCGTCAAAGGAGAGGAGGATGAGAAATATATCGGCCACTTGACCTCGCTCGTTGACCAGAAGATGCACGAAGTGGCTGTGAAATCGAAGTCCGCGGATACGACCAAGATCGCCGTGCTGGCGGCCTTGAACATCGCGGACGAGCTGTTCCTCAGCCAGAAGAAGCTGGATCAGCTGAACGAGGCCCTGGGCCACATGGAGACGGAGATCGAAAGTTTGGAGGTTCATCTTTTCGCAGATGAAAATACATACACGGACGCCGATAAATCCCCTTTGTGACGGGCCGTCCCCCCGCGACGGGCTCGCCGGCCGGGCCGCTCCCGGCAGGGGCATCTGACGCCTCCGCTCTTTCCCTCGCGTCTCCTCATTTGAATAGATGAGGAGGTTATCCCAATGAATCCGGTCACCATCGCCGGCATCGTCGCCATCATCGGCCTCGCCGCGGCCGTCGTCGTCCTGTTGCTCAAGCGGCAGGAGGGCACCCGCAAGGCCGCCGAGGCCGAGGAACAGGCCAAGGTCATCCTCGACCGGGCCCGCGAGGACGGGGAGAAGATCAAGCGGGAAGCGGACATCGTCGCCCGCGAGAAGGACCTCGCCCGCCTGAACGAGTTCGAGGCCCTGAACCGCGAGAAACAGCGCAAGATCAACGAGACCGAGCGCCGGCTCCTCAGCAAGGAGGAGAACCTGGAGCGGCGGTTCCAGTCGATCGAGCGCAAGGAGAGGGACCTCTCCCAGAAGGAGCGGAAGCTCACCCAGAAGGAGAAGGACCTCGAGATCGAGGAAGCCAGGATCGCCGAGGCCATCCGGAAGAGCATGGAGGAGCTGGAGAAGATCTCCGGCCTGACCCAGGAAGAGGCCAAGGCCATGCTGATCAAGAAGATCGAGGAGGAGGCCAAGCTCGAGGCCATCGCCACGGTCCGGCGGATCGAGGAGGAGGCCCGCGAGAAGGCCGCTCAATCGGCCCGCGAGATCATGTCCAACGCCATCCAGCGCTCGGCCGCCGAGCACGTCGTCGAGACGACCGTCTCGGTCGTCGACCTGCCGTCGGACGACATGAAGGGCCGGATCATCGGCCGCGAGGGCCGCAACATCCGGGCCCTGGAGATGGCCACCGGCGTCGACATCATCGTCGACGACACGCCCGAGGCCGTCATCCTGTCGAGCTTCGACCCCATCCGCCGCGAGCTCGCCCGCCTGTCCATCCAGAAGCTGGTCACCGACGGGCGCATCCACCCGGCCCGCATCGAGGACATCGTCGAATCGGTCAAGGCCGAGCTCGAGCAGAAGATCAAGCAGGAGGGCGAGTCGGCCGTCCTGGAGCTCAAGGTCCGGGACATCCACCCCGAGCTCATCAAGCTCCTGGGCAAGCTCAAGTACCGGACGAGCTACGGCCAGAACGTCCTCCAGCACACCAAGGAAGTGGCCATGCTCGCGGCCATGATGGCCCGCGAGATCGGCCTCGACACCAACGTCGCCCTGCGGGCCGGCCTGCTCCACGACATCGGCAAGGCCGTCGACAGGGACACGGAAGGGACGCACACCGAGCTCGGCGTCGAGCTGGCCAAGAAGTACGGCGAGTCGGAAAAGGTCTGCCAGGCCATCGCCGCGCACCACCGCGACATCGACTTCCCGTCCATCGAGGCCGTCCTCGTCCAGGCCGCCGACACGCTCTCGGCCGCCCGGCCGGGGGCCCGGCGGGAGCTGCTCGAGACCTACATCCAGCGGCTGGAGAAGCTCGAGGAGATCGCCTGCTCGTTCGAGGGCGTGTCCAAGGCCTTCGCCCTGCAGGCCGGCCGCGAGATCCGCATCATCGTCGAAGCCCTCAAGGTCTCGGACGACAAGGCCTCGCTCCTGGCCAAGGAGACGGCGGCCAAGATCAAGGCCGAGCTCGACTACCCCGGCCAGATCAAGGTCACGGTCATCCGGGAGATGCGGGCGGTCGAATATGCCCGCTGAGTTCGGCGTTCTGTTCCTCGGCGACATCGTCGGGCGGCCGGGCCGCCGGGCCATGGACAAGTTCCTGCCCGGCCTGATCAAGAAATACGCGCCGTCGATGATCGTCGCCAACGGCGAGAACGCGGCCGGGGGCAGCGGCATCACCGAGGACATCGGCAAGGACCTGCTCATGCACGTCGACGTCCTGACCTCGGGCAACCACATCTGGGACAAGAAGGACGCCCTGCCCTACCTCGAGCGCGAGCCCCGGCTCCTCCGCCCGGCCAACTACCCGCCCGTCAATCCCGGCCGGTCCTCGTACATTTTCCAGTCGGCCGACGGGATCCGGGCGGCCGTCCTCAATCTCCAGGGGCGGGTCTTCATGGAGCCGATCGACTGCCCGTTCAAGCGGGCCGACGAAGAGGTCGCCGCCCTCCGGGCCGCCACCCCGATCATTCTCATCGATTTCCACGCCGAGGCCACGTCGGAGAAGCAGGCCCTGGGCTGGCACCTCGACGGCCGGGTCTCCGCCGTCGTCGGCACGCACACCCACGTCCCGACGTCGGACGAACGGGTCCTCCCCAAGGGGACGGCCTACATCTCCGACGCCGGCATGGCCGGCGGCCGCAACGCCGTCATCGGCATCGACCGCGAGCAGGCCCTCCAGCGCTTCCTGACCTCGCGGCCCCAGCGCTTCGAGCCGTCGCGCGACGGCCTGTTCCTGTCGGGCGTCTTCATCAAGATCGACCCGGCCTCGGGCCGGGCCCTGTCGATCACGCGGGAGGTCCTGGCGGAGGATGGTCACGAAGACTGAAGGACTGGTCGTCAAGGACCACGTCTACACGGTCTCGCAGGTCACCGAGATCGTCAAGGCGGCCCTGGAGACGGCCTTCCCCCAGGTCTGGGTCGAGGGGGAGGTCTCGGGCTACAAGAAAGCCGCCTCGGGCCACGTCTTCTTCAACCTCAAGGACGACAAGAGCGTCATCAAGGCCGTGATATGGCAGTCGACGGCCCGCAAGGTGGCCTTCGACCTCAAGGACGGCCTCAAGGTCGTCTGCCGGGGCAAGATCAGCGTCTACGAGCCGCGCGGAGATTATCAGCTCTACGTCGAACACGTCGAGCCCAAGGGGAAGGGGGCCCTCCAGCTCGCCTTCGAGCAGCTCAAGGAGAAGCTCAGGGCCGAGGGCCTCTTCGACGAGAAGCGGAAGCGCAAGCTGCCGCTCCGGCCCCGGACGATCGGGGTGGTCACCTCGCCGACCGGCGCGGCCATCCGCGACATCCTCCGCGTTCTCGAGCGCCGCTACGCCAAGCTCCATGTCGTCATCTATCCGGCCCGGGTCCAGGGCGAGGGCGCGGCGGCCGAGATCGTCGAGGGGATCGACGCCCTCGGGGCCTGGCCCGGCCTCGACGTCCTCATCGTCGGCCGCGGCGGCGGCTCGATCGAGGACCTCTGGGCCTTCAACGAGGAGCCCGTGGCCAGGGCCATCGCCCGTTCGCCCGTCCCCGTCATCTCCGCCGTCGGCCACGAGGTCGACTTCACCATCGCCGACTTCGTCGCCGACGTCCGGGCGTCGACGCCCTCGGCGGCCGCGGAGATGGTCATCGAGACGGAGCAGGCCTTCGCCGAGCGGATCGACGCCCAGGCCCGGCGGCTCGGCGAGCTCCTCCGCTTCGAGCTCCAGGGCCTGCGGGCCGACGTGGACGAGCTGGCCCGGAACCGCATCTTCCAGAATTTCGAGGTCAAGCTGGCCAATCTGGCCCGCCGGGTGGACGATCTCGAGACGCGCGGCCGGAACGTCCTGCGGTCCGAGCGCCAGGCCATCGCCGAGCAGAAGGGCGCTGCGCTCCTCGCCGCCGAGCGGCTGGGCAACGTCCTGCGCCGGGCGGTGGGGGACCACCGGGCGGCCTGGGAGCGGCTCTCGGCCGCGCTCAACGCCCTGAGCCCCCTCGACGTCCTCAAGAAGGGCTACACGCTGGTCTGGAAAGAAGGCGGGTTGCGGCTGGCCCGCCGGATCGAGGACGTCGTCCCGGGCGAGACCGTCGAGGTCACGTTCTTCAAGGGCGAGTTCAGCGCCCGGGTCGAATCGGTCGACCGCAAGAAGCCGCTGGAATCCCGGTTCCTGAAGGAGGGATCATGACCAACCTGACGTTCGAAAAGGCCCTGGCCGAGCTCGAACAGATCGTGGCCAAGCTCGAGAAGGGCGGCATCTCCCTCAACGAATCGCTGGCCCTGTTCGAGAAGGGCGTCAAGATGTCGCGGTTCCTCCGCGCCGAGCTGGACAAGGCCGAGCGCAAGGTCGAGATCCTGCTCAAGGACGAGAAGGGAAACCTCAAGGCCGAGGATTTCGAGGCCGAATCCGACGACGACGCGGGCGAGGCCGGCGGCAAAGCCTGACCCGGGGGAGTGGCCATGGGCAAGCACCTGGACGCCATCCGCGAGCCGGCCGACCTGCGCAAGCTCGGCGCCGGAGGAGCTCTCGGATCTGGCCCTGGAGATCCGGGCCCTCATCCTGGAGACGGTGGCGAAGAACGGCGGGCATCTCGCCTCGAACCTCGGCGCCGTCGAGCTGACCCTGGCCCTCCACCTGGCCTTCGACGCCCCCCGGGACAAGATCGTCTGGGACGTCGGCCACCAGTGCTACACCCACAAGATCCTGACCGGCCGCAAGGACCGCTTCGGGGGCCTGCGCCGTTGCGGCGGCCTGCTCGGCTTCCCTTGCCGCGAGGAGAGCGAATACGACGCCTACAACACCGGGCACGCTTCGACCGCGCTGTCGGCCGCCCTGGGCATGGCCGTGGCCCGGGACAAGCGCGGCGAGAAGCATCACGTCGTCGCCGTCGTCGGGGACGGCAGCCTGACGGGAGGCGTCGCCCTCGAGGCCCTCAACCAGATCGGCCACCTCCGCGAGCGGCTCATCATCGTCCTCAACTTCAACGAAATGTCCATCTCGATCAACGTCGGCGCCTGGTCCAAGTACTTCTCCTATCTCGTGTCGGGCCAGCGATATATCCGGATGAAGGACCAGGCCAAGTCGATCCTCAAGCGGGTCCCGCTCGGCGGAGTCCTGATCAAGGGCGGCCGGGCCCTGGAGGAGCTGGTCAAGAAGACGCTCTTCCCCGGGCTCGTCTTCAAGGAGCTCGGCATCCGCTACATCGGCCCCGTCCACGGCCATAACGTCCAGTCCCTCGTCGAGGCCTTCGAGACGGCCAAGACCTACGACGGGCCCGTCCTCATCCAGTGCGTCACCCAGAAAGGCCGGGGCTATCCGCCGGCCCGCATGCACCCGGAAAAATTCCACGGCGCCGGGCCGTTCCAGGTGTCGACGGGCAAACCCCTGCAGCGGGAGTGGGGCCCGTCGTACTCGAGCCTTTTCGGCGAGGCCATGATCAAGATCGCGAAGAAGGACGACCGGGTCCTGGCCATCACGGCGGCCATGGGCGAAGGCACCGGCCTCCGGGAGTTCTCCGAGAAGCTGCCGGACCGCTTCTTCGACGTCGGCATCGCCGAGCAGCACGCGGTCACCTTCGCTTCGGGCCTGGCCCTCGCGGGCTTCAAGCCCGTCGTGGCCATCTACTCGACCTTCCTGCAGCGCGCCTACGACCAGCTCTACCACGACGTCAGCCTGATGGACCTGCCCGTCCTCTTCGTCCTCGACCGGGCCGGCGTCGTGCCCGACGACGGGCCCACCCACCAGGGCGTCAACGACATCGCCTACATGCGGCATATGCCGAACATGATCGTCATGGCCCCCAAGGACGAGAACGAGCTCCAGCACATGCTCTGGTCGGGCCTTCACTACGGCCACCCGGCGTCCGTGCGCTTTCCCAAGGCCAAGGGCCTGGGCGTCGCGCTCGACGGCGAGCTGCGGGTCCTGCCCCTCGGGACGGGCGAACTCGTCCGGGACGGCCGGGACCTCCTCTTCGCCGTGGGGCACATGGTCGGGCCGGCCCTCGAGGCGGCCCGGGAGCTGGAGAAGGACGGGATCTCGCTCGCCGTCGTCAACGCCCGCTTCGTCAAGCCGCTCGACCGGGACATGATCCTGCGCTTCGCCGGGCCGGGCCGGACGGTCGTGACCCTCGAGGAGGGCATCGTCGACGGCGGCGCCGGGAGCGCCGTGCGCGAGCTCCTCGACCGGGAGGGCCGCTTCGACCTCCGGTTCCTGTCGCTCGGCGTGCCGGTCGGGGCCTACCCGCTGGGCAAGTCCGAGGAGATCCGGGCCGCGCTCGGCCTCGATGTCCCCGGCCTCGTCCGGCGGATCCGGGAGTTCTATCAGACGCCCTCCGCCTGAGGCGCCGATGAAGGAACGCGCGGACAAGCTCCTCGTCGCCCGCGGCCTGGCCCCGAGCTGCGAAAAGGCCCAGGCCCTGATCATGGCCGGCCGGGTGACGAGCGCCGGCCGCCCCGTCCGCAAGCCGGGCGATCGCCTCGACGCGGACGCGGCCCTCGAGGTCGCGGCCGTCCTGCCTTTCGTCAGCCGCGGCGGCCTCAAGCTGGCCGAGGCCCTCGACCGCTTCGGCCTCGACGTCCGCGGCCAGGTCGGCCTGGACATCGGCGCGTCGACGGGCGGATTCGTCGATTGTCTGCTCCAGCGCGGCGCCGCGCGGGTCTACGCCGTCGACGTCGACACGAAGCAGCTCGACTGGAACCTGACCAAGGACCCGCGCGTCGTGACGATCGAGAGGAACGCCCGCGAGCTCGCGCCCGCCGATCTCCCGGAGGCGCCCGGGATCGTCACGATGGACGTCTCGTTCATCTCCGTGCTCAAGATCCTGCCCGCGCTCGCGGCCATCCCCGGCGACTGGGCCCTGGTCTCCCTGGTCAAGCCCCAGTTCGAAGCCGGTCCGAAGGACGTCGGCACGAAGGGCGTCGTCAGAGACCCGGCCGTCCACGCCGGGGTCCTGGAGCGGGTCCTGGCCGGGGCCCGGGCCCTCGGCTTCGGGCTCGCGGGTCTCATGCGCTGCTCGACGCGCGGGCAGAAGGGCAACGTCGAATTCTTCGCCCGGTGGGTCAAGGGCGCTCCCGATCTCAACGCGGCGCTCGTCCCCACCTGGATCAAGGAGGCGGTCAGCCATGATTAACGTCCGCAAGGCCGGCATCGTCATCAAGCCCCACGCGCCCGCGGTCGAGGGCATCCTCAAGATCGTCGTCGAATACTTCGAGGGCCGGGGCGTCGCCTGCGTCCTCGAGGACGTCGCGGCGCGCAAGCTCGGCCGGCCCGACGGGCTGGAGCGGGCCGCGATCGCCGCGGCTTCGGACATCGTCGTCGTCCTCGGCGGCGACGGGACGCTCCTCAGCGTCGCCCACCATGCGGCCCGGGCCGGCGTCCCGGTCATGGGCGTCAACCTGGGCCGGCTGGGCTTCCTGACCGAGATCCCGGTGAGCGAGGCCGTGCCGACCCTGGACAAGTTCCTGGCCGGGGAGGCCGGGCTCATCAGCCCGCGCTGGCTGCTCGAGGGCCGGACGGCGCGGGACGTCTCCTACTCCCTGAACGACCTGGTCGTCACGAAGGGCGCCATGGCCCGGATGATCGAGCTGGCCATCGGCATCGACGGCACGGACGTGGCCACGCTCAAGGCCGACGGGCTCATCGTCTCGACGCCGACCGGCTCGACCGCCTACTCGCTCTCGGCCGGCGGGCCCATCCTCCATCCGCAGGTCCCGGCCATCGTCCTGACGCCCATCTGTCCGCACACCCTGTCCTTCCGGCCCCTGGCCGTGCCGGCGACGTCGTCGATCTCGGTCCGGCTGCTGACCGGAGGCGAAGAGGTCCATGCAACCTTCGACGGACAGCGGGGGGTTGTCCTCGTCCGCAACGACGTCGTCGACATCCGCAAGGCGCCCTTCGAGCTCCAGCTCGTCACTTCGCCCCGCCGCAGCTACTACGACCTGGTCAAGGAAAAGCTGGGCTGGGCCGGATAGGGGGGCCGGCAAGGGAGCGTCCCTCGCAGTTCTTGTCCTTGGCTCGTGTTGACAACGGGCGGCCGGGTTGCTAAAATACTTAAATACTACTGAAACACTAAGAATTGGAGATCGATAACATGTCCGACGCCATCCTGACCGGTACCGACGCCAATTTCCAGGCCGAAGTGATCAAGTCCGACCTGCCCGTTCTGGTCGATTTCTGGGCCCCCTGGTGCGGCCCCTGCCTCATGATCGCCCCCGTCGTCGAGGAGCTGGCCGAGACCCACAAGGGCAAGCTCAAAGTCGTCAAGATGAACGTCGACGAGAACGGCCAGACCCCCCAGACCTACGGCATCATGGCCATCCCGACCATGATCCTGTTCAAGGGCGGGGAGCTCAAGGAAAAGCTCGTCGGCGCGCTGCCGAAGGCCAAGCTGACGGAAGCCATCGCCAAGCATATCTGACCGGCTGCCGGTCCTCTCAAGATATCTCTCAGAAGCGCTCCTCCGGGCCGCTCCGTCGTGCTTCTGATGGTCGCTGCGGGGACTCCGCTCCCCGCCGGTCCCCGACCCCGTCAAACCGGTTTGACCGCGGGCGGCGGAGCCTGTTTTGTTCCGGCCGCGGCGGTCGCCTCGTACTTCTCGTTCAAGACCGCCGCCAGCTCCGCCCCCCAGAGCAGGATGACCATCGACGACGTGATCCAGAGCAGGAAGAACAGGACCGAGGTCAGCGTGCCTTGGAGGATCTTGCTCAGGACGATGCCGATGGCCGAGAAGTGCACGACGTAGAAGGCGAAAGCCCGCTTGAATCCCTCGAAGAAAAGAGCGGCCACGGCCGCCGGGATGAGCCCCGCCCGGGTATGGACCTTGACCTCCGGGATGTACTTGTAAAGGATGTAGAACATCAGGAACGTCAGGGCATAGGGGATGATGTATTTCAGGAAGACGTTGTTGACGGCGGCCACCGCTCCGGGATGGATGGTCGCCCGGACCAGCTCGCTCTTCTCGAGCGTCCGGCCGAGGGCCGTCCAGACGGCCGTCATGGTCAGCGAGAAGAGCATGAAGACGCCGACGACGGCCATCATCAGGAACTCGATGAGCCGGTTGTAGACGAAGGACTTGTGGTACTTCGTCCGGAAGATCTGGTTGACGGTCGTGATGAGGGTCGAGAAGAGGAAGCTGGCCGAGACGAGCGAGCCGATGACGCCGAAGAGGCCGAGCTGGCCGACCGCGCCCGACAGGTCCCCGAGGCTCTTGAAGAAGCCCGGGTCCTGGCGGGCGAAGAACTCGTCGGTGAAGATGTTGAGGCTCCGCAGAGCCATTTCCGTGTCGCCCAGAAAGCGGGCCGCGGTCGCGAAGAACAGCGCGACGAGCGGCACGGAGCAGAGCAGGGCGAAATACGAGATGACGATAGCCGAGGTCCAACACTTGTCCTCGTTGAAGCGCCGGAAGGACGCGGCGATGAGCGAAAGCGTCGGGCGTGTCATCCGCTCCGTGGTCCGCAGGGGCCTGGGCCGCCAGCCCTAGGGGATGTAATTCCCCCACTGGACCATCAGGATGATGATGGTGATGAGCAGGGCGTAGATGACCAGGGTCTCGATGAGGACGAGCCCCAGGACGAGCAGGCCGCGGATGGCCGGCGCGCCGGCCGGGTTGCGGGAGATCCCCTCGCACGCCGAGCAGATGGCCTTGGATTGGCAGAAGGCGCCGGCGATGACCGCCAGGCTGATGATGGCGCCGCCGACGATGAGCGACAGCTTGAACAGGTCGGCCCGGGGCTTGGCCAGCTCGCCGGCCGGGGCCCCTTCCTGGGCCAGGACGGGCAGGGTCATGAGGGCGACGCCGAAGGCCAGCAGGCACAGGGCTTTGAGTCTCTTGGACATGGCGGAACTCCTTTTACGTTGAGTGCTCTTCTTCATGGGCGACGGCGCCCGCGATGTAGATGCAGGTCAGCAGGACGAAGACGTACGACTGGATGAGCGCCGTGAAAATGGACAGGGCCATGAACGGCAGGGGCAGGAAGAAGGGGACGATCGAGGCCATGATGACGATGAGCAGCTCCTCGGCGAAGATGTTGCAGAAAAGCCGCATGGACAGGGAGACCGGCCGGGAGAAGTGGCTGATGAGCTCGATCGGGAGCATCAGCGGGGCCAGGGCCGGGATGGGGCCCAGGAAGTGCTTGAAGTACTTGAGCCCCTGGTCCCTGACGCCCAGGGCGTGGTAATAGAAGAAGACGACCAGGGCGCAGCCAACGGTGACGTTGAGCTTGCTCGTCGGCGACATGAACCCGGGGACGAGCCCGATCAGGTTGCAGGCGAAGATGAAGATGCCGACCGTGCCGATGACCGGCAGATACTTCCGGCCTTTGGGGCCGACGGCGTCGACGACGAGCCCCTCGAACAGCTGGACGATCATCTCGGCGACGCTCTGGCGGCGGCTGGGGACGAGGGCCGGCCGACGCGAGACGAGGCCCAGGAGGACGACCACGAACACGGTCGCGAAGAAGACCATGACCAGGTAGTCGGGGATGGCGTGGAGCGGGTCGGGGACTTTGACGCCGACGAGGCCGAGGGCCGCGGCGACGGGCGGGCCGAAGACGCGGTTGAAGGCCTCGACGATCCAGAGGCTGTGTTCTAATCCTTCCATTTTTTCAGCTGAAGAAGACCCCGGACGGCCACGGCCAGGGTCACCGGGACGACCGTGGAGAAGCCCGCGACGAAGGCGAGGATCTTCTTCGGATAGACGAGGATTATAAGGAAAAAGACGGCGCAAATCAACACGAGGCGGAGGGCGTAGAGGACGACGCCGGAGCGCCGCGCCCCCTGGACGCCCTTGGCCAGAAAGCGGGTCAGGGACTGCTTGAGCCAGGCGAAGCCGAGGGCCGAGAAGAGGCCCCCGGCCAAGACGAACAGCCCGGTCGCCGGATCGAGCAGGAGGGCGGCGGCCAGGCCCAGGACTCCCGCGGCGACCGCGATCTCGAGAGGGATCCGCCTCAGGAGGCGGTCTTCGAAGGCGGCCTGGTCCGGGGTCGTCATGGCATCGGGATTATATCACGCCCCGCCGACCGCCGGTCAAACGCGTATTTAGGAGGGAGGGCCGGCTTCCTTGACAACCCCCGACCCATCTCTGAGAATAGGAGACACGCCATGTCCACGGCATTCCTGGTCAAGTTCTCGGGGCTTCTCTTCGGCGTCCTGGCCCGGACGGTCCTGCCCTGGCTGCGCAAGGTGAGGGACGGCCGGGTCCGCGGCTTCAGCCGCCGCTACCTCTATTCGGCCCTGGCCTCCCTGGCCATCGGGCTCATCCTGGCCCTGGTCATCTTTCCCCAGTTCGAGGCCGGCGCCGGCGGCGGGAGCTTCGAGGCTTTCTTCAAGCTCTTCACGCTCGCCTTCGCCTTCGGCTTCGGCTGGAACGCACTCATCAACGAGGGCGGGGCCTGGGCCGCCGGGCCCGACCGGCCGGAGGGACCGCCGGCGGGCCGGGAAGAGCGGGCCGCCTGATGGACGAAAAGCGCCCGCGCTCCGACCTGCGGCGGCTGGCCGAGCTGGCCTCGGTCGGCCTCATCCTGCCGTCGTCGATCGCCGTGGGCCTGTTCTTCGGCTATTTCCTCGACCGCTGGCTCGGCACCGAGCCCTGGCTCCTGCTCACGTTCACCGTGCTCGGCATCGCCTCGGGCCTCCTCAGCCTCTTCCGGGCGCTGCGGAAAGAGATGAAGGGCGAGCCCTGATGGCGGCTCGGCCTCTGGCGACCCGTCCGGACGGGCCTGATCGGCGGGCTTTGCCTGGCCGCCGCGCTCGTCCCGTCCGTCCTTCTCGCCCAGACGGCGAACGCGCCCAAGCCCGCCGCTCCGGCCGTCGCCGAGACCCCGCCCGAGGTCCGGATCACGGCCGCGCGCCAGGAGCGCTCCGGCGACCGCGTCTATGCCGCGGGGGACGTCGAGATCCGCTACGGCGGGTTCCTCCTCTTCGCCGACCGGGTCGAGTACGACCTCGGGACGAAGGACGTCCTGGCCGAGGGCAACGTCGTCGCCCAGTCGGGCGGCGAGGTCATCCGGGCCGAGCGGATGGTCTACAACCTCGAGACGGGCCGCGGGACGATCTCGCGGGCCTCCGGTCTCGTCCAGCCGTCGGTCCTCTTCGAAGCGGAGACGCTCGAGCGCAAGCGCGACGACCTCTACAGCCTGAGCCAAGGCCCGGCTCACGGCCTGCGCCCAGCCCAATCCGCGCTGGAGCTTCAGTCTGGCCCGGGCCGACCTCAGGAAGGACGATTCCATCGAGATGTGGGGCGCCGTCGTCCGGATCAAGAGCGTTCCCGTCCTCTATCTGCCCTACCTCCGCTACCCCCTGAAGGAGCGGGCCACGGGCTTCCTGATGCCGCGGATCGGCTTCGGCGGCGAAAAGGGGTTCTTCTTCTCCCAGAGCTTCTACTGGGCCATGGCCCCGAACATGGACGCCACGGTCGGCGTCGACTTCTATCTCGCCCGCGGCACCGGCGCCGGCCTGCAGTACCGCTACCTCTTCCCGGGCGGGACGAAGGGCGACATCGACCTCTACTATTTCGTCTTCAAGAAGGAGGCGGGCGCGGCCAGCCGGGCCCGGTCCTCCATCGTCCGCTTCAACCAGACCGTGGCCCTGCCCCTCGGCTTCACCCTGGTCGCCAACGTCGATTACCAGAGCTCGTACGCCTTCCTCCGGCAGTACGACAACAATTTCCAGCGGGCCCTGTCCTACAACCGGACCTACCAGGTCTACCTGTCCCGGTCGTGGCGGCGCTTCAACCTGAGCGCCCAGGCCTCGCGCTTCGAGACCTACTTTTCCCAGCTCGGCGATTCCAACGTCTCGACCTCGCTGCCCCAGGTCACGTTCAACGTCTTCAAGACGCGCCTCTTCGCCCCGCTCTTCTTCTCCCTGTCCTCGTCCTACTCGCGCTGGCAGTACGGCTGGAAGTCCCAATACGAAGCGGGGACGGAGCGGCGGTCGTCGCGCCTGACGCTCAGCCCGGCGCTGAGCCTGCCCTTTACCTCGATCCCCTGGCTCACGGCGACGACCACGGTCACGGCCAACCTCAATTTCTACGGGCAGAGCCTCGACCCGGCCACGGGCGGGATCGTCGACGACCCGCTCTTCACCCGCAACGTCGTCGCCGCGGTCGAGATCGTCGGGCCCGTCTTCTTCCGGCTCTTCTACGGCCGGGACGGCCGGGCCCGGCTCAAGAGCCTCATCGAACCCTACGTCACCTACACCTACGACAGCCCGACCAACGACTCCGACCGGGTCGTGACCAACTACGGCTTCTTCCGCTACCACCAGGTCAGCTACGGCGTCACCGGCCGCTTCCTGTTCAAGGCCCGGGACGAGCGGGCCGTCGAGGTCTTTTCCCTGGGCCTGGGGCAGACCTACTATCTCTCGCCCGAGGACGGGCCTCTTTCGAACTTCCCGGTCGACGGGGTGGCGCCCCGCTTCTCGGAGCTGACCGGGACGCTCCGTTTCTACCCCCAGACCCGGTTCAGCCTGGACGCCTCGGTGGCCTACAACCCCTACTACGGGAACCTGTCGAGCCTGCGGCTCGGGGCCACGGCCGGCTCCAAGGCGGACGGCGATTTCCTGACCGTCTCGTGGTTCAAGAGCCGCAACTCCTGGATCGCCGGGATCGACCCGGCCCTCATCGCCCTCTACAACCGCGATCAGATCGGCGCCTTCGGCGGGGTCCGGCTGCCGGGGCTCGGCGTCGACCTCCAGCTCGAGGCCGACTACAACATCAAGGACGCCAAGCTCCTTTACACCGGCGGCCAGCTGACCTATCATTACCAGTGCCTCGACTTCCTCGTCGACCTGCGGGTCTTCTATTACCGCGTCCCCGCCGACGTCCAGGTCAGATTCTCCCTGGGCCTCGGCGCGATCGGCAAGACGCTCGATTTCCTGGGGGGGTTCGGGTTCTGAGGACAGGAGAACGGCCATGAGCACGGAACGGACCCTCGACGGCAAGACCGTCCTCGTCACGGGCGGGGCGGGCTTCATCGGCAGCCACTTCGTCCGCCTTCTCCTGCGCCGCCACAAGCAGACGCGGGTCATCAACCTGGACAAGCTGACCTACGCCGGGAACCTGGACAACCTCCGCGACGTCCAGGAGGACCCCCGCTACGAATTCGTCATGGGCGACATCCGGGACCGGGACCTGGTCCGGCGCCTCTTCGCCCGGGTCCAGGCCGTCGTCCACTTCGCCGCCGAGACCCACGTCGACCGGTCGATCTACGACGCCGGCGAGTTCGTCCTGACCAACGTCCACGGCACCTACATCCTGCTCGACGCCCTGCGGGCCTTCCCGGGCGTCGAGGCCTTCGTCCATATCTCGACCGACGAGGTCTACGGCAGCCGGACGGGCCGGGCCGCCCGCGAGACCGATCCCCTCCTGCCGTCCTCGCCCTACGCGGCGAGCAAGGCGGGCGGCGACCATCTGGCCCGGGCTTACCACGTGACCTTCGGGCTGCCGACCGTGGTCCTCCGCCCGTCGAACACCTACGGCCCCTGCCAGTTCCCGGAGAAGCTCATCCCGCGGTTCCTGACGAACGGGCTCGAAGGCAAGGCCCTGCCGGTCTTCGGGGACGGCCTGAACGTGCGGGACTGGCTCTACGTCGACGACCACGCCCGGGCCGTCGAGGCGGCCCTCCTCCGGGCCCGCGCCGGCAGCGTCTACAACGTCGGCGGCGGCTGCGAGATGGCCAACCTCGACGTCGCCCGGCGCATCCTCGACGCCCTCGACGCGCCCCGCGATCTCATCCAGTTCGTCCCCGACCGGCCCGGCCACGACCGGCGCTACGCCATGGACTCGGGCCTCATCCGGGCCCTCGGCTGGGAGCCGGAGGTCCCGTTCGCGGAAGGGCTCAAGCGGACGGTGCGCTGGTACGCGGCGAACAAGAGCTGGTGGCGGAAGGTCCGGACGCGCGCGCTCTGAGCGGCGGCGGGCCGGGTCAGAGGTTGAGCTCGAGCTGGGCGTCCTGGGCGGTCTTGCGGTCGGCCTCGATGTCCGCGAGCAGGTCCGGCGAGATGTCGCCCGTCGGGTAGATGCCGTCGAAGCAGGCGGCGCAGAAGCTCTTGATCCTGGGATTCTCCAGTTGGACCGCCTTCTTCAGGGCGTCGAGCGTCTGGTAGATGACCTTGTCGGCGCCGATCTTGCGGGCCACGGCGGCCTCGTCGGCGTTCTGAGCGACGAACTCGGTCTTGGTCTGCATGTCGATGCCGTAGACACAGGGGTGGCGCAGGGGCGGCGAGTACGAGGCGAAATAGACCTTCTTGGCCCCGGCCTCGCGGAGCATCTCGACGATGGCCTTGGAGGTGTTGCCGCGGACGATGCTGTCGTCGACGAGAAGGACCTTTTTCCCCCGGATCTCCGAGGCGATGGGATTGAGCTTCTGGCGGACCGAGCTCTTGCGCTTCTCGTCGGCCGGCATGATGAAGGTCCGGCCGATGTAGCGGTTCTTGACCAGGGCCTCGCTGTATTTCAGGTTGAGCTTGCGGGCGATCTCGATGGCCGCGTCGCGGGCGGAGTCCGGGACGGGGACGACGACGTCGATGGCCAGATCCAGCCGGCGGATCTGCTGGGCCAGCGACCGCCCAAGGTTGACCCGGCACTTGTAGACGTTGACCTTGTCGATGAACGTGTCGGGCCGGGCGAAGTAGACCCATTCGAACAGGCACGGCGACAGGCAGCCCTTGCGGACCCGCTTCCGGTGGAGGGTTCGCGACTTGTCGATGAAGACGACCTCGCCGGCCTCGACGTCCTTGATCTCGGCGAAGTTCATGATGTTCAGGCTGACCGTCTCGGAGGCGAAGGCGTAGGAGGGGACGAGGCCGTCGCGCCGGAGCCCGTAGACGAGGGGCTTGATGCCGTAAGGATCGCGGAAGGCGACCAGGCCCTGGCCGGCGATGTAGGCGACGACGGAATAGCTGCCCCGGACCTTTTTGTAGACGGCCTCGACGGCCCGGAAGATGTGCTCCGGCGCCAGAGTCCTCGTCCTCTCGTGGGCCAGAGACTCGGCGAACAGGTTGAGGATGATCTCGACGTCGCAGTCGGAATTGAGCAGGCGGTGCTGGTTCCGGTAGAGCTCGTCGCGGAGCTCGCGGTAGTTGGCCACGTTGCCGTTGTGGGCCATGATGATGCCGAAGGGGGAGTTGAGCTGGAAGGGCTGGGCGTCCTCGTCGCCGCCGCCGCCGATCGTCGGGTAACGCGTGTGGCCGATGCCGATCGCCCCGTGGAGGTTGGCGACGGCCTCGGGCGTGAAGATATCGTGGACGAGGCCGTTGCCCTTCTTCGCGTGGAAGCGGCCGTCGAAGGTGATGACCCCGGCCGAGTCCTGGCCGCGGTGCTGCATGGCCAGCAGGCCCTGGTAGACGTCCCTGATGACGGGGCCGTTGCCCCAGACGCCGATGACGCCGCACATGGTCAGGCCTTGACCGCCCGGCCGGGCTCGACGACGGCTTCGTCGACGATCATGACCGGGATGTCGTCCTTGATGGGGTAGACCCGGTGGCAGGTGCCGCACTTCAGGCCCGTTTCGTCGGCCGTGAGCCTGACGTCGGTCCGGCACAGGGGACAGGCCAGGATGGCCAGGAGCGCGGGGCTTATCGGCATGTTCCTCTCCGGGTCCAGAATAGCCCCCGCGCGGCCCGGCGTCAAGCGCGGGCCCGGCCGCCTTCGGGCCGGGCGCGTCGCGCCGCTCTATTTCCAGCCGACCCGCAGCTGGAGCGACCATTCGGCGGTCGGCGCCGGCTGATAGGAGTTCCCGTCCGGGTCGGGCTCGGTGAAGCCGTAGTAGAGGACGTTGAAGATATTCCGGCCCGAGAGGAAGATCTCGAGCGGCGTCCCGCCGGCCTCGAACCTGTAGCCGATCCGGACATGGGCGAGCGTGTAGGGGTCGGTCCGGCCGTAGCCGTTGGGCTGGATCTCATTGGTCCCGTCGATGTACCAGGCGCCCATGTGCTCGAGCGAGATCCCGGCCGTCAGGGCCCGGGTGAAGCGGTATTCCGCGTCCGCGTAGAGCTGGTGCGGCGGGCAGTTGGGCAGCCAGGTGTCCGCGAACGTCTCCCCCGTCAGCGTCTCCACGGTGACGTACTTGAAATGGGAATAGGTGTAGGCCGCCCGCAGCGCCAGGTCCTCGACGGGGAACCAGGTCAAGGAGGTCTCGACGCCGTGCCGGCGGGTCGAGCCGACGTTGCCGTAGAAGGTCTCCAAAGGCCGTTCCGGGATGCGGTACCGGCCGAAGTCGTTCTCGGTGGCGAGATGGAACAGGGTGACGTCGTAGCTCAGCGACCGGCCGATCCGGCCCCGGGCCCCGATCTCCTCGCCCTTCGACGTGGCCGCGACGAGCTCGGTGTTGTAGCCGCCGAGGGCGTACGGGTTGTTGACCAGCTCCTCCGTCCCCGGGGGCAGGAAGCCCGTGCCCCAGCTGGCGAAGAGGCCGAAGTCGGCGGCCGGGTTCCAGGTGACGCCGACCCGGCCGGTCGGCTGCTCGTAAACGACCTCGCCGGAGAGGTCCGTGCCGCCGGCCTGGAGGTGGTCGTCGAGGTTGTTGGTGACCCGGTCATAGCGGACGTTGCCGAAGATGCCCCAGTGGCGGTCGAGCTCGATCCGGTCGAGCAGGAAGACGCCCGCGCCCGTCTGGGTCATGACCTGGTCGGCGACGGCGTCCGGGCCTTCGACCGCGCCGCCGAGGTTGGGATACTTGACCTCGTCGATCGATTGCCAGGCGTAGTCGGCGCCGACGGTCAGGAAGTTCTTGACCCGTCCCCAGGAAGCCTTGTGATTGACTTGGGCGAGCAGACCGGGCGTATCGAAGTCGCGATGGATGACCGTCGAGGGAACGGCCTCCTCGTAGCGGGTGCGCCTGTAATAAGCGGTCGCCGTCAGGTCCAGGTTCTTGGCCAGTCCGATCGCCGCTGTCAGGCCGCCCGTTCCGCGCTGGGTCTTCTGGTACTCGTTCATCCTCTCCGAATCGGGATTGGCCTGCCGGCGCAAGGTCTTCGGGTCGGCGCTGAACCAGTCCAGGTTCAGGCCTTCGGGGTTCTGGTTCCAGTAGTCCGCCCAGCCGAGGACGGCCGTGAGCTTGACCTTCGGGCTGACCGTGAAGGCGAACTTGCCGTGGGCCTTGTCGCCTTTGTAGGCCGACCAATCCCGGTAGCCGTCCCCGGTGAGCATGGAGCCCGTCAGGCTGTAGTTCAGGAGGCCGGTCGTGCCGCCCATCTCGACGAAGCCTTTCTTGAGGCCGAACGCGCCCCGGACGAGCGCGGCGGTGCCGACGACCGGATCGGGCCCGCCGTCGTGCGTCAGGACGTTGATGATGCCCCCGGACGAGCCGCTGCCATAGAACGCGGCCGCCGGTCCGCGCAGGACCTCGATCCGCCGGACGCCGGGCCAGTCGATGTCGTAGAAATCGGGGACGTAGCCGGACGGGTCGTTGAGGGGGATGCCGTCGACGAGCGTTTTGATCCCCCGGGTGCCGCGCTCGGTCAGGATGCCTTCGCCCCGGATCGAGAGGTGGACGCGCTCGCCGTCGGCCTGGTTGTCGACCTTGACCCCGGGGACGAGCTTCAGGACCTCGTCGATGGCGATCGTCCGCGGCATCGTCTTGAGGATGGGCGTTTCGACGACCGTGGTCGCCGCCGGGTTCTTCTTGAGCGGGATCTCGACCCGCGGCGCGGTGACGGTGACCTCGACATTCGTCTCGGACCGGACCGCCTTTTCCTTTTCCTTGGCCTGTTCTTCAGCTTGAGACCGGGCCGGGTCCTGTCCTCCGGACCCTCCGGAAGCGGCGTAGGACGGCCCGGCGAGAAGGGCCGGGATCAGCCCGATGATCAGGATGGCCGCGGGAGGACGGAACGAGAGTCTGAACATGGAAAGACCTCCATTTTTTATATAGACACCCGCCGCCTTCCCTTTCTTCCATCGCGGCCGGGCCAGCCGAAGGGCGTCTTGACAGGGAGCTTCCCCGGGGACTACAGTGACGCGGTGCCCCCGGAATATTCGTCCGAAGAGGCCCTGGCCGCCCTCGTCCCGGGAGACCGTGAAAAGGCCGTCGTCATGGCCGCCCGTCGCGGCGACGAGGAGGCCTCTCGCGAGATCTACCGGTCCTATCGGGGACCCGTCCTGAGCCTCATCATGTCCCTCGTCGGGGACCCCCTGCAGGCCCAGGACATCCTCCAGGTCGTATTCTTCAAGACCTTTCGAGGGCTGGCCGGCTTTCACTTCCGGTCCAGCCTGCTCACCTGGATCTACAGGATCGCCCGCAACGAGTGCCGGAACCACCTGAAGCGGAGGGGCGTTCCGGCCGTGCCGCTCGACGACATCCTCGGCAGCCGCTACGAGGCCGACGTTTCCAAAGGCCACGACGCTGGCTCCGCCCGCGCCGAGGCCGTGAGGCGCGCGGTCCTGCAGCTTCCCTTGAAGATGCGCGAGGTCATTGTCCTCAAGTATCAGCAAGACCTGTCCTACGACGAGATGAGCCGCGTCCTCCGCTGTCCTCAGGGCACGGTGGCCTCGCGCCTCAACCGGGCCCTGGCCGAGCTCGGATCGAGGCTGCCTCCGGACGGGGACCGCCGATGAGTCTGCGTTGCCTTGTCCTTCGCCGCCAGTTCCTGCCCTATCTGGAGGGGGAGGTCGGACCGGACCAGGCCGGGCGTCTCGAGAAACACCTGGCCGGCTGCGCGGACTGCGGCGATCTCCTGGCGCGCCTCCGGGCCGGTCATGAAGCGGGGCGCCTGTTCGGCCGTCTCGGTCCGGATCTCCCCGGCCGTCTGCCGGAGCTCGCGGACCTCCGGGCCTCCCGTCCTTCCGCCCGGGTCCTGTCCCCGGCGATCGCCGCGGGGGCCCTCCTGGCTGTCGCGGCAGGCCTGGCCATCATCTTCGTCGTCACCGGGCCCGGCGCGAACCGGGCCGGCCGGGGATTCGCGAGGACGTCCATCGCCGAGTTCCCCGGGCGTCTCAGAGGCCGGGTCGTCACGGAGGGGTTCGTCCAAGATGTCTATTACGACCGGGAGGAGCGGACCCTCCATATCAAGCTGGCCGAACGGCCGTCCGACGCCGGCCCGTTCGTCATTTGCGAGGTCCGGGACGCCCGCGCCCTGACCATCCCGCGGAAAGGCAGCCGGATCCGGGTCTATGGCCAGGCCCGTTTCGACGCCCAGCCCGGCCGGGGCTGGCACGAGGTCAATCCGGTCATGGAGATCGCCGTCCTGAACCGCTGATGCCGCGGGGCCTTCCCGCTGTTGCCCCGGTACGCCCGCCGGGGTTATAATCGGCCCGCGGACCGACCGCGACCGCAGGAGACCAGCCGTGCTGTACTTCGCCTACGCGTCGAACATGCACCGGGCCCAGATGGAGAGATGGTGCCCGGCGAGCCGGTTCCTCGGGGCCGCCGCCCTCAAGGGTTTCCGGTTCGTCTACGACGGTTTTTCCGTGACCTGGGACGGCGCCGTGGCGAACATCGTCAAATCCGAGGCCGAGACCGTCTGGGGGGCCCTCTACGAGGTCACCACCCGCGACCGCGTGACCCTCGACGCCTTCGAGGGCTATCCGCGCGACTACGACCACCGGGACGTCGAAGTCAAGGGCCGGGATGGGAGCGTTCTTCGGGCCATGACCTATTTCCGGACGGGCCGGGCCCCGGGCAAGCCCCACCCCGATTACGAGCGGATCGTGATCGACGGCGCGAAGGAGTGCGGCCTGCCGGACGAGTACATCGACAAAGCCCTCCGCGTCGCCAGGCTTTGAGGTCAGAACCGGTAGCGGAGGCCCACCCGGATGGACATCCCCGAGAGGTTGATCTCGGCCCGGCGCGTGCCGACGTAGTCGGTTCCGGCCGGCGCGGACGCGCGGACGGCGACGAGAGGGTAGTCGTTCCCGTCCGCCGCCATCCGGCCGAAGAAATACAGGGTCCCCGTCTCGATCACCTTCACGTCGGCCGAGCTCGAGTCCGTGTTCTCGCCCGTGAGCTCGTCGACGCCGGCCATGCGCAGGCCCGCTTCGGCGAAGAAGGCCGTTCGGCTCCCGACGGCCCATTCGCCGCCGAACGCGGCTTCGGCGCCGAGGCTGGTGGCCGAGGCCGATCCCTTGGATTCCGTCCAGGCGCTGTCGCCCTCGATCCGGTACAGATAGCCGGCCTTGACGGAATAGAGGCCGAGGGCGCCGCGGAGGTAGAGGCCCGCGCCCGGATAGAACCGGGCCGTCACCTTGACCGAGCCGCTGCTGACCGAGGGCTTGGTCGAAACCGTCCGCGTGTCGATCTCGTCGGCGAAGGTCATCTGGTCCCCGTTCGCGGCATGGAGATAGCCGGCGCCCAGGCCGATGGTCAGGCGGGGCGAGATCCGGTACGCCAGCTCGACCTCGGCGGCCGAGCCGAGGTGCAGGATGTCGGCCGTCTCCGGAGCCGGAAGGCCGACCATGGCGCCGAACCAGTCGGGGAAGCCTCTCGCCCCGTCGTTGAGGTCGCGCGGGGCGAGGGTGGCCACCCCCGCCGAGACGGAGATCTCGAGCGGGAACGCGCTCGTCTCGGATCGGGCCGAAGCGGTCCCGCCGCTCGTGGCCTGGACGGGGGCCGCCGCCGGCGCTGCCGCGGCGGGGACCGGGGTCCCGCCTGCGACGGGCTCGACCAGACTCTCGTGGAGCCAGCCGCCGATGACGCCGCCGTCCTCGAGGGTGTAGCGGACGAAGTACCACTCGCCCTCCTTCCTGTCGGCTTCGAGGACGGTGCCTTCGGGGATCTGCTGGACGATGGAGCTGCCGATATCGGGCTTTTCCCGGAGGTTGGCCTGTTCGGCGATGACCTTGACCCGGGCCGGCGCCTTCTGAGCGGCCGCAAAAAGCGGCGCGCCGGCGAGGCTGACGATAAGGAAGAGCAGGAGGCAGGCTCTCATGCGCATGGCTGGTTCACCCTGCTTGGATTATAGACGACTCGGTCCGGGCCGACAAGCGCGGCGCTCGGGGGCGGGCTGACATCCTCCGTGCGCGGCCGTCGCCCGATCGAGCGCCCGGAGGACTTAGAATCTGTAGCCGAGCGTCAGCCCGACCCAATTGACGTCCAGGAAGTCTATGCCGGCCTCGGTCCAGGTGATCATGTAGGCGGTGACCTGGAGCTTGCCGAACTTGTAGCCGATGTCGATCTTGGGCGAGATATCGCCGGAATCGGAATCACCGTCATAAAAAAGCCAGGGCAGGACGGCCCCCAGGCCGACGAAAAAGCTCCCGATCTTAAAGTGCAGCATCACCCCCGGATAGAGGAGCGTGGCGCCGCTCGTATCGAAGTAGCTGCCGTAATTGAAGACCGCCATGAATTCCGGGCTGATCTCGAACGACCTGCCCAGGGCGATCCCGACTCTCCCGTCCAGAGTGAACACGGCCTTGTCGAAGGAGCTTCCATCCCAGACGTTCGTCTGAACGCCGGCGTTCAGGCTGAAGCCCACCTTCTTGTCCTGGCTCCAGGCCGGCGCGACGGCCAGTCCCGCCACCACTCCGAGGACCAGAAGACCCATAAGAACCTTTTTCATCCACGGCCTCCTTACGAAAAATATTCCCCGGACCTGCCGGGACACCCGTACTTTAGGCTATCCCGGACGGTGAGTTGTCAAGGAATTGTCAACGGTAGGTCAAGTTTCGCTAAGGAGAAGGATTGATTCTGAGTTCGCGGCGGGCGATTTCACGCCGAACGCAAAAAGGAATATACTCATCCATAGCCATGGAGGACCGGATCCCCGCGTTCGAAAGCGTCGATGACGTCATGGCCGGTGTTTACCGGAACATGAAGCCTGAGAAGCGGCTGGAAATAGCGCTCGGCATGTGGCTGTCCGCAAGGCAAATGCTCTACGAAGCCATCAGATCTTTCCACCCCGACTGGACCGAGGATCAAGTCGAACGAACGGTCGCCGAGAGGATGCTCCGTGGATCAACGTAGACTCCTTCATCACGCCGCCCGTTGCCTCAATGACCTTGCGATCCCATACTTCGTCACCGGATCCGTAGCCTCCTTCCTGTACGGGGAGCCGCGGCTCACTCAGGACATCGATATCGTCGCCGACATCCAGGAGAGCCATATCCCCGCCCTGCTCCGGTCCTTCCCCGCGACGGAGTTCTATATCGACGAATCCTCGATCCGGCGGGCCATCCTCGCCAAGAGCCAGTTCAATATCATCCATCCGTCATCCGGCAACAAGATCGATGTCATCATCCCCAAGGAAGGGCCTTTCGACCGGGGGCGTTTCGAGAGGCGGCGATCGGTCCAGACCCCGGACGGTCTGACCATCCAGTATTCGTCCCCTGAGGACATCATCGTCAGCAAACTCGAGTTCTATCGGGAAGGCCGTTCGGATAAGCATCTGAGGGACATCGCCGGGATCATCAAGATCTCCGGAGAGGAGCTGGACCTCGGGTATATCGCATCCGTCACTCAGGGGAAGGGGCTCAGGGATATCTGGGAAGAGCTCCTCGAAGGGATCCGCAAGTAAGGAGAGTGAGGGCGGCCTTCTCCGACCCCACAGGGGGAGTTGACGTCCCATATTCCCGACCAGGATCAGATCATGGTCCGGCGTTACGGGGGGGCTATTCGTACTCGGCCCAGTGCTTGATCGCGAGGTCGGCGGGCTTCTTCGCGGCCAGGGCCTGGACGAAGAGGTCGGCGGCCTGGAGATTGGTCAGGATGGGGATCGAGTAGTCGACGGCCAGGCGCCGCAGCCGGTAGGCCGAGTTGTATTCGACCCGTTTGGCCGGGTTGGGGATGGAGATGACCAGGTCGATCCGGCCGCGGGCGATGGCATCCCGGATGTTCGGCCTCCGCCGTTCGTGGACCTTGAACAGGCGCGTATTGGGAACGCCGTTCTCTTTGAGATAGGCGGAGGTCTTTTCGGTGGCGAAGATGCGATAGCCCAGGCCGGCCAGCGTCTGGGCGGCGCCGAGGAAGCGGCCCTTGGATTCCTCGCCGCCGACCGTCAGGAGGATGTTCCTTTTCGGCAGGATGAATCCGGTCGACAGGATGGCCTTGAGGTAGGCCTCATGGACGTCCTCGCCCAGGCAGGCGACCTCGCCGGTCGAGGCCATCTCGACGCCGGTCACGGGGTCGGCGCCCTTGAGCCGGGAGAAGGAGAACTGCGGCGCCTTGACCCCGACATAGTTGAGATCGAGGGTGGTCCGGCTGCTGTGCCCGCCCCGGCCCATGATGGCGGCCACGGCCAGTTCGACGAAGTTCGTCCGGGCCACCTTGCTGACGAACGGGAACGAGCGCGAGGCCCGCAGGTTGCACTCGATGACCTTGATGGCGTTGTCCTTGGCGATGAACTGGATGTTGAACGGGCCCGTGATCTCGAGGGCCAGGGCGATCTCCCGGCCGATCTCGCGGATGCGGCGGATGGTCTCGATATAGAGCTTCTGGGGCGGCAGGACCATGGTCGCGTCGCCTGAGTGGACCCCGGCGTTCTCGACGTGCTCGACGATGGCCGAGGCCACGACCCGGCCGCGGTCGGCCACGGCGTCGAGCTCGATCTCCTTGGCGTTGAGGATGAACTTGGAGATGACGACGGGGTATTCGGGCGAGACCCGCGAAGCCTTTTGGAGATAGCGGTCGAGATAGTCCTCGTTGAAGACGACGCTCATGGCCGCCCCGCTCAGGACGTAGGAGGGCCGGATCAGGACCGGGTAGCCGATGGCCCGGGCGAAGCGCTTGGCCTCGGCCACGCTGCGGAGCTCGCGCCACTCCGGCTGGTCGACGCCGAGCTCGTCGAGGAGCTTGGAGAACTTGAAGCGGTCCTCGGCCCGGTCGATGCTCGGCGGCGGCGTCCCCAGCACGCGCACGCCGGCCCGGTGGCAGCGCAGGGCGATGTTGTTGGGGATCTGGCCGCCCATGGACAGGAGGACGCCGAGCGGCTTCTCCTTCTCGTAGATGTCGAGGACGCGCTCGAAGCTGAGCTCGTCGAAGTAGAGCCGGTCGCAGATGTCGTAGTCGGTCGACACCGTCTCCGGGTTGTAGTTGACCATGATCGTCTGGTAGCCGAGCTTCTTCAGGGCCAGGGCGGCGTTGACGCAGCACCAGTCGAACTCGACCGAGGAGCCGATGCTGTAGGAGCCCGAGCCGAGGACCATGACCTTGCCCGGCCGGCCGCCGCCGTTCCGGAACGGGACGTCGTCCTCGCGGCCATGGTAGGTCACATAGAGATAGTTCGTCTGGGCCGGGTACTCGGCGGCCAGGGTGTCGATCTGCTTGACCGCCGGGAGGAGGCGCAGCGCCTTGCGCCGGGCCCGGACGCGGAGCTCGGACGATCCGGTCAGGAGCGAGATCTGCTTGTCGGAGAAGCCCTTCTGCTTGGCCTCGAGGAGAAGGTCCGGCGCGACGGCGTCGAGACGCCGGCCCTCGAGGCGCAGCTCGCAATCGACGACCGACTTGATCTTGTGGAGGAACCAGCGGTCGATCCGGGTCAGCTCGTGGATGCGGTCGACGGTGAAACCCTTCTTGAGGGCCTCGGCGATGCCGAAGAGCCGCTCGTCGGTCGGCTGGCGGAGCTCCTTCTCGAGGTTCCGGAAGACATAGTTCGCGTTGGCGACGAGGCCGTAGACGCCGACCTGGAGCATCCGGGCGGCCTTCTGGATGGCCTCCTCGAAGGACCGGCCGACGGCCATGACCTCGCCGACCGATTTCATCTCCGAGCCGATCTTCTTCGAGACGCGGCCGAACTTCTTGAGGTCCCAGCGCGGGATCTTGACGACGAGGTAGTCGAGGGCGGGCTCGAAACACGCCGCCGTGACCTTGGTGATCGAGTTCGGCAGGTTGGGGAGGGTGTGGCCGAGGGCGAGCTTGGCGGCGACGAAGGCCAGCGGGTAACCGGTGGCCTTGCTGGCCAGGGCGGAGCTGCGCGACAGCCGGGCGTTGACCTCGATGATGCGGTAGTCGCCGTCGCGGGGATTGAGGGCGTACTGGATGTTGCACTCGCCGACGATGCCGAGGTGGCGGATGGCCTTGAGGGCGATGGCCCGGAGGCGGTGGTACTCCTCGTTCGTCAGCGTCTGCGACGGGGCGATGACGATGCTCTCCCCGGTGTGGATGCCCATCGGATCGAAGTTCTCCATGTTGCAGACCGCGACGCAGTTGTCGGCCCGGTCCCGGACGACTTCGTACTCGATCTCCTTCCAGCCGTCGAGGTATTCCTCGATGAGGACTTGGGGCGCGGCGGTGAAGGCGCGGCGCAGGGCCTCCCGCAGCTCTCGCGACGAGTAGGCGATGCCGCTGCCCTTGCCTCCGAGGGCGTAGGCGACCCGGGTCATGACCGGGTAGCCGATCGTCCCGGCCGCCCGCAGCCCGGCTTCGACCGTCCGGACGGCGATGCCCCGGGGCGTCTTGAGGCCGGCCTGGGCCAGGGCCCGGTTGAAGAGCTTGCGGTCCTCGGTCTTCTCGACGGCCTCCATCGGCGTCCCGAGGACGGGCAGCCCGGCCTCGGCCAGGGCGCCGCTCTTCCACAGGGCGATGCCGCAGTTGAGAGCCGTCTGGCCGCCGAACGAGAGCAGGAGCCCCTGAGGCTTCTCCCGGGCGATGACCTTCCGCACGAAAAAGGGCGTGACCGGCAGGAAATAGACCCGGTCGGCCATGCCCTCGGAGGTCTGGATCGTGGCGATGTTGGGATTGATCAGGACGACCTCGAGCCCCTCCTCCTTGAGGGCCTTGATGGCCTGGCTGCCGGAATAATCGAACTCGCCGGCCTCCCCGATCTTGAGCGCCCCGCTCCCGAGGAGAAGGACCTTCTTCGGCTTCTTCATCCGGCGGCCTCGAGGAAGGTGTCGAAAAGGAACTCGGTGTCGGTGGGGCCCGGGCAGGCCTCGGGGTGGAACTGGACGCCGAACACGGGCCGGCGGACGTGACGGATGCCCTCGTTCGTGCCGTCGTTGGCGTTGCGGAACCAGGCGGCCCAGCCGCGCGGCAGGCTCGCCGTATCCACGGCGAAGCCGTGGTTCTGGCTGGTGATGTAGCAGCGCTCGGTGCCCTCTTCGAGGCAGGGTTGGTTCTGGCTGCGGTGGCCGAACTTGAGCTTGTAGGTCGCCCCGCCGGCGGCCAGGGCCAGGACCTGGTTGCCGAGGCAGATCCCGAAGAGGGGAACGCCGGCCGCGAGGAGCCGGCGGACCGCGGCCACCGTGGCCGCCGCCCGCCGCGGATCGCCCGGGCCGTTGGAGATGACGACGCCCCGCGGCGAGAAGGACAGGATGCGCCCGGCGTCGGTGTCGGCCGGGACGCGGACGACGGCGACCCCCCGGCGGACGAGGGCCCGGATGATGTTCAGCTTGACGCCGCAGTCGATGACGACGATCGTCCGCGCCGCCCCGGGATTGTAGATGCGGATCTCGGGCGTCGTGACCTCGGCGACGAGGTCGCGGGCGTTGGGATCGGCGACCTCGCGGGCCTCCCGGCGCAGGCGGGCGGGGCTTTGCGGCCCGTCGCCGGCGGCCAGGAGCCCGGTCATGACGCCGTGGACGCGGAGCTTCTTCGTCAGGGCCCGGGTGTCGATGCCGGCGATCCCCGGGACGCCGTTCTCCCGGAGCCAGTCGTCGAGGGTCTTGCGGGACGTGACGTGGGAGGGCTGGGCGCACAGCTCCGAGACGACGTAGCCGGCGATCTGGGGCCGGTCCGATTCGAAATGGGCCGGATCGACGCCGTAGTTGCCGATGAGCGGGTAGGTCTGGCAGAGGATCTGTCCGCGATAGGACGGGTCGGTGATGCTCTCCGGGTAGCCGACGATCCCGGTATTGAAAACGACTTCCCCCCCGGTCCTGGCGACCGCGCCGAAGCCTACGCCCTCGAGGACGGTTCCGTCCGCGAGAGCCAGAGCCGCTCTGCGAATGGGGTCAGCCTCCGTTCCATTTTCGGAGGAGTATAGCACAAGGCTCCGAACGGCTCAAGAACCTCCGATGAGACCATTTCACCCCTTGATTCATCCGAGGGGAGCATGCTATTTTCATCGGGGAAGAGGAAGATGGCGCCAGGGTCGAGCCCTGCGAGGTGAACCATGCCTGCGGACGACGGCGACGCGACGCCAGGGACGGCGGACCGGTCCGCCGGGCCCGCCGCCCTGCCCGCCGACAAGGACGAGCTGATCCGGTCGATGACCCGGGCCCTGCGCGTGGCCTTCAAAATGGCTTCGATGTACAACGCCGAGCATCCGGCCTTCAAGAGCAGCGTCAACGAGCTCCTGGCCAAGCTCGAGGCCCTTTTCGTCTACGTCAATCCCCTCTCCATCGGCTTCTCGCCCCACGCCCTGCTCATCGACGGCCGCTTCTGGGAGGGCGAGCGGACGTACATGGACCTGGCCCAGCTCTTCCACTTCCGCAAGATCAAGCGCCTGGAGATCCGCCCGGGCGTTCCCCAGGCCGAGTTCATGCGTTTCGCCTCCAAGATCATGCTGCCGGTCAAGTTGTTCATCAAGGAGGGCGGCGCCCAGGCCATCATCAAGCGCGAGGCCATCGTCCATATCGCCGTCGACACGCTCGACTATTCCATCCTCCTCCAGGGGGAGGGCGAGGAGATCAAGGACATCTGGCCCTACCTCCTCATGGAGGCCGTCGAGGAGGACGACCACGCCAAGTTCGAGGAGCTGGCCGGCTCGTTCGGCAAGGTCGTCGGCAAGTTCAACACCGAGGACCTCATCCAGAACGAGGAGCTGCAAAAGAACTTCACCAAGTTCTTCCACTATCTCAAAACGACCTCCGAGGAGAAGCACCGGACCGCCGCCAAGCAGCTCCTGAAGACCATCATCTCGGCCCGCAAGACGCCGACAGAGTCGAAGTTCGAGAACCTCAAGCTCCTCATCGCCGACCTGAACGAGGAGGACCTGGCCTCGACGCTCTGGGAGGAGATCATCGGCAACGACAAGTTCGACTCCCTGAGCTTCAGCATCTTCTCCCGGATCATCGACAAGGAGAGGCACAAGAAGATCTCGACCTCGCTCCACGCCCTCTTTCACGGCGACGATCCCCAGAACCGCAGGGCCGAGACCGAATCGAAGATCCGCATCCTGCTGTCGGGCGTCTCGTCCCAGCTCCACTCCGAGATCTACCGCCAGACCCTGTCCAACCTCCTCGGCGAGATCTCCTTCGAACAGAAGCTGAGCCTGGACCGCCAGCTCCTCCAGCGGAACTACCGCTTCCTCCTCCTGACCCTGCTGGCCGAGGGGACCCAGAAGGAGCCGGCCGTCGCCGGGCTGGGGCGGATCGCCGAAGAGTGGGACCGGGTCGTCCAGGAGGAGGATTTCGAGTTCCTGCTCGCCTTCGACGAGATCCTGACGGCCCGGTCGGCGGACCTCCTCGGCGAGCCCGCCTTCGAAGAGGCCCGCAAGTCGCTGGCCGGGCACGTCGAGGGCTGCATCCTGCGCGGCGAGGCCCGGCCGGAGCTCGACGTGTTCATCGACCGGTTCGGCCGGAGCCTTCACGGCTGGGAGGCTTACGCGGCCACCATGTTCAAGGACCGGATCGTCTCGTCCCACCTTCTCCGGGCCGGTTTCCGCTTCTTCCCGGACCACGGAGAAGACCTCCGGACCCTGGTCAAGAAGAAGGGGTCGGACAGCGAGCTCCTGGGCCGGATCGCCGACGCGCTCAAGCTCATCGACTCGCCCGAGTCCCTCGACCTCCTGAAGAAGATCTTCGAGGCCGGCGACACGGCCGTCCAGGTCAAGGTCCTCCAGGCCATGCAGAACCTCATGGAATACGACGAGGCCTTCCTCTTCCCGGTCCTGGAGAAGAAGAACGAGCTCCTCCAGGCCGAGGCCCTGATCCTGCTCATGCGCCACGAGCGCACCAAGCACGTCGCTTTCACCAAGCTCTTCGGCCTGGCCTCGCCCTACGGCATCCGGAACAAGACGATCCTCCGCAACCTCGGCATCGTCGGCCGCTACGGCCTGCGCGAGGCCGCTCCCTACGTCGCCCCGCTGGTCGAGCGGAAGGATTTCTGGAACCGCAAGGTCCGGCAGGCGGCCGAGCGCCTCATGGAGTCGTGGCACTTGGAGGCTTGGCGTGAGGGATAAGATCAAGATCTGCTTCATTTACCTGATGAACGCCATCCAGGCCGGCAAGATCTACACCGGCGACCACCCCAAGTTCCGGGAGTACCTCAACCGCCTCTACGAGGTCGTCCAGGAGATCCTGGAGGACCGCAAGGAGCTCGTCCTGGGCATCATCGGCGGCGAGGCGGCCTGGGAGGACGAGATCTTCTTCCACCTGCGCGGCAAGCTCGGCCTGCTCATCGACTTCCTGGAGAAGAACGGCGTCGAGCGGATCATCTTCCAGCAGGGCCTGCGCCCGGAGGAGCTGCGCGAGTTCATCATCTTCCTGACCCGGGTCAAGCGCCAGGAGAAGATCAGCGAGCAGGAATATTTCAGCCTCCACGGCATCCAGAACATCCGGGCCGGCAAGCTCCGGACCATGGTCCGGGGGGAGTCCGTCGCGGCGGAGGCCGAGGAGACGCGGACGCGCTACACAAGCTCCGTCCAGACGGTCTCCAACGCCCTCAACGTCGTCCTGGAGAAGGAGGAGGTCGACTACCTCGACCTGCGCTTCAACATCCTGGGCATCATGGAGGATTTCGTCGGCCGCCACCAGGAGCTGCTCAATCTCGTCTCGGTCAAGCGGCGCGACCTGGTGACCTTCGTCCACCTCCTCAACGTCACGCTGCTGGCCATGTTCTTCGGCTCGAAGCTGCAGTTCGCCAAGGACGACGTCCTCGACCTGGGCATCGCCGCGCTCTACCACGACGTCGGGAAGCTCTACATCTCGCTCAAGGTCATCCAGAAGGAGTCGAAGCTCTCGGAGGGCGAGTTCCTCCAGGTCCGCAACCACCCCCTCCTCGGGGCCCGGATCCTGGAGGGCTACAAGGACGCCCTGGGCATCCTGCCGATCGTCGTCTGCTACGAGCACCACCTGCGCCACGACCTGTCCGGCTATCCGAAGTCGCCGTACGCCCGCAAGCCCCACCCGGCCTCGATGATGGTCTCCATCTGCGACGTCTACGATGCCCTGGCCCTCAAGCGCTCCTATAAGAAGGATTACCCGCCGGAGAAGATCTACGAGCTGATGATGCTCGAGAAAGGCAAGATCTTCGAGCCCCAGCTGCTGGACAAGTTCTTCCAGTTCATGGGCGTCTGGCCCATCGGGACGCTCATCGAGATGAGCGACGGGCGGGTCGGCATCGTCCGGGCGCAGAACGAGGTCGACATCGACCGGCCGTCCGTCCAGGTCCTGGCTCCGGAGAACGCCGGGGAGGTCGTCGACCTGGCCCGGCGGCCGGAGGTCCGCGTCCTCCGCACGCTGAATCCCCAGGCCGACGGGGCCAGGTACCTGCCCTTGGTCGGCATCCCCGCGCCCGCGGCCGGCCCGGACGACGGCGAAGACGGGCCCGAGGACGACGAGGCGGACCTCGAATAGAAGGAGTCCGAACATGTGCGGCATCATCGGTTGCGCCGGCGTCAGGGACACCGTCCCCGGCCTCATCGAGGGCCTGAGGCGTCTCGAATACCGCGGCTACGACTCGGCCGGGATCGCCGTCCTCGACGGGGACGGGCTCGAGAGGCGGCGCGTCAAGGGCAAGGTCCGCGATCTGGCCGAGGAGGTCCGCCGGCGCCCGATCACAGGGACCTGCGGCATCGGGCACACCCGCTGGGCCACCCACGGCCGACCCAGCGAGGACAATGCCCATCCGCACACCGACTGCAGCGGGACGATCGCCCTCCTCCACAACGGCATCGTCGAGAACTACTGGGCGCTCAAGGAAAAGCTGCGGGCCGAGGGCCACATCTTCAAGACCGAGACGGACACCGAGGTCATCGTCCACCTCGTCGAAAAGCACTTCCGGGGCTCCCTCGAGGAGGCTCTCCGCGCCGCCGTCAAAGAGCTCGAAGGGGCCTTCGCCGTGGCCTGCATCTCGTCGCGCGACCCGGGCAAGATCGTCGCCGCCCGCAACGGCCCGGGGCCGGTCGTCGTCGGCTTCGGCGCCGGCGAGTCCTACCTGTCGTCGGACATCACGCCGCTCCTCGCCCATACCCGGCGCGTCGCCTATCTGGGCGAAGGCGAGATCGCCGTCCTGACGGCCCCGGAGATCCGCTTCTCCACCTTCGCGGGGGCCCCGGTCGAGAAGGCCGTCGACACGCTGGACTGGGAGCCGGCCATGATCGAAAAGCGCGGCTTCGCCCACTTCATGGCCAAGGAGATCTTCGAGCAGGCCGACGTCGTCCGCGACACGCTCAAGAGCCGGGTGTCGCTCGACTCCGGACGGGTCTTCCTCGACGACCTCGGGATCGCTCCCGACGTCTTCCGGGAGGTCTCGCGCGTCGTCCTCATCGCCTGCGGCACCTCCTACCACGCCGGCCTCGTCGGGAAGTACCTCCTGGAAACGCTGGGCCGGGTCCCCGTCGAGGTCGAATACGCTTCGGAGCTCCGCTCGCGCGACTTCGTCATGGACCGCGGGACGCTCGTCCTCGGCATCTCCCAATCGGGCGAGACGGCCGACACCCTGACCGCCCTTCGCCTGGCCCGGGAGAAGGCCCGGGCCGTCCTGGCCGTCACCAACAATCCGAGATCCTCGATGGCCCGGGACGCGGACGGCGTCCTCGACCTCCACGCCGGGCCGGAGATCGGCGTCGCCGCGACCAAGACGTTCGTCGGCCAGATGGCGGCCCTGTCCCTCTTCGCCCTGGCCTTCGCCCAGGCCCGCGGCGCGCTTTCGGACGCGGACGGCCTGGCCCTCGTCCAGGAGCTCCAACGCGTGCCTCTCAAGATGGACCGGGTCCTCGGCGGGGCCGCCGCGGTCGAGCGGGCCGCCCGCCGCTTTCTCGGCTGCGAGCACTACCTCTTCCTCGGCCGCTGGATCAACTTCCCCATCGCCCTCGAAGGGGCCCTGAAGCTCAAGGAGATCTCCTACACGCACGCCGAGGGCTACGCCGGCGGCGAGATGAAGCACGGGCCCATCGCCCTCATCGACGAGGGCATGACCACGCTGGCCATCGTCCCGCGCGACCGCGTCTACGACAAGATGCTGTCCAACATCGCCGAGGTCAAGGCGCGCAGCGGCCGCATCCTGGCCGTCGCCTTCGAGGGCGACGAGAGGGCCCGGGCCGCGGCCGAAGAGGTCTTCGCCATCCCCGAGACGCACCAGCTCTTCACGCCGTTCCTGACCGTGCTGCCCCTGCAGCTGTTCGCCTATCATTCGGCCGCCGCCAAGGGGCTCGACGTCGACCAGCCACGCAACCTGGCCAAGAGCGTCACCGTCGAATAACCGTTCATGAAAACGCCGCTCTTCGGTCTTCAGGTCCTGAAGACCCAAGAGCGGCGTTTTCACCCTTCGGGCAAGCCGATCCGGCCGCATCTGCTTCGTTGCAAAGGGTTCGCAGTACTCGGAGTACAGCTTCACCCTTTGACGCCTTGCATCTGCAGCCGCCTCGGCTCGTGAACGGTCCAGGGGGGCTTGATGGAAAGGGGGGGGCTGGAGTATTCTTGACGCATGAGGAGACACCGATGAACGCATGCAGCATCCGGCGCCGCGGCGCCGTCCTGGCCGTCGCGGCCCTCCTGTTGGCCGCCGGCGCACCGGCCCAGGGACAGAAGCCCCGGGCGGTCTTCAAGGCGACCTCCCACGACTTCGGGAAGGTCAAACAGGGCGACGTCGTCAGCCACGAGTTCGTCTTCAAGAACGACGGCGGCGCCCCGCTCGTCGTCGAACGGGTCGAGACGACCTGCGGCTGCACGGCCGCCCTCGTGTCCGAGAAGAAGGTCGGCCCCGGCCAGGAAGGCAAGATCAAGACGACCTTCGACACCCGCGGCTACTCGGGTCGCCTGTCCCGCTACATCTATCTCATTTCCAACGACGGCGAGAATCCCCGGCGCGAGCTCAGCCTCGTCGCCGATATCGAGATCCCGCCCTCGGCCCGCATCGACGTCGACCGCTACAACGTCGACATGGGCCTCGTCCTCGAGGGCGAGACGCCCGCGGCCAGGATCCTCATCCGCAGCGCCGGCGAGCGCGAGCTCAAGGTCGAGATGGCCCACGAGAACGTCCAGTTCTTCTCGGGCGGCAAGCCCCTGCCCTCGCCGTTCTACCTCCCGGCGGGGGAGTCGCGCGAGGTCGAGCTCCGCTTCCCGGCCCAGGCTAAGACCGGGGTCCTGCGCGACTATGTCCTGGTCAAGTCGAACGACCCGGTCCGCTCGACGCTCTCGATCTACGTCAGCCGCTACGTCATCTCCAAGAAGGAGCTCAAGGACCTGTTCGAACGGTATCAGTCGGTCCTCAAGGACCCGGATTAGGAGAGGACGGACACCCGGAGGCCCGGCGTCCGGGGCGGGACGAGACATGGTCCGCATGCTCACGGTCAAGGCCCAGCCGCGCGCCAAGGCGCCGGGCGTCGAGGAGCTCGGACCGGACCGGTTCCGCGTCCGCGTCCGGGCCGCCCCGGACAAGGGCCGGGCCAACGCGGAGATCATCGAGCGCCTGGCCGCCCACCTGGGCGTTCCTCCGTCGCGTCTGACGATCGTCCGCGGCGCGACCTCCTCCCAAAAGCTGTTCCGGCTCGAGACATGAGCGTCGAGGGGGAAGAACATGACCGCGTATAACCTCGTCAGCTTCGCCGGCATCTTCGTTCTGGCCGGCCTGGCCTGGCTGTGCTCCTCGGACCGCAAGGTCGTCAACGCCCGCGTCCTCTTCTGGGGCGTCGGGCTTCAGCTCGTCGTGGCCTTCTTCATCTTCGTCGTTCCGGCCGGGGCCCGGGTCTTCCTCTGGGTGAACGATACGGTCATGGCGGTCCTCGGGACGGCCACCGCCGGCGTGAGGTTCGTCTTCGGCCGGCTGGCCCTCCCGCCGGGCGCCGTGAACGAAGCCGGCGAGACCTCCCTCGGCTACTTCCTGGCCTTCCAGGGTCTGCCGACCATCATCTTCTTCGCCGCCCTCCTCGGGGTCCTGTACCATATCGGCGTCATGCCGTTCGTCGTCCGGCTGTTCGCCCGGATCTTCACCCGGACGATGCGGATCAGCGGGGCGGAGGCGCTCTCGGTCTCGGCCAATATCTTCGTCGGCGTCGAGTCGGCCCTGGTCGTCCGGCCCTACTTGAAGGACATGACCCGGTCGGAGCTCGGGACCGTCATCACGGCCGGCATGGGGACCGTCGCCTCGACCGTTCTGGCGATGTACGTCCTGATGCTCCAAAAGCAGATCCCGACGATCGCCGGCCATCTCGTCTCGGCCTCGTTCATCTCCGCCCCGGCCTGCGTCGTCATGGCCAAGCTCCTCATGCCCGAGACCGAAAAGCCCCTGACCCTCGGCCTGGACGTCAAGCCCCACTACGAGCGCGAGGACAACCTCATCATGGCCGTCATCAACGGCGCGGGCGAAGGGCTGAAGCTGCTCGGCGGCATCGTCACGCTGCTCATCGCTTTCCTGGGCCTTCTCGCCCTGGTCAACCTCGGCCTGGGCTGGGCCGGCGGCCTCGTCAACGGGCTGTTCGGCTGGCACGTCGAATGGTCCCTCGAGGTCCTGCTCGGCTACCTCTTCTATCCCGTGACCCTGGCCATGGGCGTGCCGCCCTCGGACGCCCTCCCGGTGGCCAAGATCCTCGGCGACCGGACCGTCCTGACCGAGGTCTTTTCATACGGCCGCTTGGCCGAGCTCATGTCCAGCGGGGTCCTGCGCGACCCGCGGTCGGCCATCATCGCCTCCTATGCCCTCTGCGGCTTCGCCCACGTCGCCTCCCTGGCCATCTTCATCGGGGGGACAGGCGCGCTCGTCCCGACCCGGCTCAAAGACATCTCCCGGCTCGGCTTCCGGGCCCTCCTCGCCGCGACCCTGGCCTGCCTGATGACGGGCGCCGTGGCGGGGACCTTTTACACCGGCTCGTCCGTCCTGTTCGGCCGCTGAGCCCGGTCTCTAAGCCGCGATCGGGCCGATTCTGGGCAAAGAGCTCGATTAAGTTATTTGGCTTGCCCTCCGCTCACATACATTCGCTACGGTCGGTGGGACGACCGAGCGTCGGCGCGCGTCTCTTCAAGTGGAGAAGGCGCGTGGACGATGTTGCCCTGTGCTGGCTGGCCCTGAGCCTCCTTTTTTATGGGCCGGGGGCCGCCACCCGCCGCCTCCTTGGCCGCTTCTCCGCGGTCACGGACGTCTTCCGGGCGTCCCGGGCCGACTTCGACGGGCTCCGTCTGGACGGGGAGGCCGTCGAGGCCATCGTGTCGGGGCGGGCCGTCGACCGGGCCGGGCGGGAATTGGAAAAAATCGGACGGAAGGCGTATACTCTTTTGACCCTTGACAGCCCCGGATACCCGGGGTACTTGCGAGAGATCTTCGATCCTCCGTTCGTCCTCTATTGCGAGGGCGATCCGGAGACTCTTCGAAATCCCGCGGTGGCCGTCGTCGGCGCCCGCCGGCCCACCCCGTACGGACGGGCCGTGGCCGAGAAGCTGGCCGGCGACCTGGCCGGCCGCGGCTGCGTCATCGCCAGCGGCTTGGCCGCCGGCATCGACGCTTGCGCCCATCGGGGGGCTCTCCGGAAGGGAAGGACGGTGGCGGTGCTCGGTTCCGGTTTGGACGTTCCGTATCCGTGGGAGAACCGCGGTCTGCACCGGGAGATCGCCGGGCGCGGGGCCGTCGTGACGGAGTTCGCCCTCGAGACCCCGCCGCTCGCGGAAAATTTTCCCGTCCGCAACCGGATCATCAGCGGCCTGTCGATCGGCCTGGTCGTTGTCGAGGCCGCCCGGAAGAGCGGCTCGCTCATCACGGCCAAGCTGGCCCTCTCGCAGGACCGCGAGGTCATGGCTGTGCCGGGCAACGTGACTTCGGAGCTCTCCTCCGGGCCAAACGGCCTCATCCGGGACGGGGCCAGGCCCGTCGCCTCCTGGGAGGACGTGGCCGAAGCCCTGCCGTCGCCGTGGCGGGAGAATCTCCTTGCGCGGCGGGACGAGAAAGAGGAGAATAGCGGCGCTTCTCTGAGCCGGGAAGAGTGCCGACTGCTGGAGGAGCTGCCCGTCGACGCGACCCTGCCCGTCGATGAGCTGGCCGAGCGCACGGGCTTATCGGTCTCCAGCCTGCTGGCGTCGTTGCTCGGCCTCGAGCTGAAGGGGGCCGTCGTCCAGCATCCCGGGAAAGAGTTCCAGAGGAGAATGTAATTGGCGAAAACTCTCGTCATCGTCGAATCGCCGGCCAAGGCCAAGACGGTCAACCACTATCTCGGTGAGGACTACGTCGTCAAGGCCTCCATGGGCCACATCCGCGACCTGCCCAAGAAAAAGATGGGTGTCGATATCGAGAAGGACTTCGAGCCGACCTACGAAGTCATCCTCGAAAAGAAAAAGACCGTCGCCGACCTCAAAAAGGCGGCCAAGGAAAGCGAGCGGGTCATTCTCGCGGCCGACCCCGACCGGGAGGGCGAAGCCATCTCCTGGCACCTCAGCCAGCTCCTGGCCGATGCCAACCCGAACATCTTCAGGGTCTCCTTCAACGAGATCACCGCGGAAGGCGTCCAGGCGGCCTTTCAGAACCTCGGCCAGATCGACCTCAACCTGTTCGAGGCCCAGCAATCGCGCCGCGTCCTCGACCGGCTCATCGGCTATAAGATCAGCCCCCTCCTGTGGAAAAAGATCGCCAGGGGCCTGGCCGCGGGCCGGGTCCAATCCGTGGCCCTCCGCCTCATCGTCGACCGGGAGAAGGAGATCGAAGCCTTCGTCCCCGAGGAATACTGGCCGTTCACGGCCCTTCTCGAGGCCCAGAACCCTCCGGCCTTCAAGGCCGTCCTGGCCAAGGTCGACGAAAAGAAAGCCAAGGTCCATAACGAAGAAGAGGCCAAGATCGTCCGCGAGGAATGCGAGCGGGCGCCGTTCATCCTGGACAAGGTCCAGGTCAAGCCCAAGCTCAAGCACCCCGGACCGCCCTACATTACGGCCACTCTCCAGCAGGACGGCGTCCGGCTCCTGCGCTTCCCGGTGAAGAAGACGATGTTCGTCGCCCAGAAGCTCTACGAAGGCATGCCCATCGGCGAGCTCGGCCAGACGGGACTGATCACCTACATGCGCACGGACTCCGTCCGCGTCTCCGAGGCGGCCCAGGCCGCGGCCCGGGCCTATATCGGCCAGAGCTTCTCGCCGGGCCACGTCCCGGCCAAGCCAACCGAGTACAAGAGCAAGAAAAAGACCCAGGACGCCCACGAGGCCGTCCGGCCCGCCCACATCGAGCTGACCCCGGATAAGGTCAAGCCCTTCCTCAAGAAAGAGGAGTACGATCTCTACAAGCTCATCTGGAGGAAATTCATCGCCTCGCAGATGGCCGCGGCCAGGATCGAGGAAACGGCCTTCGACATCTCCTCCGGCCGCTACCTCTTCCAGGCCAAGGGCGAAGTGGTCAAGTTCGACGGCTTCCTGGCCGTCTGGCCGAACGGAGCAAGCGACAAGGAGACCCTGCCCAAGGCCGCGGCCGGCGAGACGCTCAAGCTCCTGGGCCTCGAGACCAAGCAGAAATTCACCGAGGGTCCGGCCCGCTACACGGAAGGGACGCTGGTCAAGGAGCTCGAGGCGCGCGGCATCGGCCGTCCCAGCACGTATGCGCCGACCATCGCCAGCATCCAGAGCAGGACCTATGTCGTCAAGGAGGAGGGGAAATTCAAGCCCACCGAACTCGGGAAGTACGTCACCGAGTTTCTCATCAAGCATTTCGTCAAGCTCATGGAATACAAGTTCACGGCCCACATGGAGGAAGAGCTGGACGAGATCGCCGAAGGCGCCCGGAAAGGGGTCGACGTCCTCAGGGAGATCTACACCCTGCTCGAGACCTATCTCAAGGCGGCCGGCGAATCTGTCGGCGTCAAGGAGACGGGCATCCCTCTCGATGAGAAGTGCCCGAAGTGCGGCGCGGCCCTGGTCGTCAAGAGCGGCCGCTTCGGCCAGTTCAAGGCCTGTTCCACATATCCGACCTGCAAGTTCCGGGACAGTCTGGACAAGAAAGAATCGAAGCCCCTCGACGAGAAGTGTCCCGAATGCGGCTCCCCGCTCGAACAGAAGTTCGGCCGCTTCGGCCCCTTCATCGCCTGCTCCGACTATCCCAAGTGCAAGTACATCAAGAAGGACAAGCCGATCGAAACGGGCATCGTCTGCCCGACCGGCTGCGGCGGCAACATCCTGAAGCGGAAAACGCGCCGAGGCAAGTACTTCTTCGGCTGCAGCCGCTACCCGAAGTGCCACTTCGCCTCGTGGGACGACCTGATCGAACGGCCCTGCCCGCAGTGCGGGGCGAAGATCCTGTACCGGAAGAACCTGATCAAGGGCGAGCCCTACATCTACTGCAAGAACGAGAAGTGCGCGTTCAAGGAAGCGGCGCCTCGGGAGAAGATCTGGGAGACGGCCGCGGCGGACGGAGCGCCCGGACCGTCCGGAGCTCCGGGAGAGGGCGGGCCCGGCGAGGCCGGGCCGGGCGGCACCGATGAACAGGGAAATCGCTGAGTTCCTGGCCTTCCTCAGACACGAGAAGAACGCCTCCCCCCACACCCTGGCCGGCTACGAGCGCGACCTCCTGCAGGTCGCGGCCTACCTGAAAGAGCGCGAAGTCCGCTGGGACAAGGCCGGTAACGTCGTCTTGCGCGGATTCCTGGCCGAGCTCCACGAGAAGAAGCGGAGGAAGTCGACCATCGGCCGCAAGCTCGCCTCTCTGCGCTCGTTCTACGACTTCGCCCTCCGGAAGAAGCGGATCGCCGAGAATCCGGCCAGGATCCTGTCCCGGCCGCGGCAGGAGCAGAAGGTCCCGTCCTTCCTCTCGGAGGACGAGACGGCCGCCCTCCTCGACCTGCCTCGCTCGACCCGGCCGATCGACCTTCGCGACAAGGCCATCCTGGAGCTCTTCTACGCGACCGGGATCCGCGTCAGCGAGCTCGTCGGCATCGATACCGCCGACATCCACTTCGGCGAGCGTCTCGTCCGCGTCCGGGGCAAGGGCAAGAAGGAGCGCATCGTCCCGTTCGGCCGCAAGGCCCGCGAGGCCCTCGAGGACTACCGGCGGGCCCGGCCCGGGCTGGCCGCGGGCGGGGACGCCGGCGAGGCTTTTTTCCTCAACTACCGGGGCGGTCGGCTGACGACCCGGTCCGTCCAGCGGATGGTCCATAAATGCATCCGCCGCACCGCCGTGGCCCGCAGGATCAGTCCCCACTCGCTCCGCCACTCCTTCGCCTCCCACCTCCTCGGCCGCGGCGCCGATCTGCGCGTCATCCAGGAGCTGCTGGGCCACGCCAGCCTGGCCACGACCCAGAAGTACACCCACGTCGACCTCCAGCAGCTGCTCACCGTTTACCGGAAAAGCCACCCCCGCTCCTAGGGCCCATCCTCCTAAAAAAGGTTCTTCTCCCGATTCCGGGAAGTCCCTCTCTCCGGCTGTGCTCGGGCATCGCCTCTAGCTCCCCGGCCCCGGCGAAATATCGGAAGAGAAGTGTTCTCTTAAGATTTCTCCCAGAAGCCTGGCTCCGAGTCGCTCCGCCAGGCTTCTGATGGTCGCTACGCAGACTCCGCTCCCTGCCGGTCCCCCCTCCACCACGGGGATCTGCTAGGTCTGCTGGCTCACCCTGTCCCGAGAGGGGCGAGGCGATATCCCTCGCTGCCTCAAGCGGGAGTCCGGGAGATGAGAGAAGAACCTTAAAGAAAGGGCTCTTCTCCAATATTCCGGAGCTCCGCTCCAAAGACTCCGCTGTGCGTCAGCCCCATGCCGCCCACGTCGTGTTCTCTCGGCCTCATCGGCCGCCAACCTTGGTTGACCGCTCTGCCTCAGTTCGTCCACGGGACTTGACGCGGACGCCCCGGGCTTCTCCGTAAACGGCGCAAAAATAATAAGATACGAGGTCCTTGGGGATGGCACGGGTGCCGCATAAGAAGCGGGCGAAAGGAGGTCGCACCCATGACCACAGTCGGACACAAGATTCTGGCGCTCGGGCTGGCCGCGGCGATCGTCGCGCTGGCGCTCGCCCCGGCCTACGCCCAGCAGACGGGGCCGAAGGCGAAGGTCAACATCAACACGGCTCCGGCCTCGGAGCTGGAGGCGCTGCCGCGGATCGGTCCCACGGTCGCGCAGAGGATCGTCGATTTCCGGACCAAGAACGGCAACTTCAAGAAGGTCGAGGAGATCATGAAGGTCCAGGGGATCGGCGAGAAGATCTTCGGCGAGATCAAGGACCTGATCACCGTGGGCGCCGAGACCGCGCCGAAATGAGGGCGGAGGCCCTGTCCGGACGGCTTCCGGACGGGGCCTTTTTTTTCGCTTCGAGGAAGCGGCGCAGCTTGGCCACGGCCCGGCCCCGGTGGCTGACCCGGTTCTTGAGGGCCGGCGCGAGCTCGGCGAAGGTCTTGCGCAGGGGCGGGTAGTAGAAAAGGGGGTCGTAGCCGAAACCCGAGGCGCCGCGCGGGGCGCGTTCGATCCGGCCCCTGACCTCGCCGCGGAACTCCGCGACGATCCGGCCTCTCTCGGCGAGGACCATGACGCAGACGAAGCGGGCCTTCCTCGCGGCGGCGGGAATGTGCTCGAGGCGGCGCAGGACCTTGCGGTTGTTCTTCTCGTCGGAGGCCCGCGGGGCGGAGAAGCGGGCCGAGCGGACGCCGGGCGCCCCGCCCAGCGCGTCGATCTCGAGGCCGGAGTCTTCGGCCAGGGTCAGGCCCGGCCAGCGCCGACTGTAGAACAGGCTTTTGGACCGGGCGTTCTCTTCGAAGGTCCGGCCGCGCTCGGCGTGCGCGAGGCCGGGCAGGACGTCCGGGAGGCCGACGACCCCGAGGCGCCCGCCGCCGGGGGCCAGGCCTTTGAGGGCCTGCCGGATCTCGCGGACCTTGCCGGTATTTCCGGTCGCCAAGAGGAGGCGCCGCTCAGTCAATCTTCAGCTCTTCGATATCGGCCAGCTCGAGGAGACCCTGGTTGAACTCCTGTTCCTTGTCCTCGGACGCGGAGAAGGAGAAGGCCAGGAGGTAAGAGGAGCCCTCCTGCTTCATGGTCAGCCGCTCCAGCCGGACGCCGTGGTGGAGGGCGAGCTTGCGGAGGCTCGAGAGGATGTAGGGGCGGGCCTTGACCTTGAGGTGGTAGTGGAATTGGGACTTGTGGAGGTAGGCGTTCTCGATCCGGCCGAAGGCGAGCAGGGTCGTGATGATCAGGGCGGTGAAGATGAGGGCGGGGACGTAATAGCCCGCGCCGATGACCAGGCCCAGGCCGGCCACGACCCACAGGGTCGAGGCGGTCGTCAGCCCGGCGATCATGCCGCGGGACTGGAAGATCGTCCCGGCGCCGAGAAAGCCGATACCGGTGATGACCCCCGCGGCCATGCGGACGAGCGTGTCGGGATTGCCGCCCTTGTCCTCGACGAGGAGCGTCGCCAGGCTCATCATCATGGTCGCGGCGATGCAGACGAGGATGTTGGTCCGGAAGCCGGCCGGTTTCTGGCTGGCCTCCCGCTCGAGGCCGATGAGGCCGCCGAGGGCGATGGCCAGGATGAGCTTGAGCAGGACCTGGAGGATCTCCATGGCGGTATCTTGCCATCCTCTTTTAACATCGGCCGTGCCGGTTGTCAATCGCCGGCCCCATCTGTTAGAATAGCTCGTCGAAACGATCAGGAGGCCACCCATGTCCGCTCTCATCAGGACCGTCCATGCCCGCGAGATCCTCGATTCCCGCGGCAATCCTACCGTCGAGGTCGAGGTCACGCTCGCCGACGGTTCCTTCGGCCGCGCGGCCGTCCCGTCCGGCGCCTCGACCGGCATCTACGAGGCCCTCGAGCTCCGCGACGACGACAAGGCCCGCTTCCAGGGCAAGGGGGTCCTGAAGGCCGTCGCCCACGTCAACGGCGACATCGCCGCGGCTGTCCGGGACCTCGACGCGCTCGACCAGGCCGCCGTCGACGGAGCCATGCTGGCCCTCGACGGGACCGAATACAAGAGCAAGCTCGGGGCCAACGCCATCCTCGGCGTCAGCATGGCCGTGGCCCGGGCCGCGGCCGCCTCGTCCCGGATGCCGCTCTACCGCTATCTTGGCGGCGCGACGGCCTCGCTCCTCCCCGTGCCGATGTTCAATATCCTCAACGGCGGCGTCCACGCCAACTGGCAGAGCACCGACCTCCAGGAGTTCATGATCGCCCCGGTCGGGGCCCCGAACTTCCGTGAAGCCCTGCGCTGGGGCGCCGAAACCTACCACGCCCTCAAGGGCGTCCTCAAGGCCGGCGGCTATTCGACGGGCGTCGGCGACGAGGGCGGCTTCGCCCCCGCTTTCAAGAAGAACGCCGACGCGATCGAGAACATCCTCAAGGCCATCGACAAGGCCGGCTACACGCCCGGCAGCGATATCGCCATCGTCCTCGACTGCGCCGCCAGCAGCATCTTTGAGGACGGCGTCTACAACCTCCGGACCGAGGGAAAAAAGGTCGGCGCGGCCGACATGGTCCGCATGTACGAGGACTGGGCTGGACGCTACCCGATCCTCTCCATCGAAGACGGTCTGGCCGAGGACGACTGGGAGGGCTGGGCCCTGCTCAACAAGACGTTGGGCGGCCGCATCCAGCTCGTCGGCGACGACCTCTTCGTGACCAACGTCAAGCGCTTGGCCCGCGGCATCGAAGAGAAGTCGGCCAACTCCGTCCTCATCAAGCTCAACCAGATCGGAACTCTGACCGAGACGGTCGCGGCCATCGACATGGCCCGCCAGGCGGGCTGGACGGCCATGATCTCCCACAGGAGCGGGGAGACGGTCGATTCCTTCATCGCCGACATGAGCGTGGCCATGGGCACGGGCCAGATCAAGACCGGGGCCCCCTGCCGCGGCGAGCGCGTGGAGAAGTACAACCAGCTCATGCGCATCGAAGAGGAGCTGGGGTCGAAGGCCGTTTTCTCCGGCCGCTCGACGTTCAAGAGATAGAAACCGAAAGATGGAGCTCGCCGAGGGGGATTCCTCTTCTCGGCGTTTCCCCCATCCGTGCGAAATATCTTCAAAAGAGTGCTTTTTCGGATATTTCCCAGTCGCACTGCTCCGAGTCGCTCCGCAGCGCGCCTGGTCCTCCGCTCCTTGCGTCGCTCCGGGTAGGCCCCCATGCCTCGCGTCATCCTCCCTCGGCTCGCGGAACGGGCGGTTTCTGGTAGAAGGCGAGCTCCGATAAGAGATCCGGCATCGACTGGGAGAAAAACAAGAACTACTTGACACGCAGGGCTGGAGGATGTTAAATGACTTAGTCTATTGACTTAGTCAATTAAGCCGGAGGCGAGATGAGACTCTCGACCAAGGGTGAATACGCCAGCCGGGCCATGCTGGAGCTTTCCCGGCGCTATCAGGATGGGCCCATCCACAGCCGGGAGATCTCCCAGGCCCAGGAGATCCCCCCGCATTTCCTCCAGCAGATCCTTCTCCTACTGAAACGGGCCGGCTACCTCAAGAGCCGCAAGGGCCAGAAGGGTGGTTACCTCCTGGCCAAGCCGCCCGGCGAGATCAACGTCGCCGAGGTCATCCGGGTCATGGACGGCCCCCTGGCTCCCATCGATTGCGTCAGCGTCATGGCCCACGAGCCCTGCCCGATGGAAGGCACGTGCGGCCTGCGCTGGCTGTGGAAGGACGTTCGGGACGCAGTGGCCGAGATCCTCGAGAAGACGACCTTCGCCGACCTCGTCGACAAGAGCGACGCCGCGGCCCGCGCCAAAGGGGAAAAGCCATGAAAAAGACGATCGCCGTCCTCGTCCTTCTTCTCGCCGCGGGGGTCGTCGTTCTCCAGCTCAGGCGGCAGGCGGTTTCCCGCAAGGCCGCCGAGACCCCCGGCGCGCCGGCGCGAGGCAGCCTCTCCCTCTCCGGGGCCTGGGCCCTCTATCCGCTGGCCGTCCGCTGGCAGGAGGAGTTCCAGAAGAGCCATCCGGGCACGGTCGTCGACGTCCAGGCCGGGGGGCGGGCAAGGGCATCGCCGACGCGTTGGCCGGCGTCGTCGACATCGGCATGGTCTCTCGCGAGATCCATCCCGCCGAAGTGGAGAAGGGGGCCGTCGCCCTGGCTGTGGCCAAGGACGCGGTCGTGGCCACGGTCAGCGCCAAGAACCCCCTCCTGGCCGACATCCTTCGTCACGGCCTCAAGAAAGAGGATCTCGCGGCGCTCTGGATGGGGGGCCTGACGAAGTCCTGGGCGGCGCTCCTCAACCCGGTTGGCGCGGCCGACCCGGCCGCCGCGGATGGCGGGGGCGGCCGGACCCCGGTCCATGTCTTCACCCGCTCCGACGCCTGCGGCGCCGCGGAGACCTGGGCCGCCTACCTCGGCGGACACCAGGAGGACCTGGCCGGCGTCGGCGTCTACGGCGACCCGGGCCTGGCCGAGGCCGTCCGCCGCGACCCGCTGGCCATCGGCTTCAACAACGTCAACTTCGCCTACGATGCCAAGACCCTGAGGCCCGTGGCCGGCCTCGGGATCTGTCCGATCGATCTCGACGGGAACGGCCGCATCGATCCGGCCGAGAGCGTCTATGCCACCCGCGACGACCTCGTCCGGGCCATTGCCGCGCACGTCTATCCCTCGCCGCCGGCCCGCGACCTCTACTTCGTCATCAAGGCCCGGCCCGCAGGCCAGCGGCAACCGGGTTGGCCGCTCCTCGCGGAGTTCCTCACCTGGGTGCTGACCGAGGGCCAGAAACACGTCGCCGAGATGGGCTACATCGCCGTCAGTCCGGACCGCATCGCCTCGGGCCTGGCCGCCGTGCGCGGGACCGCGGAGAGGAAATGAGGCTTCTCAAGGACACCCTGGCCCGCCGGGGCATGGGCCTCGTCACCGCCCTGCCGGGCCTCCTCGTCCTGCTCATCGTCGTCGGCCTGTTCCTGAAGTCGAAGGCCATCCTGGGCGTCGCGCCCTTGTCGCGGCTCCTCTTTTCCTCGGCCTGGCACCCCCTCAACGGAGAGTTCGGCCTCCTGCCGTTCATCGCCGGGACGGTCTGGGTGACCGTGACCGCCCTGGTCCTGGCCGTGCCGGTCTCGATCCTCGCGGCCGTCTACCTCTCCGAGTACGCCCCGCGCTGGGTCCGCGAGGCCGCCAAGCCCGTCATCGACCTCCTGGCCGGTCTGCCGTCCGTCGTCTACGGCGTCTGGGGCGTCATCCTGGTCGTGCCTTTTGTCGGCAACGTCCTCGCCCCGCTCGCCGGCGTCACCTCCTCCGGCTACAGCATCCTGGCCGGCGGCATCGTCCTGGCCATCATGACCTTTCCGACGATCATTCATGTCACGCTCGAGGTCTTTTCGACCGTGCCCCGTTCGCTCCGCGAGGCCTCCCTGTCCCTCGGGGCGACGAAATGGGAGACGACGCGTCACGTCGTCCTGCGCAAGGGCGCCCAGGGTATCCTGGCCGCTTCCGTCCTCGGCTTTTCGCGGGCCTTCGGCGAGACCATGGCCGTGCTCATGGTCGTCGGCAACGTCCCGGCCGTGCCCCGGTCGCTCTTCGATCCCGGCTACCCTCTGCCGGCCCTCATTGCCAACAATTACGGCGAGATGATGTCGGTGCCGCGCTACGACGCGGCCCTCATGTCGGCCGCCCTCGTCCTCATGCTGATCGTCCTGTTCTTCAACGTCCTGGCCCGGCGCATCCTGGTCCGGGTCGAACGGAGGGTCCGGTGAACGGCCGGGCCGACGCGCGGCTCGGCCGGCGCAAGCGGACCGAGCTCTTTTTCCGCACCCTGGCCGCCGTCTCGGCCGCGATCGTGCTCCTGTCGCTCCTCCTCATCCTGGGGACCATTCTCTGGAAATCGGTGCCGGCCCTGAGCCTGTCCATGCTGACGCAAACGCCCCGGGGGGGCTTCTACCTGGGCAAGGAAGGCGGCATCCTGAACGCCATCGTCGGGTCGCTCGATCTCGCCCTCGGGGCGACCGCCCTCGCGTTCCTCCTGAGCCTGCCGCTGGCGCTCTACCTCAACGTCTACAAGGGCCGGGCCTCGAAGACGGCGGTCTGGACCCGCTTCTTCCTCGACGTGCTTTGGGGCGTGCCCTCCATCGTCTACGGCGCCTTCGGCTTCGTGGTCATGCTGGCCCTGGGCCTGCGGGCCTCGCTCCTGGCCGGCATCCTGACGGTGGCGCTGCTCGAGCTCCCGATCATGACCCGGGCCATCGACGAAGTCATGCGCCTCGTGCCCCGCGAGCTCACGGACGCTTCGGCCTCGCTCGGGGCGACCCGCTTCGAGACCGCGCTGAAGGTCCTGGTCCGGCAATCGGCCCCGGGCATCCTCACCGGCGTGCTCCTGGCCTTCGGCCGGGGCATCGGGGACGCCGCCTCGGTCCTGTTCACGGCCGGTTTCACAGACCGGATCCCCGGCTCGCTGGCCGATCCCGCCGCGACCCTGCCCCTGGCCATCTTCTTCCAGCTCGGGACCCCGTTCCCCGAGGTCCAGCAGAGGGCCTACGCTTCGGCCGCGGTCCTGACCCTGATCATCCTCTTCATTAGCCTGGCCGGCCGGGCGATGAGCCGAAAGGTGACCCGCCATGTCGTCAAATGATGAAAGAACGCGCCCGTGAACGGCGAGACGCCGATCAGCATCCGGAACCTGAGCGTCCACTATGGCGATCTCCAGGTCCTCAAGGACGTCAACCTGGACATCCCGGCCCGGAAGATCACGGTCATCATCGGGCCGTCGGGATGCGGCAAGACGACGCTGCTCAAGTCGCTCAACCGGATGCTGGACACGGCCGAGGGGGCCCGCGTCCAGGGCCAGGTCGTGCTCGACGGCGAGAACATCTACGACCCCCGGACCGAGGTCACCCGCGTCCGCAGGAAGATGGGCCTGCTCTCGCAGAAGCCCCAGGTCCTGCCGATGTCGATCTACGAGAACGTCGCCTACGGCCCGCGCATCCACGGCCTCCGGTCGAAGGCCGAGCTCGACGGGCGGGTCGAGCACTACCTGCGCGTGTCCGGCCTGTGGGACGAAGTCAAGGACCGGCTGCGCGATCCGGCGTCCATGCTCTCGGTCGGACAGCAGCAGCGGCTCTGCCTGGCCCGAGGCCTGGCCGTCGAGCCTGAGATCATCCTCGGCGACGAGCCGACCTCCGCCCTCGACCCCCAGTCGAGCCAGAACGTCGAGCGCCGTCTGCTCGAGCTCAAGCGGGATTACACCGTCGTCCTCGTCACCCACATCCTCCGCCAGGCCCGCCGGGTCGCGGACTACCTGGCCTTTCTCTACCTCGGCGAGCTCGTCGAGCACGGGCCCGCGGCCGAAGTCTTTGCCGATCCGAAGGACCCGCGGACCCGGGCCTACCTCACCGGCGAGATCAGCTGACCTGACCTATCCACCCATCCGCTTCCTCCTCCGGGTCGGCCGTACGGGGGCCCTCGAATCGTGAATGCTCCCGGCTTCGCCGTCCCTGCCCGTCCAGTTACGGACCGAACGAGGCTCCGGCGATCCGGGGCCTGGGCGCATCAGATTTGGCGGGCCCGATCCTCAGGGGCAGAATGCTTTCCTAACAATATTAAAGATGTCAGCTGAAATATTACTCTTTTGCTTGACATTGAGGTTTAGGGCCACATAATATTCCTAATAATATGAAATATGACGAATATGATAAGGGGATTCTGAAATTTCTGTATGAAGACGGCAAGATCTCTAACTCCACCCTGGCTCAGAAGATCAAGCTCTCTCCGCCGGCGACTCTCGAACGGGTCCGGAAGCTCCGGACGAACGGCATCATCCAGGGACAGAAGGCGATCCTCGACAAGAAGAAGCTCGGCCGGGGCCTGACCTGTTTTATCGCCCTGCAGATCAAGCACCTTCATCGCCAGGAGGCCTACCAGCGCATCGAGGAGCACCTCAAGCAGCTCGAGGAGATCGAGGAGATCTATTTCCTCACCGGCCGGATCGACTACCTCATCAAGGTTAACGTCCGGGACATCGACGAGTACCGAGAGTTCTTCATCGCCAAGCTCTCGAAAGTCCAGATGATCGAGCGGGCCGAAACCTTCGTCGTGGTTTCCTCCGCCGTCAATCCGCGGTACAACCCGATCAACGTCAACCCGAAGGACCAGGATCTCGAATGAAGGAGGACCGGACACTTTCCCGTTGCGTTGACACGTCTGTCGAGAGTCTTGACAAATCCTCTCCGAAGGTCTTACCCTTAGACCCATCGAGAGGAGATCATCCCGCTCGTCACCAGGTCCGGCGCAGCCCTTGTCCGGGCACCCCGCCGACCCAGCATTCGCAGAGGAGGACGATGAAGACAGTATCCCAACAACGGACTTGCTTGGAGGTGCGGTGAATCCCCGGGGATCCGCCGCGGGCACAGAACGACAGAAGCACTTCGAGGAGGAATAAAAGCGAATGAGAAAAAGGCTGTTCGTATCTCTTCTCATCGGTTTCCTGACGATCGGGGGCCTGGCCTTCGCCCAGCTCACGCCCGAAGGCCGCATCAACGGCAAGGTCGTCGACAACCAGGGGAACCCGCTCCCCGGGGTCAGCGTCGCGGCCGCGAGTCCCAAGCTGATCGGCAAGGCCGTCGCCACGACCGACGCCGCCGGCGTCTATCGACTCATGGCCCTGCCGTCCGGCACCTATGAGATCACCTTCACCATCTCGGGCTTTAAGACCCTGATCCGCAAGGGCATCCTGCTCGAGCTGTCCCAGACGCTGGCCCTGAACGTCACCCTGGAAGAAGCCACGCTCGAGGAACAGGTCACCGTCGTCGGCCAGAGCCCGCTCATCGACGTCAAGAGCACGGTCAAGGGCCAGGTCATGACCAAGGAGACCTACCTGTCCCTGCCGCGCGGCCGGACGTTCGATTCGCTCATCAGCACCATCCCCGGGGTCCAGAACGAAAGCATCACCGGCGGCATCTCGGTCGACGGGGCCTCCGGCGCCGAGAACGTGTTCTTCGTCGACGGGGCGGACATGACCAACTTCCACTCTGGGCATCGAGGGCCAGAACGTCGTCCTCGAGCTCCTGGACGAGGTCAAGGTCACCGCCTCGGGCTACAACGCCGAATTCGGCGGCTCGATGGGCGGCGTCGTCAACGTCATCTCCCGGTCCGGGAGCAACGAGCTCCACGGCGACATCATGCTCTACTACGAGAACCACTCGAAGCTGATGTACGGCTACGCCCGGGATTACCTCCGGGCGAACCCGCTCGACGAATACGTCTACGAGTACGTCAACAACGACACCCTCTACTTCAACAACGGGAACGACCGGGACAAGTACAACCGGTTCGAGGGCGTCGTCAGCCTCGGCGGCTATATCATCAAGGACAAGCTGTGGTTCTTCGGCTCGGTCAACCCGGCTTACAACGCGACGGACGCGCTCCGGGACTTCAACGTGGGGGAGGGTCCGTACTCCACCTTCACCAACAAGGATTACGGCTACAACGGGTCCTTCAAGCTGACCGCCGCTCCGGCCACGGGGCTCCGCCTTTCGGCCAGCTTCATCAACAACTTCACCAAGTACCGCGGGGCCATCCCCGACATCACCGGCATCGACGACTCGACCTACGAATGGGGCGATGAGGGATTTGATTATCCCAACTGGACCGGAGCGCTGACCGCGGACTGGTCCAAGGGCAACAACTTCCTCCTGAGCTACCGGGGCGGCTGGCACATGCAGAACACGACCAACCAGCAGCTCCTGCCCCCGGACGGCTCGACCTATTACTTCGCCTACTCCAATACCATCTTCGCCGGCGATCCGTTCTATCTTGACAATCCGGATCTCATCCATCCCTCGGGCTACGCCACGACCTGGAACTATTTCGAGACCAGGAAGTACAAGCAGGACAAGATCAGCAACAACCTGGACGCCACCTACTTCCTGAGCGCGAGCGGCGAACATTCCTTCAAGGCCGGCATCGGCTATGCCCTGCTCAAGGAGGACGTCTACGACGCCTCGACCCACCCTCGGACCTGGCTCTACTGGAACCGGACCTATACGGGCCTGGGCTTCCCGGTCGGCGTCGGCGCTCCCGTGGGCAGCGAGTTTTACGGCCAGTACGGCTACTACTACGTCCGGGGCTCGTTCACTTCGCCCTACGGCGGCGTCTGGAACATCAAGGCCAACAACTGGTCCGCCTACCTCCAGGATTCCTGGACGATCAACGGCAAGCTGACCATCAACGCCGGGCTCCGGGCCGAAAGCCAGTACATCCCGGCCATGACCACCGACTCGACCTACCCGGGCTACGATCCCAAACCGATCAAGTTCGACTTCGGCCAGATGCTGGCCCCGCGCCTCGGCGCCGTCTACGACGTCTTCGGCGACTCCAGCCTCAAGATCTTCGGCAGCTTCGGCATCTACTACGACGTCATGAAGCTCTACATCGCCGAGCTGACCTTCGGCGGCTGGAAGCGCAAGCAGGATTACTACTCCATGACGACCCCGGACTGGCGGCTGATCGCGGCCAGCGGCGCCCTCGACGATGCGGCCAGCCAGGGCGCCGGCGGCGTCTACGCCGGCACCGTCGACTTCCTGCCGCCTTCGTTCGACCGGGTCGATCCCGACCTGAAGCCGACGGCGCAGCAGGAGATCTCCTTTGGCGTCGAGAAGAAGCTCGCCGAGAGCCTGTCCCTGTCCGTCCGCCTGGTCAACAAGCACCTCCTGCGGACGATCGAGGACGTCGGCGTCTACGTCATGGTCGACGATACGCTCGAGCAGCAGTTCTACGTCACTAATCCCGGCTACGGCGTCTCCCGCCCGATCTCCGAGGGCGGCCTGTTCTCCGACGACTACTGGCCCTGCCCCAAGGCGACGCGCGACTACTACGGCGTCAACCTGTCCCTGGAAAAGCGCTTCAGCAACAACTGGCAGGGCGGCATCAACTACACCTGGAGCCGGGTCACCGGGACGTGGTCGGGTCTGGCCAGCTCCGACGAAGACGGCCGTCTCGGGCCGAACGTCGAGCAGGATTTCGACCGCTGGTTCATGGGCTACGACGCCCTTGGGAACGTCCTCGACGGCCCGCTGCCGCAGGACCGGACCCACTACTTCAAGTCCTACGGCTCCTACGCCTTCCCCTTCGGCCTGACGGTGGGCCTCGTGGCCTACGGCCGGGGCGGCCTGCCCGTCACCACCAAGATCTACTACGACGGCAAGTACTTCTATCCCAACGGCCGGGCCGACCTGGGCCGGCTGCCGTTCACCTTCTGGGCCGATATCTACCTGGACTACACGATGAAGTTCGGCAAGTACCGGGGCTCCATCAACCTCCAGCTCAACAACGTCACCAACACCAAGACGGTCCAGAGCCGGGTCGGCGATTACAACCTGGACGGATTCTCCGGCTACGACGACGAGATCCTCAGCGGGGAGTTCGCCACGCACTATCCCGAGTACACGGCGGCGGACGATACGGTCCATCCCGCGTACAACCAGTGGGCCACCCAATTCGGCCGGTGGTCGGCCCGTCTGGGCTTTCGGTTCTCGTTCTGATCAGGCCGCGGCGGCAACGTCCGACCGCACCGGGCCCGCCCTCCGCGAGGGGGGCGGGCCTTTTTCTTGACTATTTCGGGAAATCCCTTAATCTGGAATCTCCATGGCCAACAAAAGCGGTTCCCCCGCCGGCGTCAAGGGCGCCGGCCCCCGGCTCGAACGGGGCGGGACGCCCCGGCGGAAGTCCCGGGCGGTCCCGGTCCTGGCCGGACTCGGTCTGGCGTTGGCCCTCGGGGCGGCCGTCTTCCTGATCGGCCGGGGACGCGTCGCCTTAGGGGCCCGCTCCGCCGCCGGCCACAACGTCCTCCTCATCACGCTGGACACGACCCGGGCCGACCATCTCGGCTGCTACGGATACGGCCAGGCCCGGACCCCCCGGCTCGACGGCCTGGCCCGCGACGGGGTCCGATTCGCCCGCGTCTATTGCCCGGCCCCCCTGACGCTGCCCTCCCATGCCACGATCATGACCGGTCTTTACCCGGCAACGCACGGGGTGCGCAATAACGGCCACGATCTCGCCCCGAAGTGGCAGACGCTGGCGGAGACCCTGAAAGAGCCGCGGCTTCGCCACGGCGGCCTTCGTCTCGTCCTTTTCGGTCGATTCCCGGTTCGGCCTGGGCCGGGGCTTCGACGTCTACGACGACACCTTCCAGCCGCAGGCGCCGCTCAAGGGCGCCAACGCCGAGCGCCGGGCCGAGGAGACCTTCGCCCGGTTCTCCCGCTGGCTGGACAAGAGCGCCGGGGGCCGGTTCTTCGCCTGGGTCCACTATTACGATCCGCATCTGCCCTACGACCCGCCCCCGCCCTACCGCGAAGCGGCGCCCGGCCGTCCGTACGACGGCGAGATCGCTTACATGGACCAGCTATGTCGGAGAGGTCCTGGACGCCCTCAAGGCCAAGGGACTGCTCGAGAAGACCCTGGTCGTCGTCGCCGGCGACCACGGCGAAGGCTTCGGGGACAAGGTCGAGACCGGTCACGGCATCTTCCTTTATGAAGAGACCCTCCGGGTGCCGCTGATCTTCAACGACGCCTCCGCTTTTCCCAAACCCCGCGTCGTGGGGGACGCGGTCCGGCTCGTTGACGTGGCTCCGACCATCCTGGAGGCGATCGGCCTCAAGGCCGAGGCCGCGTCCATGGAGGGCCAGAGCCTGATCTCCCGGATGACCGGAAAGACCCGGTCGGACCTCGACGCCCTGGTCGAGACCTTCTACCCCCGGGAGAACTTCGGCTGGTCGGAGCTCGTCGGGGTCGTCTCCGGTCCCTGGAAGTTCATCCATTCGCCGCGGCCCGAGCTCTATGACCTGGCCAACGATCCGGGCGAGCGGACGGACCTGTCGGGCTCGTCGCCGGCCAAGGCGGCCGAGCTCCGCGAGAGGCTCGAACAGGAGCTCCTCCGCCTGAGCGCGCCTCCCGGCCCATCCGGCGGTCCGGCCGCGGCCCGGACGGACGACCGCGAACGGCTCCGGTCCCTGGGCTACGTGAATTTCGCCCCGGCTAAACCGGGCACCGAGGCGCCCGACCCCAAGGACAAGATCGGACTGCTCAAGCTCGTCCAGCAGGCCCAGGTCTTCGAATCCGAGGGGAAATTCGCCGACGCCGAAAGGGTCTACGGCGAGATCGTCGCCGAGATCCCCGATTCGCCCGAAAGCTACGTCAACCTGGCCATCGTCCAGGCGCGACAGAACGCCTTTGACCGGGCCCTGGCCACGCTCACCCGGGGCCTCGGCCGGCTGCCCGATTCGGAGACCCTTCTCGTCCGCCTCGGCCACACCTATCTCGTCAGCGGCCGGCCCCGCGAAGCGCTGGAGACCATGGACAAGGTCCTGGCCCTGGATCCCCGGAGCGTCGACGCCCTGACCGTCGCCGCCGGGATCCTCGAGGCGACCGGCCGCAAGGCCGAGGCCCGGACCTCCTACGAGAGGGCCCTGGCTGTCGAGCCGGAGAGCCGCCATCTGCGGATGAGCTACGCCGGGAACCTGGCTTCCACCGGCTCGCTGCAGGAGGCGATCGTCGTCTACGAGCAGCTGATCGCCGATTTCCCCGAAGAGCAGGCCTTCTACCAGTTCGCAGGCATCGCCTACTCCTACCTCGGCCAATACGACAGGGCCATCGAGCGGCTGCGCCAGGCCCTGGCCATCCGGCCGACGCCCGTCGGTTTCTTCAACCTGGCCGTGGCCTACGAGAAGCGGGGAGACCTCCGGGAAGCGGCCGAAGCGTTGAGGATGTACCTGCGGAACTCGTCCGGCGAGACCGAGGGCAACGTGGCCAAGGCCCGGGCCGAGCTCGACAGTCTGGAGAAGAAGCTCGGCGGCCGCCGGCCCTGAAGGGCGTCAGGACGCGCCGATCCGGCCCAAGCCCTTCCGCAGCCTCTCCCGGAGCGCGATGATCTCGAGCGGCGCCGTCCCGCCGCCTTCCCGGCCGTTCCGTAAACAGATGAATACAAGGCTGTTACGGGTATGGCGATAATGGAAATCGGTCTCGGGATGACCGAAGAACAGGGTCATGAGCGTTTCGACCATCTTGGTCAGCGGGGGCCTGTCGACGTGGGAGAGCGGGAACCGGGCGGCGACGGACGTCCCCCGGCCCGGCCCGGACGCGATGGTCAGCCGGCCGCCGCAGATCTCGGCGGTATGGGCCAGCAACGGCAGACCGAGCCCGGTCCGCTTCCGTCCGGTCGTGAAGAACGGATCGAGGGCCCGCGCCTGTTCCCCGGCCGACATGCCCCGGCCGTTGTCGGTCACGCGGAGGGTCAGGACGTCCCGGGCCTCGTTCTCGTTGACCGCGATGCGCACGCGCGTCGCCCCGGCCGAGACGGCGTTCTCGACGATGTCGAGCACGTGGAGCGAAAGGTCCTCCATCATGGCGTGAACACCTGCCGGCCTTCCTCGCCCGCCAGGGCCCGGCGGATCTCCGCGAGGCTGGGCCCGGCGACGAGGAATTCCGTCGTCGCCGCCCCGATCTCCTCCGGCTTGTGGGCGTCGGAGAACCGGACGACGGGCATCGGGCCGAACGGCCCGAAGGACGCCCTGGCCTCTGCGGCGCTCATCCGGGGCGAAACCTCGACGGCCTCGAGGCCCAGGCCGGGGGGGATGAAGCCGAGCTGGGAGATGAGGCTGAACGAATCCCGGTCGATGTGACAGGCGATGGCCAGCCCGCCCCGGCCGTGGATGAGCCGGACGGCCTCCTGGACGGAGAAGAGCGTGGCTCCGAACAGGCAGCGCGGGCAGAATCCGGTGACGTCGTCAGCCGCGTCCACGAGGACCTGGTCGTCGACGAACTTCATCTTCGCCGGGAGGTCCGGCAGGTTCCGGTAGACCTCCGCCTGGAACGGCCCGAGGTCGGCGCCGGACTCGAAGAGGCCGAGCAGATGGACCTCCTCGGCGGTCGTCATCTCGATGCCGGGAAGCACGGCCAGGCCCGTGCCGGCCGCGGCCTCGATCACGGCCCCGGCGTTCTCGATCGTGTTGTGATCCGTGACGGCGATGAGATCGAGCCCGGCCGTGCGGGCGGCGTCGACGACGGCCCGCGGCGACATCGACAGCTCGCCGCAGGGAGAGAGACAGGTGTGGATGTGGAGGTCGGCCCGGAGCCGCCGGAGGGCCATCAACTCCCCTTGAGCCCCATCCCGTAGAGCCGGCCGGCGATCTCGAACGTGCCGGCCCGGGCGCCGAGCAGAGGCACTTTCTCGCGGGCGGCCTGTTCCAGGGTTTCGGGGGCCGGCTCCCGGCCGTTGACGAGGACGATCCCGGCCAGGTCCTTGAGGACGGCCACGGCCACGATGTTCGGGTGGACCTGCATGGTCACCCAGAGGTCGCCCTTGCGGCTGCGTCCGATGACGTCCGACAGGAGGTCGCTCGCGTAGCCGCCGAGGACGGGCGTGTCGAGGCCGGACCCGGGCGTGAAGACCTTGAGATCGAGACGGGTCGCCAGATCGCTGAGGGTCATCGCTTCTCCTTCTTCGTCCCTTTCGTTCCCTTGGTCCCTTTCGCGCCCTTCGGCTCGACGAACGGGCAGTCCTCGAGGCGGGCGTAACCCCTGACGATGTCGTCGGCCAGGGTCCGGCAATCGGGCGCCCCGCAGATCCCGCAGTCCTTCCGGGGCAGCTCGGCGAACAGCGTCTCCCGGCGCCTGGCCTTGAGGATGGCCTGGGCCGGGTCCGGGTCGAGCGGCCGCGGCTCGGCCGGGGAGACGGGATGGTCGAACGATAGAAAATTCCTGTGATAGAGCCGGCTGACGTCCTTCTGGTCGACGACGGCGTGCTCGCCCGACGCGGCGACGAGCTCGAGGATGCGGCTCTTGGCCAGGAAGCGGTTCTCGACCCCGAGCGGCCCGCCCACGCAGCCGTCGGGGCAGACCGTGCATTCGAGCAGGTCGATGTCCTGGAGGAGCCCGCCTTCGACCTCGTCCAGGACCCGCATGGTGTCCCGGATGCCCGAGACGGCCACGGCCCGGTGGCGCTTCAGGCCGCGGGTCTCGCCGCCGGCGAGCGGCCAGCCCATGCCGATGCCGCTGAACAGCGTCTCCGGGAAGAGGTGGCGCATGAGGGCGTCCTCCTCGCTCTTGCGCAGGGCCTTGAGGATCTGGGGGAAGATGTCCCGGATGGACATGGCGCCGTCGAGATAGGACTTGGCCAGGGTCGCCGGGCTGTTGATGGAGACCATCTTGGCCGGGCAGGGGGTGATGTGGATGATGCCGATCCTCTCGGGCGGGATGCCCAGGGACTTGGGCAGGATGGTCCGCAGGATCTTGGCCGCGATCTCCCGCGGCGGCTCGATGGGCAGGATCTGTCCGCAGAGGGAGGGATAGCGCCGCTGGATGATGCGGACGACGACGGGGCAGGTCGAGGTGATGTACGGCCGGGGCCGCGGATGCTCGTTGAGGTACTCCTCGGTCGCCGCGCAGTTGAGCTCGCAGATCGAGCTGAGGTCGTAGACCTCGTCAAAGCCGACCCGGCGCAGCGCGGAGAGGATCTCGTTGGGCAGGACGGTGGGGCCGAACTGGCCGTAGATGACCGTCGAGGGGATGGCGACCTTGTAGTCGAAGGCCTCGAGCGAGGCGAACGAGGTGGTGTGGGAATGGACGGCCTCGTGGGGGCAGACGCGCAGGCACTCGGCGCAGTCGATGCAGAGCTGGTCGATGATGCGGGCCTTGCCGTCCCCGACCCGGATGGCCCGGGTCGGGCAGGCGGACATGCAATGGGTGCAGCCGATGCACTTGTCCTTGGTGATGTGGATGGCGTGGAAGTTCTTGTCGTTCATGATGGCACGTGTCCGTTCTTCCGGATGATGATGTCGAGGCGCGTCCCCCGGCCCACCTCCGAATCGATGGCGAAGACGTCGGCGTTCCTCTTGATGTTCGGCAGGCCCATGCCGGCGCCGAAGCCGAGCTCTCTCATCTCGGCCGTCGCCGTCGAATATCCTTCGGTCAGGGCCAGCTCGACGTCGGGGATGCCGGGGCCGCGGTCGTCCACGACGAGGTGGACCTCGTCGGGCGAGACGGTCAGGTCCATCAGGGCCTCCCGGGCGTACATGATGACGTTCATTTCCGCTTCGTAGGCGACGATGGCGGCCCGGCGGACCGTCGGCGTGTCGAGGCCGATGTCCTTGAGGAGCTCCTTGATCTCGCAGGCGGCGTTGCCGGCCTTGGCGAAATCCCCGCCCCTGACGGCGAACGCCCGGTGGTAGGAGGACTCAGCGGCGGGCATGGCCCCCGTCCTGGATGTGGCCGGCGATCCGCGCGCAGGCCTCGAACATCGTCATCTTCGTGGTCACGAGAGGGATGTTCCTCGTCCGGGCCTGGCTGATGACCTCCTCGGCCGGGCGCTTGCCCTGGACGAACACGACCCCGGCGAGGTCGGCCACCGAACAGGTGTTCACGACGTGGGTGTTGACCAGGCCGGTCAGCAGGAGGGCCCCCGGCTCCGCGGAGGTCAGGACGTCGCTCATCAGATCGGAGGCGAAGACCTTGCGGAAGGCCGCCTCGGGGGATGTGGCCGGAGTGAGGAGCTCGCCGTCGAGAAGGGCCAAAACATCCTTGAGAACGATCATCGGGACCTCCCGCCGGGACGACGTCCAGGCTGCGGTCTCATTATATAGGGAAGGGCGGATAAAAAAAAGCCGGCGGAGAGAGGGACAACCGCCCTCCTCCGCCGGCTGGAGGTAACTCTGCCTGTCAGGGCCCTTACTTGGCCTTGAGGATCTTCTGGACCTCGTCCTTGTCGACGTCGGTGATGAACGGGATGCCGCTGATGTCGGCGGCTTCCTTGGTCACGGCGGCGATGTCGTCGCGGGTGATATAGTCGAGCGTGAACTTGCGCTCGCCGGCCATCATCTGGCGGAGCCCCTGGTTCAGGCGCTCGAAGTAGGTGTAGACGCCGATGGCCCCGGCCGGGAGGTCGTTGAACCGGTCCCCGAAGTGGTGCTTCAGCTCGGGGGCGGTGACGAAGATCTCCTCGCGCGAGCTGCCGAACCTCTCGACGTAGACGGGGATCTGGCCGTCGGCGATGCGGCCGCCGATCGTCTTGCCGACCATGGCCGCCGCCAGAGGCGAGCGGGCCATGCCGACGAGCTTGACGTAGGGCGCGCCGAGGGCCAGGGCCTTGAAGATCTGGTCCTCGAAGGTGATGCCGCCGGCGAAGGCCAGGTCGGGCACGTACTCGCCCTGCTTCTTCAGCTGGTCGCAGTACTTCCAGGTCAACGACCAGATCTCGACGGTCGGGATGCCCCACTCGTTCATCATCCGCCAGGGGCTCATGCCCGTGCCGCCGCCGGCGCCGTCGACGGTCAGCAGGTCGAGCTTGGCCTTGGAGGCGTACTTGACCGCCCGGGCCAGGTCGGCCGGCCGGTAGGCGCCGGTCTTGAGGAAGATGTTCTTGGCTCCGGCCTTGCGCAGCTCCTCGACCCGGGCCATGAACGACTCCTCCTCGACCATGCCGAGGCGGGAGTGGCGCTCGAATTCCTTGAAGCTGCCCTTCTCGAAGGCCGCGATGATCTTGGGATCTTCGGGGTCGGGCAGGACGATGTAGCCCTTCTTCTTGAGGGCCTGGGCCTTCTTGACCGACTTGATCTTGACCTCGCCGCCGATGTCCTTGGCGCCCTGGCCCCACTTGAGCTCGACGGTCTCGATGCCCAGCTTCTCGATGGCGTATTCCTGGACGCCGAGGCGGGTGTCCTCGACGTTGGCCTGGACGACGACCTCGCCGTAGCCTTTCTCCTGCCAGTCGCGGTAGGACTTGATGCGGAACTCCATGTCCGGCGAGCGGACGACCCGGCCGTTCTTGAGCTCGGTCTCGTCGTCCATGCCGCAGACGTTCTCGCCGATCGTCAGGATGGCCCCGGAGATGGCCGCCCCTCCGCCGAGGCCCGCCCAGTTCTGCTTGGCGACGTTGGTCGAGCCCATGCCGGCGATGACGAAGGGCACCTTGAGCTTGATGTCCTTGTTGCGGCCGATCTTGGTCTCGACGGAGACCTTTTCGAAGGTGGCCTTGTCGCTGTCGGCCGGGACACCCCAGGCCCCCTTGGCCGTCCCCATGATGCTGAAGTGGGACAGGTCGACGGGATAGTCCTTCTCGCAGCCCGCGGTGATGATGCCGAACGGCTGGGGATAGAGGACCTCGTGGCCGCGGTAGGCGGATTTCCCGATCTCGCACATCCCGACGCAGCCGTCGACGCAGGTCACGCACATGCCGCTGAAGGGACTGACGGATCCCTCCGTCCTGTTCTTGGTCAGGGTGGCGGCGCTTCGGTTGAGTTTTGTCAGACTCGGCATGATGTTACCTCCTCGATATCCTTAAGATTTCTTTTCCTGAACGCAGGTGCCGCAGCGGCCCGCGTCGTACATCCAACACTGCAGATCGTCGTAGTGGTCCAGGCAGCTCGGCTCCATGGTCAGGCAGCCGTTGCAGAGGGCCGAGTCCGCCTGGGGGCCCTGGCAGCGGAGCGAGCAGGCGGGGCAGATATACATGCAGGCCCCGCACAGCCGGCAGACATCCGAGCGCATGTCGAAGGGCGTCGAGATCTTCCGCTTGTGGCCCCGCTGCTGGAAGCCGATGGCCTCGGCGTCCATCTGCTCGGCGCAGATGCGGGTGCAGAGTCCGCAAAGCACACACTCGCCGTTACGGGAGGGAAAGCGGACCTGGGTGACGCCGAACTGGGAGGCCAGGTCCTGGAGGACCTTGGACCCCGGGGCCATGGCCAGCATCAGCTCGATCATCATCCGCCGGGCCGCCCAGACCCTGGCGGAGTCGGTCCGGACGACGAGCCCCTCCTCGGCGGGATAGGTGCAGGACGAGACGAGCTTGCTCCTCAGGCCTTCGCCGATCTCGACGACGCAAAGCCGGCAGCCGCCGAAGGGCGTCAGGCCGTCGTTGTGGCAGAGGGTCGGGATCTCCAGCCCGTAGAACCTGGCCGTGTCGAGAAGGGTCGACCCCTCCTCGGCCTTGACCTCCAAACCGTTCATGCGAAAGGTGATCATGTTCCCTCTCAGATGATCTGGATGGCTTCGTCGCGCTGCTCTTCGATGGCCTCGAACCTGCAGGCGTCCTTGCAGGCGCCGCACTTGATGCAGTTCGCCTGATCGATGAGGTGGACGTCCTTGAGCGTGCCCTTGATGCAATCGTTCGGGCAGGCCTTCTTGCAGGACTGGCAGCCGGTGCACTTCTCGGCCAGGACGACGTAGCGGATGAGGCTCTTGCAGACGCCGGCCGGGCAGCGCTTGTCGAGGATGTGGGCCTCGTACTCGTGGCGGAAGTAGCGCAGGGTCGTCAGGACGGGATTGCCGGCCGTCTGCCCCAGGCCGCACATCGAGGCGTCCTTGGTGATCGTGGCCAGCTCTTCGAGCAGGGCCAGGTCGCTTTCCTTGCCGTGGCCCTCGGTGATGCCCTTGACGATCTCGTACATCCTCTGCGTCCCCTCCCGGCAGGAGACGCACTTGCCGCACGACTCGTCCTGGAGGAAGTTGAGGAAATACTTGGCGATATCGACCATGCAGGTCTTGTCGTCCATGACGATCATGCCGCCCGAGCCCATCATGGCCCCGGCGGCGGTCAGGCTCTCGTAATCGACGGGCAGGTCGAGCAGCTTGGCCGGCAGGCAGCCGCCCGACGGGCCGCCGATCTGGACGGCCTTGAAATCCCGCTTGTCGGGGATGCCGCCGCCGATGCCGTAGACGATCTCGCGCAGGCTGATCCCCATGGGGACCTCGACCAGGCCGGTGTTGGCGATCTTGCCGACGAGCGCGAAGATCTTGGTCCCCTTGCTCGTCTCGGTCCCCAGTCCCTGGAACCAGTCCGCGCCGCGGCGGATGATGTTGGGGACGGTCGCCCAGGTCTCGACGTTGTTGATGACCGTCGGCTGTCCCCAGAGGCCCTTCTGGGCCGGATAGGGCGGGCGCTGCCGCGGCATGGCGATGTGGCCCTCGACCGAGGCGACCAGGGCCGACTCTTCGCCGGAGACGAAGGCACCGGCGCCCTGGACGATCTCGAGGTCGAAGTCGAAACCCGTGCCTAGGATGTCCTGGCCGAGGAGGCCGTTCTCCCTGGCCTGGGCGATGGCGATCTCCATCCGTTTCAGGGCCAGGGGATATTCGTGCCGGATGTAGACGAACCCCTTGGAGGCCCCGATGGCCTTGGCCCCGATGACCATGCCTTCGAGGACGGCGTGCGGGTCGGCCTCGAGGACGGAGCGGTCCATGAAGGCCCCGGGGTCGCCCTCGTCGCCGTTGCAGATGAGGTATTTCGGGGACCGTTTCTCCTTGGCGCAGGCCGCCCACTTCTTGCCCGTGGGGAAGCCGGCGCCGCCGCGGCCGCGGAGGCCCGAGAAGAGGATCTCGTCGATGACCGCCTGGGGCGTCATCTCCGACAGGGCCTTGGCCAAGGCCTCGTATCCGTCGAACGCGATGTACTCCTCGATCTTCTCGGGGTCGATCCGCCCCCGGTTGCGCAGGACGATGAGCCGCTGGTGCTTGAAGAACTCGATGTCCTTCATCTTGGGCACGGGCTGCTTCTCGGCCGGCGGGACGTACATCAGCTTCTTGACCGGCCGGCCCTTGAGGAGGTGCTCCTCGACGAGATGGGGCACGTCCTCCACCTTGAGCAGTTGGTAGAAGATGCCGTCCGGCTGGACCAGGACGATCGGTCCCCGCTCGCAGAAGCCGTTGCAGCCCGTGGCCACGACCTGGACCTCGTCCTGGAGGTTCCTCTTCTTGACCTCCTGCTCCAGAGCCTCCTTGATCTTGAAGGCTCCGCAGGAGACGCAGCCGGTGCCGGCGCAGACCAATAAGTGAGCTCGGTATTGTTTCACGCGTCCCTCTCAGTACACGGTTTCGCTTCCCACGGCCAGCACGAGGTCCACCACCATCTGGCCTCCCAGGATGTGCTGGACGAAGATCTTCCGCAGCTTGTCCGGGGTCAGGTGGCCGTATTTCACCGGGGGCTGGTTCTTGATCTCGACGGTCATCATCGGCTCGGCGTTGCACAGCCCGGCGCAGCCGGACGTGGTGACGATGACGTCCTGGATCTTGGCCTTGCCGATCTCGCCGAGGAGGGCGTCCATGATGTCCCGTGCGCCGGCGGCGATGCCGCAGGTCCCCATGTGGACCGTCACCCGGGCCCGGCCCTCGCCCTCGCGGATGGTCATCAGGGACTTGGTCTTCTCCCGGATCTTGGCCAGGTCTTGAATGCTCAGCTTGTTCTTTGCGGGCATCAGAGGTCCTCCCTTCGCGTCATGCCGCGGCCGGCTTCTGGTACTTGTCCAGGATCGGCGCGATCTTCCGGATGGTGGCGTGGCCGTGGTACTCGCCGTCGATCACGAGGACGGGGCCGATGGCGCAGCAGCCGAGGCAGGCGACCGTCTCCAACGTGAACAGGCCGTCCTTCGTCGTCTCTCCGGCCGGCACGTCGAGCCGGCGCTCGAGCTCCTCCAGGATCTTCGGGCCGCCCCGGACGTGGCAGGCCGTGCCCAGGCAGACGAGGCAGGTGTGCTTGCCCCGCGGCTTCAGGCTGAAGGCCCGGTAGAAGGTGGCCACCCCGATGATGTCGATGAGGGGCATGCCCAGGGCCTTGGCGACATGGCGCAGGGCGTCCGGGGGGAGATAGTTGAAGCACTCCTGGACGTCGAGGAGGATGGCGATGAGGTTCTTCTGGAGTCCCTGGTGCTTGTCGACGATCGACTGGACCTTGGCTTTATCGGTGTCCAAATGATCCCTCCGGTGCGAGGATTTCGTTCGCGGTCGGGCGCCGGCGAGCGGGGCGCGGCGAAGCGGGGACGAGGGCCAGACAGAGAGCGGGCGACGTGGAGGCGGCACGCCGGTCTCGGCCGGCGGCCGGCCTCGCGGGCAGGCGATTATGGTCTATAAAAATAAAAATCTCCTAATGGCCATGCCAGGAGACATACAGACCAAACAACAAGAGCGCATATATAGCAGAACGAATTTGCGTTTGTCAAGCCGCGCCTTTAAGTCTCGAGATCGACGGTTTCGACAACAAGATCGCGGCCCTCGACGATCTCGACCTGCCGCGAGCCGCAGCCGGCGCACGAGAAATCCGTGTCTTCGCAGACGGACTCGCCGCCGCAGCCGGGGCAGCGCAGCTTCACCGGGACGGGAACGATCTCCAGGCGGGCCGTCTCGGCGAGCGTTCCTTTCTTATACATGTCGAAGGCCGACCCGAGGAGCTCGGGCACGACGCCGGACATGACGCCGACCTTGAGGACGACCCGGGTCACCTTCGCGGCCCCGTGCCGGCGGGATTCGTCCTTGAGGACCTCGAAGACCGAGGCGACCAGGGACAGCTCATGCACGGCCGGACCTCAGGCGCTCGAGCGCCCCGATGAGGTAGGCGGCCAGCGCGTCGAACCCGTCGCCGCGGAGCGCCGAGACCGTGAAGACCGCCAGGCCGGGCTTGATGGCCAAGGCCTCGGCGGCCGCCCGGGCGGGATCGAACGGCAGATAGGGCAGGAGATCGGCCTTGGTCAGGACGAGGGCGTCGGCCGAGAGGAAGGCCTGGGGGTATTTGGCCGGTTTGTCGTCCCCCTCCGGCGACGAGAGCAGGACGAGGCGGAGGTCCTCGCCGAGGTCGTAGGACGCCGGGCAGACTAGGTTGCCGACGTTCTCGATGAACAGGAAGTCGATCTCCGCGGGGATATTGCCGAGGACCCGGCCGATCATGCGGGCCTCGAGGTGACAGGCGCCGCCGGTCGTGATCTGCCAGGCGGGCACGCCCTTGGACCGGATGCGCTCGGCGTCCCGCTCGGTCTCGATGTCGCCTTCGATGACGGCCATGCGGAAGCGGCCCCGGAAGCGGTCGGCCAGCGTCTCGAGCAGGGCCGTCTTGCCCGAGCCGGGCGAGCTCAGCAGGTTGACGCCGAGGATGCCGCGGCCGCGGAGCTCTTGGCGGATGGCCGCCGCCGCCAGCTTGTTCGAGGCCAGGAGGTCGCGAACGACGGTGATGGTCTTGGTCGTCATGGCCGGACCTCCTTCAGGAAGGCCTCGAGGAATTCCAGGGCCAGCTCGAGGTCGCGCGCGGCCGCGGCCGTGAGCCCTTCCCCGACCGCGAAGCTGCGGCCGCGGACGGCCAGGAGCCGGGCCTCCGGCCGCTTCCCGTAGAGCGCCGCGGCGATGGCCAGTACGGCGGCCGGGCCGAGGGCGTGGCTCATGGCCGGCATGGCCGCGTCGGGCTCGATCCTCGTGAACCGGAAAGGCTTTCGCAGGCCGCGGGCGGCGTCGACGAAGACGACCCTGTCGTGCTCGGCGCAGGCCAAGGCGTCCTCGACGTTGAGCTGGTAGTTGGCGTCGCACGTGACGCCCCGGAGCCGGCGCTCCTTCAGGCGCTCGGCGGCGGCGGCCCCCAGGCCGTCGTCCCGGCGGCCGGGATTGCCGATCCCCAGGACGAGCGTTCGCGGGGCCTTCGATCGACGCGGGATCAGCGGACCTTCCTCTGGAGGACGCGGCCGTCGGGACCCTCGAGGGTGACCTCGAGCGGCATCATGCCCAGGGCGTGCGTGGCGCAGCTCAGGCAGGGGTCGTAGGCCCGGATGGCCACCTCGACGCGGTTGAGCATGCCCTCCGTGATCTCGGGCTTTTCAGAGAGGACGTTCATCGCGACCCAGTTGACGGCCCGGTTCATGGGCTCGTTGTTGTTCGTCGTCGAAACGATGAGATTGGCCATGGTGATCTGGTCGTTTTCGTCGACGCGGTAATGGTGGAAGAGGGTGCCCCGTGGCGCTTCGACCAGCCCGACGCCCTCCGGGACGCGCCGGCCCGACTTGACGAGCTTGGTGCCCTGGAGGTCCTTGTCGAGGAGGAGCTCCTTGATGACCTCGGCCGAGTGCAGGAGCTCGATGAGCCGGGCCCAATGGCTGTGGAGGGACATGTTGTTGGGCTTGCCGTCGGTGTAGGCCTTGTAGGCCTCGAACTCCTTCTGGGCCAGGGGCGACGGGATGTAATCGCAGGTGTTGAGCCGGGCCAGCGGGCCGACCCGGTACCAGCCGTTCGCCCTGCCGAGGGCCCGCAGGTAGGGGAACTTCATATAGCTCCAGGCCCGGGTCTCCTCCCCGATGTGCGCGATGTAATCCTGGTAATCGACGTCGTTGAGGACCTTGCGGCCCTCGGCGTCGACGGCCCGGAGGACGCCGTGGTAGAAATCGAGGGCCCCGTCCTTGCGGACGAGGCTGAGGTGGTTCGAGGGGAACTCGGCGAACCCGTCGACGAGGCCCTTGTTCTTGGCGTGGTAGTCCCGGAAGAGGGCGATGGCCGCCGCGGACCACTCGATCATGCGGTCGATCGTCAGCGGCTCCGGCCCCTTGAGGAAGCTGTCCCGCTCCTCGAGGCTCAGGTTCTTGTTGACGCCGCCGGGGACCGCGCCCGTGCCGTGGATCTTCTTGCCGGCCGTGGCCAGGATGATCTCCTGCCCGAACTTGCGCAGGAGGACGGCCCGGGTGGCCAGCTCCTTGTCGAGGGCGATGAGGCCGATGACGTTCCGCAAGGCCGGATCGGAGTCCATGCCCAGGAGGAAGTCGGGCGAGGCGAGGTGGAAGAAGTGCAGGGCATGGGACTGGAGCATCTGGCCGTAGTGCATCAGCCGCCGCATCTTTTCGGCGGTGGCGGTCAGCTTGCCGGGCCCGCTGCCGACGACGACATCCATGGCCTTGGCCGCCGCCAGGTGGTGGCTGACCGGACAGATGCCGCAGAGACGCTGGACGAGGACCGGGGCCTCCCAGTAGGGACGGCCTTGGACGAAGCGCTCGAAGCCGCGGAACTCGACGATGTGGAAACGGGACTGGATCACTTTGCCGGCGTCGTCCAGCCGGATGGTGACCTTGCCGTGGCCTTCGACCCGGGTGACGGGCTCGATCGTTATCTTTCTACCCATGGCGGTTCACCTCATCCTGGATTATTCACGAGCCGAGGCGGCTGCAGATGCGAGGCGTCAAAGGGTGAAGCTGTACTCGGTGTACTGCGAACCCTTTGCAACGAAGCAGATGCGGCCGGATCGGCTTGCCCGAAGGGTGAAAACGCCGCTCTTGGTTCTTTATCTTTGATGGAGAAAAACGGCGTTTTCATGAATAGTCCAGGTCAGTCGAATTTGATGAGATCGTAGGTCAGGTTGAGGGGCCGGCCTTCGAGCAGGGCGGTCACGGCCTCCCAGATGAGATCGGCCGAGGGCGGGCAGCCCGGAAGGTAGGCGTCGATCGGAACGACCTCGTGGCAGGGATAGACCTTGTCCAGGATGATCGGCAAGTCCTCGTCGTTGGGGATGATGCGGTCCTCGGGGTCGGCCGTGGGCGAGTTCAGGTAAGCCTCGTCCAGACACTCCTTGAGGGGGATGCTGTTGCGCAGGGCCGGCAGGCCGCCCATGATGGCGCACTCGCCGACCGAGACGAGGACCTTGCAGTGCTTGCGGAAGGCGCGCAGGACCTCGACGTTCTCGCTGTTGCAGCAGCCGCCCTCGATCAGTCCGATGTCGACGGGCCGGGTGAACGTCTTGATGTCGTCGATCGGCGACTTGTCGAACTCGACGACCTCCGCCAGCTTCAGGATGCGCTCGTCGATGTCGAGAAGCGACATGTGGCAGCCGAAGCAGCCGGCCAGCGACGCGGTGGCGATGACGGGTTTGCCCATGACCTACCTCCCGGTCCCTTTCTCGACGTCGCTGCCGATGGGAGCTTTGTCGAACTTGCGCCGGCCGATGGGCACGGCGAAACCGGTCTTCTTCTTCAGAATGGCCCCCACGGGGCAGATGTCCATGGCCTTGCGGGCGTCCCCCTCGGAGAGCTTGGCGGCCAGCTTCCGGTCCACCTCGATCGTCACCCGGGGGCCCCGCTGGACAGCGGCGAAGATCTTCCGGCCGTCCTTGGCCTGGACGCCGCGGACGCAGCGGAGACACTGGATGCAGCGGTTCCTCTCGAGCATGAGCAAGGGGGCTGTGGCGTCGATCTCGCGCCCCGGCCAGAGATAGGGGAACCGGGGCGCCAGCATCTGATAGCGGTAACCGAGGGCCTGGAGCTCGCAGTTGCCGCTCTTCTCGCAGGACGGGCAGAAGTGGTTCCCCTCGACGAAGAGCATCTCAACGAGGGACTTGCGCATGTCCTCGAGGTCCGGGGCCGTGTTCTCGACGGCCATGCCCTCGGTCACCGGCTGGGTGCAGGCGGCCATGTACCGGCCGGCGACGCGCACGGTGCAGATGCGGCAGCTGCCCACGGGCTTGAGCCCTTCGTAGTGACAGAGGACCGGGATGTAGACGCCGTTGGCCCCGGCCGCCTCGACGATCGTCTGGCCCGGCCGGGCCGTGCAGGCCTTGCCGTCGATGGTGAAGCGGATCTCACTCATGGAGGGACTCCTTGCACTCCGGCTGGCGGTTGGCCGCCGTGCAGCCGTCCTGGATGGCCGCCGCCAGGTCGAATTCGGGAACGAACGCCGCGCCGTCCCGGATCTTGGCCGCGTAGAGCTCGGGGAAGCTCTTGAGGGTCGTCAGGATGGGGTTCGGCGAGGTCTGGCCGAGGCCGCAGCGGCTCGTGGCCTTGACCAGCTTGCCCCAGGCCTCGAGGTCGCGGAGGTCGGATCCGGTGCCGAGGCCGCGGGCGACCTTCTCGAACTTCTTCTTGAGCAGGACATTGCCCGCCCGGCAGGGGACGCACCAGCCGCAGGATTCCTCGACGAAGAAGTCCATGAAATTCTCGACGACCTCGAAGATGTCGCGGTCGGGGCCGAAGACGATCACCGAGCCGCCCGTGGCCAGGTCGGAGAAGCAGATCTTCCGGCCGAACCCGGCCGGAGCGACGCACGTCCCCGACGGCCCGCCGACCTGGACGGCCTTGGCCCCGGCGCCGCCCGCCAGGTCCAGGAGCTCGGTCACGGTCAGGCCGTAGGCGACCTCGTAGACGCCGGGCCGGGCGCAATCGCCGGAGACGCTCAGGAGCTTGGTGCCCGCCGATTGGGCCGTGCCCAGGGCCTTGAACCAGGCCGCGCCCTCGACGAGGATGCGGGCCGCCGTGGCCAGGGTCTCGACGTTGTTGACCGTCGTCGGCAGGTTCAGGTAGCCCGACGAGACTGGGAAGGGCGGCCTGTCGCGCGGCTCGCCGCGCTTGCCCTCGGCCGATTCGAGCAGGGCCGATTCCTCGCCGCAGACGTAGGCGCCGGCGCCCGACTTGATGACGATGTCGAACTCGAAGTCCTTCGTGCCGGCCACGGCCTTGCCGAGGAGCCCGTCCTCGCGCAGGCCGGCCAGGACGGCTTCGAGGTGGTCCCGCAGGTACGCGTACTCGGACCGGAGGTAAAGAACGCCCAGCGTCGCCCCGACGGCGTAGCCGGCCACGGTCATGCCCTCGAAGACGAGATGGGGCAGCTCGGTCAGGAGGACCCGGTCCTTGAACGTCCCGGGCTCGCCTTCGTCGGCGTTGCAGACGACGAAGTGCCGTCCGGCCTTCTCGCGGCGGCAGAATTCCCACTTGAGACCCGTCGGGAAGCCCGCCCCGCCTCGGCCGAGCAGGCTGGCTCTCTTGATCTCGTCGATGACCTTCTCCGGCGTCATGGACACGGCCTTGCGGACGGCCGCGCCGCGCTCGTGGGCCCCGAACAGGACGGGGCCGCGCTGCCGGATGTTGTTGACGACCATGGACCGGACGAGCTCCGACTGGTTGGCGCCGTCGCCGCGGGGGCCGACCATGTCCCGCGCCGGCGTCCCGGCCCGGAGGCCGCGGACGATGGTCCGGGCACTGTCCGGGGTCAGGGCCGTGAACACGACCCCAGTCGACGATGGCCGAGGGCTCCTGGTCGTTCATCCCGATGCAGGATGTCGGGAAGAGGCCGACCTTCCCGTCGGCCGAGACCTCGCCGAAGCGGCAGCCGGCCTCCTCCTCGAAGGCCCGGGCCACGGCCGTCCGCCCCTTCATCCTCGAGGTGATGGAGTCGTTGAGGTAGACAGTGGCCGCGCCGCGGGGGCCCAGGGAGAAGAAATGATAGAAGGTGACCGCCCCGCGGACCTCGGCTTCCGAGAGCTTGAGGTGGGCGGCGATGCGGCCGACGGCCACGTCGGAGACGCGCCCGGACCGGGCCTGGACGTCGCGGATGACGTCGAGGAGGGCCGAGGGGTCCTTGGGATGCTTGAGGACGATGTCTTTCTCTGGCATGGTCAAACCCCAATGAAGGTTTTCAAGCGAGTCAGTGTAGCACAAACGGCCGGTCAATAAAATATCGTGCGGCCGGCGGCAGAAAAGGGCTTGATTTTCCCTCCGGAAAGAAGTTATGATTCACTCAGAGAAGTGTCGGAACAATCGAGGAAGGAGGTACGATGCGTAACAGGACATTGATCGTGATCGGTCTTCTGGTCGCGTTCTTCGTCGTCCCGGCCTGCTCGTCGAAACCCGAGCAGGGCCTTTTGAAGAGGTATTTCAACGCGGTCACTCTGAACGACAATGACACCATGTCCAGCATGGCCCTGGAGCCCTTCCAGCCCGAGCTCGGCTCCTGGTCCATCGTCAAGATCGGCGAGGAGAAGATAGAGCCGGCCAGCCTGCCGGCCCTGAACAAGGCCGAGATCGAGGCCAAGAAGCTCCAGGATGCCCAGATCGGCCCGACCATCGACGCCGACACGGCCCTCAAGGACGCCCAGTACGAGATGGACACGTCACGGTCGGCCGGGGGCAAGGCCGCCGCCAAGAAGAAGGTCGAGGAGCTCCAGGCCAAGTACGACATCGAGAACGGCAAGATGCAGGAGTTCAAGAAGGCGTATAACGCCGCCAAGGCCGCCGCGGCCGAGGAAGAGGAGATCACGATGTTCTCCCTCGCCGCCCGCGAGCTCCCGACCGTCCGCGAGCTCACCGGCGACGTCCACTCCAAGGACATTGAAGTGTCCATCACGACCAGGTCCGGGGTGACCAAGACTTACAGGCTGGCGATGAGGCAGTACCTCCTCAGGGACGAGGTCAACAATATCCCTCACCGCGGCCAGTGGAAGATCATCAAGTTCGAGCCCCTCTCCTGAGGGGCCCGGACCCTGTCCGGGGGAAGTTGACTCTTTTTCGCAAGTCCCTATAATAGTGCTTTTTCCGGGCCGTTAGCTCAGCGGTAGAGCACCGGCCTTTTAAGCCGGGTGTCGCTGGTTCGAATCCAGCACGGCTCACGTTCGTTCGCCCCTGTCGTCTAGAGGCCCAGGACACCGCCCTTTCAAGGCAGCAACACGGGTTCGAATCCCGTCGGGGGCGCCACTTCTCATTGATTCCGGAAAGTCGCTCTCTGGCTCTGCTCGGGACCCGCCTCTAGCTCCCCGACCCCGGGAACCAGTTACACGGTTCCCCCCGCTTCGCGGGCCCCCTCTCCAGCACGGGGATCGTCGAGGCGGATTCCCTCGCCGCCGCGAGCGACAGCCGGAATAGGTGAAGTCGGCGGCCCGGACGGGGGGCAGAGGTCCTGAAATTTCGCAGAAGTCCGGCTCCGAGTATACTCCGCTGGACTTCTGCTGCCTCCGCTCGCTTCGCGCAAATCCAAGAGAATACTCTGATCCCGATATTTCGCAAAAGTCCCCCTCCGGGTCGCTCCGGGGGACTTTTGCCCCTCCACTCGCTGGCGCGAAGCCGGAACACCTTACTAAGATACTTCGCAGAAACCCAGCTACGTGTATCTCCGCTGGGTTTCTGCCTCCTCCGCTCGCTTCTCGGAAAGCCAAGAAACACCCTATTAAGATATTTCGCACAAGCCCCCCTCCGGGTTGCTCCGGGGGGCTAGTGCCTCCTCCGCTCGCTTCGCGAGCTCCGGGATGGGCGGTGCAGGGTTCGAACCTGCGACCCCCGGCTTGTAAAACCGATGCTCTACCGCTGAGCTAACCGCCCTCGTCGCGCCCCTAAGGTAGAGAAAGTCTCGGAGGCTGTCAAGGAACGGGGTCTGTCCCTGGGGAATTCTCCCTGATTTGACATCAGGCGCCCCCTATGCTAAATTTAACGTCCAACTTTTTTATCCTGACGGATAGGTAGGTTCCCATGCACGCAGTGATCCTGACGGGCGGCAAGCAATACCGCGTCACCGAAGGCGACGTCCTGGCCGTCGAGAAGCTCGACCTCGAGCCCGGGCGGAAGGCCCATTTCGACCGCGTCCTCCTCGTCGAGGACGGCGAGACGGTCCACGTCGGCGCCCCGGTCCTGGACAACGCCATGGTCCTGGGCCTCGTTCTCGAGAATTTCAGGGACGAGAAAGTTCTCGTTTTCAAGAAGAAAAGAAGGAAACAGTACCGGCGGACCCGCGGGCACAGGCAGCATCTGACCAAGGTCCGTATCACCCGCATCACCATGGACAGGACCCGGATCACGGCCGAGGACCTGGCCGAGGAGAAGCTGGCCCCGGTCGAGAAGCCCGCCCCGGCGCCCAAGCCCAAGGCGGTCGCCCCGGCCCCCGTGGCCGAGAAGCCCGTCAAGGCGGCGGCCAAGGCCAAACCGGCCAAGAAGCCGGCCGCCGGGCCGAAGGCCGAGAAGAAGCCGGCCCCGGCCAAGACCAAGAAAGCGAAGTAAGGAGCAAGCCATGGCCCATAAGAAAGCCGGCGGAGCCGGAAAGAACGGACGCGACAGTTCGGGAAAGAGACTCGGCGTCAAACGCCATGGCGGCCAGCAGGTCCACTCCGGGACCATCATCGTTCGTCAGCGGGGGACACCTATCAAGCCCGGCCTCAACGTCGGCCGGGGCCAGGACGACACCCTCTTTGCCATGGTCACGGGAACGGTCAAGTTCGCCGAAAAGGGCCGCAAGGGGAAGGTCGTCTCCGTCCTACCCGTCTGAGGAAGAGCCGCACCGCCGTTGTTCGTTGACCAGGTCACCGTCACGCTGAAGGCCGGAAAGGGCGGGAACGGCTGCGTCAGCTTCCGCCGCGAGGCCCGGGTCCCGAAGGGCGGCCCGGACGGCGGCCACGGCGGGAACGGAGGCAGCATCGCCTTCGCCGCCGACGAGAACATCAGCTCCCTGGCCTATTTCCGATTCTACCCCATCACGAAGGCCAAGAACGGCGGCTCCGGGGAGGGCGGCAACCGCACCGGGAAGCGCGGCCCCGATGTTCGCCTCGGCGTCCCGGTCGGGACCGTGGTCAAGGACGCGGACGGCGGCGCCGTGCTGGCCGACCTGGCCGTGCACGGCCAGACCTACCTCGCGGCCCGGGGCGGGCGCGGCGGACGCGGCAACGCGTCCTACGCGACCTCGACCCACCAGACGCCCCGCGAGTCGCAGCCCGGCCGTCCCGGCGAGGAGAAGCTTCTCTACCTGGAGCTCAAGCTCATCGCCGACGTCGGCCTGGTCGGCTTTCCCAACGCCGGGAAATCGACGCTCATTTCGCAGATCTCGGCGGCCCGCCCGCTCATCGCCGACTATCCCTTCACGACCCTGGCGCCCAACCTCGGCGTCGTCGACATCGGCGAATACCGCTCCTTTGTGGTCGCCGACATCCCCGGGCTCATCGAGGGCGCCCACCTCGGCCAGGGGCTGGGCATCCGCTTCCTGCGCCACATCGAGCGGACGAAGCTGCTCGTCCACATCGTCGATGTGTCGCCGTACTCGGGCCGGGACCCTCTCGAGGATTACAGGGTCATCATGAAGGAGCTCGAGGCCTTCTCGCCGGAGGTCGCCGCCCGGCCCCAGATCCTGGCGGCCAACAAGGTCGACCTCCTCGGCGACGACAAATCCCGCCTCGTCCGCCTGAAGCGCCTGGCCGCCCGCCGGAAGATCCCGGTCTTCGCCGTCTCGGCGCTCAAGCGGGAGGGGCTCCGGCCGCTCGTCGAGGCCATGGCCCGGATGCTCGGGGACCTCGCCGCGAAGGACGGGAACAAGGCCGCCTGATGGAGACCATCGGCCTCTTCGGCGGGACCTTCGATCCGATCCATCTCGGCCACCTGCGTGCGGCCGCCGAGGTCCGCCGCCGGACCCGGCTCGACCGCATCCTCTTCGTCCCCTCGTACCGGCCGCCCCACAAAGCGACGGGCGGGACCGCGCCGGCGGCCGACCGCCTCCGCATGGTGGAGATCGCCTGCCGGCGGAGGGCCGGCGTCGAGGCTTCGCCGATCGAGGTGGAGGTGCGCGGCAAATCCTATTCTATCCGGACCCTGCGCCACGTCCGCCGCCTCCGGCCCGAGGCCCGGCTGTTCTTCATCGTCGGGATCGACGCTTTCCTGGACATCGGGACCTGGCACGAATACGAGAAGGTCCTGGCGGAATGCTTCTTCCTCGTGACCGGCCGGCCGGGCTTCGATCTCGAGCGGGCCCGGGATGTCCTCGGCGGGCGCCTCCGGAGCTCGATCGGGACGCTCGAAGAGGCCGGGGACCTGGCCGGCGCCGCATCGCCCCGTTTCCGCGTCATCCTCACCGGCATCCGGGCCCTGGACGTGTCGTCGACGGCCGTTCGGGACCGGGTCCGTCGCGGCCGCTCCCTCGACGGTTTCGTGCCCCGGGGCGTCGCCGCGTACATCCGCGAACATCAACTCTACCAAGGACAATAGGAGCCATGGCAGAAGAGAAGACCAAACGGTTCACCAAGAGAACTCTCCCGGCCGCCGTCCGCACGGCCGTCGAAGCCGGCCTGGCCCGCAAGGCCGAAGACCTCTGCGTCCTCGACCTCCGCGAGCTGACCTCGTTCACCGACTTCTTCGTCATCGCCCATGGGAACTCGTCGCGCCAGAACGCGGCGATCGCCGAGGCCGTCGTTGCGGCCCTGAAGCCGGCCGGCCTCCGGCCGATCAGCGTCGAAGGCCGCGACTCGGCCGATTGGGTCCTGGTCGACTACGGATCGATCGTCGTCCACGTCTTCTCTCGGGCCGCGCGGGAGCATTACGCCCTCGAGAAACTCTGGGGCGACGCCCCCCGCCTGGACTTCTGAGGAGCCCCGGCCGCCCCCCCCGCGGGGAACCCGCGCCAGGGGTTGACAAGCCGGTATCGAATCGCTATTGTGTGAGGGCGTTTTCGGCCATGCGCTTGAAATTCCTCTGGCCCGGCAAGACGAAGAGTCCCGAATTCAGGGGGTTGCAGGGCTTTTACGAGGCGCGCATCAGGTCCCTCGCGGCCGTCGAGATCATCGAGACGCGCGAGGCCCGCGGGCTGGAGGAGAAGCACGCCGAGAAGATCAAGGACCTTGAAGCGCGCGGGCTCGAAAAGCATCTTGACGGCGCTTACGTGATCTGTCTCGAGGATCATGGGAAGGAGATGACATCCGATGAGTTCGCCCGCTTCCTCCGGGGGCGCGAAAGAGAGTCGGGCACGCCGCTGGCCTTCGTCGTGGGCGGGTTCCTCGGGCTCGCGGACCGGGTCGCGGAAAGGGCGGACCTGAAGATGTCGCTGTCGCGCCTGACGTTCTCGCACGAGCTCGCCCGCGTCGTCCTGCTCGAACAGGTCTACCGGGCCCTGACCATCGTCGGGGGCCGGCACTACGCCAAATGAAGGGATCGTCCGATGCCGCGCAAGATGAACAAGAAAGACAAAGACGAATTCCGGAAGCTGCTCGCCGAGAAGAAGGAGAGCATCATCCGTAAGCTCACCGACACCATCACCGAGAGCAAGGAGATGGAGTCCAACGTCGCCCAGGACCTGGTCGACAAAGCCGAAACGTCCTATACCAAGGAATTCCTTCTCAGCCTGTCCGACGGCGAGCGGGAGCAGCTCCTCCAGATCGACGAAGCCATCAAGCGGCTCGAACACAGCGAGTTCGGCGTCTGCCAGGTCTGCCAGAAGGAGATCAGTGGCAAGCGGCTGCACGCCATCCCCTGGACGTCCATGTGCATCGACTGCCAGGAAAAGGCCGAGGAAGAGCTCAGAGCCCAGTGACCTTTTCCCCCCGGGCCGCAGGCGCCAGACTGGCCCGGCTCGTCGAGCTTCTCGTTTTCCCGTCCTTCTGCCGGCTTTGCCGGACCGCCCTCGAAGATCCGGGGGAGAGGGTCGTCTGCGGCGCCTGCCTGTCCAAGCTGGCCGCGTACGAGGGGCCGTTTTGCCCCCGGTGCGGCCGGATCCGTCAGGACGGGGGCGAGGACCATTCCTGCGAGCGCTGCCTGCGTGAGCCCCCGGCCTTCACCCGCCACCGGTCCTGCGGCGTCTACGGCGGAACGCTCAAGGACGTCATTCTGCTCTTCAAATACCGGAAGTACGCCCCGCTCAGCCGGCCTTTGGCCAGGTTCGCGGACGCCGCCGTCGGGCCGGACCCTGGGCTGTGGGCCGGGGCGGACCTTCTCGTGCCCGTCCCCCTCCATCCCTCGCGCCGGCGGGACCGGGGCTTCAACCAGGCCCGGCTCCTGGCCCGGGACCTGGCCCGGCTGCGGGGGCTCCGTATCCTCGACGGGTGCTTGGTCAAGGTCCGGAACGCCCCGCCTCAGGCCGGCCTGCGGGCCGCGGACCGCGAGAGGAACGTCGTACGGGCCTATGCCGTGCGGCGGCCGGACCGGGTCCGGGGCCGGACCCTCGTCCTGGTCGACGATGTGACCACGACCGGAGCCACCCTTCGCGAATGCGCCCGGGTCCTCATGAAGGCGGGTGCCAGAGAAGTCAGGGCCATCACGCTGGCGCATGCATAAAAAGGGTTCTTCTCCCATCTCAGAGATTCTCTTTCGAGGCGGCGAGGGAGATGTCTCAAGAGAACACCTTTCTTCAGATATTTCGCAGAATCGCGGCTTCGAGTGCTCAGCCCCGATTCTGCCGGGTCGCTCCCAAGAGTCCGCTTCCCGCCGCCGGAGGGGCCGCCTTGGTCAGGGGTCGGTAGGTCTTACTTCTTCGGCTTCTCGGCCTGAGCCTGGACTGCAGTGACGATCTTGACCTTGCGGGGCTTGAGCTCGGACCGCTTGGGCATCCTGATCTTGAGGACGCCGTTCTCGTGCTCGGCCTCGATCCGGTCCTGATCGATGTAGCTGGGCAGGGCGAAGGAGCGGAAGAACGAGCCGTACGACCGCTCGATCCGGTGGTAGTTCTCTTCCTTGGTCTCCTTCTCGAACTTCCGTTCGCCGCGGAGAGTCAGGTTGTTGTCCTCGACCTTGATCTCGACGTCCTTCTCGTCGACGCCGGGGATCTCGGCGGCCAGGACGACTTCATTCTCGGTCTCATAGATGTCGACCGAGGGAGCCCAGGCGCCGGGCATCAGGTCCTTTTCCTCGCCCTTCGGGGTGCTCATGTCCTCGAAAAGCCTGTTCATCCTGTCCCTCAGGGTGATCATGTCCCTATAGGGATCCCATCTGATAATAGCCATATGATACCTCCGTTGAATATATCTTAGTGAATAATATATGTCAAGTATTGAAGTAATAATTATTTATGATATAAGTAATTAATAATAATGAATATAAGTGAATTATCATGGACGGATCGTCCTTCGAATGTCTATCCGGCCGGTCCCGGCAGCCGGGTCTAGTGCGCGCCCTCGACGAGAACGGTCGCTTCGCCCTTCAGGGCCCGCGAGCCGATGGCGGCGGCGAGCTCGGTGACCGTGCCCCGGAGGAACTCCTCGTAAACTTTGGTCAGCTCACGGGCCACGACGACACGCCGGTCGCCGAGCACTTCGCGGACCGCTTCCAGGAACTCCGGGATCCGTCGCGTCGGGAGGTAGAAGACGAGGGTCGCCTCCTCATCGATCCGCGCCGCGAGGAGCTTGCGCAGGCCGGTCGATCTCGGGGGCGGGAAGCCGAGGAAGAGGAAGCGATGGGTCGGCAGGCCCGCGGCGGACAGGGCCGTCGTCACGGCCGCGGGGCCGGGCACGGGGACGACGGCGACGCCCTCCCTGAGGGCCTCGCGGATGAGGGGAAAGCCGGGGTCGGAGATCCCGGGCGTGCCCGCGTCCGAAACGAGCGCGACGTCCTTCCCTTCCTTGAGCAGCCGGATGATCTCGGGGATGCGCTGACCTTCGCGGGGATGGAAATAGCTGATGAGGGGTTTCTTGAGCCCGTACCTGTTCAGGATCTTGACCGTCTGCCGGGTGTCCTCGCAGGCGATGGCCGCGACCTCGCCGAGGACGCGGACGGCCCGGAAGGTGATATCCTCGAGGTTCCCGATGGGCGTCCCGACGACGTAGAGGCGGCCGGCCACGGGCTAAGCTTCCCGTTTGCGGGGATAGAGAAAATCGTGCCCCACGGTGCGGGTCGTGAGCTTGGCGATGGGCGGCAGGGTCCGCTTGAAATCGGAAGCCTTGATCAGCCGCAGGACGCGGCCGACCGCGGCCGCGTCGTGGCCGTCGGCGATCATCTGCCGGCGGGTCTTGCGGCCCTCGACGAGGCCCTCGAGGATCCGGTCGAGCTCTTCGTAGGTGAGCCCGAGCTCGCCTTCATCGGTCTGGCCCGGCCAGAGGCCGGCCGTCGGGGCCTTGCGCCGGATCGCGGCAGGGACGCCGAGGTGGGCGGCGAGCTGACGGACCTGGGTCTTATACAGGTCGCCCATGGGATTGATGGCGCAGGCCAGGTCGCCGTGGACCGTGCCGTAGCCCACGAGGAGCTCGGACTTGTTGCTCGTCCCCAGGACGAATCCGCCCTCGCGGACGGAATAGTCGTAGAGGACCGACATCCGCTCCCGGGCCATCTTGTTGCCTCGCTGCAGCCGGTTCGACGTCGGGTGGGCGGCGAAATAGAGGTCGATCTGCGGGGCGATGTCCACCGTCTCGTGCCGGATGTCCAGGCGCTTGGCCAGCGCTTTCGCGTCGCCGACATCCCGGGGGAAGGCCGACCCGTAGGGCATGATCAAGCCCAACACGTTTCGCGGGCCGAGGGCTCGGGCGGCCAGCGTCGCGCAGACGGCCGAATCGAGCCCGCCCGAGAGGCCCAGGAGGGCCTTCCGGCAGCCGCACCGGCCGAGCTCGTCCCGGATGAAGGCGATCAGCACCTTTTCGACGAAGGGGGCGTTAATCTTCGGGGGCACGGACGATCCTTTCCAGGGACCTCCAAACGGCTTCCGGCTTCTCGTCCCGCTTGAAGAGCCAGCGGCGGCGGGCCTCCCGGACGGCGGCGAGGTCGATGGAGCAGACCAGGAGCTCGGGGTCGATCGGGGAGGCCCGGGCCACGAGCCGCCCGCCCGGGGCGAAGACGAACGATCCACCGGCGAAGGTGACGCCGTCCTCGCTGCCGACGCGGTTGGCGTAGAGGACGAACGCCGTCGAAAAGTAGGAGACGGCCTCGCCCATCAGCTCCCACATCCGGCTCGTCTCGAAAGCGTCGCCGCCGCCGACGCCGCGTCCGGGCGCAGCCGAGATGCAGATGATCAGGTCGGCGCCGGCCGCATAGTGGACGTAGCTCGAGCCGAATTGGAGGAAGTCGCGGCAGATGAGCAATCCGGCCCGGCCGAACGGCGCCCGGAACGTCCGGAAGTCGCGTCCCTGAGCGAAGAACTTGGCCTCTTCGAAGAGGCCCCCCGTCGGCAGGAAGACCTTGCGATGGACATGGACGAGCCGGCCGTCGGCGATGAAAGCGGCCGCGTTGTAGAACAGGCCCCTGTCGGCGGGGCTTTCCTCGACGAATCCGACGACGGCCGCGAGGCCCTTCGTGCCGGCGACGAGCCTCCGGAAGAGCGGATCGGAGGCCGGGTCGAGGGCCACCTCCTCGGCCAGGTCCTTCAGGGTATAGCCAGTCAGCCCGAGCTCGGGGAAGACGACGAGGCCGGCCTTCTGCCGCCGGGCCTTGCCGAGAATGTCGAGGTGAGCCTCGACGTTCGCTTCGACATCGCCGAGCTTCGGGACGATCTGCGCCAGGACGGTCTTCATGGACCAAAATTAACACAAAGCCACCGTCCTTTCAAACCCGAAGGGGTGGGCCGTTGTGGCTAGTCCCGAGTCGGCAGGGCCGCTCAAGAGGGATATTCGCGCCAGGCTTTCAAACCATGGCGGAACTTCCTTGCCGGGTTGAAAATCGGGCGGGATTGGATTATAGTTTGGCCTCGACCGCCCATGAACCATATCGCCGTCCACCTTCGCGACGTCTTTTTCAACAAAAAGACCGGCCGCCTGATCTACAGGCGGAAGGAGATCCTCAAGTATTTCTTCTTCGACAAGGGCGCGATCATCCAGGTCAAGACCAACCAGCCTGACGAGCGGCTGGGCGAGATCCTCTACAAGCTCGAGCGCATCCCCAAGGACGCCCACGCCAAGATCGACGAGTACATCGAGCCCAATGCGAGCATCGGCGAGGTCCTCAAAACCCGGGGCGTGATCTCCGAGGAGGACCTGGCCGAAGCGCTGGCCCATCAGGTCCGGGAGAGCGTCCTCAACATCTTCAGCGTCTTCGATGCCGAACTGGATTTCCAGCCCCTCGACGACTTCGTCTCGCCGGGCGTCGAATCGCGGGTCAGCGTGCCGCTCCTCATCGAGTACGGCATCCGGCGCATGCAGCCGACCCCGCTCCTCAAGGCGTTCCTGGCCCCCCGGACGCCCATCCTCGGCCGCAAGACGTACGCCTATCTCCTGACCCTCGAGGAAAGGGAGGTCCTGGAGAAGGTCAACGGCACGGACGCCGCCGAGATCATTCTGCGCACGCTGACCGTGCCGGCCGACCAGTTCTGGAAGAGCCTGTATCTCTTCTACTGTCTCGGCGTCGTCGACATGGCGGGCCAGGGTGAGCAGGCGGCGCCGCCGGACCTGAAGTCCCGCCTCCAGCCCTCGGTCGCCGCCAACAAAGACGTCCCCCAGGCGATCGCCGAGGTCCTGTCCTTCCGCGACATGCTGCCGGCCATGACCCTCTACCAGATCCTGGACATTCCCAAGACCGCCTCGGAAGAGGACGTCAAGAAGGCCTATTTCCAGCTGGCCCGGAAGTTCCACCCCGACCGGTTCGACCGCATGCTCGCCGCGGAATTCAAGGCCCCGATCGACGAGGTCTTCGACGGCATCACCAACGCCTACCGCGTCCTCAGCAACAAGGAGTCGCGGCGCGCCTACGACGCCAAGTCGGGCTCGGTCTCGACCCAGGACGACGTCCAGGAGCAATATCGCCGGGCCGACACCAAGTTCCGCCAGGGCAAGACCCTGCACGGGCAGGGCCGCTTCGACGAAGCCATCGCCTACCTCGAAGAGGCGGTCCGGATCCGCAAGGACAAGGGCGATTATTTCCTGCTCCTGGCCATGTGCGAATCGAAGCTCAAGGCCTACGTCAAGAAGGCGGAACAGGATTTCCTCAAGGCCATGCAGCTCGAGCCCTGGAACCCGGAAGCCTACGTCGGCCTCGGCCTCCTCTACAAGGCCGAGGGCCTGCAGACCAAGGCCATCAAGCAGCTGGAGAAGGCCCTCGAGGCGGAGCCCGACCACGCCTCCGCCCGCGAGGCGCTCGATGAGCTCACGGGCGGGGTCAAGAAGGCTCCGAACAAGATCTTCGGCATCGACTTCTTCGGCTCGAAGAAGAAAAAGAAGTAGCTAGGCCTTCCGGCCGACCATTTCCAGGAATTCCTTCTCGCCGATCGTCCGCACCCCGAGCTCCCGGGCCTTGTCGAGCTTCGAGCCCGGCGAATCCCCGACGACGAGGCCGGTCGTCTTCCGCGTCACGGCCGACCCGACCTCGGCCCCGAGGGCCTCGAGGAGCTCGCGGGCCTCGTCCCGGCTCAGCCCGGACAGGGTCCCGGTGATGACGAAGACCTGGCCGGCCAGGGGCTTGGGCCCGGCCGCCTCCGCGGCGGCCCGGTCGTTCACGCCCTCCTGCCGGAGCCGCCGGATGAGCTCGCGGTTCTCCGGCTGGCTGAAGAAGAAGAGGATGCTTTCGGCGACTTTGGGGCCGACGTCATCCGTCTGGACGAGCTCGTCCTGTCCGGCGGCCTCGAGCGCCTCGAGCGTCCGGAATCGGGCGGCCAGGATTTGGGCCAGGCGCTCGCCGACATGACGGATGCCCAAGGCGAAGAGAAGCCGGGCCAGTCCGCGCGATTTCGAGGCCTCGATCTCGTCGAGGAGGTTGCGCGAGCTCTTGGGACCCAGCCGCTCCAGGGCGACGAGGTCCTCGGCGCGGAGACCGTAGAGGTCGGGAATGGACCGGACGAGCTTGGCGGCCAGCAGTTGGTCGACGATGGCCTCGCCCAGCCCGTCGATGTCCATGGCCCGGCGTCCGGCGAAATGCAGGATGGATTCCCGGACCCGGGCGGGGCAGGAGGTGTTGGTGCAGCGCGAGACGACCTCGCCCTCGGGCCGGAAGGCTTTCGAGCCGCAGACGGGGCACCGGCGGGGCCAGGCGAACGGCTTGGAGCCGCGCGGCCGGCGTTCCTTCATCACCGAGACGACCTGGGGGATGACGTCACCGCTGCGCTCGATGAGGACGAAGTCGCCGACCCGGACGTCCTTGCGCCGGAGCTCCTCCTCATTGTGCAGGGTCGAGCGGCTGATCGTCGTGCCCGACAGCTTGACCGGCTCGAGCACGGCGACGGGCGTCAGCGCGCCGGTGCGGCCGACCTGGACGACGATGTCGTTGACCCGGGTCGTCGCCTGACGGGCGGGGAACTTGTAGGAGATGGCCCAGCGCGGCGACTTGGCCGTCGTCCCCAGCGCCTGCCGCTCCTCGGCGCTGTCGACCTTGAGGACGATGCCGTCGGCGTCGTAATCGAGGGTGTCCCGCCTCTCGTTCCACTCCCGGAAATACGCCAGGGCCTCGTCGATGGCCCGGCAGAGGCGCGAATGGGGATCGGTCGGAAAGCCGAGCGCCTTGAGCTTCTTCAGGGCGCCCCACTGGGTCGGCTCCTCCCGCCCGTCGATGAAGAGGGCGTAGAGGAACACGCTGAGATTGCGGGCGGCCACCAGCCGCGGATCGAGGAGGCGGATGGAGCCGGCCGCGGCGTTGCGGGGATTGGCGAAGAGCGGCTCGCCGGCCTCCTCGCGGTCCCGGTTGATGGCCCGGAAGGAGGCGAACGGCAGGTAGATCTCGCCGCGGACCTCGACCTCCCCTTCGGCTTCGATGACCAGCGGCAGCGAGCGGATGGTCTTGACGTTGGCGCTGACGTCGTCGCCGCGGTCGCCGTCGCCGCGGGTGACGGCCCGGGCGAACTTGCCGTCGCGGTAGACGACGGAGATGCCCAGGCCGTCGATCTTGAGCTCGGCCGTGTAGGCGACAGGCCGGTCGGGCAGGAGCTTGCGGATGCGGTCTTCGAACTCGCGGATCTCGTCCTCGGTGTACCCGTTCTCGATGCTCAACATCGGGGTCCGGTGGACGACGGTCGGGAAGCCTTCGGCGGGCTTCTCGCCGACCCGCTGGGTGGGCGACTCGGGCGTCACCAGGCCCGGGAAGCGGGCCTCGAGGTCGCGGAGATCGCGGACGAGACGGTCGAACTCCTCGTCGGAGATCTGGGGGTCGTTGTCGACGTAGTATTTGCGCTCGTGGTAAACGACCTTACGGCGCAGCGCCTCGACCCGGGCGCGGTCCTTCGGCCCGGCGGTGGAGGAGGACACGTCTTCCCTCCCTCTTCTATCGGTGACACCCCGCCCCCGGCTTCACGGAGGGCCGGACGGCGGGAGTCGCGAGCGGTCCGGTGAGCCCTACTTGCCGAGCCGGGCCTTGACCTGGGCGACGAGGACGTTGAACTTGTCGAGGACGCCCTTCTGGCTGGCCTGGATCTTGGCGATGGCCTGATTCTCGGCCTCGATGTTGGCGTTGAGCGTCTTCAGGAGCCGCTTGTCGCTGTCGGACAGGTCGTCCTCGCTCTTGCCGTCGAACTTCTGGTCGATCGTCTTGTTGAACTCGTCGATGGCCTTCTTGTGCTCCTCGATCTTGGCGTAGCTCGAGGCCAGCTCCTTGTCCTGGCCGACGAAGAGGTTTTGGGCCTGGCCGAGGAAGTTCTTCTGCTGGGCCGGGACGAGAAACGCGGCTTCGATATTGGCGTTCACAGCCTCCATCGTCTTGGACGGGTCGGTCTTGACCTGGGCGTTCAGGATGATGGCGATGTTCTGGGCCAGCCCCCCTGTCTTTTTCTTGGCGTAGCCTTCCTTGAAGATGGCCAGGGCCTCATCGGTCTTGCCCTGCTTGTAGAGCGTCTGGCCGAGCAGCGCCGCGCTCTCCGGGCCCTGGTCGGCGGCGTAGAACTGCCGGAAGACCTTCTCGGCCTCGGCGAACTTCTGGCCCTTGTAGAGGGTGGCCGCGAGGCCGTTGAGCTGCTTGGAGATGCTCGGGTCCTTGAAGATCCCGTAGGCCGTGATGTAATTCTCGGCGGCCTTGCCGTAGTCGCCGGCCTTCTCCGCGGCCTGGCCGATCATCAGGTAGCCGCCGGCCTGGAGCTGAGCCGCCACCTTGGCGTCGCTCTGGCCTTTGCCGTGCTCGATGAGCTTGCGGGCCCCGGCGTCGCCCTTGTCGGCCTGCCCGGCGCTATAATAAAGCTGGGGAATGGCAACCATGAGCTGGAGCTTGGTCGAACCATCGATACCGGCCATGCCGAGGGCCTTCTCGCCGTACTCGGCGGCTTTCCCTGCGTTCTTGGAGGCGCACGGCGTCAGGCAGCAGTAGGCGTAGGCCCAGTGCTCGTTGGTCGTGCCCTGGCCGGCGTACTTGGCGATGTACGCTTCGAGGGCCTGGACCTTCTGGCAGTTATCGGAAAGCTGCATGGCCTTGAGGTATTCTTCGTCGGCGCCCTGGGCGGCCGCGAGGCCCGCCAGAACGAATACCAAGGTCACGGTCGCGAAGAGTGTCCTTTTCATGCTAACCTCACTCGAAAATTTCAGGAATAATAGCCTTCATCTCCGTCTTTGTCAATATTCAAGCCATCCAACCCATAATTATAGCAAAAAATATGCCAGAATTGGTTTATAATACCGGCCATGGACCCCCAAACGCGCCTCCGGGAGGCTTTTCTCGACAGGCTCGGGGTCTTTCCCTCGGAGAAAGTCCCCCTTTCCGCCCTGTCCAGCTTCGGGATCGGGGGGCCGGCGGACCTCTTCTTCGAAGCCCGGACCGAAGCCGAGCTCGAGACGGCTGTGTCCCTGGCGGTCTCCGAAAAATATCCCTTCTACGTCATCGGGGGAGGCTACAACCTCCTCTTTGACGACGCCGGCTACAGGGGGCTCATCGTTCGCAACCGCCTTGATGGGGTCGTCCGGGAAGGGCATCGCCTGAACGCTCTCTCGGGGACGGGCCTCGCCTGCGTTCTCAGGGAGGCCCTCGAGGCCGGGCTGACCGGCCTTGAATTCCTGGCCGGGATACCGGGGACGGTCGGAGGGGCCGTCTATGGGAACGCCGGGGCCTACGGCTGGAGCATCGGGGACGTCCTCGAGACGGCCACCCTGTACTTGCCGGGGGACGGGCGCAAGGTCGCCCCCAGGGACGCCCTGGGCTTCGGCTATCGCGATTCGGCCCTGAAAAAGGGGGGGGCGATCGTCCTCTCGGCGGTGCTGGTGTGCTCCCCTGGGGACAGGCAGGAGTCCGAGGCCCGTATTCGAGATATCCTCCAGAAGAGGTGGGCCAAACACCCCCCCCACGGGACGGCCTGCGCCGGCAGCTACTTCAAGAATTCGTGCGCGGAGAGCGGAGCCCGGATCGCCGCCGGTCAGCTCCTCGACCAGGCCGGCGCCAGGGGGCGGTCGGTGGGGGACGCCGCCGTCTCAGAGGCCCACTGCAATTTCATCATCAACAAGGGGAACGCCCGCGCGGCCGACGTGCTGGCCCTGGCCGCCGAACTCAAGCACCTGGTCCATAAGGCCTTTGGCGTCCGGCTCGAGGAAGAGGTCATTTACCTGAAAGCAGACGCTTCAATGCCCTAACTGTCCCCGGGGGGAGTCCCCTGGCCGTCGCCAGGCGGAGGGTTTGTCTGCCAAGGGCCTTGTAGGTCTGCCTGGCCGTGGGATCGCTTCTGAGAGCGATGAGATGCCCTCTGACGGTGTAGATATCGCCCCGGGCGATGGGCCCGGTCAGAGCCTTTTCGGGCCCAAGGGACTTTACGTTCTGTAAAGTTCCTTGCGAGAGCGGCAGAAGCGTCCGGACGGCGTCCTCCTCGGATACGCCCGCGCTCCTGAGCACTTCAACGGCCGTCCATTCGAGCGCGACCAGAGCGTTCGAGGCCAGGGCGCAGGCGGCATGATAGCGCCGCTTTTTTTTATGGATCGCATAGAGGTCCCGAAGGCTGGCGTCGGGCCCAAACGTCCTCTCCCCGAGAAGAAGGACCCGGCCTCCGAGAGCCCTCGCGATCGCGGCCGCGGCCTTGACGGCTTTCCGGTCGCCGTCGATCCCCCAGGTGATGCCCTTGAATATCGAGGCCGGCAGGTCCTTTCGAGGGAAGGACTGGACCGGATGGAGAGAAGCGACGCGAGCGCCCCTATTGGCCAGCGGAATCAGCGCGCCGGAAGTGAGCATGCCGCTCGTGTGAAAAACGTCGCGGCCGGTCCAGGAGACTCCGGAGAGGGCCAGGGTTGCCCTTACCGCCCCGATCGAATCGTCGGGGACGGCGATGATGACCGTGCCCTCGGCCTTCGCCGCCGCGAGGGGCGACGTCGACACCCGCCCGGCGCCGATGATGCGCCGGGCCTCGCGGGCCGCCCCGGCCCGGCGGTCGACGATAACCTCGAGCTTCCAGCCGTGCCGGACCAGGGCTGCGGCCAGGGTCGTTCCCAGCCGGCCCGCCCCTACGATCGAGAACGCCTTCATGGCTTGGACCTGAACATCTCGTCCCAGAGATCGACCTCGAGCCCGGTCGGCGTTTCCGTGCGCTTGTCGAGCTCGCGCCGCTTCTTGCCTTCCTTGATCGCCGCTTTGAGCTCGCGGGCGAAGATGTCGGAGGTCACGGCTTCGAGGCCCCGCTTCCGGGCCAGGTCGCGGAGGGCCCGGTCCGACGTGACGACGAAGAACCGGCGCTTGTCGGTCTGAGAGGCGATCATCTCCCGGATGACGTCGTCGGCGCTGCCCCCCGCACCGGGATAGTGGACGGTGAGCTTCGGGTTGACGGCTATCGCTATCGGCGTTTCCTCGGGATTGCCGTCGAACACGAGGTGAATGCGGGCCCGGGTGACGCGCTGGAAGGCCAGGAGCCTCCCGACGAGCCCGTCGCGGCCCGCGGGCTCCCGCAGCTCGTGCGGAGCGATCCGGCCGAGGAGGTTGTTGCCGTCGATGAGGTAGGCCATGGCGCGCCGCCGTCCGGGCGTCCCTCCCTCAGCCCGGCGGCCAGCTCAGGGGCCGCCCGCCGATGACGTGAAAGTGGAGATGCGGGACTTCCTGGCCGGAGTCCCGGCCGGTGTTGAGGACGACCCGGTAGCCGGTCGCGGCCACGCCCTTTTCCCGGGCCGCCCGCCGGGCCGCGTGGAGAAGCTCGCCGATGAGGCGCTCGGACCCCTCGGGCGCGTCGTTGAGCGAGGCGAAATGCAGCTTGGGGATGACCAGCACGTGGACCGGCGCCTTGGGCCGGATGTCCTCGAAGGCGACGACATCGGCGGTCTCGAACAGGACCTGGGCCGGGAGCTCCCGCCGCGCGATGCGGCAGAAGAGGCAGCCGGCGTCCTGCGGGTCGGTCACGCCTTGACCCTCTCGATCGAAGCCCCGAGCCCGCGGAGCTTCTCCTCGATGCGCTCGTAGCCGCGGTCGAGATGCTCGATCTCGGTCACGGTCGTCTCGCCCGTCGCGACGAGCCCGGCCAGGACGAGGGCCGCCGAGGCCCGGAGATCGGTGGCCACGACCTCGGCCCCGGAGAGAGGGGTCTTGCCCTTGACGACGGCCTTGTCGCCCTGGACCTCGATCGAGGCCCCGAGGCGGACGAGCTCGTTGACGTGGGAGTAGCGCCGGTCGAAGATGGTCTCGGTGATGATGGACGTACCGGCGGCCTGGGTCAGCAGGACCATGAACTGGGCCTGCATGTCGGTCGGGAAGCCCGGGTAGGGCGAGGTCGTGATGTCCTGGGGCCGGACCTCGCTCGTCCCGACGACGCGCAGCGCGCCTTCACCCGCAGGTTCGACGTAGGCGCCCGAGGCGCGGAGCTTGTCGATGACGCTCCCGACGTGCTCGGGGACGACGCCGCGCAGGACGATATCGCCGCCGGTCAGGGCCCCGGCCACGAGGAACGTGCCGGTCTCGATGCGGTCGGGGATGATGGCGTGGGCCGCCCCGCCGAGCTCCTTGACGCCGCGGATGCGGGCCGTGTCCTCGTCGGGCCAGTCGATCCGGGCGCCCATCTTGTTGAGCAGGACGGCCAGGTCGGCGACCTCGGGCTCGCGGGCGCAGTTGCGGAGGATCGTCTCGCCCTTGGCCAGGGCGGCGGCCATGAGCAGGTTCTCCGTGCCCGTGACCGTCTTCTTCTCGAAGACGATCTCGGCGCCGCGGAGCCGATCGGCCTCGGCCCGGATGTAGCCGTGCTCGAGCGAGATCGTGGCGCCGAGCTTCTGCAGGCCGGCGATGTGGAGGTCGATCGGGCGCGAGCCGATGGCGCAGCCGCCGGGCAGGGCGACGACAGCCTTGCCGAAGCGGGCCAGGAGCGGGCCGAGGACGAGGATGGACGCGCGCATGGCCCGGACGAGCTCATAGGAGGCCTCGTCCGAGCGGATCTTGGGGACGCGCAGCGATACGCCGTCCGCGGTGTTCTTGCAGGAGCCGCCGAGGTCGGCGATGAGGGTCAGGATGGTCTCGACGTCCTTCACCCGCGGCACGTTGGAGAGCCGGATCTCCTCGCCCGTCAGGAGAGACGCGGCGATGGCCGGCAGGACGGCGTTCTTGGCCCCGCTCATGCGGACCTCACCCCTCAACCGGAGTTCGGGGGCGCCTTTGATGACCAGCTTTTCCATCGGCGTGATTGTAGATGAAGCGCCGGCCGAATTCAAACGACCCTGCCGTCCCTCGTCCAACCCCACGCTTCGTAATAGGCGTCGAGCGCGGAGTTGTAGAAGGCCTCGTCGACGGCCCGTCCCTGCCGCGCGCCCCGCGTCATGGGCGTGGTGAGCTTGGGCGGGACGAACGCGTCGTAGGTCCGGTCGCGGCCCTGGGCGTTGTTCAGGCGCCGCTCGAGGGCGTAGATCCTGCGGCCGCAGGCCTTGAGCGACTCGGGGGTGTAGTCGACGCCGGAGAGGGCGCGATAGAGCGACAGGAAGGGCTCGGCCGTGATGTCGCCGGTGAAGAAATCGCAGAGGCCCAACGAATCGACCAAGGCCTTGCCCGCCTGGCCTTCGGCGACATAGGCGGCCAGGTCGCGCGCCTCCTTCAGTCCCCCCTCCTCGGCCTGGACCGTCCAGGCGTAGGTGTGGTCGCCCCGGCCGCGGTTCGACGTGCCGTAGGCCGTGAACATCCCCGGGAAGGCCTTGGGGCTGATGCCGGCGTAGCCGAGGCCGCCGAAGGCGGTGGTCAGCGAGCCGGCGATGTCGGCCGCGGACGACGGGGCCGCGGCCGACAGCTCGGCGATGACCCGGTCGCTGTGATGGCCGAAGAGGCGGCCGAGATCGGTGGAGGCGTAGGCGATCTCCTTGAGGGTCCGGACCATGCCCGGCGCGTCGCCGAACCCGGTCGCGCCGGGATAGCGGCCGAGCAGGCCCTTCTCGTGAAGCTCCATGGCCCCGGCCATGACGCTGCCGAAGGTCATCGTGTCGACGCCGAGCTCGTTGCAGAGCGCGTTCATGTGGAAAATGGCGTCGCGGTCGAGGATGCAACAATTGATCCACAGGGCGATCGTCTCGAACTCCGGCCGCACGCCCTCGCCGGCGTAGGGGCCGTCCGGGACGCGGGCGCCGCGCGTGCAGAAGACGTGCCGGCATTTGTTGCAGACGTTGTGCTTCCCGGAGATGGCCAGGAAGGCGTCCGTCGAGACCTTCTCGTAGTCGGCCGGATCGAAGGCGCCCTCGTCGAAGTTGTGCCAGGGCAGGTAGCCGCCGGCGACGCCGAGGTAGCGGCCGTTGAAGGCCCGATCGAGCCACCAGGTCGTGCCCGTCGTCGGCCGGAACGAGGCCGTCCGGGCCGGGTCCTCGACGCTGGCCTTGATCAGGCCGTCGAGCTCCTTGGACAGCCGTCTGAACGCCTCTTCGTCGGCGTACGAGACGGCCTCGGTGCCGAGAGCCGTGACGGCCACCAGGTTCTTCGAGCCGAAGACCGCGCCCGCGCCGCCCCGGCCGAAATTGCGGTGCCGGTCGGCGGTCAGGCAGGCGAAGTCGACGAGGTTCCAGCCGGCCGGGCCGACCGTGAGAGTGGACGAGCCCTTGAGCCGGGCCGTGAGCGAGTCGGTGATGAGCGAAGCAGCCCGGGGGACGCGCCGGCCCGCGGCGGTCTCGAAGAGGTCGTCCTCGGCGTCGACGATGCGGCAGGCGCCGTCGACGACCTCGAGGCGCACGGGACGGTCCGCCCGGCCATCGATGACGATCTGGTCGAAGCCGGCCCGCTTGAGCATGTTGGGGAAGAGGCCGCCGGCGCTCGAGTGCGTGACGAGGCCGAAGAGCGGCTTGTGGCCGGGGATCCAGGCGGCGGGCTCCGGCGAACGGGCCATGGTCCCGACGAACGAGCACGAGCCGCGTCCGGCCGTGGCCACGGCCGTGTCGTTCAGGGCCGCGGTGCCGATGACGATCCGGTTCCCCGGTGAAAGCGGGTCCCTGAGCGGGCCGGTCTTCTCCAGGTGGTCGGCCAGGAGCCGGGCCTGCAGACCGCGGCCTCCGACGTAGTCCCGGGCGTAGGACGGGTCGGCCGGCTCGACTCGGACCGTGCGGTTGGTCGAGATCGACGAAGGCCCAGCGGCCCCGGTATCCGGTCGTCTTCGCTTCGTTAGCCACGTTCGTCTCCTGTCGTTCCGGATCTTAGAGGGACTTCAGGGCCTGGTCGAGGTCGGCGATGACGTCGTCGGGATGCTCGGCGCCGACGCAGAGCCGGATGAGCTGGGGCGGCACGTCGGCCATTCGGCGCGCTTCCTCGCCCTGCTGCTGGTGGGTCGAGATGGCCGGGATGGTGGCCACGCTCTTGATCCGGCCGAGGTCGGTGGCCCGGTAGATCATCTTGAAGCCGTCGAAGACCTTGCGGGCGTTGGCCGGCGGGCCGTCGACGCGGAAGCTCATGAGATGGCCGTAGCGGTTGACCTCTCCGCCCTCGCGGTCGTCGGAATCGACGAGCTTCATGTACTTTTTGGCGACCTCGTGGAGGTGGTAGCTCGGCAGGCCGAGAAAGTCGACCTGGTAGACCTTGGGGTGCTTCTGGAGCCATTCGGCGACCTTCTGGCAGTTCGCGCTGACGAGGTCCATCTTCGAACGCAGGGTCCGCAGGTCGTTGAGGGCGAAGATGGCGTTGACCGGGGCGGAGGCCGGCCCGTTGTCGCGGTAAGGCAGGAACTTGACGTACTCGGCGAAGCTCGCCTTGAACAGGGGATGGTCGTTGACGACCTTGGTCGTGATGGGTTTGCGGCTGATGAGCGCGCCGCCGATGGCACAGCCGCCTGAGGTGATCGATTTCGTCAGCGAGTGGACGACGATGTCGGCGCCGTGGGCGATGGGCCGCATCAGGGCCGGCGTCGCGCAGGTCGCGTCGACGATAAGCGGGATGCCCCAGGCATGGGCTAGGTCGGCCAGGGCCTTGATGTCGGTGAAAGACTGCTGGGGATTGGAGGGCATCTCCATGTAGAGGAACCGGGTGTCTTCGTCGATCTTCGACTTCCAGTCCTGGACGTCCCAGGGGTGCTGGACCCAGCGGCAGTCGGCGCCGCGCTCCTTCATCTTGCGGATGGAGAAGTGCTGGAAGGTGCCGCCGTAGACCTGGACGCAAGAGACGAAGTTGATCCGCTCCGGGCCGTCCTTCTGCTTGACCAGAAAGGGATCGACGGCGGCGGCGATGGCAGACATGCCGGAGGCCGTGACGCAGCACGACGTGTCGACGCCCGCCCGATAGCCCTCGAGAAGCGCCAAAGTCCATTCGAGGTAATAGGTCGTCGGGTTGGCGATGCGCGTGTAGCACCAGGTGGGGACGAGGTAGGCCAGGGCGGCCTCGAGTTCGTCCGAGTCGGCGTAGGCCTGGGAAGCGGACAGGTAGAGCGGCTCGATGACGGCTCCTTGATTGCGCCGGAGGGCCTCCTCGACGGTGTAAAGGCCGTGGACGGCGATGGTGTCGAACTTCATCGCTTTCATCCGGGCCAGGGCGGCGTCCCGCTCGGCCAGGAGCTTCTGGGCGGCATCGACGTACTTCATGACGCCGGGTGTGTAGGTCGGAGCGGAACTCATGGGTCCTCCAGTCTCGGTCGGGGGGTAGATGGGGGCCTTAAAGGACGGGGCGTCTCTGTTAAGGCAAACGGCATGACACAGTTGTTACTGCGGCCCTAGCATATAAAGAAGAAGGGCCCCTCGTCAAGTTGGCCTCGGAATATCCTCTACGCTCGCTGCGGTGACAGCGAGGGGGACATGTACCCCGGGTACGTGTCCCCGGATCTTAGCAGCGATGGACGGCCAGAATGTCCGACAGGATCGCGAAGCCCGTTTCGAGCTTGCCGGCCCCGGCGCCCTGGATGGTGATCCTGCCCATCAGGTCGGTCTCGAGGCTGAGGGCGTTCTGGGCGCCCATGACCCCGGCCAGGGGATCGGACAGGGGCAGCTTCTGCGGGGAGACGGACGCCGTGACGATGCCGTTCTCGATCTTGGCCTGGCCGATGAGCTTATAGCGGAAGCCTTGGGCCTTGGCTGCCTCGACGTCGGCCTTGGTGATGGACGAGATCCCCTTGCAGGGGACGTCGGTCGTCTTGAGCGCGGCACCGAGCAGGACGTTGGACAGGATAACGACCTTGGCCAGGGCGTCGAAGCCCTCGACGTCGGCGGTCGGGTCGGCCTCGGCGTAGCCGAGCTTCTGGGCCAGGGCCAGGGCCGGGCCGTAATCCATGCCCTCCGTCTCCATCTTGGTCAGGATGAAGTTGGTCGTGCCGTTGAGAATGCCCTTGACCTCGCGGACGGTGTTGCCGGCCAGGCCGCTCTCGGCGAGGTGGAAGACCGGCGTGCCGCTCATGACCGTGCCCTCGATGCGGAAATGGAGGCCGTTCTGGCGGGCCAGCTCCTGGATCTCGCGGTAGTGCAGGGCCGCCGGGCCCTTGTTCGAGGTGACGACGTTCTTGCCGGTCCGCAGGGCCTTCTTGATGTAGCTCGAGGCCGGCTCGCCGGTCTTGATATCGGTATAGGTCATCTCGGCGATGATGTCGGCATCGGTCCGTTCGATCATGTCGAGGGGATCGAGGGCTTCGACCTGCGCCGGGGTCGCCTTGGGGTATTCGGCAAGGCCCTTGCCGGCTCCGAGGAGCGCCAGGACGGCGGGGATGTCGATACCCTCGGGGACGATGAGCGTGCCCTTGAGCTTGTCGGCGATGGCCACGACCCGGGCTTCGAAGCCGAACGCGTCGCGCAGATAAGCCCTCTTGTCGTGCAGGATCTGGAGCAACCCCTGCCCGACGACGCCGCAGCCGATGAGTCCGATCTTGTGTTCCATGGTGGCCTCCTGGTGGGATCTGAAAGCGATGATAGCAAAACGGCTCCGAATAAAAAAGGGCCGCCGTCCCGAAGGACGGCGGCCCGTGCGTCTGCGTTGTGCGAGGTGCTTACTTGGCGGCCGGGGCGGGAGGATTCTCCTTGATGAAGTTCTCCAGCCACTCGGTCGTGACGGACTTGGGCCGTTCGATCGGCAGGCCAAGGGCGCGGTCCCAGATGAGCTGGGCCAGGACGCCGAGGGCGCGCGACACGCCGAAGTACACCGTGTAGAAGTCGAACTGGTTGGCGCCGTAGTAGTTGAGGAGGACGCCGGAGTGGGCGTCGACGTTCGGCCACGGGTTCTTGGTCTTGCCGTGCTTGGTCAGGACGTCGGGCGCGACCTCGTAGACCAGGCTGACGATCTTGAACAGGTCGTCGTTGGGCAGGTGCTTGAGGGCGAACTCGCGCTGGGCGACGTAGCGGGGGTCGGTCTTGCGCAGGACGGCGTGGCCGTAGCCGGGGATGACCCGTCCGCCGTTGAGCGTGTCCCACATGAACTTTTCCATCTGCTCCTTGGTCGGGACGACGCCGCCGAACTCCTTCATGAGGTCCATGATCCAGGCCAGGACTTCCTGGTTGGCCAGGCCGTGGAGCGGGCCGGCCAGGCCGTCCATGCCGGCCGACAGGGAATAGTACGGATCGGACAGGGCCGAGCCGACGAGGTGGGTCGTGTGGGCCGACACGTTGCCGCCCTCGTGGTCGCTGTGGATGCACAGGTAGAGCCGCATGAGCTCCTTGAACGCGGGATCCTTGCTGACGCCGAGCATATGGGCCAGGTTGCCGCCCCAGTCGAGCTTCGGGTCGGGGGCGATGTGCTTGCCGTCGAAGTAGGTGCGGCGGAAGATGTAGGCGGCGATGTTCGGGAGCTTGGCGATGAGGTTCATGACGTCCTCGAACGTGGCATCCCAATACTGATTCTTGGGCATCTTCTCTTTGTAGCGGCGGGCGAACTCCGATTCCCTCTGGAGCTGCAGGATGGCCATCGAGAACTGGGTCATCGGGTGCGTGTCCTTGGGGATGGCGTTCATGACGTCGATGAGGTATTGGGGCAGGACGCTGCGCTTCTGCCACTCCTCGGTGACCTCGGCCACGTCCGCGGCGGTCGGGACGTCGCCCATGAGGAGGAGATAGAAGATGCCCTCGGGCAGGGGCTCGGTGCCGCCGGGGGCCTTGGGCAGCTTTTCGCGGAGCTCAGGGATGGTGAAGCCGCGGAAGCGGATGCCCTCGAACTTGTCGAGGAGGGAGACGTCCCAGAGCATCGAGATGATGTCCCGGGCGCCGCCGACGACCTGGCCGACGTCGACCTTGGAGACGTTGACCGTGCCGTATTCCTTGCTGAGCTTCTGGACCCGTTCTTTCATCGGGCCCACCTTGGCGAAGAATTTCTCTTTGAGTGTCGCCATTCTGAACAAACCTCCTATGTTGATGTATTTGAAGGGTGTCGCCACCCTCATAAAGCGTTTTATCTTATCATGGGGGCGACGGGGGTGTCAATCGCGAAAACACCGCTCCCGGCTCGCTGCCGCCCCGCCGGAGATCGAGCTATTATAGTTATTTCAACGGCTTGCGCGGGATGCGCTCGTCGGCCATGGCGGCCTGATAGGCGAAGAAGGCCTCGATCACGGCGTTCTTCATCAGGTCTTCGGCCCGGAGCGTATCGTAGAAGTCGAGGTTGGTGTGCCCGGCCGTGCCGCCGATGCGGTCCTGGATGAACTGGAAGCCGGGCAGGCCGGCCGCGTCGAACGGGACGTGGTCCGTGCTGCCGACGCTCTGGATGGACAGGGCCGTGAAGCCGAAGTCCTTGAAGGGCTCCATCCAGGCCGCGAAGATCCGCCGGACGTATTCGTTCCCCTGGAGGTAGATGCCCCGGAACTGGCCGGCGCCGTAGTCCTGATTGAAGTAGACCGAGAACTTGTCGTAATCCGGCTTGAGGCCGATCTTCGGGTCCTTCGGGTTGCCGAAGTGGGCGTGGACATACTCGCGCGAGCCGTGGAGGCCCTGCTCTTCGCCGGCCCAGAAGGCGACGCGGATGGTCCGGCGCGGCTTGACGCCGAGAGCCTTGAGGATACGGGCGGCTTCGAGGGCGACGGCGCAGCCGGCGGCCGTGTCGCTCGCGCCGGAGGCCTCGTGCCAGCTGTCGTAGTGGGCCCCGAGCATGACCACCTGGTCGGCCAGGTCCGTGCCCGGGATCTCGCCGAGGACGTTCGAGGCCTTCTCGACCTTGTCGCCGACGCGGTTGCGGACTTCGACCTCGACCTTGACCGGGATCCCGCGCTTGAGGATGCGGTACATCCGGTTGTAGTGCTCCGGGATCACGGCGATGATGGGCAGGGTGGCCAGGGTCTTTTCGCGGGACCACTTGTCCTCGTTGGCGCCGGGACGGGAGAAGCCGACGACCGCCCCGAGGCGCCCGCCCTCGCACTGGAGCACGGCGACGGCCCCTTCGGCTTTGAAGAACGCCATCCGCTCCTCCGCCTTGACGAGGTCGGGGTTGGGAGGCGGGGGGACGGTCGGAGTCCGCTGGGGCCGCGGCAGGACCGCCTCCTCCATCAGCTTGAGGTCGTCCGCGGTCAGGCGCGAGACGCCCTGGGTCAGCGCGGCCATATCGAGCGTGAACGGCGGCGTCCCCAGCACGACCATGCCTTTGAGCTTGCCGCGATAGCGGTCGAGGTCCTTCTTGGTCTGGATGTCCGAGGCGATGACCGCCGGGGCGACGACCCGGCCCTTGGTCCCCGACGTGTAGGCGATCGGGAAGCCGACGAGCGGCAGGTAATCCGGCTCGAGCATGTGGAGCGAGAAGTATTCGTTGTCCCAGGCCGCGCCGTAATCCATGAACGGCTCGATGACGACGTTCTCGAGGCCGAGCTTCTCCATCTTGTCCTTGGCCCAGAGCTGGGCCCGCTTCATGTCCTCGGACAGGGACAGGCGTCCGCCGAGCACGTCGGTCATGTAGCCGACGATGTCCATGACCTGCGAGCGCTGCAGGCCTTCTTCGCGGATCTTCGCGGCCATGTCCCAATCGGCCGTCGGGGCCTGGCCCGAAGCGGACGCGCCGATGACGACGGCGAGCACGGCGGCGATGAGCGTGCGGGGGACGGATCTCATGGAGGACCTCCTGTCCGGGAATACGTCGAGTCCCCTATTCTCCACATTCGCGGCGCCGTTGACAACCTCGAAGGCCTGGCTTATTGTCTAACATGGCCGCCGGCGGCCTTGCCGGACCCATTCTCCGCCAGGGGGTACCCATGCACCGCATGAAACGTGTCGCATCGATCGCTCTCATCCTTTTCTTGGCGAACCTCGCCGGCGTCTACGCCCAGGAGACCGCGCTCTCCGACGCGCAGGTCAAGGAGCGGCTCGCGTTCATCACCAAGGCCCTCGAAGACGGCCAGCCCGGCGCCAAGCGTTGGTGGTACGGTTGGATCGCCGGGTATTCCGCGGGGGCGGCCGCCATGGGCGTCGTGGCCGCGACGAGCTGGGAGAAGGCTCCGGAGATCGACAACAGCTCCGCCGAAGACATGCTCGTGGGCAGCGCCACCTTCGCCCTGGGCGTCGTGGGCCTGGTCATCGACCCGTTCAGCCCGGCCACGGCTGCCAAGAAGCTGAGGCCGCTTCCGGAAACGTCGGAGCTCGAGCGGCAGGCCAAGCTCAAGCGGGCCGAAGAGCTCCTGCGCCAGTGCGCCAAGCGCGAAAAGTCCGGCCGGAGCCTGACCACACATCTCCTCAACGCCGGCGTCAACGCGGCGGCCGGCCTGGTCACCGTGGTCGCGTTCGACCGTCCCGCGGCCGACGGCCTGACCACTTTCGCCATCGGCGAAGCCATTTCGCTCCTGACCATCTTCACCCAGCCCATGCGGGCCGCCCGCGACCTCAAGAAATACGAAGCGGGCTACCCGGCGGCCGCTGCGGCGGCCGCGCCGCGCCTGACCTGGTCCCTGAGCGCCTGGCCGGGCGGCGTCGGCCTGAACCTGAGATTCTGATCAAATAGGGGGACGCAATACCTATTCACCCAATTCGTCCTTCCGGAGAAATCGGTGAATAGGTATTGTGTCCCCGAATTTAAGGCGGCAGTCCTGACATTCGAGGAGGGTTCTTGAACATGACAGCGCATCGAAGGATCCGGTTTATCATGGCGGCCGTCTTCGCCGCTCTCTTGGCCGGCGGCCTGGCCGCTCAGGTCAAGCTGCCCGCGGTCATCGGCGACCACATGGTCGTCCAGCAGGACAAGCCCGTTGCGGTCTGGGGATGGGCCGGCAAGAACGAGCCGGTCACGGTCCTGTTCAACGGCCAGGAGAAGAAGACCGTGGCTGCCGCCGACGGGACGTGGCGGGTCGTCTTCGATCCGCTCAAGGCGGAAGCGGCGAAAGGCCCGCTCGAAATGACCGTCCGCGGCGCCAAGAGCCCCGCGATCGTCGTCAAGGACATTCTCGTCGGAGAGGTCTGGGTGTGCTCGGGGCAATCCAACATGGAGTGGGCCATGTCGTGGCTGCCCAACCCCGTTCCGGACATCCTGCGCGCCGACAATCCGAGCATGCGGCTCTTCCTCGTCCCGAAGCGCACAGCAGATCGGCCGATGGAGGACGTGGAGGCGAAGTGGGAGCCGTGCTCGCCCGAAACGGTTCGGCCGTTCTCGGCTGTCGCTTTTTACTTCGGCCTCGAGCTCTACAAGCGGCTCGGCGTTCCCGTCGGCCTGATCGAGTCGGCCTGGGGCGGGACGCTCATCGAGCCCTGGACGCCGCCGGTGGGGTTCTCCGCCGTCCCCGAGGTGAAATCCATCCTCGACGCGCAGTCGGCCAAGTACGCTGAATACCGCGACGCGCTGGCCAAGGCCCTGCCGGGCTGGGAAACCTGGATTCGCGAGGCCCGCAAGGCGCTGGCCGCCAAGGCGCCCCTTCCGCTCGAGCCCTCGCTCGATCCCGGCAATCCTTACAACGACCCGCAGGCGCCGACCTCCCTCTACAACGGCATGATCCACGCCCTGACGCCGTTCGCGATCCGCGGCGCCATCTGGTACCAGGGCGAGAGCAACCGGAACGATGGCCTTTTGTACGAAAAGAAAATGGACGCCATGATCCAGGGCTGGCGCCTGGCCTGGAAGCTGGGCGACTTTCCGTTCTATTACGTCCAGCTCGCGCCCTACGATTATCCCTACAACCGGGAGACGCCGTTGGGCGAGCATCCCCGATTTCCTGAGGCTGGCCTACATCTGGGAAGCCCAGACGAACGCCCTGCGCATCCCCAATACCGGAATGGCGGTGGTCACGGACATCGCCAACCTCAGGGACATCCACCCGGCCAACAAGCGGGACGTCGGCTACCGGCTGTCTCTCTGGGCCCGGGCCAAGACCTACGGCGAGAAGACGCTCGTCTATTCGGGCCCGCTCTACAAGTCCATGACCGTCGACGGGAATCTTATCCGCCTCGCGTTCGATCACGTGGGCGGCGGGCTCGTCTCGAACGACGGCCAGCCGCTGAAGTGGTTCGAGATCGCCGGCGAGGACCGGACCTTCTACAAGGCCGAAGCCGAGATCGCCGGCGATACGGTCGTCGTCTGGAGCCCGCGCGTCCCGTCGCCCCAGGCGGTCCGTTTCGGCTGGCACCAGCTGGCCGTGCCCAACCTGGCCAACAAGGACGGCCTGCCGGCCTCGCCCTTCCGCACCGACAAGTGGTGATCTAACTTATTTCTTCTTCCAGACCGGCACGCCGCGGCCGGGCGTCCAGGGCGCGCCGGCGGCCTCGAGGTCCGACTGCAGCTTCTTGAGGTCGACCTCGATCGTCTGCCGCATCTCCGCGAGGATTTTCACGAACCCGTCGGCCGCGATCTCGTAGCCGCGCTTGGCCGTGGCCGTGATCGGGCCGGTCGCGTCGAGCTGGGCCGTGACCCGGTCCATGAGCGACGGCTCGGTCGGCTCGGACCGCATGCCGCGCGTCTGGTCGCCGAAGAGGACGACGATCTCGTCCTGGATCCGCTTCTCGATCGCCCGGGCCGCCTCGGCCAGCTTAGGATCGGCCTTGGGCGCGTCGAGGAGGGCCTTCCGGATGTACCTGAGGTTGTTCAGGGCGTCCTCGGCCGCCGCGCCCGCGCCCATCATGGCCCGCTGCAGCTCGCCGGCCTTCTTCTGGAAATCGAGCAGGGCCGCCTTGTCCTTCTCCGGCAGGCTGGCCAGGCCGAGCGATTCGACGACGAACGGCTGCGGTCCGGCGAGCGGCGTCGTGACGCCGTCGACGACCTTGACCAGTGTGCACGCGAATTTTCCGGGAACGACCATGGGGCCCATGGGGTCCCGCTGCCAGGACTCGCGCTGGGCGGCCTCGAGCTGCGTCGGCTCGACGCCCGGGTAGCGGAGGTTCCAGGCGACGCGGTGGAGACCCTTTCCGGCCGGCGCCGTGATCCGCCGCACGACCTGGCCGGCTTCGTCCGTGACGATCAGAATGACCGCCGGCTTCGGCTCGTTCTCCTCCTTGCGCAGCGCGTCCCAGCCGGGGAAGGGCACGGGCTTTCCGTCCTTGACCAGCTTGGCCTCTGCCTCGCGCCGGGTCTCGGCGGCCGACTTGACCCCGTCCTTCATATAGTACGTGAAGACGGCGCCGAAGGGCGGGTTGGGGGCGAGATAGAACGTCTCGCCGAGACAGCCCTTGCCGTCCGAGTCGATCGGACGCAGCGGCATGTACTGGAGAGCCTTCTTGACCGGGAAGAGCGCGGCCTCCTTGGCCAGACTGCCCTCGGTCATCTCCCGCAGCGGCGAGTAATCGTCGAGGACGAAGAAGCTTCGGCCGAAGGACGCGCCGACGAGATCGCTCTCGCGCTCCTGGACTTCGACGTCGCGGAACGAGATGGTCGGGACCCCGCCGCCGAGCTTGAGCCAGCTCTTGCCGCCGTCGAGCGTCGCGTAGATGCCGAACTCGGTCCCGGCGAAGAGGAGGTCCTTCTTGATGGGATCCTGGGCCATCGACCAGACGATCGTCCTCTGTGGCAGCCCGCCGGCGATGTTCGTCCAGGTCCGGCCGCGGTCGGCGCTCATCAGGAGATAGGGCTTGTAGTCGCCCGTCTTATGGCTGTCGACGGCCGCGTAGACCGTGTCCTTGTCGTGCTTGGAGGCCATGATCTTGTTGACGAAGAAATAATCGGGGACACCGGTTATCTTGTCGATCTTCCGCCAGGTCTTGCCCCCGTCCTCCGTCACCTGGATGAGGCCGTCGTCCGTGCCCGCGTAGATCAGGCCCTCTGCCAGGCGCGATTCGCTGAGCGACGTGATCGTCCCGAACTGCGACATGGCCCCGTGGTCCCAGAGCCCGTCGACGCTCCACTGGCGCCCCATGATCTTCTGCTCGAGACGGAAGATGTCGCGCGTCAGATCGGGGCTGATCCGCGTCCACGAATCGCCGCGGTCCTCGCTCCGCCAGACGAATTGGCCGGCGTAATAGAGACGCGTGTGCGAGAAGGGACTGATAAGGACCGGCGAATCCCAGTTGAACCGCAGCGGCGGGTCCCCGGGCTCGGGCTTCGGGCTGATGTAGACCGTCTCGTGGCTCTTCCTGTCGTAGCGCATCATGTTGCCGATCTGCCATTCGAGGTAGACGGTGTTCGGATCGGTCGGGTCGATGGCGGTGGCGTAGCCGTCGGCGCCGTAGGTGATCGTCCAATCGAAATTGGAGATGCCGTTGGCGTTGAGCGTCCGCGACGGCCCCATCTGGCTGCCGTTGTCCTGCGCCCCGCCGTGGACGTTGTAGAAGGGCAGGGCGTTGTCGACGGCCAGCTTGTAGAACTGGGTCACGGGCAGGTTCTCGAAGAAGCGCCAGGTCTTCGCCCCGTCGTAGGTCACGTAAAGGCCGCCGTCGCTGCCGTTGAGGATGAAGCCCGGATCCCCCTTGACGAAGCCCATGGCGTGGTTGTCGCCGTGCTTGTTCTCTTCGGGGACGCGGCGCCAGGTCTTGCCGCCGTCGTCGGTGGCCCGCAGGCCCGGGTCCATCTGGTAGACGCGGTCGAAGACGTTGGGATCGGCGAAGATCTCCTGGTAGTAGTGCGGGCCGGTGCCGCCGGAGATGTAGGAATTGCGCTTGTCCCAGCTCTCGCCGCGATCGGCCGACCGGTAGAAGCCTTTCTCCTCGGGGCCGGCCTCGACCGTGGCGTAGACGACGCTTGGGTCGAAGGGAGAGACGGCCAGGCCGATCTTGCCGACGTCGCCCGAAGGCAGGCCGACCGTGAGCTTGCGCCAGGTCTTGCCGGCGTCGACGCTCTTGTGGATGCCGGACTCGGGACCGCCGCCCATGAACGCGGCGACGCTGCGCCGGCGCTGGTAGGCCGCGGCATAGAGAATGTCGGGGTTGGCCGGGTCGAACTCGGCCGAAGGGACGCCGGTGTCCTTGGAGATCGAAAGGCCGGGCGTCCAGGTCTTGCCGCCGTCGATCGTCTTATAAAGGCCGCGCTCGCCGCCCTCGGACCAGAGCGGCCCCTCGGCCGCGACGTAGACGACGTCGGAGTCGCGCGGGTCGACGAGGATCCGGCCGATGTGCTCGGACTTGGGCAGGCCCATATTCGTCCAGGTCTTGCCGCCGTTGAGGCTCTTGTAGACGCCGTCGCCGAAGCCGACGTGGCGGCCGCTGACGTTCTCACCGGTGCCCACCCAGACGGTCTCGGGATTCGACGGGTCGAGGGTGATGCAGCCGATCGAATAGGACGCCTGGCTGTCGAAGATGGGCGTCCAGGTCGTGCCGGCGTTCTCGGTCTTCCAGACGCCGCCCGAGCCGACGGCGACATACCAAGTGTGCCGCTTCTGCGGATGGATGGCGATGTCGCTGATGCGGCCGGACATGATGGCCGGGCCGATGTTGCGGAAGGCGAGGCCCGACGAGGAGCCCCTCGGAGGTGAGAAGCGTTTTCGCGCAGGCGCCGCTTTAGCGGCCGGCTTCGCGGCCGTTTGGGCCGGGGCAGGTGCGGGCCGGATCATGGTTACGGCAAGAGCAAGCAGGATGGCGGCGACGAGCGTTCTTTTCATGTGGACCTCCTCTTGGGCGGAAAGCGATTATGGCCTGTCCGAGGGGCATTCAAGGATTCGGGGACAGAGAAAAAGGGGGATTGGGTATCATGTCCCCAACGGATTCCCCGAGAGGACCGACTCTTTCGGTCCCGGCTGAACCCGTCGGGCCGGCGTGCGTATTTCTCCATAGCGATATTTGTCCATTATCGCCGGGAGCCGGGCCTTGATTTTTCCGCCCCGCCCCCGTATCGTTAAGAACGGACCTCAGGTCCGAAGGAGGAACAAATGGGTGCTTTCATTCTCTTGCTTCGTCATCATCGGCGGCCTCGCCGTCATGGCCATCGGCATGTACAACAGCCTGGTCACGCTGCGCAACCGCTGCGACAACGGCTGGTCCCAGATCGACGTCCAGCTCCGCCGGCGCTACGACCTCATCCCCAACCTGGTGGAGACCGTCAAGGGCTACGCCAAGCACGAAAGCGGGGTCTTCGAGAAGGTGACCCTGGCCCGGGCCGCGGCCGTCAACGCCCAGACCGTCAAGGACCAGGGCCAGGCCGACAACATGCTCACCGGCGCCCTGAAGTCCCTCTTCGCCGTGGCCGAGAACTACCCCGAGCTCAAGGCCAACCAGAACTTCCTCATGCTCCAGGAGGAGCTGGCCGGGACCGAGAGCAAGGTCGCCTACGCCCGGCAGTTCTACAACGACACCGTCATGAAGTTCAACATGCGCCAGCAGGTCTTCCCCTCGAACATCATCGCCAACATGTTCGGCTTCAAGCCCCGGGAGTACTACCAGATCGAAGACGAAGTGGCCAAGGGACCGGTCAAGGTCCAGTTCTGATCGCGGACGCAACGGGCGGGGACACGTACCTGCGGGACATGTCCCCGTAGAGGCCGGCCATGTACGAACAGATCTCGCGCAACAAGTGGAAATCCGCCGCCCTCGTCGTCTTTTTCATGGCCTTCATCTTCGTCCTGACCTGGTTCTTCGAGTACGTGACCGGCTGGGGCAAAGGCGGGCTCGTCCTGGCCGTCGTCGTGGCCATGGGCATGGCCGCCGTCGGCTACTACTGCGAGCGACAAGATCGTCCTCGGCATCAGCCGGGCCCGCCCCGTGACCAAGGACGAGTTCCCCTACCTCTATAACGTCGTCGAGGGCCTGGCCATCGCCGCCGGGGTCCCCGCGCCCAAGTGCTACGTCATCGACGACACGGCCCCCAACGCCTTCGCCGCGGGGCGCAAGCCCGAGACGGCCGTCATCTGCGTCACGACCGGCATCCTCGAGAAGCTCAACCGGGTCGAGCTCGAGGGCGTCATCGCCCACGAGATGTCCCACATCAAGAACTACGACGTCCGGCTCCAGACGCTCGTCGTGGTCATGGCCGGCATCGTGGCCCTGCTCAGCGACTGGATGCTCCGGTCGTTCATGTGGGGCGGCGGCCGGCGCCGCAGCCGCGACCGCGGCGGCTCGGGCGGCGGCGAAGGCGTCCTGGTCCTCGTCGGCCTGGCCCTGGCCATCCTCTCGCCCTTCATCGCCACGATCATCCAGCTGGCCGTCTCGCGCAAGCGCGAGTTCCTGGCCGACGCGAGCGCGCGCCATGCTGACCCGCTACCCGGCCGGCCTGGCCTCGGCCCTGCGCAAGATCTCGGCCGACACCGAGCCCCTCGAGGCGGCCAACAAGGCCACGGCCCACCTCTACATCGTCAATCCCCTCAAGAACATCAAGGGCGGGGGCGGCGTCAACAAGCTCTTCAGCACCCACCCGCCCATCGAGGAGCGCATCGCCGCCCTCGAGAAGATGTAGATCCCGCCGGGCCTAGCCGTGCCTATTTCCGGAAGCCGGTTTCCTTTAATAAGGGATCCCTAATTTAAGAAGCTTAATAAGGGCTGTCGAAGAGCTTTCTACTTTCTTTTAGGAGCTTCCGCAGCTCCGGCAGGCTCCGCGTGTTGATGACGTCGTCCGCCTCGATCCAGCCGCGCCTCGCCTGGCCGACCCCGAACCGCATCAGGTCCAGGTCGTCGGTGCTATGGGCGTCGGTCGACAGGGCCAGCTTGAGACCCATCTCCTTGGCCATCCGGCAGTGGACGTCGTCGAGATCGAGACGGTCCGGGTGCCCGTTGACCTCGAGGAAGCAGCCGCGCTCGACCGCGGCTCTCATGACCTTCTCGAGGTCGATCTCGTAGGCCGGCCGCTCGTTGATGAGCCGTCCCGACGGGTGGCCGAAGATGTTGACGCGGGGATTGTCGAGGGCCCGGATGACCCGCTCCGTCTGCTTCTCCCTCGGCAGCCTGAAGTTGTAATGGACGGAGCAGACGACGAGGTCGAGGTCCGCCAGGATCCCGTCGGGCAGGTCGAGGGAGCCGTCGGCCAGGATGTCGAGCTCGATCGACTTCAACAGCGTGAAGCCTTTCAGCTTGGCGTTGAGCCGGTCGATCTCCTTGATGGACTTCGCCAGGCGCTTCTCGTCGAGCCCCCGGGCCACGGTCACGTGCTGCGAGTGGTCGGTGATGGCCAGGTATTCGTAACCGCGCTTCTTCGCGGCCTCGGCCATCTCGAGCGCGGTGTAGCGGCCGTCGGTGGCCGTGGTGTGGGCGTGGAGGTCGCCCTTGATATCCTTCAGCTCGACGAGGCGCGGCAGCCGGCCCTTGGCCGCCGCCTGGAGCTCGCCCCGGTCCTCCCGGAGCTCCGGCTCGATGTAGGGGAGGCCCACCGTCCTGTAGACCTCCTCCTCGGTCCGCCCGGCGACCATCTTCTTGCCCTTGTAAGACGCCGTATTCGTTGATCTTGAGCTTGCGCTTGACGCCCATCATCCGCACGGCGATGTTGTGGGCCTTGGAGCCGGTGAAGTAGTGGAGGGCCGCCCCGAACGAGACGAGCGGCACGACCCTCAGGTCGACCTGCAGGCCGCCCCGCAGCACGGACCGCGGATTTCGTCTCGCCCTCGGCCAGGACTTTGGTCACGTCGTCGTAGCGGACGAACCGGTCCATGACGTCGCCGCTCTTCTCGGCGGCGACCAGGATATCGACGTCCCCCACCGTTTCGGCCCGTCGCCGGTAGCTCCCGGCGATGGCGATCTCCTCGACGCCCCCGGCTTTCTTCAGGTCGTCGAAGAGGGGAGTCACGATCTGTTCGGCCATCGCCAGCTTGAATCGCTCCGGACCGTGATCCGTGATCTTGGTCCGGCCGAGCTCCTCGAGGAGCGCCTGCTCGGTCTTGACGCTGAAGCCGGGGAGCTCGCGGATCTTCCCCCCGGCCGCGGCCTTCTTCAGGTCCTCGAGCGAGGCGACCTTGAGCTCCTTGTAGAGGGCGGCGACCTTCTTCGGCCCCAGGCCCCGGACCTTCATCAGCGTGCTGAGGCCTTCGGGCAGCTCCTTCTTCAGGTCCTCGAGGAAGGGCAGCTTTTTCGCGGCCACGATCGTCCGGATCTTCTCCGCGAGCTCCTTGCCGATCCCGGGCAGCCCGTCGAGACCCTTTGTCCTCGACGGCGAGGTCGGCCACGCTGCGCGACAGCGCCGGCCACGGTCCGCGCGGCGTTCCGGTAGGCCCGGACGCGGAACGGATTGTCGCCCTTGATCTCGAGCAGGTCGGCGACCTCTTCGAAAATGCCGGCGACGTCGTTGTTGTGGATGGGCATGGACCGGCGCGGCCGCTCGCCGGGCGGCTACTTCAGGCGCGAAGCGGCGTCGTCGACCGCTTTCTTGAGCTCCTTGGCGGCCCGTTCGAGCCCCTTCTTCATGTCCGCGGTGGCCTTCTCGCCGGCCTTGGCCCATTCCGCCATGCGGACCTTGAGGTCCGCCTGCGTCTTCTCGAGGGAGACGAGGCTCTTCTCGAGGTCCAGGCGCGCCTCGAGGCCGAGCTTGCGGCCCTTGGCCTTGAGCTCGATCGTCTTGGCCTTGATGTGTTCCATCTCGATGGCGAGCCTCTCCCGGAGTTCGTCTTTCTTGGTGAGCTTTTGCATGTTATTCCCTCCTGTCCTCCAATTTATCAGAAATCCCCCGGCGGTACGAGGCCTGAAGGGACTGTCCCCGAGGGGACTGTCCCTCTGTCTCGGGGGGCTTTCCTCTCTCCGAGACGCGTCTTGAAACTAACGGGCCGTTTCTCTATAATAGGCGGGCCCTCGCGGGGTCGTAGTTCAGTTGGTTAGAACGCCGGCCTGTCACGCCGGAGGTCGCGAGTTCGAGTCTCGTCGGCCCCGCCATTCTTTAACTAAAAGCCGAGTACCCAAGTGCCCCTATCTAAGAAGGGGGAAATGGGTTGCCGCGAAAGCCCGTCTGCAGACCTGCTCCAATCACCACCAGTCCGATTTGCCGCAGGAGAAGGCGATCCTGACAATCCTGGCATTGTCGGAAGCACTTTCTGAGAAATTGGCGGGGTTGTGAACCCAATAATGGCTATGCCCTGAGCGTTCAGGCCGAAGTCTTTCGGGCTGTCGAGCCGGACGAGAACGATGGAGAAGCTCGAGGGGGCTTGGATCTCGCTCTCGGGTCCGATATCGGCAGGGGACCGGGGCTGGGGGAATCCCCCCAGGCCGCTCGCCTCAATGGGGAAGGAGACGCTTGACTTGGAGAAACCGGTGGGACTAGTATTCCACCATGCCAAGCGGGGAGTCTCCGTAGGTGGCGGAGTGCCCCCGGATAGAAGGGGTCGAACGACGGGATAAAAGGAGAAGGGGCATGGAGGATTCTTCTTTGAAGAAAAGGTTATTCGTCACTTTCGTTATCGCGGCGATGTTCGTCCTCTTACAGGCGAACCCGCGAGCTCAGGAGACCGGAGGCGGGGCCGGAAAGAACGCTTCGACCGATCGATCTGTCGTCCAATCGCGCGCCGGGGGCGAGGATGCCAGCCTCTTCAGGCTGGTTCGTCAATTGACGCGCTTCCGGAAGGCCGGCGACTTTGATGGCGCCGCGCGGATATTCGCGGACCTCTTCCCGCCTGAGCAGGCCGGGGATCCCGTCTTCGCGCTCAAGACGGGCGCCTCCCTGCAGACTAACAGCCTCGCAGGGGCCATTTGGGACGCCAAGATCGTCGATGCGGCCGAAGGCGCGCATCCCGTCTTTATCACTCCGGAACGGGAAAAGAACCCTTCGGCGGACGTCCCGATCTTGCAAGACTGGGATGGGACGATCTATTCCGCGGCCGAGCAGTGGGCGGGTGACCGCCCCGGATATATCCGGATCCGGAAGAGCACGGACAGGGGCTTGACCTGGCCTCAATCTCTGATCCTGGGGGACAGCCGGGCCGTGGCGTGTCCGTCTCTCTCCGGCTCATCAAGGACGATACCGTCGGCGTCGCCTATGTGAAGGAATGGGACGGCGCAGACGGCGACATCGATTCTGCCCGGGTCGACGCGTCGATCAGCTCGGCCGCCGAGGTCCCTGTCGCGCTCAGTCTTTCCGACCAGAGCGCTCCTTCTCTAGCTACGGACCGCGAGGCCTATACTTCGCCCTATGTCTATATCGCCTATGCCGAACGTGACGGTCTGGCCGGCTTGATAAAATTCCGGGTCAGCCAGGATCTCGGCGTGTCCTGGAGCCGGGCCGAGACGATCGCGTCGTTCCCGTGGCCTGTCGCGGCGAACGTCGAAACGACCATGGACTTCGATCCGGACGAGTGCGCGCTCCACGTCGCCTACACCTATCGCCAGGGGACATCGACTGGATCGCCGTCGTGACTTCGAGCAACCTTGGGCATCCTGGTGAGCGCCCGTCTATCTGACGAAAGCCGACGGCGGGTGTGGCGTCCGCCCGGGGATCGCAGCGCGGGGGGGTACGGTCTTTGAGGCCTATGAGCATACGGTCCGTGACCTAGGTCCGGACGTGGGGATGGCTTTTTCCTCCGATTCCGGAAAGACCTGGACGAGGGACAAGGCCTTGGCGTCCTCGGCCGCGGCAGAGACGTCGCCCGATGTCCGCAGCTTGAGTGGCCCGGGCCCGGCCGAGGTTTTTCGCCTCCTATGTCGAGGCGAACGACCGGGCTCTGTCGACAATCGGAAGGCTCCGCGCCGGAATCATGGACGACGGAAATGATCTTTCCGGAAGGCGAAAGGCCTCTCGCACTCGGATCGGCCATCGTTCTGCCGCTGCCGGGCCGCGACGGCGAAGGATCTGCCGGCATTATCTGGACGGACACGTCAACCGATGACGATATCTTTTACAGCCCGTCCGCGCGCATTATGGCCCCCGGCCCCATGACCGTCACGCCGCCCGACGCCTTGATATCGTCAGGCTCGACCGGCGGGCCGTTCACGCCGTCCAGCCAGACGTACACGGTCACCAACACGGGCGACGAGGCCATCACCTATCATTTTACGAAAACCCAGGCTTGGACGACGGTGGAGCCTGCGGCCGTCGGGACCCTGGCCGCCTTCGCCACGATCACGGTCACGCGTCTCGATCAATGAGGCGGCGAACATCGCTGGTCCCGGGAACTCCAACGACACGGTGACGTTCGCCAACTTGACCAACGGCACCTGCAAACACTACCCGCCAAGTCACGCTGAACGTCTTGGCCCTGCCCGGCGCACTTACGGTCACACCGGCGAACGGCTTGACGTCCACCGGCGTCATCGGCGGTCCGTTCACTCCGTCCAGCCAGGCCTACTCGCTCCAGAACACGGGAGGAACGGCCGTCCAACTGGACGTGTTTCGAACGTCCAGGCTCTGGACGACGCTGTCCGCTGCGTCCTGGCACCTTGGCCGCCGGCGCGTCGGTCATGGTCGCCGCCTCGATCGACGCGGCGGCCAATGCGTTGGCCGCCGGAGCCTACAACGATACGGTGACTTTCACGAACACGACCAACGGGACCTGGCAACACGTCCCTGCGCCGTCGCTCCCTCACAGTGACCAACCCGGGCGTTCTCGCGGTCACGCCGGCCGGCGGCCTCACGTCTACAGGGGCCGGTCGGCGGTCCGTTCACTCCGTCGAGCCAGGCCTACACGCTCCAGAACACGGGAGGCGCGGCCCTCAACTGGACGTGCACGAATATCCAGCCGTGGACGACCCTGTCCGCCACGTCCTGGCACGTCGGCCGCGGGCGCGACGGCCACGGTCACGGTCTCGATCAATGCGGCGGCCAACGCGCTGACCGCCGGAAGTTACACCGATTTGGCGACTTTCACGAACACCACCAACGGGTCCGGAAACACGAACCGCGCCATCGTCCTGACCGTGACGTCGCAGGGCGTTCTCGCGGTCACGCCGGCCGGCGGCCTTACGTCCACGGGGCCGGTCGGCGGTCCGTTCACTCCGTCGAGCCAGGCCTACACGCTCCAGAACACGGGAGGCGCGGCCCTCAACTGGACCTGCGCGAAGGTCCAGGCCTGGACGACGCTGTCCCTCGCGTCCGGCACGTTGGCCGTCGGCGCGACGGCCACGGTCACGGTCTCGATCAACACGGCGGCTAACGCGCTGGCTGCCGGGACCTACAACGACACGGTGACGTTCACGAACACGACCAACGGGTCCGGCAACGCGACCCGCCCGGTCGCCCTGACGGTGACGGCCGCCCGGCGTGTTCTCGCGGTCACGCCGGCCGGGCGGCCTTCATCTCCACGGGACCGGTCGGCGGTCCGTTCACACCGTCCAGCCAGGCCTACACGCTCCAGAACACGGGGGGGTCGACGATCAACTGGACGGCCGCGAAGACGCAAACCTGGACGTCGCTCTACCTGCTCTCCGGAACCCTCGCCCCCGGCGGTTCGGTGACGGTGGACATCCTGATCAACAACCTGGCCAACTCACTCAGCAGCTGGGGACCTATATACGATACGCTCACGTTCACGAACACGACCAACGGGACCGGCAACCACCACCCGCCCCGTCGCCTTGACAGTGTCTACCGCGTGGCGTTCTCGCGGTCACGCCGGCCGGGCGGGCTCACGTCTGCACGGGAACCGGTCGGCGGTCCATTCACGCCGTCGAGCCAGGCCTACACGCTCCAGAACACGGGCGGCGACGGCCATCAACTGGACGAGTGTACGAACGGCGCAGGCCTGGACGACGCTGTCCGCCACCGTCCGGCACGCTTGGCCGCCGGCGCGAGCGGCGCACGGTCACGGTCTCGATCAACACGGCGGCCAACCGCTCTGGCCGCCGGGACCTACACCCGACACGGTGACGTTCACGAACACGACCAACGGGTCGGGCAACACGACCCGCGCCGTCACCCTGACTGTGGGTGTGCCGGGCGCTCTCGCGATCACCCGGCCGGCGGCCTCACCTCCACGGGGCCGGTCGGCGGCCCCTTCGCGCCGTCGAGCCAGGCCTACACGCTCCAGAACACAGGGGGTCAGTCCATCAACTGGACGGCCGTGAAAGTCCAGGCCTGGACGACGCTGTCCCTCGCGTCCGGAACATTGGCCGCGGCGACGGCCACGGTCACCGTCTTCGCTCAATGCGGCCGCCAACGCGCTGGCCGCCGGGACCTACAACGATACGGTGACGTTCACGAACACGACCAACGGGTCCGGCAACGCTACCTGCCCCGTGGCCTTGACGGTAACGACGCCGGGTGTCCTCTCGGTCACGCCGGCCGGCGGCCTCACATCCACGGGCCCGGCCGGCGGTCCGTTCACACCGTCGAGCCAGGCCTACACGCTCCAGAACACGGGCGGGACGGCCATCAACTGGACGGCCGCGAAGACTCAGACCTGGACGTCCCTTTACGTGGTCTCGGGAACGCTTGCCCCTGGCGGCTCGGTGACGGTGGACATCCTGATCAACAACCTGGCTAACGGGCTGGCGGCCGGGACCTATAACGATACGCTCACGTTCACTAACACGACCAACGGGTCCGGCAACACGACCCGCCCGGTCGCCCTGACGGTAGCCACCCCGGGGGTTCTTTCCGTGACGCCGACGGGCGGCTTGACGTCGTCGGGCCTCACCGGCGGTCCGTTCACTCCGTCGAGCCAGGCCTACACGCTCCAGAACACAGGCGGAACGGCCATCAATTGGACGAGTACGAACAGCCAGCTGGACGACGCTGTCCGCCGCGTCCGGCACGTTAGCTGCTGGCGCGACGACCACGGTCACGGTCACGATAAACACGGCGGCCAACGCGCTGGCCGCCGGGACCTTCAACGACACGGTGACGTTCGCCAACATGACCAACGGGTCCGGCACCACGACCCGCCCGGTCGCCCTGACCGTGTCTGCTCCGGGCGCGCTTTCGGTCACGCCGACCGGCGCCCTCACGTCCACGGGCTTGGTCGGCGGTCCGTTCACGCCGTCGAGCCAGGCCTACACGCTCCAGAACACGGGAGGCGTGAGCATCAACTGGACCTGCGCGAAGACCCAGGGATGGACGACGCTGTCCCTCGCGTCCGGCACGTTGGCCGTCGGCGCGACGGCCACGGTCACGGTCACGATAAACACGGCGGCCAACGCGCTGGCCGCCGGGACCTTCAACGATACGGTGACGTTCACGAACACGACCAACGGATCCGGCAACACGACCCGCCCGGTCGCCCTGACCGTGGTTGCGCCGGGCGTTCTTGCGGTTACGCCGGCCGGCGGCCTCACGTCCACGGGACCGGTCGGCGGTCCGTTCACACCGTCCAGCCAGGCCTACACGCTCCAGAACACGGGGGGGTCGACGATCAACTGGACGGCCGCGAAGACGCAAACCTGGACGTCGCTCTACCTGCTCTCCGGAACCCTCGCCCCCGGCGGTTCGGTGACGGTGGACATCCTGATCAACAACCTGGCCAACTCACTGGCCGCGGGGACCTATAACGATACGCTCACGTTCACGAACACGACCAACGGGACCGGCAACACCACCCGCCCCGTCGCCTTGACAGTGTCTACCGCGGGCGTTCTCGCGGTCACGCCGGCCGGCGGGCTCGCGTCCACGGGAACGGTCGGCGGTCCATTCACGCCGTCGAGCCAGGCCTACACGCTCCAGAACACGGGAGGCGTGAGCATCAACTGGACGAGCACGAAGGGGCAGGCCTGGACGACGCTGTCCGCTGCGTCCGGAACGTTGGCCGCCGGCGCGACGGCCACGGTCACGGTCTCGATCAACACGGCGGCAAACGCTCTGGCCGCCGGGACCTACACCGACACGGTGACGTTCACGAACACGACCAACGGGTCGGGCAACACGACCCGCGCCGTCACCCTGACCGTGGGTGTGCCGGGCGCTCTCGCGATCACCCCGGCCGGCGGCCTCACCTCCACGGGGCCGGTCGGCGGGCCGTTCATGCCGTCCAACCAGGTTTACGCGCTCCAGAACACAGGGGGTCAGTCCATCAATTGGACGGCTGCGAAAGTCCAGGCCTGGACGACGCTGTCCGCCACGTCCGGCACGTTGGCCGCGGGCGCGACGGCCACGGTTACGGTCTCGATCAACACGGCGGCTAACGCGCTGGCCGCCGGGACCTACAACGATACGGTGACCTTCACGAACACGACCAACGGGTCCGGCAACGCGACCCGCCCCGTGGCCCTGACGGTAACGACGTCGGGGGTCCTCTCGGTCACGCCGGCCGGCGGCCTTACATCCACGGGCCCGGTCGGCGGGCCCTTCACGCCGGCGAGCCAGTCGTATACCCTCCAGAACACGGGAGGGTCGACGATCGACTGGACGGCCGCGAAGACTCAGACCTGGACGTCCCTTTACGTGGTCTCGGGAACGCTTGCCCCTGGCGGCTCGGTGACGGTGGACATCCTGATCAACAACCTGGCTAACGGGCTGGCCGCCGGGACCTATAACGATACGCTCACGTTCACGAACACGACCAACGGGTCTGGCACCACGACCCGCCCGGTCGCCCTGACGGTAGCCACGCCGGGGGTCCTTTCTGTGACGCCGACGGGCGGCTTGACGTCGTCGGGCCTCACCGGCGGTCCGTTCACGCCGTCGAGCCAGGCCTACACCCTCCGGAATACGGGCGGGACGGCCATCAACTGGACGAGTGCGAACGGGCAGGCCTGGACGACGCTGTCCGCCGCGTCCGGCACGTTGGCTGCGGGCGCGACGGCCACGGTCACGGTCTCGATCAACACGGCGGCCAACGCGCTGGCCGCCGGGACCTTCAACGACACGGTGACATTCGCCAACATGACCAACGGGTCCGGCACCACGACCCGCCCGGTCGCCCTGACCGTGTCCGCTCCGGGCGCGCTTTCGGTCACGCCGACCGGCGCCCTCACGTCCACGGGCTTGGTCGGCGGACCGTTCACGCCGTCGAGCCAGGCCTTCACGCTCCAGAACACAGGAGGGGTGGAGCATCAACTGGACCTGCGCGAAGACCCAGGGATGGACGACGCTGTCCCTCGCGTCCGGCACGTTGGCCGTCGGCGCGACGGCCACGGTCACGGTCTCGATCAACACGGCGGCTAACGCGCTGGCCGCCGGGACCTACAACGATACGGTGACGTTCACGAACACGACCAACGGATCCGGCAACACGACCCGCCCGGTCGCCCTGTCCGTGGTTGCGCCGGGCGTTCTTGCGGTCACGCCGGCCGGCGGCCTCACGTCCACGGGGACGGCCGGCGGGCCGTTCACGCCCGCGAGCCAGTCGTATACTCTCAGGAACACGGGGGGGGCGACGATCGACTGGGCGGCCTCGAAGACCCAGACTTGGACGTCCCTTTACGTGGTCTCGGGAACGCTTCCCCCCGGCGGCTCGGTCACGGTGGACATCCTGATCAACAACCTGGCCAACGCGCTGGCCGCCGGGACCTATAACGATACGCTCACGTTCACGAACGGGACCAACGGGTCCGGCAACACCACCCGCCCCGTCGTCCTGACCGTATATGCCCCGGGAGTGCTCTCGGTTACACCGGCGGGCGGCTTGTCGTCGTCGGGCCTCACAGGCGGACCGTTCACGCCGTCCAGCCAGGCCTATACGCTCCGGAACACGGGCGGCGTGACCGTCAACTGGACAGCTACGAAAACCCAGGGCTGGACGACGCTGTCCCCCGTGTCCGGAACATTGGCCGCGGGCGCGACGGCCACGGTCACGGCCTCGATCAATACCGCGGCCAACGCGCTGGCCGCCGGGACCTACAACGACACGGTGACGTTCACGAACACGACCAACGGCTCCGGCAACACGGCCCGGGCCGTTGCCCTGACGGTCAATCAAGGCCCGGACCTCTCCGTCGTCCCGGCCAGCCGGGATGTGTCCTTCGTGGCCGGGACCACGACGTTCGCTGTCAGTAACGCGGGCGGGGGGACCTTGAACTGGACGGCGACCGTCGTCGCGGGAGGGGATTGGCTCACCATCGTCTCGGGCTCAAGCGGGACGGGAGCCGGGACGATCACCGCCTCATATGCCGAGAGCCTGACGACTACGCCAAGGGTCGGCACCATCCGGGTCACGGCCGCGGGGGCCGAGCATAGTCCGCAGAACCTGACTGTCACGCAAGGCATAAGCAGTCTTGTTCTGGGCCTCACGGCTGAAAGGCTGGTCGAACGGGCCTGGATCATCCAGAGGGAGTACGGAAAGCTCACGGTCACCGTCAGCAATCCCGGCTCGTTCCCGATCGCCAGCTATGTGATCTCCCGAACGGTCGGCAGCGGCACTCCGGCGACCGTGGGGCAAGTATCCGCCTCGACGGTCGCATCCCCCTGGGTCTACAACGACACGTTCCTGGAGAACGGGACAAGCTATACATATCGTATCCTGGCGCTTGACGCCCAGGGCCTGGTAGTCGGAGCATCCAGTACCATCACGATCTGATGTCGGTGCAAAGGTAAGGACGATGAAAAAGCTGATCTTGACCGTTACCGGCGTTCTTTTCCTCCTCGCCGCGGCTTCGGCCCAGAGCCGTCTCTTTCTCTCCGTTGGGGCCAACCTCATCCGCCCCGCCGATGAGGCGTACCGGACCATCTATGGAGACCAGGCGCTCTACCCGGAGCTTGATGTGGCCTTCCGTGTGGTCGGAGGGCTCTGTCTGACAGGCAGCGTCGGCCAGTTCGCAAAGAGCGGGACGACGCCCGACCTCGAACTGGAGACCCGGGCCACTCAGAGTTATATCACCGTGGGCCTGGGCTACCTGCAGCGGGTTTCCAGCCTTATCTGCATCGGGGGTGGAGCCGGGATGGCCGCCATGAAATTCAGTGAAGCCGCCCTCGACGTCTCGGTCGATGGACAAAAAACGGGCTTCATGGCAGAAGGCGGGGTCTTCTACATGCCGGAGGAGGGGCAGAACTTTTTTCTGAGCCTGAAGTTCGGGATCTTATCGGCCAAGGTGGATGACCTCGTCTCCGATATGGTCGGACCTCAGCCGGTCCAATTAGGCGGATTCAAGATCTCCATTTCCGTCGGGATCCAGCTGTTCGGCAATCGCTGACCTGCTGTTGGTCCCCTGTGGGCGGGGAAGCCGGCCCCGCCTGTCACGCCGGAGGCCGCGAGTTCGAGTCTCGTCGTCCCCGCCACTTATGTTCTTGGTTTTCCTCTGATAAGCGAGCAAGTTCCTTCGTCGTCCGTTTAGGCTCCAGGACCCAGGATCCTGCGTTTTTAGGCACAATCAGTTACACCGGCGTTACGCGGGGCGGCGTCTGCTTTTCCGCATGGACGCTAGCGTTGACTAGGCCTGAATGCGGTGCTATACCTTGACTCACCGCAGTATTATCGGAGGGGACCATGAGAAAAGCACTGTGTATTCTGCCTTTGGTGCTTCTGTTCTGTTTCACCATCGCCTGCCGGGACAAGGCGGCCATAGCGGAGCTGGAGAAGTATAGGGCGCAGGCTGCGATCGAGGCCAGGAACATCGAGGTCATCAAAACGGCCATCGCGGCGGTCGACAAGGGAGACCTGGAGGTTTTCCAGACCTGCCTGGCCCCGGAATTCAAGCTCTACGCTCCGTCGAACAGCGCCACGCCCGTCTCCCGCGGCGATTATCTAGCCATGGTCAAGATGATGACGACGGCCATCCCCGACATGGTGCACAACGTCACCGAGCACTTGGCCGTCCAAGACAGGGTCGTCATGCGGGTCTTCATTCAAGGCACCCACCTCGCGGAACTCCAAGGCATCCCGGCGACAGGGAACAAGGTCTCGGTGAGCTTCATCGCCATTTTCCGCTTGAAGGACGGTCTGGTCGTCGAGGAAGTCGCTGAAGAAGATTTCTTGGGGCTTTATCAGCAGCTCGGCATGGAGCTCAAGCCGATAGAGGCAAAGAAGAAATAGCGGCGCTCGCCCCCACGGGCCGATCCTCCCCTATGGGCACGATGTTGGGAGAACATTGGGCGGCGAAGGTCGGCCTGATCAGGGAGCTGGGCGGTTTCATTCTCAGCGAATCTTGATAAAATATCGGAAAGAACGGTGATCATGCCGTGACGAAGCTAAACGGAAATCCTGTTTCAACCCCCAAGCTCTATGACGAACTGGCCTCCTGGTTTCCGTTGCTCACGCCGCCGGAGGACTATGCCGAGGAAGCGGATGTCTACCGGCGGATCATCGAAAAATATGTCGGTCGGGGATGTCCGTGGACCCTGCTGGAGCTCGGTTGCGGCGGCGGCCACAATGCCTTCCACCTGAAGGAGCATTTTCGAATGACGTTGACGGACATCGCCCCCGCCATGTTGGACCTCAGCCGAAAGCTGAACCCCGCATGCGAACATCTTCCGGGCGACATGCGGACCCTTCGCTTGGAGCGCCAGTTCGACGCCGTGCTGATCCAGGATGCGATAGGCTACATGACGACGAGGGACGATCTGGCGGCGGCCCTGCGGACGGCGGTCGTTCACTGCGCCCCGGGAGGGGTCGCCCTGTTCTGCCCGGATTATGTGAAAGAGACCTTTCATCCCGGGGCCGCGCACGGCGGCGCGGACGGCGATGGACGCGCCTTGCGCTACCTCGAATGGACTTGGGACGCGGACACCGGCGATGATCGATATCAAGTGGATTTCGCCTACCTGCTGCGTGAAGGAACGAAGGTACGAACCGAATACGACCATCACACCCTGGGGCTGTTCCCCCGGGGCGAATGGGAGCGGCTGATCCTCGATGCGGGATTCGAGTATTCCGTCGAACCCTATGGGCACAGACAGGGCCCCGAGGGGAGCTGCGGGATCTTTGTCGGAAGAAAGGTTTAGATCGTGAACGGACATTCAAATCCTCTGATACGGCCGGAATTTCCGCGCTCGGCGAAATACGATTCGCACTGGATGATGGACAACCAGATGGGGCCGAACACCCTGTGGCTGACGGAGTGGCTGTGTGAGGCGCTCGCGCTCGAGCCCGGCATGCGCGTCCTGGATCTGGGCTGCGGCAAGGCCATATCCAGCATCTTTTTGGCGCGGGAATTCGGCGTGAGGGTCTTCGCGGTGGACCTCTGGATGAGCCCCGACCACAATTGGCGGCGGGCCGTCGAGGCCTCGGTCGCCGACCTGGTGTGCCCGATCAAGGCCGAGGCCCACGCGCTTCCCTTCGCGCAGGGATTCTTCGATGCGGTGGTCTGCGTGGACGCCTACCAATACTTCGGCACGGACGAGCTCTACCTCGATCATCTCTCGCGTTTCGTCCGGCCGAACGGGTCGCTGGGCGTCGTTTTGGTCGGCTTGATGCGGGAGATGGGCGCGACGCCTCCGGCCCACCTGACCGAGCCGCAATCGAACGGCAAGGTTTTCTGGGAAAGCTCCTGTCGCAGCTTCAAAACGGAAGAGTTCTGGCGCAGCCTGTGGTCGGGCAGCCCGATGGTGACCGATGTCGCCGCGGCGGCGCAACCGGACGGCTGGCGTCATTGGCGGGATTTCGAACAGGCCCTGGCGGCGGCGGGCAAGAATATCTTCCCCTCGGACGCCGAGGCGCTGGACAAGGACCAGGGGCGATATCTGGGCTTTATCCGCCTGACGGCGCGGCGAACGAACGCCGCCGCAGAAGACCTCTATGATCCAGCCCTGGGAGCCAAAGTGGGCGTTGATAGGTGACAGCTCACCCGGACGCTGACCATATCGCCCCCTCCTCGCGGCTCGCCGCCTAGGAGTTAGTCCCCCGGGCTGGATTGTCAACCGCCGGTCCCGATGTCATGACCCTACCGGCAGTCTTCTCCGATGCGAGCCGGGGGCTCGAAGCCCTCCAGGCGTTTCCCCATGAAGTGAAATCCGTCAAGATCTTTGAAGATAGAATTGACGGAAATTTGACAACTCCGGCCCGGCCTTTCCCGAACATAGGGGTGTCAATGACGAGGAAGATCAAGAAGGGAGGCCGCCGATGACAAACGAGGAGTCGGATAAAGGAGACAAGACGCGGAAGGCTCGGGATCATCGCCGCAGCGTTCTTGGTCGCGTGCCTGCCGGCCGTGCCGCTCACGGCCCAGGATGACGCAGGAGCCCAGGCGCCCTCGCCGATCACCGCGGAATCCCTCGGCTTGCCCAAGGAGAAAACGGCCTTCACCTTGTCCCTCACGGGGACCCTGGCCTCTTATGGCCTGTTGCTGGCCTATGCGGCGGCGTCGTCCGCGGAGGGGGGAGGGTCAACGATCGCCTCCGTGCTAGGCTGGATCGGTGGCGCCGGGATCATGATCGGTCCATCCCTGGGCAACTTTTATGGCGGCTTGTGGGGACGGGGACTGCTGTTGACCGGCCTCCGGGTGGGGGCCACCGTGGCGGCGATGGCCTACACCATGTATTACGACGAATCGGACAATACGGCCGTCGTGGCCCTTTGGCTGGGTACGCTGATCGGCTCGACCATTTACGAATGCGCGACGGTCAAGTCCGCGGTCCGGAAGCACAACGCCGCGCGACTCGCGAAACGGAACCTGAAGGTCGCCGTAGCCCCGTTCCCGCTCCGCAGGGGGGCGGGCCTCAGCGTTCAGCTCAGCTTCTAGCGGGCGACTTACGCGCCAGGGGTCGGGGGCTCGAGTCTTGTCGGCCCCGCCATCTTAATCAAAAGCGCCATCCTTCCTCGTCGCCATTGTTCTTGCCTGGGGCCAAGTTTGCTTTTTGGCTTGATTGTCCGCTATGCTTGAGGCCCGGGACGGATAGCTCCATGGGTCCTGAAAAGCATAGCCAGGTCGTCGATCCCCCCCTCAACATCCTCGTCGTCGACGACGAGCTCAACATCCGGAAAACGCTGACGGTCTGCCTCGAAACGGAAGGCCACAAGGTGACCGCCGTCAGCAACTTCCAGGACGCCCTGGCGGAGGCCTCGCGCCGGTCCTTCGAGCTCGCCTTCGTCGACCTCCGGCTGGGCACGGACGACGGCCTCGACCTCATCCCGGCCCTCCTGGCCGCTTCGCCATGGCTCAAGATCATCGTCATCACCGCCTATGCGTCCGTCGACACGGCCGTCGAGGCCATTCGGCGAGGCGCCACCGATTACATCCCCAAGCCGTTCACGCCGGCCCAGATCAACCTGGCGGTCCGCAAGGTGTTCGAGGTCCGGTACCTGGAGCAGAAGGTCGCGGCCCTGCAAGAGGATCTGGGGCGCCAGCATCCCGAGATCGATTTCTCCAGCTCGAGCCCCCGGATGCAAAGAGCGGTGAGCGTGGCGCGCCAGGCCGCCGCCGCCGAGGCCACGATCCTTCTCACCGGGGAGAGCGGGACGGGAAAGACCGTCCTGGCGCGGGCCATCCACGCCTGGAGCCGCCGGGCGGCCAAGCCGTTCAGCCTCATCTCCTGCCCGTCGTTCCCTCCCGAGCTCCTGGAAAGCGAGCTCTTCGGGCATGTGAAGGGCGCCTTCACGGGCGCCGTCCGCGACAACCCGGGCCGGATCGCCGCGACCGACGGCGGCACGCTTCTCCTGGACGAGATCGGCGACCTGCCGCTCGCCCTGCAGCCGAAACTCCTGCGCTTCGTTCAGGACAGGGAATACGAACGCATCGGCGACGCGGTCACGCGGAAGGCGGATGTGCGGTTGATCGCCGCCACGAACGCGAACCTGGCGGACGCCGTCAAGGAAGGCCGGTTCCGGGAGGACCTCTATTTCCGTCTCAGCGTGATCCCGATCGAGATCCCTCCCCTCCGGGAGAGGCCGGACGACGTGCCCGTCCTGGCGGAACGCCTGCTGGCTTTCCACGCCCGGAACAACCACCGTTGCGTTCCTGGGATTCACCGACGACGCGCTCCGGGCCCTGACGGTCTACTCCTGGCCGGGGAACGTCCGGGAATTGAGCAACGCCATCGAACGCGCCGCCATCCTCTGCCCGTCCGACCGCATCGGCCTGGAGTGTCTCCCCGCGAATTTCTCTCCGGGAGGCGCCGAGGTCAAGATCGGCGATCCCGTCAGCCTCGACAAGATCGAGGAATCCCATATCCGGCGAGTCCTGGCCAGCTCCAGGTCCCTTCAGGAAGCCGCCGCCGTCCTCGGCATCGACCAAGCCACCCTCTGGCGGCGGCGAAAACAGTACGGCATCTAGGCGCATTGCATTTTTCAATGGACTATCTTGAGGTCTATTGATAAATGCAAGTTCCGCCTCCAGCAGTACCAGTATATATTGTTCTTTATGAGTTACTTAGGTGTCTGCTGACCTTGGCACGGGTCTTGCTTAATCAAGGGCGGAAGGAAAAAGCCAATGCTCGGTCTTCGCCAAAAAATCTCCCTGGGATTCGGCGCGCTTCTCGTCATCATCATCGTCATCGGGACCCAGAGCATCCTCCATCTCTCCAGGCTGGGAGCTTCGATCGACGTCATCCTGCGCGAAAATTACCGGAGCGTCATCGCCTGCCAGCAGATGAAGGAAGCGCTGGAACGCATCGACAGCGGGACCCTCTTCGTCCTTCTCGGCCATGCCCGCGAGGGAGGCGAACTCATCCGCGACAATCAGGCCGCCTTTGAAAAGTCCCTTCAAGTCGAGCTCAACAACATCACCCTTCCGGCGGAAGGCGAAAAAGCGGCCCGGTTGCGGGACCTTTTCCGACAGATATCAAGCCCGTTTGGCGGGCGTCGTCGACTCGGACCGGCCCGTCGATCTCCGGAATCAAGCCTATTTCACGGAGCTCCTGCCGCTGTTCGGCCAGATCAAGAACCAGGCCGACGACATCCTGCAGCTGAACCAGCAGAACATGAGCGACGCCAACAACCGCGCCCGACGGAGTGCCGCGTCCGCCAGAGAGCGGATGTATGTCCTTCTGTCCGTCGGGACCGCTCTGGCCGTTGTCTTCGTCTTCTTCACCAGGAGATGGGTCCTCCGGCCGATCCACCGCCTGATCCGTTCGGCGGACGAGATCCGGCGCGGGAACCTGGACCTTGTCGTGGCCGGCGATTCCCGGGACGAGATCGGGCACCTGTCGGAAGCGTTCAATGCCATGGCCGCGAGCCTGCGGGAGTTCCGGAGGACGGACCAGGCCAAGCTCCTGCGCATCCAGCAGGCCACGCAGCAGGCCTTCGACAGCCTGCCGGACGCGATCGCGGTCATCGATCCGGAGGGGCGGGTCGAGGTCGCGACGGAATCGGCCCGGACGGTCTTCGGGCTGAAGCCGGGGTTCCCGTCAGCGACCTTCCGTTCGGATGGCTGGCCGAGCTCTATCGCGAGGCGCGGCAGGAGGCCGCGCCGTGTTTCTCGAAGGCCAGAGGTCCATCCAGCAATTCGTCGGGGGCGAGGAGCGCTACTTCCGCCCGGAGGCGGTCCCGATCCTGGACAGCCGAGCGGCTGACGACCGGGGTGATCCTCGTCCTCAAGGACGTCACCCAGCTCCGGCAGCAGGACGAGATCAAGCGGGGCGTCATTCGGACCGTGTCGCACCAGTTGAAAACCCCCCTGACATCGGTGCGCATGGCCATCCATCTCCTGCTCGACGAGAAGGTCGGCGCCCTGAACGAGAAACAGGCGGAGCTCCTGACGTCGGCCCGCGAGGACAGCGACCGGCTCCACGTGATCCTGAACAACCTCCTCGACCTCAGCCGCATCGAATCGGGCAAGGCCCAGATCGAATTCCGGGCCCTCTCCCCGCGGTCGATCGTCGGGGACGCCGTCGAGTCCTTCCGCCGGGCGGCCCAGGACCAGGGCGTGGCCCTGTCAGTCGGACATCCCGGACGATCTCCCCGACGTCTGGGTGGACACGACCCGGATCGGCTATGTCTTCGGCAACCTCCTTTCGAATGCGCTGAAGCACACCTCGCCCGGCGGCCGGATCACGCTCGCCGCCGAAGCCGAAGAGGCCTGGGTCCGGTTCCCGGTCTCCGACACCGGCGAAGGCATCCCGGCGGCGTTCCTCTCCAGGGTCTTCGAGCCCTTCTTCCGGGTTCCCGGCCGCAGGAACGAGAGCGGCGCCGGGCTCGGCCTGGCCATCGTCAAGGAGATCGTCGAAGCCCACGGCGGCACGGTCGGCGTGGAGAGCCGGGAGGGGAAGGGCTCGACCTTCACCTTCACCCTGAGAAGGGTCGACCGCTTTCCGAAGGACCGGGCCGACGGATGATCGACATCCTGGGCTTCATCGTCGGGATCCTGCTCATCGGCTACCTTCTCTTGAGCGTCCTGCGGCCGGAAAAGTTCTGATGAGAGGATGGCCATGAACCTTTCCGGCTGGCTCCAACTGGCGCTCTTCATCGGCCTCTCTTCTCGCGGTCACGAAGCCGCTGGGCCTCTACCTTGTCCGGGTCCTCGAACCCGACGGCAAGACCTGGCTGGACCGGCCGGTCAAGCCGGTCGAGCGCCTCCTCTACCGGATCCTCGGCGTCGACCCGAAGAAGAGCAGGACTGGCGGCATTATACGCTGCTCCCTCCTCGTCTTCAGCCTGGTCGGCCTGCTGTTCACGTACGCCATCCTCCGGCTCCAGCATCTCCTGCCGCTCAATCCCCAGGGATTCGGGCCGTCCGGCCCGGACCTGGCCTTCAACACCGCGGCCAGTTTCACGACCAACACCAACTGGCAGAACTACGCCGGAGAGACGACCCTGTCCTATTTTTCGCAGATGGTCGGGCTCGTCTTCCATAACTTCGTCTCGGCGGCCGCCGGCATCGCCGTGGCCGCGGCCCTCGTCCGCGGCCTCGCCCGGCATTCGGCCAGAACCATCGGGAATTTCTGGGTCGATCTCGTCCGCATCAACCTCTATCTCCTGCTGCCCCTGTCGATCGTCTTCTCGCTCTTCCTGACGTCGCAGGGGACGATCCAGAACTTCAGGCCCGCTCGTCCGGGCCGATGACGGTCGAAGGCGCCGGCGCGATCAGACCATCGCCCAGGGTCCGGCGGCCTCCCAGGTCGCCATCAAGATGCTGGGCACCAACGGCGGCGGCTTCTTCAATGCCAACGCCGCCCATCCCTACGAGAACCCGACCCCTCTTTCGAATTTCTTCCAGATGCTGGCCATCTTTCTCATCCCGAGCGGCCTGACCTATTACCTCGGGCGCAAGGTCAAGAACCAGAAACACGGCTGGGCCGTCTGGAGCGCCATGGCCGTCCTCTTTCTGGCCGCCGTGCTGGTCTGCTGGAGGGCCGAAAGCGCCGGCAATCCCCGTCTGCAGGCCCTGGGCGTCGACCCGTCCGGCGGCAACATGGAGGGCAAAGAGGTCCGCTTCGGCGTCTTCGACTCGAGCTCTGTTCGCCACCGTCACCACGGCCGCCTCCTGCGGCGCGGTCAACGCCATGCACGATTCCTTCACCCCGCTCGGCGGCCTGGTCCCGCTGTTCAACATCCAGCTCGGCGAGGTCGTCTTCGGCGGCGTCGGCGCGGGCCTCTACGGGATGCTCATTTTTGTCATCCTGGCCGTCTTCCTGACCGGCCTGATGGTCGGCCGGACCCCCGAGTACCTGGGCAAGAAGATCGAAGCCTACGACGTGAAGGTGTCCGTCCTGGCCCTGCTCATCCTGATCTTCTCCATCCTCGGCTTCTCGGCCTGGGCGCTCGGCCAGCCGGTGGGGCCTGGCCGGCTGGCACAACGCCGGCCCGCATGGCCTGAGCGAGATCCTCTACGCCTTCTCCTCGGCCGCGGGCAACAACGGCAGCGCCTTCGCCGGACTGAACGGCAACACGCCCCCTACAACATCACCCTGGCCCTGGCCATGCTCTTCGGCCGCTTCGTGATGATGGTGCCGGTCCTGGCCCTGGCCGGGAGCCTGGCCGGCAAGAAGATCGCTGCCGGCCGAGCGAAGCGAGCTTCCCGGTCGAGCGGTCCGATCTTCGTCATCATCCTCATCGGGACGGTCCTCATCGTCGGGGCCCTGACCTTTCTGCCCGCCCTGGCCCTCGGCCCGATCGTCGAGCATTTCCTGATGACCGGATCGGGGATCCTGTATTAAGCGAGGATGACCGTGCGCTCACGAACCCATTCCCTTTTCGACAAGGCCATCATCGGACGGGCGGCGCTCGATTCCTTCAGGAAGCTCAATCCGCGCCACCTGCTCAAGAATCCCGTCATCTTCGTCACCGAGGTCGGGGCGCTGCTGACGACGGTCGGCCTGTTGTTGAGATCGAAGGGCGAGCCGGCGGGCTTCGCGCTCCAGATCGTCCCTCTGGCTCTGGTTCACGGTCCTCTTCGCCAATTTCGCCGAGGCCATGGCCGAAGGCCGGGGCAAGGCCCAGGCCGACGAGCTCCGCAAGACCCGGACCCAGCCTGACGGCCCGCCTCCTGCGGACCGACGGCACGGTCGAGTCCGTCCCGGCCGAGCGCCTGCGCAAGGGCGATCTGGTCCTCGTCTCCGCCCGCGAGATCATTCCCGGCCGACGGTGAGATCATCGAGGGCGCGGCCACGGTGGACGAATCCGCCATCACCGGCGAGTCCGCCCCGGTCATCCGCGAGGCGGGCGGCGACCGGAGCGCGGTCACCGGCGGCACCCGCGTCCTGTCCGACCAGCATCAAGGTCCGCGTGACCGCCGACCCGGGGAAGAGCTTCCTCGACCGGATGATCGGCCTCGTCGAGGGGGCCCGGCGCCAGAAGACGCCGAACGAGATCGCCCTGACCATCCTTCTTTCGGCCCTGACGATCATCTTTCTCGTCGTCATCATGACCTTGAAGCCCTTCGGCGCGTATTCGGGGGTCACCTTGACGACGACCGTCCTCGTCGCCCTCCTCGTCTGCCTGATCCCGACGACGATCGGCGGCCTGCTGAACGCCATCGGCATCGCCGGCATCGACCGCATGGTCCAGAAGAACGTCCTGGCCATGAGCGGCCGGGCCGTCGAGGCGGCCGGCGACGTCGACGTCCTGCTCCTCGACAAGACCGGGACGATCACCCTGGGCGACCGCCAGGCCACGGCCTTCCTCCCGGCGCCGGGCGTCACGGTCGAGGAGCTGGCCAGCGCCGCCCAGCTCGCCTCCCTGGCCGACGAAACGCCCGAGGGGCGGAGCATCGTCGTCCTGGCCAAGACAATACGGGCTGCGCGGGCGCTCCGTCGCCGACATGCCGGGCGCGGCCTTCATCGCCTTTTCGGCGCAGACCCGCATGAGCGGCGTCGATTTCGAGACGCACCGCATCCGAAAAGGGGCCCCGGGCGCGATCCGCGAATTCACCGGCGAAAGCATCCCCCTCGAGGTCGGCGATTCGGTCAGCCATATCGCCCTCCAGGGCGGAACGCCGCTGCTCGTGGCCGACGGACGCAGGGTCCTGGGCGTCGTCCATCTCAAGGACATCGTCAAGGGCGGCCTGAAGGACCGCTTCGAGCGGTTCCGGGCCATGGGCATCAAGACGGTCATGATCACCGGCGACAATCCCCTGACGGCGGCGGCGATCGCCCGGGAAGCGGGGGTCGACGATTTCATCGCCGAGGCCAAGCCCGAAGACAAGATGACGCTCATCCGCAGGGAGCAGGCGGCCGGCCACCTCGTGGCCATGACCGGCGACGGCACGAACGACGCCCCCGCCCTGGCCCAGGCGGACGTCGGGGTGGCCATGAACACGGGGACCCAGGCGGCCAAGGAGGCCGGCAACATGGTCGACCTCGATTCCAACCCGACGAAGCTGATCGAGGTCGTCGAGATCGGCAAGCAGATGCTCATCACCCGCGGCGCGCTGACGACCTTCAGCGTCGCCAACGACGTCGCCAAGTACTTCGCCATCATCCCGGCCATGCTGGTCGGCGTCTTTCCCGTCATCGCGCCCCTCAACATCATGGGCCTCCGTTCGCCGGCGAGCGCCATCCTGAGCGCGGTCATCTTCAACGCCCTGATCATCATCGCCCTCATCCCCCTGGCGCTCCGGGGCGTGCGCTTCCGGCCCCTGGGAGCGGCGGCCCTCCTCCGGCGCAATCTCCTGATCTACGGCCTGGGCGGGCTCATCGTCCCCTTCCCCGGGATCAAGCTCATCGATATCATTGTCAACGCCCTGCATCTTGTTTAACATGAGAAAGGACGCGCGGAAATGAAGAACGGACTGGCCGAGCTCCGGAGGTCGTTCCTGGCCGTGGCCGCCCTGGCCGTCATTCTGTGCGGCCTCTACCCGCTCATCTCCTGGGCCCTGGCTCAGGGGCTTTTTCCCGGCCGGGCCAACGGTTCGCTCATCGCGCGGGACGGGGTCGTCGTCGGCTCGAGCCTCATCGGCCAGCCGTTCTCGGCCCCGGCGTATTTCCACCCGCGCCCCTCGGCCGCCGGACAGGGATATGACGGCGGCCGGTCGGGAGGCACGAATCTCGGGCCACTGTCGAAGGACCTCGTCGAGACGGTCCGCCGGCGGATCGCCGAATACCGGGCTGAAAACGGGCTGGCCGCGTCGACGCCCGGTCCCGGCCGATGCCGTCACGGCCTCGGGAAGCGGTCTCGATCCCCATATCTCTCCGGCGAACGCCGGGCTCCAGGCCCCCCGCGTGGCCAGGGCCCGAGGCTTGACCGAGGCCGCCGTTCGGGCGCAGATCGAGGCCTGCACCGAAGGACGCACGCTGGGCATCCTGGGCGATCCCCGGGTGAACGTCATGCGCCTGAATCTCGCCCTCGACGGAGTCCGCGATGCCGGAAGATAGGGCCGACGCGTTTCTCCGGATGATCCGCCGTGCCCAGCGGGGGCGGCTGAAGATCTACCTCGGCTACTCGGCCGGCGTCGGCAAGACCTATCAGATGCTCCAGGAAGGCCACCGGCTCAAGAGCGAGGGCATCGACGTCGTCATCGGCCTTCTCGAAACGCACGGCCGGGCGGACATCGTCCGGCTGGCCGAGGGCCTCGAAGTCGTTCCCCGCCGCGTCCAGGAATACCACGGCATCGCGATCGAGGAGATGAATGCGGAGGCCGTCATGGCCCGCAAGCCGCAGGTGGCCCTCGTCGACGAGCTCGCTCACACGAACGTCCCGGGCAGCCGGAACGCCAAGAGGTACGAGGACGTCCAGGACATCCTGGCCGCGGGGATCCACGTCGTCAGCACGCTCAACCTCCAGCACCTCGAAAGCCTCTACAACGTCGTGGAAACGTCCGTCGGGATCAAGGTCCGCGAGCGTCTTCCGGATTCCGTCCTGGCCGAGGCGGACGAGATCGTCGATGTCGACCTGGCGACCGCGGACCTCCGGAAGCGCCTCGAAGAGGGGAAGATCTACCCGGCCGAGCGCATCGAGACCGCGCTGGCCAATTTCTTCACCAGGTCCAACCTGGAGAAGCTGCGCGAGCTGACGCTCCGGGAGCTCGCGGCCCAGATCGACCTGCGCCGGCGCGAGGCCCAGGGCGCGGATGGCGGCGCCGCCTCGGACCAGGTCATGGTCTGCCTGAGCTCGCACGGGCCGAACAGCGAGAAGCTGCTGCGCTACGGTTCGCGCCTGGCCGGGAAGTTCAACCGGAACTGGTACGCCGTCTACGTCCAGACGCCGGCCGAGGAGGCCACGGTCATCGACGCTCGAGTCCAGCGCCAGCTCTCGGAAACGCTGACGCTGGCCAAGCAGCTGGGGGCCATGGTCTTCACCTACAAGGGCGAAGACATCGCCGACACCATCCTCCGATTCGCCGCGGAATACCGGGTCGGTCACATCGTCGCCGGAAAGTCCTCCGCCAAGCCCTTCTGGAAGAAGATGGGCCGGAACAAGAAGGTCGTCGAGGACCTGATCAAGAACGCCCGGGAAGTCACGGTCATCGTCCTCGATACCTGCGAGGCCTTGCCGGTCTCCGCCAGGCCTCTGCCGGAGCTTCCGGAAGAAGCTCCGCCGGCCGCGCCGGCCGAGCGGCCGGGCGTTCCGCCGGTCGACCGCCCTCGCTTGAGCCTTGTGTCGTCTCCTCGGCACATCGTGATCTGGGAGACGGCCGTCGAGAAGGAGACCGTCCTTCGGCGACTGGCCTCGACCCTCCCGAGGGACGCCGGGATCGGTTCCGAGGAGAGCGTTTTCGAGTCCATCATGAAGCGCGAAGCCCAGGGCTCCACGTTCTTCAATGAGGGCGTGGCCTTCCCTCATGTCCGCGTGGAGGGATTGGCCGCTCCGGTCATCGCCGTCGGGCTGACGAGGGAGGGGTCATCGACGTGGCGACGGACAAGCCCATCGAGATCGTCTTCCTCATCCTGTCGCCGGCCCAGACCCCGATATGCAGGTCAAGCTCTTGGGCCTGGCCAGCCGGGCGGCCCAGAACAGGTCTCTCATGCAGGCCCTGCGGTCCGCCGGACGCCGGAGGAAGCCATGAGGGCCATCCGCGATTGGGAAGCTCCGGCGTGAGGTCGGAGCATAAGGTGGATTTCCGGGAGGAGGCAACATGACACTTAAAAAGAAGCTGAGCCTGGGCTTGGGGTTCTTGTTCCTGATCATCTTTGTCTTGGCGATCGTCTGCTCCTTCTATATCGGCGATCTCTCGCAGGACGCCGAGAACATCCTGAAAGACAACTACAAGTCCCTTGTCTTTTCCAAGAACATGATCGCGGCGCTTGAAGAGACGCGAACGGCCATCAGCACGGCCGTCTTCAATCCCGCCGATGATCAACGGACATCCGACTACGCCGTGAAGCTCTATGAGGCCGGCAAAGCCGAGTTCGAGAAGAACCTCGCGTCCGAGAACGGCAACATCACCGAGATCCACGAGAGCGAGTACGCGGCGACGGTCAATCAGGGGTACGCTCTGTACGCCGGCCTCTGCCTTCGGCTCCTCAAAGGAGAGGGCGGCCGCGCCCTCTATTTCAGCGAATACCAGCCGGCCTTCGAAAAGCTCATGCGCGCCATTAATGCCATCAACGATCTCAATATGCAGGCGGTCGAGCGGAAAAGTCAGACGGCGAAGGACGATTCCGCCAGGATGATCCGCATCATGGCCATCATCGGGGTTTGTTGTCTGATCCTGGCGTTCGGCTATTTTTGGTACTTCCCGTTCTACATCTCCAACTCGATCGCCTATCTGTCGGAACGGATGAAGACGCTCCTGGCAAAATCAGACATCACCCTCGATATCAAGACGAACGACGAGGCCTTTGTCATTCTCCAGGGCATCAATCTGTTGGAGAACAAGCTGGACACGAAGGGCCATGACGTTCAGCGTCCGTGAGGCTTCGGGGCCTGGCCTTTCCCCAGAACCCCGTGGACTTCCGGCATGCAGTCGCTGATAGCGATGCGCTGGGGGCACTTCTCCTCGCACTCCCGGCAGGCCGTGCAGGCGCTCGCCCGCTCGCCCTCGGGCATGAACCGGGCGTAGACGGCGCGGGGGATGGCCGGGTCGTCGTAGATGACGCAGTCGTTGTAGAGCTCGAAGTTCCTGGGGATGTTGACGCCGCTCGGGCAGGGCCGGCAATAGCCGCACTGGGTGCAGGGGATGGCCGCCCGCTCCCGGAGGACCTTCCGGGCCCGCTCGAAGAGCAACCGGTCGGCGGCGTTGAGAGAGCCGACGCTTGAGCCGGCCGCCGCACGCAGGTTCTCCTCGACCTCGGCTATGGCCTTCATGCCGCTGAGGACGGTCGAGACCTCGGCCTGGTCCCACGTCCACTGCAGGGCCCACTCGGCCGGCGACCAGCTGCGGTCCGAAGCGCGAAAGACGTCCGCCGCCGCCCGCGGCGGAACGGCCAGGCGCCCGCCCAGGAGCGGCTCCATCACGACGACGCCGAGGCCCTTCGACGCGGCATAAATCAAACCCGCCGTTCCGGCCTGGTTCTCGGTGTCCATGTAGTTGTACTGGATCTGGCACATGCTCCAGCCGGGGTAGCCGTCGACGATCTGGCGGAACGCCGCGGCCTTGTCGTGGAAAGAGAAGCCGATATGCCCGATGCGGCCGTCCTTGACCGCGGCTTCCGCGCGCTCGAGAAGGCTGTGCCTGAGAACGATCTTTTCCCAGCGCTCGGTCCCCAGGGCGTGGAGGAGATAAAAATCGATGTGGTCGGTCCCGAGCCTTGCCAGCTGCTCGTTGAGATAAACGTCGAAGTCCTCCGGCTTGGCGATCTGCCAGACCGGGGACTTGGTGGCCAGGATGACCTTGGGCCGATAGCCGTCCCGGAGCGCCATTCCCGTGACGACCTCGCTGCGGCCGTTGTGGTAGGGGTAGGCCGTGTCGATGTAGTTGACGCCCCGGTCGACGGCGTGCCGGATCATGCGGATGGTCTCGGCCTCGTCGATATTCTCGCTTTGAGGGATCCCATCCCGGGTCGGCAGGCGCATGCAGCCGAAGCCGAGGGCGGAAACCTCCCTTTCGAGCGTCCCGAACTTCCGATATTGCATGCGGCGATCCTTCCAGAGGGAGCCGATTATATCACCCCCGGTCATTCTTCACCGAAAATTGAGCGTTCCTTAATCGTTCCTTAACCCGGTCTCCCTATCATGGGCCTGTAGAAAACTAAAGAAGGAGACTGAAGAATGCGCAAGGTCCTGAGAAAGATCACCGACTTCGTCTTGGGCCTCTTGATGTTGCCCATGGTCAGCGTCATGAGCCTCATGGGCCAGACGCCCGCCACCCCCCCCGCGCAGACCTTTTCGACGACGATCTACTTGGATTACAGGTATTTCCTGACGAACGCGGGGCCCACCACCCTGAAGCCCGCCAGCGACACGACGGCCTATATCAACAACCAGTTCATCTTCCGCCGGGCCTATTTCACCTACGAGAACAAGATCAGCGACAACCTGAAGTTCCGCTTCCGTTTCGACGCGGACAATACCGCCAACGTGACGGGCATCAGCCTGACCGGGACCCCCGTCTCGGGCACGTCCCTGAAGAAGGACGACAAGCTGCGCCCCTACATCAAGCACCTCTACCTCGAGTATTCGGATTTCCTTATCCCCAAGATGGTCCTGAACGCCGGCATGATCGAGACCCTGACGTTCAAGCCGGCCGAGGAACGCTGGGGCTACCGCAGCGTCGCCAAGACCCTGGTCGACGGGTACAAGGACATCACGGGCGTCGAGATCAACGCGACAAGCGCGGACATCGGCGCAACCCTGAAATACTCGTTCGCGAAGTTCTTCCGCGCGGCCGTCGGCTATTATAACGGCTATGGGTACTCGCACGCCGAGAACAACCAGTACAAGGAAGTCGAGCTCCAGGCCCAGCTCACCCCCCTCCCCGGCATCTCCTTCGTCGGCTACGTGGATTACGAGCGGCAGCTGCCGGTTGCGGCCCTCCCCGCCGTGACGGACCCCACGGCCTACACCTACAAGGTCGACGCCGCCTTCGAGATGGTCAAGAATCTCGTCCTCGTCGGCGAATGGTTCACCTACCGGAACGACCTCTATCAGACGGCCGACGAAATGTATGATGTCGGCGGCTGGTCGGCCTTCGGCCGCTATACCGTTAAGCCCAACAAGTTCGCCCTCTTCGCGCGCTATGACAGCTACATGCCGAACAGCCTCAACCGGGACCGGGACATGAGCCTGGCCATCGTCGGCCTCGATTGGGCCCCCTACCACGCCAGCATGAAGCTCCAGCCCAACGTCTGGTTCGTGAACTACAAGAACGGCATCCTCTATAACGCCAACGCCACCTCCAACAGCGACGTCGTCTTCAACCTGACGTTCTTCCTGTCCTTCTGAGGGGCGTCGGCTCAAGGTTAACGAAAGGAGAACTGATTTGAAAAAGACACCGATCATCATCCTCATCACCGTGACCCTCTTGGCGGGCCTCCTCCTGGGCGCCAAGATGGTCCAGATCAAGGGCTCCGACACCATGGTCAACCTCGTCCAGATCCTGGCCGAGGAGTACATGGGCAAGAACCCCGGCACGCCTATCGCCGTCCTCGGCGGCGGCTCCGGCACGGGCATCACGGGCCTCATCAACCAGACCTGCGACATCGCCAACACCTCCCGCGACTGGAAACCCAAAGAGATCGACCAGGCCTGGGAGAAAGGCGTCACGCCCCGCAACTTCGTCGTGGCCGTCGACGGCCTGAGCGTCGTCGTCAACGAGAAGAACCCGCTCGAGCAGCTGACGGTGGCCCAGGTCGGCGCCCTCTACCGCGGCGAGATCAAGAACTGGAAGGCCCTGGGCGGCGAGGCGAAGGCCGTCTCCCTCTACGGCCGGCAGTCCAACTCCGGCACGTACGTCTTTATGCAGGAGTTCGTCCTCGGCAACAAGAACTACTCGACGGACATGAAAGAGATGAACGGCAACGCCCAGATCATCGAGGGCATCATCCAGGACGAGGGCGCGGTCGGCTACGTCGGCGTCGGCTATCTCTTCGACGAGACCGGCAAGGTCCGCAAGGGGATCAAGATCCTCAAGATCGCCAAGGAGCCCAACGGCACCGGCTATCTGCCCACCGACAAGGCCGCCGTCGAGTCCGGCGCCTACCCGATCTCCCGGCCCCTCTTCATGGCCACGAACGGCAAACCCAAGGGCCCGACCGCCTCGTTCCTGACCTGGATCGTGGGTCCCGAGGGCCAAGCCATCGTCGAGCGCGAGGGCTTCTTCACGGTCGGCGAGGGCAAGTACAAGGCGCAGAACGACAAGAACTTCAAGTAACGACGATATGACCAAGAAGCGACGGGACGTTCAGGAGGCCGCGATCAAGGCCTTCTTCTTCACCTGCGGCATCCTGGCCGTCCTCGTCCTCGTCGGCATCTTCCTGACCCTTCTCGCCACGGCCGTCCCGGCCTTCCGGGAAGTCAAGATCACGGAGTTCCTCGGCAGTGCCCGCTGGGACCCGACGTCGCCCGAGAAGGCCGAGTACGGCCTCCTGTCCATGATCGTCAGCACGCTCATGGTCACGGCCGGCGCCCTGATCCTGGCCGTCCCCATCGGGATCGGCGTCGCGGCCTATCTCTCGGACGTCGCTCACTGGCGCGTCCGCGAGGTCCTCAAGCCGGTCATCGAGATCCTGGCCGCCATCCCCTCGGTCGTGGTCGGGTTCCTCGGTATCGTGCTGTTCGGACCGGCCATCGCCAAGCTCTTTCATATCGGCAACGGCCTCAACGCACTGAACGGGAGCCTCCTTCTGGCCATCATGGCGCTGCCCACGATCATCAGCATCTCCGAGGACTCCCTGAACGCGGTGCCGCGCGCCTATAGCGAAGCGTCTCTGGCCCTCGGCGCCTCCCGTTGGCAGACCCTCGTCCGGGTCAAGCTGCCGGCCGGCCTCTCGGGCATCATCGCCGCCGTCATGCTCGGCATGGGCCGGGCCATCGGCGAAACCATGACCGTCCTCATGGCCACGGGCAACGCCCGCTCGTTCCCCCACGGCTTCCTGGACGCCGTGCGGACGATGACCTCCAACATTGCCATCGAGCTCGGCGAGGTGCCCTACTACACGACCCACTACTACGCGCTCTTCGCCATCGGCCTGGTCCTGTTCGTCATGACCTTCGCCGTCAACCTCGTCGCCGACGTCGTCCTCCAGAAGTACCAGGAGCGGGAACAGTGAAGCCGGCGACCCGGAAGAAGATCGTCCAGGCCATCGGCTTCCTGGCCCTGCGGGCGGCCCTGTTCCTGGTCTTGGCGGTTCTGCTCCTCTTCCTCTACGACATTGGGCGCAAGGGCGCCGGAGCGATCTCCTGGGAGTTCCTGTCCAAGGCTCCGCGGAAGGGGATGACCGCCGGCGGGATCTTTCCGGCGATCTTCGGCACCTTTCTGGTGACGGTCATCACCGCCCTGCTGTCCGTCCCGCTGGGCATGAGCGCTGCGATCTACCTCAACGAATACGCCCGTCAGACGCGCCTGACCCGGCTCATCCGCCTGTCCATCCGGAACCTGTCGGGCGTCCCGTCGATCGTCTACGGCCTGTTCGGGGTCATCCTGTTCGTGAACGTCATGCGCTTCGGCACGTCGGTCCTCTCGGCCGGGCTCACCCTGGGGCTGATGACCCTGCCCTGGACGATCACGGCCAGCGAGGAAGCCCTGAAGACCGTCCCGAACTCCTACCGCGAAGGGGCCCTGGCGCTGGGCGCGACGAAGTGGCAGTCGATCCGGACCAACGTCCTGCCCTACGCCGTGCCCGGGATGCTGACGGGGACGGTCCTGGGTCTGGCCCGGGCGGCGGGGGAGACGGCCCCGATCCTGTTCACCGGCGCGGCCTTCTTCCTGCCGTTCCTCCCCAAATCCCTGAGCGACCAATTCATGGCCCTGCCCTACCACCTCTACATCATGGCCACCCAGCACCACGCCATCCTCCAGGTCCGGCCGTTAGCCTACGGCACGGCCCTCGTCCTGATCGTCTTCGTCCTGGGCATGAACATGACGGCCGTCGTCATCCGCTACCGGCTGAGAAGGAAACAGCGATGAGCAGCGCAGAGAACGCGATCAAGATCCGGGCCCGCGACCTCGATTTCTACTACGGGGCCGTCCGGGCCCTCAAGAAGGTCAACCTCGATTGCCACGACCGGAAGGTCACGGCCATCATCGGCCCGTCCGGGTGCGGCAAGTCGACGTTCATCCGGACCCTCAACCGCATGAACGACGTCGTCGCCGGCGCTCGCGTCGACGGCAAGATCCTCCTCGACGGAAAGGACATCAACGCGCCCGAGGTCGACGTCGTCGAGCTCCGGCGCCGCGTCGGCATGGTCTTCCAGAAGCCCAACCCGTTCCCGAAGTCGATCTACGACAACATCGCCTACGGCCTCCGCATCAACGGGATGAGAGACAAGCGGAAGATCGAGGAGACCGTCGAGAAGAGCCTCCGCGGCGCCGCCCTCTGGGACGAGGTCAAGGACCGCCTGGACGACAATGCCTTCGCCCTGTCGGGCGGCCAACAGCAGCGTCTCTGCATCGCCCGGTCGCTCGCCGTCGAGCCGGAGGTCATCCTGTTCGACGAGCCCTGCTCGGCCATCGACCCCATCGCCACGGCCAAGGTCGAGGACCTCATCGAGCGCCTCAAGGCGGACTACACGGTCGTCATCGTGACCCACAACATGCAGCAGGCGGCCCGGGTCTCCGACTACACCGCCTTCATGATGCTCGGCGAGCTCGTCGAGTTCGACCGGACCGACAAGATCTTCACCAATCCCGCCAACAAGCTGACCGAGGACTACATCACCGGCCGGTTCGGATGAGACGGGCCGAGGCCGCCGGAGGAACGCCCATGACCAAAACGGAACGCCCTTTCGATGAAGAGCTGAAGGCCCTCAAGGAAGTGCTGCTCGAGATGGCCACGCGGGCCGAGGAGCAGATTGCCCGGGCCGTCCTGGCGCTCAAGGACCGCGAGGAGAGGCTGGCCTGTCAGGTCCTCGAGCGGGAAGAGGCCGTCAACCTCCTCGACATCGAGGTCGACGAGATGTGCCTGCGGCTGCTGGCCCTGCGACAGCCCATGGCGGCCGACCTGCGGTTCATCACCTCGGCCATGAAGATCTCGAGCGACCTGGAGCGCATCGGCGACCTGGCGGTTAACATCGCCGAGCGGACGCTGGACCTGCTCAAGAGCCCCCAGCTCAAGCCCCTGATCGACATCCCTCGCATGTCGGCGATGGTCCAGGACATGGTCCGCGACGCCCTGAACGCCTTCGTCAGCGGCGACGACAAGCTGGCCCGGGAGGTCTGCGAACGGGACGATGAGGTGGACCAGCTCAATGCCCAGATCTTCCGGGAGCTGCTGACCTACATGATGGAGGATCACACCACGATCCCGCGGGCGGTGGACCTGATCCTGGTGGGGCGGCACCTGGAGCGGATCGCCGATCACGCCACGAACATCGGCGAGGACGTGATCTACATGGTCCGAGGCAAGACCATCAAGCACCATGTCGAGGAGGGCCGGCTGACCGGTCTCAAAGGCTGCGATGGGGAATGATGAGGGGCGGCGGCGCTACGCTTCGAACAGGACATGCAGCGCCAGTAGGGCCATGATCGCGGCGGCCGCGAACGCCACGGACAGGAGCCAGGGGAAGCCCCGCAGGGTGCTGTATCGGCGCACGATGCCGCGGAAGCTCCAGGCCGAGAGGGCGAGGGCCAGAGGAAGGAATATGGCCGCTGTCATGGTCGTCACGTCTCCTCGCTGCACGCCCATTCCAGCACCGCATTGTTAAGAATTGATAAAAACTGTGTTAAGAATAGGAAGTTGATTATAATGAAAGTGTACGACGGCCGCGAGGTGGATCCATGGCCCCAGTGATCGCCGCCCTCGACGACGAGCCCGACATCCTCGAGCTCCTGAAGGTCAGTCTCCGGAAGGCCGGCTACCGCTTCGAAGGATTCCAGGAGGCGGAGGACCTCTATCGTTATCCTGTCGCGGGAGAAGCCCCACCTCATCCTCCTCGACCTGATGCTCCCCGGCACGGACGGCCTCGAGGTCTGCCGGCACATCCGGAGGACCGAAGGCCTGGCCGGCATCCCGATCATCATGCTGACCGCCCGGGGCGACGAGGCCGACAAGGTCGTCGGGCTCGAGCTCGGGGCCGACGATTACGTGACCAAGCCCTTCTCGGTCAAGGAGCTCGTCGCCCGGATCCACGCCGTCCTGCGCCGGCCCAGCGGAGGAGAGATCATGAGGCGGATCGCCGTCGGGCCCCTTGTCATCGACCTCGACAAGTTCGAGGTCACATCCGGAGGCGTCCGTGTGGACCTGACGGCGACCGAGTTACGGATCCTGCAGTTCCTGGCCGCCCGCAAAGGCCGCGTCTTCACCCGTGACCAGATCCTCGACTTCCTCTGGGGCCAGGAGAAGGCGGTCATCGACCGGACCGTCGATGTCCACATCCGGAACCTGCGGGAGAAGCTGGGCGAGGCCGGCGCGCTCATCAAGAACATCCGCGGCGTGGGCTATAAGCTGGAAGAATGAAAAAGACGTTGTTCCTCAAGATCTTCTCGGGCTACGCGGCCGTCATCCTGCTCCTGGCCGCCGGGGTCATGCTCTTCGCGCCGCCGCTGATGCGCAAGCACAACATCCGGGAGAAAGCCTCCGCTCTCGAGCATATGGCCGTTCTGCTCGAGCCCCAGATCGTCCCGTATCTCGGCGGCGCCGGGACGGGCGACCTCGGCGGGATCGTCGCGGCCTACAGCCGGGAGACCGGGACGCGGATCACCGTCATCGACCCGGCCGGCCGGGTCCTGGCCGATTCGGAGAAGGACGCCCGGGACATGGAAAACCACCTCTATCGCCCGGAGATCCAGGCCGCCCTCGCCGGAGAGAAGCAGATGTCCATCCGCCCGAGCGCGACCCTGAAGCAGCGGATGATGTACATGAGCGTCCCGCTCGAGGCGGACAGCCGGGTCGTCGGGGCCCTCCGGCTGAGCCTGTTCATGAAGGACATCGAGGCGCTCCTGGCCGTTTTTCGCGGCGAGCTCCTCAAGGCCGTCGGGGTCATGATCCTGGTGGCCCTGGCCATCGCCTTCGTCCTCGCCCGGTCGGTCTCGGGACCGGTCCGGGAGGTCATCGACGCCTCCGCCCGCGTCGCCGCGGGCGATTTCGGGGCAACGGTCTCGACCCGGCGCAGCGGCGAGTTCAAACGGTTCGCCCAGAGCTTCAACGCCATGGCCGGAAAGCTGCAGGCCCTGTTCGACGAGACCCGGACGAAGAACGACGAGATCCGGGGCATCCTCGGCTCCATGCGGGAGGGGCTGTGCGTCCTGTCCCGCGACGACCGTATCGAGCTCTCGAACGCCAGCTTCCGGCGGGCGGCCGCGACCGAGACCCCCGAAGGCCGGTTCTTCTGGGAGGTCGTTCGCAGCACCCTCCTCCACGAGGCCGTGAAGAAGGCGCGGGCCTCGAAGGGCGAAGCGTCCGCGGAAGGGACGGTGGGGAACCGCGTCTACTTCGGCAGCGTGACCCCGCTCGCGACGGGCGACCGGCTGGTCGTGACGCTCCATGACATCACCGAGCTTCGGGCCCTCGAAAAGACCAAGAAGGATTTCGTCGTCAACGTCTCCCACGAGCTCCGGACCCCGCTGACGGCCATCAAGGGCTTCCTCGAGACCGTCGAGACCCGGGCCGAAGAGGAGAACCGTCCCTACCTCGAGATCATCCGCCGGAACACCGACCGGATGATCGCGATCGTCGGGGACCTCCTCGTCCTGTCCGAGCTCGAGGAGCGCGGCCCGAAGATCGACAAGACGGCGCTCGACATGAAGCCGCTGGCGGAATCCATTCTCAAGCTGTTCGAGAAGAGGGCCAGGGATAAGGGGCTCTCGCTCGCTCTCGAAGTGCCCGCTTCGCTCCCCCCGATCCAGGCCGACGCCGGGCAGATGGAGGGTCTGCTCCTCAACCTCGTCGACAACGCCGTGAAGTACACGGAGAATGGCGCCGTGAAGGTCCGCCTGTCGGTTCGCGACGGCCAGCTGGCCATCGAGGTCGAGGACACCGGGCCGGGCATCGGCGAGGATCATCTCCCTCACGTCTTCGAGCGGTTCTATGTCGTCGACAAGTCGCGGTCCAAGAAGCTCGGCGGCACAGGGCTGGGGCTGTCCATCGTCAAGCACATCGCTTTGGCCCACAAGGGTACGGTCTCCGTCAGGAGCAGGGTCGGCGAAGGGACGACGTTCTCGGTCATCATGCCGCTCGCCTGAGCGGCGGAGCCGGGTCTCACGCCTCGGGCGTCTTGTCCAGCTTGAACGAGAGCAGGATGTGGGTCAGGATCCCCAGCATGGCCGCGAAGACGAGCATCCCGCCCGCCACCCGGTAGGCCACGGTGTAGGCCCCCGTGGCATCGGCGATCATGCCGGCCAGGTTGGGCCCGAAGACGCCGCCGACCCCCCAGGCCGTGAAGAGGATCCCGTAGTTGAGTCCGAGGTTCTTTGTCCCCCAGTTGTCGGCGGCCGTCGCCGGGAACAGCGACAGGCACGATCCGTAGTTGAAGCCCACGAGCGCGGCACCGAACAGGAAGCCCGTCGTGGTCGAGAACTGGTCGAAGAAGAACATGATCGTGGCCTGGAGGAGGAACACGCTGACCATGGCCGCGACCCGGCCGATGATGTCGGATGCCAGGCCGGCGATGACCCGGCCCGCGGCGTTGAAGACGGCCATGAGGGCGACGAAGATGAAACCCGCTTTGATCGCTCCGCCCGATTGGGACGAGACGATCTTGGCGATGTGGCCGATGACCATGAGGCCGGCCGTGGCGCCGCAGGCGAACTGGAGGTAGAGCGACCAGAACCGGGGCGTCCGGATCATCTCCCGCCAGGTCGCGTCGGCCAGCGGGGCGGGCGCTTTCTTCTTCTTCGCGCCCGGGGACGCGGGGCGGACCCGGACCTGGCCCGGCCTGGGGTTGACCAGGAACTGGGCGGAGATCCCGGCGAGGGCCAGGAACACCAGGCCCAGAGTGCGGAACGCCCCGGCGATGCCCTGGGAAGCGAGCAGGGCCTTGGACAGCGGAGCGATATAGACAGGCGCCAGGCCGAAGCCGGCCACGACGATCCCGGTGATGAGCCCCTTCTTTTCGGGCCCGAACCACTTGACGGCCGCCGGCGTCGCGGCGGCGTAGCCAAGCCCGATGCCCGTTCCGGCCAGAACGCCGAACCCCAGGATCAGGGGCCAGCTCAGGTCGGCCCGGCCGAAGCTGGAGACGACAAGGCCGAGCCCGCAGAGGACTGCCCCCGTGCTGGCGACGACGCGGGGCCCGAGCTTGTCCTGAAGTCGCCCGGCGGGGACCATGATCAGGGCGAAACAGGCGATGGCGATCGTGTAGGGCAGGGTGGCGGCCGTCCGGGACCAGCCGAAACCGCCGGCCTCGACGGATTCCGTCAGCTGCTTGCTGAACATGCTCCAGGCGTAGAGGATCCCCAGGGCCAGGTTGAGGCCGAGCCCGGCCGCGGTGACGAGCCAACCCTTTTTGGACATATGATTTCCTCGAAGCGGGTGATAATAATTCATCTGTTCGGGGATTGTCAAACGAATCCGGTCCGGATGGCCCGGGTCTTTTAGGAGGGTCATGAAATATTATTTCCACAAGATATTGTGGTGTTCTTAATAAAAGGGGCAGTGATTCCACAATTATGAACAAAACGGGGCTCGCAGAGCCCCCTCCGGCCGCCCTCCCGGACCTGGGCCCTTGACACCGGCCGCAGCAGGAGTATCCTTTGGTTGTCTTTATCGGGGCTAGTAAGGAAGGAAAAGGAGGCCTGTGATGAACTCTCTCGTCTCTAAAACCAAGGCTCTCGCCCTTGCCGCCGTATTGCTCGCCGGCTGGGCGGCCTGCAACATGGGCGGCAGCGGCAGCGGCACGGGTCAGCTCTCCCTGAGCCTGACCGACAAGCCATCGGACGACTACAAGGCCGTTTATATCACCATCAAGAATATCGCCGTCCACGCGGCCGACGACCCCGAGGATTCCTGGACGGTCGTCGCCGAGGTCAACCGGACCATCAACCTGCTGGAGCTCGCCAACGGCGTGCGCGAGCAGATGGCCCTGGTCGACCTCCCCTCCGGCCACTACACCCAGATGCGGCTGATGATCGGGGACACCGGGGGCAGCGACACCAACATCCTGGGGCAGACGCACCCCGCCGCGAACTACGTCATCGATATGGACGACCAAACCCACGAGATGAAGATCCCGAGCGGATTCCAGACCGGGGTCAAGCTCGTCCAGGGCTTTGACATCAACGAGAACAGCACCACCGAGCTGACCTTCGACTTCGATGCCTCGCGGTCCGTCGTCGTGGCCGGCAACAGCGGTAAGTACATCCTCAAGCCGACCATCAAGGTCGTCGACACGGCCCTGGCCTCCGTCATCAAGGGGCTGGTCACGACGGTGGAGGGCCAGAACACCGTGGGCGTCGGCGGGGCCCTGGTCAACATCCAGGTCTACGACGGCACGATCGCCGACCCCAAGGACCAGATCTCGATCATGACGTCGACCTACACCGACGACACGGACATGCACAGGGGCGAATACAAGTTCTTCTTCGCCGTGGACGCGCCCGCGACGATCGATCTCGTCACGACCAAGGAGGGCTTCGTTCCGGCGGCGCTCCGCTTCCCCATCGATAACGGCATCGCCGCCATCGACAAGAACTTCACGCTCGTCGCGCCCACCGGCACTGGGACCGTGAAGTTCACGGTTGCCGGCGCGACCCCGACCATCTCCGTGCTGTATTCCGTCCGGCAGAAGATGACGCTGGAGGGGACCGAGGTCATGGTCGAGATCAAGTCGTTCAGCTTCGTCGACGGCAACCCCGCCGACCTCGTCCTCCCGGCCGGCACCTACACGATCGTCGCCTCGACCTCCGGCAAGACCACGTTCTCGCAGGAGATCATCCTGGCGGCGGCCGGCACCGTGACCGTCCCTGTCGTTTTCTGAGCTTCCGAAGACGCTTCGATCCGGGCCTCCCCCCTCGCGGGGGAGGCCCGTTTTCTTCTGTCCCGAAAACCGCCCGTCTCTGGTATAATTGCGGTCGCCATGGCGAGAGAGGGCCGGAGCGCATGAAGATCCGCAGCGGGCGGCTGAACGGGAAGGCCTACTACTACGCCTTTCTGGCCGGCGCCAAGAGGATCCTGGAGAACCAGAAGGAGCTCAACCGGATCAACGTCTTCCCCGTCCCCGACGCGGATACGGGCTCCAACCTCGCTTCGACGGTGCGGACCGTCATCGAGCGGGTCCGTCCGCACCGGTCCTACAAGGTCACGTCCCGGGCCATCGCCGCCGCCGCCCTCGAGGGCGCCAGGGGCAATTCCGGCGTCATCTTCGCCCAGTTCCTGTACGGCCTCGACGCCGAGACCCGCGACGCGCCCGAGGTCTCCCTGGCCCAGTTCGCCCAGGCCGCCCGCAGCGCCGTCCGGCACATGTACGAGGCCATCGGCGACCCGGTCGAAGGGACGATGATCACGGTCATCCGCAAGTGGGCCGAGTCCGTGGCCTCTCCACAAAGAGGAGTCGGAGAGCTTCCTGAAGGTCCTGACCCGGGCCCAGTCCCGGGCGGTCGAAGCGCTCCAGGAGACCCGCACGCGGCTCGAGGCCATGCGCCGGGCCAACGTCGTCGACGCCGGGTCCATGGGCGTGGTCCTTTTCCTCGAAGGCATGATCGACTTCCTGGTCAAGCCGTCCCACAAGAAGCTCGCCTCCGTCCGGGGGGCGGAGGTCGAGATCGAGGACATCGCGGAGATCGCCGTCGGCGAGGTCCGCTTCCGCTATTGCACCGAAGCCCTGATCAAGCCCCTGCCGGACTGCGCCCGGCCGGCCTGGACAAGGACGCGCTCAAGCGCGACATCGAGGGCTTCGGCGACTCCCTGGTCATCGCCGGCTCCCCGGAGGCCCTCCGCTTCCACATCCACACCGACACGCCCGCGGAGCTGTTCCACAAGATCCGGAACGTCGGTGCCATCGTCCGCCAGAAGGCCGACGACATGCTCCGGCAGTCCGAGGACGCGCATCACCGGAAGTGGCCGATCGCGCTGGTGACCGATTCCACCTGCGACCTGCCCCAGGCCGTCTTCGACCGGTACCAGGTCCATGTCGTCCCCGTGCTGCTGAGCTTCGGCGACAGCCCGTATCTCGACAAGGTGACCATCACCCCGGACCAGTTCTACACGATGCTCGACGAGCGGCCCGAATATCCCAAGACGGCCCAACCGACCCCGCAGGCCTTCGAAGGCCTCTATACGAGCCTGGCCGGCCACTACGATTCGATCGTCGCCGTCCATCTCTCCCAGAAGCTGAGCGGCACCTTTTCGAACAGCTTCGCCGCCGCCGGCCGGGTCTCGAAAGCGACGGGCAAGACGATCACGGTCGTCGACTCGAAGACGCTGTCGGGCGCGCTCGGCTTGGTCGTTCTCCAGGCCGCCCGCCTGATCGAACAGGGCAAGGCCCACGACGAGGTGGTCGCCGGGATCGAAAAGGACCTGCCGCGCGCCAAGGTCCTGGTGGGCGTCCGGACGCTGAAGTACATGGTCCGGGGCGGACGGGTCAGCCCGATGGCCGGCTTCGTGGCCAAGGTCCTGAACCTCAAGCCGATCGTTTCCGTGAGGGAGAGCGGGGAATCGAAGATCTTCGACAAGGCCTTCAGCCAGCGCGGCCTCCTCCGGAAGATCCTGCGGCACCTGAGGGCGGCCGGCCGCGTCCGGGAATACGGCGTCCTGCACGCCCACAATCCGGAGGACGCCCACGCCTATGCGGCCGAGGTGGAGTCGGTCGTCGGCGCCAAGCCGGCGTTCATCATCGACATCTCCCCCGCGATAGGCGCGAACGCGGGCGTGGGCACGGTCGCGGTCGCCTACCTCAGCGAGGGATGATCCGCGCGTCCGTCTGACAGGGGGGAGCCATGCCCGACCTGCTTCTCGACCGCCGCCTTCACGGCCCTCATCTATATGACAGCGGTCTTTATCCTGGCCCAGCTGCTGCGCAACAACGCCATCGTCGACGTCGCCTGGGGGCTCGGGCTTCATCGTCGTGACGGCCGTCCTTTTCGCCGCCCGGCCCGGCCTCTTCCCGGCCAAGGTCCTGGTGGCGGCGCTGGTCCTCGTCTGGGGGCTCCGGCTGGCCGCGCACATCCTCCGCAGGAACCTGGGCAAGCCCGAGGACTTCCGCTATGCCGCCATGAGGCGGAAATGGGGGCGGGCCGCCCCGGTCAAGGCCTTTTTCTTCGTCTTCATGTTCCAGGGCTTCCTGATGCTGGTCGTCTCGCTTCCCATCACCGTCGTCCTCGGCGCGCCGGCCCGGCCGCTCGCCCTCGCGGACGTCGTCGGGGCGGCGGTCTTCGCGGCCGGTTTCCTCTATGAGGTCGTCGGGGACCTCCAGCTGGCCGCGCACGTCCGCGACCCCGCGAACAAGGGCGTGCTCATGACCCGGGGCCTGTGGGCGACCACCCGCCACCCGAACTATTTCGGGGAGGCCCTGCTCTGGTGGGGGATCGGCCTCCTCGCGCTCTCTTCGGCCGGCGGCTGGATCGCGCTCCTCGGTCCCCTGGCGATCACGCTTCTGCTGGTCTTCGTCTCCGGCGTCCCGCTCTTGGAAAGAAAGTACGCCGGCCGGCCGGATTGGGAAGCCTACAAGGCCCGGACGCCGATGTTCGTGCCCCGGTTGCCGAAACGGCGTCCCGACGGATCCGGCGGGACCGGGGCATGAGCGCCGCCTCCCGGCCTTTCAGGAAGTCGCTCTTCATCTTCCGCCGGGACCTGCGTCTGGCCGACAACACCGGCCTCGGCCGGGCGTTGCGAGATTCGGACCGCGTGATCCCCGCCTTCGTCTTCGATCCGCGGCAGACGGGCCGCCATCCGTATCGGAGCGACAACGCCCTCCAGTTCCTCGTCGCCTCCCTGGCCGGCCTCGACCGGGAGCTGCGAGCCCGGGGGACGCATCTCTACCTCTTTCAGGGCGAGGCGGAGAAGGTCGTTTCCACTCTTGTCCGCGCCGAGGGCATCGACGCGGTCTTCGTCAATCGCGATTACACGCCGTTCAGCCGGCGGCGCGACCGGTCCGTCGAGGACGCCTGCCGCGAAAGGAACGCCGCGTTCGTGTCGACCGGCGACGCGCTCCTCAACGAGCCGGAAGAGGTGGCCAAAGCCGGCGGGGGCCCCTACACGGTGTTCACGCCCTTCTTCATCGCCTCCCGCGCGCGGGCCGTGCGGCCGCCCCGGGACGAAGCGGGGTCGAGTTTCTACTCACGGAAGATCGCGGCGGACAAAGGCGCTGCGGTCTACGAACGCGTCCTCCGGCGCCGCAACGACGCCCTGTTCCGGAAGGGCGGACGTTCGGAGGCGCTGGGGCTCCTCGAACGGATGGGCGAGCTCGAGGATTACGACCGGACGAGGGATCTGCCGGCCGTCGACGGGACGACCGGGCTCTCGCCCCACAACAAGTTCGGCACCGTCTCGATCCGGGAATTTTATCGGGCCGTCAAGGAGAACCTGGGCCCGGGGCATCCGCTCCTCCGCCAGCTCTACTGGCGCGATTTCTTCACCCACGTCGCCGTCCACTTCGAGCGGGTCTTCGGCCGGCCGTTCCACGCCGAGTACGAGAAGATCCCGTGGCGCGACGACCCGCGCCGGTTCGCGCGCTGGCGGGAGGGCACGACCGGATTCCCCCTCGTCGACGCGGGCATGCGCCAATTGAACGCCACCGGGTTCATGCACAACCGGGTCCGGATGGTCTGCGCCTCCTTCCTGGTCAAGGACCTGCACATCGACTGGCGCGAAGGGGAGCGGTACTTCGCGACGAAGCTCGAAGACTACGACCCGTGCGTCAACAACGGCAACTGGCAGTGGATCGCCTCGACCGGCTGCGACGCGGCGCCCTACTTCCGCATCTTCAACCCCTGGCTGCAGCAGAAGAAGTACGATCCCGAGGCCGCCTACATCAGGCGTTGGGTGCCCGAGCTCGAGACGGCCGCGCCCGAACTCATCCACCGCTTGGACCGGGTCGAGGGTCGGCGTCCGGGCGGCTATCCCGAGCCCATCGTCGACCACGCGGCCGAGAGCGTCCGGGCCCTGGCCATGTATCGTCAGGCCCGGGCCGCCCCGACACGGGCCCGAAAGGAAAAGCCATGAGCGTCCCCGACCTCCGGCTCCGACGCCTCGGACTCCTCGTCCTGATCCTGGCCCTTGATCGTCGCTGCCCAGGCTTGCCGCCGCGGCGGCCAGCCCTCCTTCGACGCGTCTGTCGACGCGCTCTTCGCCCAGGGCTATCCCCGGGAGCTCGAGACCTATTTCTGCTCGCTCGGGACGAATCCCGAGCTCGGCTTCCGCTGGGCCGGCACGACCGCCGAGCGGGCCGTGAGCGACCGGGTGGCCGGAGAGATGAAGGCCATGGGACTCCGCGACGTCCGCCTCGAGCCCGTCCCGGTCGACGTCTTCGAGTTCGAAGAGGCGTCCCTCACCGTCGGCGGCCGGCGCCTGACCGCCTCGACCGTCGGCGGCGTGCCCCCGACCTCACCCGAAGGCGTCACCGCGCCGGTGGTCTACGTCCGGGGCGGCACCGCCGCCGACTTCGACGCGGCCGGCGACGTCGCCGGCAAGATCGTCCTCGTCGACCTGAAGCTCAGCTCGTGGTGGCTGACGCTGCCGGCCCTGGAAGCCGCGGAACGCCGGGCGGCCGGGATCGTCTGCACGTACACGCCCGATGACCCGAAGTACTTCTCCGGCGACGACAAGGCCCTGGGCAGCTTCGACGGCCAGTACGACTCCGGCGCTCCGCCGTGGATCTACATCTCGCGACGCGACGGCGACTGGCTCAAGTCCGAGCTGGCCGCCGGGCCGGTCGCGGCCACCCTGGTCCTGAAAGAAAAAGTGACCCTGGCCGGGGCCGGCGGGACCGGCTTCAACGTGGTCGGCGAGATCCCCGGCTCGCGAGGCGACGGGCAGATCGTCCTCTTCGCGGCCCACCAGGACGCCCATTTCCGGGCCGGGGCGGACGATACCGCCGCCCTCGTGAACATGCTCACGATCGCCAAGGCCATGAAGGCGAGCGGGTACCGTCCCGCGTCGACCATGGTCTTCCTGGCCACGACCGGCGAGGAATTCGGCGCCACCGACGCGTATTACGATTGGATCGTCGGGGCCTGGTGGGCGGCGACGCGGGCGCACCCCGACTGGGCCGGGCGGGTGCGAGCGCTCGTCAATCTCGAAACCATGGCCCTCGAGGGCGCGCCCCTGACGCTGCGCGCGTCTCCCGAGCTCCGGCCCTGGCTCGAGCGGCTCATCGCGCGGTCGTCCGACCTGCTGCACGATGGCGCCGAAGTGCTGACCCCGGTCAGCGCGTGGAACGACCAATGGACCTTCACGGCGGCCGGGATCCCCAGCTTCAAGATGAACGTGCAGACCGACGCCTACGACGCGATCTATCACTCGAACCTCGATTCGCCGGCCATCGTGGACTATGCGCATCTGGCCCGGATCGCCAAATTCATCTTCCGGGCGGCGGGCGAGCTCGACCACGGGCCTCTGCCCTACAGCCTGACCGCCCGGGCGGAGGATATCGCCGCTGCGCTCAAGGCGGACGGTATCGGCGGGGCGGGCGCCGATCCCGAGGTCGTGTCCCGGCTGAAGAAGGCCGTCGAGGCCTTCGGCCGGGCCGCCGCGGCCGTCGATGCGGTCGCCCCGGCGCTCGGCGGCCGGGATGCCGTCGCGGCGAACGCCGCCCTTCTGGACGTCGAGAAAGTCCTCAACAGCGGTCTCACGGCCGTGTCGCCCGCGGAGGATGACGCCACCGTCTATCCCTATCAGCCCATTCTCCGGGACCTGCGGGGGATCTCGTCGGCCCTGGCCGCGCTCAGGTCCGCGCCGCCCGACAAGGCCGCCGCGCTCAAGGCCCTGTCGGGGGTCTATCTGACGCGGCACGGCATCGCCTTCAGCCATCCGGTGTACCGGAAGCAGATCGCCCGGCTCGATCCCGCCTTCGAACGCGTCGCCTGGGGCGCGCAGGGACATCTGCCGCGCCCGTTGGATGTCGTGCCGGAGTACCGTCAGATCGAGGCGGGAGAGAACGGCCGGGCCATCGCGTCGCTGGAGCCGAAGGAGCGGTCCCTCGCGGCCGAGCTCGACGCCCGCCTGGACCGGATGGCCGACCTCCTGGAGAAGGCGGCCGTCCTGGCCGGGGCCGGCGTTCCCTCCAAGCGGCCGGGCGAAAAATAGGAAAGACGCTTCAAAGCCGGGACCCCCTGCCGAGTCTAATAGGGCAGAGGTCCCTATGAGCCCTGATCCAGGCCGCGGCGACGGCTACCCCGCAAAATCCTCTCTCAGGGGGATGGCAGAGAGGTCCGGGTCGGGGCATAATGGCCGCAGGGATGTCGGACCCAGGGCCCCGATGGATCAAGAAAGCGTTGAAAATAGTAACCTTATGGAGGAGCGGAGGCTCCCCTTGACTTCCGCTCCCGGCGGGCTTAAGATATCGATAGGAAGGGGCTTTTTTCCGGCCTAAAGAAGGAGGATCTTATGCATCGTTTCACCCGTCTTTTCACCGTTCTTTTCCTGGCCCTGGTCGGCATCGCCGGCTTCGGCATCCTGACCTCGTGCAATATGACCGGCGGCTCCGGCGGCGGCACCGGCAGCCTGAAGCTGCTCATGACCGACGCCCCCAGCGACGACTGGACGGAAGTGACCGTCCACTTCCTGTCCGCCAGCCTCCACAAGCATGACAGCGGGACTTGGGAGAATTTCTGGACGGCCAACACGGCCGATCCCGCCTCCGGAAAGGTCAACCTGATCGACCTGAGCGGGATCACCGACATCCTGAACGCGGGCACCATCCCGGCCGGCCAGTACGACCGGATCAAGCTGGTCATGAACACGAGCACGCAGCCCGACTCGATGAAGCTCGTGACCGCTGATGGCAATATGATCAGGCCCGAGGACATCACGGTCGTCGATCCGAGCGGCACCGGCGAGATCAAGATCGACCTCGCCCCGAACCTCGTCGTCGAGGCGGATACGAACAACATCGTCGCCATCGATTTCGACCTGGCCCACCCGCTGTCCATCGTCAACCTGGACGGCAAGGTCGTCATCAGCCTGAAGGTGCGCCACAAACGGCTGCCCCTGAACTTGAGCCGTATCCAATTCGCCCGCATCATGGGCGACATCACCGAGGCCGCGGCCAACACGGACGGCACGGCCAAGTTCACCCTCAAGACGCTCCAGGGCGCCCTGGTCGAATTCAACGCCAACGGCAACACGATCTACGCCGATGTATCGTCCGGGACCGCCGCTTCCGGCAGTTTCGACGGGCTCAAGGCCCTGGCCGGGACGGGCGCCGCGCTGGTGGCCTCCAACATGAACTCGGACGGCAGCCTTTATGCCCGCCGCGTCTGGTATTCCAGCGACATCAATGCCCTGCCTCAATTCACCCCCGAGGGCCTGGTCCGGCGCATCGGCGACACCTGGTTCAGCATTCAGGGGAAAAAGACCGAGACCATGCCCGGCAACGACGATCACCACAGATGCGATTGGGACGCGATCACGGTCTTCATCAACGCCGACACGGCCTGGACCTTCCAGGGAACGGACATGGGCCTCAAGGGCACCGACGGCCTGCGCCGCATCGCCCGTGGCTTCCGCGTGGAAGTGGTCTATGTCGACGAGAACGTCACGCCCAAGATCGCCAAGTCCGTCAATGTCCAGTACGCCCACGCCGAAGGGCTGGTCATGGAACCGACCCTCGACGACTTCAAGCTGGGCTGGCGCGATCATTTCCGGACCATGGTCTACAGCGGCGTCACCGGCCACGAGTTCGGCTGGTGGTTCTACGGCATGGACGCCAGCCGCTCCACGGACCGCCAGGCGCTCATCGATTCGGCCGCGGCGGCCCGCCAGTCCGAGCTGTGGGTCTTCGGCTGGGCCGGTCTCACTTGGGACCTCTCGAACCTCCGCTGGGTCGTCGAGGACCTCGTCCTCGCGCCCATGAAGCTCCATGACTTCACCAGGATCACCGGCGGGTACCAGGCCGCCACGGGCAGTATGGTCGTCTCGACCTTCAACTGCTGGGACGAGTCGACGCCGGAGTCCATGACCGTCAAGCTGGATACGACCGGCGACCTGCAGACGCTCGTCGGCTCGTTCGTCTGGAGGTCCGACACCAATTTGGTGACGTTCACGGTGCCGGTGCCCCCGGCCCAGTGGGAGACGCTGCTGGTCCCGACCGTGAACAAGGTCAAGATCTGGGTCCACCCGGTCAAGGAGGGCGACGGGACCTACACGTGGCACGCGTACAGCGTGCTCGCTTACAAGTTCATCATCGGTCCCGAATCCGAGAACTGACCGGTCCTATCGAACGACCAGCGGCCGCGGGCCCTCGCCCGCGGCCGCTTTCTTTTCGGAGGGGGTCAAACCTTAATTCTTATATTTTTCGGTAAAGACGACCAGCCCTGGGGTCCGAAAAATTAAGAAGTTAAGGTTTGACCCCGTCTTGATCTTATCGGGCAGGCTCGGGCCAGATCCTCACCATGACGACGCCGTGCGATGGCACCTTGACCTGGAATCGCTCGTTGTAGTGCCTGCCCGTATCGGTGTGGACCCCCAGGTCCTTGCGGGCCCAGAGGTCGCGGACCTTGGCCGGACCGGGCGGGAGGCCGATCTGGGCCCAGCGGACGTACTGGTCGAGATCGCCCTTGCCGTAGTTGACGAAGGCCACGGCCTTGGAGCCGTCGGCGAGAGGCTTCATCCAGACCTGGCCGCCGTAGCCGCGCTCGATGACGACGCGGCCTTGGGCGCCGAGCGGGTCCTGGTCGACCGCGATGACCTCCTTGTTGAGGAGGATCGACCGGGTCTCTTCGGTCATGGCCCGGAGGTCGTTGCCGGCCATGAGCGGGGCGGCCATGATCGCCCACAGCGAGAAGTGGGTCTTGTACTCGTCGAAGGTCATGCCGCCGTTGCCGACCTCGAGCATGTCGGGGTCGTTCCAGCCGCCGGGGCCGGCCGCGTCGGCGTGCCGGGAATTGGCGCCGACGATCCAGACGACGCTGTCCCAGCTGTCGCCGATATCGGCCGTCGTCCGCCAGAGCTGGCCGACGCCCTTGGCCCATTTCCAGGGATCGTTCCGGCCCCATTCGCAGATGCTCAGGACGATCGGGCGGCCGCTGCGGCGCAGGGCGTCGCGGAACTTCGCGTATTCCGTCGGCGCGTCGAGGTCGTCGCAATTGCACCAGTCGACCTTGATGTAGTCGACGCCCCACTCGGCGTAGGTGGCCGCATCGATGTCGAAGAACCCGGCCGCGCCCGGGCGGCCGGCGCAGGTCTTGGGCCCGATGTCCGAGTAGATGCCGAAGAGGAGGCCCTTGCCGTGGACGTAGTCGGCCAGGGCCTTCATGCCGGCGGGGAAGCGCTGCGGGTCGGCGATGATCCGCCCGTCGGCGCCGCGTTCGACCTGCCAGCAGTCGTCGATGACCAGATACCGGTAGCCGGCGTCGAGCATGCCCGTCTCGACCATGGCGTCGGCGGTCTCGCGGATGAGCTTCTCGTCGACGTTGCAGCCGAACTTGTTCCAGGTGTTGAAGCCCATGGGCGGCACGGGCGCCAGGACCGCCGCCGGAGCGGCGGCCGCCGCTGGCCCGGCCGCGGGCTCTTTCGAGGTCTCTCCGGACCCGCAGGCGGCCAGGACGGATACGGCGATAAGGGCCAACAGGGCCCCTGCCGCCGGGTTTTTCCTCAAGCGGGCTGTGATCGTCATGGTGTTCTCCTTCGGGGATCTGTCGACCGGACTATAAGGCGGCCGGGGGCCCGAGTCAACCGGAAGGGGCCAAATCGGACGGGGTCAAACCTACGCAATGCCATTTTTATCCGGCCTCTCGACAACTTTGGCATTGCGTAGGTTTGACCCCGTCTTGAAAAGCCGGGCCGCTACCCCTATAATGGACAGTTGAAAGGAGTTTGGGGGCGAACTGGTCTCGACGGAGGTAATGAGACACAGGTTGCACGCCGAGGTCCCACCCATCCTCGCTAAACCGGTGGAAACAAACATAACTGCAGAACCTTTAGCAGTCGCGGCCTAATAGAAAGGCACGCCGTTCCGGGGGCCCTCTCCCGCAGGACCTTCGGAGCGTCAACCGGGCGGGATAGCGAACCGGTCCGGCCTTGAGGCCGGGGAGCGAAACAACATCGGGGCTGGCCTTACGGTGCCTTTCCTCTTCGGGCGCCATGGGGCGAGATCAAGGAAGAGGATAAGCGTGTAGATACTTGCTGTTGAATGCCTTCGGACGCGGGTTCGATTCCCGCCGCCTCCACCAGACCCGGACATGAAGATCTTCCGGATAAGCGCCGCGGCCGTCCTCGTTCTCGCCGCCGCCCTCGCCGCCCAGACCCCGGCCGAGCGGACCGTGGTCATCGACCCCGGCCACGGCGGTCTGGAGACGGGTGCCAAGGGACGTTTCGGCAACCTCGAGAAGGACATCACCCTGGCCATCAGTCTCAAGCTCAAGGCCATGATCGAGAAGGACATGGGCTTCGAGGTCGTCCTGACCCGGGACCGCGACGTCGATGTCCCGATGGAGACGCGGTCGGCCGTCGCCAACAACCACAAGGCCGCGCTCTTCATCAGCATCCACGCCAACGGGGCCGTCCAGAAGAAGGCGGCCGGCTCGGAGACCTTCTTCCTCAGCCTCAACGCCACCGACGAGGAGACGCGCCGCCTGGCCTACCTCGAGAACAACTCGACCGAGCTTCAGACCCGCGTCGACCCCTCCGCGGACAACGACCTCATGATGATCCTCTGGGACATGGCCCAGAACGCCTACATCAAGCAAAGCAGCCGCCTGGCCGAGCTGGTCCAGGGCGAGCTCGACGCCATGCTCGGGACGCGCAACCGCGGCATCAAGCAGGCCCCCTTCAAGGTCCTGACCGGGGTCGCCTGCCCCGCCATCCTGGTTGAGGCCGCGTTCATCTCCAACCCGGACGAGGAGCAGAAGCTGGCTTCCGACGCGTTCCAGACCAAAGTCGCCGAGGCCATCTACCGCGGCCTCGCCCGCTATCTCAAGGCCGGCCAATAGGATGCCATGACCGCGAAGAGAAGGAAGAAAGGCCGGATCACCGGGCCGGCGCTCGTCTTGAGCGGCCTGGCCCTCGTGCTGCTCGTCCTCGTCATCGTCTTTTTCTCCGGCGGGGGCGGGGAGAAGGTCAAGCACTTCGTCGACGCCAACATCCCCAAGTCGCCCGAGACGCCCGGCGGCCGGCCGGCCACGAAGACCGTCACGCTCTTCTTCGCCGCCGAAGACGACGACCTCCTCCACAAGGAGACGCGCGAGATCCTGGCCGGCCCGACCGAAGCCGACGAGGCCGAGCGGGCCCTGGCCGAGCTCGTCCGGGGCTCGGAGGCCGGCCTCCTGTCGCCGCTCCCGCCCCAGACCCGGGTGCGCCAGGTCTTCATCGCCAAGGACGGGCAGGCCACCGTCGACCTCAGTCGGGACGTCGCCGAGGGCTTCTCCTACGGCTCCACGTCCGAGCTGGCCGCGGTGTACGCCGTCGTCGATACGCTCGTCTACAATTTCAAGTCGGTCAAGAAGGTCGTCCTGACCGTCGAAGGCGCGGAGCGGGAGACGCTGGGCGGTCACGTCGACCTGACCCGGGCCTTCTTCCCCGACTACGGGCTCGTCGCGAAGTAGCCAGGAGCCGCGCGTGCCGAAGCTTCCCCGGGTCGTCATCGTCGGCTTCCCCAACGTCGGCAAGTCCACGCTGTTCAACCGCATCCTGGGCCGGCGCAAGTCCCTCGTCCACGCCGACCCCGGCATGACCCGGGACAGCCTCACCGCCGAGTGCACGCTCGACGACCGCCGCTTCAACCTCGTCGACACGGGCGGCCTGTTCGGCGTCGCCGACGAGCCCTTGAGCGACCAGGTCCGGGCCCGGGCGCTGGCCGAAGCGGCCGCCGCCGACCTCGTCCTGTTCGTCCTCGACGGCAAGCGCGACATCGCCTCGGCCGAGCAGGAGCTCTACCTCCAGCTCAAGCGGCGCGGCCTGCTGATCCTCCTCGTGGCCAACAAGTTCGATTCCCCCCGGCAGGAGGAATCGATGACGGCCGACTATTACCGGCTGGGCGAGACGAACGTCCATTTCGTCTCCGCCGAGCACAACATCAACATCGGGGCCCTCGAGGAGGCCATCGTCGCCGCCCTGCCGCCCGGCGGGCCGGGCGAGGCGGCCGAGAAGCCCCTCCGCATCGCCATCGTCGGCCGGACCAACGTCGGCAAGTCGTCCATCGTCAACCGCCTGGCCGGCGACGAGCGCCTCATCGTCAGCGAGGTCCCCGGCACGACGCGCGACAGTACCGACACCCTTCTCGTCCGGGACGGCAAGCCATTCTGCCTCGTCGACACGGCCGGCATCCGCCGCATGGCCGCCACGGAAGACGGCCGGGAGAAGGCCGGCATCGTCCGGGCCAAGGCCAACATCCGCGACGCCGACATCGTCTGCCTCGTCCTCGACGTCCAGGAGTTCCCGACGCGCCAGGACGCCCGCATCGCCCAGCTGGCCCTCGAGTCGGGCCGGCCCCTGATCATCGTCATCAACAAGTGGGACCTGGTCGACAAGGCCGTCATCCGGCCGGACGCCGTCCGGGACCGGGTCTTCCGCAAGCTCAGCTTCGTCTCCTACGCGCCCCTGCTCTACATTTCGGCCCGGACCGGCCAGCGGATCGTCAAGATCCTCGATACGGCCGAACAGCTCTACCGGGGCGGCACGACCAAGGTCGAAACGTCCAAGCTGAACGCTTTCCTGGCCCGGATGACCGAGGCCCACCCGCCCCGCTTGAAGAACGGCGCCCGGGCCAAGCTCCGCTATATCACCCAGAAGGGCGTTTCGCCGCCGACCTTCATCCTGTTCCTGGGCTCCAAGGGCCCGCTCTCGCCGACCTACGAGAGGCACTTCATGGAGTCCCTCCGCCAGGAGTTCGGCTTCACCGGAACCCCCCTCCGGCTGATCGTCCGGACGAGCTGAACCCTCCCGGGCCGAATTCGGGGCAGGGCCTTTTTCCTTGACTTTGGAGGGTCCTTCGTCTATAAATTAGTTCTTGTCTTTCTCTGTGATCTGCGTCGGACCATAAGGAGGTCAGGATGTCTCGCAATTCGGCCCAAAGAGTCCTATTCGCCGCAGCCGCGATCGCGGTCGTCTTCGCGTTCTCGGCCTGCCAGGATATCTCCTATTCCAAGCTTGCCTCGAACTATCATTTCGGCAAGGCCAACAGCTTCTTCCGGGAAAACCAGTACCGCAAGGCCATCACGGAATACGAGGCCACCCTCAAGTACAACCCCAACTTGACCCAGGCCTACCGGTTCCTCGGCGAGAGCTACAAGCAGCTCTACAAGCCCGGCGTCGACACGCCCCTCAACAAGGAGCTCGAGAAGAAGACCCTGGACGCCCTGACCAAGGCCCATGAGATCGAGCCCAACAACAGGGACATCATCTACTCGCTCGGCGACATGTACGACAAGCTCAAGAAGTTCCCCGAGGCCGAGAAGCTCTACCTCCGCATCATCGAGCTCCAGCCCGAGAACATGAGCAACTACTACGTCGTGGCCGAATTCTACAAGCGCTATTCCTCCGACAACAAGGACATCGCCAAGAAGGCCGAGTCCATGTACCTGCGCCGCATCGAGACCGACCCGGACAATCCCCAGGGCTACGCCTACATGGCGACCTACCTGCAGGAAGCCGCGGGCGGCCCCGAGGAGCTGCTGAAGTCCTACGAAAAGGCGGCCGAGTTCTGGCAGAAGAGGATCGCCCTCCAGCCCGATTCCGCCGAAGCCTGGCTGGCCCTGGGCGTCAACCAGTGGTCGCGGTCCTTCCGTTTCCAGTTCCTGACCGCCCCGGAGAGGATGAAACAGGCCCAGGACGCCCTCAAGTCCATCTCCAAGGCCATCGAGCTCGACCCGAACTACCCCGAGCCCTACGCCTGGATGGGCCCCCTGTACAAGGCCGTTCTGGCCAAGCTCGAGCCCGAGAAGGAAGCCCGTTACAACGCCGAGGGCGACCGCTATCTCGAGAAGTTCACAGAAATGAGAAAGCGGGCCGCCGACCGCAAGAAGCTCGAGGAAGAGCTGAAGAAGTAGCCCGGCCCGGCGCGGACGATAACGACGGATCCCGATTGCGCTCCGCCCGGCAGGCGGAGCGCAATTTTCATTTAAGCCATGTTCATCCCCCTGCGCGACGACAATCCGACCTCGCGGTTCCCCCTCGTCACGTTCGCGCTCATCGCCGTGAACACCGCCGTCTTCCTGTTCCAGGCCGCCACGCCGCACGGCCTCGAGCTGGCCGCCGTCCGCTTCGGCGCCGTCCCCTACGCCATCACCCACTTCCGTTCGCTCCCCGGGCCGGCGGCCTTCCCGCCCCTCCTGACTCTGCTGACGAGCATGTTCCTCCACGGCAGCCTTTTCCACCTCCTCGGCAACATGCTTTACCTCTGGATCTTCGGCAACAACATCGAGGACCGGCTCGGCCCGGTCCGGTTCGTCCTGTTCTACCTCGTCTGCGGCGTGGCCGCGTCCCTGACCCACGTCCTGTTCGAACCGGCTTCCCGCGTCCCCATGATCGGCGCGAGCGGGGCCATTGCCGGCATCCTCGGGGCCTATGCGCTGCTCTTCCCCGGGGCCCGGGTTAGGACCCTGATCTTCCTCATTTTCTACATCGACGTCGTGGCCATCCCGGCCGGGCTCATTCTGGGGCTCTGGTTCCTCCTCCAAGTCCTGAACGTCGGCATGGGCGGAGGGGTGGCCTGGTTCGCCCATATCGGGGGGTTCCTGGCCGGCCTCCTCTTCATCGCCCTGGCCCTCGGCCGGGGCCTCCGGCTTCCCGTTTGGCGGAAAAGTTGACAATTCCCCCGTTTTTTAGTATTTTAGGTCGTCTTTCTATCTCTCGATTAAGGTTAGAAGCTCATGAGGACGTTTATTCCAAAAAAGGATGACATCGAACAGAAGTGGTGGCTCGTCGACGCCGAGGGCCGCATCCTCGGCCGGATGGCCACCGAGATCGCCGACCTGATCCGCGGCAAGAAGAAGCCCCAGTTCACCAGCCACCTGGACACCGGGGACTTCGTCGTCGTCATCAACGCCGAGAAGATCAAGGTCACCGGGCGCAAGCTCGAACAGAAGAAGTACTACCACCACTCCCTCTATCCGGGGGGCATCAAGGAGATCAGCCTCGAAGACCTCCTGGCCAAGAAGCCGGAAGAGGTCATCAAGAAGGCCGTCTGGGGCATGGTCCCTAAGGGAAAGCTCGGCCGGGCCCTGTACAAGAAGCTCAAGGTCTACCGCGGACCCACCCACCCCCACGAAGCCCAGAACCCCCAGGAATACAAGTTTTAGGAGGCCCCTGTGAGTCTGATCCAGTACTACGGAACGGGGAAAAGGAAATCGGCCATTGCCCGCGTCTTCCTGCGTTCGGGCAAGGGCGATATCACGCTGTACGTCAACAAGAGGCCGCGGCCGTACGCTGAATACTTCCGGCTCGACGCCTACAAGACCATCATCCGCCAGCCGCTCCAGCTGACCGAGACCGAGGACAAGTTCGACATGTTCCTCCGGATCAGCGGCGGCGGCGCCAAGGCCCAGTCCGAGGCCGTCCGGCTCGGCATCGCCCGGGCCCTCGTCGAGTTCAACCGCGAGCTTAAGCCCGTGCTCAAGGCGGCCAGCCTGCTGACGCGCGACGCACGGGTCAAAGAGCGGAAAAAATACGGATTGCTGGGCGCCCGCAAGGCTCCTCAGTACCACAAGCGCTAAAGAGGAGGCTCATTTTGGTTTCCGTTACGATGAAAGAACTGTTGGAAGCGGGCGTCCACTTCGGGCATCAGACCAAGCGCTGGAACCCGAAGATGAAGGAATACATCTTCGGCCAGAGGAACGGCATCTACATCGTCGACCTCCAGAAGACGATCAAGAACTTCAAGGAAGCCCTGAACTACCTCCGCGGCGTGGCCGAGGAGGGCAAGATGATCCTCTTCGTCGGCACCAAGAAGCAGGCCCAGGACATCGTCCGCGACTACGCCGCGAAGTGCGAGTCGGCCTACGTCAACCAGCGCTGGCTCGGCGGCCTCCTGACCAACTTCGGCGTCGTCCGGACGAGCGTCGACAAGCTCAAGGAGCTCGAAGAGATGAAAGAGGACGGCCGCTGGGACCTCCTCTCGAAGAAGGTGCAGTCCAAGCAGGAGAAGGTCTACCGCAAGCTCCAGAAGAACCTGGGCGGGCTGAAGACCATGGCCGGGCTGCCCGGGGCGATCTTCATCATCGACTCGTCGAAGGAGACGATCGCCATCGCCGAGGCCCGCAAGATGCACATCCCCATCGTGGCTGTCGTCGACACGAACGGCGACCCCGAGGACATCAACTATCCCATCCCCGGCAATGACGACGCCGTGCGGGCCATCGAGCTCTTCGCTTCGAAGGCCGCCGAGTCGATCATCGAGGGCAAGAAGAACCGGATCAGCAAGGAGCTCCTCGCGGAGAAGACGGCCGAAGAGGCCGAGGCCGCCCCGGCCGGGATGCCCGAGGGCGAGACTCCCGAAGAGAGCTGAGCGGACGGAAAGAGGACATCATGGAAGTCACCGCGGATAAAGTCAAAGAGCTGCGCGAGCGGACCGGCATCGGCATGATGGAGTGCAAGGCCGCCCTGGGCGAGTGCGACTGCGACATGGACAAGGCCGTCGAGATCCTGCGCAAGAAGGGCTACGCCCGGGCCGAAGCCAAGTCGAGCCGGGCCGCCAAGGAAGGCCTCGTCGGCTCCTATATCCACATGAACGGCCGCATCGGCGTCCTCATCGAGGTCAACTGCGAATCCGATTTCGTCGCCCGCAACTGCGAGTTCCAGGAGCTCGTCAAGGAGCTGGGCATGCAGATCGCCGCGGCCAAGCCGCGCTGGATCTCCTCGGCCGACGTCCCCGCCGACATCGTCGCCAAGGAGAAGGAGATCATCCAGGCCCAGCTCGGCGACATGAAGAAGCCGCCGGAGATCATGGAGAAGATCGTCCAGGGCAAGCTGGGCAAGTTCTTCGAAGAGGTCTGCCTCCTCGACCAGCCCTACATCCGCGAGGACAAGATCAAGGTCAAGGACCTCATCACCCAGCTCGTCGCCAAGATCGGCGAGAACATCAGGATCGGGCGCTTCGTCCGCTTCGAGATCGGGCAGGACTGACGGGGTCAAACTTCTACCTTTTTAATTTTCTCCGAAACGCCGGCCAAGCCTCTGGCCGGAAAACTAAAAAGGTATAGGTTTGACCCCATCTTCGGAACCGGTATAGAATACCCGCCGGAGCTCAAACCCATGCCCAAAACGACGTCCCAGCCGGCCTACAAGCGCATCCTGCTCAAGATCTCGGGGGAGTCTTTCCTCGGCGATGCCAGCCGGGGGATCGATTTCGAACGGGCCATCGCCGTTGCCGGCGAGATCAAGGAGGTCCACGATCTCGGCGTCGACGTCGCCGTCATGATCGGCGGCGGCAACCTCTTCCGCGGCCGCCGGGGCACCCGGATCGGCATCGACCAGGGCTCGGCCGACCAGATGGGCATGCTGGCCACGGTCATCAACGGCATCGCCCTCCAGGCGGCCCTGGACAAGGTCGGGGCCGACAGCCGTCACGTCTCGGCCATCGAGATCAAGTCCGTGGCCGAGCCGTTCATCCGCCGGCGGGTCATCCGGCACATGGAGAAGGGTCGCATCATCATCTTCTCGGCCGGCATCGGCAGCCCCTACTTCACCACCGACACGGCCGCGGCCCAGCGGGCCCTCGAGATCGGCTGCGACATCATCTTCAAGGCGACCAAGGTCGACGGCGTCTACACCTCCGACCCCGTGACCGACAAGACGGCCAGGAAGTTCAAGTCCATCCGCTACATCGACGTCCTCAAGAAGGGCCTCAAGGTCATGGACGCCACGGCCATTTCGCTCTGCAGCGACAACGCCATGCCCATCCTCGTCTTCGCCCTGGGCAGGGGCGGCAACATCAAGCGGGCCGTCCTGGGCGAGGCCATCGGCACCCGCGTCTATTAAATCAGGGACGCAATACCATTTTCCGATTTTCCTTCCCTTGGCTGACCAAGATATTTCTCAGAAGCGCTGCTCCGAGTCGCTCCGCACCGCTTCTGATGGTCGCTTCGGGGACTCCGCTCCCCGCCGTAGGTTTGACCCCGTCTGTTTGACTTTCGCCGGGGGCGCGAATAATCTGACCTCGTGACCACCCGCCGGGATTTTCTCCGGGCCGCCCTGCAGGCCGGCTCCGGTGTCGCCGCCCTATCGCTCGCCGGCGGGCCGTTCGGATGCGCCGGACGGACCAAGCCCAACATCATCCTCATCCTGGCCGACGACCTCGGCTACAGCCAGCTCGGCTGCTACGGCGAGACGAAGATCCGGACGCCGCACATCGACCGGCTGGCCGCCGAGGGCACGCGCTTCACCCAGGCCTACTCCGGGAGCCCCGTCTGCGCCCCGTCGCGGTGCGTCCTGCTCACGGGCCTTCACACCGGGCATGCTCCCATCCGCGACAACCTGGAGATCGAGCCCGAGGGCCAGACGCCCCTGCCGGCCGGGACGGCGACGCTGCCCCGGCTGCTCCGGGCCGAGGGTTACGCGACCGGGCTCGTCGGCAAGTGGGGGCTCGGCTACCCCGGCTCGGCGGGCGAGCCTCTGGCCCAGGGATTCGATGTCTTCTTCGGCTACAACTGCCAGCGCAAGGCCCACAATCACTATCCGCCGGAGCTGTGGCGCAACCGCGAGCGCATCCGGCTCGAAGGCAACGACGGCGGCCCGGCCGGCCGGCAGTACGCGCCCGACCTCTTCGAGAAGGAGGCCCTGGACTTCATCACGGCCAACCGCAAGAGGCCGTTCTTCCTCTTCTTCGCCACGACCATCCCGCACCTCGCCCTCCAGGTCCCGGAGGATTCGCTGGCGGAGTACGCCGGCCTCTGGCCGGAAACGCCCTACGACGGCGGCAAGGGCTATCAGCCGCAGGCCAAGCCCCGGGCCGCCTATGCGGCCATGGTCACCCGGTTCGACCGCAGCGTCGGCCGGATCATGGCCTTGCTCCAAAACCTGGGCCTCGACGAGGACACGCTCGTCCTCTTCGCCAGCGACAACGGCCCGACCTACGACGTCGGCGGCTACGACAGTAGCTTCTTCGGCGGTGCCGGCCCGTTCCTCCGGCACAAGGGCTACGTCTACGAAGGCGGCATCCGGGTGCCGTTCATCGTCCGGCGGCCGGGAGCGGTCCCGGCCGGACGGTCCTCCTCCGCCGTCGTCGCTTTCCAGGACGTGCTGCCGACCCTTCTCGACGCGGCCGGAGCGCGGGCTCGCGTCCCCGCTGGTCTGGACGGCTCGACCCGCCTGGCGCTCTTCGAGGGCGGTTCCGTCCCGCCCGGCGAGGCCCGCCTCTACATGGAATTCCCGGCCTACGGCGGGCAGCAGATGGCCCGCCTGGGGAATTGGAAGGCCGTCCGGCAGGACCTGCTCAAGAGCCCGGGCGCCCCGACCGAGCTCTACGATCTGGAGTCCGACCTCGCGGAGACGAGGGACGTCGCCGCCGGGAACCGGCGGGCCGTCGCCGAGCTCGAACGGTTCATGGCCGGCGAGCGCCGGCCCTCGAAGGAGTTCCCTTTCCCCGCGCTGGACGGGAAATGAGCCCGGCGACCTCGCGCCGGGATTTCCTGAAAGCCCTGGGCGCCGGCTCCGCCGGAATGGGGCTATCGGCCTGCGGCCTCCTCCGCCGCGAGCGCCCGCCGAACGTCGTCATCATCCTGGCCGACGACCTGGGCTACGGCGATCTCGGGTGCTACGGAGCGGCCGACATCGACACTCCGCATATCGACCGCATGGCCGCCGAGGGCCTCCGGTTCACCGGCTTCTGCGTCCCCCAGGCCGTCTGCAGCGCCTCCCGCGCCGCCCTCCTCACGGGCTGCTATTCGAACCGCGTCTCCGTCCTCCACGCCCTGATGCCCTGGGCGACGAACGGCCTCTCCGCCGGGGAAAAGACCATCGCCGAGCTCCTCCGGGAGAAAGGCTACACGAGCGGCATCTTCGGCAAGTGGCACCTCGGTCACCTTCGCGAGTTCCTGCCCCTCCAGCACGGCTTCGACGAGTACTTCGGGCTGCCCTATTCGAACGACATGTGGCCGGTCGGATACGACGGCCGGCCGGTCGGGCCGGACGCCCGCCAGTTCCGCTACCCCTATCCGCCGCTCATCGAGGGCAACGAGACGGTCGACCGGGTCCGGACGCCGGCCGACCAGGACCGCCTGACCGGCCTCTACACGTCGCGGGCGGTCCGCTTCATCGAAAAGAACAGGGACCGCCCGTTCTTCCTCTATGTGCCGCACTCGATGCCCCACGTGCCCCTCGGGGTCTCCGCGGCGTTCCGCGGTCGGAGCCGGCGCGGGCCCTACGGAGACGTGATCATGGAGCTCGACGCCTCGGTCGGCCGGATCCTCGACGCCCTGAAGACCCACGGCCTCGAGCGGAGGACGATCGTCTTCTTCCTGAGCGACAACGGCCCCTGGCTCAATTTCGGGAACCACGGCGGCTCGGCCGGTCCCCTCAGGGAGGGCAAGGGGACGGAGTGGGAGGGCGGCGTCCGCGTGCCCTGCGTCGTCCGCTGGCCGGGCCGGATCCGGCCCGGGACGGTTTGCCCGGACATGGCAGCCACCATGGACATCCTGCCGACCGTGGCCGCGGCCGCCGGGGCGAGTCTCCCGGCGCGGCCGATCGACGGGCTCGATCTGCTGCCCTTCCTGCTCGGCCGGGCGGAGCGCCCGCCGCGGGAACGCCTGTACTACTATTATGGCACGGAGCTCCACGCCGTCCGGTCGGGCCGGTGGAAGCTCCATGTCCCCCACGCCTATCCGTCCTACGAAGGGATGGCGCCCGGACGGGACGGATTTCCGGGCGAAACGGTCCGGCGCGAGATCGGCTACGCGCTCTACGACCTCGAGAACGACATCGGCGAGCGGACGAACCTGGCCGAGCGCCGTCCCGACGTGGTCACGGGCCTGATGGCCGTCGTCGGCGAGGCCCGCGCGGACCTCGGCGACGGCGACCGGCCGGGCCCCGGCGTCCGTCCCCGGCTTCCTTGACAGCCGGCGAGCCCGTAGACTATCATCGCATCGGCCGCCGGAGGGACGGTCCCCTTCGGGGACAATCCCTGATCACAGGATTCGAGAGGGTCGCCATGGTCAAAGACGTGCTCAACGACACTGCCAAGAAGATGAAAACGTCGGTCGAGCATTTCCGCAAAGAGATGGGCATGCTCCGGACCGGCCGGGCCAACATCAGCATCTTCGAGGAGATCAAGGTCAGCTATTACGGCGTCCCCACGCCCGTCAACCAGGTGGCCACCGTCAAGGTCCCCGAGCCGACCCTCATCGTCATCCAGCCCTACGACCCTTCGATGCTCGAGCCGGTCGACAAGGCCATCCGCGGGGCCGACCTCGGTCTCAATCCCCTCAACGACGGCAAGCTCCTCCGCGTCCCCATCCCGCCCCTCGACGAGGAGCGCCGCCGGGAGATGGCCAAAAAGATCGGCAAGATGCTCGAGGAGGAGAAGACGGCCCTGCGCAACATGCGCCGCGAGGCCAAGGAGTTCATCGAGGAGCTCGAGAAAGAAAAGGAGATCACCGAGGACGACAAGTTCTCCGGGATCGAACAGCTCCAGAAGCTCCTCGACGAGACGGCCGGCAAGGCCGAGGAGATGGCCGCCGCCAAAGAAAAAGAAATTCTGGAACGATAACCCGCCGCATCTTCTCCGTAGCTCTTTAAATCACACCCCGCGCGATACTGGTTCGTTTGCGACCCCGACTGTTTCGGATTGGCTCGACGGAGGGCGATGACGCAACGGCGTGGGGGGCCCCCCACCCTCCCGGAGCTGCTGATGCCTAAGAGCGCTTTTGAGCAGCGAGGAAGGATGGGGGGTGACGCCGAGGGAGGAAGAGCCCGGAGTCGATCTTCGTTAGCAAGCCGGGGGCGTCTTCACGAACCAGTTCTCGCGCGAGCCGAACTTCGTCCGGATGGCGATGCCCCAGCCGACGGCGTTCATCACCAGGGTGAAGAGGAAGCCGAGGACCGGCACGAATCCGGCCAGGCTGAAGAGGAGCAGGCCCATCAGGACGGCGCCCATCGCGGAGACGGTCCGCGAGCGGTAGCCGCCCAGGACGCTCGCGCCGAGGAGGTAGAAGACGGCCAGCCGGCCGAACACCTTGATGATGAAGCCGGCCACGCCGATGGCGAGGGCGATGGGGATGCCGATAAGGATGAAGCTCAGCAGGGCGGCGAAGAACACGAGCATCGTGAAGACGACGATGGCGACGAGGCCCGTCAATAAGGCCGGCCCAGAAGTGCTTCCGGATCTCATCGGCGGCGAAGGCGAGGGGCTTGGGAAAGAGGGCGGCGCCCATCACGGCGACGATGAGCCAGAGGAAGATGACGACCAGCTTGACGACGATGATGATGGGGATGATCGACAGCGACAGCGCCCCCTCCAGCAGGCCGTCCTTGAACAGGCGGTCGCCGAGCTCGCGGGTCTGGAAGTAGATCGTGTCGCCGGCCACCGAGCAGCCGGGCTCCTTCTCCAGGGTCCCGCCCAGAGCGGCCAGGTCCTCGCCGATCTTGGCCGTGGACCTGATGACGATGTGCGAGCCGATGCCGACGACGGACTGCCCGACCTCGCCGCTGACGGTGATCGAGCCGCCGATGACCATCACGTCCTCGCGGACATTGCCCTCGATGACGACGTGGCCGCCGAGGCTGAAGACCTTGTCCTGGGTCTCGCCGGCGGAGACGGTGATGTCCTTTTCGGGGCCGGCCTGGGCCCGGGCCGCGGCCGGGCCGTCCGCGACAACCGGGTTGTCCGCGACGACCGGGTCGGCCAGAGCGAACAGGCCGAGAACGGCCAGAGTCAGGATCTTCTTGGTCATGAATGTTCTCCCTGGTGGAGGAATCGCCTCGCTCCGAAGACGGCGAGGATCGTCAGGAGGGCCCCCAGGCCGAAGACGAGGGCGATGCCCTGCGGCCCCAGCACCCGCGAGAACGTCACGAGGCCATCGAAGCCCAGCCGCACCAGGCCGCCGGCGACCTGGAGCAGGACGTTCAGGAGCTTGAGGGTCTTGACCAACAGAGGCGCGAACCGGGCGAGGGCCGAGCCGAAGAAGCCGTTGACGGCGACCAGGACCTCGAGGACGCTGGTGCCTGTGAAGAGATTGAATCCGAGGAGGCCGACCGAGAGGGCCGACACGGCCGCGATGAGGGGCGCGAGCCAGCCCGCCTTCCGGACCTCGGGCTCGGGCAGATTATCCATGACCGACCGCGCGAAATCCTCCGGCACCTCGAACGGCGGCAGGCCGGTGAAGGCTTCGTGGAGGACGCGCCGTTCGGCCAGCGCGTCGCGGCACGCGGCACAGCCCTCGATGTGTTCTTCGAGCTTGGCCGCGTCGTAGGGACCGAGCTCGCCCTCGAGATAGAGGTAGAGGTTCTCGGGGCGCGGGCAGGTCGTCACGATCCCCCCATTTGCTTCCTCAGGAGTTCCTTGGCCTGGAAGACGCGGTTCTTGACCGTGCCGACGGGCAGGCTCTTGATATCGGCGATCTCCTCGTAGGAGAACTCGTTGACGTGCCGGAGGACGAAGAGCTCCCGCAGGGCCGCCGGGACGGTCGTCAGGGCCCGCTCGATCTTCTTCCGGATCTCGGCCAGCTCGAACTTCCGGGCGACCGAGGGCCCGGGATCGGCGATCTGCGGCATGAGGGCGTCTTCGCCGTCGTCGATGGGCTGGTCGATGGAAACGGTCGGCAGCTTCTTCTTCCGCCAGTGATCGATCATGTGGTTCGACGCGATCTTGAACAACCAGGTGCTGAACTTGAAGGCCGGCCGGTAGGAGGCCAGCGAGCAGTACGCCTTGAGGAAGACCTCCTGGGCGAAATCGAGGGCCGCCTCGCGCTCCCCGGTCATGCGGCCGAGGTAGCTTGTGAGCGGTTGCTCGTATTTGCGGACGATCATTTCAAACGCCTTGCGGTCTCCTTTGAGGGCGCGGGACACAAGCTGACGGTCTTCGGTCATCGAGAGAGCATCCTGCCCTCGGGTATTCATACGCATCTCGGGCCCGAAGGTTCAGCGCCCCAGGCGCCGGACACTCTCCGTGTCGTCGATGATCTCGGTCCCCGGGGGGACCTTCAGGGTGAAGGTCCGGGCCGGAATGGGGAGGCCGGTCCGGACCTGGCTGAAGATGAATTCGCGCTTGTTCCCGGCCCACTCGAGGAAAATGACCCTCCGGAGGAGCCAGGTGGTCTGGTCGATCTCCAGGAGGAGATGGGAGAATTCGCCCTCCGTCCGGGGGGTCAGCTTGACCTGACGGACCCGCGTCGCCGTCGTGGGGAAGGGACTGTCCTCGACGGTATAGGCCTCCCGGAAGGAAACCGTCCCGAGGAAAATGCCGAAGATGTCGGACCGCAGGGCCTCCTCGGCGACCGGGCTCCGCGTGAGCTGCTTGTCCTCGGGCAGGTACATCTCGAGGATGCCGTCCTTGTAGAGAAAGACCTTGTCCTGGGGGTCCTTGTAGACCCAGCGCATGCGGTCGGGCTTCTGGAGAAAGACCTCGCCCTTCTCGCGCAGGGGCTCCGAGACGGTCATGGAATAGTGGAGCTGTTCGAACCGGGCCATAAGGGTGGTCAGGGACTTGAGGGCCTTTTCCAGATTGGCCACGGCTTGGTCGGCGGTCGTCTGGGGGTCCGTCGGCCGGACTTGAGGCGGAAAGGCGACGGCCAGGGCGAGCAGGCCCGCGATGGCGACAGCCGAGCGGCTCATGCGGCTCAATTATAGCATAGCGCAGGGGCTGTTTTCGAAAGGCGAGAATGGGGACACGCCCCTCGGGGCTCGGGACTGCCCAGGCGGGCGGTTTCAGAGGTACATGTCCCGGATTTATTGTATACTCCCCCCGCATGAGATCAGGCTTCCTCTTGGCCATCGCCGCTTATGCGGCCGTGCTCCTGGCGGCCGGGCTCGGCTTCCGGCGCCGGCCCGCCGGTCTGGATTCCTTTTTCCTCGCGTCCCGGCGCCTCGGCGCCGGCCGGGTCGCCTTCTCGCTCTGCGCCGCCTGGATCGGCGCCGCGTCGCTCCTCGTGTCCACCGACGAAGCCTGTCGCGACGGGGTGAGCGCGATCTGGATCGTCGGCGTGCCCGCGGTGGCGACCCTGCTCATCCTGACCGCCCTCGCCCGGCCCATCCGGGCGGTCTCGGGCCTGACGCCCTCCGAGCTCATGCGCGACCGCTACGGCCGGACCGCCGGGGCCCTGACGACGGTCCTCGTCGTCTGGTACATGACCGTCCTGGCCGCGTCCCAGATGGTCGCCGCGGGGCCCTTCCTAGGCGCGTTCCTGGGCACCGGTCCGGTCCTGAGCCTGGCCTTCGTAGCCGGCCTGGTCATGGTCTACTCCGCCGCGGGCGGCCTTCAAGCCCTGGCCCGGACGCACGTCCTTCAATTCACCCTCCTCGTCGCCGGCATCTCCGGCCTGATCCTGACGCTGGCTTCGCGGACATCGTGGCGCGCCGTCCGCTCGGCCGCGGCCGCGTCCGGCCAGGGCTCCTACTTCGACCTTCTCGCCGGAGCGGACCGCAACGTCCTCATCGCCCTCTCGTTCGTCCTGGCCTGGACGGTCTCGCCCATCGCCTGGCAGCGGATGCAGGCGGCCCGCGGCGATAGGGCCGCCAGGGTTGGAACGGCCGGGGCGGCCGTCCTGCTGGGCGCCTTCTACGCCGCTGTCGTCGCGGCCGGGATGCTCTTCCTGCCGCTTTTCCCCGCCGGCGGCGTCGGGACGCCCCTGGTCACCCGCTTCGTTTCGGGCGAAGGCGGGTCCTTCCTGGGCGGGCTCGTCTTCATCACGGTGCTGGCGGCCATCTTCTCCACGATGGACGCCGCCCTCAACGCCGGGGCCTTCACGCTGACCAAGGACCTCCTCGGCCGTCCCGCGAGGCCGATCCCCGGCGGCCGGCCCCTGGCGCTGGGGCGGATCACGACGTCGGCCCTGGCCCTGGCCGCCTTTTTCATCGCCGTCCGCCTGGGGGACATCCTCAAGACCTTGGGATTGGCTTCCACGGTCATGGCCGAGGGCCTGCTCGTCCCCGGGCTGGCCGCCCTGTTCCTGAAAAGACGGGCCCCGCTGGCCGGCCTCCTGGGCCTTTCTCTCGGGGGCGCCTACGCGGTCGTTTCTTTCCTGGGCGACTCAGGACTCCGGCTTCTGCCGCTCCCCCCCTGGCCGCGCTCGCTTCCCCTGGGGGTGGCTTTGGGAGCCGCCGGCTTCCTGACCGGCCTCCTGATCGAGCGCCGCCGCGCCGCCCGGCCCCGTCCCGAAGCCCCCTCCGCTTGACTTTTCCGGTGAAATCGATAAAAGGTAAAGAGCACGGAGGGAAAAATGAAGAAGATCCTGTTTGTTTTCGCTGTGGCCGCTCTTCTGGCCGGCCCGGCCCTGGCCCAGACCGCGGCCGAGCACATCGCCCAGGGCGACGCCGCCTATGCAACGTTCGACGACGCCAAAGCGCTCGAACACTACCAGGCGGCCCTGAAGCTCGAACCCGCGAACGGTGAAGCCCTATGGAAGGCCTCGCGGGCCATGGTCGACATCGCCGACATCATCCCGGCGACGGACAAGGACGTCAAGGAGCGCCAACAGAAGCTCTATACCGACGCTACCGAGCTGGCTCGCAAGGCGGTCGCGGCCTTGCCGAACGACACCTGGAGCCACTTCCAGCTGGCCGCTTCCAACGGCAAGCGTCTCCTCATGCTCGGCAAGAAAGAGCAGATCAACGCCTCGAAGGAGGTCCGGGCCGAGATCGACAAGGCCATCGAGCTCGATCCGACCAACCATCTCGCCTATCACGCCCTGGGACGCTGGCACCGCAGGATGGACGAGATCGGCGGCGCCAAGCGCTTCTTCGGCAACATCGTGTACGGCTCGATCCCGAAAGGCTCTTACGAGGAGTCCGAGAAGGCGCTGCGCAAGGCCATCGAGCTCCACCCCGAATACCTCAACCATTACCTCGAGCTCGGCCGGACGCTCCTGGCCCTCAAGAAGACCGACGAAGCCGCCCAGTGCTTCCAGAAGGCCATCGACCTGCCCAAGACGACCTCCAAGGACGACATGCTGAAGGCCGAGGCCAAGGCGGAGCTGGACAAGCTGAAGAAGAAGTGAGCCGGCCCCCGCGGGCGGTTATTCGGAAAAGACCTGGGCGGTGAAGACGTCGATCTTCGCCCCCTTCTTCCATTCGTCGGGAGGCAGCCCGGCTTTGAGACAGCCGTGGGAGAGGTATGTCTCCCGGTCCCAGCGGTGCTCCACCGGGACCTGGGGCAGGAGCAGCCCCTTGTAGAAGCCCTTCGAAACGATGATCCCGTGGCGGCCGACCTCGACCCGGGCGGGGTCGCCGATCGGTTCGGGCAGGCCCAGGACCGAGATCTCGATCTTCAGCTTTTTCATCTCGTCGGCCGCCAGCGGCTCGAACCGGGTGTCCTGGCTGGCCGCGGCGACGGCCATCTCGATGATGGTCTCGTCGAGGGCTTTCATCGGCAGGGGATAGCCGATGCAGCCGCGCAGCTCGCCGTCGACGGTCAGGGTGACGAACGCGCCCCGCTTCTCCTTGAAGATGCCGGACTTCACCGGCGAGCGCGGGGGTCCTCCGGTCTTGAAATAGTGCTCGAGCGCCTGGCGGGCGAGCTTCAGGCAGGCGAGCTCATCCTCGCGGGTCAGCGGTTCACTCACAGGTCTCCTCCTTGGCCGCCGGAGCGAATGGCACGGGGTCCAGGAAGAACTTCCGTTCGAACTCGACGGCGAACGGACGGAGGGCCGGCTCTCCGGCCGGGCCGGTCGCGAGGAGAACGAGCTTGCCGTACCAGGCCGGGCCGAGGATGGATTTCTTGAGCTCGGCGCCGGGGCGCACGGCCAGGAGCCCGATGACGCGTCCCGGCCAGATCGTCTCGAGGCCCGCGAGCCCCCGCTCGTCGGGCAGCCGGCGACCGGTCCCGGCCGGAAAGACCTGCTCGACGACGAACCGGAACCCGCGCTTGTGACCGATGAGGAGAGCCCAGGTCGAAGGCTCCGGGCGGAGGACCTTCAGGGCCTCGATCTCGAGCCGCGCGGCCGGCGTGATCAGAACATCCACGCCTGCGATTATATCACTCCCGGCCCGGACGGGATATCCTTTCACCGTGACGCACGGATCCCCGTTCCCTAGAAGAACTCCGATTTGAGGATGATGCTGACGAATAGCCACAGGCCCAGCAAGAAGATCAGGCTGGACATGAGGAGCGGGAACTTCTTGAGCCTGGTCCCGAACTGCTTGTGCAGACTCTTGGACACCTGCCAGAAATCGAGGGTGCCCATGAAGGCCGCGAGGGCGCCCAGGCCGATCAGGAAGAGACCGAGGTATTTGGGTCCCTGGGGGCGCGGGGTGAGCATGATGCCTTCCTTCAGCATCGCCTGAAGGACCTTGTAGATGGTGAATCCGAATCCGATCATGGACAGCCCCGTGCGGACCCAGGCCATCGAGGTCCGCTCGGCTGCCCACAGGGTCCGGTCGGCGGCGAGGTCCGTCCGCTTCTGGGCCAGGACATCCCCCGGCTTGGGTTCCGGTTGGCTCATGATGCTCTCCTCCTTCTCGTGATCGGCTATTTCAGCCAGGCGCTCCCGAAGACGGCGCGAGCGTCTCTCCGCCACCATCTTCGCCCTTCACCGACGCAGGAGTCAATGGGACTTTTGGGCAGGTCGTTTGACTCGGCTCGAGCTTTGGCATTAAGATGGGCCCAGGGTGAGGGTATGAAATACGAGCTGGTCGTCGTCGGGGCCCTCGAGACCAACTGCTATCTCGTCTACTGCGAAGAGACCCGCGCCTGCGCCGTCATCGACCCCGGCGCCGACCACGAGAAGATCGTGGCGGCCATCGCCGACCTGGAGCTCAAGCCCGTCGTCGTCCTCAACACCCATGGCCACGTCGACCACATCGGCGCCAACAGCGACATCATCCAGAAGTACGCCGTGCCCCTGGCCATGCACGCCGCCGACACCGGCATGCTCCAGGTCTCGGATTACATCGAGCTCAGTCTCCTGCTCGGGGCCCGGAACTCCCCGCCGCCGGACCGTCTCCTGGCCGACGGCGACGAGATCGCCATCGGCCGGGCGTCGCTCCGGGTCATCCACACGCCCGGCCACACGCCCGGCAGCATCGGCTTCGTCCACGGCGGCATTCTCTTCTCGGGGGATACGCTCTTCTCGGGCGGGGTCGGCCGGACGGACCTGCCCGGCGGTTCCTGGAAGGACCTCGAGCGGTCCATCCGGGAGCGCATCCTGACGCTCCCCGAAGAAACGCTCGTCCTGCCCGGCCACGGGCCCTGGACCACGGTCGGGCAGGAACGCGACGCCAATCCCTTCCTGACATGAAGCCCTCCGCCTCCTCGCCCGAGGCTTCCCTGCGTCTGTTCCTCGAGTACCTGACCGTCGAGAAGGGCCTCGCCGGCAACACCGTCCAATCCTATGCCCGGGACGTCCGCAAGCTCGTGGACCATCTCAACGCCCGCAAGGTCGGCCTTCCCCGCGTTACGGAGGAGACCGTCGTCGGATTCATCCACGGAGAGAGCCAGGCCGGGCTCTCGGCCCGGTCCCTGGCCCGCCTGATCTCCGCGCTCCGGTCCTTTTTCCGCTTCCTCGTCCTCAGCGGCTTCGTCAAGACGGACGCCACGGCCCAGCTGACGACGCCGTCGACCTGGCTGGCCTTGCCGAAATTCCTGACGGTCGCCGAGGCGGAAGCCCTCCTCCAGGCCCCCGACGAGAAAAAGGCCCAGGGCGTGAGGGATCGGGCCATGCTCGAGGTGCTCTACGGATCGGGCCTCCGGGTTTCCGAGCTGGCCGCCCTCAAGCTCGCCGAGATCAACCTCGAGGACGGCTTCCTCGTCTGCCGCGGCAAAGGCGGCAAGGAGCGGATCGTGCCGCTCGGCCGTTCGTCCGGCCGCGCGGTCCGGCGCTATCTGGCCGAGGTCCGGCCACGCTTGGATCCCGGCGGGCGCGAGGAGCTCTTCCTGTCGCGCCTCGGCCGGCCGTTCACCCGGCAGGGGGTCTGGAAGCTCCTGCGGCAGCACGCCGGCACGGCCGGGCTGGCCGCCAGGATCAGTCCTCACGTCCTCCGGCATTCCTTCGCGACGCACCTGCTCGAGCGGGGCGCGGACCTGCGCTCGGTCCAGCTCATGCTCGGTCACAGCCAGATCACGACGACCCAGATCTACACCCACGTCACCCGGGAGCGGCTCCGCCGCGTCTACGACAAGTTCCACCCGCGGGCCTGAGGTCCGCCGCCGGCGGTCAACGGCGGGTCAGGGCCACGGTTGCCTTGACCGTATGGCCCTGCTCGATGAAGAAAGCCCGGCCCTTGCGGAGGATCTGTTCCTCGCTTCGCCACTCCCACCCGAAGCGCCGCTCGGGCGACCTCTCCGCGAGATCGCTCTCCGGAATGACGACGCGGTTCGAGCCGCGGCAAACGAAGTCCCGGTAGGCGCGGCCGGACGACCGGGGCAGCTCGAGCGGGACGGTCAGCGACGACGGGCGCAACGGTACGGCGATCTCCCCGAGCTCGAACGCGAACTCGACTTCATGCCCGTCCTTGAGGACGTAGATCAGGTGCAGCGCCGGCCTGGGCGAGTCCGCAGCCTCCAGCACAACCTCGCGGCCGGCCGGGCCGGACCCTTCTCGAAGCCGCCATTCCAGGAGCTCCGTTTTGATCTGGACCAAGAGGAAATCCTCGGCGTCAGGCTCCAGCCGGCCCTCCCAGCAGGCCTCGAGCGCATAGAACCCGGTCACGGGCGGTCCGTCGCCCCGAAGGACGTATTTACCCTCGGCCGTGAGGGTCAGGCGAACCTCCCACCACGGGGCCGCTCCTCCGCCGGCCTTCCCGGGACCGCCCCCATTCCCGTCCATGGAAAAGGGCAGACCGGCAAGGAGGATGGCCCCGGCGAGGGGGGCCTGGATCCGCCGAAAGAAACCCTTGGCCATCGTTTTTCGTAGAATCCCGAGACCGCTTCTATTCTACCGCGGGTGCCGGGTCCTTGACAAACCGTCCCCGGAGGGGTATTTTATATAAACTTTAAAGTTCATGAAATAAACTCGACAGTTCACCGACTAAACTCATAGGTTCAATCCAATGAAATCTACCGAAGTGCGTCGCGAACGCGAGGAGCGCCGCCGGGAGGGCTACCGGGAGGTCATCCTCCACGCCGCGGAGCGTGTCATCCTGCGCAAGGGCTACAGCGCCCTGACGATGGACGACGTCGCCCGGGAGGCCCAGCTGTCCAAGGCCACGGTCTACAAGTACGTGGCGGGCAAGGGGGGCCTCCTGATAGAGATCCTGGGCCACTCGTTCGACGACATCCGGGAGCGTTTCGCAGCGACCGTGGAAGGGAGCGGGAGCGCCGAGGACAAGCTCCGCCGTCTCGTCCAGGTCGTCCTCGAGAGCGGCGAGGACATGAAGCAGATCAACCGGGTCCTCTGGATGGACAAGGCCATGCTCAAGCTTATGCGCGTCTTCGTCACGCCCCTCGGCAAGGCGGGCGCAGCCCCCCCCGCCGACCGCAAGATCCTGGACATGCTCCGGCAGAAGAGGCAGGAACTCGCCGACATGGGTGCCCACATTCTCAAGGAGGGCGTCGCGTCGGGCGAGTTCCGGCGCATGGACACGGCCCAGGCCGGGGCCTTCATCGAGGCGGTGCTCCAGGGCTACACGCATATGCGCTTCTGGGAAGGGAACGCCCCCCTCGCCCCCGGAGCGGCCGAAGGCCTGACCCGATTCATCGTCGAGGGGATCCGCAACCCCGGACAAGCCGGGAAGGAGAATTGACATGAGAAAGACAGTCGTCACGCTCGTCCTGTTGTCGATACTGGCCGTCCTCGGATCGGCGGTCCTTCGGGCCCAGGAGCCTCCGGCGACGATCACCGTGACCCTCGACGAGGCCATCGCCATGGCCCTCCTCCAGAATCCGTTCTACTTGGCCACCCAGGAAAAGGTCGCCCAGGCCAAGGCCCAGGTCCGCCAGGCCGCCTCGGGCTTCCTGCCGACCCTGAACGCCCAGGGCACGGACACCCTGGACGAAAAGCTCTTCGTCCTGGAGTTCCCGTCCCTCGTCCCGGGCCAGCCGCCGCAGCGGTTCTCCATCGACTTCACCCGCGACTACCAGATGGCCCTGTCGTTCGGCCTGCCCCTGTTCACCGGCGGGCGGCTCACGGCCGGGTACAAGCAGGCCAACTACGGCCTCCAGGCCAGCCGCGAAGGGGTCCGCCTGTCGGAGCAGGAGACCGTCTTCAACGTCAAGCGGGCCTTCTACACCTACCTCCTGGCCAAGGAGTTCTCCACGGTCGCCGAAGAGTCCCTGGCCCTGGCCGAAGGGTTCCGGAACAATGTCAAGAACCTCTACGACGTCGGCGTGGCCTCGAAGTTCGAGCTTCTCCTCGCGGAGGTCCAGGTGACCAACCTCAAGCCGCCGTCGATCCGGGCCAGGAACGGCATCGAGGTGGCCGCGCTCAACCTGAAGACGATCCTGGGCATCCCCCTCGACACGCCTCTCGAGATCAAGGGCGAGCTCGTCTCGCCGCCGCTCGATCCCGTGACCGAGGCCGTGGTCGAGGAGGCCCAGGCCCAGCGCCCCGAGCTCCGCCAGCTCGACTACCAGCGCCTGATGGCCGGCGAGATGCTCAAGATGGCCCGCGGCACCGGCCTGCCGAGCCTGGCCATCGGCGGCATGTACAACCTCTGGTCCGACCGGCTCGTGTTCCGGAAGGTCGATTGGCAGAACTACTACACGATCAGCCTGTCCCTCAATGTCCCCCTCTTCAACGGCTTCGACACGCTGGCCAAGGTCGGCCAGTCCAAGGCGGCCATCCGAGAGATCGAATGGAACCGCAAAGGCCTGGCCGAGATGATCTCGTTCGAGGTCAAGCAGGCCGTGCTCAACCGGGCCCAAGCCCGCGAGACCCTGCTCTCCCAGGAGAAGAACGTCGAACAGGCCCGCGAGGCCGTCCGCATCGCGGAGCTGAACTACACCGAAGGCCTGGCCACCAACCTGGACGTCGTGACCGCCCAGGTCGGCCTGCGGCAGGCCAGCACGAACTATTCCCAGGCGCTCTATGACTGCGTCATCTCGGACGCCCAGCTCGAGAAAGCCCTCGGCCGGACCCGGTCGGAAGCGCCCTCGAAGTAACGGAGGAACCCATGTCCCAGCTCATCACCCGTCGTTGTTCCCGGATCGCTCTCGCCGCGGCCGTCCTTGCGCTCGTCGCAGCGGTCGCGTGTAAGAAGCCGGCCGCGAAGACCGCCGCCGACGAGACCTTCGGGGCCGCGCCTGTCAAGGTCTTCAAGGTCCGGCGGGAGAGGATCACGGAAAAGATCACCTACACCAGCACGCTCGAAGCCTGGAACAAGATCAACATCACTCCGGAAGTCGGCGGCAAGATCGCCCGCATCGACGTCCAGGAGGGCGACCGGGTGGCCCAGGGCCAGGTCTTGGCCGAGCTCGAGACGGAGACGATCCGGCTCCAGCTCCGGCAGGCCCAGGCCGGAGTGGCCGTGGCCGAGGCCGCCTACGCCGACGCCCAGCGCAATAAGGAGCGCATGGACCGGCTGATCAAGGAGAACGCCGTCTCCGAGCAGCAGCGCGAGAAGGTCCAGCTGGGGTTCGACTCGGCGGCCGCCCAGCTCGAGCAAGCCCGGGCCGGGCTCAACCTGGCCCAGCATGCCCTCGACGTCTCTATCATGAAGGCCCCCTTCGCCGGGGTCGTGGCTTCCAAGAACGCCCAGGTCGGCGACGTCATCAATCCGATGATGGGCGGCTACGCCGCCGGCGGGGCTGGCGGGGTCCTGACCCTGATGGACTATTCCCGCATCAAGGTCGACGTGGACGTGTCCTCCGAGGACATCGCCCGCATCCGGAAGGGCCAGGAGGTCCTCCTCCGCGTCGGCGCCTTCCCCGGCCGCGAATTCCGGGGAGTTGTCCGTCTCGTCAACCTCACGGCCGACCCGCTGAACAAGAAGTTCGGCATCGAGGCGGCCTTCGACAACCCCGAGGGCCTCCTCAGGCCGGGGACGTTCGGCGACATCGTCTTCGAGCTGGAGTCCCACGAGAACGCTCTCGTCGTCCCGCAGAAGGCCGTCCTTGAGAACAGCTACGTGTTCGTCGTGGAGGGCGGGAAGGCCGTCAAGAAGACCGTCGCCCTGGGCCTCCAGAACACGACCATGATCGAGATCCTCGACGGACTCGCCGAGGGGGCCTCCGTCGTCGTCGATGGCAATTACGGCCTCGAGGACGGCGGCGCCGTCCAGGTTCTCGAAGAGGTGAAGAAGTGAAGCTCCCCGAGTTCTCGGTCAAGAAAAAAGTCACGGCGTCCATGCTGGCGATGATCCTCGTCGTCCTGGGCGCCATTTCCTTCACCCGGCTGGGGCTCGATTTCTTCCCCGACCTGGAGTTTCCGACCGTGTCCGTCATCACCTCCTATACGGGGGCCTCGTCCACGGACATCGAGAACGTCCTGACCCGGCCTCTCGAACAGGTCGTCAGCGCGGTCAACCGGGTTAAAAAGGTCACCTCCCAGACGACCGAGGGCGTCTCGGTCATTTCCGTCGAGTTCGAGTGGGGAACGAACCTCGATTTCGCGGCCCAGGACGTCCGCGACCAGATCGGCCTCTATAAGCAATATCTGCCCGAGGAGGCCGCCGAGCCCCTGGTCATGAAGTTCAGCTTCAGCTCGTTCCCGGTCATCTTCTACGGCATCACCAGCGACATCCCGCCCATGCGGCTCAAGACGATCATGGAGGACGAGATCGCGCCCCGCCTCGAGCGGATCGACGGCGTCGCTTCGGCCCGCGTCTTCTCCATGGACGAGAGGGAGATCCTGGTCGACGTCGACAAGGCCTCTCTCGAAAGCCGCGGCCTGACCCTCGACCAGGTCCTCATGGCCCTGAGATCCGAGAACCTCAATATGCCCGCCGGGAGCATCGTCGAGCGCTACTCGGACATTCTCGTTCGGACGATGGGCGAGTTCACCAGTCTCGATGATATCAAGCGGACCGTCGTCGGCGCGAGCGCCAAGGGCGAGCCTGTTTATGTCTCCGACGTCGCCGAAGTCAAGGACACCCTCAAGGAGATGCGCTATGCCGCCCGCATCCAGCGGCAGAACGGGGTCTACCTCATCGTCAGCAAGCGCTCCGGCGCCAACACCCAGATCGCCTCCTCCGCCGTCAAAAAGGAGATCAAAGCCCTCAGGTCGACGATCCCGGGCAATCCGGTCTTTCATGTGGCGATGGACCAGGGCGACATGATCGAGCAGGTGACGTCGAACACGGTGTCGAACGCCTGGATGGGCGGCCTCCTGGCCATCCTGCTGATCTTCCTTTTCCTCCGCAACTGGCGTCCGACTTTCGTCATCAGCCTGGCCATCCCCCTCTCTATCATTTCCACCTTCATTGCCCTCTACGCCGCCGGCTACACCCTGAACCTCCTGACCCTCGGCGGTCTGGCCTTGGGTATCGGGATGCTGGTCGACAACTCCATCGTCGTCATCGAGAACATCTACCGCCACCTCGAGGAGGGGGAGAGCGCCGATGCGGCCTCGATCGCCGGCACGAGCGAGGTCGGCATGGCCATCACCGCCTCGACCCTGACGACCATCGCCGTCTTCTTCCCCATGATCTTCGCTTCGGGCATCACCGGGAAGATGACCCAGGCCCTGGGCCTATCCATCGCCTTCTCGCTCATCGCCTCGCTCTTCGTCGCCCTGACCGTCGTGCCTCTCTCCACATCGCTTCTCTTTCGTTCAAAGAAAAGCCTTGCGGCCATCGTCAAGTCCCCCGAAGAGCGCCAGTTCGCCAAGGCCAAAGCGCTCTATCGAAAGTGGCTTGACAAGGCTCTCCATCACCGCCGCTGGGTCCTCGGCGGCACGCTCCTCGCCCTCATCGCCTCTTTGGCGATCGTCCCCTTCCTGGGCACGGAATTCATGCCCGCCCAGGATATGGACATGGTCATGCTCAAGGTCCGCATGCCGGTCGGAACAGCCCTGGCGGAGACCGATCGGGTCACGGCTCTGGTTGAGAACATTATGGCGGCCATGCCGGAGATCACCATGATCTCGGCCCAGGTCGGCTCCCAGGCCGAACAGGACGCGAGCGACGCGGCCTCGGCCTTCTCCAACTCCGGCACGCACGAGGGGCTCCTCTGGGTCGGGCTGGTCAAGCGGGACAAGCGAAAACTTTCCGATAAGGAGCTCCTGGAACAGATCCGGCGGAAGCTGCCGAACCTCCGCAACGTCAAGTTCGAAGCCGTCGACATGAGCCAGATGATGATGGGCGGCTCCGCGGCCCCGGTCGAGATCAAGCTCTTCGGCAAGGATCTGCCCGTGCTCAAGGGCCAGGCCGATCAGATCGTCCAGCTCATCTCCGGCGTCGAGGGCATCCGCGACCTGACCCACACTCTGGCCGCCGGAAAGCCGGAGGTTCAAGTCCACATCGATCGCGAAAAGGCCTACCGGCTCGGCCTCACGGTTTACCAGGTGACGAATACCGTCCAAACGGCCACGCTGGGCAAGGTGGCCACGCGCTACCGCGAGGGCAGCGACGAGATCGACGTCCGCCTTCGGTTCAAAGAAAAGTACCGCGACAGCCTCGACGAGATCAAAAGCATCCCCCTTCGGACGGCCTCCGGCCAGACGGTTTACCTCGAGCAGGTGGCCGACATCACGACCAGCGAAGGGCCCCTCACCATCAGCAGGGAGAACCAAGCCCGCCGCGTTTCGGTCACGGCCAATATCTCCGACCGCGACCTCGGCAGCGTCGTCCGGGAGATCAAGGCCCGGCTGGCCGGGTTCGAAAAGACCCTGCCGCCGGGCTACTTCCTCGAATACGGCGGCTCTTACGAGGACATGCAGGATGCCTTCCTCATCCTGGCCGCCGCCTTCGCCCTGGCCGTCCTCCTTGTCTACATGGTCATGGCTTCCCAGTTCGAGCACTTCGTCCATCCGTTCATCATCATGTTCACGGTGCCATTGGGAGTCATCGGCGTCATCTTCGGCCTGCTCATCACGGGCCGGACGATCAGCCTGGCCGTCTTGGTGGGGTTCATCCTGCTCCTGGGGATCGCCGTCAACAACGGCATCGTCATGATCGATTACATCAACCAGCTCATCAACCGCGGCGTCGACAAACGGGAGGCCATCCTGCAGGGATCGACGACCCGGCTGCGGGCCGTCCTGCTGACCGCGTTGACGACCATCTTGGGCACCCTGCCCATGGCTTTCTCCCGGTCGTCGGGCTCGGAATTCCGGGCTCCGCTGGGTGTGGTCATCGCTTTCGGGCTGACTTCGACGACCTTCCTGACGCTCTTCGTCATCCCGGTCATTTACAGCGTATTCAACAAGATAAGATTCAAGGAGAAAGCGGTCAGGACGGCCTGAGCTCCGGCTTTTCCCTGTGACAACAACAGCGGCGGGGTCCGTTAAGGACCTCGCCCCCTTTTTTATGCCTTGTACTTGAGAAACGCGCCGATCCCGCCGTAGCGGTCGAGCTTGGAGGGTGGCTCGATCTGCCTGACCGTCCCGCCGCGCTTGAGGACCGTCTCGATAGCCTCGTCGATGAGGTCCAGCACGACGTCGGTCTTCTTGTCGTCGATCGGGCACTGGAGCTCGTCGAGGTAGAGGAACTTGTGGGTCGGGCAGATCCGCCCCGGCCGGGAGAGATTGTGGGTGACGACGAGGGTCTGGACCTCGAACTGGTTCAGCCGGTGGATGGTGTCGCGAAGGCCCGAGGTCGCCAGGCCGCCGCGCTCGAGCTCCGCGACGAGCTTCTGGACGGCCTCTTCCTCTTCGGCCTTCTTCAGCCGGATCTCGACCTCGAGGACCTCCTGGAGGACCTTGTCCGGGGGATCGGTCGGGTGGGCGTGCAGCCGGGCCTTGACCTTATCCCGGAGGTAGCTGTGCAGATGGGCCTCGAAATCGCCGCTGTGGTTGTCTTCGCAGCCGATGAGCAGCCAGTCGAAGGGCAGTTTCTTGCTGATCTCGAAAGTCCTCTGGGCCGACTTCTTGTAATGGTCCTGGAGATGGGCGTCGACGTGGCGTTCGATCCTCTTGGCCTCCGTCCCTTCGAAGCCGCCCTCGCGGACCCGGCCCGGCACGTCGCTCTCGATCCTGTCGAGGGCCTTGATCTCGCCCATGGAGACGCTGTACCAGACGGCTTCGCGCCGGCTGACGAGCAGGACGCAGGCGGGGCTGTACTTGTCCAAGATCGAGGCCAGCGGGCGGACGTAGAAGTTCATGTCGAAGATGACGCGGTTGCGCGGGCCGTGCGGCAGCTCCAGGGCTTCCCAGAACTTTTTTTGGCTCGCGGAAAAGACGGCCAGTCCGGCGGCGTTCGAAGACCCCAGAGCCTGGCTGCTGTGATCGGCGATGAGGTCCAGGTCGCGGAGCAGGGCGTCGATCCTGTCCTTGGCCGCGCCAACCTCACAGGCCCGGGTCTTGGCCTCGCTGAGGAGGTTCTTCAGGGCCAGCTGGATCTCTTTCTTGTTGAGCCGGCCTTTGTCCGTGTCCAGGTAGAACGAGGTCACGAGATCGCCCTGGCCCTTGAATTTGGCCAGCGCCTCGATCTGGGAACGGCCTTGGAATTTCATGCATCCTCCTTGGGTGATAGGACAGGGGGGCGAAGCCGATCGGGATTGAGAGCGATGACAAGCATCATCAACGCCTTCACAATAGGCCCCGCTTCCCCGTTTGTCAAGTTTGCCTCGGGAGGTCGTCTCCGGTCGCTGCGATGATTTCGGAAGAACACCTTACTAAGATATTTATCAGAATCACGGCCTCGGGTGCTCGGCCGCGATTCTGCAGGTCGCTTCTAAGAATCCGCTTCCCGCCGCTCGAGCTTGCGCTAAGCCTCGCTCAAACACGTTCTTGGCGGTTTCCAGGGAAACTCCCCTCGTCCGTCTCCAGACCGGCTAAATCACCGCTGATGCTCCCGTCGACGACCTCCCTCGGCCCGTTTCGGCGGTCGTCTCAATCGCCCTTGGCGCATTCGACACCTCCGGTCGCTTTACCTGGGGGGCCGAAATCGCTATAATACCCGTTCCCTGAGCGCGGAAGTGGCGGAATTGGCAGACGCGCAAGCCTCAGGAGCTTGTGGCCGCAAGGCTATGGGGGTTCGAGTCCCCCCTTCCGCACCACCCCCTCTTTTCCGGCCATTCGCGCCGGTCTGCCGCTTGATAATTCGAACCGGGAGGACTACCTTAAGAGAAGTGAAAGGACGAACGATCCCATGACGCCCGCCGCACATCGAAAGATCGCGCAGGCCGTCCTCGGCCTGCTGGGGCCTCTCCTCCTCGCCGCCGGCCTGGCCGCGCTCCCCGGCGGCCAGACCGCCAAGGCCAGCAAGAAGATGGCCCCGGCCCACGCCGATTTCCTGGGCAAGGTCTCCTACATCATCTCCAAGCAGGAACGCAAGATCTTCCGCGAGCTCCCGGAGAGCGGCCGGGACGATTTCATCGCCGAATTCTGGAAGAGGCGCGACCCCGATCCCGAGACCGAGTTCAACGAATACAGGGTCGAATACGAGGACCGGGTGGCCAAGGCCGGGATCCTGTTCCAAGGCGAAGGACGCCCGGGCTGGCAGACCGACCGCGGCCGGATCTTCATCCTGTTCGGCCCGCCGTCCGAGCGCCAAACCTACCCCATGGAGGTCTCCGGCTACTGCCGCGAGGTCTGGTACTACGGCGCCTTCCCCGTCATCTTCGTCGACGATCACTGCTCGGGATATTTCGTCCTGCAGGCCATCAACCTGGAACATCTCCAGGAGCTCAACATCGCCCAGGGCCACTTCCAGAAGACCTTCTCGCCGGAGAAGAGGCTCTTCGATTACGAGATGTCCATGCAGAAGATCGGCGTGGAGAACGGTGTCTACCGGGGCCGGGTCTTCATCGACGTGCCCTACGATTCGATCTGGTTCAGCTTCAAGGGCGGACGGCTGGAAACGGGCTTCGACGTGCGTCTCGTGATGTCGGACCGGTCGGGGACGACCGTGTGGGAGGCTCAGGGATCGTTCCCGCTGACGCTCGAGGAGAAGGACCTGACCGAGAACCGGTCGCGCCGCTTCCGCATGGAGTTTCCCGTCGTCATCGACAAGGACCTCGACCGGCTGAAGGATCAGAAGCTCCGCATGGACGCCGCGGTCAAGTGCACCACCGAGGGCGAGGAGTTGAAGAAAGCGGCGGTGTTCCAGCTAAAATTTTAGGCTGAAGTTCAGGCGGACGACCCGCGAGCCCCACAGCGGGGTATACGTCCCGTAGGTGCCGCTGAGGACCCGTGTGCCGGTGCTGCCGCCCTCGCCGTCCGGGGCCCACGTTCCGCCGTCGTTGAGGTCGAGGGTCCGGTAGGTTTCCCCGAGCAGGTTGAAAACGTCGAACGAGACCGCGAAGAGGCTGCGCCCGTGCCGGGCGAACTCCTTTTCCAGCCGGAAGTCCAGGTTCTTCCACCAGTCGTAGCGCCGCGTGCCGGGGCTTTCCAGGTAGACCGTCACCGGGGTCGCGTCGGCGCCGTTGGCTTCGGCCCAATCGGCCGGCGGGAGAACGGTCACCGTCCGGCCCCAGGGGGCGCCGCTCTGGGCCTTGAAGAGGGCGCTGGCGAAGAGGCCCCAACCCAGGCGGACGGTCCCGGCCAGCCGGGCCACGAACGGGCGGTCCTGATAGAGGTGGTCGGTCTCGGCGACGTTGATGAACGAGTTCGGCGTCAGCAGGACGGGAGAATTCCCGGCGCTCCAGTTCGAGGCCATGGTGGTCGTCCCGGTCGCGCGGTTGAGGGTCAGGGAGCCGAAGAGCTGCCAGCTGTGCGACATCCTCTTGCGGAACGCGAGCTCCACGCTCCGGTACCGGGCCTTGAGCTCGGGGACATTCTCGATGCGCTCGAAATAGTCAGGGGAGTCCGTGGCGGGGAGATACAGGTCCAGGGTCACGTCCTCGTAGCCGTCCGTCCCCGGGACGGTGGTCGAGAAGGGCACCCACCAGCCCTCCGGGGCCTCCTCGAGCCGCGACCAGTGGGCCCCGGTCGAGGGGTCGTAGACGACGTGCCCGGTGAGGTTGGTGTGGCGCCGGTCGATGTAGCGGGCGGACAGGGTGAAATCCCGGCCGACGGCCTGGTCCACGCCGGCCGTCCACTCTTCGATGACGGGCGCGCTGAGCTCGGGGTCGACGGCCTGCTTGAGGAACTCGGTCCGGTAAACCCGAAAATCGTAGTGCATGAGCTTGTAGACGTCGGCCGCGTTGACCAGGCCGTTCGCGTCCTCGTCGTACCAGACGAAATCATGGGAGGCCGTGGGATCGACCTGGGACAGGTCCTGGGAGTAGCCGAGGCCGAGGTATTCCGGGAGCCGCGCCCAGGAGGCCTTGAGGATGGTCCGGCCGCTGCCCAGGAGGTCGAAGCTCAGGCCGAAGCGCGGCGAGATCTCGCTCCAGACGATGGCCCTGTCCCATTGGGGGAGGCTGATCGAGCTGTAGAGATTGTAGCCCAGGATGGGGTCGATGAGCGTGCTGCCCAAGTTGACGCTCACGGAATTGCCGGCGGTGCCCTTGGAGAACTGTCCGAAGAGCGCCTCGGACCGGTCGAAACGGAACCCGGCCGAGAGCGACAAGCGGCCTCCGATCTTGATCCGGTCCTGGACGAAGGCGCCGATCCTCTTGAGCTCGCGCTTGAGGGACATGCTGTCGCCCGCGGGGGCGATGTAGAACCCGATGAGCCCGTAGCCGACCTCATCGCCCGAGAGCGGGGAGGTGGTCCGGCCGAACGTATAGGGGCTGCCGTCGACGTAATTGTAGATGAGATTATCGGCCTTCCAGGTCGACGACGACGACTTGGTCGTCTCGTACTCGCCGCCCGCCACGAACTCGTGGAACGTGCCCAGCCATCCGTCCTGGATGCGGGACAAGGCGATGCCGATCTTCATCCGGCTGGCCGTTTCCTGGTCGTTCAGCGACCCGCTGCCCCAGTTGTAGCCGGTGATGAGGTCGGAGTATTCGGGCTTGGCCTTGGCCAGGTCGTTGAGAAGGAGGGGCTTGCGGTCCTTGGCGTAGCCGACCGAGAGGTCGACCCGCATGTTCTGGCCGACGACGTAGCTCCCGCCGAGGCGGGCCAGGAGCGTCCGGTCGCCGTCGAGGTTGCGGGTCGAGGCTTCGGGCCGGAGCGGGTCGACGTCGGGCTCGTAGACGGGCTCGCGGAGCCCGCCGAATCCCACCTCCATGACGCCCTTGAACTTGTCCATCACGTCCATCGACAGCTTGAACATCCCGGACAGGCTCTTCTCGGAGTAGTCGTAGACGAAATGGCGGATGCCGGTCGGGTCGGTCCAGTAGTTGAAGGGCGCCGTGCGGCCGAGACTGGTGAAGTGGATATTGGCCAGCATCCAGGCCATGTCCTTGAGCACGGGTCCGCCCAGCGTGAAGGACAGGTCGTGCTCGCGCCGGAGCGAGGTCGGGGCCGCGTTGGGCATCTCCTCCAGCTCGTCGGCCGTCCAGAGCGAGTTGGTCAGGCCCTTGCCCGAGGCGCTGTAGAAGAGGCTGCCCTCGGTCCTGGGAGATCCCGCCCGGTGGATGATGTTGATGTAGGCGCCCTGCCCGGGCCCGATGTCCGCGGTATGGCCCGCGGCGTCGACGACGATCTCGTCGACGAAATCGGTGCTGATCCTGTTCAGGAACCGGCCGTCGACGGGGCCGCTGAGGATGATGTCGTCCTGGACGACGATGGAGGACGTATAAGGCATTCCGTTGACGGAGAAGCGGTCGGAGATCGGGTCGGTCTCGAAGACGAGGCCGGGAACGAGCCCCAAGATCGACGAGATGTCGCGGCCGAGGGGCAGCCGGGCGGCGATGTCGCGGTTGAGGATGACGGCGTAGCGGGCCGACTCGCGGTCGAGCCCGGTGCCGGGCTGGGCGGTCGAGGGCTCATCCTCGATGGCGCTGGGGGCCAATTTGATGTTCGCGGTAAAGGTCGCCCCGGCCGAGACGACGATCCCGTCGACCGTGACCGTCTTGTACCCGGCCTTCTCGGTGACGAGCTTGAACTTTCCGGGCACCAGGCCGACGAAGCCGAACAGGCCCGACTTCGGGGTCATGTAGTTCGCCATCCCGAGGCTCTCGGTGGAGGTCAGGTAAAGGTAGGCTCCGGAGAGGGGAGCGCCCTTTTCGTCGGTGATCCGGCCTTTGATGGAGCCCATCGGGCCGCGCTGGGCGGCGGCGGGCAGGGAGAAGGCCAGGAGAGCCGCGCCAAGGGCCAGAGAAACGAGGGATTTTCTGGTCAACGAGGCCTCCTTGGTCTCTTGCTCCACCGTACTTTTATATTTTTTCCGCCGGAGGTTGTCAAAGCAAATAACTCTCTTCCCGGCGGCTTGGTTACACCCGAAAGAGCCCCGGTCTCAGCTGCTTGTCCCCGGCGTCAAAGGAAGATGTCATAGGGATTCTCGAAAGCCCGCCCGGTCAGGGCCCGGCGGGCGGCTGGGCTGCTCCGTCAGCCCTTGGGGGGGTCGGGGTTCTTGGGGCCGTCCTGGTCGTCCTTCGTGTTCATCGACTTCTTGAAGTTCTTGATGCCCTCGCCGATCGATTTGCCGAGGTCCGGGAGCTTCCGGGCGCCGAAGATGATGATGACGATGAGGAGGATCAGGATCAGCTCGGTGGGTCCTATGGATCCAAGCATGCGAAACTCCTTAGATTTCAGGCCAGATTTCTCCCCTAGAAGATACCCCCACCCCCCCTAAAAGTCAATTTTCCCCGGGGCCGCCGAACGAGGGACTTTTTCCGGGGAATCTGCGATAATAGCTGATTCCATGAAGAATATCAGGAACTTCTCCATCATCGCCCACGTCGACCACGGGAAATCCACCCTGGCCGACCGGTTCATCGAGCTGACCGGGGCCCTGTCCTCGCGGGAGCTCAAGGAGCAGGTCCTGGACACCATGGACCTCGAGAGGGAGCGGGGCATCACCATCAAGGCCCAGACCGTCCGCCTGACCTACCGGAGCCTCTCGGGGGAGGACTACGTTTTCGACCTCATCGACACGCCCGGCCACGTCGATTTCTCCTACGAGGTCTCGAGGAGCCTGTCCGCCTGCGACGGGGCCCTCCTCGTCATCGACGCGTCCCAAGGGGTCGAGGCCCAGACCCTGGCCAATGCGTACCTGGCCGTCCACAACGACCTCATCCTGGTCCCGGTCATCAACAAGATCGACCTGCCCCAGATCCAGATCGAGGACTCGCTCGAGCAGATGGAGCACGTCATCGGCATCCCCCGGTCCGAGGCCCTGCTCGTCAGCGCCAAGACGGGTCAGGGCCTGCCGGAGCTCTTCGAAGCCGTGGTCCAGCGCATCCCGCCGCCGAAAGGGGACCCCGACGCGCCCCTCAAGGCTCTCCTCTTCGATTCCTGGTTCGATACCTATCGGGGGGTCATCGTTCTCGTCCGGATCCTCGACGGGGAGATCAAGACGGGCGATCGGATCGTCCTCATGGCCTCCGGGGCGGAATACGAGGCCGAGGAGGTCGGCTACCTCATGCCCAAGCCGGTCAAGTCGGGCGTCCTGAGGACGGGCGAAGTCGGTTACCTCATCGCCGGGATCAAGAAGCTCAGCGACGCCCGGGTCGGCGATACGGTCACCCACCGGAACCGCCCGACCGGGACGCCTCTGCCCGGATTCAAAGAAGCCAAGTCCATGGTCTTCTGCGGCATCTTCCCGGCCGGCGAGAGCAACATCGAGGAGCTCCGCGACGCCATGGAGAAGCTGCGCCTCAACGACGCCTCGTTCCAGTACGAGCCGGAGAATTCGCCGGCCCTGGGTCTGGGGTTCCGGGCCGGCTTCCTCGGGCTCCTGCACCGGGAGATCGTCCAGGAGCGCCTCGAGCGCGACTACGGGCTGACGCTGATCACGACGGCCCCCAGCGTCGGCTACCGGGTGACCAGCCGGACAGGCGAGACGTTCGAGATCCACAATCCCTCCGAGATGCCGGAGGCGACCGAGGTCGCGACGATCGAGGAACCGGTCATCGAGGCCGTCATCCTGACGCCCGACCGCTATCTCGGCGGGCTGTTCAAGCTCCTCGAGGAGCGCCGCGGCATCCAGAAGAAGATGGAATACATCGGCCCGGGGCGCGTGCTCCTGGCCTATGCCCTTCCGCTCAACGAGGTCGTCTTCGATTTCTACAACCAGCTCAAGCAGCTGTCCCAGGGCTACGCCTCGCTCGACTACGAGTTCTCCGGCTACCGCGAAGGGCCGCTGGTCAAGCTCGACATCCTCATCAACGGCGACGCCGTCGACGCGCTGTCGCTCGTCGTCCACGAGGACAAGGCCGTGACGATCGGCCGCGGCCTGGTCGAGCGCATGCGCAAGGTCATCCCCCGCCAGCAGTACGAGGTCGCCCTGCAGGCCGCCATCGGCAAGCGGATCATCGCCCGGGAGACGGTCAAGCCCTTCCGCAAGGACGTCCTGGCCAAGCTCTACGGCGGCGATTACACCCGCAAGATGAAGGTGCTGGAGAAGCAGAAGGCCGGCAAGAAGCGGATGAGGCGCGTCGGCAAGGTGGATATCCCCCAGGAAGCCTTCCTGGCCATCCTCGAAGTCAAATAGGG
>CAVWFA010000015.1:0-431945 GCA_963754085.1 Candidatus Aminicenantota bacterium | reverse complement strand
TCTTCCCGCCGCAATCTTTCCGCTTGCGTTGTCCGTTCGCTTTTCCATAACATAGGCTGTATCTGGGCCGGGAGCGTGGCCGTCCCGGGCGTCACGCATTCCCTGGGGGAGGTCATCCGTGAGCGGACGTCAAACAAGGTCTCTCATCGTTCTGCTGGCGGGGTCCCTCGGCCTCTTCGGCCTCTCGGGATGCGGAGCGAAGGACGCGCCCGAGGACACCACCCCCAAGCCCTACACCTGCGCCGGGTCCCCCGCGACCTGCCTGAGGATATCCAACGGCTGGACTTATGAAGGCGTGGTCCTGGATATGAGCCAGACCGGAAATGGCGGGTCCGATCCGGTCGTGATCCTGCTGGATGATGGACGCACCCGGATCTACTATGCCGTTGCGGATACGCCCGCCGATCCGGACTGGTGGGGCATGGTCAGCTGGATCTCCGTCGACGGCCTGAATTTCACCAAGGAAGCGGGCTATCGATTCGAGGGCTACACACTGTTCGGGCACTGGATCGTCCGCAACGCGGATGCCTCCTATCGGATGTATTGGCTCGATCAAAAGCAGGGTCCGGTCAATCAAATGGGTTATAAGGCCATCAAGAGCGCTCTGTCGACGGACGGCGGCTGGACGTTCACGGCCGAGTCCGGCGAGCGCCTGACCTATTCGGGCAGCGGGTACGAGGCGAACGGCATCGGACTGGGGAGGGTGCTCCTCCTGCCGAGCGGCCAGTACCGGATGTATTACGGCGGTGTCAGCGACTATGGCCGGGTCCTGAGCGCCGTGTCGACGGACGGCCTGAGCTTCAGCCGGGAAGGCGGCGTCCGGCTCGACAAACTCTGCCCCCCGGAGGGTGGGGCCCCGGCGGTGACCCCCGTCATCGACGCGCTGGGCACGGTCCATGCGTTCCTCTGGGGAACCCGATGCACGGGGGATTACGTCAATTCCAAGGCGGGCCTTTTCGACGGCACGACCGCCGACGGCCTCACCCTTGACATTTCGGCATCGCCGTTCGTCCAGGGCTATTCGAAAGACGGGACGATGAGCACTTGGGTGCACCCGGAAGATTTCACCGTTGTCCAGACGCCCCAGGGTCTCAGGGTCTATTTCATTCTTTACGGCGCTCATAGCGCGATCATCTCCGAAACGGCTCTCTACAGCGTCATCAACACCTCGATCAAGTAAGCCTTCCGGCGGTCAGGGACTTGCGGGATCCGCCCGAAAAAGGCTAAACTAGCGTTGCCGCGTATTCCGAGGAGGCAGCATGTCGAAGATCGAACGACCGTTCGACGAGGAGCTCAAGGCCCTCAAGGAGAAGCTGCTCGAGATGGCCTCGCGGGCCGAGGAGCAGATCGCCCTGGCCGTCCGGGCCCTCAAGGACCGCGAGGAGACGCTGGCCTGCCAGGTCCTCGAGCGGGAGGAGGCCGTCAACCTCCTCGACATCGAGGTCGACGAGATGTGCCTGCGGCTGCTGGCCCTCCGCCAGCCCATGGCCGCCGACCTGCGCTTCATCACCTCGGGCATGAAGATCAGCAGCGATCTCGAGCGCATCGGCGACCTGGCCGTCAATATCGCCGAGCGGACGCTCGACCTTCTCAAGCACCCCCAGCTCAAGCCGCTCATCGACATCCCGGCCATGGCCCGGCTGGCCCAGGACATGGTCCGGGACGCTCTGAACGCCTTCGTCAACGGGGACGAGGCGCTGGCCCGGGACGTCTGCGCCCGGGACGACCAGGTGGACCGGCTCAACGACCAGGTCTTCCGGGAGCTGCTGACCTACATGATGCAGGACGCGGGGACGATCGCGCGGGCCGTCGACCTGATCCTGGTCGGACGGCACCTGGAGCGGATCGCCGATCACGCCACGAACATCGGCGAGGACGTCATCTACATGGTCCGGGGCAAGACCATCAAACACCATATCGAGGAAGGGCGGGCCACCGGCCTCAAGGGCTGCGCCGGCGGCGAATAGGCGGGCTCAGCGGAGCTTGCGGATCCGGACCTCGATCTCCTTCTCTCCCTGCAGAAGCTCGACCAGCCGGCCCGTGTCCGTGTCGCCGGTGTGATAGGGATAGAGGACCTTCGGCCGGAAGGCCATGGCCGCGTCGGCGACCTGCTCCGGCGTCATCGTATAGGGCAGGTTCATCGGCAGGAAGGCGATGTCGATGGATCGCAGGGCTTTCATCTCCGGCGTGTTCTCCGTGTCCCCGGCGATGTAGACGCGCGTCTCGCCGAAGGTGACGATGTAGCCGTTGCCGGCGCCCTTGGGATGGAAGGGATTCCCGTCGGGCCGGGTGTGCTCGATGTTGTAGGCCGGGACGGCCTCGATCGTGAGCCCGAGGACGGTCCGCGTGTCGCCGTTGGCCATGACGATCGCGCCGGGGAGCTTCGGGGCGCAGGCCTTGCACCCGACGGCCGCCGTGCCCGGTTTGAAGGCGAGCTTGAGCGCCTCGGGGTCCATGTGGTCGAAATGCTCGTGGGTCACCAGGATCAGGTCGGCCCGAGGCAGGGTGCGGTAATCGGCGACGTCGCCGTAGGGATCGACGTGGATCGTCTTGCCGCCGAACGTCATCATCAGGCTGGCGTGGCCGAGGAAGGTGATCTCGAGATCGCCTTTCGAGGTCGGGAAGACGTCCTTATCGAACTTTTGCTGGGCGCCGGCGAGTCCGGCCAAGCCCAGGACCAGGAGACCGAAGGTCAGGGCGATTCTGAACATGAGGGTTCCCTCCGCGATTAATTTCCCATTATACACCCGCCCCGGTTTTGTCTATAATACCCCATCATCCGATGAAACGATCGCTGTTCTTAAGGCTCTTCGCGGGGTATGCCGCCGTCATCCTTCTCCTGGCCGCGGCCGTAACTCTGTTCGCCCCGCCGCTCATGCGGACGCACCACGTCGACGAGCGCGCCGCGGAATTGGAGCACCTGGCCCACGTCCTCGAAGGACAGGTCCTCCCGTACCTCGCGGGGACCGCCGCCGGAGACCTGGAAAGCCTGGTCGCCGACCTCGGCCGGAAGACCGCGACGAGGATCACCGTCATCGGCGCCGACGGCGGCGTCCTGGCCGACTCGGAGAGGGAACCCCGGGACATGGAGAACCACTTCTTCCGGCCCGAGATCCAGGCCTCGCTCCGGGGCGAGACGCTGATGTCCATCCGGCCCAGCTCGACGCTCCAGGCGGACATGATGTACATGAGCATCCCGCTCCGGGACGGGGACCGGGTCGTCGGAGCCCTCCGGCTGAGCGTGTTCATGAAGGACATCGAGGCCCTCCTCGACGCCCTCCGGACCGACCTGCTGAAGGTCGTCGGCCTGGTGACATTTTTCGCCCTCCTGCTGTCCGTGTTCCTGGCCCGATCGGTGGCCGTGCCGACCCGCGAGGTCATGGATGCCTCGAAACGGATCGCCGCCGGCGATCTCGACGTCTCCGTCTCGATGAGGCGGCGGGGCGAGTTCCTCGACTTCGCCCGCAGCTTCAACACCCTGACCGGCCGGCTGCGGCAGATGTCGGGGGAGATCAGGCTCCAGAGCGCGGAGATCGACAGCATCCTGGCATCGATCCTCGAAGGCGTCTGCGTCCTGGACGGGTCGGGCCGGATCCTGCTCGCCAACGCGAGCTTCCGGCGGATCGCGGGCCCGGACGATCCCGACGGGCGCCATGTCTGGGAGGTCGTGCGGAGCTCGGGGCTGCAGGAACTCGTCCGCAAAGCCCGGGAAGGGAAGTCCGCCGTATCGGGCGACGTGATCCTCGGCGACCGCCGCTTCTCCGGGCGGGTCGTGCCCCTGGCCGCGGAGGGCCGCCTGGTCGTGACGCTTTGCGAGACCCGGTACGCGGCGACCGAAGAGGGCGGACCTCTCGCACAGTGACGCGGGGCTGTTTGCCCGCACTCCCGCCTCTGCTATAATAGCCGACTCCGGAGCCGCCGGGGATCAACCGATGAGCGAGTTCCTTAAGATCCTCGAGAACGAGGTCCAGCTGGCCGCACTGGCCTTCATGGCCCTCGTCTACACGGTCCGCCTGGGCTGGATCTTCCGCTTCAAGACTCGACGGGACCGGACCACCGCGGTCGGGAACGAGAGGGCGGGCGCGGGCTATTCGTTGATGAACGTCGCCATGCCCTGGGCCATGGAGTCGACCCGGAAGCGGCCCGGCTTCTATGCCCAGTTCGTCGTCTTCCATCTTGGCGTCGCGGCGGCCATCGCCGGGACCCTGGTCATCCCCTACGCTCCCGGCCTGTTCGAGATCCGGCCGGTCGTCATCCTGTTCCAGACGGCCGTGGCGGCGGCCTTCGTCGTGGGCCTCGTGAGGCTCGTCCGGCGCCTGAACAACCCGGTGCTTCGCCGCATCAGCTCTCCGGACGACTATTTCTCGCTCGTTCTGCTCATCGTGTGGTTCGCCGCGGCCGTGCTGGCCCTGCCCAACAGGCCTGGAAAAGGGGAGTGGCCGCTCATCTTCTACTTCGGGCTGACGGCCTTCTTCCTGGTCTATGTGCCGTTCTCGAAGATCTGCCATTATCTCTACTACCCCTTCACCCGCTTCTACCTCGGCCGGTCGCTCGGCCACCGCGGCGCCATGCCGCCACGGGGGACCAAGGGTCGGGAGACCCGGCGGGCCGGGGAGGATGCGGCATGAAGCGCCGGAAGCCGTCCTCTTCGGGGGTCGTCGATTCGCCGCTCGACTCGCGCACGCAAGTCAAGGCCAGGGAGGGCGGCCTGCCTTCGGTCGCCGAGGGACGCCTGCGGACCTACGCGCCCGGCGACAACGTCGGCCCGTTCCTGGACCTCCTCGCCAAGCGCATTTCCCGGCCTTTGGCCGTTTCGATGACCGCCTGCGTTCACTGCGGGCTGTGCGCCGAATCCTGCCACTATTTCCTGGCCCGCCCGGACGATCCGACCATGACGCCTGTCTGGAAGGCCGACCAGATCCGCAAGATCTTCAAGCGCCACGTCGACTGGACGGGCCGCATCGCCCCCTGGTGGGTCAAGGCCGGTTCCGTCGACGGGGACGAGGACCTCAACCGCCTGAAGAACATCGTCTTCGGCACCTGCAGCGCCTGCCGCCGCTGCACCTACAACTGCCCGATGGGCGTCGACACGGGCCTCCTGGTGCGGTTCACCCGCGGCCTCCTGACCGAGCTCGGCATCGTCCCCGAAGGCGTGTTCAACGTCAGCCGGGACCAGTGGGAGACGGGCAACCAGATGGCCGTCACCGAGGAGGACTATCTGGAGACGCTGGCCTGGATGCGCGACGAGCTTCGGACCGAGCTGGGGACCGACGCGGTCGACATCCCGGTCGACAAGCCGGACTGCGACGTCCTCTACACGATCAATCCGCGGGAGATCAAGTTCGATCCCCGGTCCATCGCCCACGCGGCCAAGATCTTCCACCTGGCCGGCGAGTCCTGGACCATGCCGAAGTGGGGCTGGGACCAGACCAACTTCGGGCTCTTCTCGGGCGACGACCGGCTGGGCGCCTATGTCGCCCGCAACGTGTACGAGGCGGCCGAGCGCCTGCGGGCGAAAAAGATCGTCATCTCGGAATGCGGGCACGGCTATCGTTCGACGCGGTGGGAAGGGTACACCTGGGCCGGATACGATCAGATCCGGCCGACCGAGTCGGTCGTCGTCTCCGTGAAGCGCTATCTCGAGGAGGGGAGGATCTCGGTCGACCCTTCCCGGAACACCGAACCCGTGACCTTCCACGATTCCTGCAACATCGCCCGGTCGGGCGACCTCGTCGAGGAGCCGCGCGAGGTCCTGCAGCGCGTCTGTGCGGATTTCCGCGAGATGTTCCCCAACCGCCGGGAGAACTTCTGCTGCACGGGCGGAGGGGGCCTCCTGTCCATGGCCGAATACCGGCCGCTGCGACTCGAGGTCGGGAAGATCAAGGCCGACCAGCTCCGGGCGACCGGAGCCAGGCTGGTCTGCACGATGTGTCACAATTGCATCGACGGCTTGAACGATGTCATCAAGCATTACAAGCTGCCCCTGCGGGTCGTCCAGGTCCTGGAGCTCGTCTCCAACGCCCTGGTCCTGCCCGGGCCGGGGGAAGGGACCAAGCGACCATCATAGGCCGGACGGGCCGAGAGTCCCGGCCGGGCCAACGGAGTGAATCATGCCGCACATCGAACTCGAAGGATGCCGGATCGAGGTCAATGAAGAGGGCTTTCTCGTCCATCCCGAGGAGTGGACCGAGGAGACGGCCCGGCTGCTGGCCAAGGCCGAAGAGGGCCTGGAGGAGCTGACGGCCGAGCACTGGGCGGTGGTCAGGTTCATCCGCGATTACTACGTGGAGAAGAACCTCGCCCCGATGGTCCGGAAGATGTGCCAGGCGACCGGCTTCCCGCTGATGAAGATCTACGACCTGTTCCCCTCGGGGCCGGCCAAGGGCGCCTGCAAGGTCGCCGGACTGCCCAAGCCGGACGGCTGCGTCTGAGAACGGTCAGCGCTTCGCCCGGAGCGCGGCGATCTTCCCGACGGCCTCGACGGCCGTCCGGACATGCTCTTCCGTATTGAACGGTCCGATGCCGAAGCGCACCGCGCCATGGATCCTGTCGGTGCCGATCTGTTCGTGGACGAGCGGCGCGCAGTGCAACCCGGTCCGGCAGGCGATCCCGTAATCGACATCGAGCATGGTCCCCACGTCGGCCGCTTCCGTCCCCTCGATGTTGAAGGCCAGGACCGCGATATGGTTTTCGAGGCTGTCGAGACAGTAGAGCTTGACCCTGGGGATGGCCCGGAGACCGTCGAGCAGGATCTGGGCCAGGCGCATTTCCTCGTGGTGGATGGCGTCGAGGCCTTTCGCCTGAAGCCACGTCACGCCCGCCTTCAGCCCGGCGATGCCCATGACGTTGGGCGTTCCGTACTCGAGCCGATAAGGGTACTCGTCGAGGTGGGGCCGGACGGCCGAGCGCACGCCCGTGCCGCCCGCCCGGGTGTGCCGGATCTCGACGCCCTCCCGAACGTAGAGGCCGCCGATCCCGGTCGGGCCGAGCAGGGACTTGTGGCCGGTGAAGGCGACGACGTCGAGGAACTGGGCCTCCATATCGACCGGGACCTTGCCCGACGATTGCGAGGCGTCGACGGCGAAGGGGATGCCCGCTTCGCGGCAGAGCTTCCCGATGGCGGCGATGGGCTGGACCGTGCCGATGACGTTCGAGGCGTGGTTGACGATGACCAGGCGGGTGTTGGGCCGGAACCTCTTGCGGATCTCCTGGGGATCGACGAAGCCCGCGCCGTCGAAGGGCACGTGCTCGACCTCGACTCCCGCCCGCGAGAGATGGTACAGGGGACGGAGCACGGAGTTGTGCTCCAGTGTCGTCGAGATGGCGTGGTCGCCGGACTTCAGCAGGCCGAAAATGATGAGGTTGAGAGCGTCGGTCGAATTGTACCCGAAACAGAGCCGGTCGGGGTCCGTGCCGTTGAAGAAGCGGGTCAGCATCTTGCGGGTCTCTTCGACAACGAGGCCGGTCTCCATGCACAGGTCGTAGCCGGAGCGTCCGGGATTGACGCCGTAGTTCCGGAAGAAGAAATCCATGTACTGGTAGACGGCTTCGGGCTTGGGGAACGATGTCGCCCCGTTGTCGAGGAAGATCAGCTTGCTCATGGTCGCGCTCCGCGGCGGAATCCCCGGGCCGCTTGCCCGGGAAGAGCTATACTAAACAATGGAGGCCCGAATTGCAACCTGGCCGGGGCTCAGACTAGAATGGCGGGGGAGGAGAGTCCGTGACTTATTACCTGGGTCTTGGCAGCAACCTGGGGCGGCGCGCCGCCAACCTGGCCCGGGCCCGCCGGCGGCTCGAGCGGAGCGGCGTCGGGATCGTCCGGAGCTCGTCCATCTACGAAACCGAGCCCGTCGAATACGCGGACCAGCCCTGGTTCCTGAACCAGGTGCTCGAGGTGCGGACCGACCTGGACCCTCCGGCGCTCCTGCGGCTGGCCAAGTCCGTCGAGACCTGGATGAAGCGCGTCCCCACGGTGGCCAAGGGCCCGCGGACCGTCGACATCGACATCCTGCTCGCCGAGGACCTTGTCATCGATTCTCCGGAGCTCATCGTCCCGCATCCCCGGCTCCACTTGAGGAACTTCGTCCTCGTGCCCCTGGCCGAGATCGCCCCGGAGGTCCGTCATCCCGTCCTTGGCCGGACGGTCATGGAATTGGCCGGCGCCTCCGCCGATCCCGGCCTGGTGAAGAGAAGATCCGGGCGTTGATCCTGTCCCGCCCTCGGTCCTGGCGCGGAATGGAAGAAATCGCCGCCGCCCCGTGTCTAAACAATCAGGAAGATTTTATGACCAAAAGACTGTTCATCTCCCTCCTGCTTTTCACCGTATTCGGCGCTGCGTCCCAGGCGGCCGAGGTCCGAGGCAAGGTTGTCGGCAGCGCGGATAATCCCGTCGCCGCGGCGGTCGTTCTTCACCGGGCGAGCGGGGCCAAGGCGGAGACCGACGCCGAAGGCCGCTTCGCTCTCGATCTGCCGGCCGGAGACCGGGTCGTCCTCGAGGTCGTCCATCCGGATTATTACGAACGCGAGTTCGAGGTCGGTCGCAGGGACCTCGACCGCCCCCTCGTCCTCGTCCTCGTTCCGCTCATCAAACAGAACGAAGAGGTCGTGGTCACGGCCCTCCGCTACCCCGAGCCCTCGATCAAGGTCCCCGCGGCCAGCACGGTCGTCTCCGGCGAGACGCTCACGGAGAAGAGGGTCGCGAACATCAACGACGGCCTTCAGGACGTCCCGGGGGTCGGGGCGCTCGGCTCGGCCGGTTTTTCGCTCGTGCCGTCCGTGCGCGGCCTGGCCCGCCGCAGGGTCCTGTATCTCATCGACGGCGCCCGTCTCGAGAGCGACCGCCGGACCGGGCCCAACGCCTCGTTCGTCAGCCCCGAGGACATCGAGCGGATCGAGGTCCTCAGGAGCGCGTCGTCGGTCTTTTACGGCTCCGACGCCATCGGCGGCGTCATCCACGTCCTGACCCGGAAGCCCGGCTTCGAGCCCGGGCTCCATGGGCGCTTCCTGGCCGGCTACGGGTCGGTCAACGGGGAGAAACACCTCGGCCTGGGACTCGAGGGGACGACCGGGCCATGGGCCTTCTCGCTCTCCTTCCAGTACGACGACGCCGGCCTGTACCGGATCCCCGACGGGACCGACGTTCTCCAATCCCAGTTCACGCAAGGAAGCCTGCTGGCCAAGGCCGTCCGCCGAACGGACAAGCGCGAGATCGATATCGGGATCCTGGCCGCCCGCGGCCGCGACATCGGCAAGCCGAGCCTAACGGCCGGGACCAAGCCGACCTGGTATCCCGAAGAGGACCAGAACCTCGTCCAGCTCCACTGGAAAGAGAAGAACGTCGGCAAGGACGGGGAGATCCTCGTCCACGCCTTCGTCAATCCCAATTTCCTGAAAACGCTGACCGACACGTATGACGGATTTCTGACCAAGGAATCCTACGCCAAGACCGACAGCACCGAATTCGGGGCCCAGGTCTCCTATTCGAAGAAGGTCGGGCCCGAGCTCCGGCTCGAGGGCGGCGTCGATTATTTCGGCCGGGCCGACGCCCACGCCTACAATTCCTACACTTCCTACGACGAATCCGGGGCCGTCACGGAGGTCATCGAGGAGTATCCCTATCTCAGCGCGAGCCGGGGCGACCTCGGCTTCTTCCTGGCCGCGGATTATGCCGGGCTCCGGCGGCTCGATATCCTCGGGGGTGTCCGCTATGACGTCCTGCGGATGGAATCCCAGCCCGACGGGGGAGAGCCGCCGGTGCTGACCAAAGACAGCCAGCCGACCGGCTTCGTGGCGGTTTCCTACAGGCTGGCGAAGGAGCTGGTGGCCTTCGTCAATGTGGCCCGGGCCTACCGCCAGGCCAGCATCAACGAACGCTTCTATACGGGGATCAGCGGCCGCGGCTTCATCATCGGTCAGCCCGGTCTCAAGCCGGAGAGCAGCTTCAACCTCGACGGGGGGTTCAAGCTGCCTGGCCGCCGCTTCTTCCTCGGCCTCTACGCGTTCCGCTATCTCATCGACGACATGATCGAGCGCTACCGGATCGATGCCACGACCTACACGTACGGCAACATCGAACGCGGGCTCCTGCGGGGGCTCGAGTTCGAGGTCGAGGCCTACCTGCTTCCCGGTTGGAAGATCTTCGGCAACTTCGCCCTCATCCGCGGCCGGAGCCTCGAGACCGACGCGCCCCTGAACGACGTCCCACCGTACCGGATCTACGCCGGGACGAAGTACTGGAAGGGCCGGTTCGCGGCCGAGCTCAACGCGACTTTCAGCCTGGCCAAGGACGATCCGGGGCCGGCCGAGATCGCCGTCGCCTCGGCCCAGCTCGTCAACCTCAAGGCCAGCTACCTCTGGCGGGGGCTGGACTTCTTCGTCACGGTGGGGAATCTGTTCGACGCGACCTATATCGCCCGGGCCGATCCCGATGCGATGTTCGAACCGGCCCGGAACCTGAGGGTCGGCTTCGCTTACTCGTTCTGACGCTAGAAGGCGTCTTTGAAGTGCTCGAGGCGGTAGTCGTCCGGCCCGTGGACGAGGATGGCGATGACGTCGAAGCGGCAGTCGACGCCGGGATGGGGATAGGCGACGAGGAAGCCCTGGGCGATCTTGCGGAGCTGCGTCTGCTTGCCGGGCGTCACGGATTCCTCGGGGCGGCCGTGGGATTCGTCGGCCCGCGTCTTGACCTCGACGAACACGAGAGCCGCTCCGTCCCGGGCGACGATGTCGATCTCGCCCCGGAGCATGCGGAAGCCGCGGGCGACGATCTCATAGCCTTTTCCAATGAGATAGCGGCAGGCGATATCCTCCCCGGAGCGCCCCAGATCCTTCCGGCCGGTCTTCGGGGTTCTCATGCTCGGCTTCTGCGGCCGGCCCGTTGCGGGCTCAGGGTTTCGGGGGAGCGACGCGCTTCCAGCGGAGGCCTTCCTTGGTGTCCTCGAGGACGATGCCGGACCGGAGAAGATCCCGACGGATCTCGTCGGCCAGCTTGAAGTTTTTATCGGCCCTGGCTTTCTGCCGGGCCTCGATCCTCTTCTCAATATCTGCTTCGGCCTCTTCGCCGGATCCTCCGTCGCTTGCGGCCACATGAACGGTAACGGAAGCCAAGTTGACCGACAGAATGCTCTGATCGATAAGCAGGATGAACGTTCGAAGGTCTTCAGCGTCCTTCTTGACGAGCTGCCCCTTATCTTTGAGGACATTGGCTTTCTTGATCAACGTGAATATTGAAGCCAGAGCTTCCGAGATGTTGAGATCGTCTTCGAGGGCATCGATAAAGCCGGTCCGGGACGCCTCGATCAATCCGGCCGCCTCCGGATGGGGCGGTCCGTCGGAGGTGATCCCGGCGAGATCGGCCAGAAAGTTCTTTATCCGTTCCAAGCCGGCCCGGGCCTGTCGGAGGGCCCCCTCGGTGAAATCGAGCATCTTGCGATAGTGGGTCGAGAGCAGGAGAAAGCGGAGCTCCGCGGCGTCGTACCCCATGGCCAGAACGTCCGACAGCCTGTAGAAATTGCCCTTGGACTTGGCCATCTTCTCGCCGTCGACGACGAGGTGGTGGCCGTGGACCCAGTAGTTGACGAACTTGACCCCGTTGGCCGCCTCCGATTGGGCGATCTCGTTCTCGTGGTGGGGGAAGATGTTGTCGACGCCGCCGCAGTGAATATCGAACGCGGGCCCGAAGTAGCGGGCGCTCATGGCCGAGCACTCGATGTGCCAGCCCGGCCGGCCCGGCCCGATCTCCGTGTCCCAGGACGGCTCTCCCTCCCTGGGCGCCTTCCACAGGGCGAAGTCGTGGACGCTCTCCTTCTCGTATTCGTCGGCGTCGCCGCGGCTGCCCGGACGCCGGTCCTCGAGATTGATCTTGGACAGCCGGCCGTAGGCGGGGAACCTGTCGATGGCGAAGTAGATCGAGCCCTCCTTGCGGTAGGCGATGCCCTTGCCGAGGAGAACCTTGATGATCTCCACCATGCCCCGGATGTTCTCCGGGTCGGTCGCCCGCGGATAATGGTCGGCCGCCAGGATGTTGAGCTTCTCCCGCTCGGCCTGGAAGGACTCGATGAACGGGTTGGTGTATTCCTGGAGGCTCATTCCCTTCAGGTTGGCGGCCTTGATGGTCTTGTCGTCGACGTCGGTGATGTTCATGACGTGGAGGACCCTGAACCCGCGATAGAGCAGGACGCGCTTGAGCAGGTCCTCGAAGACATAGGAGCGCCAGTTGCCGATGTGAGGGTGGTCGTAGACGGTCGGCCCGCATGTGTAGAGCTTGACCAGGCCGGGCTCGATGGGAACGAACTCCTCGGTCCGGCCGCTCAGGGTGTTGTGAAGGCGGATCATCGCCGCCCATCTTAGCCGTTCCGCCCCGCCGCCGTCAACCTCGATGGCACTCCTCGAGGACCGTCAAAGGGAGCGTCCCGGTGGGAAACAGCCCCTTGCACCCCTCCGGAAGGGACCGGGGCGCGGCCCCGGGGCCGCCGGCCGGCAGGGTTGAACAACCGGAGCGAATATGACATAATCGGCTCTAATCCTACCGGGCTATCGATAAGGCGATCATCATGAATACCAAGATCGGCATCCGCAGAGAGGATATCAACAAGTGGGAGAAGAGGGTCCCCCTCATCCCGTCCCACGCCCGCGAGCTCGCGGACAGGTATCCGGTGGAATTCCGCGTCCAGCCCTCGACCATCCGCGTCTTCAACGACGCCGACTACCGGATGGCCGGCCTGGCGGTCGAAGAGGGCCTCTCGCCCTGCCCCATCGTCTTGGCTCTGAAGGAGATCCCCCTCGAGCTCATCGAGAAGGGCAAGACCTACCTTTTCTTCTCCCACACCGCCAAGGGCCAGGCCCAGAACATGCCCATGCTCAGAAGGATGAGGGACCTGGGCTGCACCGTCATCGACTACGAGAAGATGGTCGACGACAAGGGCCGGCGTGTCCTTTATTTCGGCAACTATGCCGGCCATGCCGGCATGATCGACACCCTCTGGACGCTCGGACGACGGCTCGAGGCCGAAGGAACGCCCAATCCCTTCACCGTCCTCCATCCGACCCATCACTATCAAAGCCTGGTCGAGGCCAAGGAGGCGGTCGGAAAGCTCTCATGGACGCTGATCCAGCAGGGGCCGCCGCCCGGGTTGGGCCCCATCGTCTTCGGCTTCTTCGGCTACGGCCACGTCTCCCAGGGGGCCCAGGAGATCTTCGACATCCTGCCCGTCGAAACCGTCCGTCCCGTCGATATCCCCAAGCTCTTCGAGGGCGGGGAGAGGTCCCACCGGAATCTGTACAAGGCCGTTTTCCACGAGGAGGACATGGTCCGGCCGGTCGATCCGTCCAGGCCTTTCGACCTCCAGGATTTCTACGGCAATCCCCGGAACTACCGTCCGGTCACCGAGGACTACGTGCCCTACCTCACGGTCCTGGTCAACGGCATCTATTGGACCCCCAAGTTCCCCAAGTACGTCACCAAACCGTTCCTGAAGAAGCTCTACGGCGGCGGCGAACGGCCGCGGCTCCGCGTCGTCGGGGACATCACCTGCGACATCAACGGGTCGATCGAATGCACGGTCCAGCCCACGGACTCGGAAAGCCCGGTCTACGTGTACGATCCAGCCCGCGACATGGCCGTGCCCGGCTTCGAAGGCCCGGGGCCGGCGGTCCTGGCCGTCTACAATCTTCCCGCGGAGCTGCCTCTCGAGTCCTCGACCTACTTCAGCGGCAAGCTCAAGGAACACGTCCCGGCCCTGCTTGCGGCGCGCTTCGACAGGCCTTTCGCCGAATGCGGCCTGCCCGACGTCCTGCGCCGGGCCGTCATCGTCTACCGCGGGGAGCTCGCGCCCGACTACGCCTATCTCGGCCAATACCTCGGCTGACGGCAGCCGTTCCTGGAGACGCCCATGAAAAAGGTGCTCGTTCTGGGGGCCGGCCTGGTGGCCGGGCCACTCGTCAGATACCTCCTCGACCAGCCCGAATTCTCCGTGGTCGTCGCCGACATGGAAGCCGGCCGGGCGGCCAGGCTCGTCGGCGGACATCCCCGCGGCGCGGCTGAAGTCCTCGACATCGGGGACCGGGCGGCTCTGGCCGCGGCCGTCGGCCGGTCCGATCTCGTGGTCAGCATGGTCCCGTACACCTTCCACCCGCTCGTCGCGGAACTGGCCATCGAGCAGGGCAAGTCGATGGTCACGGCCTCATACGTCGGTCCGGCCATGAGGGCCCTCGACGCCCGGGCCAAGGCCCGGGGCGTCATCCTGCTCAACGAGCTCGGCCTGGACCCCGGCATCGACCACATGGAGGCCATGCGGGTCATCCACGAGGTCCACGACGACGGCGGCAGCGTTCTCGGCTTCACGTCCTATTGCGGCGGCCTGCCCGCGCCCGAGGCCAACACCAACCCCTTCGGCTATAAGTTCTCCTGGAGCCCGCGCGGCGTCCTGCTCGCCTCGAAGAACTCGGCCAAGTTCCTCAAGGACGGCCGGATCGTGACCATTCCGTCCGAGGACCTTTTCGCCCGGCCGGAGATCATCGGCATCCCCGGGCTGGGAGATTTCGAAGGCTATCCCAACCGTGACTCGGTCGCTTACCGGGAGGCCTACGGGATCCCCGAGGCCCAGACGGTCTTCCGGGGGACCCTGCGCTATCCCGGCTGGTGCGAGACCGTCCGGAAGATGGTCGAGCTGGGCCTGCTCGACGACGCCCCGAAGGATCGTTCGGGCGCGACCTTCCACGGCCTCATGCGGGAGATTTCCGGAGCCGCCGCCGGGGCCGACGCGAAGGCGGCCGTCGCCGCCCGTCTCCGGCTCGAGCCGGGCTCGGCCGTCCTTTCCCGCCTCGACTGGCTGGGGCTTTTCGAGGACACCCCGCTCCCCGCCGCCAAGGGCTCCGCTCTCGACAACATGACCGCCTTGATGATCGAACGGCTTAGCTACAAGGCCGGGGAGAGGGACATGATCGTCCTCCAGCACGAGTTCCTGGCCCGGACCGGGTCCGGCCGGACGGAGAGGATCGTCTCGACCCTGATCGATTACGGCATCCCCGGCGGAGACTCCTCCATGTCCCGCACGGTCGGCCTGCCGGCGGCCATCGGCGCCCGCCTGGTCCTCGAAGGACGGATCGGGCTCACCGGCGTCCAGGTCCCCGTCCATCCTGAGATATACGGCCCGATCCTCGACGAGCTCGCGTCGCTCGGCGTCCGTTTCGAGGAGAAGCGCCAGGTCCTCTGATGGCCATAACGAGGAAAGCTTACGTCGCGGGACAGTTCTATCCGGCCGGCCGGGAGGAGCTGCGAAAGACCATCGCCGGGATGATCGATCCGGCCGCGGAGCGCGCCAAGGCCCTCGCACTGGTGTCGCCCCACGCCGGCTACATCTACTCGGGTCCCGTGGCCGGGGCCGTGTTCTCCTCGGCCGTGCTGCCCGGGATCTTCGTGATCCTCGGGCCCGGCCACAGGGAGATCGGCGCCCTGTTCGCCATCCAGACCGAGGGAAGCTGGCAGACGCCGCTCGGGGACTGCCCGATCGAAACGGCCCTGGCCTCGCGCATCACGGCCGCCTGCCCGCTGGTCGAAACGAACGAGAAGGCCCACCTCGGAGAGCATTCTTTGGAGGTGCAGCTGCCCTTCATCCAGTATTTCCGGGACGATGCCGCCATCGTGCCCATCTGCATCTCCCATGAGGCGCGCTACGCCGAGCTCGAGACGCTGGGCCGGGCCCTGGCCCGGGCGATCCGGGAAGACGGCCGCGAGGTCCTCATCGTGGCCAGTACGGACATGAGCCACTACGTCAGCCGGAAGACGGCCGAGAAAAAGGACGGGCTGGCCATCCGCAGGGTTCTCGAGCTCGATCCCGCCGGTCTCTTCGAAACGGTCGTCTCGGAGAGGATCTCGATGTGCGGTTTCCAGCCCACGGCGGCGGCCCTGGTCGCGTCGCTCGGGCTCGGGGCCACGGAGGCCCGCCTCATCCGCTACGGGACCTCCGGAGACGCGTCCGGAGATTATACGCAAGTTGTTGGATACGCTGGGATTAGGATTTCTTGAGCGATCGCCCTCTGACTTTCAGTCATTTGACACTCGCGCGGGTTTAGTGCTATAAAACCCCTCAAGGAAAAGCATGGCTAGGTCTGCACTTCGCGATAAGGACAAGAAGGTCCTCAATCTGGTCGTCGAAAGCTACGTCCGCCACGGCCGGCCCGTAAGCTCCGGAGCGATCTGCCAGACGCGCCGCGTCTCCGCCTCGCCGGCGACACTGCGCAACATCATGGCCAAGCTCGAGGAGATGGGCTACCTGGAACAGCCGCACACATCAGCCGGACGGGTCCCGACCGATCGCGGCCTGCGCTTCTACGTCGGCCGGCTTATGGCCGAAGAGCCTCTGCCCGAGGAACGAGTGCCCCTGATCCAGGAGGAATTTCCCAACCGGACGGCCGACCTGGATTCCCTGCTCCTCCACGCCTGTCGGCTCCTGGCCGATTCCTCGGACGCCCTCGGTTTCGTCATCTCCCCGCGGATCTTCGGCCTGCCGTTCGAGCACCTTCGGTTCATCAAGATCTCCGACCGCCGGGTCCTGGTCATCCTGGTCACGCCGTTCCACATGGTCCTGACGGAGACGCTGGAGTGCGCCCTGCCCCTGACCCAGGTCGAGCTCGACCGGGGCTCCCAGTACATCAACCAGAATTACCGGGGTAAGACGATCCGGGCCGTCTCCGAGGCCCTGGCCCGCGAGCTGCCTCGGTATCGGATGAAGTCCGAGGACGCGCTGAACAAGCTCCTCGACCTCCTGCGGGCCTTCATCGACGGGGAAGCCCAGGACCGCATCTTCCTCCAGGGCACCTCGCAGCTGCTCGGCAAGGGCGGGTTCTCCGACATCGACAAGCTCCGGGCTCTCTTCCGGAGCTTCGAGGAGAAGTCCTCGCTGGCCCGGCTGCTCTCGGATTTCATCAGCCTGGACAGGGTCAAGGTCCTGATCGGCGCGGAGGCCAATTTCCCGAATATCGAGGATTGCTCCCTCGTCCTTTCCCATTACGGCTACAGCAATCAGGTCCTCGGGACCCTGGGCGTCATCGGCCCGAAACGCATCCCCTACGAAAGGATCATCCCGCTCGTCGACCGCATGGCCAAGCGCGTCAGCCTGGCCATCACGGTCTTCGGGAAAGAGGTCAGCCTATGACGGACGAAAAACACAAGAGCGGCGACGAGATCGAGTTCATTCCCCAAGAGCCGGTCTCCGGCGAAGGCGGGGCCGAGACGCCCCCGGCCGTCGAGAAGAAGGAGCCGGAGGACAAGGCGGCCGCCGAGGGCTCCCGTCATCTCAAGGAGAAGCTCAAGAAGAGGGAGGCCGAGATCAAGCACCTCAGGAAGGAGCTCGACGACCTCAAGGAGAGCCATCTGCGCCGGCTCGCCGACATGGAGAACCTGCGCAAGCGCTTCGAGCGCGAGAAGACCGAGTTCCAGCAGTTCGCGCTGAACGGCCTCATGCTGGAGCTCCTGGCGATCGGGGACAACTTCGAACGCGCCCTCCAGATCGCCCCGCCGGACGCGGAAGGGAAGACCTTCCGCGAGGGCATCGATCTCATCTTCCGCATGTTCCAGAACCTGCTCGCCAAGCACGGGGTCCGGCCGATCGCGCTCGAGAGCCGGGCCTTCGACCCGAACTTTCACCACGCCATGACCGTCGAGGAGTCCGCGGCGGTCGAAGAGCCCACCGTCGAGGAGGAACTCCAGAAGGGCTACATGCTCCACGATCGCCTGCTGCGCCCGACCCTGGTCAAGGTCCTCGTTCCGAAGAAAGGACAATAGCCGCATGGGACGCGTCATCGGCATCGATCTCGGCACGACCTACTCCTGCGTCGCCACCCTCGAGGGCGGAAAGCCTGTCGTCATCCCCAACCTGGAAGGCCTGCCGACGACCCCCTCGGTCGTGTCGTTCACGGCGGCCGGGGAGCGGCTGGTCGGGACGCTGGCCATGCGCCAGGCCGTGACCAACCCGGCCAACACCTTCTACGCCGTCAAGCGTCTGATCGGGCAGAAGTTCCAGTCGGCCCAGATCCAGGAGGCGGTGACCCGGCTGCCGTACGGGCTGACGGAGGCGGCCAACGGCGACGTCGCGGTCGTCCTGGGCGACAAGACCCTGAGCCCGCCCGAGATCTCGGCCATGGTCCTGGGCTACCTCAAGGAATGCGCCGAGTCCTTCTTCGGCGAGACCGTGTCGCAGGCGGTGATCACGGTGCCGGCCCATTTCGACGACGCCCAGCGGCAGGCCACCAAGGACGCGGCCACGATCTGCGGCCTCGACGTGCAGCGCGTCATCAACGAGCCGACCGCCGCCGGCCTCGCCTTCGGGCTCGACGCCCGGAAGAACGGCCTGGCCGCCATCTACGACCTCGGCGGCGGGACGTTCGATATCACCATCCTCGAGGCGAGCGACGGCGTCTTCAACGTCCTGGCCACCAACGGCGACTCCTATCTCGGCGGCGAGGACTTCGACAACCGCATCCTCGAGTGGCTGGTGGCGAGCTTCCGGGCCGAGACCGGCATCGACCTCGGCGCCGACAAGCTGGCCCTGCAGCGGCTGAAAGAGGCGGCGGAAAAGGCCAAGCGGGAGCTGTCGTTCACGACCGAGACCGAGATCAACCTGCCCTTCATCATCTCGGAGAAGGCGAAGACCAATCACATCCGCAAGTCCCTTAGCCGGAAGACGTTCGAGGCCATGACCTCCGACCTCGTCGAGCGAACCCTGCCGCGCATCGAGCAGGCCCTGGCCGACGCGAAAGTCGGCGCCGACCGGATCGATCAGGTCATCCTCGTCGGCGGCCAGACCCGCATGCCCCTGGTCAAGGAGCGGGTGACCAAGTTCTTCGGCCGGTCCCCGGAGGAGAAGGTCGATCCCGACCAGATCGTGGCCATGGGCGCCGCCATCCAGTCGGGCATCCTCGACGGCCAGGTCCGCGACCTGGTCCTGCTGCTCGACGTGACCCCGTTCGCCCTGGGCATCGAGACCGAGGGCGACGGCTACGAGAGGATCATCGAGCGGAACACGACCGTCCCGACCCGCAAGGTCAAGGCCTTCACGACCGTCGAGCACAATCAGCGGCGGGTGCGCATCCATGTCCTCCAGGGCGAGGGTTTCCTGGCCTCGATGAACAAGTCCCTGGCCGTCTTCGAGCTCATCGGCATCGAGCCCGCGCCGGCCGGGGTTCCCCAGATCGACGTCACCTTCGAGATCAACGCCGACGGGCTGGTCCGCGTCTCGGCCAAGGACAATGAGACCGGGTTGAGCCAGAAGGTCGAGGTCCGGCCGTCCTCGGGGCTGTCGCCGGCGGAGGTGGAGGAGATGCGGCGGCGCCAGACGGGGCGAGAGCTGGCCAAGACAGGCGTCGATGGCTGAGAAGGACTATTACCGGGTCCTCGGGATGCCGAGGGACGCCCCGGCCGAGGACATCAAGAAGGCCTATCGCCAGATGGCCTTGAAGCACCATCCCGATCGCAATCCAGGCAGCAAGGAGGCCGAGGAGAGGTTCAAGGAGGCGGCCGAGGCCTACAGCGTCCTGGGCGACCCCGAAAAGCGGTCCGTTTACGACCGCTTCGGCGCCGAGGGCCTGCGCGGGCAGGGTTTCTCCGGCTTCGATGCGTCCGTCTTCGGGGACTTCGAGGACATCCTCGGGAATTTCTTCGGGTTCAACCTCGGCGATATCTTCGGCGGGCGGTCCCGGGGCCGGAGCGGTGCCCGGCGCAGCCGGGGGCACGACTTGGCCGTGGAAGTCGAGATCAGTCTCGAGGAGGCCGCCGCCGGCCTCGAAAGGGAGATCAAGCTCACCCGGGCCGAGACCTGTGAGACCTGCCACGGCTCCAAGCGCAAGGCCGGGACGCGGCCGTCGGCCTGCCCGGCGTGCGGCGGGCGGGGCCAGGTCCGCACTCAGCAGGGCTTCTTCACGATGGCCCGGACCTGTCCGCGCTGCCAGGGCGGGGGCGAGATCAATCCCTCGCCGTGCGAAGCGTGCCAGGGCCGGGGACACACACGGGAGAAAAGGACCCTCAAGGTCCGCATCCCGGCCGGGGTCGACGAAGGATCACGGCTGAGGCTCGTCGGCGAAGGCGAGGCCGGCGACGAGGACATGCCGGCGGGCGACCTGTATGTCGTGACCCGCGTCCGTAAGCATGCCTTCTTCGAGCGCGACGGCAACGATCTCGTCTGCGAAATCCCCGTCTCCTTCACCCAGGCCGCGCTCGGGGCCCGGGTCGAGATCCCGACGCTCGAGGCCCCCGAGATCCTCAAGCTCCCGGCCGGTACGCAGCCGGGAGAGATCATCCGTCTCAAAGGGAAAGGCGTCCAGGACGTCTCCGGACGGCGCCGGGGCGACCTCTTCGTCAAGGTCCTCGTCCGGACCCCGGAGAACCTGTCCAAGGACCAGAAGGCGCTCCTGGCCAAGCTCGCCGAGATCCGGGGCGAGGACGTCGAATCGGTCGACAAGAGCGTCATGCACAGGCTGAAGAACATCCTGCAGTGAGCCGACGAGAAGCGTGACCGCCAACCAGTTCTTCGTCCCCGCCATCGCCGAGGGCGCCACCGGGATCGTCCTCGAGGGCCTCGAGCATCGCCATCTGGCCCGGTCGGCCCGGGTTCGGGCCGGCGACGAGATCTGGCTCTTCGACGGCAGCGGCCGAAGGGTCCTGGCCCGGGTCGAGAAGGTCGGGCAGGACCGGACCGAGGTCGCCGTCCTGAAGATGGAGGAGGAAGCCGGAACGCCGCGGCCGCGGATCGTCCTGGCCCAGGGCCTGATGGAGGCGAAGAAGCTCGAGACCGTCCTCGAAAAGGCCGCCGAGCTCGGCTGTTCGGATTTCATCCCCATCGTCAGCGCGCGCTCCCTCAAGGCTACGGAGGAGAGGACCGACCGGAAGCTCGAGCGCTGGCGGCGGATCGCCCGCGAGGCGGCCAAGCAGTGCAAGTCGAGCCTTCTGACCGAAGTCCATCCTCCCCGCCCGCTGGCCGGGCTTCTCCGCGCCCCGGGGGCCGAACGGCGCCTCTTCCTGAGCGAGCACGGAGGCCGGCCGCTCAAGGACATCGTGACGTCCGCGGCCGCGCCCGCTTCGGTCCTCCTGCTCGTCGGACCGAAGGGCGGCTGGACGGAAGGGGAGGAGGCGGCGGTCCGGGAGGCCGGCTTCGAGGCCGTGTCCCTCGGCCGGCGCATCCTCAGGGCCGAGACCGCGGCGGTGGCCGGAGCGGCCATGATCTCGCATTTCTGGAACGAGTGACATGTTCCTCCAAGGACAGAAGGTCGGAAAGTACGAGATCATCCGGTCCCTCGGGAGCGGCGGCTTCGGCTCTGTCTACTTGGCCAAGGACACCTGGCTCGACATCAAGGTGGCCATCAAGGTGCCCCACAAGCAGTCGGCCGAGCTCTACAAGCTCCTCAAGGAACCCCGCCTCCAAGCGGCCCTGAACCACCCGAACATCGTCCGCATGCTGGCCGCCGAGAAGGAGAAGAACGTCTTCTTCATGGTCATGGAATACATCAAGGGCCCGACCCTGGAGAAGATCCTGGAGAAGGAGCGCATCCTCGGTTCGGAACAGGCCATCGATTTCATCAAGCAGATCTCCTACGGGGTCGACCACGCCCACAAGGCCAAGATCATCCACCGCGACCTGCGGCCGTCGAACATCATCGTCTCCGAGGAGGGCACGGCCAAGATCACTGATTTCGGGACCTCGGCCTGGCTCAACGCGGTGCCGTACGCGTCGACGCGCATCGGCTCGCCGCCTTACATGGCCCCCGAGCAGTTCATGGGCAAGGCCTCCTACGCCTCGGACCTCTATTCGCTGGGCTGCATCTTCTACGAGATGATCATCGGCCGGCCGCCCATCTTCGACCCCGATCCGTTCAAGATCCTCGAAAAGGCCCAGCAGGGGAAGATCACGCCGCCGCGGATCAAGAACGCCCGCATCCCCAGAGAGGTGGATGCGATCATCATGCGGGCCCTGGCCCCCAAGATCGAGGACCGCTACCAGAGCGCTACCGAGATCATTCGCGACCTGTCGCTCTACAAGGGCAAGACGCCCAAGACCTCCGAGATCGACGACATCATGCTGCGGATCAAGGCCCGGGAACAGAAGACGACGGCCCTGTGCCGGAACTGCCGGCGGCCCCTGCCGCCCCGGGCGCGGGCCTGTCCGCATTGCGGCGAAACGGTCTGACCCGAACGATTCATAAGATCGCCGGATCCCTCTCCGGCCGCATCTGCTTCGTTGCAACGGGTTTCCCGTACTCCGAGTACGGCTTCCCCCCTTGACGCCTCACATCTGCAGCCGCCTCGGCGCGCGAGTCGTCAGGGGTCGATTTCCCCCCGAGAGGCGATTGACTTCATCGCGGGGGATGATATACGATGCCAAGACAAGGAGCCGTTGGATGAGCCCATTTTCGGAAACGAGCGTCGTCTGGAAGAACGGCCGGCTAATCCCCTGGAAGGACGCCACGATCCACCTGGCCTCACATGTCGTGCACTACGGAAGCTGCCTGTTCGAGGGTCTACGGGCCTATGACACGCCCAAGGGCACAGCCATCTTCAGGCTCCAGGACCACACCCGGCGGCTCTACAACTCCTGCAAGATCTACAGGATGGAGGTTCCGTACAGCCGGGACGAGTTCAACCGGGGTATCGTCGACTGCGTCCGGGCCAACAAGCTCAAGGCCTGCTACGTGCGGCCCATCATCTACCGGGGCTATGGGACGCTCGGGGTCAATCCCTTCCCCAACCCGGTCGACTGCGCGATCATGGTCTGGGAGTGGGGCAAGTACCTGGGCCCCGAGGCCGTTGAGAACGGCGTCGACGTCTGCGTCTCGACCTGGCAGCGCATGGCCCCGAACACCTTTCCGGCCATGGCCAAGGCCGGCGCGAACTACATGAATTCCCAGCTCATCAAGATGGAAGCGCTGCTCGACGGCTACGAGGAAGGCATCGCCCTCAACATCCGCGGCCACGTCAGCGAAGGGAGCGGCGAGAACCTCTTTCTCGTCAAGGACGGCACCGTCCTGACGCCGCCGCTGTCGTCCTCGGTCTTGCCCGGCATCACGCGGGACTCGGTCATGACGCTCTTCCGCGGGATGGGCGTCCGCGTCGTCGAAGAGACCATCCCCCGGGAGCTGCTCTACATCGCCGACGAGGTCTTCTTCACCGGCTCGGCCGCCGAGGTCACGCCCATCCGGTCGATCGACAAGATCGTCATCGGGACCGGCAAGCGAGGCCCGCTGACCGAGAAGGTCCAGACGGCCTTCTTCGATGTCATCGAGGGACGGCGCGAAGATGTCCACGGCTGGCTGACCTTCGTCTGAGTGCGCGAACGAGGAGGTTCTCATGGTTATCGATGAATTCCTGAAGATCGCGATCGAGCGGGACGCCTCGGACCTTCACTTCAAGGCCGGCAACAACCCCATGATCCGCGTCCACGGCACCCTGACGCCGCTGACCGGATATCCCCGTCTGACCGCCCCCGACTGCGAGGAGCTGGCCAACCAGATGATGACCGACTTCCAGCAGAAGCGGCTCGAGGAGGACCTCGACATCGACCTGGCCTACAGCCTGCCGGGGTTCGGCCGCTTCCGCGGCAGCATCTACCATCAGCGCGGCTCCCTGGCCATCGCCCTGCGCATCATCCCCCTCGAGATCAAGACCATCCGGCAGCTGCTCCTGCCCGAGGTCCTGGAGAAGGTCGCCTTTTACCAGCGCGGTCTCGTCCTGGTCACGGGGACGACGGGAAGCGGCAAGACGACGAGCCTGGCGGCCATGGTCGACTACATCAACACCTTCCGGCGCGAGAACATCATCACCATCGAGGACCCCATCGAGTACCTCCACAAGGACAAGAAAAGCACGATCAGCCAGCGCGAGGTCGGCATGGACGTCAGCAGCTTCTCCCGCGGCCTGCGCGGCTGTCTCCGCGAGGACCCCGACGTCATCCTCGTCGGCGAGATGCGGGACCTGGACACGATCGACACCGCCCTGCTCGCCGCCGAGACCGGGCATCTCGTCCTGAGCACGCTCCATACGCTCGACGCGCCCGAGAGCATCAACCGCATCATCTCGGTCTTCGCCCCGCACCATCAGCGGCAGGTCCGCCTCCAGCTGGCCAGCGTGCTTAAGGCCATCATCTCCATGCGCCTCATTCCGCGCATGGACGGACAGGGCCGCGTCCCGGCCGTCGAGGCCATGATCGCCACTCCGTATATCCAGGAATGCATCGCCGAGAAGGACAAGACCGGGCTCATCCGGGACGCCATCGGCGCCGGCGTCTCCCAGTACGGCATGCAGACCTTCGACCAGTCCATCTACCAGCTCTACCGCGACGGCTATATCTCCTTCGAGCAGGGGATGAAGTATTCCTCCAATCCCGATAACTTCAAGCTCCGCATCATGGGCATCCAGTCGACCCTCGACATCGCCACCGAGCAGATGGAAAAGGGCATGAGCAAGGTCGATCGGGCGGAGGGGGGGGCGGAAGAAGACCATAAATGACGGCCCAGCGCGTCCGCGAAACGTTCCTCCAGTATTTCGCCGAGCGGGGCCACCGGGTGGTTCGCAGCTCGCCGCTCCTGCCCAAGGACGACCCGACGATCCTGTTCACGAACGCCGGGATGAACCAGTTCAAGAACGCCTTCCTGGGGCTCGAGAAGCGAAGCTATACCCGGGCGGTCTCGGTCCAGAAGTGCATGCGCGTCAGCGGCAAGCACAACGACCTCGAGACCGTCGGCCGGACGGCCAAGCACCATACCTTTTTCGAGATGCTCGGCAATTTCTCCTTCGGGGACTATTTCAAGCGGGAGGCCATTGCCTTCGGCTGGGAGCTCGTCACGGCCGTTTTCGGGCTGCCCAAGGACCGGCTCTACGCCACCGTCTATCTCGACGACGACGAGGCCTACCGGATCTGGGCCAAGGAGATCGGCGTCCCCGAGCCGCGGATCTTCCGCTTCGGCAAGAAGGACAACTTCTGGGCCATGGGCGACACCGGGCCCTGCGGCCCCTGCTCCGAGATCCACTTCGACCTCGGCGAGGACATCGAGGCCGGCGACCCCTTCCGGCTGATCGAGCAGGGGAGCGACCGTTTCGTCGAGCTCTGGAACCTCGTCTTCATGGAGTTCGACCAGGGCCCGGACGGCGTCCTGCGGCCGCTGCCCTCGCCGTCCATCGACACGGGCATGGGCCTCGAGCGCATGACCGCCGTCGTCCAGGGCCGGCGGAGCAACTACGACACGGACCTGTTCCAGCCGCTCATCGAAAGCACCTGCGCCATGGCCCGGCGCGAATATCCGGCCGGCGACGAGGGCGACGTCGCGGCCCGCATCATCGCCGACCACATCCGGGCCGTGACCTTCCTCATCGGCGACGGCATCTCGCCGGCCAACGACGGCCGGGGCTATGTCCTGCGCCGGCTCATCCGCCGGGCCTACCGGCAGGGCAACCTCATCGGCCTCGACCGGCCCTTCCTGTTCGAGCTGGTCGGCCGCGTGGCCGACGTCATGAAGGACGCCTACCCCGAGCTCCTGACCTCGGTCGAATACATCTCCAAAGTCTGCCTGGCCGAGGAAGAGCGCTTCGCCTACACCCTGTCGTCGGGGCTGCGCTTCTTCGACCAGGTCGTCCGCGAGACCAGGGACGGGGGCAGCGATGTCCTGCCGGGCGACAAGGTCTTCAAGCTCTACGACACCTTCGGCTTCCCGCTCGACCTGTCGCAGGAGCTGGCCAAAGAGAAGGCCCTGACGATCGACGAGCCGGGCTTCGCCCGCGAGCTCGAGGAACAGAAGCAGAAGGCCCGGGCCTCCTGGAAGGGCGAGGCCAAGCGGAAAGAAAAGCAGGTCTACGAGGAGTTCTTCAAGGACCTCAAGGTCCGCTCCTGCGTCCACGAGACGACGATGATGCCCGACGTCAGGGTCCTCGGACTCGTCAAGGACGGTCGCCGGGCCGAGCTCCTGACAACGGGGGAGACCGGCGAGATCATTCTCGAGGAGACCCCCTTCTACGCCGAGGCCGGAGGCCAGGTCGGCGATACCGGCTCGCTCAAGGGCGCGGCCTTTTCGGCCTTGGTCGAGAGCGTTTCCTTCGCCACCCCCGAGGTCATCGTCCACGGCGTCAAGGTCCTGGCCGGCCAGGTCCGCCCGGGCGACCGGATCGACGCCGCGCCGGACCTCGTCCGTCGCCAGTCGGTCTCGAACAACCACACGGCGACGCACCTCCTCCACGCGTCCCTCCGGCAGGTGCTCGGCGACCACGTCAAGCAGGCCGGCTCGCTCGTCTCGCCGGGGCGGCTGCGCTTCGATTTCACCCACTTCGCCGCCCTGGCCCGCGAGGAGGTCCGGCGGGTCGAGGAGATCGTCAACGCCCAGGTCCGGGCCGACATCCCGCTCGAGACGCGCGTGACCTCGCTCGACGAAGGCATCCGCGAAGGGGCTATGGCCATTTTCGAGGAGAAGTACGGCGAGTCGGTCCGGGTCGTCGGCATCGGAGACTTCAGCAAGGAGCTCTGCGGCGGCGTCCACGTCCGGGCCACGGGCCAGATCGGCCTGTTCAAGATCGTTTCGGAAACGAGCGTCGCGGCCGGCATGCGCCGCATCGAGGCCGTGACGGGAGAGGGGGCCTATCAGTACGTCCGCGAGCTCGAGGACACCCTGGCCGGGATGGAGAAGGAGCTCGGTGTCGGGCGCAAGGACCTCCCGGCGCGGATCGAGAAGCTCCAGGCCCGCGTCCGGGACCTCGAAAAAGAAGCCAAGGCGCTGCATAAAAAAGTGTCGGTGGGCGCGATCGACGGAAAGTCCTCCCCGGTCGATCCCGCTGTCGGGAAGAGCGGTCATCGGGTCGTCAAGGATATCAAGGTCCAGATCCAGAAGCTCGACGGCCTGTCCATGGCCGAGCTCCGGGACACCGCGGACTCGATGAAGCAGAAGCTCGGCAGCGGCATCGTCGTCCTCGGCGCGGTCACCGACGGCAAGGCCTTCATCGTCGCCTCGGTGACCAGGGACCTGACCGCCCGCATCCAGGCCGGGGCCCTGATCAAGGAGCTCGCGCCTGTCATCGGAGGCGGGGGAGGGGGGCGCCCGGATTTCGCCCAGTCCGGAGGTCCCGGCACCGGCGAGCTGGCCAAAGCCCTCGAGCTCGTCCCCGGCCTCGTCGAACGTCTGGCCGTCTGACCCCCGGATTCACCCCCGGCGGGGATTGCCTTCGGCGCCGCTTTTTGTCAAGATAAGCGGGAAGGGCGATGAAGTTCATCAATCGGGTCGTCACGGTCCTGCTTCTGCTGGCCCTCGCGCCCTGCCTCGTCGCGGCCTCGGCCGCCGACCTGCGCAAGCTCTACCACCCCATCGTCAAGCAGGTCGCCGGGAAGTACCGGATCGATGCTGAGCTCGTCCACATCGTCATCCGGGCCGAATCCAACTATGACGCCTTTGCCATCTCATCGGCCGGGGCGATGGGCCTCATGCAGCTGATGCCGGCCACGGCGGCCCAGTACGGAGTCCGGAACGTCTTCGACCCGGCCCAGAACATCGAGGGCGGCGTCCGCTATCTCCGGGACCTGGTCAAGCTCTATAACGGGCAGACGAGACTCGTCCTGGCCGCCTACAATGCCGGCCAGGAGGCCGTCCGGAAATACAAGGGCATCCCGCCCTATCCGGAGACGAAGTCCTACATCGCGGGCATCATGAAGTCCTACAAGAAGCCCACCGTCACGGCCAAGAACCCGACCTACATGGTCAAGGACGCCGAGGGCAGAACGATCTTGGTGAACGACCCGGAAATCGTCAAGAAGAAATAGGTCGCCGCCCGGACTAGCGGCCGACGGGCTGTAAAAACCCCTTGACGAGGAGGTTGCAAGGCACGATCTCGAACGTCGCCGGCAACCGGCCGAGCTGATCGCCGTCGAGCTCGAGCAGGACGTCCTGGCCCCCTAGGGGCCACGCTTCGACCTGCCGGCCTTTGACGACGGAGACCTTCGGGTGGGTGACGTGGCTGCCGTTCATGAGCTTCCAGCCGTGGCGGCAGAATTCGAAGAAGCGGAATCCCCTGACGAGGACCGCGTCGAAGAGGCCGTCGTCCAGCTGGGCGTCCGGGGCGACCTTCATGCCCTTGCCGAAGATCTTGCCGTTGGCGACGGCGCCGATGAGATATTCGCCGTCGGGCAGGTCCCGGCCGTCGACGCGGATGCGGACGCACTTGTTCTTGTAACGGATCATCGTCGAGACCAGGCAGCGGACGTAGGAAGAGGCCTTCCGCTGGAGGCGCCGTTCGGTGACCTCGCGGACGACCTCGCCGCCGAGGCCGAAATCCGCGACGTTGAGGAAGAGGCGCTCTTCCTGGCCGCCGGCGTTCGCGGTGTATCGGACCCGGCCCACGTCCATGCGCACGGACGGGGCGTCGGTGAGGACCTTGAGGGCGCCGTGAAGGCCGGCCGGGATATTCAGGCTCCGGACAAGGTCGCAGCCGGTGCCCGACGGGACAAGGCCCAATGTGGCCTCGGGGTTGATGATGCGGCGGTCCTCGTAGAAGCCGTTGGCGATCTCGTTCATCGTCCCGTCGCCGCCGACACCGATGACGAGGTCGGCGCCGTCCTTGATGGCTTCGCGGGCGATGTCGGTGGCGTGGAGAGGCTTTTCCGTGAACTCGACCTTGAACTCGCGGATGAAGTGTCTCAAACCCGCCCGGATCTCGCCCCAGCGCTTGCGGGTCCGGCCCCGGTTGGACTCGGGATTGACGATGACCTTCGTCTTATGCCGCATCGGGGGGTCCTGGCGGGGCCGGCGGCGGCGCGACGGGCGGAAGGGCCTTCTTGCCGAACAGGGAGACTCCGATGATCCCGCCGAGAGCGCCCATGACGGCGAAGACGGCGGCCGAGAGGAGGAGACCGAGCAGGAACCATCCGGGAGAGACCGCGCCCGAGCGGTTGAGGATCTCGTCCAGTCCGGCCGGCATGTCGCCGCCGAGCTCGGCGGCCTTATCGAGGATGCGCCGGGCGAGGTCCATGTTGAAGGAGCGCAGGGGAATGGAGACGATGGCGTCGACGACCGCGGCCGTGATCCCGGTCAGGGCCCCGACGACGGCCCCGTCGCCTGTGGTCAGGAGGGCCCGGGTCCGGGCGGCCAGGAGCCTGACGGCCATGGCCGCGCCGCCGACGATCCAGAGGCAGCAGATGCAATTGCCCGCGCCGATGAGCGGGAGGCCGGACAGGAGCCCGGCGACGGCCCCGGCGATGAGCGCGGGCCGGAAATAATCGGGTTTCTGGGGATCCATATCGTCTCCTCGACTGCGGAGCCTATTCTATGTTGCCGGGCGGCTTTTTGCAAGCATCCCGGGCCGCCAGCCGCTCCCGTCTGGTCCGGACGAGGTCGGCCAGGCCGGCGACGAAGTAGAAGGGCAGGATGGCTCCCCAGAGGACCCCGGTGGCGAAGCGGAGCCCAATAGGGCTTTTCCAGATCCCGAGGATGCCGGCCAACCCGTCCAGGGCCAGGGGCAGCGTCACCAGGGCGAACGTCCGGGCCCTGGGCAGGGCAGGGCGGGAAAAGCCCCGGATGAGGGGGTAGAGGACGAGTCCGGCCAGGAAGCCGGCGTAAATACCCAGGCAGCGGCCGCAGACGGCCAAGGGATGGCCGTTCAGCATGAAACAGCGACCGGCGATCTGATGGCAAACGGGGGCGAAGACGGCATAGAGGACCCGGGCCGCGCCGGCGGCGCCCCGGGCGGCCAGCCAGGGGGCCAGAAAGATCATGGCCATCCAGACGATCGTTCCGCCGAAGGTCAAGGCCCAGATGGTGCGGACGGACCGGGAACCCGGTGCGGGCGTCATGGGCGCTATTCTAACCCTTATCGCCGGGCCTGTCACCCGGGGGGACGGATTTCCGCAGACGATTGACAGGAGTGGACGTCCTTGGGTAAATTAGTCGCGGTTCTCTGTATCTGCGATAAGACGACCTTCGGAAAGGAGGACACGATGACCGGGTTGCGCAAAACGTGTGTGATCCTGATAGGCGCCCTCGCCCTGACGTCGGCCTATGCCGCGGCCCAGACCGAAGAGGCGAACGCCATCCTCGGCCAGGCCGGATCGAGCGTTCTCGCGCTCGTCACCTACGGCTCCGACAAGGCCGAGATCCTCAAAGGCTCTGCCCTCGCCCTGAGCGAGGACATCGTTGTCACGGCCTATCACGTCGTGTCCCAGGCCTTCGACGTCGAAGGCCTCAACATCAAGGGTAAGAAGGTCAAGATCGAGGGCGTCCTCGGGATCGACAAGGCCCACAACTTGGCCCTGCTGAAGCTGAAGGGCAAGCTCACGGCCCTGCCCGTGGGTTCGGTCGACAGTCTGGCCGCGGGGTCGAAGCTGTTCGCCCTGGGCTCCAACGAGTCGGGCCAGGTGGTCCTGGCCGAAGGCACATTCCGCCGGACGGTCGATCTCGGCGCCGCGGGCAAGATCATCGAGGTCTCGATCCCGGGCCCCGAGCAGTTCCGCGGCGGGCCGCTCGTCGACATCAACGGCCAGCTCATCGGGATGCTCTTCGTCGGGGATCGGAACCTCAGGTTCGGCATCCCGATCAACACCCTCGTCGCCGTGCCCCGGACGGGGAAGGTGACCGAGTTCAAGGCCCAGACCAAGGAAAACTTCTTCGAGACGGTCGAGGGGAACTATTTCGCCGGCCGGGCCGCCATAGGGCTCGACGAGCAGATGACGGCCCGGATCCACCTGGAAAAGGCGGTCAAGATCAACCCTTCCGATGTCCAGGGGCACCTCCTGTTGGCCGACATCTGCGCCCGGCAGAGGGACTATGCCGAGGCCGCGGCGGCCTACCGCAAGGTCACCGAGCTCGATCCGTCCCGGGCGGAAGCGTTCTACGGCCTGGGGACGATCCTGTACAAGCAGACACAGTACAAGGACGCCGCCGACGCGCTGGAGAAGGCGGCGGCGCTGGGCTATGCCGGCCGGGAGGTCCAGTTCGACCTCGGCGCCGCTTATGAAGCCATCCCGGATTTTGCCAAGGCCGCTGCGGCTTACGAGAAGCACATCGCCTCCGGGGCTCCGGAGACATGGAACGCCTATCTGAGGCTCGGGATCTGCCGGACCAAGGTCGGCGAGTTCGACGCGGCCGTCGCCGCCCTGCTCGAGGCCCAGAAGGCCCAGCCCCGGGACACCAAGATCGGGGAAGCCCTGGCCGAGGCCTACACAAAGGCGGGGCGTTTCGACGAAGCCGATGCCGTTTACGTGGCGATGGCCGGGTTCAATCCCCCCGAGGCCAAGAGCTACCATACTCGGGCCTATCAGATGTACGATGGGGCGGGAAAGTTCGACAAGGCCGTCCTCCCGCTCCAGAGGATCATCGAGATCGATCCCAAGAACGAGACGAATTACTATTATCTCGGCATGGCCTATTTCAAAGCCCAACAATACGATGCGGCCGTTGGCGCCTTCCAGAAGGCCGTCGCCATCAAGCCCGATTTCGAGCACGCCTGGTACCAGATCGGGTCCTCCTATTTCAGCATCAAGAAGTACAGGGAGGCGGCCGGGGCCTACAAGAAGTACGCCGAGATCAAGCCCGAGGACCCGGCGGGCTGGCTCAATGTCGGGGTGGCCTATAACCAGGCTAAGGACTACGAGTCTGCCCTCGAACCGTTGAAGAAGTGCGTCGAGATCAAGCCCGACAACTCGGTGGCCCTGGCCAACCTGGCCATCGTTTACATCAACCTGAAGGACATGTACAGCGCCAAGGAGATCTACAACAAGCTCGTGACCCTCGACCCGGCCATGGCCGAGAAGCTGAAGAAGTATATCAAATGACGCCTGGCCGCCGCCGGGCGGCGGCAAGTCAAGAAAGGGCAGATGGCGGAATTGGCAGACGCGCTAGGCTTAGGACCTAGTTCCTGATGAAGGAGTGCGGGTTCGAGTCCCGCTCTGCCTACTGACCTCCGGCGCCGCCCGGGCCGTCCGAGACGATCGGGTCGTCCGCGACAACCGGGTTGCCGATCACGATCCCAAGAGATGAAAGAGACACACCGATGAGCGCACCAGGAAGACAGAGCCGACTCGCCGATCTCAGCCCGAGCCGCAAAGAGATCGAGCTCGAGATCCCCGATGAGGAGTTCCGCGCCGAGTACGAGAAGGTCCTTGGGGACTATGTGACCCGGGCCAAGCTCGACGGCTTCCGCAAGGGGCACGCCCCCCGCGACAGGGTCAAGGCCCTCTTCGACCACGAGATCCGGCATGACGTCTACGACGCCCTCATCCCGCGAGTCCTCGAGGAGGAGCTGAAGGCCCTCCGACTGAATCCCGTCAACGTTCCGGAGCTCAGGGACCTGAAGCACGAGGATGGCCAACCCCTCCGCTGTACGGCCGCCTTCGAGGTCCTGCCCGAGTTCGAACTGCCCGACTACCGGTCCGTCAAGATCAAAGGGAAGACGGTCGAGCTGGCGGACGCGGACGTCGACCGGGCCATAGAGGACATCCGGGCCCGGGCGGCCGAATACGTCCCGGTCGAGGGCCGGGGAGTGGCCGACGGGGACTACGCCGTCGTCGAGATGCAGGGCCGGGACCAGAAGACCCGCCGTCTCCTGCCCATCGAGAAGGCCGTCGTGCTGGCCGGTCACGCCGAGAACGAGCCCGCCCTGAACGACAAGATCATGGGCATGACCCCTGGAGAAGAGCGCCCTTTCGAGGTCGTCTACCCCAAGGAGCACGCCAACAAGCGCGTGGCCGGAAAGGACATCGTCTACAGCCTCCGGCTTCGTGAGCTCAAGGAGAAGAAGCTCCCCGCCCTGGACGACGAGTTCGCCAAGAGCCTGGGGGCGGCCGAGGGCCTCGAAGCGCTTCGCGGCCGGATCCGCCAGGAGCTCCTGGCCGCCCGGGAGAGGGCCGGTCAGAACGAGACCGCCTCGGAGGTCCTCCGGGCGATCGCCGACCGGGTCAAGCTCGAGCTGCCGGAATCGGTGATCGAACAGGAGACGCTGTCCGTCCTGCGGCGCGTGCTGTCCTCCTCCAGGGACAGGCGGATCTCCCCGGAAGCGCTGGAAAACCTGAAGATCGAGGCCCGCCGCCAGGCGGAGGATCACCTCCGCAACCACCTCATCCTCGAGAAGATCGCCCAAAAAGAAGGTTTCGGGGTGTCGGAGGAAGAGGTCCAGGCAGAGATCGCCAGCCTGGCCAAGGCTAACAACGTCTCCGAGAAGGTCCTGGCCGAAATGGTCCGTCGGGACGAGCATCGGCACGAGGAAATGGTGGAAAACCTGCTCTTTCGGAAGACTGTTGACTTTCTCGTGAAAACGGCTATAATTGGCTGACCTAGGCTTTCAAACCCCGCGGCTTTTCGATGGGCGTGTCAGGTCGGCGATAAATCGGCTCGGTTCCAGACGCCCGTTTGAGCCGTATGCCTGAAACGACCGGGGGCCCCGGCGGGCCCGGAGCGTGATCATGCAGGATTCCAACGAACACACCGAGGTCCTGAGAAACATCCCCCTCATTCCGCTGAGGGACCTCGTCGTGTTCCCGGCCACCCTGGTGCCCTTCATCGTCGGCCGCTCGTCGTCCATCCAGGCCCTCGAAAAGGCCGCGGAAAAGGACAAGATGATCTTCCTGGCCGCCCAGATGGACGCCTCGGTCGACAATCCGACTCCCAAGGACATCTACTCCGTGGGTGTGACGGCCAAGATCATCCGAACGATCAAGAGCGACGATCGGAATATGAAGGTCATCGTCGAGGGCAAGAGCCGGGCCCGGGTCGTCGAATATCTGAGCACCTATCCCTATTACCAGATCCTGGCCAAGGTCATCAAAGAGGTCGACGACCATCTGCCCGAGTCCCGGGAGCTCCTGAAGCGGGTCTTGGCGCTGTTCGAGGACTACCTCAAGCTCAACCAGAACACCAACCTGGATTCGATCATCCCGGCCCTGCGCGAGAACACCCCGGAGCGCATCACCGACATCGTCGCCTCGCACGTCTACATGCCTCTCGAGGAGAAGCAGAACCTCCTCGAGACGGTCAACAGCTTCGAGCGGCTGAGGCGGCTCAACTACGTCCTGGAGAACGAGATCCTGAAGATCCACTCCGCCTACCAGAAGGACCCCAACCGGGGGGCCCGGCGGCGGGGCTCGTTCAAGGACCAGCCGGCCGGCCAGAAGCCTTTCCCGCCCGGAGCGCCCGGAGGGCGTAAGGAAGACCAGCCCAACGAGATCGAGGAGCTCCGCCAGAAGGTGGCCAAGGCCAAGATGCCGCCGGACGCCCAGGAGAAGTCCTACAAGGAGATCGAGCGGCTGGAGACCATGCCTCCGATGTCGGCCGAGGCGACGGTCAGCCGGAACTACCTGGACTGGCTCATCTCGCTGCCTTGGGTCAAGAAAACGAGGGAGAAACGGGAGCTTAAAGAAGCCGAAAGGATCCTCAACGAGGACCATCACGGCCTCGATAAGGTCAAGGAGCGCATCCTCGAGTATCTGTCCATCCGCCAGCTGGTCAAGAACCCCCGGGGCGTCATCCTCGGTCTCATCGGGCCGCCGGGCGTGGGCAAGAGCTCGCTCGGCAAGTCCATCGCCCGGGCCACGGGCCGGAAATTCGTCCGGCTGTCCCTGGGCGGCGTCCGCGACGAAGCCGAGATCCGCGGCCACCGCAGGACCTACATCGGCGCCTATCCGGGCCGCATCATCCAGATGATCAAGCGCGGCGGGACGAAGAACCCCGTCTTCCTGCTCGACGAGGTCGACAAGATGAGCATGGATTTCCGGGGCGACCCGGCCTCGGCCTTGATGGAGGTCCTCGACCCCGAACAGAACAGCACCTTCCTCGACCACTACATCGACACCGATTTCGACCTCTCCCAGGTCATGTTCATCGTCACCGCCAACATGCTCGACCCCATCCCCAAGCCCCTGATCGACCGGATGGAGATCATCCGCATCCCGGGCTACACGGAGGACGAGAAGCTTGAGATCGCCAAGCGCTTCCTCCTGTCCAAGCAGAGGGAGGCCCATGGCCTGACCGAGGCCAACATCAAGTTCAGCGACCACGCCCTGATGAAGCTCATCCGCAGCTACACCCGCGAAGCCGGCGTCCGGAACCTGGAGCGGGAGATCACTTCGGTCTGCCGCAAGGTCGTCAAGCGCGTCGTCGAACAGGGCAAGGACCACAAGGAGCACATCACCCCGAAGAACCTCGAGAGCTATCTCGGCATCCCGAAGTTCCGCCGTTCCGAGTTCGACAAGCGGGACGAGGTCGGGGTCAGCACGGGCATGGCTTGGACCGAGTTCGGCGGCGAGCTCCTGCGGTTCGAGGCGACCAAGATCCACGGCCGGGGGAATTTCACCCTGACCGGGCAGCTCGGCGAGATCATGCAGGAATCGGCCCAGGCGGCCTTCTCCTTCGTCCGGGGCAAGATCTACGAGCTCGATATCGCCAAGGACCTCCACCGCAATTCCGACATTCACATCCACGTCCCCGAAGGATCGACGCCGAAGGAAGGCCCTTCGGCCGGCATCACCATCGCCACGGCCATCATCTCGCTGCTGACCGACATCCCGGTCAGCAAGAAGGTGGCCATGACCGGCGAGATCACGCTGAAGGGCAAGGTCCTGCCCGTCGGCGGAATCAAGGAAAAGCTCCTGGCCGCCTACCGGGAAGGCCTCCGCGAGGCCATCCTGCCCCTCGACAATGAGCCCGACCTCAAGGACCTGCCCAAGGCCCTGAAGTCGGGCATGACCATCCACCTCGTCGAAACGATGGACGAGGTCCTGAAGAGCGCCCTGACCCGGGAACTGCCCAAGAAGCCCGCCGAGAGCCCTGCCAAGAAGGCGGTCGAGGCGGAGCGGCCCGCAGCCCGGGCGGCGGAGGACGGAGCGGCCAAGGAGCCGCCGCTGACCAACTGAACACGGTTTTTTGACTCGATAATCGAGACCGGTAATCCACTTGGGAGAAAGACCACACATGGTGACGAAGAAGACCGACAACGTCGAGGCGCCCCCGCCCGCCAACAAGGACTACAATCTCACCGAGCTCGAGGCCTGCGCGATCGGAGCCCTGTCCAAGGTCGCCGAAGCGGTTGGCCTGCCCGATGACGAGATCGAGGCATCGAGCAAGCACCACCTGGTCTTCAAGATCCTCGAGGCCCAGGCCAAAAAGCAGGGTCTGCTCTTTTCGGAAGGCGTCCTGGAATGCCTCGAGGACGGCTTCGGCTTCCTGCGGGCGCCCGAGTTCAGCTACCTGCCCAGCCCCGACGACATCTACGTCTCGCCGTCCCAGATCCGCAAATTCCAGCTGCGCACGGGCGACACCATCTCCGGCGTCGTCCGGGCCCCCAAGAACGGCGAGAAGTACTTCGCCCTGATCAAGATCGAGGCCGTCAACTTCCTGCACCCCGACGTCATCATCGAGGAGCGCCGGAACGTCCACTTCGAGGCCCTGACCCCCCTTTATCCGTTCGAGATGATCAAGCTCCAGGACGGCAATCCCAAGAACATGAACGCCCGGGTCATGGAGCTCCTGACGCCCGTCGGCAAGGGCCAGCGCGGCCTCATCGTCTCGCCTCCGCGGGCCGGCAAGACGACCATCCTCAAGACGATCGCCAAGTCCATCGAGAAGAACCACCCCGAGATCTTCCTCATCGTCCTGCTCATCGCCGAGCGGCCCGAGGAGGTCACCGACTTCAAGCGGAGCGTCAACGGCGAGGTCGTGGCCTCGACGTTCGACGAGCCGCCGACGCGCAACGCCCAGGTCGCCAACATCGTCCTGGAGAAGGCCAAGCGGCTGGTCGAGATCAAGCGGGATGTCGTTATCCTGCTCGACTCGATCACCCGGCTGGCCCGGGCGCACAACGCCATCGTCCCGCCCTCGGGCAAGGTCCTGTCGGGCGGCATCGACGCCAACGCCCTGCATAAGCCCAAAAAATTCTTCGGCTCGGCCCGCAAGATCGAGGAGGGCGGCTCGCTGACCATCCTGGCCACGGCCCTCGTCGACACGGGCAGCCGGATGGACGAGGTCATCTTCGAGGAGTTCAAGGGCACCGGCAACATGGAGATCAACCTCGACCGCAGGCTCGTCGACAAGCGGGTCTTCCCGGCCATCGACATCAGCCGCTCGGGGACGCGGAAAGAGGAGCTCCTGATCGAGGAGGCCGACCTCAACCGGATCTGGGTCCTGCGCAAGGTCCTCAGTCAGATGAACGAAGTCGAGGCGGTCGAGCTCCTCATCGACAAGCTCGGCAAAACCAAGACCAACCAGGAGTTCCTCAACCAGATGACCAAGGGCCAATAGGAGGCCCATTGAAGACCCTCGGCCTGCTCGGCGGGATGACCTGGCACTCCACGATCGATTACTACCGGCTCATCAACGCCGGCGTCCAGGAGCGGCTGGGCGGCTCCCACTCGGCCGAGCTGCTGCTGCTGTCGATCGATTTCGTGCCCGTCGAAAAGATGCAGGAGCGGGGCGACTGGGCCGGTATGGGCCGGCTGATGGGGGAGTGGGCCGGGCGCCTCGAGGGCGCCGGCGCGGAGGGCCTGGTCATCTGCACGAACACCATGCATCGCCTGGCCGACGACATCGCCCGGGCCATCCGCATACCGATCATCCATATCGCCGACGCGACAGCGGTCGCGATCAAGCGGGCCGGGATCGGGACGGTCGGCCTGCTTGGGCACCCGCTATACGATGGAGCTCGACTTCTACCGCGGCCGGCTCGAGAAGGAGCACGGCCTGAAGGTCCTCATCCCCGACGAGCCCGGCCGGACGACCGTCCACGACGTCATCTACAAGGAGTTGACCTACGGGAACCTTCGCGACGAGTCCCGCGCGGCCTACGTCGAGGTCATCCGCGACCTGGTCCGGCGCGGCGCCCAGGGCGTCATCCTCGGCTGCACCGAGATCCCGCTCCTCATTAATGAGAAGGACAGCCCCGTGCCCGTGTTCGATACGACGGCCCTCCACGCCGCCGCGGCGGTGGATTTCTCCCTGGGCTGATCGCCTTCGTCATAGTCGTAGTTCGTTGACAGCCCCTCCCCAAGCCTTCGAGCAGGCCGCTCTGCCGGCGGCCCGAATTCGGCTCGAGTTCAAGAAATTGACATCCTCCCGGGCCCGGGATATCTTCCTTTTCGTGATAGGAAGGATTGATCCTGAGCCAACGGGGTGCGAACGAACATGCTCAAGAAAATCATGATGGCGCTTGTTCCTTGCATACTTTGCGGCGGTTGCCTGGCTACGGGCGATATGGAGAAAAGATTCCTCGATCCCCCGGACTCCGCGAGGCCGGGGGTGTACTGGTATTTCATGGACGGCAACCTGAGCGGCAAGGAAATGACCGCGGACCTGGAATCCATGAAGGCGGCGGGCCTCGGCAACTTGGTCTTCCTGGAGGTGGATATCGGCATGCCCAAGGGGCCGGTCAAGTTCATGAGCGAGCCGTGGCAGGAGCGGTTCGTCCAAACCGTTCGGGATGCGGAGCGCCTTGGCCTTGACATCACCCTCGGGATCGGGCCGGGCTGGTGCGGCAGCGGCGGGCCATGGGTCAAGCCGGAACGATCCATGCAGCACCTCGTCTTCAGCTCGGTCGAGCTCAAGGGGCCGCAGAGATATTCGGCGATCCTCCCCGTGCCCGCGCAACGTTCGACCGAATGGCACACGATGGCCAGCCCGTATTACGAAGATGTGGTGACCTGGGCCTTCCCCAGCCGCAAACCGCTCATTGCCGACATCGACGAAAAAGCGCTCTTTTACAGGGGGCCCTATACCCTCAGGAAAGAGGTCAAGCCCTATCTGCCGACGTCAGCCCGCTATGCGGAGCCAGGGCCGCCGGGCGTCATCCAGCCGGAGGAGATCTTGGATCTCACCAAGCAGCTCAAGCCGGACGGAAGGCTCGATTGGGATGTCCCATCCGGGGATTGGACGGTCGTCCGCATGGGCCGCCGGACCACGGGCGCGAGCAGCCGGCCCGCCCCGTCCGCCGGGGAGGGCCTGGAGAGCGATAAGTTCGACGCCAAGGCGCTGGAGGATCATCTCGGCCGGTTTGTCGGCGTTCTTCTGGAAAAGATCGGACCGCGGGCAAAAGAGCACGGCTTGACCACCTTGCACATGGACAGCTGGGAATCCGGCGCCCAGAACTGGACGCCTTCGTTGCTCGACGAGTTCAAGAAGCGGCGCGGCTATGATGCCCGACCGTGGCTGGCGGTTTACACCGGCCGGGTCATCCAGAGCCTCGAGATGTCGGAGCGGTTCCTCTGGGACCTTCGTTTGACCGGGCAGGAACTGGTGCTGGAGAATCATGCCGGGGCCGTGAAGAAGTACGGACAGAGACACGGGCTCTCGCTTTCGATCGAACCTTATGACATGAATCCCGCCGGCGACCTCGATCTGGGCGCGGTGGCGGATGTCCCGATGGCGGAGTTCTGGAATAACGCCTTGGAGTCCGCGTACAGCTGTTTTGAATCCACGTCGATCGCGCATCTGATGGGGCGGCCGATCGTCTCAGCAGAGGCGTTCACCTCCGTGGAAGCCCTGGATGCGTATCCGTGGTCGTTGAAGGATCAGGGCGATTGGGCGTTTTGCGTGGGCATTAACCGTTTTGTTTTCCACACCTTCGCCCACCAGGCGCTGGGTGACGCCTATAAGCCGGGCATGACCATGGGACCGTACGGCGTGCACTGGCACCGGAATCAGACCTGGTGGCCCATGGTGTCGGCTTACCACCTCTATCTCGCCCGGTGCTCCGAACTTCTTCGCCAGGGGGTCTCGGTTTCCGACGTGCTGTATCTGACCCCCGAGGGAACGCCCCATGTCTTTCTGCCCCCGCCCAGCGCGTTGGAGGGGAGCGGCAGGCTGGCGGACAAGAAGGGTTATGGCTTCGATGGATGCTCCCCGAAGATCCTCATGGCCAGGGCTGAAGTGAAGGACGGGCTGATCGCCTTCCCGGGAGGAAGCTCGTATCGTCTGATGGTCCTGCCGCAGGTGGAAACGATGACTCCGGGCCTGCTCGGAAAGATCCGGGACCTGGTGAAAGCCGGGGCCACGGTGGTCGGTACGCCTCCGCTCAAATCACCCAGCCTGGCGGGCTATCCCGCCTGCGACGATCAAGTCCAGGCGCTGGCCAAGGACCTCTGGGGGAGCGTGGACGCGCCAAAGACGGCGACGATGCGCAGGTATGGCAAAGGCGTTATCCACTGGGGCGGCGAGCTGTCGCCCGTGTCCCCGCCGCTCTATCCATCCTATCATCTGACGGCCGCTCTGCTGCAGGGCATGGGCGTGAAGGAGGATTTCACCGCGACAGGCCCCGTGCGCTACGGCCACAGGCGCGCCGGGGACCGGGAGATCTACTTCGTCTCCAACCGGACCGGTGCTCCGATCCAGGCGGCGTGCCGATTCCGGGTCGGCCAAGGCCGCCCGCAACTCTGGGACCCCGTGACCGGTGAGCAGCGGCCTTTGCCGCAATATGAGCGCGCCGATGGCCTCACGGTCATCCCCATGCAGTTCAACGCTTTCCAGAGCTACTTCGTCGTGTTCGGCGGGAAGGCCGAGAAGCCGGTATCGAAAATGGGAAAGAATTTCGCGGACCTGAAGACGGCCCAGGAGCTTTCCGGCGCCTGGGAAGTCGCGTTCGATCCGAAATGGGGCGGGCCGGAGAAGATCGTTTTTAGCGCTTTGCAGGACTGGACGACCCGGCCGGAAACGGGGATCCGATACTATTCCGGCATCGCCAGCTATCGGAAAACACTCCACTGGACACAGGTTCCCGTAGGGAGGACCTATCTGGATCTGGGGGTCGTCCGCGACATGGCGCGGGTCAAGCTGAACGGGCGGGACCTTGGGGTGGTATGGTGCGCGCCGTGGCGGGTCGAGGTTACAGGTCGCATAAAGGCCGGCGACAACACGCTTGAGATCGAAGTGGTCAACCGCTGGGCGAACCGGCTCATCGGCGACAAGCAGCCCGCCGATGCGGATGTCCGCACGGTGGATGGCCCGCCCGGCTTCCTTGGCGGGAATAAGTTCAAGGCGGGCCGCTACACGTTCAGCACGCATGATCCCACCAACGCGCAGTCGCCGTTGGTCCCGTCCGGCTTGCTCGGGCCGGTGACTTTGCAGACGGAGCTGGGACCGATCCGGCCATAGGCCGCTCGATTTCGAGTTATTGACAGCCGCGCGGAGCCGGTATCCCTCAAATTGACATGACCCGATAGCTATGCTATGAATTGGGTCCTTCGGAGCTTCGATGCCCATGATGACACAAGACGACCATTTCGCCCGCGCCAGCGGCCTGTCCAGCCTGATCGGTAACACACCCGTTCTGGCGATCGAATGTCTGTATCACGGGCAAACACGGACGGTTTACGCCAAAGCTGAAAACCTCAACCTCACAGGCAGCATCAAGGACCGGATGGCGTTCCATATCCTGTGCCGGGCCTACGAAAGGGGCCGGCTGCATCCGGGCGACTGGATCGTCGAGGCCACGAGCGGCAACACGGGCATCTCCTTCGCCGCCATCGGGCGCGCGCTCGGCCACCCCGTGCACATCTTCATGCCGGACTGGATGAGCGAGGAGCGCAAGAACCTCATCCGGAGCCTGGGGGCCAGGGTCCGTCTCGTCAGCCGGGAGGAGAACGGCTTTCTCGGGAGCATCGAACTCGCCGAAGCGTGGGCGGAGGCCAACGCCCCGGCGTTCCTGCCGCGGCAGTTCTCCAACCAGGACAACATCGAAGCCCACTTTGAGACGACAGGACCCGAGATCTGGTGGCAGATGAGCTTCCGCCGGCTGCGGCCGGACGCGTTCGTGGCCGGCGTGGGGACCGGGGGAACCATCATGGGGGCCGGGCGCTTCCTGAAGTCGCGGAATCCCGGCATTCGTCTCCACCCCTTGGAGCCGAAGAATTCGCCGACGCTGTCGACGGGCCACAAGGTCGGGAAGCACCGCATCCAGGGGATCTCGGACGAGTTCATTCCCGATATCCTCGAATTGAGCGAAATGGCCCCTGTCATCGGGGTCGACGACGGGGACGCCATCATCATGGCCCAGAAGCTGGCCGGCGAGCTGGGGCTGGGCGTGGGTATCTCCTCGGGCGCCAATTTCCTGGGGGCATTGAAGATCCAGGATGAAATGGGGCCCGAGGCGGTCGTCGTGACCGTCTTCCCGGACGACAACAAGAAATACATGAGCACGGACCTTCTGAGGACCGAGGCGGTCCGCCCAGGCTTTCAGTCTTCGGAAGTCCAGCTGACGAGATACCGGTCTTTCAAGCGCGTTTGTCACACCTGCTGCGACCCGGCCGACTGCGTCGAGGCGGAGGCGACGGACCTCTTTGCGGACGAGCCGTTACCGTCTTGTCCGCGGCGGTCCCGCCGCGTCTGAGGGGCCCGGTCGGGCTCTTCAGTGCCGGGGGGCATAGGAAAGATCGGGCCGGTAGCGCCCGGTCTTCGTTTCCATCCTTCGGATCAGGGCCCGGGTGCGCTTCGAGAGCGCGGCGCCCGCGTCGCCCAGGGACTTCCAGAACTTCTCTTCGGTCAGGGCGTAGTCCGCGGCGGACTTGCCGTACTCGAACCAGACGTAGACCGGCTCCTCGTTGCCGTACCCGCCCTGATAGGTCATGAACGGGTCCCGGGTTTTGCGGGCGGCGCTGAGCGCCATCCACTCACGGTTGAGGGCCTCGAACTCGGCCTCTTTGCCGGGGACCAGCCAGACGTAGTCCCATGTGTAGTAGGCGATCTCGGCCGGTTTCAGGCGCTCGGGGACCGGCAGGAAGGAGAGGTCGGTCCGGAACGTCCAGAACCGGAAGACGCGCTCGAGCTCGCAATCCGTGATGCGGGCTTGGAGCGCCGGGAGCTTCGCCGGTCCGATCTTCGCGGCCGCGTCGCGCCAGGCTTTGTGCAGGCCGTCGACGGCTTCGTACCCGCTCTCGAGGCCGTAGACGATGTAATAGCGGCTATCGTCGGTGGCATAGGTGTTGAAAACCACCGGAAATCCGCACTCGTGGAGGGCGGCGATCAGGGACTTGAGGGCCGCTTCGTAATCAGGGACTTTGGCCACTTCGACCTTGATGTCCGCCATCAGATAAAGCGCAGGCGGGGGCGGCACGTCCTGAGACGCCCTCAGGAGCGCATAGGACTGGCAAAACGCCAGACCAAGGACCAACTCAGCCACCATCTTCTTCATGGAGCCTCCGATCAAGGCCAGGATCTTCGCCAGGACAGCCCAACGATATGCCCGGAAGCGTCCCAGGGTCAAGCGGTCCGACGGATGGCCGCGAGGCGGGAAAGCACGCCGATGGCGATCTAACTTTAATGTTTACTGCATATTAGGTCTTATGTACTCAGTATCTATAAGATATTAATATAAATACCTGGAAAATAGCGGTTCGCCTAGGTCCGCTCCCAAGCATAAGCTTGTTTGCGCCCATTGCTCAAATCGGCGGGGGAGGATGATCCGGACAAGCGCCGGGCCGGGGATACCCATCCCGGATAGCTCTGGGGCGCGAGGCGCGGGTATTCTCACGACTATGGCGAGAAAACACTCTTAAGGCGGAGTCCCGCCTGCAGCGGATGGGTCGAATACCTGCCGAAAATAAGTGGCTAGGGGGAGGACCTGACTGATCCGGCGACCGCGTCGTTAAGGTCCTTAGAAACTGGGCCGAGAGAGAAGACCGGAAGTCGGGCAAAAATCCACAGTTGCCCAAGTTGTGGGCGGAGAGATTCCCACAGGATGTGGAGATCTCCATATCAAAGATAATAAAAGGGATGGTGGCGCCAGCGATATTGAGTCGCATAACGTTTATTATGTAAACTAACATCGGGAAGCGAAAGGGGGGTATCAGGAACAACGCGAATCTGAGGCCAACAGGCGGTCTTCTCGGGCTAACCCTTGAGCGACGGGGCTTCGTCCTTCTTCCGGATCTGAGCGATGATCTCTTCCAATACGGAGATGATCTCCTGCTTCGAGATCGTCTGCTTCTTGAACTCGAGCCGGAGCCGGAACCTGTCCGTATCCTCGGGGACGAAATTATAGACGTAATATTTGAGCTTCTTGGTTTTTCCCTTGAGAAACTTGGCCAGGTCGCGCGTATCTTCCCGGGTCAGCCGGCGGTCCGCGATATCCTGGGTGAACCGGATCATGTCCGCGTCCGTTTTCAGCTTGGCGATCTCGACGATGGTCGATCGGCCGAAACCACCGGCCTCGTGAATGATCTCCCGGGCCCGCTTCGGGATCTTGGCGATGGAGAGAATCTCGGTGATCGTCGATCGGGCTTTGCCGATCTTGGCCGAGATCTGTTCGTGGTTGTAGCTGTGCATATCGGCCAGGGCCTGTAATCCGTCGGCCTCCTCGAAGAGGTCGAGGTCCTTGCGCTGGAGATTCTCGATCAGCGCGATCTCCATGGCCTCGTTGTCCTCGACCTCCATGTCGATGCACGGCAGCTCCTTGAGGCCGATGTTCCGCGAAGCCTGGAAGCGACGTTCCCCGGCGATGATCTCGAAACGGCTGCCTTTGGCTCTCACCAGGATGGGCTCCAGGATGCCCTTGCTGCGGATGGAATCCTGGAGCTCTCCGATGTTGCCGAGCTCGCAGCGGGCTTGATGGGGATTCGGGTCGATCTTATCGATTGGGATCATGCGGATCCGCGGCCCGAGCGACCGGGCGGAAATGAGATCGACGAAATGTCCGTCGTGTTTCATGGCGACCGAAACGGGCAGTCCTGATTTCTTAGTTTTTTGCACGGCTCAATAGCTCCTCGGCGACTTTGCGATACTGCTCCGCCCCTTTGGATCCAGGCGCATACGTGAAGATGGATTCCTTATAGGCGGGGCTTTCTTCGAGCTTGACGCTCTTGGAGATATAGGTCTTGAAAAGCTTGGCCCCGAAGACGTTATGGATGCGCTCGACGACATCCCGGGCCAGATTGGTTCTCTTGTCATAGAGCGTGATGACAACGCCTAGGACCTTGAGATGGGGATTGGCGATCCGCTTGACTTTCTCTATCGTCTCCAGAAGGTCGTCCGTTCCCTCCAGGCAAAGGTAGGAAGACTGGATGGGGATGAGGATGTAATTCGCCGCGACCAGGGCGTTGAGGGTGATCAGGCCCAGGGTCGGGGGCGTGTCGATGAAGATGTACTGGTACCGGCCGCGGACCTGCTCGAGAGCGTCCTTGAGGCGGAAATGGGCGTCGAACTCGCCGCTCAGCGAGGGCTCGAGCTTGGCCATCGAGATCTTGGTGATAGCCACATCCAGGCCTGGGATATTCGAGCGGACGATGATGTCCTCGAGCTTTTCGCTCTTGTTCATAAGGACGTCGTACAGGGATTTCTCGTACTTCTCGGGATTGGCGACCGTCGAGATCGTGCTGTGGGCCTGGGGGTCCATGTCGATGAGCAGGACCTTCTTCCCCATCAGCGCGATGGCCGCGGAGACGTTGACGGAAGTCGTGGTTTTTCCGACGCCGCCTTTCTGATTTGTGATGGCGATGATCAAGCGGTTCTCTCCATGAACGGGACGAACAACCTAAGAGCAATTTATAGTCCAAGGAAGGGCAAAAAGCAACAGATTAATAGAACAATCTTAGGGCTGCATTGAATTTGTCTATGAGTCCGTATCGAACCACTGTCGGCGTGCCGACAATTCTTATAATATACTGAATATGAACAACATAGGTTCAGTGAATCCAATGGTCGACGAATCCTCAACAGGACGGACCCGGGGCTTCTGACGTCGTGTCCGGGTGGCTGCCTTGATCCGGCCATCCCCGTCGTGTGCCACCGGTCTGGATCATTGTCGGCATGCCGACATTCGCCAATATAATACGCGAAGGCTCGCACTGAGAATTTCTAAAACGCCTCTCGACGTCCCTTGTCAGGTTTGTTGGCGGAAGTTCATGATGATTGAGTTCCATAGCTCTAATCGCGATATCTCATCGGGCCAGAAGGGCCTGGTCGCTCCGGAGAGATCAGCACGGGTCGATGCCCGGAAGGCGCGAGATATCGGGACCGACTCCCCTGCTCGCTCATGGCTTCATTGAAGTCTTTGCTGCGGGGTGTTCTTGGATAATTCGGATATCGGGATGAACGAACAGCGGGCCAGCTGTTCTTCCGATGGAAGCAGCATAAAATAAAAGGGTTGCGGAAATTATATAAGTAACAGATAATAAACAAAATAGCAGTTTTTACGGGAAATTGGCCAAGCTCATGGGATTCGATTTTTCTTTGTGATTGACCGCCCGGGCGTTTGGCGTAAAATGAGGCCTTAGTCGATCATGACTCAGAACCACCGCACCGAACCGGGCTTCCTCCGGAGGCTTGGTCTCATAGATACGACCTTCCTGGCCATCGGGGCCGTCGTCGGCTCGGGCATCTATATGACCCCCGGGATCATCGCGGCGGGCCTCCCCTCTCCGGGATGGCTTCTGGCCGTCTGGCTGGTTGGCGGCTTGATAACGCTTTGCGGGGCCCTGTCGTTCGCCGAGCTCGGGGCGATGTATCCTGAGGCCGGCGGTCAGTACATCTATATCCGCGAAGCCTACGGCCACGGCGCGGCTTTTCTCTTCGGCTGGGCCTTTTTCGGCTTCATCATGTGCGGAGGCCTGGCCGCCCTTGCGGTCGCTTTCGCCGAGTTCCTGGGATCGTTCCTACCTGCTCTATCGATTGCCCGGGTCCTCTTCCGGGCCGACCTTTTCGGTCTGTCCTACAGCCTCTCGGCCGGCCAGGTCGTGGCCGCCGGGTCGATCGTCGTCCTGACCGTCGTCAATTCCTTCGGGATCAGGTCAGGGGCCACGATCCAAAACGTCCTGACGGTCATACGCCTGGGGACCGTCGCTGCCCTGATCGGTCTGGGAGTCCTGTTCGGGGCCAAGGCCGGCGGGGCCAATTTCCACCCTCTCTTTTCCTCGGGAACCGGCTTCCCGGCCATCCTGGGCCCTTTCGGTCTGGCCCTGGTCGCGGTCTTCTGGACCTACGACGGCTGGTACGCGGTCAACTGCACGGCCGGGGAGGTCAAGGACCCGGAGAGGACCATCCCCCGCGGCCTGACGCTCGGCGTCCTCTCGGTCACGGCCATCTACGTCCTCGTCAACTTCGTCTACCTCCTGGCCCTGCCTTACGGCAGCATCAAGGGCGTCGGCCGCATCGGAGAGCGGGCCGTGGCGGCCCTATTCGGCTCGGGCTGGGCGGTCTTCTTTTCGGCGCTGGTTACGGTCTCGATCTTCGGCTGCCTCAACGCCAACCTCCTTTTCGGCCCGCGGGTGTTCTACGCCATGGCCCGGGACGGCTATTTCTTCCGGGGCATGGCCCGGCTTGGACGGCGGAGTCGCGTGCCGACAGGGGCCCTCTGGGGACAGGCGGCCTGGTCGGCTGTCCTGTGTTTGTCCGGTACTTACCAGTCTCTCTACGAGTATATGGTCTTCGCCCTGCTTCTCTTTTTCGCCGCGACGGGTCTGGCCGTCTTCGTTATGAGGCGTCGGGCGCCCGGACTGTCCCGGCCCTACAGGACTTGGGGCTACCCCGTCGTTCCGGTCGTCTTCATCGCCGCGTCGCTCGCGGTCTTCGTCAGCATCGTCGCCAGCCAGCCCCCCCTCAATTCCCTGATCGGGGCGGGCCTTCTGGCCGCCGGCGTTCCCGTCTACCTGATCTGGATGTCCCGCCGCGGGCCGGCCGCGCCGGACCCGATAAAAAGGGATTTTCCCTGACCGTGATTTCGTTTAAGATGAGGGGCATAGTGTGAAAAGGAGCCCATGTCCGAGACGTCCCTGACCGTCGAGATCCTTCCCGACGGGATCAATGTCCGGGCCAGGTCCGGCGATGTCCTGGCCGACGTTCTCGTCCGGGCCGGCATTCCTTTGAGCCTGTACTGCCACGAGAGGGGCGTCTGCGGCAAATGCGCGGTCCGGATCGTCGGCGGCCCCCTCCCCTTCCCTGCCGCCGTCGAAGCGTCGCTCCTCGAGGCGCGCGGGCTCGGCCCCGACCACCGGCTCGCCTGCCTGTACGTCCTGCGAAGCGACGTCATCGTGGAGACGCTGCCAGGCTCCCGGCTCGAGAAGGTCGCCATCCTCGATACGGGGCTCCCCTTGGCCGCCTACGTCGACCCGGCTGTCAAGAGGCTTTCGCTCGTCCTGGAGAAGCCCTCCCTCTTCGTCCCGACCGCCGCGGCCGATCTGCTCCGGGCCCAGCTCAAATCGCCCGGCCTGATCCTGCCGCTGGCCGCGCTCTCGAAGCTCGGCGGTTCGACCCTCGGCCCCGCCCGGGCCGTCTCGGCCGTCATCTACGACGACCTCGAGCTCCTCGATATCGAGCCCGACGAGGCCGGGCGCGACATCTTCGGCCTGGCCGTCGACCTCGGCACGACCACGGTGGCGGCCGAGCTGGTCGACCTGCGGACCGGCAAGATCGCCGACCGGGCTTCGGCGATCAACGCCCAGACCTCGTATGGCGCCGACGTCGTGTCCCGGATCACTTTCGCCTTCGAGAATCCCGACAACCTCCGGCGCCTGCGGACCGCCGCCGTCCAGCAAATCAACGACATGGTCGGGACGATGTCCCGGCGGAGCGGCGTCCCCCGTCATCGGATCTACGACGCCGTCGTCGCCGGGAACACGGCCATGAACCACATCCTCTGCGGCGTCGCCGTGGACTCGATGGCCCTGGCCCCGTTCCACGCCGTCTTCTCGACCCTGCCGCCGCTGGCCGCTTCCGAGATCGGCCTGGCCCTCCATCCCCAGGCCCGGGTCTACATCGCGCCCAACATCAAGAGCTTCGTCGGCGGCGACGTTACGGCCGGTCTCGTGGCCTCGGAATTCGCGGCCGGGCCGGGGACGGGCCTGTTCATCGACCTGGGCACGAACGGTGAGATCGTGCTCAAGAAGGGCGGCGAGTTCGTGACGACGTCGACGGCGGCCGGTCCGGCCTTTGAAGGCATGAACATCAGCTGCGGCATGCTGGCCCTGCCCGGGGCCATCAACCGGGTCGAGTGGAACAACGGGTTCAAGTGCCGGACGGTCGACGATCTGCCGCCCCAGGGCGTCTGCGGAACGGGGCTCATCGACATCCTGGCCGGGGCCGTGGCCCGCGGGCTCCTGGGCCGGGACGGCCGCATCATCGGGCCGGAGAAGCGCTTGCGGCTGACCGACCGGCTGGCCTTGACCCAGCAGGATATTCGCGACATCCAGCTGGCCGTGGCCGCCGTCCGGAGCGGCGTCCAGCTCATGCTCCGCGAGTTCCGGCTGAAGGTCGAAGACCTTGACCGGATCCTGGTCGCCGGGGCTTTCGGCAGCTCGCTCGATATCGCCAACGCCCAGGCCATCGGGCTCCTGCCGGACGTCCCGGCCGGGACGATCGCCTTCGTCGGCAACGCCTCGCTCGCCGGGGCCCGGCTCCTTCTCGTCTCCCGTCCGGCCCGGGCGGCCGCCGAGACCCTGGCCGCGAAGGTCTCCCACGTGTCGCTGGCCACCCGTCCCGATTTCCAGGACGAGTTCGTCCAGTCCCTCGAATTCGACGGCTATCCGAAAGGCCCACGATGATCATCCCCCTCTTCGATCTGGTCCGGAGACGGACCGTCCTCTTCGACGGCGCCCTCGGGACCGAGCTGATGGCCCGCGGCCTCGGCCGGGGCATCCCGCCCGAGCTCTGGAACGCCGAAAATCCTGACGCCGTCCGGGAAGTCTACGCCGCCTACTTCGAGGCCGGTGCCGACGTCGTCTCGACGAACAGCTTCGGCGGGACCCCGATCAGGCTGGCCGCCCACGGCCTCGAGAACCGGGCCTTCGCCCTGAACCGGGCCGCGGCCCGGCTGGCCCGTGAGGCCGCGCCGGCCGGGCGCTACGTGGCCGGCAGCATGGGACCGACCGGGAAGTTCCTGGAGCCCCAGGGTCCGGCGACCGAGGCGGAGCTGGCCGCCTCCTACGCCGAACAGGCCCGGGCCCTGGTCGAAGGCGGGGTCGACGTCCTGATCATCGAGACCCAGTACGACCTGCGCGAGGCTCTGGCGGCCCTCCGGGGGGTCCAGAGCGTTTCGCCGCTGCCCGTCTTCGTGACCATGACCTTCGGCGTCTACCCGCGCGGGTATTTCACCATCATGGGCGACCCCGCCGCCCGGGCGGCCGCGGAGCTCGAGCAGGCCGGGGCCGCCGCGGTCGGGGCCAATTGCACCCTGACCAGCGAGCAGATGGTCGGCTGCGTGCGGGCCCTGCGGGCGGCCACGACGCTGCCCGTCATCGCTCAGGCCAATGCCGGCCAGCCGGTCCAACGTCCGGACGGCACGTTCGGCTATTCCCAGAGCGTCGAAGAATACGTCCGGTACGTCCCGGACGATCGTCGCCGCCGGGGCCGGTTTCGTCGGCGGCTGCTGCGGGACGAACCCGGCCCATATCCGGGCCATGGCCCGGGCCATCCACCGTGAGGAGCAACATGACCAAGAACGAGATCTACACCAAGATGAGCGAAGCCATCGTCGCCGGGGACCGCCAGGCCGCTCGCGCCCTGGCCGAAGAAGCGGTGCGGTCCGGGTTCGACCTTCTCGAGGTCGTGGAGCAGGGCTACGTCCCGGGCATCCAGAGGGTCGGGGCGCTCTGGGAACAGGGGGAGTATTTCCTGCCCGAGCTCATCACCAGCGCGGAGGCGATGAAGTCGGCCATGGCCGTCCTCAATCCCGAGCTCAACCGCCGCGAGGGCGTGAACCGGGCCGGGGCCCGGGTGGTCATCGGGACCGTCGAGGGCGACATCCACGACATCGGCAAGAACCTGGTCGCCTCCATGCTCCAGGCCGGCGGCTTCGAGGTCACCGACCTGGGCGTCGACGTCAAGCTGGAGCGGTTCATCGAGGCCGCCGACGCGGCCGGGGCCGGGCTGATCTGCCTGTCGGCCCTGCTGACCACGACCATGACCAACCAGCGGCGGTTCCTCGAGCTCCTCAAGGAGCGGGGTCTGCGGGACAAGTACAAGGTCCTCGTCGGCGGGGCTCCGGCCAGCCGGAAGTGGGCGGAGGAGATCGGCGCGGACGGCTTCGCCGAGAACGCCGTCGCCGCCGTCAAGGCGGCCAAGGCCCTGGCCGGGCTGGCCTGACCGGGACGGGGCGAAAGGAAGCGAAGATGTTCGAAGCCAAACGGCCCAAGCTGGAACTCCTCGAAAAAGCGTTCGTCGAGAGGATCGTCGACGAGGGGCTGACGCTCCTCGAAGATCCGGGCGTCCTGGTCGAGAATCCCGAGGCCCTGCGCCTGCTCGCCGAGGGCGGGGCCGCGGTGGAGGCCGGCTCCCAGCGGGCCCGGATCGGCCGGAGCCTGGTCGAGAAATGCCTGGCCTCGACCCCGTCCTCGGTCACGCTCTACGACCGCCGGGGCGAGAAGGCCTTCGTCATCGGAGGCGACGAGGTCCATTTCGACCCGGGCTCGGCGGCGGTCAACCTGCTCGACCACGCCACCCAGACCGAGCGCAAGGCGTCGACCGCCGACGTCGTCGAGTTCATCAAGCTCGTCGAGACCCTCGACCATTTCCACTTCCAGAGCACCGGTCTCGTCCCGTCCGACGTTCCGGCCGGGGCGTCCGACGCGGTCCGGCTCTATCTCGGTCTGGTCCTGTCCGAGAAGCCGTTCATCACCGGGACCTTCCGGGTCGAGGGCTTCCGGGCCATGAAAGACCTTCTGGCCGCCGTCCGCGGCGGCGAGGAGGCGCTGCGCCGCAAGCCCCTGGCCGTTTTTGACGCCTGCCCCTCCCCTCCCCTGAAGTGGAGCCACCTGACCGCCCAGAGCCTCATGGACGCGGCGCGGGCCGGGCTCCCGTCCGAGCTCATCTCCGTGGGGATGACGGGCGCGACCTCGCCGGTCACCCTGGCCGGGACGCTCGTCCAGCACGTCGCCGAGAACCTGGCCGGGCTGGTCATCTGCCAGCTGGCCGGCCCCGGCGCCCCGGTCATTTTCGGCGGATCGCCGTCGAGCTTCGACATGCGCAAGGGCACGACGCCCCTGGGCGCCATGGAAGGCATGATGATCGACGCGGGGGTGGCCCAGATCGCCAAGTTCCTGAAGCTGCCCGCCCACGCCTACATGGGTCTCAGCGATGCCAAGGTCAACGACCCCCAGGCCGGGTTCGAGACGGCCCTGGGCGCCGTGATCGGGGCCCTGGCCGGAGTCAACGTCATCTCGGGCGCCGGCATGCTCGACTTCGAGAGCACCCAGTGCCTGGAGAAGCTCGTCATCGACGACGGGATCTGCGCCATGGTCTACCGCCTGCTGGGAGGGATCGCGCAACGGGACGACCCCATCGCCCTGGGCGTCTTCGAGGGATTCTCGCCGGGGATGTCCTTCCTGGCCCATCCGCACACGAGGCGGTGGTACCGGCAGGAGCACATCCTGCCCGGCCTGGCCGACCGCGATACCTACGAAGCCTGGGTGGCGGCCGGCCGGACCTCCATCGTCGACAAGGCGCACGCCGATGTCCGACGGCGGATCGCGGCCCATGCCGCGCCGCCCCTCGCGGACGCCGTTCGCCGGGATCTCGACGGGATCATGGCCGCCTACGGCCGGGGCTCGGGCCTCGACCGGTTGCCGAAGGTCTAGGTCCGCGAAGGAGGCCCCGCGCGGACCGCCGCGGGCTCAGTCCAGGTCCCAGATCTCGCGGTATTCGGGGTGCTCCACCGTCCAGCGCCTCTCCTGGCGGACCCGCTCGGCGAACTTCGAGGACACGTCCGCGTCCCCGTGGGTGACGAAGAGACGCCGGGGCGGGCTCTTGAAGCCGTCCAGCCAACGATCCAGTCCCCTGCGGTCGGCATGGGCCGAGAATCCGTTGATCTTGGTCACGCGGGCCCGGACAGGCAGGGTCTGCCCGAGGATGCGGACCTCCCGGGCCCCCTCGAGGATCTGACGGCCCAGGGTCTCGCGGGCCTGATAGCCGACGAAGAGGATGGTCGATTCGGGCCGGTTGATGTTCAGGGCGAGGTGGTGCTTGATCCGGCCGCCGGTGACCATGCCGGAGCCGGCCATGATGACCGCCGGCCCGCGGGATTCGTTGATGGCCTTGGATTCATCGGGCGTGCGGACGATGGTCAGGCCCGGGAAGCGGAACGGGTTCCGGCCCGCGGCGAAGAGCCGCCGGGCCTCCTCATCGAGGAACTCGTCGTGGCGCTCGAAGGCCTGCGTCACTTCCCTGGCCATCGGGCTGTCGAGGTACACGGGCAGGGCCGGGATGGCCTTGTCGTAGGCGAGGCGGCTGAGGTGGAACATCAGGTCCTGGGCCCGCTCGATGGCGAAGGTCGGGATGACGACGTTACCGCCGGCCGCGGCCGTCTCGCGGATGATCCCGGCGAGCAGGTCGCCGATCCGGCCCGGGTCCTCGTGCTCCCGGTCGCCGTAGGTCGATTCCATGACGATATAGTCGGCCGCATCGAAGAGCGACGGGTCGCGGACGAAAGGCATGTCCCATTGGCCGATGTCGCCGGAGAAGACGATCGTCCGGGTATCGCCGTCGCTGCGGACGGTCAGCTCGATCATGGCCGAGCCGAGGATGTGGCCCGCGTCCCGGAAACGGACCGAAAGGGCGCTGCTCAGCCGGAAGGGCGAGTCGTAGTCGACCTCCTCGACGAGGGGCATGGTCGCCTGGACATCCTCCGTGGTGTAGAGGGGGACGACGGGATGGTCCACGGTCCGGCTCTCGCGGGCGTGGCGGCGGCGCTTGAAGGCCGCGTCCTCCTCCTGGATCGCGGCGGCATCCATGAGGGCGATCGATACGAGATCCGCCGTCGCCGCCGTCGTCAGGATGGTTCCCGAGAAGCCGTCGTGAACGAGCCGCGGGAGGAGGCCGCTGTGGTCGAGGTGAGCGTGCGTGAGGAGGACGAAATCGAGGTCGTCGGGCCGGACCGGGAACGGGTCCCAGTTCCGGTCGAGGAAGGACCGCTCCTGATAGAGGCCGCAGTCGACGAGGCAGCGCAGGCCGTCGGCCTCGACGAGGTACGAAGACCCCGTGACCTGCCGGGCCGCGCCCAGGAATCCCAGCTTCATCGGGCCTCTCAATAGGGGTGGGCCTTGTAGAATTCCGCCTGGGCGGCGACGAAGAGCGTCCGGACCCAGATCCGGAAAACGATGTAGATCTGCATGCAGGCCAAGCCGGCGGCGACCTGGGCGACGGAGACGGCGCCCAGTCGGCCGAACACGAGATGGAAGACGATCGTGCCGGCCACGGTCAGGACGACGATCAGCAGATAGACCGCCCAGGCCCGGAAGAACCGCGTTTTGAGGAAGGTCAGGGCATGGCGCAGGGCCTTGAGCACCTTCCGCTCCCCGTCGACCGCGACGGCGATGCGGGCGTAATCGACGGTCATGTGGACGATGCTGAGCAGGAGCAGGGCGATGAGGAGGTGGAGGTTCGACAGGATGAGGGGCAGCCACTCCGTGAGCGCGGCCTCGGCGAGCGGCTTGAACAGGGCCGAGACGAGGCTCATGAACACTCCCAGCGTCAGGACGAGGAAGACGAGGGAAACGAGGAACAGGCGGACGTACCGTCCGAAGTAGCGGCCGCAGTCCGCGACGAACCCGGCCAGGCTGGCCGGGCCCTCCTTGTCGAGCAGGCGGCCGACGATGCCGCCGTTGAGGAAGATGTGGAGGACCAGGTAGACGACGCCGGCGGCCACGACCCCGGCGGCCAGTCCGGGCAGTACGGCCTGGTATTTGAGGACGGCCTCCCCGATCCAGTTGAGATCGACCGGCAGGACGTTCAGGCCGTAGAGCGAGTGACCGAGCTCACCCTGGACGATGAAAAGGAAGGGGAGCGCGACGAGCCCGGCGAAGACCAGGTTGACGGCGTAGAGGATGACCAGGAGACGCGGCTTGCGGAAGGTCGTCCCTATCCCTCTGAAGATGGTTTTAAAGACGCCCATGGGTCCCTCCCTCAGCTCCACGATCCGAAGAAGTGGAGAACGTTCTGTATGGTGAACAGGAGCTGGGTCATCAGCTTGACGACGTTGCGCCGCAGCCCGTCGGTCGTCCGGCTGTTGTTGGCCAGGTTCTCGTCGATGAGCCAGATGCCTCGAGGATCGACCTGGGCGCTCTCGACCTCGACGGGCTTGACGATCTCCAGGCGGGCCCAGCGGTCCCGGCCGTCCCAGGTCCTCGTATCTGTCGTCCCGTCCTTGAACCGAATGAGGACCTCCACATTAGCGTCGCCGGCCAGGCGGGCCTCCCCGAAGCGCCGGAGGACGACGGTGGTCCGGTACAGGGCCTTGACCTCCCCCTCGTCCGGGGCCTTGGCCTCGGCGGCTTCGAGGTCCTCGATCTTCTTTTCTGTCCACTCCTCGCGGGCGCCGTTCCTGTCGAAAACGCCCCGGACCCGGGCCGGGACCTTGACCGACGTGAGTCCGGCCACGCCGTAATCGAAGGCCCGGGTCTCGTCGAGAAGCTCGTCGAAGAACCAGGTCATGTCCTTTCCGGCGATCTCGTTGACGACCCCCATGAAATCCGCCTTGGTCGGATGCCGGAAGCGATAGCGCATGTGGTAGGTCCGCATGATCCTCGACCAGGCCGGCTCGCCCAGGAACATTTCGAGGGTGGTGAGCAGGGTCGCCGCCCGCATGTAGACGTTCGCGGCGTAGCTCCCCCGGTTGTAGAACCTCCAGGACCAGGCCGTCACGGGGTCGTAGCGTACGGTGTTGATGGCCGCGACCCGGTTGAGCTCGAAGTCGAAGGTCTTGGGGATCCGGAGGACTGACGAGAGCGGCCAGCCTTTGAAGACGAACGGCATCGCGCCGGGGCCGTAGGCCTGGGCCAGGACCCGGCCCGTCGAATAGGTGTTGAAGCCCTCGTCGAGCCAGGCCGCCTCGAATTCGTTGTTGGCCGCAAGCCCGTACCAGTAGCCGTGACCGAACTCGTGGACGATGACACCCTCGGGATTGAGCTCCGCCGCGCTTGGCAGGACGCGCGTGCCCGCGGTGAACAGGGTCGGATATTCCATGCCCCCGCTGCCGGTCCGGAAGGGCGGGTCGACCATGGTCACGGTCTCGTAGGGATAGGGGCCGTACCAGAGGCCGTAATACTTAAGGGCTGCCCGAAGGGCCCGGAAGTGCCGCTCGACCTGTCCTTTATGTTCGGGGGCGATGAGCAGGATCATCTTGACGTCGGGCAGCCGGATCTCGTCGACGGGAAGCCCGAGGAGCCCGGACATATCCACGTATTCCCTGGGCGTCACTTCCCGGTCGGCGACGAAATCCCTTTCGATCTTGAGGTAGCGGGGATCGGTCATCCAGGCGAAGTCGTGGACCATGGCCTGGCGGTAAGTGGTCGTGGTCGTGCCGGCCGATTCGTCGGTCCGCGTGCCGACGGCCCTTCCGGAGGACCCGAGGACGTATCCCCGCGGCACGGTGATGTGGACGGTAAAATCGGCGAAATCGGCGAAGAACTCCGAGTTCTGATGATAGGCGTGGCAGTTCCAGCCCTGGCCCTCCTCGTAGACGCCGGGCTTGGGGAACCATTGGCCGATGAAGAAGGAGTTCTTGTAGTAGCCCGAGCGGGCCACGGTCCGGGGGATCTTGCTCCGGAACTCGATCCTCAGGTGGACGCTCTCCCCCGGCTGAACGGGGACGGGGAACAGGACCCGGGCCACGGTCTGGTCATCGGGGTGTTCCGGACCGTCCGGGGTGACGAACTGGAGCGTGGGCCTGAGATCGGTCCCGTCCGCCAGGCGGATGTCCGTGATGTCGACCCAGCCCCACTCGCCGTCCTCGGGGGCCGGCCCCCCCCCGAACATCGTCTCCGCCGCGGCCTCGCGCATGAACGCGCTGGCCTCGTTCTTGAACGCGTTCCAGTAGAGGTGGAGGAGCATGTCGGGGACCGCGTCCTTGGTCGGATTGGTCCAGACGATCTCCTCCTTGCCGGTCAGCATCTTGCCGACCGCGTCGAGCTCGACCCAGATCTCGTAACGCAGGCCGGGCGCGCCCGCGGCGGGGCGGCCGGCGCCTGCCCGGCGATCGAGCGGGCCGGCAGGAGCGCGAGCGCCCCCCCCAACATCAGGACGGCGAGCACGAGGAACTTCTTCATGATGGTCCCCCTGGAGGCACGGATTTCAACCCTTCAGCCACTCCTCCCAGGCGGCCCGCCTGGGGAAATCGATGAAGGTCAGGACGATGGAAGCGAAAAGAAGCTTGTAAAAATCGACGGCGTGCCCGCCGGCCAGGAACAGGCCGAGACCGACGATCGCCGGGATCTCTCCGAGGACCAGGATCACGATGGAGGACTTCTGGAGCCGGCCCAGGGCCGCCGGGACATCCCCCTGTCCGCGCCGCCCGAGCAGGCGGGGGCGCAGGAGGAGGATCATCAGGATGACCGCCGCCGCCGCGCCGAACGCGGCCAGCCGGAAGGGCTGGAGAGGCATTCCGGCCGCGAAGCCTCGAAAGGGTCTGAGGACGGAGCGGAAGATTTCGACCAAGGCCAGGTAGAGAGCGAGACTGGCGAAAATGGCCGCCCCGACCATGGCCGCCGGCTTGAGATGCCTCCGGAGCTCCTCTTGAGGGTCCATGCCGATCTCCTCTCCGGGCGGCCGCCGGGCCGCTTGTCCGGGATTATAGGGGATTCTTCGGCCCCATGGGAAGGACTTTGTGACAAGCCTCCGGCCGGGCTCAGTCGACGTACAGGAGGAATCCCTTCAGATAGGCCGTCTCGGGCTGATAGATGTTGACGGGATGGTCGAAGGCCTGGCGGTGCTTCTGAAGGATACGGACGCGCCGGCCCGCCTCGTGGGCGGCCTGGAAGATGACCTGCTGGAAGAGGCCCTCGTCGACGAAATGGGAGCAGGAGAAGGTCAGCACGAGGCCAGGCGCCCGGACCCGCTGCAGGGCCAGCCGGTTGATGTCCTTGTAGCCGCGGCATCCGGCCACCACGTCGGTCCTCTTCTTGGCGAAGGCCGGCGGGTCGAGGATGATGAAATCGTGGTCCAGGGCCGGCTCCCGGAGGAATTCGAAGACGTCCGCCGTAACGAAGAGCCCGGCGTCGGCCGGGAGCCCGTTCAGCTCGAAATTCTCCCGGGCCAGGGCCATGGCCGGGGCCGAGCTGTCGACCGAATCGGCCCGGACGGCCCCCCCGAGGAGGGCGCAGACGGAGAACGACCCCGTGTACGCGAACGTATTGAGGACGCGCCGTCCGGCCGCGCATTCCCGGACGAGGCGCCGTGATTCGCGCTGGTCGAGGTAGAAGCCCGTCTTCTGGCCGCTCGTCAGCACCACCCAGAACGGGATGCCGCCCTCGAGGATGCGCACCCTTTCGACCGGTTCGCCGGACAGGAGGGCTTCGACGTCCCCGAGGCCCTCCTCCCGCCGGGCGGGCAGGTCCGATCTCTCGTAGACCGCCCGGGGGCGGAGCGCGGCGGTAAGCTGGTCGACCACGAGGGGTTTCAGCTTTTCCATGCCGAGGGTCGCCACCTGCAGCACGAGGACGTCGTCGTAGAGATCGGCGACCAGGCCGGGCAGGCCGTCGCCCTCGGCGTTGATGAGCCGCCTGGCGTTGGTCACGGCCGGGTCGAAATACCGGTCCCTCAGGGCCAGGGCCCGGTCGAGGCTGCGGCGGATGGCCGCTTCGGGCGGCTCTTCGCCGAAGCTGACCATCCGGCCCGTGATCGAGCTTTTGCGGTTGAAGTAGCCGTGGCCGAGAAGCTCGCCGTCGGCGCCGCGGACCGGCAGGACCGCGCCGTCCTCGAAGTCGGGCATGTCCCGGACGGCGCCGGAGAAGATCCAGTGATGCCGGTGGCGGATGGCCTTGTCCCGGCCGGGCTTGAGGACGACGGCCTTCATTCCGGCTCCCCTTCGGTCTTCAGGCCGGCCTCGGGATCGCCGCGACCGGCCAGCAGCCGGACGACGGGCCGGTCGGGCTTGGAGAACACGCCTTCGTCCATCTCCGCCGGCGCGAGCCAGCGGACCTCGTCGTGATCCGTCATCCGGAAGTCGTCCGACAGCAGCTCGGTCCGGTAGACGACGAGCTCGAAGCTCTTGAGCGGGCCGCTGAACGGGACTGTGCACAGGAGCTCGCCGGCCCGGGCGCCCACGCCCAGCTCCTCCTCGAGCTCCCGCTCCAGGCCTTGCCGCGGGTCCTCCCCCTCCTCGAGCTTGCCGCCCGGGAACTCCCAGAGCCCGGCTGCGATGAGCCCGGCTTTGCGCCGGGCGACCAGGACCTTCCCGTCCCGTTCGACCACCGCCGCCGTCACGACCTTCTTCCCGCTCTCCTGCGTTTTCATGTTCCGCTTTTCCGTTCAATCTTATTCTAGGCTAAGTCCATTGACAAGGGCTTCGAAAGAGGGCGCCAGACAAGTGGCCGAAGGGATCGTCGGAGTGAGCATCAGCGGTGATTTAGCCGGTCAGGAGACGGACGAGGGGAGTTTCCCTGGAAACCGCCAAGAACGTGTTTGAGCGAGGCTTAGCGCAAGCTCGAGCGGCGGGAAGCGGATTCTTAGAAGCGACCTGCAGAATCGCGGCCGAGCACCCGAGGCCGTGATTCTGATAAATATCTTAGTAAGGTGTTCTTCCGAAATCACCGCAGCGAACGATGATGATCCCTGAGACCGCGCGGCGCCCGAGTGACCGCCCTTGGGACTTATGCTAGAATAGCCAAACCATGAAAGTCGCATTCCTCGCTTCCGAAGTCATCCCTTACGCCAAGACGGGCGGCCTGGCCGACGTGGCCGGCGCCTTACCCAAGTTCCTTACCGGCCTGGGCGCGGACGTCCGGGTCTTCATGCCCTTCTACCGGGAGGTCAGGAAAAAGAACCTGCCTCTCGTGCCGGTCATCGACAGCGCGTCCCTCGAATGGAACGGCGAGACACTCGCCTATCGCGTCCTGGCCCATCGTGCCGACGGCGTCACGGTATGCTTCATCGACCGGCCGGAGTATTTCGACCGGGACCAGCTCTACGGAACGCCGGCGGGCGATTATCCGGACAACGGGGAACGCTTCGGCTTCTTCTGCCGGGCCGCCCTGGAGACCATGCGGGCCATGGGCTTCGCCCCGGACATCGTCCACGGCCACGACTGGCAGGCGGCCCTGGCCATCGCCTATCTCCGCCACACCTACGCCGGCGACGCCTTTTTCGGCCGGACGCGGACGGTCTTCACCATCCATAACCTGGCCTACCAGGGCCTGTTCGACAAGGCCGTCCTCGGCGCCGTCGGACTGCCCTCGTCCCTCTTCAACATGAACGACCTCGAGTTCTTCGGCCAGGTCAACGCCCTCAAGGCCGGCATCCTCTATTCCTCGGCCGTGACCACCGTCAGCCCCCGTTACAGCCGCGAGATCCAGACCCCGGCCTTCGGCTGCGGTCTCGACGGGCTCCTCCGCTCCCGGTCCGGCGCGCTCCACGGCATCCTCAACGGCGTCGACTACCGGGATTGGGACCCGGCCACCGACAAGCTCATCCCCCGCACGTTCGCGCCGGCCGACCTGTCCGGCAAGAAGGTCTGCCGCGACGAGCTGGCCCGGGAGTTCGGCCTGGCGGCGCCGGCCGACCTGCCTGTCGCCGGCATGGTCACCCGCCTGGCCGGGCAGAAGGGCCTCGACATCGTCTGCGACGCCCTCGACGCCTTGCTCGGCCTGGGCCTGACCCTGGTCATCCTGGGCACGGGGGAGCAGAAGATCCAGGATTTCCTCCTGGCGGCCCAAAAGAAGCATCCGAAGCGGATCGGGCTCAAGATCGCCTTCGACGAGCGCATCGCCCATACGATCTACGCCGGGAGCGATCTCTTCCTCATCCCCTCCCGCTACGAACCGTGCGGCTTGACCCAGATGTACGCCATGAAGTACGGCACCGTCCCGGTCGTCCGGGCCACCGGCGGGCTCGACGACAGCGTCCAGGAATTCGATGTGAAGACGGGCAGCGGCAACGGGTTCAAGTTCGCCGAGGCCGCGCCCGGGCCCCTCGTCGAAGCGGCCGGCCGCGCCCTGGCCGGCTTCAGGCGGCCGGCGGAATGGCGGACCCTGGTCGGGAACGCGATGGCCGCGGACTTCTCGTGGTCGCGTTCGGCCGCGGAGTACCTGGCCCTCTACAAGAAGCTGGCCGCCGCCTGAATCAGGTCTCGCCGCGAAGGAAGCGGGCTCCGGTCTCGGGAGGGACCGGATTGATGTAGAAACCCGTCCCCCACTCGAAGCCGGCCACCTTCGTCAGAATAGGGATGATCTCCAGGTGCCAGTGCGATTTGAGGTGGATGTCCGGCCAGCCTTTGAGCGACAGCGAGGGGTTGGGCGCCTGGTGGAGCACCATGTTGAAGGGCGGATCGCCGACCGTTTCCTTCAGCCGGGTCAGGACCCGCTTGAGGATCTCGCCCAGGGCCGTGAGCTCGTCCTCCCTGACGTCGGTGAAGAAGGCCGAGTGCCGCCGCGGAAAGACGGTCATCTCGAAGGGGAACCGCGATGCGTACGGCGCGAAGGCGGTGAAGTGGGAGTTGCTGGCGACGAGCCGCGTCCCGGCCGCTTCCTCGTCCCTCAGGATGCGGCAGAAGCCGCACTCCTTGAAGGTCCGGAACAGGCGGTCGGCGCCGTAGATCTCTTCCTTGACGCGCTTGGGGATGATGGGCGTGGCCACGATCTGCGAGTGCGGGTGGCTCAGCGACGCCCCGGCTTCCTTGCCCTTGTTCTTGAAGATCTGGACGTATTGGTAGTGGAGGTCCCTCTCGATCGCCCGGATCCTCTGCTGGAAGACCCCGAGCACGGCCCGGATGTGCGGCACCGGCAGGTCCCCGAGCTCGAGGGCGTGGTCGGGATTCTCGATGACGACTTCGTGGACGCCCCGTCCCTCCATCCGCTGGTAGAGCCCCTCGGTGGCCCGCGGCGGCGGAGGCCCGGGGGTGAGGGCCGGGAACTTGTTGGGCACGACGCGGACCGTCCAGCCCGGCGAGTCCGGGGCGGTCCCGGCGGCCCGCAGGGCGAAGACCTCTGGCGGGGTTTTCCCTTCGTTGCCCGCGCAGAACGGGCAGAAGCCGGCGGCCTCGGGGACCGGTGCGATCAGGCCTTGGGGCCGGAAATCGTCCGGCCGCTTGCTCCGCTCGGTGGCGATGATGACCCAACGGCCGCTGACCAGGTCCTTTCTCAGTTCCGACATCATGCCCCCAGCAGCTGCCCGATCTTGGCCTTGAGCTCGTCGAGCGAGGCGGACTTGACGACGTAGGCGTCGGCCGCCCAGGTCATGAAGTCCTCCTTGTAGCTCTGGTAGGCCGAGTTGATGATGATCGGGATGTCCTTGCGCAGGCCCATGATCTGGGTGATGAGCTCGATCCCGTTCTTGCCCGGCATGCGGATGTCGGTGATGATCAGGTCGAACGTCGTCCCGGCCAGCTGGGCCAGGGCGGCCTCGGCGTCGGTCACGGCCGTGATATCGTACCCTTCGCGGCTCAGCTCCTCTTCATAGAGGAGGCAGAGCGATTTCTCGTCCTCGACGAGCAGGATCTTCTTCTTCATGGCGTCAACTCCCTTTCGCGGCTGAGAAAGATTAACTTGAACACGGCCCCCTTCCCGACCCGGCTTTGGACCTCGATCTTGCCGCCGCACGTGTCCATGACCCGCTTGATGAAGGGCAGGCCCAGCCCCATGCCTTTCTCCTTGGTCGTGAAAAAGGGCTTGAAGAGCTGTTCCTTGTCGGGGTTGGTGATGCCCCGGCCGGTGTCGCGGACGGAGAGCACGTACGCGCTCGGGCTCTTGCGGTAGCCGCGCACGCCGACCGCCCCGCCGGCGGGGGTCGCGTCGAAGGCGTTGGCGAGGAGATTGCGGAGGACCTCGCCGAACGAGGTCGGATCGCACATGATCTCGGGCAGGCAGGGTTCCAGCTTGATGTTCAGGGCGTAATCACGGGCCCTGGTCTGGATCTCGGGACTGTCGAGGACCGCGGCGATGGCCGGCCCGGGGTCGAAATAGACGGGTTCCTTCAGGCTGACCTTGAGGAAGTGCCCCATCTGGTAGATGATGCCGTCGAGCCGGCGGATCTCGTCCCGGATGATGGTCAGGTTGCGGTTCCTCCGTTCCTCCGGCACGTCCGGCTTGAGCAGCTGGTCGGTGAAGCCCCCGATGGCGGCGATGGGGTTGCGCAGCTGGTGCGTGACGAACATGGCCATCTCGCCCATGGCCGCCATCTTCTCGATGTCGAGAAGCTTGAGGTGGAGCTTCGATGAGTAGATGTAGTTGCCGGCCATCAGGCCGCAGACGCCGGCCAGCTTGATGTCGGCCGGCGAGATCGGCGTGCGGGTGATGGCGTTGTCGAGGATGATCTCGCCCACGACATCGTCGCGGGCCAGGAGAGGAATGCAGAGGAACTCCTCGACGCCGATGAGGTTCAGGAAGCGCCGGTCGACGAGGGGCTCGTTCGAAGCCTCGCGGACGAGGAGGATCTCCTTGCGGCAGGCCGCGTAGGCCGGGATGAGGGCGCTCTCGTCGTCGGCCGCGTAAACGAGGCCCTTGAGGCGGGCGCTCAGGGTGTCCTCGTTCTTGCTGACCAGGGCCCGGTTGTGTTCGACGATCTCGACGTAACCGATGCCCGGGGTCGACAGGACCTCCCAGATGAGCCCGGCCTCCTCGGCCGAGCGGGGCCCGAGCCACATCTCTCCCTTGATGCGGTCGCCCTGCTTGAGGAAGAGCATGGCCCGGTTGAAGCCGACGCCCGAGCCCGAGGTCAGGGCCGTCAGGATGACGATGAGATTGTCCTCCAGGGAGAACGGCTGGAAGAAGCTCTGGGAGATGATCGAGAGCAGCATGAGCTCCCGGGGCGCATCGCGCTCGAATTCCGGGGAGAGGATGCTGTACTTTTCGATCATTCGCTGGTCCAGCCCTTCGGCGCGACCCGGATCCCGGTCCGGCTTATTTTGAAGTCACGGGCGTCCTTGTCGGCATCGAAGCCGATCTCGAAGCCCTCCGGGACCGTCGAGGATTTATCCAGGATGACCTTGCGGAGGCGGGCGCCGCGGCGGACCTCGACGTTCTCGAAGAGGATAGAGTCGATGATCTCGGCCCCTGGGGCGATCCGGACGCCGGGAGCGATGATCGAGTTGACGATGCAGCAGTCGGTGAGCGTACAGCCCGGACCGACGATCGCCGCGCGCAGGTCGGCGCCGGAGATGAAGGTCGGCGGGTATTGCGGCTTGTAGGACCGTATCGGCCAGGCCGGGTCCTTCAGGATGAGCGGCGGCGAGGGCGACAGGAAGGCCATGTTGGCCTCCCAGTACGCGTCGATCGTGCCGATGTCCTCCCAATAGTCGTCGAAGGTGAAGGCGTAGACGCGATGGCTGCCGATGAGCGACGGGATGATGTCCTTCCCGAAGTCGTGGCTGCTGCGGGGGTTCCGGGCGTCCTTGAGCAGGGCCTTGATCAGGACGGGGGTCTTGAAGAGGTAGACGCCCATGGAGATCAGGCTCTTGCCGGGGTCCCAGGGCGCGGCGAAAGGCTTCTTCGGCTTTTCCATGAACTCGATGATGCGGCGCTCGTCGTCGACCCCGATGACGCCGAAGCGCGAGGCCTCCTCGATCGGGATGGTCCGGGTCATGATCAGGGCGTCGGCCCCGGTCTGGCCGAAGAACAGGAGCAGCCGGCGGTAATCGGCGTCGTAGACGTGGTCGCCCGAAAGGACGAGGACGGCCTCCGGGTTCTCCTGCTGGATGGTGTAGATGTTCTGGAAGACGGCGTCGGCCGTGCCTTCGTACCAGTGGTCGCTGACCCGGCCCTGGGCCGGGAGGGAGATGATGTAATCGCCGCTTTCGGCATGGAAGATGTTCCAGCCGTTGATGATGTGGCGCTCGAGGGATTGCGATTTGTACTGGGTGAGCAGGGCGATGCGGCGGAGGCCGGAGTTGAGCGCGTTGGACAGGCTGAAGTCGATGATGCGGTAGGCGCCGAGGAAAGGCACGGACGGCTTGGCCCGATCGCGGGTCAGCGGGTAGAGCCGTTCCCCCTTCCCCCCGCAGAGGACCATGGTCAGGGTCTTCTTAGATAACAGTTCCATCGGGCAGGACAACCTCTTCGAAAAGATGATCTTCGGTCTCGAACGTCCGGAGGAGGGCCTCCTCGGCGGGGCCGAGGGCGCCGCCGTCCTCGAGCCAGGCGGCCAGGGTCAAGGCCCGTTCGAAGTGCTCGGCGGCCCGGTTCTCGGCGTAATCGCGGGCCGACCAGGTCGAGATCAGGAATGGCCAATCGGAGCTCTCGAGCAGGAACTTCTCCCGGTAGAACTGCTTGAGCAGGCGCCGGTCCAGGCGGGCCAGGCGGGGCTCGAGCGCGGCGGCGGCCTGCTCGATGCGGTAGATCTTTTTCCAGATCCAGGACGTGTCATCGTTGAGCCAGATCCAGTGGAAACCGCCCTGGCCCCAGGAGCCCTCGGGCAGCGAAATGACCGTTCGGGGCGGGAGCTCATCGAGCACGCCGGCCGCGGTCATCGGCGCGATCGGGCTTCCTGAGAGCTTTTTGATGACGTGGTAGAGCCACTCCGGTCCTTCGAACCACCAGTGGCCGAAGAGCTCGGTGTCGTAGAGGGCCACGATCGAGCCCGAGGCGCGGCCGGCCAGGGTCGCCTCGAGGACCGAGACGAAGTGCTCGGCGTGGCCCTCGAGCCGTTCGCGGATCGGGGCCGGATCGTACGGCTTCTTGAGGCCCAGGTCGGCGTCGCTCGAAGTGATCCTCCAGTAGCGCATGCCGCCGGGGAAGTGCTTCTTGTGGAATTCGAGGTATCCGCCGTCGCCGGGATAGCCCATGTGGCGGCTCCAGACCTGCGAGCCGGAAACATCGTCCCGGGCGAAGAACGGGACGTGCGAGGGATGGGCCAGGTAGGCGGAATAGGCATCGTTCGGCAGCTCCTCGGCCGGCTTGTAGGCGTCGCGGAACTTTTCCCAGAGGAGCTTCAGCCCGGGGAAACGGTCGATGTAGACGCCCTTGGCTTCACCTCCCTTGAGGAGGTGGGAGTCGACGAAGAAATAGCCCAGCCCTTCCTGCCCCAGGATCTCGTCGACGCCGAGACGGGCGTACGGCTCATCGTCCCCGAGGGGATTCTTCCAGGAATAGCCGGGCCGGTAGGCGCACTCGGGGATCCAAAAGCCGCGGGGCTCGCGGCCGAAATGCCTGCGGTAGGTGTGCCGGCCCTGCCGGACCTGCTGACGGACGCTCTCGTCCCGGGAGAGGAGCGGGAAATAGCCGTGGGTCGCCCCCGAGGTGAGGACCTCGATCTGGCCGCGATCCTGAAGGGAGCGGAAGCCGTCGATGATGTCGCCGTGACAGCGGCCGTGGAAGTCCTCGAGGACCTTGCGGTACCAATCCTCCCAGAAATCGGTCAGCGGCCGGAGGGCCGTGTTGCCGGTCCGGTCGAAATAGTCCCGGTCGCGGCGGGCGATCTCGATCTTCATCCTCAGGTATTCGTCGAATCCCGTGATGAAGCCCGGGTCCTTGAGCTGCTCCATCAGGACAGGGGTGAAGCTGACGTTCGTCCGGGCCGGGATGCCCTCCGCGGCCAGGCGCTCGAAGACGTCGAGGAGGGGCATGTACGTCTCCGCGGCGGCCTCATAAAGCCAATCCATCCCGTGCGGCCAGCTGCCGTGGGCCAAGACGTACGGGATGTGGCTGTGGAGGACCAGCGTGAAGGACTTACCGGACATTACGCTCCTTGAAGATGACCGACAGACGCTTCGTTCCGTTCCCGGCCAGGATCGCTGACCAGACTGGGCAGAGGCAGTACCCTTGGTGGATTATATCAAATCCCTCCTCGGATTGGGAGAGCGTCCGCAGGGCGAACGACCAGACGGCGTCGGCCGCCTCGGGCTCGAACAGGATGGCCCCTCCGTAGAGGGCCGCGCCCTCCGGTCCCCGGAGCTCGATCTCGTGGGGGAAGGCCAGGACGTTCCACTCCGACCCGTAGGTCATGGCGAACGGCCGCCTGGACAGGTTCTCGACCTCGATGTCGATATGGAGGATCCCATCGGCGCACGCGACCGTCTTGCGGACGGCCACGGGGACTTTCTCGTCCCCGGCCCAAACGGCGCCCCGGCGTTCCAGCCGGAGCTTCCGGCCGGAGACCTCGCATGAGAACGCTCCGCCGACGAAGTCCCCCTGCTCTCGGAAATCGACCCTGCGGAATTCCTCGAGGGTCGTCCCGGGGCGGAAGAAGTGGTCGATGAGCGAGAGGCGCGGGTGCCAGTCGTAGCGCGTCAGTTCCGCGGCCTCGGGCGGCAGCTTCTTTCCGAGCTCGTGGATGCTTTTTCCCGCGCCTTCGTCCGCCGTCCCGCTCTCGTCCGGCGCCCGGTGGTAGGCCTCGCGACGGCGGCCGAGAACGTCCGTGAGATTGCGGGACCAGGGCCGATAGTCGATCTCGGCCAGTGTCCCGCCGGCCGCCGGCCTGGCCAGGAGGCCGAAGGTCCGGTCCCGGAAGACGAGTTCGTCGCGGCCGTCGCAGTCAAAGTCGAGGACCTGCCAGCCGGCCGGGTCCGGGGTCTTCTTTTCGGCCTCCAGCAGATGGTGATAGGCGGCTTCCCGCAGATGAGGCAGATAGAGGCCGCCGAAGACGCCGTGCCAGTAAGGATCGTTGCACTGCCCTTTGTAGAGATCCCGGAGGGCCTCGCCGGGACCGCCGGCCGAACGGACCGCCGCGGAGACCATGAGCATCCTCTTGTGAAGGTGGTTGGCCTCCGGGTACTTGCGGAAGAAATCCCGGAAGAAGCCGCCCCGCAGGAAGCGCCGCGCCTCCGGCCCGGCCGCCGCCTTGAGCTTCTGCAGGGCCGCCTGGTCGTCGGGCTCGAGGACCCACTCCATCATCTCCTCGTAAGAGGCGGGCGGCAGGTAGACCCGGCCGGCCGGGGGGTGGGTGTCGAGGTATTCGGAGAAGGACATGGTCCGGATCCCCCGGTCCTCGATGAAGGCCAGGAACTTCTGGAGCCAGCCGTCCTCATAAACCCACTTGTGCGTGCCCGGCCAGACGCCGAACTTCTCGCCGTCGTCGCCGAGGATGGCCGCGCCTCCGCCGTCGCGGACGCGGTTGAGATAGACCTCGATGTCCTCGAGGGAATGGAACGGGATGTAATAGCGCAGGGTCTTGTCGATCGGGAAGATCCGCAGGCTCCGGCCCTCGTCCTCGGTGATGTAGGTCGTGGCCAGGTCGCGGATGCCCGCGTAGTGGAAGTGCTCCTCGTCGAGCAGGGTGAACTCGATGCCCGCCGCAGCCAGGGATTTGGGCAGGCCGGGCTCCCAGACACGCTCGGTCAGCCACAGGCCTCGCGGCCGCTGCCCGAAGCTCTCGGCCAGGAAATCGTTCATCATGCGGACCTGGCCGATCCGGTCCTCTTCGGGAATGACGGAGAGGACGGGCTCGTAGAAACCGCCGCTGAGGAGCTCGACCTGGCCGCGGCCGGCCAGCTCCCGGACGAGGTCCCAGCAGGTCCGCTCGTTCTTCTCCATATATTCCCAGAGGGGCCCCGAGAAGTGCAGGGCGAAGCGGAAGCCCGGGTGTCCGGCCAATCCTTCGAGGAGCGGCCGGTAGCAGTTTGCGAACGCCGACTTGAAGATCGAAGGAAAGTTCCCGACGGGCTGATGGTTGTGGACGGCGAAGAGCAGGACGAGGTCGTTCATGGGCTCTCCCGGATACTCAGATCCCTTCCTGGGCCAGGATATGGGCGAGCGCGGCCAGGATGACCGCCTGGAGCTCGAGCTCGCGGGGGTGGACGCTCGACGCGACATCGAGGGCCGAATGGTGGACGTCGAAGTAGGGCTGGGCGTTGACCATGACGGCGGCCGGGATGGCCCCGCCCTGAATGAGCGGGGCGACGTCGACCCCTCCCCCGCCGGGGACGATGAACGATACGCCGAGCGGCCTGAGCAGGTCCGCGTAAGCGGCGATCCGCTCGCGGGCCCCGGCCTCCCGGCCTCCGACGGCCAGGCCGATCGGAACGAAGCCGCCGCGGTCCGATTCGGCGGCGACGAGGTGCCGTTCGCCCGTCCTCAGCGCCGAAGAGGCATAGGCCCGGCCGCCCGTTCCGCCGAACTCCTCGTCCATGAACAGCACCGCCCGGACCGTTCGGCGCGGCCGCGCGCCGATGTCCTTGAGCAGGGCCACAGCCTCCAGGGCGGCGGCACAGCCGGCCGCGTCGTCGTGGGCACCGGTGCCGAGATCCCAGCTGTCGAGGTGCCCGCCGAGGAGGACGATCTCGTCGGGACGCTCGCTGCCCGTGAGCTCGCCGACGACGTTGGCCGAGACGACCCGGCCCTCGTCGCGGCAGTCCAGGCGAAGCGTCACCGCGATCTCGGGCTCCTTTTTGATGAGCGCGCTCAGGAGGTCGGCGTCCGAGGTGCTGACGGCGGCCGCGGGGATGCGGGGAGCGCCGGGATCATAGCGCAGCATGCCCGTGTGCGGATGGCGGTCCGTCCTGTACGTGAGCGAGCGGACGAGGACGGCGACCGCGCCCTGGCGGGCGGCCGCCGAAGCCCCTGCGACGCGCTGGTCGGCGGCCGCGCCGTAGGCGGCGAACGGCTCCGGCGTGCGCCGGTCCATGGGCCTGTTGTAAAAGACGATCCGGCCCTTGACCGCCTCCCCGAGGGAAGCGACCTCGTCGAGGGACCGGACTTCGATGACGGGAGCGGTGAGGCCTGCGGCCGGGGTCCCGACACTGCCGCCGAGCGCGCAGACCGCGAGCGGGACGGCGGTCCCGGCCGGCGGAGCGGCGATCTCGGCCCGCTCGACGTCGCCGCGCACCCAATGCCCGACCTCGACCGGCTCGGTGTGGACGCGTTCGAAGCCGAGATCCTCCATGATCTGCCGCGTGACCTCGACGGCCGCCGCGGCCCGGGCCGAGCCCGTCAAGCGGGGTCCGACCGAGGTGATCCTTTCGAGAATGGCGTAGGACCGCTCGCCCGCCAGGCCGGTCTCGCGGAGCTTTTCGACGGCCGCCCGGACATCGCCGGACCCGACCGGCCCGGGCCGCGAACACGCGGCCGCGATCAGGGCGAGGGCCAGGGCGCAGATGTTTCGAACGGCTCTTCTCCTCATGGCTCAACGTGCCGGGGCCCTTCCGGTCCGGGGCCGCGGCGCCATCGGCTGACGCTCGTCCTCACCGATGGAGGAAGCAGCGCTCCGAATCAAGCTCGCCCGGCTTCCGGGTGATGATCATGGCCAATCCCAGCTCGTTGGCCTTGTCGATGACCTCCTGGTCCTTGACCGATCCCAGCGGGTAGATGATGGCCTTGATGCCGTGCTTTCCCGCCAGCTCGACGACGTCGGGGAAAGGCATGAAGGCGTCCGACGCCAGGACGCAGCCCTCGGGGCCGTAGCCGCGGCGGGACAGCCGGATGGCGTCCTCGGCGGAGTCGATGCGGCTGCGCTGGCCCGAGCCGATGCCGTGGGTCTTGTCGGCCGTCCCGATGACGACCGCGTTGGACCTGGTGAAACAGGCCACCGTCCAGGTGAACAGGGCCGCCTGGACCTCGTCGGCCGCAGGCTTCCTCACCGAGACGACGTCCACCGAGTCGGCCGAGACGATCTTCGAATCGAAGCGCTTCTGGACGAGCAGGCCGCCGGCCACCCGCTTCACTTCGAGCCCGTTGTCGATCGCCGGCGTGTCGAGCGGCGCGCCCATCTTGACCACGCGCAGGACCTTGCGCGTCGCCAGGACCTCGAGCGCCTCGGGCTGGAAGTCGGGGGCGTAGACGACCTCCACGTTGCGCGGGCTCTCGACGAGGAGCCGGGCCAGCGGCGCGTTGACGGTGTAGCTGAAGACGTCGACGCCGCCGAAGTTGGACAGGGCGTCGCACTTCCAGGCTTTCTCGAATGTGCCGACCGGGTCGTCGCCCAGGGCGACGCCGCTCGGCATCTCGTGCTTGATGATGACGCAGGCGTGACGGCCCGGAAAGACCTGGATGAGCTTGCGAGCCAGGCGCTGCCCGAGGTCCATGTCCCCGACGTTGATGTAGCTCAGGCCCTTCGTGCCCTCCTGCAGGATCTCCAAATGGCCCATGTTCGGTCCGGAGGCGCCGGCCTCCTGATAAAAGGCCGCCGGATAGCCGGGATTCTCGCCGTAGCGCATCGGGAATCTCTTGACGAACGTGTCCTCGCCCAAAGGAAGCGTATCCGGGAAATCCTCCCGGACCTTGGTCAGGTACTGGCTGCGGGCGGTGCGCTCGGGCTTGCTCATGCGATCAGGTCCTTTCGTGCCGGTTGATGATGTGGACGTCGGCCTCCTCGGGATGTCCGGGCCCGACGGACAGGCAGGCGACGGCGACGCGGAAATCCTTTCCCGACGGCCCGGGGCCGAGGTTCCGGTAGGTCTCCTCGGCGAGTCTCGGCGGCCGTGGCGCCGGGGATGGCGACGAAGCGGGGTTCGCCGCTGAAGACGGGCAGCGGGTCGGCATTCGGGCCCTCGTACGTGGACACGAGCCTCCCCTCCCCCGCCCGCAGGCCGACTTCGAAGTAGCTCCGCAGGCTCTGGCCCGAAGGCCCCCGCCGGACCACGCTCAGCCCGGCGCCCCCGCCGGCAAGACAGCCGCTGATGCGCGGCGTGTAGATGGGGGCATCGGGCTCGAAGTCCCAGGTCGCCAGGGCCGCGGCCAGTACCCCCGCCGGACCGAGACCGGAGGCGAGGCGGTCGCGCACGTCGGCCGTCTGCCGTCCATTGGACACGGCCAGGCCGTTCCGGCCGAACAGGACGGCCGGATAGACGAGGAGATCGACGTTCCCCTGTTTCAGGGTCTCTTCGTCGGTCGGCTGGACCCAGATCCCCCCGTCGCGTCGGGCCAGCTTCCGGGCCTGGCTCGAGGGCGAGCGTCCGGTGATGGCGTAGATGATCACCGCGTGCCCGCCCCGGGGAGGGGCCCCGATGATGATGAGCCGTCCGGGGTATTCGAGCGAGGCAAGGATCGTCGCCGAGTCGTCCATCGGACCGTCCTTTCGCGCCTATTGATAACATACGCCCCCCGCCAAGTCAAAACCGCCCTTGAGCGATCCGCTTTCATTCTGATAGAATCCGATCGACGACCGGCCAAGGAGGTCCGTCCGACCATGAAAAAGACCGAGCGCCCCGAAGAATCGTTCCGCGACCCCGAATTCCTGGAGTCCCTGGAGGGCCGGACCCTGCGCATCCTCAGCGAATACCTCGGTCCGATGACGCGCCTCGACAAGGCCAAGATCAACAGCACCATCCTCTTCCTCGGATCGGCCAAGGCCGATCCGACCAAAGCCGATTCGGCCTTCCACCGCTATTACTGGGAAGCCGAAGAGCTGGCTTATCTCCTGGCCAAGTGGGCCATCGGCCTCAAGAAGCCCAGCGGCAAGGATTTCGTCGTCTGCACCGGGGCCGGGCCCGGCATCATGGAGGCGGCCAACCGGGGCGCGATGCGGGCCGGAGGCGAGACGATCGGCATGAACATCTCGTTGCCGCAGCCCCAACCCCCGAACCCGTACATCACGCCCGAGCTGTCCTTCTCTTTCCATTATTTCTTCATGCGCAAGTTCTGGCTGACGTACAAGGCCAAGGCGGTCATCGCCTTCCCCGGAGGCTACGGCACCCTTGACGAGTTCTTCGAGATCGTGACCCTTCTTCAGACGAGCAAGATCTCCAAGAGGGAGCTGGCCCTCGTGCTCTACGGCGGCGAGTACTGGCGGGACCTGATCAAGTTCGACTCCATGGTCGAGAAGGGCGCGATCTGCGCAGACGATCTCAAGCTCTTCCGCATCGTGTCGACACCGCGCGAGGCGTTCACCTATCTCAAGAAAAGGCTCTCCCAACAACTTGCCTGACCGAGGGTGCGGGTCGCGTCCGGCGAGACCGGGGCGGGTCCGGCGCAGGCGCCCGTCCGGCGCCCTGGCGCTCATCGTCGTCCTGGCCGTCACGGCCTGCTCCTCGCTGCCGCGCCCGACGGCCGGCGGCGTCGAGACGGGCGTCGCATCGTGGTACGGAGGGGAGTTCCACGGCCGTCAGACCTCGAGCCGCGAGGTCTACGACATGAACGACATGACCGCCGCCCACCAGACGCTGCCGTTCGGGACCTACGTCATGGTCACGAACATCGACAACGACCGCTCTGCCGTCGTCCGCATCAACGACCGGGGCCCGTTCGTCAAAGGGCGGATCATCGACCTGTCCTACGCGGCGGCCCGGGTCCTCGGCATCGTCGGCCCCGGCACGGCCCGCGTCCGCCTGGACGTGCTGCGGGGCTTCAAAGCCCCCGGCCTGACCGGCCAGAGGCCGGCGGCGGTCTGGATCCAGGTCGGCGCCTTCTCCGTCCAGGAGAGCGCCTATACCCTCATGCGCCGCTTGGAGAAGACCTATCCCGGCGTCGCCGTCTCGCAGATCAAGACGGCGAACGGCACGTACTTCCGGGTCCGGGTCAGGACCGACGAAGCCGGGGCCAAGGGGCTGGCCGAGCGCCTGGCGGGCGAAGGCTATCCCGTCATCATCGTCCGGGAATGAGCCCTAGCGGCCGTCCCCCGGGTTCTTGAAGAGATAAGCCACTTGGCGGAGCTTGTTCTCGACGCCGTCGTGGACCGCATACGTGCCTCCCTGGTAGAGACCGCCCGCGCCGAATTCGCCCTTCCTGTTGAGGGCGTAGAAATCGAGCCCGAACTTGGGGCGGCCCTGGTCGTCGCAGAGGCGGGGCATGAGCTTGGTCTTGGCCGCGACCGCCTTGCACGCTTCGAGACAGGCCTGTTCCGGGCTCAGGCCCCGGCCCATGGCGTCGACGACCCGGAAGCTGGCGCAGGTCTGGAGATTGGCTTCTCCAAGGCCCGTGGAGCCGGCCGCGCCGATCTCGTTGTCGACATAGAGGCCCGCGCCGATGATCGGCGAGTCGCCCACCCGTCCGGCCAGCTTCCAGGACAGGCCGCTGGTCGTGGTCACGCCGGCCAGACGGCCGGAGCCGTCGAGGGCGATGCAGTTGATCGTGCCGTGGGTCTGCAGGACCGAGCGCATTTCCGCGGGCAGGCTCTCGGCCTTCGGCGGGAACCAGTTGTCCACGTCCGACATGGTCTCCTTCCAGCGCAGCCAGGCCTGCCGCGACTTTTCGGTCAGGAGGTCCTGCTCCTTGAAGCCGTGGGCCCGGGCGAATTTCAAGGCGCCCTCGCCGACGAGCAGGACGTGGGCCGTCCGCTCCATGACCAGCCGGGCCACCTGGGACGGGTTCTTGATGTTCCTGAGCGCGGCCACCGCCCCGGCCCGGTGCGTCGGCCCGTACATGACCGACGAATCGAGCTCGACGACACCGTCCTCGTTGGGCAGTCCGCCGTAGCCGACGGACATATCATCGGGGTCGTCCTCGACGATGTTGACCCCGGCGATGACGGCGTCGAGGGGATCTCCGCCGGCCCGCAGGATCTCCATGGCCCTGGCCGTGGCCCGGAGGCCGTTGCCGCTGGACACGACCCGGGGCGCCGAGGGCGCCGCGGCGAAGAGATCCTTCCCGGCCGTACCCGCCGCCGGCCTCGTGCCGGCGAGTAACGCCGCTGCGCCGGCCCCGGCGCCGGTCTTCAGAAAATCGCGTCTCGTGCAATGCGTCATGTTGGACTCTCCTTTTCGAGATCCTCGAGCAGCTGGACGAGGACCGTGTGCTCGCCGTCGCCGACCTCGAAGGTCCGGCTGCTTCCGGAGAACACGTCCACCATCCGGCCGTCGACGAGCAACTGGTACTTGCCCTTCTTCAGGAACCGGAGCCGGACCTCCCGCCGGGCCAGGCTCTTGAACGCGAACGAGACCTCCGAATCGTTGTACAGGAAGCGGCGGATGACGGCGCCGCCGTCGACGCCGAGGAGCGTCCGACCTTCCTCGCGCAGGACCGTGGACGAGTTCGAGACCTCGACCTCGTAATGCCGGCCCTGGATGAGGACGCGCGAGAGCCGGCCCTTGGCGTCCGGCTTGAGGATGCCGAATCGGAAGCCCTCCTGCGGCGTGAAATCGAGATACTCCTCCAGTGCGATCAGGGCGGCCAGGGGGCCGGCGCTGAAGTAGCGGTCGCCGCCGGCCTCGCCTGTGAGGGAATCGAAATCCTCGGGCGAGAGGCCGAAGCTCTGCCAGCTCCGGAGGAACATCTCGGCGCTCTTGCGGGCGAACTCGGAAGCGACGGCGTCGAAGCCGTAGGCCTTGAGCCCCTGGTAGACGAAGTAGTTCGCCACCGGCCGGACCGCGCCGCGCCACGACTGCTGATTCTCGGGCCGGAAGGCCGGGTCGTCGCGGGAGATCGAGGGAATGACGAAATCGCCCCAGAACTGCTTCGGGTCGAGGAGGCGCTTGAGCATCCGCTGGGCCCGGGCCTCGTCGGGGATCCGGGCGATGAGGGGGAAGAACGCCGAAGCCGCCTTGTGGACGGAGAAACGTCCGTCCCAGAAACGGTCATAATAGAACCCGTCCTTCTCGTTCCAGAGCCTGGCGTTGATGAGCGCTTTGGTCCGCTCGTATTGGGCCCGGTACCGTTCGATATCAAGCGGGCGGCCGAGCACCGCGGCGATCTCCGCCAGGCACCAGGCGTCCAGGGCGTAGAGCGAGTTCAGGTCGACGCAGTTCATGGCCAGCGTCCCGGTCTCTTCGTTGAACGGGACGTCGTCCCAGACCGGCAGGTCGTCCTGGCCGGATTCCCAGCCGGCCCTCATCCGTCCCGAGGCGGTCTTTTCCCAGGACGGGACGCTCTTGCCGACCAGGGCCGCGTCCGATCCCCACTCGAGCAGCCCGTCGTCGTTGCCGTCGCGGCGGGGCAGGCCGCCCGGACGCGGCGCCGTCCAGAAGTCGTGCCAGCGCTGGAGGTACGGGTAGGCATACCGCAGCAGCTCGAGGTCGCCCAGCCGTTCGAAGAGCTTCAGGACGACGAACGCGCCGACCGGCGGCTGGGACCGGTCGGCCGACCCGCTCGAGCGGCCGCGCCAGTTCGGGATATTGCCGTTGGGGTACTGCGTCTCGAGGACGGCCCGGAGGGCGTCCCCGGCCAGCTTCTGGCTTTCGAGCGCCAGGCCGAGCGGAGTCAGGAACGCGCCGCCGGAGAAGAGCGTCCAATCGTCCTGGCCGCCGTCCGGCCGGGGAAAGACCCAGACCCGTCCGGCCGGCGCATAAAGCCGGTGGCTGCCCGGCTGATAGAGGACGTTCCAGTGCAGGCTGTTGGTGATGGCCTCGGGAACCCCCTCGTACAGACCGCGGGCTTTGACCCGCTTCTCTTCGTAGACCCGGGCCTCGTCGTCGAGGAGCGCGCCGATGGTCTCGGCGTTCCTGTAGCGAAAGAGACGGTCGGACACGCGGCCGTCCGAGTCGCCGACGCCTGCGGCGAAGGCGAGCAGGCGGTCCGGGCCCGGAGCGTAGGTGCAGGCCAGGCCGCCGGGCGGCCCCGGAGCGGGGTCGCCGGACCGGCTCGTCCAGATGCGGTAGGCCTGGACCGAGGAGCCGCCGGCGCGGCCCCGGACCTGGCCGTCATCAAGGAGCGTGTACTCGCCCTTGAGACCCCAGGGAAAATAGTGCAGGAGGGTGATCCGGACGTCGGCGGGGTAGACGATCCGGCCGATGACGGTCTTCTCGTCCCGGCGCGACCATTCGATCGTGAGGGCCTGGCGCCGTGGCGAGGGCTTCATCAGGATGGGCGTCGCGCGGCCGAGCTTGAACGGCAGACCCAGGTCGAAGCGCATCTGGGCATAAAGCCCGTCCGGGGAATGGGCGCCGACTTGGGAGACAAGGTAATAGAAATCGGCGCCCTCGGCGGCCTCCCCCTCCCGCTCGACCCGGACGACGAAGGCGAAGGCGGCGTCCGCCGTCGGGGCGATGACCAGCCCCGGCCAGCCGGCCGCGTCCAGCGCCCCGATGAAGGTGTCCTTCCAAGGATAGAAGATCTCGCCGGTGAGGGCCACCGTCGCGGCGAGGAGAAAGCCGAGGGCGAGTATCGATCGTTTGGTCATTCCGGAAATCACAGGGCGCGGCTTCAACGCGTCTACTCTATGGGAAAAATTCGGCCAAATCAAGATAATGGCAGTGCTTTTCCGCGGTCTCTGTGATAAAGTGATTCATCCGTGGAGGGCTGAATGGATTTCCAGCTTTATTTCCGCTCCCGTCAGGGCGAACTCGTCCACCTGCTCAAACAGATCGTGATGCTCGAATCGCCGACGCAGGACAAGAAAGCGGTCGACGCCTGCGTGGCCTTCGCGGCGCGGGAATTCAAGAAGGTCGGCTGCAAGGTCACCGTTCACCCGCAAAAGGACGTCGGCGACCTGATCGTGGCCGAATTCGCGCCGGGCCGGGTCAAGGACGCCGACGACGAGATCCTCGTCCTGACCCACGTCGATACGGTCTGGCCGGTCGGCCAGATCGCCAAGATGCCGTTTTTTGTGCAGGGGAACAAACTGTACGGGCCGGGCGTGCTGGACATGAAAGCCGGCCTGGTCATGCTTCTGGCCTCGCTTCGGGCGCTTCACGGGCTCAATGTCAAGCCCCAGAAGAAGATCACCGTGTTCGTCAACTCGGCTGAAGAGACCGGCAGCGACGCGGCGACGGAGATGATCCGCAAGCTGGCCCGCCGGGCCTCGCTCGTCCTCTGCCTCGAACCCGCGCTTCCGGGCGGGGCCCTGAAGCTCGAGCGGAAGGGCCGTCTGGTCGTCCGCATGGACGTCAAGGGCCGGGCGGCCCACGGCGGGACGCCGGAGAAAGGGGTCAGCGCCATCGAGGAGCTCGTGGCCCAGATCGTCCGGCTCAAGCGCCTGAGGGCGGGCGAGACCACGGTCAACGTCGGTCTCGTCGGCGGAGGCGAGAAGGCCAACGTCGTCGCCGAGAGCGCCTGGGCCGTGCTGGACATCCGATTCTGGAAGACCCCCGACCGTGACCGGGTCTTGCGGATCCTGCGGGAATCCGTCCCGGTCCTGAAGGGATCCCGGATCAAGGTCACCGTCGAGAGCCAGACCCCGCCGCTCGAAAAGACCAGGGCTTCCGACAAGCTCTTCGTCCGGGCCCAGGAGATCGCCGCGGGGTTGGCACTCCCCCTCAAGGGCGGCCGGACGGGCGGGGGCTCGGACGCTTCGATCGCGGCGGGTCTGGGCATCGCGACGCTCGACGGCCTCGGACCCGACGGGGACGGTCTCCATGCCGGGCACGAACACCTGCTCCTGCCTTCTCTCGTGGAACGGACGGCCCTCCTGACGGAGCTGCTGAAATCGCTTTGATAACTCTATAAAGGAGCACCGCATGATTAAAAAGTACTATCTTCTCTCCCCCGGCCCCACACCGGTCCCCGAGCGGGCCCTTTCGGCGGCCGCCGAGCCCATCTTCCATCACCGGACGCCTGAGTTCTCGGCCCTCTTCATGGAGGTCACCGAAGGCATCAAGCAAGTCTTCGGGACCAAGGAGGAGGCCTACATCCTGACGTCCTCGGGAACGGGGGCCATGGAGACCGCCGTGGTCAACCTGCTCAGCCCCGGCGACAAGGTCCTGACCATCAACGGCGGCAAGTTCGGCGAACGCTGGGGCAATATCTGCAAGGCCTACGGGGTCGCCTACAAGGAGATCATCCTCGACCCGTGGGGCAAGGACCTCTCAAAGGAGGAGCTCGAGGCCGAGCTCAAGGCCATGCCGGACTGCAAGGCCGTCTTCGCCACCCTGTCCGAGACCTCTTCCGGGGCCATGTTCGACATCCAGGGCTTCGGCGAGGTCGTGGCCAAGACCCCGGCTCTCCTCGTCGTCGACGGCATCTCCGGCGCCGGCGTCACGCCCTGTCCCATGGACGACTGGAAGCTCGACGTCTTCCTGTCCGGGTCCCAGAAATCGTTCATGATCCCTCCGGGCCTGGCCTTCATCGCCCTGAGCCAAAAGGCCTGGGCCGTCGCCGCCAATGCCAAGCTGCCCAAGTTCTACTTCGACCTCAAGAAGGCCAAGAAGAACCTGGCCGACAAGACGACGCCCTGGACCCCCGGCATTTCCCTGATCGTCCAACAGAAGCATGCCCTGGACATCATCAAGAAGATGGGCCTGGACAGTTTCTTCGCTCACCACCGCATCCTGGCCGACGCCACCCGGGCCGGCGTCAAGGCCCTCGGCCTCGAGCTGCTGGCCAAGCGGCCGGGCAACGTGCTGACCTGCTGCAAGGTCCCCGAGGGCATCGAGGGCGGCAAGCTGGTCAAGACCATGCAGAACAAGTACATGGCCTACATCGCCGGCGGGCAGGACCCCTACAAGGGCAAGATCTTCCGCATCGCCCACCTCGGCTACATGGGCGGCTTCGACATCATCACGGCCCTGTCGGCCCTCGAGATGACGCTCATGGACCTCGGCTACAAATTCGAGGCCGGGGCCGGCATCAAGGCGGCCCAGGCCGTCCTCAAGGAGAACTGGCAATGACCAAGATCCTCATCGCCGACGGCATGGACAAGGCGGCCCTCGATCAGCTGAAGGCCGTGCCCGGCTTCGAAGTGACCGTGAACAAGGGCATGAGCGAGGCCGACCTCGTCCAGATCGTCCCCGGCTACAGCGCCATCGTGGTGCGCAGCGCCTCCAAGATCACCCGCCCCGTCATCGAGGCGGGCCGGGACCTCAAGGTTCTCGTCCGGGCCGGCATCGGCCTCGACAACATCGACCAGGTCGCGGCCAAGGAGAAGGGCATCTTCGTCGCCAACACGCCCGGCCGCCACGTCGATCACGGTGGCCGAGCACACCTTCGGGCTCATGCTCGGGGCCGTCCGCAATCACTGGAAGGCCATTTTGTCGATGAAGGCCCACAAGTGGGACAAGAAGGCGCTCGAGGGCACGGAGCTCTTCGGCAAGACGCTGGGCATCATCGGCTTCGGCCGGATCGGGCAGGAGGTCGCGAAAAGGGCCCTGGCGTTCGGCATGACCGTCGTGGCGTACGACATCATCCCCATCAAGACCGACCTGGCCGTCAAACAGGTCCCGCTCGACGATCTCCTGGCGGCGGCCGATCTCATCACCCTGCACGTCCCCAAGCAGGCCAAGCCCATTCTGGCCGCGGCCGAATTCGCCAGGATCAAGGCCGGCGTCATCATCGTCAACGTCGCCCGCGGCGGGGTCGTCGACGAGAAGGCCCTGCTCGACGCTCTCAACGCCGGGAAGGTCCGGGCCGCGGCCTTGGACGTCTTTGACAAGGAGCCGCCCGAGGACTTCGCGCTCGTCGACCACCCGAACGTCATCCCGATCCCGCACCTTGGCGCCGCGGCCGCCGAGGGCCAGCAGAGGGCCGGCCTGGAGGCCGTCCGTATCCTCAAAGAGAAGCTGGGCTGATCACGACCGACACGAGGGACGATCCCCGCTTGGGGAAAGTCCCTCTTTTTTTGCCCGCCGTTCTGATAGAATAGAGCCATGATCTACCTCGACCACAACGCCACGACACCGGTCGACCCCGCCGTCGCCGAGAAGATGGCCTGGTTCCTTCGGGAGCACTTCGGCAATCCGTCCTCTCTCTATCCGATCGGCCGGCGGGTCAAGGAGCTCATGACCGAGGCCCGCGAGCGGGTGGCCGCCGCCCTGGGCGTCGACCGGGGCGAGATCTTCTTTACCGGCTCGGGCACCGAGTCCGACAACTTCGCTGTTTTCGGGACATTCGACGCGGCGCCGGAGCGGAACGAATTCGTCACCTCCGCGATCGAGCACCCGGCCGTCATCGAGGCGGCCAAGACCCTGGAGAAACGCGGCGTCAGGGTCACCTATCTGCCCGTCGACTCCTACGGCACGGTCAGCCTCGACCATCTCCGCTCGGCCCTGACCCCGAAGACGGGGCTCGTGTCGGTCATGCACGCCAACAACGAGATCGGCACCGTTCAGCCGGTCGCCGAGATCGTCAAGATCGCCCACGAGCGCGACATCCCCGTCCATACGGACGCCGTCCAGAGCTTCGGCAAGATCGACGTCGACGCGCGCAAGCTCGGGGTTGACTTCCTGACCGTCTCGGCCCATAAGATCTACGGCCCCAAAGGGATCGGCGCCCTCTACGTCCGCCGCGGGGCCTCCATCTGCCCGTTCGTCCACGGCGGACGCCAGGAACGGGGTCTGCGGGCCGGCACGGAGAACACGGCCGGCATCATCGGCTTCGGCGAGGCCGTCCGCGTCCTCGAGGAGAAGGGCCGCAAGGAGCGCTCGCGTATCGAGAAGCTGGCCGCCGTCCTCAAGCATGGGATCGAAGAAAGGATCCCCGGGGCGAAGTTCAACGGCCATCCGGAGAACCGGGTCAAGAGCACCATCAATTTCGCTTTTCCCGGTCTCGAGGCCGAGGCCATCCTCCTGTCCCTGGCGACCAAGGAGATCTACGTTTCGACCGGTTCGGCCTGCAGCGAGGAATCCGAGGAGGTCTCGCACGTCCTCCAGGCCATCGGTCTCCGGCCCGAGATCGCCCGGTCCGCGATCCGGATGTCGCTCGGCCGGTCCAATACCGAGGAGGACATCGCCGTCGTCCTGCGGGAGCTCCCGGAGATCATCAAGAAGCTGCGGGCCATCACCGCTTTCCACCCCGAGGGCTGAGCCCGCCCCTCAATCCGTCCGTCCTCGGGGCCGCACCAGATAAAGCTCGCGGACGGACCGGAAATACGCCTGGCACGCCTCGCGGCGCAGGTCCGGATAGGTCCAATCGAGCGTCCGGACGCCCGTCCGCGTGAACAGAAACTCGAGGTGGGCGTAGATGCCCCGGCCGAGCGGGATGCGGTGGGCGAAATCCTTGGCCGTGGCCATGACCACGGCCGAAGCGGTGAGGTATCCCGGATCGATGTTGACCGGCCGGCCGGCCGCCCCGCGCTCCAGGCGCAGGGCCTCTTCGATCCCGATCGTCCGGAGCTTTTTCTCGGGCAGGGACTCCGGCGGGACCAGGCTCCCGAAGCTCATGAACCGGCGCGACAGGTCCAGGCCCATCTCAGCCTCGTAATAGCCGGTGAGATCGAACGGGAAGGCCGGGCTCTCGCTGTCGACGCTCCCCCACTCCTCCTCGAGCCGCCGTTTGACCTCGCCGTAGAGGTCTTCCTCTTTATAGATCACCCCGCAGATCAACTTGACCGGGGCGAATTCCTTCGGTTGGGCCATGAGTGGCCTCAGTATATCCCAAAAGCCCCGTTTGGCTCACCCGCAAGTCTCAGTTGACTTTCGTAATTCTTTCTCAGGAGGGTCGCGAGTGCGGCGGCGAAGAAGCTGATCGAACCCGATTTGGAAAAGTTTAGCCGGGGCGCGTGGCGGACGAGGGCCGGCGCGGAGCGAAGTCCACGGAGCGGAGCTCCAGAATGGCGGCGGAGTGACTCGGAGCCGCCATTCTGGGAGATATTTTGAGAAAGCGATCTTATTAGATATTTCCCCGACGCACCGCTCCGAGCTGCTCCGCGGTGCGCCTGAAGTTCCATTCCCCAGAGTCCACTCCGCGCCGAGCGAGCTGTTTTGGCGCCGAGTCCGTCGCACGGCCCGGCGTCTTCAAACTTTTCCCATGAGGGAGAGATCGGCTTCTGAGCCGCTAAGCGACCCGACGAGAGAAGCCGATGTCATTGAACAAATTGATGATTATGCCTATAATGACCGCATTATGGATTGGGTCTACATCGAAGATATCGCCGCGCACGACGGCCAGGACGTCGAGATCCGGGGCTGGGTCTACAACAAGCGCTCTTCCGGCAAGGTCCGCTTCCTGCTCGTCCGCGACGGGACCGGCCTCCTCCAGGCCACGGCCTTCAGCGCCGACAAGGACTCGCCTCCTCTTCCAGCAGTTCGACCGCCTGACCCAGGAGTCCTCGCTCATCGTCCGGGGCCAGGTCCGGGCCGACCAGCGCGCGCCCGGCGGCTTCGAGCTTTCGATGACCGAGCTCGAGATCGTCCAGATCGCGGCCAGGAATACCCGATCACGCTCAAAGAGCACAGCACCCCGTTCCTGATGGAGCACCGCCACCTCTGGCTCCGGTCCTCGAAGCAGCACGCCGTCGCTGCGCGTCCGGGCCGAGGTCATCAAGGCCGTCCGCGATTTCTTCGACGGCCGGGGCTTCCGGCTGATGGACACCCCCATCCTGACGCCCAGCGCCTGCGAAGGGACGACGACCCTGTTCGAGACCGAGTACTTCGACCAGAAAGCCTACCTCAGCCAGAGCGGCCAGCTCTACAACGAGGCCACGGCCATGGCCTTCGGCAAGGTCTACTGCTTCGGCCCGACCTTCCGGGCCGAGAAATCGAAGACCCGCCGCCACCTCATCGAGTTCTGGATGGTCGAGCCCGAGGTGGCCTTCGCCACCCTCCAGGACATCATCGGTCTCGGCGAGGACCTCATCCTGTTCATCATGGAGCGGGTCCTGACCAAGCGGCGGCACGAGCTCGAGACGCTCGAGCGCGATCCCCAGGCCGCTCGAAGCGATCCGCAAGCCCTTTCCGCGCCTGACCTACGACGAAGCCGTCCCGGTCCTGCGCGAGAAGGGCTCGACGATCGAGTGGGGCGGCGATTTCGGCGCGCCCGAGGAGACCATCATCTCCGAGCTCTACACCTCGCCGGTCTGTGTGACGCACTTCCCCACGGCCATCAAGGCCTTCTACATGCAGCCTGCGCCCGAGAATCCCGACGTCGTCCTCGGCGTCGACTTCCTGGCCTCGGAGGGCTACGGCGAGGTCATCGGCGGCGGCCAGCGCATCCACGACCTGGCGCTCCTCGAGAAGCGCCTCGAGGAGCACAAGCTGCCGCGCGAAGCCTACGAATGGTACCTCGACCTGCGCAAGTACGGCAGCGTGCCCCACTCGGGCTTCGGCATGGGCATCGAGCGCATGGTCTCCTGGATCTGCGGCATCAAGCACATCCGCGAGACCATTCCCTTCCCGCGCCTCCTTTACAGGATCTATCCCTGATGCGGCTGCGGCGCCGCCCCTCCGGCGTCCGGCGGTCCCCGAAGATCGATCGCCCTCATCAGCCTCGGCTGCGCCAAGAACCTCGTCGACAGCGAAGTCATGCTCGGCGCGCTGAAGAAGGCGGGCTACGGCCTCGTCCCCGCGCCCGGGGACGCGGACGTCATCATCGTCAACACCTGCGGCTTCATCGGCCCCGCCCGCGACGAGGCCGAGGCGACGCTCGCGACGGGTCCTGCGTCTCAAGCGGGACGATCCGGCGAAGAAGATCGTCGCCGCCGGCTGCTATGTCGAGCGGGACCGCGAAGGCCTCCGGGCGAAATTCCCCGGGCGTCGACGCCTGGACCGGCGTCCGCAGCTTCGACGAGATCGCCGCGGTCCTCGAAGGACGGCCGCTCTCCGGGCCCGACCGGACGTTCCTCTACTCCGATCGGTCCCCCGCGCCTCGTCTCCACCCCCGGCCCCTGGGCCTACATCAAGGTCTCGGAGGGATGCTCCCACCGTTGCGGCTTCTGCGCCATCCCCCTCATCAAAGGGCCCTATCGTCTCCCGGAGCGCGGCGTCCATCGTCCGCGAGGCCCGGGCTCTCGCGGCCCAGGGGGTCCGGGAGATCGACCTCATCTCCCATGACACGACCTGGTTCGGACGCGACCGGGGCCGCCGCGACGGCTTTGTCGCCCTTCTCGGATCGCCTCGCCCGCGTCGGGGGCCTGGCTTGGATCCGCTTCCTCTACGGCTATCCCGAAGAGATCGACGGACCCCTTCTCGAGGTCATGGCCGGGCCCAAATTCTGCCGCTACTTCGATATCCCCTTCCAGCATGCGGACGCCGGACTGCTCAGGCTCATGAAGCGCGGGCTGGCCGCGGACCGGGCCCTGCGCCTCGTCGACCGTATCCGGACGAAGCTCCCGGGCGCGGCCATCCGGACGTCGCTCATCGTCGGCTTCCCGGGCGAGGGGCCGAAGGAATTCGCGGCCCTGCGCCGCTTTGTCGCGGCGGCCCGCTTCGATCACCTCGGAGTCTTCGCCTATTCGCCGGAACGAGGGACGCCGTCCTACGGCCTGGCCGAGACCGTCCGGCCGGAAGAGAAGGAGGACCGGCGCCGCGAGATCATGGACCTCCAGGCCGCGATCTCCCAAGCCCACAACCGGAGCCGGATCGGGCAGAGGATCGACGTCCTCGTCGAAGGGCCGGACGCGCGGGCCGTCGGGCTCTGGACGGGCCGCAGCCGCTTCCAGGCGCCGGAGGTCGACGGCGTCGTCCGCTTCAGCCTGCCGCCGGGGCTCGCCGAACCGCCTTCGTCCATCGTTCCCGTCGAGGTCGGCTCGGCCGATCCCTACGATCTCACCGGGAGGCTCGTGCCATGAAGACCGTGGCGAAAGTCCTGGCTACATTTTTCGGGCTCGGCCTGGCCCCGGTCCTCCCGGGCACCGTGGCCAGCGCGGCCACGACGCTCCTCTTCGTCTTCCTGTTGCGGGGCCTGAGCGGACCTCTCTACGTCCTGCTCGTCGTCGTTCTCTTCTTCGCCGGGGTAGCGGTCTCGAAGATCGCCGCCGACGAGCTCGGCCGTCCCGACCCCGGCCGCGTCGTCATCGACGAGGTCTGCGGCCAGCTCATCGCCCTGGCGTTCTTGCCGCCCGGCTGGGTCCCGGCCGGCCTCGCCTTCGCCCTGTTCCGCTTTTTTGATATCATCAAGCCGTGGCCCATCCGCAGGCTGGAGAGGCTTACCGGCGGCTGGGGCATCATGGCCGACGACGTCGGCGCGGGACTCGCCGCGGCGGCCTTGACACGGTTGGCCCTGCTCGTCGTCTGAGCTCCGGAGGATCATGAAGGCCGAGATCATCGCCGTCGGCGCGGAGCTGCTGACGCCCGACTTCCGGGACACGAACTCTCTTCCTCTCACGGCCGGCCTCAACGAGCTGGGGATCGCCGTCTCGTTCAAGACCATCGTCGGCGACGACGAGGCCGATCTCGCCCGTGTCCTGCGAACGGCCATCGGCCGCGCCGACCTCGTCTTGTGCATGGGGGGGCTCGGCCCGACCGAGGACGACCGGACCCGCGAGACGCTGGCCAAGGTCCTGAACCGAAAGCTCGTTTTCCGCGCGGCCATCCGGGCCCGCATCCGCGAGAGGTTCAGGCGCCGCGGCCTGCCCATGTCCGCCTCGAACCTCAAGCAGTGTTACGTCATCGACGGGGCCGAGGTCCTGGACAATCCCAACGGCACGGCCCCGGGCCAATGGCTCGAGGCGAAGCGAAGCCGTATCGCGCTCCTCCCCGGGCCCCCGCGCGAGATCCTGCCCATGTTCGAGAACGGCGTCCTGCCCCGGCTGGCCGGCCTCGGCCGCGGCTTGAGCGCCCGGCGCATCATCCGGCTCACCGGGCTGGGCGAATCGGCCATGGAGACGCGGCTCAAGCCCGTCTACGCGGAGGTGCCCTCCGGCGTGACGGTCACGACCTTGGCCAGCCCGGGCGATCTCGCCATCCACCTGACCTACACCGGCCGCGGTCCCCGGGACTCGGCGGAAGCCCGGCTCGATGAACTCGAGGCGTCGATCGTCCGGGCGCTCGGGCCGTGGATCTATTCGCGCCGCGGCGAGGGCCTCGAGGAGGTCGTCGGAGCGCTCCTCAGGTCCCGGCGCCTGACCATCGCCTGCGCCGAGTCGTGCACCGGCGGGCTCATCGGCCACAGGCTGACCGACGTCCCGGGCAGCTCGGATTATTTCCTGGAGTCCGCCGTCGTGTACGGCAACCGGGCCAAGATCCGGCGGTTGGGCGTTCCTGCCGCCCTCATCGACCGGCACGGCGCGGTCAGCGCCCCCGTCGCCCGGGCCATGGCCCTCGGCATCCGCAGGACGTCCGGGGCCGACCTGGGCCTGGCCGTCACGGGCGTCGCCGGCCCCGGCGGCGGGACCGCCCGCAAGCCTGTCGGTCTCGTCTATCTGGCGCTCGCCCGGGCCCGCGGGACGGTCGTCGAACGTCATCTGTTCTTCGGCGGGCGGACCCAAGTCAAGTTCCAATCAGCGCAGAAGGCTCTCGACATCACGAGGAAAACGCTTATCGCCCGGACGGGAAAGGCTCTATAATAGGACGTGAGGAGAGCTGCGTGAGAGCCTTCATCGCCATCGACCTCGACCGTGGGATCAAGTCCGCTATCGACGCACTCGTTCGCGGCCTCAAGGCCACCCGGGCCGATGTCCGCTGGGTCGGCGTCGGCGGCATGCACCTGACGCTCAAGTTCCTCGGTCCGATCGAGGAGAGCCGGGCGCACGGGATCCGGGGGATCATGGACGATGTCGGCCGTCGTCATGCCCCCCTCCCCCTCCGCCTCGAGGGCACGGGCGCGTTCCCGGCCGATCGGGAGCCTCGCGTCCTCTGGGCCGGGGTCGCCGCGGAGCCCCGGCTGCTCGCGCTGCAGCAAGACCTCGACGCGGCGCTCGAAGCCGACGGATTTGAACGCGAGAAACGGGCCTTCACGCCCCACCTGACCCTGGGCCGGGTCAAGGGACCGGAGGGCCTGGCCCGGGCGATGGCCGAATTGGACAAACACCGCGGCGACGTTTTCGGCGCCATGACCGTCCGAAAGCTCGCCCTTTTCGAGAGTCTCCTCCGTCCCGAGGGGGCCGAATACAGGATCGCTTATGAGGCTGGTCTAGCATGAAGATCGTCGTCGCCGTTATTTCCTATCTCCTCGGGTCCATCCCGACCGGCTACCTGCTCGTCAGGCTGTCCGGGAATCGCGACGTCCGTAAATTCGGCAGCGGCAGCACCGGGGCGACCAATGTCCTGCGGGTCAAGGGCTGGAAGATCGCACTGCCGGTCGCCCTGTTCGATGTCCTTAAGGGTTTCCTGCCGGTTTACCTGGCCTCCCGGTGGTTCGACGACCCCGTGTTCGCCGCGCTGTGCGGGCTCCTGGCCGTCGCGGGCCACTGCTTTCCGTTCGCCATCGGCTTCCGCGGCGGAAAGGGAGTGGCCACCTCGCTCGGCGCCTATGCCGCCATCGCCTGGGCGCCGCTCCTCGGCGGCCTGGGCCTGTTCCTCATCGTGGTCGGTTTGACGCGATTCGTGTCGCTCGCCTCGATCCTGGCCTCGCTGGCCATTCCCGTGATCGTCTTCCTCGCGGGCGGCCCACCGGCCGTGGCGGGCATCGCCCTGGCCATCTCGGTCCTGGTCGTCTTTCAGCACCGCGGGAACATCGCCCGTCTCGTCCGGGGCGCGGAACGCAAGCTCGGGGAGAGGGCGTCATGAACACCTCGGTCATCGGCGGCGGGAGCTGGGGTTCGGCGTTCGCCAGATATCTCGGGTCGATTGGCCTGCCGACCATCCTGTGGATCCGCGAACAGGAGATCATCACCCAGGCCGCGGCGACCCGGGAGAACCCGGTGTTCCTGCCCGGCTTCGTCTTTCCCGAGACCGTGCGCTTCACCGACGACCTGCGGGAGTCGGCGACAGCCGCCGACGTCGTCTTCATCGCTGTCCCCTCCCAATTCTGCCGGGCCGTCTACGCGCGAGTGGCCCCGGTCCTGCGCCGGGACCAGATCGTCGTCAGCTTGACCAAAGGGTTCGATAAGCGGACCTTGATGCGCATGAGCCAGGTCATGGAGGAGGTCTTCCGGCCTCACGTCCGGCCCCACGTGGCCGTCCTGTCCGGACCCAGCTTCGCCAAGGAGGTCGCCGCCGGCAACCCCACGGCCCTGGTCGTCGCCTCGCGCGACCCGGCCGCGGCCCGGGAGGTCCAACACCTCATCTCCAGCGTGGCCGTCCGGGCCTACACTTCGACCGACGTGACGGGCGTCGAGGTGGCGGGGGCGCTGAAGAATGTCGTCGCCATCGCGGCCGGTATCGCCGACTCCATGAAGTTCGGTTTGAACACGCGAGCGGCGCTCATCACCCGCGGCCTCGTCGAGATCACCAACCTCGGGCTCGCCCTGGGCGCCCGCAAGGAGACCTTCTACGGGCTGGCCGGCATCGGCGACCTCATCCTGACCTGCACCGGCGAGCTCAGCCGCAACCACCGCGTCGGCCACGAGCTCGGCCGCGGCCGGACTCTCCGCGAGATCCTGGTCGGGATGAAGATGGTCGCCGAGGGCATCCATACGACCGTGGCCGCCCGCCGGATCTCCCGGGCCCTCGGCGTGGAGATGCCCATCTCCGAACAGATCTACCAGGTGCTCTACCGCGGCAAGCCGCCCCGGAAAGCCGTGGAGGAGCTGATGACCAGGGCGCTCAAGGCGGAATGACGTCCGGGGACACCGATTCAAGGAGGAACGGGATGCGAGCCAAAATCCTAGCCGTCCTGACGATCTGCGCAAGCTCTGGCCTTCTGTGCCTCGTCGCAGAACAAAGCCCAGCAAAAGCAGCAGAAGGATCCCAAGTACCAGTACAACATGGGGTTGTATTACCTCAATCAGAACGACGTCGAGAACGCGGCGAAGTTCTTCCTCAATGCCGTCACCCTCGACCCGAAGTACTACCTGGCCTGGAACGCCCTCGGCCTGGCCCATTCCATGAAGGGCCGCCTGGACGAGGCCGCCAAGTCGTACGAGAAGTGCCTGCAGGTCAATCCCCAGTTCAGCGAGGCCCACAACAACCTGGGTACGGTCTACCAGGAGATGAACCAGCTCGACAAGGCCGAGAAGGAGTTCCAGAAAGCCCTGGCCGACCTGGCCTACACGAATCGGGAGCTGCCCTATTTCAACCTGGGCCGGCTCTACGTGCTCCAGGGGCGGCTGGACGAAGCGCTCGACAACGTCCAGAAGTCCCTCCAAATCAAGCCCCGCCTGGCCATGGCCCTCAACCTCCGGGGCCTCATCTACGAGAAGAAGGGCGTCATCGGCGAGGCCGTGGCTTCGTACGAGGCCGCCGTCAAGGTCGTCCCCGAGGATCTCAACTTCAACTACAACCTGGCCGTGGCCTATTTCAAGAACGAAGATTACGCCCGGTCCAAGGAGATCTTCCTCAAGATCCAGGGCAAGGTGACGGACGCGGAAACGCGGGACACGATCGCCCGCTACCTGAGGCTGATCGGCGAGCGCTGACGCGGCCGGTCCGCGGGGCTTCCGCTCAGGTGCCTTCCCGCCAATCGGCCAGGTACCTCTTCTGTGACGGCGTCAGCCGATCGACGGCCGTGCCCATCGAGTCGAGCTTCAAGGCCGCGATCTCCTCATCGATCTCCAGCGGCACCGGAAAGACGGACTTGGGCAGGCCCTTGGCCTGCCCGAGAAGCCAGCGCACGCTCAGGGCCTGGTTGGCGAAGCTCATGTCCATGACCATGGCCGGATGCCCTTCGGCGGCGGCCAGGTTGATGAGCCGCCCCTCCCCCAGCAGGTTGATCCGCCGCCCATCGCGGAACGCGTACTCGTCCACGAAATCGCGGACGCGCCGTTTGCCGCGGGACAGGGATTCGAGGGCCGGGATGTCGATCTCGACGTTGAAATGCCCGGCGTTGGCGACGATGGCGCCGTCCTTCATGCGCCGGAAGTGCTCCTTGCGGATGACGGCCTTGTTGCCGGTGACGGTCAGAAAGATATCGCCGAACGGCGCGGCCTCGGCCATGGGCATGACCTCGTAGCCGTCCATGATGGCCTCGATGGCCCGGATGGGATTGATCTCGGTGACGATGACATGGGCGCCGGCCCCCCGGGCCCGCATGGCCACGCCCTTGCCGCACATGCCGTAGCCGGCGACGACGAACTTGAGCCCGGCCAAGAGGACATTCGTGGCCCGGAGGATGCCGTCGAGCGTGCTCTGGCCCGTGCCGTAACGGTTGTCGAACAGGTGCTTGGTCTGGGCGTCGTTGACGGCGACGATGGGGTAGCGCAGGATGCCGTCCTTGGCCATGCTCTTCAGCCGGATCACGCCCGTCGTCGTCTCCTCGGTGCCGGCCAGGATCCCCGGCAGGAGGTCCTTCCTCTTGGAATGGGTCACCGAGACGAGGTCGGCCCCGTCGTCCATGGTGACCGAAGGCCGGCGGTCCAGGGCCTGCAGGATGTGGCGGTAATAGGTCTCGTGGTCCTCTCCTTTAATGGCGAAGACGGGGATCTTATGGTACTTGACCAGAGCGGCCGGGATATCGTCCTGGGTGCTGAGCGGATTCGAGGCGCAAAGCCGGACATCCGCCCCGCCGAGCTTGAGGGCCTCCATGAGGTTGGCCGTTTCCGAGGTCACGTGGAGGCAGGCGGCGATCCGCACGCCGGCGAGCGGCCTGTCCTTGGCGAAGGTCTTCTTGATCTTTTCCAGGACGGGCATGGACCGGGCCGCCCATTCCATCCTCAAACGTCCCTTGGCGGCCAGCCCCGGGTCCTTGATGTCGTGATCCATGGCGCTCTCCCTTGCGGCCGGTCCTCCGGCACGATTCCGGCCCAAAATAGCACATTCCAGAGGGGTTTTCAACGGCCGGCCTTTGTGTTATTCTAAATTGTTGTCGGGCACCGAGACTTCCTCAAGAGATATGCAAAGAACGGCGCGGATATTCATCGCTCTGGCCCTTCTCGCCGTCCCGGCCGCCCCTGCGGCCGGCCAGTTGGACACCGTCACCCCGGCCTCCCTGCCTTTTTCATTCCAGGAGTACCGGCTGAGGAACGGCCTCCGCGTCGTCCTGTCCGCGGACGACCGGCTACCCCTCGTGACGGTGGCCGTCGGCTACAGCGCCGGGACCCTGCGGGAGAGGCCGGGCCAGGAGGGTCTGGCCTATCTCCTGGAGAACCTGATGTTCCAGGGGTCCGAGAACATCAGCCCTCTCCAGCACATCGCCTTCATCCAGAAGATCGGCGGCGAGCTCAACGCGACGACCACTCCGGACAAGGCTCTGTTCTACGAAACGCTGCCCTCGAACCAGCTGGCCTTGGCCCTGTGGCTCGAGTCCGACCGGATGAAATCGCTGGCCATCACCCCGGCGGCCATCTTGAGGACGCGGGCGGAGCTGATCTCCGAACACCGGGCCCGGGTGCAGTCCGACCCCTATCTCTCGACCTTCGCCCTGTTCGACACGCTGCTCTTCCCCGACGATCTCTACGGCCACCCCCTCATCGGCGACGGGCTCCGGATGGACGGCCTGACCGAGACCGAGATCCTGGAGTTCCACCGCACCTATTATGTCCCGAACAATGCCGTCCTCTGCATCGTCGGCAACATCGATACCTCCCGGACCCGGGAGCTCGTGGCCAGGTATTTCGACTCCATCCCGCCGGGATTCGACAGCCCCACCCCGCCCCGGCCGGCGTTCAAGCGGGAGAACGATGCGGTCGTCCGGGACGTCCGGATCCCGGCCGGAAGCGCCGGCTTCCAGATGGGCTTCCGCTTCTTCCCTCTCCAGCGGGGTGAAGCGGACTGCCTGCGCATCCTGGAATACATCCTCCTCGAAGGCGAGACCTCGCGGCTGCGCAGCCGACTCCTCAAGCGGGACCTGACCGCCCGTTACCTGACCGGGGCGCTCGACGAGCGCCTGAGCGTCGCCACGCTGAAGCTCTTTTGCCTGGCCACGAACGCGGTCATGGTCGCGCGGTCCGAGAAGGCCATCCTCTCGGAGATCGACCGGCTCAAGACGAACACCGTCTCTCCCGAGGAGCTCGGCCGGGCCCGGCGGCGATACAAGGTGGATTACCTCGAGCGCCTGTCGACGAACCTGGGCCGGGCCCGCTATCTCGTCGATGCCTGGTCCTCCGGCAAGGGCCTCGCCGCGCTCGACGGAGAGCTCAACGGCGTCCTGGGCGTTACGCCCCAGGCCTTGACCTCCTTCGTCAGCCGCTACTTCATCCCTCAGAACCGGGTCGTCCTAAGGTTCGGGCCCCAATGAGACACCGCGTCGTCAGGGCCCGCGCGGCCGTGCCGGAAGTCTGTCTCTGGCTGGCCGCCGCCCTCGGGCTCGTCCTGGCCGGGCCGGCCGGCGCCCAGGAGCGGTTCCGCCGGACACCGCCCCTACCGGACGCCCAGCGCTTGGAGCTCAAGCTGCCCGCGGTCGAGACGACGGTCCTGTCCAACGGCCTGACCGTGGCCACGGCCCGGCGCCCGGGCTCGCCGGTGGTCACGCTTCAGCTCGTCATCCGGGCCGGCGAAGCCGACTCGCCGCCCGAACGGCCCGGGCTGGCCGCCCTGACGGCCCGCATGATCGGCAGGGGCACCCGACAGCTCTCGGCCGACTACATCGAGAACATGATCGAAGCCCTCGGGGCCGAGTTCAAGGCTTCCGTCTTCATGGATTACACGGTCCTGTCCATGGACGTCCTCGCGGAATACCTCGACCGGGCCGTCTACGTCCTCCGCCTCATCACGCTCGAAGCGACCTTCGGCGAGCGCGAGCTCGGCGCCGTCCGCCGGGCGGCCTTTTGGGAGCTCTACGAAAGCAAGAAGGACCCCGAGGTCCTCGGCTGGCGGCAGCTGCTCGCCGTTCTCTTCGAAAAGCATCCTTACCGGCTGGCCACCCACAACGAGGACGTCATCAAGTTCATCATGCCCCGCGACGTCGCCGACTTCTATGACCGGTTCTACCGGCCGGCTAACGCCGCCGTCCTCGTCTCGGGGGACGTCGACGGGCCGGCCATCGCCCAGAAGATCGCCAGTCACTTCGCGGCCTGGAGCGGCTCGGCGCCGGCGCAAACGCCGCCGCTGCCGCCCGCCGTCAACGACCGCGAGCGGATCTGTTACGTCGAGGCCCCCGAAGCCGGGGCCGCCACGATCTTCGCCGGCAACGTGATCATGGCGTCGTCCGCCCCCGACTTCTTCCCGTTCCTCGTCCTCAAGCAGATCCTGGGCGGGACGACCGGGAGCCGCCTGTTCATGAGCCTCCGGGAGACCAAGGGTTTGGCCACCTTCGCGTTCAGCGAGATGGAGGTCTTCCGGTCGTGCGGGGTCTATTGGGCCCGGGCCCAGGTCCGGCCCGAAGCGATCGTCCCGGCCGTCCGGGAAACGGAGCGCGTGATCGGCGGCCTGGCCGGCGGTCCTCCCCCGCCGTTCGAAGTCGAGGAGGCCAAGTCCTACCTCATCGGCAGCCTGCCCATGCGCTTCGAGTCCGGGGAGGGATTCGCCGAATGGATGGCCCGCTACGTCGCTCTCAGCCTCGGCCAGGCCCAGTGGGACGGGGGGACGGAGGCGATCAAGCAGGTCAACGCCGAAATGGTCGGAGAGACGGCCCGGAAGTACCTGTCGGCCCGGCCCGTCGTGATCGTCGTCGGCCGGCCCGAATGGGTCGGTCCCTACCTCGGAGGCTTGGAATCGGTCGAGGTCTACGACGCCTCCGGTCAGCTCAAGTCCGCCACCCGCAAACAAGGAGAAGGCCGATGAAGCTCGTCGAATGCGTTCCGAATTTCAGCGAAGGCCGCGACCGGGACAAGATCCTGGCCATTACCCGGGAGATCGAGGCCGTGCCCGGCATCAAGCTCCTCGACGTCGACCCGGGCGCTTCGACGAACCGGACCGTCGTGACCTTCATCGGCGAGCCGGAGACGGTCAAGGAAGCCGCCTTCCGGGCCGTCGCCAAGGCCTCCGAGGTCATCGATATGCGCGCCCATCAAGGCGCCCACAGCCGCATGGGCGCGACCGACGTCTGCCCATTCGTGCCGGTCTCCGGGGTGACCATGGAGGACTGCGTCCGCCTGGCCGCCGAGCTCGGCCGGAGGGTCGCCGACGAGCTGGGCATCCCCGTCTATCTCTATGAGGCCGCCGCCCGCAAGCCCGAGCGCCGGAACCTGGCCACGGTCCGGGCCGGCGAGTACGAAGGTCTGACCGAAAAGCTCAAGGACCCGCGCTGGGCGCCCGACTTCGGAAAGCCCGTCTTCAATCCCAAGTCCGGGGCGACCATCGTCGGCGCCCGGGAGTTCCTCATCGCCTACAACTTCAATCTCAACACGCGCGACCGCAAGCTGGCCCACGAGATCGCCCTGAGCCTGCGCGAGAGCGGCCGGGCCAAGCGCGACAAGGCCGGCGCCATCGTCAAGGACGCCCGGGGCAACACGGTCAAGGTGCCGGGCAAGTTCAAGGAGGTCAAGTCGGTCGGGTGGTACGTCGAGGACTACGGCGTCGCCCAGATCTCGGTCAACTTCACCAACTACAAGGTGACGCCCATCCACGTCGTCTTCGACGAAGCGGTCCGTCTGGCCGGGAAGCTCGGCTTGCGAGTGACCGGCAGCGAGCTGGTCGGCCTCATCCCCAAGGAAGCCCTGCTCATGACCGGACGCTACTATCTCGAGAAGCAGGGCAAGAGCCCGGGCGTCCCGGAGGCGGAGCTTATCCGGATGGCCGTCCGGTCCCTCGGCCTCAGCGACGTCGTTCCGTTCGAGCCGGAGAAGAAGATCATCGAATACCAGGTCCGTGAACCCGGACCGGCGCTGGCCGGGATGACCCTCCGCGGCTTCGCCGACGAGTTGTCCATGGATTCCCCCGCCCCTGGCGGCGGGAGCGTCGCGGCCCTGTGCGGGGCCCTGTCCGCGGGCCTGGCGGCCATGGTGGCCAACCTGACCGTCGGCAAGAAAGGATACGAGGCGGTCCACGACGAAATGATCGCCGCGGCCGTCCGGGCCCAGGCGCTCAAGGACCGGCTGCTCGAGGCCGTCGATACGGACACCAGGGCCTTCAACAAGGTCATGGAGGCGTTCCGTCTGCCCAAGACGACCCCGGAACAGGCCGCCGAGAAGGACCGGGCCGTCGAAGAGGCCAACAAGGAAGCGACCCTCGTGCCCCTTGGCGTCCTCGAGATGGCGGTCGAAACCGTCCGCCTGGCCAGGACCGCCGCGGCCAAAGGGAACAGGAATTCGGTCAGCGACGCCGGCGTCGCCGGCCTGGCGGGTCAGGCGGCCGGCGAAGGGGCCTACGACAACGTCCTCATCAACCTCCAAGGGATCAGGGACGCGAAATTCTCGGACCGGGTCAGGCGCCAGGCCGCCGGTTTCAAGAAGGCGCTCGACAAGGAAGGCCAGGCCGTCCGCGGGATCGTCGCCAAGGCCCTGGCCGGGCCCAAAGCGGGCTAGGCCGCGGCCGGCGGCACGCCCCGGCCCTTCTTCACCAAGAAGAGGATGACGAAGGCCAGGAAGCAGAGGACGACGATCGCCGCCGAAGCGGGGATGTTGAGGGCGAGCGACAGCCCCAATCCGCCGGCCGCGGCGGTGACGGCCACGGCGGCTGACGCGACAATGGCCGCGCGGAAGCTCGAGGCGACCTGCAGCCCGGCCGCCGCGGGGATGACGATCAGCGCGGCCACGAGCAGGATCCCGACCACCTTCATCCCCAGGACGATCGTGACCGCCGTCAACACCATCAGCAGGGTGTCCAGGCGGCCGACCTTGATGCCCGCGGCGCGGGCCGACTCCCGGTCGAAGGTCATGAACAGGAGCTTGTCGTAGTTCAGCCGGACGGCCACGAGGACGGCTGCGGCCAATCCGACAGCCAATGCGACCTCGAGGGGCTCGATGGCCAGGATGTCCCCGAACAGGTAGGACATCAGCTCGACGTTGAAGCTTCGGGCCAGGGAGGCCAAAAGGACGCCCAAGGCCAGGCCCAGGCTGCTGAAGATGCCGATGGCCGTGTCGCCGTGGAGGCCGGCCCGGCCTTTGAGCTTGACGACGGCCAGAGCGGCCCCGACGGCGACGATGAGGGCCGCCGCAAGGGGCAGGACGTTCAGAAAGAGCCCGAGCGCGACGCCGGCGAAGGCGATATGGGACAGGCCGTGTCCGATCATGGCGTCCTTGCGCAGAACGAGGAAGACCCCCAGGACCGCACAGGCCACGGCGATGAACAGCCCGGCCACGAAGGCCCGCTGGAGAAAGCCGTAGGCGAGGAGCGCTTGCATGGCCGCGTCAGTGCTCGTGGGCGATGAGATGGTTCCCGTGGGCGATCATCTCCCGGAAGGCCTCCGAACGGCAGAAGCCTTCGTGATCGCCGTGATACACGAGCCGCTGGTTCAGGCAGGCGACCCGGTTGACGTGCTTGTTGACGATGCCGATGTCGTGCGTGACCAGGACGATCGTCAGCCCCTCGCTCCGGTTCAGGCGGTGGAGCATCTCGTAGAAGGACTCCTGCGTTTCGGCGTCGACCCCGGTCGTCGGCTCGTCGAGGAACAAAATGCGCGGCGATGTGACCAGGGCCCGGGCGATGAAGACGCGCTGCTGCTGGCCGCCGGAGAGCTGGCCGACGGGGCCCTTGGCGAACTCGGCCATCCCGACCTCGCCGAGGGCGCGGTGCACCCGGGCCCGGGCTTCCCGGCCCGAACGGCCGCCCGGCCGGGACCCGGACAGAAGGGCCATGCCGACCACCTCCTCCACGGAAGCGGGGAAGAACGGGTCGATGTGCGTCGCTTTCTGGGGCACGTAGCCGACCTTGCGCCGATCGGTGAAGGCGGAGGGCGGGCGGCCGAAGATCTCGACCTCGCCCGACGCGGGGCGAAGCAGTCCGAGAACGAGCTTGACCAGGGTCGTCTTGCCCGATCCGTTGGGCCCGATGATGGCCAGGAAATCGCCCTCCTCGATAGTGAAATCGATATCGACGAGGACGGGGGTGCCGTCATAAGAGAAGGAAACGCGGCGGAGGACGACGAGGCTCATGGTCTCACCGGCAGCCCAGGCCCTCCCTGAGATGGGCCAGGTCCTCCTCCATGAGCTCGAAGAAGCCGACGCCGGTCTCCTGCTGCTCGCGGGTCAAGTTGTGACCGGCATGCAGGACGATGACGCGGCCGCCGATCTCCCGGGCCAGCGTCTTCGAGAGGTCCGGCGGAACGGAATTCTCGAAGAAGACGGTTTTGAGGCCTTTGGCGCGGCAGAAGTCGACGGCCTTCATCAGGTCCTTCGGCTTCGGCTGAGCGTCCGGGCTGAGCCCGTAGAGGGCCGTCTGGACAAGGCCGTAGCGGCGGGCCAGATAGCCGAAGGCCCCGTGGCCGGCCAGGACGAGATCCCGGCCGCGGCAGCCGGCCAGTCCGTCGCGGAAGGCGGCGTCGAGCTTCCTCAGCCGGCCGGCCAGCGCCTCGGCGTTGGCCGTGAAGATCGGACGGCCGCCGGGATCGAGCCGCGCCAACTCCTCGGCGATACGGCCGACGATCTCGACATCGCGCTCGAAATCGAGCCAGACGTGCGGGTCGAGGGCGCCGTGGGCTTGCTCAGCGCCGTTGTCCTCGTCCTCACCCTCGTGAGGGGCGGCGGCCACGGCCAGGCCGGAGGCGGCCTCGAAGGTCCGGACCCGCCCCGGCGGAAAGGCCTTGAGCATATCCGGGAGCCAGGGCTCCAGCCCGGCGCCGATGAACAAGAGAAGGTCGCATTCGGCCAGGCGGGTGATGTCGCCGGGTCGGGGCTGCCAGGTGTGGACCCCCGCCCCGGGCGGAAGAAGAAGGTCGGCCTTTCCCCTTTCGCCGGCCACGGCCGAGGCGAATTCCCGAAGGGGAAAGACCGTGGTTAGGATCCGGAGAGGACGTCCGGGCCCAGGCGCGGCGCCGGCCGAGGCGCCGGCCAGGAGAACGGCCAGGAGGACGCAGGCAAAGACTCTCATCGCCCCCGATTATACCCGCCGGACCGGCTTGAATCCACCGGTTATTTATGTCATCATGCGTGTCTCTTCAACGAATCCAAAAGGAGAACCACATGGCTTCGCCTCTCAACGATCTCAACCCCAAGCTTCTCTGGAAGCATTTCGCCAAGATCCTGACCATTCCTCATTGTTCGGGCAGCGAAAAGGCCCTCGGGGACTACGTCCTCTCGGTGGCCGCTTCGTTGGGCCTGCCCGGCAAGCGCGACCGGGTCGGGAACGTCCTGGTCAGCAAGCCCGCCACCTCCGGCCGCGAGGGCGCCGTGGGCGCCATCCTCCAGGGACATCTCGACATGGTGTGTGAAAAGAACTCCGACAAGGTCCACGACTTCTGCAAGGACCCGATCCAGGCGGAGATCAAGGGCGAGTGGGTCTACGCCCAGGGCACGACGCTCGGGGCCGACAACGGCATCGGCCTGGCCGCCTGCCTGGCCGTCATGGAGGACAAGGCGCTCATCCACGGCCCGCTCGAGTTTCTCTTCACGGTCGAGGAGGAGACCGGCCTCGACGGGGCCAACAAGATCCAGAAGGGCTTCCTCAACGGGCAAGATGCTCCTCAACCTCGACAGCGAGGACGAGGGGACGTTCACCATCGGCTGCGCCGGCGGGGCCGATTCGACCCTGGTCCTGCCGCTCGAGCGGAAGAAAACGGCCTCGAAGAACCTCTATAAGCTTCACGTCCACGGCTTCCGCGGCGGCCATTCCGGGCTCGACATCAACCAGGGCCGCGGCAACGCCATCAAGCTCCTGGCCCGTATGCTCGGTCAGGCCCAGACCCTGGCCAAATTCGAGGTCATCAGCGTCGAGGGCGGCAGCAAGCACAACGCCATCCCGCGCGAAGCCGTGGCCCTTATCGCCTGTCCGCCCGTCCAGGTCCGGACCATGACCACGTCCCTCAAGAAGGCCTTCGACAAGATCAAGATCGAATACAAGGCGGTCGAGCCCGGCGCGGCCTACGCGCTCGAGGCGGTGGCGGGCAAGGACTTCGCCCTGACCCAGGATTGCCAGCGCACTCTGATCGACTTCCTTCTGGCCATCCCCCACGGGGTCATCGCCATGCACCCCGAGATCGCCGGACTGACCGAAACCTCGACCAACCTGGCCATCGTCAAGACAGGCAAGGCGGCCTTCGAGGTCCTCTGCAGCTCGCGCAGCTCGGTCGCCTCGGCCCTCGAGGCGACGCGCGACATCATCAAGTCCGTCTGCGCCCTGGCCGGCGCCAAAGCCGAGCTCAAGAACGGCTATCCCGGCTGGATGCCCGATCTCGAATCCTCTCTGCTCAAGAAGCTGAAGGAGCTCTACGCAAAGACTTTCGCCAAGGAGGCCGAGGTCGTGGCCGTCCACGCCGGCCTTGAGTGCGGCATCATCGGCGAAAAGTTTCCGGGCATGGAAATGATCTCGTTCGGCCCGACCATGCGCAATCCGCACTCGCCCGAAGAGCACGTCCACATCGGCTCGGTGGAGAAGTTCTGGACGTTCCTGACGGCGGCCCTGGACGGCCTGTCGTCCTGAAAAAGAATGGGGACCTTTCCGGTTTTCGTCAGATGAACCGCAGAAAATTCCTGGTCGTCGTCGGTGCCGCGGGCGCCTTCGCCTCGCGGGCCTTCGCCGCCATCGGAGGGAGCAAGATCATGAAAAAGCAGGTCGTGACCGACAAGGCCCCCAAGGCCATCGGCCCCTATTCCCAGGGCATCATCGCCAACGGATTCGTCTTCTGCTCGGGCCAGATCCCCATCGATCCGGCCACGGGCGAGCTCAACACCGGCTCGATCGAGGACCAGACCCGCCAGGTCCTCAAGAACGTTTCGGCCGTCCTCGAGGCGGCCGGATCGTCCCTCGACGAGGCCGTCAAGTGCACGGTCTTCCTCCAGGACATGAACGATTTCGCCAAGATGAACGCGGTCTACGCCGAGTTCTTCAAGGCGCCCAATCCGGCCCGGGCGGCCGTGCAGGTGGCCCGCCTGCCGCGCGACGTCAAGGTGGAGATCGAGGCCATCGCCCTGGTCAAATAATCGCCGCACCGGCCGCTTGGGATCCTCGGAGATCATTTCCGTTCGCTGCGGTGATTCTTCACGCCGATTCGTTCGTCTGACTCGGCGCCAAAACAACTCGCTCGGCTTGCGCTAAGCCTCGCTCAAACACGTTTTGGCGGTTTCCAGGGAAACGTCCCTCATCAGTCTCCGAATCGGCTAAATCACCGCTTATGCTCGCTCCAATGTTCTCCTCGGCTCCTCTCTCGCGGCCTCTTGCCGCCAGGCGGTTGTCCGCAAATATAGACCAGGGCCGATGAATCAAGTAAAATAAAAGGACATGCCCCTCTATGAATACAAGTGCAAGAAGTGCGGCAAGAGGTTCGAGTGCCTCGTGACCGTGGGAAAAGAGAAGGACGTCGTCTGCGCCGAATGCGGGTCGGCTGACGTCCAGAAGATGATCTCCGTGCTTCGGCATCGGCGGCGGCTCCAGCCGCCTCAAGGCCTCGTCGTCGAGTTGCTCGAGCTGCTCTTCCGGATCCTGCAGCACCTGCCACTGAAGGTGAAGTTGCCGGAGCGCACCAGGAAGCCCGCCACCGTCCGCGTCGGGGTGGATACCGGCGGGACGTTCACCGACTTCGTCATCTGGCGGGACGGCCGGTTCTTCAACCGGAAGGTCCTCTCAACTCCGAAAGACCCGTCGCTGGCCATCTTCGAGGGCGTCGGCGACCTCTTGAAGGACTCCCCTTCCGTCTTCGTCGTCCACGGCACGACCGTGGCCACCAACGCGCTGCTCCAGCATAAAGGCGGGCGCATCGCCCTGATCACCACGGCGGGATTCGAGGACGTCCTGGCCATCGGCCGGCAGACGCGGCGGAACCTGTACTCCCTCCAGCCCGAAAGCCGGTTCGAGCTCATCCCGGCCGAACGCCGGTTCGGGCTCCACGAGAGGACGCTCGCTTCGGGCGAGATCGAGAAGCCCGTCAGGGTAACGGAGGTTCGCCAGCTCATCAAGAAGATCAGGCCGTCGGGCGCGGAGGCCGTCGCCGTCTGCCTCCTCCATTCCTATGCCAATCCGGCCAACGAAGAGGTCGTCGCGCGGGAGCTGGAACGGTCGGGCCTTCTGTTCACCATCTCCAGCCGTCTGCTTCCCGAGTATCGCGAGTTCGAGCGGACCACGACCGCCGCGGTCAACGCCTATCTCATGCCGGTCATGGACCGCTACCTCGGCGAGCTCGACCGCCGCATGGGCGGGGCCGACCTGCGCATCATGCAGTCGAACGAGGGTTACCTCTCCCCGGCCCGGGCCCGCGTCGAGCCCATCCGCACGGCCCTCTCCGGTCCGGCCGGCGGCGTCGTCGGGGCCCGCGCTCTGGCCGGAGCGGCCGGCTTCCCCAACGTCGTCAGCTTCGACATGGGCGGCACGTCGACCGACGTCTCGCTCATCGAGGGCGGCATCCGGAGAACCCACGAGAGCCGGGTCGGCGACTTCCCCGTCCGACTGCCCATCATCGACATCCACTCGGTCGGGGCCGGCGGCGGTTCCATCGCCTATACCGACCGTGGCGGCTCGCTCCGCGTCGGCCCCCAGAGCGCCGGCGCCGATCCGGGCCCGGCCTGCTACGGCCAGGGCGACCTCCCGGCGGTGACCGACGCGAACCTGTGCTTGGGCCGCCTCGATCCGGATTTCTTCCTGGGCGGACGCATGAAGATCCATCCGGACCGGAGCCTGGCCGCCGTTTCGAAGCTGGCCCGGACGATCGGCAAAACGGCCACGGAAACGGCGCTCGGCATCGTGGCCATCGCCAACGCCAATATGGAGAAGGCCATCCGGGTCATCTCCGTCGAGCGCGGCATCGATCCGCGCGCCTTTGCCCTGCTCTCTTTCGGCGGGGCGGGCGGCATGCATGCCGTCGAGATGGCCGCCCACTTGGGCATGCCGACGGTCCTGGCGCCCCGCAATGCCGGCGTCCTCTCGGCCTTCGGCCTGCTGATGTCCGACCCGGTCAAGGACTACACGAGATCCCTCATGAAGACGGATGCCCAGGTCACGCCGGCCCGGCTCGAAGCGGAATTCCGCGCCCTGGAAGAGAAGAGCCGCCGGGACATGCTCGAGGACGGCTTCGCCCTCAGGGACGTCGTCCTGGAGCGCTCGCTCGACTGCCGCTACCTCGGCCAGTCCTACGAGATCGACGTCCCCTACCGGACGTCGCGTTCGCTCGGCCAGTCCTTCCTCGAGACCTTCCACCGCCGCCATCAGCAGCTCTATTCCTACCGCCACGACCGCCGGCCGGTCGAGATCGTCAACGTCCGGATCAAGGCCGTGGCCGTCACCCCGAAGCTCCCGCTCGTCCGCGAGCCGCGGGCGGCCCGGCTCGATCCGAAGGCGCTCGTCAAAAAGCAGAAGATCCACACCGGCCGGACCGTGCGTGAGGGCGCGGTCTACGACAGGTCCCGGCTTCACCACGGGAATACCGTTCATGGGCCGGCCCTGCTCATCGACCCGGAATCCACGACCTTCCTGCCGCCCGGCTACGAGAGCCGCGTCGATCCCTGGCTCAATCTCATTATTCGCAAGGCGGGACGTTCATGAAGACAGTCGACCCCATCGAGCTCGAGCTCTTCAAGAACGTCTTCGTCGCCATTTCCGAAGAAATGGCCGCGGTGCTCGGCCGGACGGCGCTTTCTCCCAACATCAAGGAGCGCAAGGACTTCTCCTGCGCCCTCTTCAACCGGGCCGGCGAAACGCTGGCCCAGGGCTCGCATATCCCGGTCCACCTCGGGGCCATGCCCCTCTCGGTCCAGGCGGCGCTCCGGGCCGTCACGTTCGAGAAGGGCGATCTCGTCATCCTCAACGATCCTTACCGGGGCGGGACCCACCTGCCCGACATCACCTGCATCTCGCCCGTCTTCCTCGGCGGAAAGCTCGAGTTCATCGTGGCCAACCGGGCCCACCATTCGGACGTGGGCGGCATGACGCCGGGCTCCATGCCGCTCGCGACCGAGCTCTTCCAGGAGGGCCTGATCATCCCGCCTCTCAAGCTTTACTCCCGAGGCCGCCTGAACCGGGACGTCTTCGACCTTATCCTGGCCAACGTCCGCACGCCCGACGAGCGGCGCGGCGACCTCCTGGCCCAGGTCGCGGCCAACGACATCGGCCGGACGAGGATCGAAGAGGCGGTGGGCCGCTTCGGCACCGGAAAGGTCCGCCTCTACGCCGGGCTCATCCAGGATTACTCCGAGGAATTCCTGCGCCGGACGCTGCGCGACATCCCCGACGGCGAATATGCGTTCGAGGACCATCTCGACGACGACGGGATCTCCGATCGCCCCATCCGCATCGCGGTCCGGATCTCGGTCCGCGGCGACCGGGCGGTCGTCGATTTCGCCGGTTCCGCGCCTCAGACGACCGGGGGGGTCAACGCCAACTTCGCCATCACCTGCTCGGCCGTGCTCTACGTCTTCCGCTGCCTGGTCGAGGAGGACATCCCCTTCAACACGGGACTGATGCGACCGCTTTCGATCCTCGCGCCCAAGGCCTCGATCGTGAACGCCGACTTCCCGGCCGCCTGCGCCGGCGGCAACGTCGAGACCTCGCAGCGCATCGTCGACGTTCTGCTCGGCGCCCTGGCCAAGGCGATGCCGGAGCGCATCCCCGCGGCCAGCCAGGGCACGATGAACAACGTCGCTTTCGGCGGCTATGATCCGGTTCGGAAGCGCCATTTCGCCTACTACGAGACGATCGGCGGCGGCATGGGCGGGGGCGCGGCGGCCCCCGGCCTCAGCGGCGTCCACACCCACATGACCAACTCGCTCAATACGCCCATCGAGGCCCTCGAGAACTACCTGCCGCTGAAGATCCGGTCCTACGGCCTCCGGAAAGGCTCGGGCGGCCGCGGGGCCAATCCGGGCGGGGAAGGCATCGTCCGGGAATACGAGTTCCGGGTCCCGGTGGACCTGACGGTCATCTCCGAACGGAGGCGCTTCGCCCCCTACGGCGCCCGCGGCGGCAGACCCGGCCGCTTCGGGCCGTAACTCGGTCGATTCCCGCGGCCGGACGCGGACCTTGGGCGGCAAGGTCAACGTCAAGCTCGGACCCGGCGACGTCCTCCGCGTCGAGACACCCGGCGGCGGCGGGTACGGCAAGTCCAAGGGCTGAGCAAGGAGGCCCCCGATGAAGATCCGAGCGCTCTCCGTCCTGTCCTTTCTTCTCATGCTTCTGGTCCTGACCGTGACGCCCGCCTGTTCATCGGAGGCGCTGCCGGAGCGTCCCTGGACATGCCCGTCAGCGGCGTCTGGATGCATCCCGGCTTCTTCGGGCCGGACAAGGCCGCCGCCGTCGAGAAGATGAGGGTGACCCTCGACGAATACGCCCGGGCCGGCATCAATACCCTGATCATGCTGGTCAAGGACACTTCGGGGCATGTCTACTGCTCGAGCGAGATCGGGGTCCCGGCCCCCGCCTGGAACTGGGACTTTTTCGCCGTCTTCCTGGACGAGGCGAAGAAGCGCCGGATGGACGTCCAGCCCTGGTTCTGCGTCTTCCCCGAAGCGGCCATCCTCGGCCAAGTCCGCCAGCATCCGGAGTGGCTCATCCGGAGCCCGAAGGGCGAAATGGTCGGCGCGGTCAACCCGGCCCTGCCGGCCGTCCGGGAATACGAGATCAGCCTCATGCTCGAAGTCGTCCGGAAGTATGAAGTCGGCTGGGTCCACCTCGATTACATCCGCTATCCCTGCGAGCCGACCGAGCCCTTCTTCAGCTTCGACGCGGAGACCCTCCGCCTTTTCAAGGAGGACACGGGGATCGACATGGCCGCGGTCAAGGCCCGGGACACCGGCAATCCGGCCTGGAACGTCTGGCTGCGCTGGAACACCGACCGCGTCACCGTCTTCGTCCGCGAGCTCCGGACCGCGCTCAAGGAGACGGGCCGGAAGGTCAAGATCAGCGCCGCCGTGTTCCCGGACGCCGTCAACGCCCGGGTGGCCATCGGCCAGGATTGGGCCGGCTGGGCCCGCGAGGGTCTCGTCGACATGCTCAATCCCATGCTCTACACGAACGACGTCAAGCTCTACGAGAAGCTGACCCGAGAAGCCGTCGGCTACGGCAAGAGGGCACACGCTCGTCTGCCCCGGGATCGGCATCGGCACGTCCCACAACCAGAACACGCCCGAAGGCATGCTCGAGGAGATGCGGATCACCAAGGCACTCAAGGGCGACGGGGTCGTTTATTTCTCGTCGTCGAGCCTCAAGCAGCCGTTCCTCGACGCCCTTAAGGCCCTCAAGTAAATCCAGCCGCATTCCTTGGAATCCCTCGTGAGGCGGCGAGGGATGTCGACCCGAGGCCCCCGTAAAGGAAGGGGGGCCCGCCGGAGGCGGGGGGAACCAGCTACAAGGTTCCCGGGGCGCGGGGGCAGGGGGCGATATCCCGAGCAAAGCCGAAGAGAGGGATTCTAGGCTTTCTTCAGCTTATCTTTTTCGATGAGCAGCAAGCCCTGGTAGGAGACGTAGTTCAGAAGGATCATCACCCGCTCGCTGTCGCCGATCTCTTTGCGGAAGACGCCTTTCAGACCCTTGAGCGGGCCCTCGACGACCTCGATCTCGTCGCCGACGGCCGGCTCCTGACCGTACCTCTCGAAGACGACGAGGCCGTCGCGCTCCCGGGTCCGGATGCCTTCGACGGTCTCTTCGGGGATCGGGGTCGGGCCGGCGTCGTTGCCGACGACGCGCTTGACGCCGCGGGTATATTTGACCATCTGGAACTGTTCGGGGTATTCGAACCGGAGGAACGCGTAGCCCGGAAAAAATGGCACGATCCGCTTCTCCCGGACGTATTTGGGGCAGTAGACGGTGAACCCGCCCTCGCTGAAGAGCCTCTCGACCTGGCTCTCCTTCTTGGGCCTGGTGTTGACGACGTACCAGCGCTGCATCAGCGGCCTTTCAGCTCCGGATCCGTGAGTCCCATGGCTCCGTAGACCGGGGGCCGGCGGTCTTCGAGGAAGTGCCGGGCCGCGTGAGAAGAAGCGTTCTTTGAGAGGTCGCAATCCGCGTAGAGGATGTGGTCGCGCCCGCGGGGCGCCCGGGCGATGACCCGGCCGTCGGGGTCGACGACGAACGACTCGCCGGCGAACTCCAGGGCCTCCTCCCGGCCGACCCGGTTGACCAGGGCGGCGTAGAAGCCGTTCTGGAAGGCGGGCACCTGGAGCTCGGCCTCGAAGATGCCCTCGGTCCACTCCCCGACCGCCCCGGCCTGGGGCACGACGACGATCTCGGCGCCGGCCAGGCGCAGGCCGCGCATGTACTCGGGGAAGTGGCGGTCGTAGCAGATGGCGACGCCGATCCGTCCCGCCGAGGTCCGGTGGACGAAGCTCTCCCTGTCGCCGGGCGTGTAATACCCTCGTTCGTGGAAGCCCGGACCCTCCATGATGTGGACCATCCGGGTGACGCCGAGGAGGCGGCCGTCGGCGTCGATGACAGGGGAAGAATCGTAGGTCCGGTCCCCGTCGCGCTCGAATAGGTTCAGGACGGCGACACAGCCGGTCCGGCGGGCCAGATCCGAAAAGAGGTCGGTCGTAGGTCCGGGGATCGTCTCGGCCAGCGAGGCGCTCGCGGCCGTGGCCGGCAGCTGGGGGTAGAATTGGGTGAACGCCAGCTCGGCGTAGGCGACGAGGTTCGCCCCGGCCGCGGCGGCCTCGAGGAACGCGGCTTCGCCCCGGGCCCGGTTGGCGGCCGGGTCGTCCGTCGCGTGCTGCTGGACGAGCGCGATCCTCAAGCCCGGCAGGCCTTTTCGATGTCGGCGACGGTCTTCGGGATGGCCGGGCCGAGGACCTTGCGCCCCTTCTCCGTGACCAGGATATTGTCCTCGATACGGGCCCCGCCGAAGTCGAGGAACTTCTCGACCGCGTCGTAGACGATGAAGTCGCGGTGCTTCTTCTCCTTCCGCCACAGCGCGAACAGGGCCGGGATGAAGTAGAGGCCGGGCTCGACGGTCAGGACATGCCCCGGCTTGAGCTCGCGGGCCATCCGGAGATAGGCCAGGCCGAACTGCTTGCTCCGCTCGGCCTTCTCGCCGTAGCCGACGTTGTTCTCGCCGTAGTCCTCCATGTCGTGGACATCAAGACCGATGTTGTGGCCCAGGCCGTGGGGGAAGAAAAGGGCGTGGGCGCCGGCGGCCACGGCCTCCGCGGCGTCGCCTTTCATGACGCCCAGGTCCTTGAGCCCCTCGGCCATGACCCTTGCGGTCTGGAGATGGATGTCCTTGAAGCTGACCCCGGGCTTGATGGCCCTGATGGCCGATTCCTGGCCGGCCAAGACGATCTCGTAGACGGCCTTCTGCCGGGCGTTGAAGCGTCCGCCCACGGGGACGGTCCGGGTGATATCGGAGGCGTAGCCGCTGGACGCTTCGGCCCCGCAGTCCATGACCAGCAGCCGGCCCTTGACCAGCATGTTGTCGTGGGCGTGCATGTGCAGGGTCTGGCCGTTGATGGTCACGATGGGCGGGAAGGCCAGGTGCATGCCGTAGGCCAGGGCGATGCCCTCCATGGCGCCGGAAACCTGGTACTCGTAGCGGCCGGGCTTGGCCAGCGTCATGCCGGCCAGGTACATCTCCCGGCTGACGGCCACCGCCGCCTCGAGCTCGCGGACCTCCTCCTTGGTCTTGAGAATGCGCTGGTCGACCGAGGCCTTGATGAAGGCCGCCGAGGCCTTGGCCTTGAGCTCTTTGAGCGGGATGGCCAGGAGCTCGCTCAGGACGATGGCGTTCTCGGCCCGGTAGGGCGGGAGGTAATGGACGGGCCGGCCGGCGGCCAGGGCGTGGCGCACGGCCTCTTCGAAGGCCGCCCGGGGCGCGACCTTGCGGACGCCGACTTCGAGGGCGCGATCCCTCATCTTGGGCAGATTCCCCATCCAGATGATGTCCTCGATGCCGATGTCGTCCCCGTACAGCGTGTCCGTGCCCGCGTCGGCGTCGACGATGGCGGCCAGCCCGGGCGAGGACAGGCCGAAGAAATAGAGGAATGTGCTGTCCTGGCGGTAGTGGTAGGTATTGGCCGCGTAGTTCATCGGGCTCTCTTCGTTGGCCAGGAAGATGAGCAGGCCCGATCCCACCGACTTCCGCAGCAGCTTCCGTCTCCGGACGTAGGTTTCGGCTTTGAACATGGGGACCTCCTCGGGATCGTTCGTAAAAACTCTTTATAACAGATTGACCGGCACGGTTCAATCGCGCCGCGCCCCGGCGCGATCTTTCGCATTGAATCCCCCCGAGGCCGGTGCTATGATGGCCGGATAATTGCTAAGGAGGAGAGGACGGCATGGGCGGTTTCTTCGGAGTCGTCGGCCAGTCGGACATCGTCGAGGACCTGTTCTACGGCACGGACTATCATTCCCATCTGGGCACGAAGCGCGGCGGCCTGGCCGTCGGCAACGGGAAGGGCATCGTCCGCTACATCCACAACATCGAGAACGCCCAGTTCCGGTCCAAGTTCGGCGAAGACATCGGCAAGCTCAGCGGCACGCGGGGCATCGGCGTCATCAGCGACTACGAGGACCAGCCCCTCCTCATCCGGTCTCACCTGGGCAATTTTTCGATCGCCACGGTCGGCGTCATCAAGAACATCGACGAGCTCGTCGCCCGGGCCTTCAAAGGCAAGTGCCTCCACTTCTCCGAGATGCGCGGCGGCGAGATCAATCCGACCGAGCTCGTGGCGGCCATCATCGACCAGAAGGACACGTTCGAGGACGGCATCCGCCATGTCGGCGAGATGATCAAGGGCTCGTGCTCGATCCTCATCCTGACCGACGACGGCGTCCTGGCGGCCCGGGACCGCTACGGCCGCACGCCCGTCGTCCTGGCCAGGAAGCCCGGCGCCTTCGCCGTCTCGCTCGAGACCTGCGCCTTCCCCAACCTCGGCTACGAGGTCGATCGCTTTCTCGGGCCGGGGGAGATCGTCCGGATCACCGCCGAGGGTTTCGAGACCCTCGTCCCGCCGGGCGACAGGCTCCAGATCTGCTCGTTCCTCTGGGTCTATTATGGCTATCCCGCGTCGGACTACGAAGGCATCAACACCGAGATCGTCCGCAACCGCTGCGGCGCGCTCCTGGCCCGCAACGACACGGTCAAGGTCGACCTGGTGGCCGGCATCCCCGATTCGGGCATCGGCCACGGGCTGGGCTATGCGTCGGAGGCCCGTCTCCCCTTCCGGCGGCCCTTCGTCAAGTACACCCCGACCTGGGCCCGGAGCTTCATGCCCCAGAACCAGGACGTCCGCGACCAGGTGGCCCGGATGAAGCTCATCCCCATCCGGGAGATCATCCAGGGCAAGCGGCTGCTCTTCTGCGAGGACTCCATCGTCCGCGGCACCCAGCTCAAGGACACCATCCAGACGGCTCTACGACTTCGGCGCGGTCGAGGTCCACATGCGGCCGGCCTGCCCGCCCCTCGCGTTCGGGTGCAAGTACCTGAACTTCTCCCGGTCGCGCTCGGAGCTGGACCTGGCCGCCCGCCGGGCCATCGCCGCCCTCGAAGGTCCCGATTATCGCGACTTCGCGGAGTACGCCAAGTCCGGTTCCGCCAAGTACGCGGCCATGGTCGAATGGATCTGCCGGACGCTCAGCCTGACCACGCTGCGCTACCAGCGCCTCGAAGACCTCGTCACGGCCATCGGCCTGCCGAAAGAGAAGCTCTGCACGTACTGCTGGGACGGCGTGGGAACGGATTAAGCCGGAAAAGCGGACCGCGAAGCCCCGCGATCCAGGTCCCGTGTCCCGCTTCGGGGGCCGGCTATCGAGTCAGCCCACCGAGGCGCCTCATCACGCCTCTCAATTCGAGCAGCTTCGCCTTTTCTTCGGCGGTGGTCATCGAATCGAGCTTTTTCATCAAGACCCTGACCCTGTTGAGCTCTTCCGGCGTGGCGCTGTTTTGATCCTGCTTCTTGCTCATCTCGATCATAAAATCGTTTTCCTCGGGGGTCAAATACTTACGAAGGATCTCCAGGGACCCTTCTTGCAGCTGCTCGAAGCGCCCGTTCGCCGAAGAAAGGGAAAAACCGGCTGTGAGGGGACTGTCCGCAACGACGGCCAGAAGGCGGAGAGGAAGATTGAAAGAGCGGACGATTCGATGACCAATTAAAGATGTAGCGAAAGACCCCGAAAAGAACGAAGATGACGAGCCAACGCTCCCAATGAGTCCCTGCCGGCTTTCGGACGTCCTTCCGGATCGGAGGGCGGCTGACGCGGACCGGCTCCTTCCGTTGGGCGCGAGAGGACTCTCCCGGTGAAACGATGGCCAGTTCATCCACACGATCCGGTTCTGTCCCAAAGACGGCTTTCAAGACATGTCCGCAATCGCAAACGACCACGCCTTCGATAACGGGACGTCCGCAATTCGGGCACTCCTTCATCATCGGCCTCCCGGCCGGAGAGCCTAAGCCTGCGATCAAGATGCCGGCCGATCCGTTACCCCTAAGCCTCATCAAGCAGGTCAGTAGTTAGGTAACACAGGTTTATCGATGATGTCAACGATCCGGCCGAGGCATGGGCCAGTGACAAGGGAGGCCGAAATGCGAGGGGATCTCGGGTTCAGGACAGAAACGAAAAAGCGAGGCGCCGGGCCTCGCTGATATGGGGAAATGACTGAAATGACGTTGGTAGCGGGGGTTGGATTTGAACCAACGACCTCCGGGTTATGAGCCCGACGAGCTACCAGGCTGCTCTACCCCGCGGTACGGCCGTAATTATACCAAATCCCGGTCGAATGTCAACGCTTCTTGAATGAACCTCCCGATTCGGCTATAATCTTATTTTCTATTCTTCGTCTGGCCTATCCCCCGAAGGAAAACGCAAGTGAAGATCTGTATCGTCGGCCTGCCGCAATCGGGCAAGAGCTCGCTGTTCTCCGCCCTGACGGGCTTGTCCACGGAATCGGCTTCGGCCAAGGGGGCCGATCCGGTCGCCGTGGTCAAGGTCCCCGATCCGCGCCTCGAGAAGCTGACCGCCATCTTCGAACCCAAGAAGAAGACCGCCGCGGCCATCGAATTCGTCGAGCTCCAGGGTCTTTCCGCCGGGGATCCCAAGAAGACCTCCTTCAGCGAGCAGTTCCTGGGCAAGCTTCGGACCGCCGACGCCCTCCTGGCCGTCGTCCGCTCGTTCCGCGATCCTTCGGTCCCCCACCCCATGGACTCGGTCGACGCCCGGCGCGACCTGGCCGCCATCGAGACGGAGATCCTCCTGAGCGACCTCTCCATCGTCGAGGGCCGGATCGAGCGGTTGACCAAGCAGGTCGCAGCTAAAAAGGGTGACCGCGACGTCCGCGAGCTGGCCGCCCTCGAAAAGTGCCGGGCCATCCTCGAATCCGAAACGCCCCTCCGTCGGGCCGGCCTCACGCCCGACGAGGAATCTCTTCTCCGCGGCTTCCGCTTCCTGACCCAGAAACCCCTTATCGCCGCCGTCAACCTGGACGAGGACGAGATCCGTCGCGAGGCCGAGGTCCTGGCCCCCTTCGCCGAATGGGCGGCCGGCGGGCGGACCTCCGTCGTCGGTCTTTCCGCCAAGATCGAGGGCGAGATCGGGCAGCTCTCCGAGGCGGACGCCGCCGGGTTCCGGTCCGATTTCGGCATCACCCGCTCCGCCCTGGATCGGCTCATCGCCACGGCCTACCGCATGATGGGCCTGATCTCCTTCTTCACGGTCGGCGGCGACGAGGTCAAAGCCTGGACCGTGAGCGACGGCACGGTCGCCACCCGGGCCGCCGGGGTCATCCACTCCGATATCGAACGGGGCTTCATCCGGGCCGAAGTCGTCTCCTACGAGCATTTCGTCGCCCGCGGCGACATCGCCGGGTGCCGCACCGACGGGACGCTGCGCCTCGAGGGCAAGGGCTATCCGGTCCGGGACGGCGACATCATCAATTTCCGCTTCGCCGTCTGACCGGTCCCCTTCCGCCCCGTTTCCCCGCTTGACTTTGCCGCGGGAGAAAACTAAATATAGGTGCGCATAACCCATGGCTTTGGTCATCTTCATCATCCTGGCCGCGTTGTGCGCCGGCGGCGTCGCGGCCATGATCCTGTCCCGGAACCAGGCCCACGGCGCCCTCTTCCTCGTCCTGGCCTTCTCGAGCCTCGGCGGCATCTTCGGGCTGCTCGACGCGCCCTTCGCGGCGGCCGTGCAGGTCCTGGTCTACGCCGGGGCCATCATGGTCCTGTTCCTCTTCGCCATCATGATGTTCAACCTCCGTCAGCCCGAGCCGCCGTCCCGGAAGCGCGTCCGCACGGTCCTCGGCCTGGCCATGGCGGTCGTTCTGCTGGCCGAGCTCGGTCTCGCGGCCCGACGGGCCCTGGCCGGCCCTCAGGGCCCGGCCGGCCTTCCGGACGGCCGCGATATCGCCCGTCTCGGCCGGCTCCTGTTCTCGGATTATCTCTACGCCTTCGAGATCACTTCGCTTCTCATCCTGGCCGCTCTGGTGGGGGCGATGGCCCTGGCCGGCAGGACGGAGGGCGAATGATCCCCTCCGCGGCTTTCCTCATCCTGGCCGTCGTCCTGTTCGTTCTCGGCATCGTCGCTTTCTTCGTGAAAAAAGACCTCTTGACCCAGTTCATGGCCGTCGAAGTCATGCTCAACGCGGGCAACCTGGCCTTTCTGGCCCTGACCAAGGCCCTGGGCCGGGCGGACGGCCAGGCGGTCGTCCTCTTCGTCATCACGGTGGCCGCGGCCGAGGCCGTCATCGGGCTGGCCATCATCGTCCTCGTCTTCCGCCAGAGGAAGTCCATCCGGACCGACGAGCTCAAGGAGCTCAAGGGCTAGCATGGCCGGATTCTTCTGGCTCATCCCGCTCCTGCCCGGGGCGAGCGCCCTGGTGCTCCTGCTTTTCGGCCGCCGGCTTTCCCGGACCTGGGTCGCCGGACAGGCCTCCACGGCGGTGTTCCTTTCCGTGATCCTGTCCACGGCCGCCTTCCTTCGGCCTGGCCGGTCAGGCCCCGGACGCGCCGGCGCTGACAAAACCCTGATGTCCTGGATCGCGAGCGGCTCGTTCTCGGCGTCGATCTCGTTCCGCCTCGATCAGCTTTCGGCGGTCATGGCCATCGTGGTCACCGGGCGTCGGCTTCCTCATCCACGTCTATTCCGCCGGATACATGTCCGACGACAAGGGCTATGCCCGATACTTCGCTTTCCTGAACCTGTTCACCTTCTTCATGCTCGTGCTGGTCCTGGCCTCGGACATCGTCCTGATGTTCGTCGGCTGGGAGGGCGTCGGGCTCTGCTCCTACCTCCTGATCGGCTTCTGGTTCGACCGGCCGGCGGCGGCCAAGGCCGGCATGAAGGCCTTCCTCGTCAACCGGATCGGCGACGCGGCCTTCATCATCGGCCTCCTCTTCCTCCTCGTGAACGTCGGGAGCGGCGATTTCGGCGCGATCAACGCGGCCGCCGGCTCGGGGCTTCTCTCTCCCGGGCTGATCACCCTCATCGCCATCCTGCTCTTCGTGGGCGCCACCGGGAAATCGGCCCAGATCCCGCTCTATGTCTGGCTGCCCGACGCCATGGAGGGCCCGACCCCGGTCTCGGCCCTCATCCACGCCGCGACCATGGTCACGGCCGGCGTCTACATGGTCTGCCGCCTGAGCGGCCTGTACGCGGCTTCAGCGGCCGCGTCGTCGGTCGTGGCCTGGGTCGGGGCCATTACGGCGATCTTCGCGGCGACCTTGGCCCTCGTCCAGAACGACATCAAGCGGGTCCTGGCCTATTCGACCATCTCCCAGATCGGCTACATGTTCATCGGCTGCGGCGTCGGGGCCTACGCCGCGGGCCTGTTCCACCTGGTCACCCACGCCTTCTTCAAGAGCCTGCTCTTCCTGGCCGCGGGCAGCGTCATCCACGCCCTGGGCGGCGAGCAGGACATGCGGCGCATGGGCGGCCTCAGGAAGCGCCTGCCCGTGACCTTCCCCGTCTTCCTGGTCGGCGCGCTGGCCATCTCCGGAGTGCCGTTCCTGTCCGGATTCTTCTCCAAGGACGCCATCCTGACGAGCGCGTTCGCCGGCGGGCATTTCGTCATCTACGGCCTTGGCCTGGCCGGCGCGATCCTGACGGCGCTTTATATGTTCCGGCTCATCTACCTGACATTCTACGGAGAGGAGCGGGCCCCGCGCGCCCCCGGTCACCATGTCCACGAATCGCCCTTGACCATGACCGTCCCCCTCGTCATCCTGGCCGTTTTTTCGGTCCTGGCCGGCTATGTCGGATTGCCCGTCTTTTTCGGCCAGCGGTCCGATCTTTTTGGCCGCTTCCTCGAGGGCGTCTTTCGTCCGGAGGCCCATCACCTGGTCCTGTCGACCGAGAGTCGGTCTGATCCTGGCGGCGACGGCCTCGGCCCTGCTGGGCATCGGACTGGCCTATCTCTTCTATCGAAGGGCTCCGGGCGCGCCGGCCAGCCTGGCCCGGCGTTTCCCCGGCCTCTACCGGCTCCTCGTCGGAAAATACTATGTCGACGAGGCTATGACGCCGCTGTCGTCCGGCCCCTGGTCCGAGGCTCCGAGTGGGTTTACAGGCATTTCGATCTCGGGGTCATCGACGGCGCCCTCAACGGCGCCGCGGGCGCGGCGGGTTCGGCCGGCCGGGGTTTGAACCTCCTCCAGAGCGGGCTCGTCCGCGATTACGCCCTGGCCTTCCTTCTCGGGGCCATCCTCTTCCTGGGGTTCCTGCTGATATGAACGCCCTCGCCGCCGACGCCCCCGTCCTGTCCATCGTCACGTTCCTGCCCCTGGCCGGAGCCGTCCTGCTCCTGTTCGTCAAGGGCGGATCGGTCAAGACCGTCCGGCGCCTGGCCCTGGCCGTATCGCTGCTGACGTTCCTGGCCGCCCTGGTGCTCCTGGCCGGTTTCAGCGGGGCCTCGGGATCGCCCGAATTCGTCGAGCGGGCTTTCTGGCTCGGACGCGGCCTCGATTATCACGTCGGCGTCGACGGCATCAGCCTGTTCCTCGTCCTCCTGGCCGCGTTCCTGACGCCCTTGGCCCTCCTCTCTTCCTGGCGCGCGATCGACGACAGGGTCAAGGAATTCTCCGTGTTCATGCTCCTGCTCGAGACCGGGATGATCGGCGTCTTCGTCTCCCTGAACCTCTTCCTGTTCTATGTTTTCTGGGAGGCCATGCTCGTCCCGATGTACTTCCTCATCGGCATCTGGGGCGGGCGCCGGCGCGTCTACGCGACGATGAAGTTCGTCCTGTTCACCATGTTCGGCAGCCTGCTCATGCTGGTCGCGATCTTCGTCCTGCATGCCGCCCATTATCGGGCCACGGGAACCTTCTCGCTGACCATCGCCGACCTGGCCGCGATGCCTTTCGCTCCGGCCCTCCAGACTTGGCTCTTCCTGGCCTTCGGACTGGCCTTCGCGATCAAGATCCCCCTCTTCCCTCTCCACACCTGGCTTCCGGACGCCCACGTCGAGGCGCCCACGGCCGGTTCGGTGCTGCTGGCCGCCGTGCTGCTCAAGATGGGCGCTTACGGCTTCCTGAGACTGGGGATCCCGCTCTTTCCGCAGGCCGCGGCCTCGTTCGCCCCGGCCCTGTCGGTCCTGGCCGTCATCGGCATCATCTACGGCGGCCTGATGGCCCTCGTCCAGAAGGACATGAAATCCCTCGTGGCCTACTCCAGCGTCAGCCACATGGGCCTGGTCATGCTGGCCGTCTTCTCGCTCAATTTCGAGGCCACCGAGGGGGCCCTCTACCAGATGATCAACCACGGCCTGAGCACGGGCGCCCTGTTCCTCTGCGTCGGCGTCCTCTACGAACGGACGCATACGAGGCTCATCGGCGAATACGGCGGCGCCGCGGCCCGCATGCCCGTCTTCGCCGGCCTGTTCCTGGCGGTCATGCTCTCGTCGGCCGGACTGCCGGGCCTCAACGGCTTCGTCGGGGAGATCCTCTGCTTCTACGGCATCTTCATGGCCGACAAGGTCCTGGCCGCGCTGGCCGTTTCAACGGTCATCCTCGCGGCGGCCTATCTCCTCTGGGCTCTATCGCCGCGTCATGCACGGTCCGCTCAAGGACCCGCAGGACGGGAGGCTCCGCGACCTCGACCGCCGCGAGCTGGCCGTCCTCATCCCCATTCTCGTTCTGATCGTCGTCATGGGCCTGTTCCCGGGGCCCATCCTGAGGAAGATGGACGCGTCCGTGGCCCGCTACATCGAGGGTCTGAAAACCAAGCCCGCCGCGGCCGTGACCATCTCGGAGCCGGGGCGCTAGGATGAACGCCATGGCCGTGGCCCCTTTGTGTGCGGTCGTCGCCGGCGCGCTGGCTTCGCTCCTGCTCGAGGCCTTCCTGAAGAAAAGGAACCGCGAGCTGCCGGTGCTGGCGGCGGTCCTTTCGCTCTTCGCGGCCGGGGTCCTGATCGTCCGGTCCTGGGGCCGCGGCCTCGCCTCGTTCGGCGGGCGGCTCTCGCTCGATCCCCTGGCCCTTCTGCTCATGGCCGTCTTCGCGCTCGTCTGCGCCTTTGTCCTGCTGATGAGCCTCGAATACAGCCGACGCCGGGCCATCAACCTCGGCCAGCTCTGCGGCCTGCTCCTTCTGGCCGCGTCCGGGCTGATGATCATGGTCTCATCGACCGACTGGCTGGTCGTCTTCCTCGGCCTCGAGGTCCTCTCGGTCGCCTCCTACGCCCTGGCCGGACTCGATCGGAACGACAAGGCTTCGTCCGAGGCGGCGGCGAAATACTTCCTCCTGGGGAGCTTCGCCGGGGCCTTCTTCGTCTTCGGTCTGGCTCTGCTCTACGGAACCACGGGCCGGCTGGACTTCGGCGCCGGTCTCGCGGCGGGCGCCGCCCCGGCTGTCGGCCTGGGGCTCATCCTGACGGCCCTGTTCTTCAAGATCGCCATTGCGCCCTTCCACATGTGGGCACCCGACGTCTACGAAGGGGCGCCGACCCCGGTGACCGTCTTCCTGACCGTCGCTCCGAAGGCCGCCGGGCTGGCCGTTCTGATCCGGATCCTGTCCCCTCTCGCCGGCGGCGGCGCGGCGTCCGTTTTCGGGCCGGCCGTGAGCGTCGCCGCCGTCCTGACCATGTTCGCCGGGAACCTGGCGGCCTTGCGGCAGACGAGTGTCAAGCGGCTCCTGGCCTATTCGGCCATCGCCCATTCGGGCTATCTCCTGGTGGCCGTGGTCGCCGGCGACGCGCCCGGCCTCGTCTTCTATCTCATCGCCTACCTGTTCATGAACGCCGGGGCCTTCGGCGTCCTGATGGCCATGTCGGGAAAGGGCGTCGAGGCGGCTTCGCTCGCCGATCTCGCCGGTCTGGGCCGGCGCCACCCCTGGCTGGCCGCCAGCCTGGCCGTTTTTCTGCTGTCCCTCGCCGGGATCCCCCCGACGGCCGGCTTTCTGGCCAAGTTCTATGTCTTCAGCGCGGCCGTGGCCAAGGGGCACGTTCTGCTGGCCGTCGCCGCCGTCATGGCCAGCCTCGTCTCGGTCGCCTATTACCTGAAGGTCATCGTGGCCATGTACATGCAGGAGGCCGAGTCCGAACAGTCATATCGAGGGGGACGATCCGGCCCTCTCTCTCGTCATCTTCCTGTGCCTCTTCGGGGTTCTCCAGCTGGGCCTCTGGCCCGGGAACCTGCTGACCCTTATCCGCCAGGGCTTGGCCGGGCTCTTCTAGGCCGCCCTGGCGTCACTCGAGCGCCCGGCCCTTCGTTTCGGGAATGCCGATCCAAAGTGCTGCGGCTACGAGGAAGGCCGCGGCGATCATGAGGAACGAGAATCCGAATCCCTTCGTCTGGGCCAGCGAACCCACGGTGAACGGCGCCAGGGCGCTGACGATCCGGCCGGTGTTGTAGGTGAATGCCCTGCCCCGTGGCCCGGACGGACGTGGGGTAGATCTCGGCCGTCAAGGCGCCGAAGCCGGTGAAGTAGCCGGTCCCGAAAAAGGCGACGAACGGGCCGAGCGCGAAAAGGACCAGGGGTTGTCGTGTCCGCGAATAGAGCAGCATGAACGCCGCGGCCGCGACCAAGGAAGTCCCACATAGGACCTCTTGCGGCCGAGCCGGTCGCTGATGAAGCCGAAGGTGATGTAGCCGAGCCACATCCCGACCTGCATGAAGATGACGAGGCCGGACATCGTCCGGGGCCCTAGCCCGATTCCGCCCTGCTCGGATGCCGGCATGGACAGATAGGTCGGCAGCCAGAGGTTGAAGCCCCACCAGCCGAACATCGTGCAGGCGTTCATCAGGGTGACGATAACGGTCAGGCGAAGCCGCTTCCGGCCGAAGATCTCGCCGAAGCCCGCCCGGATGCCCGTCGGCCGGCCCTCGGCTGTTTTCCAGATCTCGGGTTCCCGGACCTTCTTCTGGATCCAGAGCGTGAAAAAGGCCGGCACGACGCCGACGAAAAAAACCCCGCGCCAGCCCCACAGAGGCAGGACGAGAGCGGCGCACGGCCGCGGCGGCAGCGTACCCGACGGCCCAGGAGCTCTGGACGATGCCCAGGGCCTTGCCGCGGTGCTCCGCCGGCCAGGTCTCGGAGACGAGCGAGGCGCCGCTCGCCCACTCCCCGCCCATGCCCAGGCCGAGGACAGACGCGGAAGACGGCCAGCATGACCACCCCAGTTGGCCAGACCGCAGGCGGCCGTGAAGATCGAATAGATGGCGATCGAGGCCATGAGGGCCCGGCGCCGGCCGAACCGGTCGGCGATGAGGCCGAAGACGAGTCCGCCGACCGCCGAGGCGACGAGCGTCAGCGAGCCGAGGAGGCCCGCGGTCGCCTTGGTCAAGCCCAGATCGGACATCAAGGCGCCAGGACCATGGCATAGAGCATGACGTCGAAGGAATCGAGCATCCAGCCGAACGAGGCGGCCAGCAGCGCCCGGCGGGCGTCCGGCGAGGCTTCCTTCCACCAGGCGAAGCGGGTCATCAGCGGATCCCCATTCCGTTGAGGCGCAGATAGATGATGCAGCCGATCCCGGCATAGGGGATCTGCGGGACAGAGAACATGTCACCGCTTATAGCATAAAAACCGCTTCGCCGGGTAGGCCCCTTTGCCGTCAGTGCAGCAGAAGGAGGAGGACGAGGTTCGCTGCATAGGCCAGGATGATGCCGAAAGAGTCCCAGGCCCAGATGAAGAGCTTCTTTTCGGCGTTGTAGATCAAACCGGCGATGGCCAGTCCCGTCATGGCCATGGCCAGGACGGTCGGGATCATGTGCTGACCTTGGACGAAGGACAGGATCGGTCCCTTCAAATAAAAGATATCCTGGATGGCGAGGATGGCCATGTTGAAAAGGTTGCTGCCGAAGATGTTGCCGACGGCCATGTCCACCGCGCCGATCCTCAGGGCCGCGACGGAGACCGTCAGCTCGGGCAGCGAGGTCGTGATGGCCACGAAGATGTTGCCGACGAATGTCTGACCCAGCCCGGTCATGACGGCGATGCGCTCGGCGATCGAGGGAAGGAAGACGGCCGCGCCGACGACGACAGCGGCGTGGAGGGCATAGCGGAGCACGGCCGCCCGCAGGGTCATCGAAGACGCCGCGCGAACATCATCCGGTCCGGAGGCCGAGGCCGAGCGGCGTTTTTCGAACTTGAAGGCCATGCGCATCGTTCCGAAATAGCCCACGATGATCAGGGGCGAGTAGATCCCGACCCAGCCCAATCCCGGGAGCCGGTCCCCGAGGAAGAGGCTTAGGCCGACCCCGCCCAGAAAGAGGATCGACATCCCCGCCGACAGGATATTCGCCTGGTTGACCCTCGAGGAGAGGGGGGCCTTTCGGGAGAGGGTGTCCAGGAGGCCCAGGATGAGGACATTGAACGCGCAGCTGCCGAGGATATTCCCGACGGCGATGTCCGGGAGGTTCGATGAGACAGCGCTCAATCCGGTGGCCAGCTCGGGGAGCGAGGTGACGCTGGCCATCAGGACCAGACCCAGCCAGAGCCGGCCGAGTCCCGTTTTGCCGGCGATGATGTCGCCGTACCGGGTCAGCTTGGTCCCGGAGAACAGGATGAGAGCCGTGACCGCCAAGAACTCGATCCAGACGAGCATCGTCGTCCTTCCTCTCTCCACTCCTTGGCGGCTGTCGCCGCAAAATAAAACGGCCGGAGCGGGACGTAAGCCGGATCCTGTCCCCGCTTGCGCGGGCGACGGTCATTTGTCTAGGTCCCGGGTTGCCCCGGGACTCCAGCGGCCGACCCGCCCCCTGGGACGGGCCATCCCAAAATGGGGCTCGTTTGGCCTTGCTCCGGATGGGGTTTGCCCTGCCCCCGGCGTCGCCGCCGGGGCGGTGAGCTCTTACCTCGCCATTTCACCCTTGCTCCCCGGAGAGGCTTCACCTCCCCGAGGGGCGGTGTCTTTTCTGTGGCACTTTCCCCCGGTCGCCCGGAGTCGCTGTTAGCGACCATCCTGCCCTTCGGAGTCCGGACTTTCCTCCTCTCCCCCCTCGCGGGAAGGAGAGGCGACCGTCTGGCCCGCTCCGGCCGATATATTTATACCGTATTGTTCGAGTTAAAGATAGGGAATCCCATGACCTCGACGAACCTTACCTTATGAGCAGCGGCAACACCACGATCGCCCCGAGGACGATGGCGGTCACCATGAGCGAATTGTTTTTCCTGATCCGGACCGTGGCGATGTCTTTGAGCGGTATCGTCAGCCGGTTTGATTCAACCCCCAGGATGGTCATCCGGCTCTCTTCGCTCCTGATGACAGCCTTGACGACATAGCCCTGGCCCTTCCCGTCGACGAGCTCGACGATCTTCCCTTTGTCGTCCTGCCTGATCGAGGTGAACGGCGCCGTGATCTCGAATGGCTTCACTTCGGCGTCCTTCTCGGCGCCGACGACCATGTATCCCTTGATCCGTCCCGGGTTGGCCTTCGTGAATTCGATGACCTCCCCGGAATTCTTGACCACGCTCAAGACGACCGTGCCGTCCGGGAACGGCGAGGTCAGCGTCCTCACTTCCTTTGTTCTCCACGTGAAGCAGGCCGTGGACTGCAGGAGGATCAGCGGCAAGGTGAGCAGGGAGATGGATTTTCTGTTCATGTCCGGCCTCCGGGGAACATCCTTGGGCGTTTCATTGAACAGAGCGCATTCTCGCCATGGCCCGGAGCCGGTTCAGCTCCAGCGTGGCCTCGGCTTCGGTCAAGCCCGAGAAGTCGATCGTCGTGTGCCTATTTGCTGCCGCCCCGATGCCGAGACCGACGAGCCCGAAAAGGCCTCCGATCGTGATGGCCCCCAGGGCGATCGCGCCGCCTCTGCCAACGGTTGGGTCGTCCCCTGTCGCCCCCAATACTCCCCCAGCGATCCCGCCGATAAGGAACCCCGTCCAGAAGCCTTTTCCCGCTTTGGATTTCTTGATGATCGTGACGGTCGAAATATCCCTGACCTCGACCGACTCGTGCGTCCCGACCGGGCTCAGCAGGACGAGCGACTGCGGCCTGACGGCGATGAGCTCCCCGCTGACGGCGGATCCATCCATCAGAGTGACGGTGATGTTGGCCCCCCTCTTATCCTGGGCCAGTACGGCCCCGGGGAGTGTCAGGAACAAGACGACCAGCATCGTAGCGATGAACCTGCGGATCCTGGTAGTCATGCGTCCCTCCTTTCTCACACTCATGATACCGTCAGGACATGGAGAGTTGTCAAGAACTCGTCAAGATCCTGTCAATCCGGGGCCGCCCTTGGGGCTCCTTCCGCGGGTGCCTCCGGAGGAATTCCGGCCGGTCCCGATGGCTTCGAAGAATCCAGGCTTGAAGGGCTTTTCGATACCGGATGCGAGAAAGAGGCTCTTGCCTTAGAAAGTTCCCTTCTGCGTTCGGCAAGCCTTCTCTTCACGACCAAGAGGGTAGCGCGGCAAGAGGCGGGCGCAGAGCCCGGCCAAGGCTCCGTCAAGCCCACTCGTCTGCGGCGACGTCCTGTTGAGGACCTTGACCCGAAGGATGTCCCGGACATCGATCGAATGGGCGAACTCCGAATATTCCTCGACGAGAAGCAGGGAATCGGTCCGCACGGCGATGAGCTCCCCGACGAGCCGGCGGCTCAACCTTTGGTCGGTTCTGTATTCGCGGGGGCTGACACGGCATTCGACCTCGAGATTGGCTCCTTTTTTTTCTTTCGCGGCGAGTCCCGGGCAGATCGAGGAAAACGCCAGAACCAGACAAGCGGCGGCGAGCTTCCTTCCTATCGACCCGGTCCGTGTTTTCCCATTCACGGCTCCCTCCCAGGATTCGATGTTTCCCCCATCCGCCCCCAATATCGAGTTTCCCGGGCGGGAAGTTGTCAAAGATGTGTCAAATTTATGTGGATAATCGGTAAAAGCACGGGCCCTGGGAGAGTTGACTCTCTTCTGGGGGATTCGGTTAGATGGGGTTGGTGATGCGCCCGGAGTCGCTGTTAGCGACCATCCTGCCCTTCGGAGTCCGGACTTTCCTCCTCTCCCCCCTCGCGGGAAGGAGAGGCGACCGTCTCGCCCACTCCGGCCGTGATCTTGATACCGTATTGCTCGAGCTTTTTATAGAGGTTCGATCGTGGCGTATCGATCTCCCGGGCCGTCTGGGAGATGTTCCAGCCGTTGGCCTCGAGCTTGGCCAGGAGGAAATCCCGCTCGGCCAGGTCGCGGAACTCGCGCAGGCGTCTTGACTCCCGCTGCGTCCGGCAGGGCCGCGCCGCGTTCTCTCGCGCACGGCGCTCCGGCAGGTCCGTCCGAGCTCGATCGTGTCCGGTCGGTCATGATCATGAGCCGCTCGACGATGTTCTTGAGCTCGCGGACATTGCCCTTCCAGGCGTAGCCGGTCATGGCCCCGAGGGCCTCCGGGGAGAACTTCCGCGGCCGGAAGTTGTTCTCTTCGGCGAAGGTCCGCGAGAAATAATCGATAAGGAGCGGGATGTCCTCGCGCCGTTCGCGCAGCGCCGGCGAGTAGAGCGGCACGACGTTCAACCGGAAATAAAGGTCATCGCGGAACCGGCCCTCCTCGATCTCCTTGCGGAGGTCCTTGTTGGTGGCGGCGATGACCCGGACGTCGACCTTGGAGATCCGGCTCGAGCCCGACCTTCTGGACCTCGCCCTCCTCGAGGACGCGCAGGACCTTCGACTGCGTCCGCAGGCTCATGTCCCCGATCTCGTCGAGGAAGATCGTGCCGCCGTCGGCCTGCTCGAACTTGCCGGTCTTCTTTTCCGTGGCCCCGGTGAAGGCCCCTTTCTCGTGGCCGAAGAGCTCCGATTCGATGAGCTCCTCGGGGATGGCGGCGCAGTTGACCTGGACGAACGTCTCCCGGGCCCGCAGGCTGTGGGCGTGGATGGACCGCGCGACGAGCTCCTTGCCCGTGCCGCTCTCCCCGTAGACGAGCACCGTGGCGTTGGTCGGTGCGATCTTGAGGATCTCCTTCCAGAGGTTCTGGATGGAGGGGTGCTGGCCGACGATCTCGTAGTGCTTCTCGGCTTTTTCTTGAGGTCCTGGCACTCCCGGCTGAGGCTCGTTTGCTTGAGGGCGTTGCGGATGCTGATGAGGACGCGCTCGCGGTGGAGGGGCTTCTCCAGGAAATCGAAGGCCCCCAGCTTGGTCGCCTCGACCGCGGCCTGGATGGTGCCCTGGCCGGAGATCATGATGACCTCCGGGACGAACGGCCGCGTCCGCAGCTCGGCCAGGACCTCGAGACCGCTCCGGCCCGGCATCTTGATGTCCAGCAGGACGAGGTCGATGCCGACCGTCTCCCGGAGCGTCTCCAGCCCGTCCTCGCCGGTCCCGGCCTCGAAGAATTCATAGCCCTCGTACTCGAGGATCATCTTCAGGGACTTGCGGATATTCTCCTCGTCGTCGATGACCAGGATCCTGGCCTTCCTCTCGGATCTCATCGTGCTTCGGTCCTCTCGGTCCGATTCTAACACACTCTCCGGCTATGGTATACTGGCTTGGGACTCACACGAGGACGTGGCCGTGGGCAGGCATCTTCGGACACTCTGCGGACCGGGGGCGGCGATCTTCGCCGGCCTCTGGCTGATCGCCGCCGCGTCCGCGACGACCGGGCCGGTCCCGGCCGCCGGGCCCGACCGCTCTTTCGTCCTGGATAACGGCCTGCGGGTCTTCCTCTACGAAAAGCGCGACCTTCCGCTCGTCCACATCGTCGCCGGATTCGACGTCGGCTCCAAGGACGAGACCGAGGAAACGAGCGGCCTGATCCACCTCCTCGAGCACTGCCTCCTCTTCCGCGGCACGTCGACGAGGTCGGGGGCCGAGGTCGCGACCGACATTCGGCGTCACGGCGCCTACTTCAACGGCAACACGGGCCAGGACCTGTCGGTCTTCGAGATCTCGCTCCCGGCGGAGCATGCGGACTTCGGGCTCCGGAACCAGAAGGACATCCTCTTCGGCCCGGCCCTGAGCCAGGACGACCTCGACCGCGAAAAAGAGATCCTTCTCGAGGAGTTCAGCCAGATGGAGGACGACCCGGAGCGCATGGCGGTCGACCTCGTGATCCAGGCCCTGTTCGCCGGTCACCCCTACGGACGGTCCGTCTATGGACGCCGCGAGGTCATCGCCGCGGCCACGACCGAGGCCCTCGAGGCCTTCCACCGGAAGTTCTTCGCGGCCGACAACTGCGCTCTGGCCGTCGTCGGCGATTTCGACGGGGCCGACATGGAGCGGCGCGTCCGCGAGGTCTTCGGCCCCCTGCCGAAGACCGGCTTCCGGCCGCAGTCCTTTCCGATGGCCGTCCCCCCGGGAAAAAGCGTTTCGCGGCGCGTCGAGCGCGACGTCAAAGAGGGCTACCTCGTCCTCGGCTTCGCCGCCCCGGACTACAACGGGCCGGACCGCTGCGCCATGAGCGTGCTCGTCGAAGCCCTCGGCCGGGGCGTCAATCCGCTGCTGGCCGCTTATCTGCACAGCCAGCGCGACTCCGTGCAGAACGTCTCGATGAGCTATCTCGCGCTCCGCTACGGCGGCGCGGCCGTGGTGGCCATCAAGGCGGCCCCCCGGGACCTCGCCGCCGTCGAGCGACTCGCCGTGACGTTCCTCAAACAGGTCCATACCGCCTCCTTTTCCAAAAAGGATTTCCTGAACCCCGAAGAGGAGAGGGCCGCCTTCGACTATCTGGAGATGGCCAAGAACCAGATCCGCTTCGCCGCCGGCCAGGCCGAGGAATCCGGCCTGCAGCTGGCCGGCTCGTTCGTCCGGTACATGCTCCTCAACACCCGGGAGAATCCGGGCGCCTACCTCGCGGGGATCGGGCGGGTCGATTCGAGCGACCTTCGCAAGGCCGCGACCCGCTACCTCGGCCGGAGCGAAAGCGCCGCCGTCTCCGTCGTGCCCCGCCCGGAGAAGAAGAAATGAGCGCCGATGTCCGCCGGAAAGGCCTTGCGGGCCGTCCTTGTGCTGGCCGGTCTGGCCGCCGCCGGCGTATCGGCCGGAGCCGGCCGGACAGAGGCTTCCTCCCGGCCCTGGCGGAATGCCCCGGTCAAGTTCGATCTGTCCACGGGCGTTCCCTGCATCTACCAGAAAGACGACGCCTCGCCGACCACCGTCGTCGGTCTCTTCATCCGCGGCGGACGGTCCGCGGTCCCGGCCGGTCTCGACGGGCTGGCGGCCATGTCCACGCGGCTCCTCCTGGAGATCCCGGACGAAGGCAAGGTTCAGGACCTCATGGCCCAAGCCACCCGCCTCAGCTACATCTGCTTGGAAGACTGTTCGGTCGTCCTCGTCGAGTGCCTGACGGAGAACCTCGAGGAAGCCCTGCGCGTCGCCGCCAAGATCGTCGGGGACCCGCTCATCACCGGGATCCGGATCAGCCGGGCCAAGGACCTCATGACGGCGAACTGGAAGATCGAAGACGACGACGCCGTCACCGCGGCCCGATCGGCGGTCTTCCGGAGCTTTTTCGGCGGGACGGGCTACGGATCGGCCGTGTACGGATCGGAAGCGAGCCTGAAGGCCATCGACAAGAAAAGCATCCTCGCCTTCGTCCGCCGTTTCGTGGCCGGGCCGAACGTGTTCTTCTGCGTCGAGACGGACCTCGACCGGGAACCCGTCCGCCGGCTTCTCGAGACCCTCTTTGGCGCCTTTCCCGAGGGAGCGGCGGCAGGCCGAACGCGCCAGGAGCCGGTCCTGCCGGCCGACCGTGACATCGTGCTGATCAAAGACACCAAGCAAACCTATGTGGGGCGGGCGTATCCCCTGCCACGGACCGGGCTGTCCGATATGGCCATGGGCCTGCTGCTCGAGACCGTGCTCGGGAAAGGCCCGGGCTCCCGGCTCTGGCCGCTGCGGGTCGACCGCAAGCTGGCCTACGGCGTCGACGCCGACCTGACCTGGATGATCAGCGCCGGCGTTATCATCGCCCACCTCGAGACCGACCGGAGCAAGGCGCCGGACGCCGCCGCGGCCCTCGACCGGGCGCTGGACGAGCTTAGCGGGACCGGCGTCACGGAGGAGGAGATGGCCGCGACCAGGACCATGGCCCGGGCCCGCTTCCTCCGGGCCGTCGAAGAGAAGGCGCCGCGCCTCCGGACGATCGGACTCTTCGAGGTCTTGGGGATCGGGCCGGACGCGGGTGCCGGTTTCATGGGTGCGATCGACGCCGTCACGACCGACGTCTTCAACGCCTACATCCGAGAGGCGCTCGCCCCCGAACGGGCCCTCCGGGTGACGGTCGGCCCGTCCGCGGCCGGCCCGGCCAAGGAGGATCTCCGTGCCCGGATTGAATGAAAAGGACCTCGTCAGCCTCGTCCGCTCGGTGTTCCCCGGCTATCCCGAGGACAGGAGCCTGGCCATCCTCGTCGACCTGCCGCGCGATCCGGCCAAAGACAACCCGGACTGGAGGGCCCGCCGGGCCATGGCCGAGGAGTGGGCGGTTCTCTTGAAGAAGGGCGCCCCGGCCGTTCCGCTCGACGACGTCCGGCTCGTCGCCTATCCGGACGTGGGCTCGAACAACGCCGACCTGCCCGCGGAGGGCTTCGCCGTCGAAGCCGGCCTGCCCTCCGACGCGTCCGGTCTGGCGGCCTGCGGCAAGCCCGCTTCCTTCGAAACCGTCTTTCGGGAAACCGCGCTTTTCCTCGCTCCGACCGAATACTCGACGACGGCCCCGCTCAAGAACGCGGCGGCCCGTCACGGGTTCCGGGCCGCCACCATGCCGGGATTCTCCGAGAAGATGGTCCCGGCCCTGCGCCTGGACTACGGCGAGGTCGGCCGCCGGGTCGCCGCCATCAAGGACAGGCTGGACCGGGCGGAAGAGGCCGAGATCGAGTTCATCAAGGACGGCCTCGCGCCCCATCGGATGGTCTTCGATCTCCGCTACCGGACGGCCCACGAGAGCGCCGGACGCTTTCCCGTGAAGGGCACGGCCGGGAACCTGCCCAGCGGAGAAGCCTATATCGTGCCCTACGAGGGCGAACGGGGCCCGGCCAGCCGGACCCGGGGAGAGCTGCCCGTCGAGATCTCCGGCGAGGTGCTCGTCTTCGCGGTCGAGGCCAACAGGGCTCTGGCGGTCCGGCCGGCCGCGACGCTGGGCCCGGCCTGGAAGGACGAGGCGGAGCATCTGCGCCGTGAGCCGGCCTACGGGAACATGGCCGAGCTCGGCTTCGGCGTCCTCGGGGATTTCGGCATCGGCCCGGTCGGCGAGATCCTCCTCGACGAGAAGCTGGGCCTGCACGTCGCGTTCGGCCGGAGCGATCATTTCGGCGGGCAAGTCGGCCCGGCGGCTTTCTCATCCCCCGCCGAGGTCATCCACCTCGACCGGATCTATATCCCGGCCACCCAGCCCCGGATCGCCGTCTATTCGGTCGTCCTCCGTTACCCGGACGGACAGGAAGAGATCCTTATGGCTGACGGCCGTTACCGGATCTTCTGACCCTGGACTATTCATAAAAACGCCGGGTTTTTCCTGAGGCCAGGAATCCCAAGATCGGCGTTTTTACCCTGAGGGCGAACCGATCCGGCCGCATCTGCTTCGTTGCAAAGGGTTGCAGCCGCCTCGGCTCGTGAATAATCCAGGCTTCTCAGCGGAATTCGGCGCGACGATGGTCAGGCGGCCGGGGTACGTGATCGGCCCGAGCGGCGTCGAGACCGTGGGTTGGGCGTCGAGAGCGACCCGCGTGGCGCTGCGGCTCCGGCCTCCCAGGGCCAGGGTCAGGTTGAGGAGGTCGGTGAGGGTCTTCGTCCCGAAGAATTCGAGCAGGTCGATCGAGAGCCGGACCGGAACAGCGGATTCCTGGCCCGTCCCCGGGATCTCGACCGGCTGATCGATGTTGCCCGTGACCGTCGGGCGGCCGTCGATGAGCAGGCGGCACTCGAGGCCCGTCAGCGTGCTCGCCGTTTTCGTCGTCCCGCCGGTCCCGTCGTTGGGATTGACGGCCAGGACGTCCACGACGAGCTCGGCGGGCAGCTTCTTCGCGGTGTAGGCCTGGCCGAGCTTCAGGACGTCGGCGGCGTTGAAATCGGCGAGCTTGGCCTTGCCGCCGATATCGATCCCGACGAGCCGGAAGTCCCGGACGCCCGCGATCTTGAACTTGAGCCGCTGCAGGTTGGCCAGGACCGTCGCCATGTCGCTCAGCGTGGCGCACGACGAAAGGGACAGGATCCCGGCCAGCCCAACACGGCCAGGGACCGACGGGATGTGCGCAGCATGTCCGCCTCCTTGTTTCTCTGCTGTCTGACGGATTTAAATATACGCCGCAACCGCTGAATGTCAAACGCGTTCTCTGTCCGATGCCGGTCGCGGACCCCGTCCATCGCGGTCTTTGACATTCGGCCCTCCCGTGCGATAGTATCGTTCCGGGAGCCAAATACCGATGCCGATCGGCCGATGGGCAACGCCGACATCACCGCGTGCGACGACGAGCTGGGTCGAATTCCATCCGCTGTTCTGGGCCCTCCAGCCGATCGTCTTTCTTTATGCCCGGGCGGTCCATGAGGTCGCCGCCGTCCAGATCCTGCTCCCCGCCGTTGCGGCCCTGGTCGGGGCCGTCCTGACTTGGGCCGTCGCCACCATGGTCCTTCGGCGGGATGTGCGGAAGGGCGCCGTCCTCACGTCGGTCCTGCTCGCGTTGTTCTTTTCGTTCGGCCGGATCGTCAACCTCGCCGACGGCTTTTTCAGATCCACCAGGCTCTGGCCTAACCTCGAGGGCATGCAGCTGACCACGCGGACGCTGTCCCTCCAGGCGGCCGTCGTCTCGGCATTCACCGGTCTCATCGTTGTCGCCGTGGTCCGGTTGCGTCGGAAGAAACCCCTGTCCGGGAAGATCCCCCATCTTATGGCCTTGACGGCCGCGACTTTGCTCGTCTTTTCGATCGTCCAGATCGCCCTGGGGGCTCTGGCCGTCCGGAAGCCGCAATCGCCGACCGTTCCTCCCCCCGTCGCGGGCCAGGTCAGGCGGGGACGTTCCCCCGGACATCTATATCATCGTCGTTGACGCCTACGCCCGCGCCGATGTTCTCCGGGAGCGTTACGGCTACGCGAACGGACCTTTCCTTGGGCCCTCGCGGAGCTCGGGTTCGCCGTGAGGGCCCGGAGCTCCGCCAATTATTGCCTGACGTTCCTTTCGCTCGCCTCGGCGCTCAACATGACTTCCCTCGAAGGGCTGGCGCTCAATTCCGGCCCCCGGTCGCGGAATCAAAAGAGGGCTCAGGAGATGATCCGCAACAACGCCGTCATGGCCTTCCTGAAGGAGCGCGGCTACCGGACCATCCATCTGGCCTCGCCCTGGGCCGGGACCCGGAGCAATCCCTTTGCCGACGAGGTCCGGGCCGACCGGACGCATGTCATGGACGACGACTTCACCCGGGCCCTGGTCGACACGAGCCTCCTCGGCCTCTACAATTCCCGGTTCCTCGAGGACATGGCCCAATTTCATCTCGGCCAGTTCGCGCGGCTCGAAGCGACGGCCGCGGAGCCCGGGCCGAAAATGGTCTTCTGCCACTTCCTCCTGCCCCACCACCCTTACGTCTTCGACCGGACGGGAGGGCTGGTCGCGAACGGTTCCTTCGTGCACAACCTCCTTTACCGCAAGGCCCAATGGCGGCGGACCGACGCCTACATCGAACAGCTGGAATACCTCAACACCCGGCTTGCTCGAGGCCTTTCGCTCCATTCTCGCCGCGAGCCTCGCCCCGCCCATCATCGTCCTTTTTTCGGACCACGGGCCCGCTCGGCGCTTCCCCTGACCCCGAGGCGGCCAAGCGGGCCCAGCTCGACAACCTGGTCTCGGCGTTCCTGCCGGGCGCCCCCGCCGACCTCCTTCCCGACGATGTCCGCCTGATCAACCTCTTTCCGATCATCCTGAACCGCTATTTCGGGGCCGGGTACGCGCTGCGGGACGACACCAGGTTCTATTCGACCTTCAAGCGTCCGTATGCGTTCGAATCCGTCCTCCCCAAATAAAAGGTTCTTCTCCCATTTCCGGGATCCGCCTCTCGAGGCGGCGACTCCCGAGCCAAAGCCGGAGAGAGGAACTTCCCGGGAATCTGGAGATAAACCAAAAAAAAGCCCCGGGAGCGGGCGCTCCCGGGGCCTGAAAACACGATGCGGGGCGGGCTTATTCCGCCATCTTCTTGTAGGCCTCGAAGCGCTTGCGCGATTCCACGGCGGCCCGGGCGAACAGGTCCTTGGCCAGCTCGGGGAATTGCTGGACGAGCGTCTTGTACCGGGTTTCGTTCTTGAGGAAGACCTCGTATTCGAGCTTGGGTTCCTTGGAATCGAGCTGGAAGGGGTTCTTGCCTTCATTCGCCAGCAGCGGGTTGAAGCGATAGAGGGTCCAGTAGCCCGTGTCCACGGCCAGCTTCTGCTCGGCCTGGGCCTTGCTCATGTCGATGCCGTGATTGATGCAAGGCGAATAGGCGATGATGATCGACGGACCGGGGTAGGCTTCGGCCTCGAGGAAGGCCTTGAGGCACTGGATCATGTTGGCGCCCATGGCGACCGAGGCGACGTAGACGTAGCCGTAGCTCATGGCCATGAGGCCCAGGTTCTTCTTGGAGGTCCTCTTGCCGGACGAGGCGAATTTGGCCACGGAGCCCGTCGGCGTGGCCTTGGAGGCCTGGCCGCCGGTATTCGAGTAGACCTCGGTGTCGAGGACGAGGACGTTGATCTTGCGGTTCATGGCCAGGACGTGGTCCAGGCCGCCGTAGCCGATGTCGTAGGCCCAGCCGTCGCCTCCGATGCACCAGACGCTCTTTTCGACCAGGAAGTCCTTGAGCTCGGCGATCTTCGCGAGATGGGGCTTGGCTCCGTTGGCGGACTTGAGCGCCTCGGGCAGCGCGGCCAGGACGGCCTTGGCCGCGGCCTTGGCCTCGTCGCCGACGTTCGTCCAGGCGGCCTTCATCTTGGCCAGCGCGTCGGCCAGCGCGGGCGTGGTCCCGGCGGCCGTCACGGCGTCCATCGAAGAGGCCAGCAGGCGCCGGTTGGCGTCGACCGCCAGGCGCATGCCGAAGCCGTATTCGGCGTTGTCCTCGAAGAGCGAATTGCCCCAGGCCGGGCCCTTCCCTTCCGCCGTGACGCAATAAGGGCAGGTCGGGAAGGTGCCGCCGTAGATCGAAGAACAGCCCGTGGCGTTGGCGATGATCATCCGTTCGCCGTAGAGCTGGGTGACCAGCTTGACGTAGGGCGTCTCGCCGCAGCCGGCGCAGGCGCCGCTGAACTCGAAGAGCGGCCGGAGGAACTGGCTGCCCTTGAGAGTGTCCGGATTGATGCCGTCGATCACGTTGTCGGGCAGACGGTCGAAGAACTCGGCCTTCTTGGCCTCGCCGGCCGCGCGCAGCTCGGCGATGGGGGTCATGACCAGGGCCTTGACCTTGGACGGACAGACCTGGGCGCACGAGCCGCAGCCGACGCAGTCCTCGATATAGCATTGCTCGCGATACAGGAGGCCGCGGTCGTTCTTGGTGTTGGACTTGATGGTGACGAAGCCGTCGGGGGCGCCGGCGAGGTCGGCGGGCGCGATCTGCTTGGCCCGGATCGTCGCGTGGGGACAGACGAAATTGCACTGGTTGCACTGGATGCAGTTCTCGGGGAGCCACCGGGGGCATTCGGTGGCGATGCCGCGCTTCTCGAGTCGCGCCGTGGCCGTCGGAGTGGCCCCGTCGAGCGGCATCTTGGAGACGGGCAGCAGGTCGCCCTTGAACCGGGTGACCGGGTCGATGACCTCCCTGGCGTAGGCGCTGGCGTCGTCCGGGACGATCTTCGTCACTGGGGCGAACTTGGTGATCTTGGCCGGGACAGGCACGGCCTCGAGAGCCGCGGCGGCCCGGTCGATGGCGTTCCAATTCATCTGGACGACGTCCTGGCCCTTGCGTCCGTAGGTCTTCTCGGCGGCCTTCTTCATCAGGGCGATGGCCTCGGCCTCGGGCAGGACCCCCGAAAGCTTGAAGAAGCAGGCCTGCATGAGCGTGTTGATCCGCAGGCCCAGGCCGAGCTCGCCGGCGATCTTCAGGGCGTCGATGGTGAAGACCTTGACCTTCTTGTCGATGATCGTCCGCTGCATGTCCTCGGTCAGGTGCTCGAAGACCTCGGAGGCCTTCCATTCGCAATTGATGAGGAACACCCCGCCTTCGCGGATGCCTTCGAGGATGTCGAGCCGCCCGATGTAGGAGGGCTTGTGCAGGGCCACGAAATCGACCGTGTTCAGGAAGTACTGCGATTGGATCGGGCTCTTGCCGAAGCGGAGGTGGGAGATGGTGACGCCGCCCGACTTCTTGGAGTCGTACTGGAAATAGCCCTGGCCGTACATGTCCGTGTGGTCGGCGATGATCTTGATCGAATTCTTGTTGGCGCCGACGGTGCCGTCCGAGCCGTAGCCGAAGAACTTGCAGCGGACCGTGCCGGGGAGCTCGGTGTCGAGGACCGGGCCGACGGGGATCGAGGTGTGGGTGACGTCGTCCGTGATGCCGACGGTGAAGCCGTGGGCGGCTTTGCCGTCGAGATGCTCGTAGACGGCCTTGACCATGGCCGGCGTGAATTCCTTGGACGAGAGGCCGTAGCGGCCGCCGATGATCTTGAGCGGACGGCCGGCCAGCGCCACCATGACGTCAAGGTAGAGGGGCTCGCCGATCGAGCCGGGCTCCTTGGTCCGGTCGAGCACCGCGATCTTTTTGGCCGAGGCGGGCAGGGCCGCCGCGAGCGCGGCCGCGTCGAAGGGCCGGTACAGGCGGACCTTGATCAGGCCGAGCTTGGCGCCGCGGGCATTGAGGGCATTGATCGTTTCTTCGGCCGTCTCGGCGCCTGAGCCCATCATGACGATGACCTTGTCGGCGTCGGGGGCGCCGAAGTAATCGAAGAGGTGATATTGGCGGCCGATGGCCTGGGCGACCTTGTCCATGTAGTGCTGGACGAGGCCCGGGCACTCGTCGTAGTACTTGTTGACCGTTTCCCGGCCCTGGAAGTAGACGTCCGGATTCTGCTGGCCGACCTTCTGCATGGGGCGCTCGGGATTCAGCGAGCGCTTCCGGAAGTCCTCGAGGTACTGGGGCTCGAACAGCGCTTTCAGGGTCTCGTACGACACGAGGTCGACCTTCTCGACGACGTTGGAGGTCCGGAAACCGTCGAAGAAGTGGAGGAAGGGGATCTTGGTCCGGAGGGTCGCGAGGTGGGCGACGATGGCCAGGTCCTGGGCCTCCTGGACGGAGCCGGCGCAGGTCATGGCGAAACCGGTGTTGCGCGCGGCCATGACGTCGCTGTGGTCGCCGAAGATGGACAGGGACTGGCAGGCCAGCGAGCGGGCCGAGACCAGGAACACCGTCGGCAGCATCTCGCCGGCGATCTTGTGCATGTTCGGGAGCATCAGCATCAGGCCCTGGGACGCGGTGAAAGTCGTCGTCAGGGCGCCGGCCGAGAGCGAGCCGTGGACCGCGCCGGACGCGCCGCCTTCCGACTGCATCTCGGTGACGTCCACCCGCTGGCCGAAGATGTTCTTCCGGTCGTGGGCGGACCACTCATCGGCCAGCTCCCCCATCGTGGATGAGGGGGTGATGGGGTAGATGGCCGCGACCTCGGAATACGCGTAGGCGACGTGAGTCGCCGCCTGGTTTCCGTCGATCGTCTGCATATTCTTCTTCAGATCCATGGATAACTCCTTCCTGCGGTATGATCGAACGTCGTCCGCGACGTATCGGGCTACTCTTTGAGCTCCGTGCGCCCCTCCAGGGCCTTCTTGATGGTCACCTGGTCGGCGAAATCGAGGTCCGAGCCCACCGGCAGACCCATGGCCAGCCGGGTGATCCGGATGCCGTAATCCTTGAGCACGCGGAGGAGGTAGAGGGCCGTGGCCTCCCCCTCCACGGTGGGGTTCGTGGCGATGATGATCTCCTTGAAGGCGCCCGCCTCGAGGCGCTTGGTCAGCTTGCCCAGCCGGAGCTCGTCCGGGCCCCTCCCCTTGAGCGGCGACAGGGCGCCGAGCAGGACGTGATAGCGGCCGTTGTAGGCCCCCGTCCTCTCGATCGAGGAGATGTTGAACGGCTCCTCGACGATGCACAGGGATTCGTCCGAGCGGTGCTCGTCGGAGCAGATCAGGCAGGGATCGACGTGGGTGATGTTGTTGCAGCGGGCGCAGTAGAAGATCCTGCGCTTGGCCTCGCGGATGGCCTCGGCCAGGCGGTCGGCGTCCTCGGTCGGCAGGCCCAGGAAATAGAAGGCGATGCGCTGGGCCGTCTTGGCCCCGATGCCGGGGATGTGGCGGAGCTCTTCGATGAGGTCGTGGAGGGGCTGGGCGTATTCGAACATCAGGTGAGTCCCGGGATCTTCAGGCCGGCGCCCAGGCCGCCGAGCTTCTCGGCCAGGGCTTCGTCCACCTTGGCCGCCCCGTCGTTGAAGGCCGCGACGATGAGGTCCTGGAGCATCTCCACGTCCTCGCGGCCCGCCACCTCCGGGTCGATGCGGATGGACTGCAGGGCCTTGTGGCCGTCGAGAACGACGGTGACCATGCCCCCGCCGCTCGACCCTTCGGTCCGCAGGGCGGCCAGCTCCTTCTGAAGACGGTCCTGCATCTCCTTGGCCGACTTGAGCATCTTCTGGAGGTCCATTACGTTCTTCATGAGTCCTTCTCCGTCGGGCCCCGGCCCTTGGGCCCGGCGTCGCGCGAGGCGGCGACGGGATCGGCCGATAAGACCTGGGCCTTGAAGGTGTCCATGAAGAACTGGACGGCCGGGTCCTTCATGGCCGATTCGAGCTCACGTCCCGGCCGGATGGGGCCGCCGTCCGTGGCGTTCTCTTCGGCGAAACGGACCTTGGTCTCCCGGCCCAGGACCTCGGAAGCGGCCCGCTCGACGGCCCGGATGTCCTTATCCTGGACGCTGGTGACGAAGAACCCCCGGCCGCTGCCGAAAATGACCTCGATCACGTTGTCCTTGAATAGGACGGACGAGTACTGCCCCAGCAGGGCTGCCAGGGGGGCCCGGTCACCGGCCAGCTTCTCGAGGACGCGGGCGAAGACGTCTTTGGGCGCCGGGGCCGCGGCCTTGGGCGGGGCCGCCGGCGGCACAGGCGCTGATCCGCCGTCGGGAGCGGGCCGCGAAGCGCCTCCCGCCGGGACGGCCGGCTTGGGCGCGGGCCCGGACGCGCGGACGGGCGGCTTCGGGCCGCTCTCCCTGAGGGCTTCCACGTCCCTGATGAGGTCGCGGAGGGGGACGATCTTGCGGAAGTGACAGAGCTTGACGAGGAAGGCCTCGAAATAGATCCTCGGCATCGTCGAGTACTTCAGTCCCGGCTCGGCCTGCTGCAGGGCGAGAAGGTAGCGGAGGAGGTCCTCCGGGCCGGCCTTGGCCGCCTCGGCTCTCAAGGCCCCCATGCCTTCGGGGCTCACGGCCAGGAGGTCCTCCGGCTTCTCGACGGACCGGACCAGGAGAAGGGCCCGGACGTGCTCGATGAGCTTGCCGAAGACGAAGCGCAGGTCGTAGCCGGACGAGACGACGGTCTCGACGAGGCCGAAGACCTCCCCGGGCGTCTCATCGAGGATGGCCGAGGAAAAGCGCATGAGCAGATCCTGGCCGATCGTTCCCAGGATGGTCTTGAGGTCATCGTCGCCGATGTTCTCGCCGCTGAAGGCCACGGCCTGGTCGAGCAGGCTCTGGGCGTCGCGCATGCTGCCGTCGGCCGCCTCGGCGATGAGGGCCAGCCCGGCCGGGGTGATGGTGATCCCTTCCCTCCGGCTGATCTCCATGAGGTGGTTGATGATGTCCTTGTGGGAGATCTTGCGGAATTCGAAGTGCTGGCAGCGGGAGACGATGGTCGCCGGGACCTTGTCGAACTCTGTCGTCGCGAAGATGAAGACCGTGTTCGGCGGCGGCTCCTCGAGCGTCTTCAGCAGGGCGTTGAAGGCGTGGGTGGAGAGCATGTGGACTTCGTCGATGATGAGGACCTTGGTCCGCGTATAGACCGGCTTGTACTTGACCATCTCGCGGATGGGTTCGACATCGACAACCTGCCGGTTGGAAGCGCCGTCGATTTCCAGGACGTCAATCGCCCGGTCTTCATAGATAGACTTACAGATATCGCACGGGGGCTCGGTCTTCGAACGAGGATCCTCATCGTCCCAGACCCGGCAGGGTTGGGAGGTCGGCCCGTCACTTCGGGTGCAATTCAACGCTTTTGCCAGGATGCGAGCTACGGTCGTCTTGCCTGTCCCGCGGACGCCCGAGAACAGATAGGCCTGGGCGATGCGTCCCGAGGCGATGGCATTCTGTATCGTCCGCACCACGGACTTCTGGCCGATGACCTCTTCGAAGAGTTGGGGCCTGTATTTCAGGGCGAATATCTCGTAAGACATGGGTTTCCGCCGTCCCCGGACGGGAGAGGAAAACTCGTCGTTCTCCCCTAAAAAGTAAAGATTATCTTAGCACAAATCGGCTAAATAGCAAGGAAAAGGAATATAATGGCGCCGTGCCGCCGCGCTCCCGCAGCCTCGCTGAGATCCATCTGGCGGTCTTCCTGTTCGGCTTCCCCGGCTTGTTCGGAAAATGGCTGGCCCTGCCGGCGGTCCTGATCGTCTTCGGCCGGGTCTTGTTCGCCAGCTTGGCCTTGGCCGGGGTCATGCGCCTGCGGGGGACGCCTTTCCGCGTCAGGCCGCCCCGGGACCTCGCCCTGCTCGGGCTCTGCGGCTTGGTGCTGGCCCTCCACTGGACGATGTTCTTCCGGTCCGTCCAGACCTCATCCGTCGCCGTCGGGCTTCTGGCCTATTCGAGCTTCCCGGTCTTCACCGCTTTCCTCGAGCCCCTGCTGGCCCGGGAGAAATGGGATCCCGGGAGCCTCGTCTATGCCCTCTTCTGCGTTCTCGGCATCGCCCTGATCGTTCCCGGTTTCGATCTCTCGGACGCCGTCGTCCAGGGCGTTCTCTGGGGTCTGGGCGCGGGCCTGACCTTCGCTTTCCTCTCGGTCCTCAACCGGTCGCTGGCCGGCCGGCATTCCAGTCTGACGGTCGCTTTCTACCAGGACCTCCTGGCCGCCCTCGTCCTGGTCCCGGCGGTCCTGCGGACCGGCCTCCCCCACTCCGGCCGGGATTGGGGGCTCATCGCCGTGCTGGGCGTTTTCTGCACGGCGGCCGCCCACACCCTCTTCATCAACGGGATGAGAACGGTCGGGGCCCGAACGGCGAGCATCCTGAGCTCGCTCGAGCCCGTCTACGGCATTCTCCTCGCCCTGGTCTTCCTCAAGGAAAACCCCTCCCTGAGAACGGTCTCGGGAGGGGCGGTCGTTCTGGCCGCCGCCCTGGCGGCGACGGTCCGGGCCCGTCGGGCCCGTTAATTCTTGTCGACCGCGGTCTTCCGCTTGACGGGCGCCTTCTTGGCCTTCTCGTCCTCGACCTTCTGCCGCTTCTCGAGCTCGGCCTTCTCCTGTTCGTGCTTCTTTTTCAGGTCGGAGACCCGGGTCGTGGCCTGTTCGTCGACCTTCTTCTTCTCGGCGGGGTTTTGGACCTTGGCCTTGTCTTCCTCGGCCCTGCGGCGGACCACGCCGATCTCCGACTCCTGGCTCTCCTTCATCAGCTGGCGCTCCTGATCGTGCGCTTCGCGCACGGCCTCATCCTCGTTCCGGGGCGCCCGGCGGTAGATGCGGCTGCTCGACTCGCCGCTGAGGTCCTTCTCGGCCTTGGCCTGATCGACGACCTGCCGGGGCTTGGCCGCGTCGTTCCGGCGAACGGCCGGCCTGGAGACGACCAGGTCCCGGCCCTCTTCCCGCGCCGGACCGGGCCGGGTCGCGTCCTTCAGGGTCAGGCGCTCGATCGTCCGGTTGGTCTGGCGGCGGACTTCATCGACGTCCACGCCGTCGTCGACGATGCGGCCGTCGCGCTCGACGATGTTGACCTCGAAACGGGTCCTGTCGATGAGGCTCATGTTACGCTCGCCCGGCAGGACCCAGCGGTCGATCGTCCCGTCCATGAAGTCCCGGCCCCTGGCGAAATTCCAGTAGTGGCCCGGGATGTCCCAGCGGTGACCGGGCGGGAAGCCCTTCCCGGGCACGAAATGGCCTCCCGGGGGCAGGGGCGCCCAGCCGATGTGCGCATCGCCCCAACGCCAGGCCACCCAGGCCGGCCCCCAGACGATATCGGGGACCCAGAACCAGCCCATGTGCCGGTCCCAGCCCCAGCGGCCGTAATGGAACGCGATCCAACCCCACCGCTCTGCCGAGACCCAGGTCCAGCCGTAGTCGGTCCAGACCCAATGGCCCCGAGTGTAGGGGCGCCAGCTGTAACCGACGTCGCCCGGGATCCAGACGTACCCGTAAGGCTGGTAGGAGACCCAGATGCCGTAAGGCTGGAGCTCGTTGTAGAAGTAGGCGGTGTCGAGGTTGTCATAACGATCGTACGGCTCGTCGTATCTTGGCGGAGGGGAAGACTGTTCGTACGGGACATAGACGCAGGCGGTCCCGGCCAGCGCCACGAGAGCCCCGCAGATGAGGAACCCGATCATTCTCTTCATGTCTGTCCTCCTGCCTAAGTTAATTGCAAGGAGTGTGCCAAACGGCACCCCGGCTAGCGTTCGGGGCAGAGGCGGGCCGGACCGTCCTCAAAAGCGGACAGCCGGGTTGAGCAGACCGTCCGTATCAGGTTAGTCGTCTGAAGACGGTTTTGATGCGCTTGAGGGCCCAGTTGAGGTCCTTCTCCCTGATGATGAGGGGAGGAGCGAAGCGGATGACATTGTCGTGGGTCTCCTTGCAGAGGAGCCCCTCTTTCATCAGTTCCTCGCAGAAACGGCGGGCGCCGCCCGCGGCCGGATGGAGCTCGACGCCGATGAGAAGTCCGCGGCCGCGGACCTCCTTGATGTGCCGGCTCCGGACCTTGCGCAATTTCTCCAGGAAGGACGCGCCGCGTTCGGCCGCGTTCTCGACCAGCTTCTCATCCAGGATGACGCGCAGGCTCTCGCGGGCCACGGCGCAGCCGAGGGGATTGCCGCCGAACGTCGAGCCGTGCTCGCCGGGCTTGTAGACGCCGAGGATCTCGCGGTCGGCCAGGACCGCCGAGACGGGATAACAGCCGCCGCCCAGGGACTTGCCGATGACGACCATGTCGGGCCGCACGCCCTCGTATTCGGAGGCGAACAGCTTGCCGGTCCGGCCGAGGCCCGTCTGGATCTCGTCGGCGATGAGGAGGACGTTGTTCCTCTTGCAGATCTCGGCGGCCTTCTTCAGGTAGCCGTCGGGCGGGATCAGGATGCCGGCCTCGGCCTGGATGGGCTCGACAATGAAAGCGGCCGTGTTCGGCGTGATGGCCTTTTCCAGGGCCTCGGCGTCGCCGAACGGGATGATGGAGAAGCCGGGTGTGAACGGGCCGAAGTCCTTGCGGTAGAGCGGCTCGGTCGAGAAGCTGATGACCGTGACCGTCCGGCCGTGGAAGTTGTTGCAGCAGGCGATGATCTCGGCCTGGTCCTGGGGCACGCCTTTCTTCTGGTAGGCCCACTTGCGGGCCGTCTTGACGGCCGTTTCCACGGCCTCCGCGCCCGAGTTCATGGGCAGGACCATGGTGTAGCCGGTCAGGTCGCAGAGCTCCTTGGCCAGCATAGGCCACTGGTCGTTGCGGAAGGCCCGCGAGGTCAAGGTCAGCGTCTTGGCCTGCTCGATCAGGGCTTTGACGATGCGCGGGTGCCGGTGGCCCTGGTTGACGGCCGAATACGCGCTCAGGAAGTCGAGATATTTGCGGCCGTCGACGTCGTGCATCCAGATGCCCTGGGCTTTGCCGATGACGACGTCGAGCGGATGGTAATTGTGGGCGCCGTAGATATCCTCGACCTGGATGAGATCCTTGCTGTCCATGTGCTGGCTCCTTTACGCGGCCGATGAATGGCGGAGAGGGCGGGATTCGAACCCGCGGTGCACCTTACGGCACACACACGCTTTCCAAGCGTGCTCCTTAAACCGCTCGGACACCTCTCCGATCCCAGGTTCCTGGATCCACTGGAAAGCCAACGTTACCAGAAAAGGGCGGTACGGTCAACGCGCCGGCGGCTAGAACGGAGGGCGATAGATGTTGATGATATCCTTGAGCAGTGCGGCGGCGGCGCCGCGCGGATTCGAGCGGCCGCCGGTCACGGTCACGGAGCCCATCGAGTCCGTGAGGAACGTGATGCCCTTCTCCGTGCCGTTGACGTGGACGAGCGGGTGCGAGGCTTCGATGAGCGACGGCCGGACGTCGAGGCTCCAGCGGCCGTCGCGGCGGCCCGGCGCGGCCGTGGCCAGGAGCTTGACGGACCGTCCCTCGCGGCGGGCGGAGCGGACGAAATCCGCGTCCAGCCCGGTGATGCCCGTGACATGGACGTCCTTCAGGACGTGATCCGCTTCGAGACAGGCGTTGGTGATGAGCAGGATCTTGCAGGCGCTGTCCCAGCCGCCGACGTCGTGGGCGGGATCGGGCTCGGCAATGCCCTTGTCCTGGGCTTCCTTGAGGGCCTCGCCGTAGTCCAGGCCCTCGCCCATGCGCGTCAGGATGTAATTCGTCGTCCCGTTGAGGACGCCCTGGATGCCCTCGATCCGGGCCCCGGCGAGCGAGAACAGCCCGACGTCGAGGGTCGGCAGCGCGGCGGCCGTGGCTCCGCTGAACTTGAGGGACACGCCGTGCTCCGCGGCCAGCGCTTTGAGCCCGGCCAAGCCGACGACCAGGGCCCCTTTGCTCGCCGCCACGGCGTTCCACCCGGCCCGGAAGGCGGCCCCGAGGTAGGAAAGACCCGGCTCCCCCGTCTCCAAGTTGGACAGGGTGCATTCGATGAGGCAGCCGCCGGGGTCCTGCCGGGCGAGCACATCCGCGATCCGCAGGCCTTCATGCCAATATGGATTGCCCGAGGTCCAGAGGTCGCCGGCCCGGGAGATCTGACGGACGTCCAGGGCGCCTTCCGCGTAGAAGCAACCCTCGGCCCGGGCCACGGCCAGGAGATCGAAACGCAGGCCGTAGCGGCGCTCAAGGTCCTCGGTCTTCTCGCGTAGGAGCGAAAAGAAGGCCCGGCCGACATGGCCGAAGCCGGTCAAGACGAGAGGGATCGTCTTCATGGATGGATAATGCATGGCGGAGAGGGCGGGATTCGAACCCGCGATCCTAATTGCTTGGGATAACGGTTTTCGAGACCGTCGCCTTCAACCACTCGGCCACCTCTCCGCAATATCAGGACGCCGAACGAACCGCGATTATAGCCGAAATCCCCATTATTTTCTACGCGCCCGGAAGAAGTCGCGGAGGAGCGCGGCCGATTCCCCGGCCAGGATGCCGCCGAGGACTTCCGGCCTGTGGTTGAGCCGGGCGAACGGGAACCTCATCGTCGACAAGACGGCCCCGGCCTTGGGATCGGGCGCGCCGTAGACGACGCGGCGGACCCGGGCCTGGACGATGGCCCCGAGGCACATGGCGCAGGGCTCGACGGTGACATAGAGTTCGCAGTCCGGGAGGCGGTAGTTGCCGGACTTCTTCGCGGCTTTGCGCAGGGCCACGATCTCGGCGTGGGCTGTCGGATCCAATGACGCGATCGGCCTGTTCGCGCCGCGGGCGACGATCCGGCCCTGCCGGACCACGACCGCGCCGACGGGGACCTCTCCCCCGGCCGCGGCCTTTTCCGCCTCGGCGAGAGCGGCCCTCATGAATCCCGCATCGTCCATGGCCGGATGATTCTACCGCGGAACGACCCGGGCGCGCAATCGCTCCCCGCCCGTATCCGAAGCCCGGCATGGCCAGGGCGGCCGTTTCGGATTATAATCCCGCCGATCGACGTCAAGGAGCATGTTCATGGACAGGTTCGAATGCCTCGCCTGCGGACCCCTCGTCTCGCGGGACCCCTACTCCCCCTTCTGCCCCGGCTGCGGAGAGCCCCTTTTCGTCGCCCCCGCGCCCCGTCCGGGCGGCCGGCGCATCCGCGAGGAGCGGACGCTCGCCATCGAGCGATTCATCGACTTCCTGCCGCTCGAGCGGATCGACCCCCTTCTGAGCCTGGGCGAAGGGTCGACGCCCCTCGTCCGGCTCGAGCGCGTGGCGCAGACGCTCGGCCTTTCCGATGTCACTGCCAAGAACGAGGCCCAGAACCCGACCGGAAGCTTCAAGGACCGGGGCACGGCCGTGGCCGTGCAGAGGGCCGTCGCCATAGGCGCGGAGCGGATCGGGACGGTTTCGACGGGGAACATGGCCGCCTCGACGGCGGCCTATGGCGCCCGTGCCGGTCTCGAGACCTATGTCCTATTGAAAGAGGGCACCTCGGCGACGAGCCTCCAGGCCGCCGGCATCTTCAACCCCCGGCTTGTGGCCGTCGATGGCGATTACGGCGCCGTGTTCAACGCCAGCCTTGGCCTCGGCAAAAAGCTCGGCATCACGTTCATGAACTCCATCGATCCCTACCGCATGGAAGGATACAAGCTCACGGCCTTCGAGATCTTCCTCCAGCTCGGCCGGCGCGCTCCGCGGACCGTGATCGTGCCCCTGAGCTCGGGCGGCCACCTGCTCGGCCTCATGCGCGGCTTCGCCGACCTCGAGCACGAGGGCCTGATCGCGTCCTATCCCCAGATCGTCGGGGTCCAGGCCGAGAACTGTGCGCCGCTCGCCAGGGCCTTCGATAAAGGCCTGGCCGCGTACGAACGGCTGGCCCCCGGGCCGACCATCGCCCACGCCATCGCCAACCCCACGCCGCCGGCCGGGAACGCCGTCCTGCGCCTGATCCGGGAACGCGGCGGGCTCATCATGGCGGTCTCGGACGACGCGATGCTCGAAGCTCAGCGGGAGTTGGCCGCGGGCGAAGGATTGTTCGGCCAGCCGGAGTCGGCGGCGACGCTCGCCGCCCTGAAGAGGCTCGCCGCGGCGGGCCGGATCAGGGCTGGGGACGGCGCCGTCGTCCTGGTCCTGACCGGAAGCGGGCTGAAGTCGCTCCACCTGCTCATGGCGGCCCCGGTCGAAGTCCATCGCCTCGCCCTCGACGGGCTCGAGGCGGGGCTGTCCCGGCTGGCCCGTCCGGTCTAGGGTTTTTTTACCAGCAAGTTGAAGATCTTGTCCCGGTTCGGAAAGAGGGCCGGCGTGCCTCCCGTATGGAGGAAGACGACCTTGTCGGTCGGTTTGAAGAAGCCGGTCTTGATCAGGTCGCGCAGACCGATCATGGCCTTGGCCGTGTAGACGGGGTCGAGCACGATGCCCTCCGTCTGGAAGACCAGCCGGATCGTCTCGGCCACCGCCTTGTCGACGACCCCGTAGCCCTCCCCGATATACTCGTCGAAGACGGTGAGATCGCCCGGCATGATGTCCAGGCCGAGGCCGAGCGCTTCGTCCGTCGCCCGGGCGATCTCCAGGACGTCGTCGGAGAACGGCCCTTTCGGGTCCGAGACGCTGATGCCGAGGACCCGGCAGCCCGAGCTCATGGCCCGGGCGCCGACCGCCAGGCCGGCCTGGGTTCCCCCCGACCCGGTCGCGTGAACGACGTAATCGGGCTCGCGGCCGAGCGCCTTCATCTGTTCGAGGATCTCGGCCATCGCGATAACGTAGCTAATGGCGCCGAACGGCTTGTCCATGTCGCCCCGGACGAGCGATCCGCCGACGGGCACAAGGTAGGGCCGGTGGCCCTGGGCCTTAACCTCCCGCCCGGCTTCGTCGAGGACCTCCATGGCCTGGGCAGCCTTGACGATCCTTCCCTTCGCCGCTTCGAGGATGCGGAGGTCGGCGTCGAGGATGACATCGAGCAGAACGTTGCCGTCCGCGGTGGCCTGCTGGTCGGCGGCCTTGAAGAGCATCAGGATGGGTTTAATGCCGAAGCTCCGGGCCGCGGCCGCGGTCTGCATGCACCAGTTGGATTGGAGGCCGGCCCAGGTGATGACGACGTCGGCCTTTTTCTGGAGCATGTCGCTGATGATGAACTCGAGCTTGCGCGACTTGTTGCCGCCGAAGGCCAGGCCCGTCAGGTCGTCGCGCTTGATAAAGATCTCCGGACCTCCGAGCCGCGCCGACAGGCGCTCGAGCTTGCGCAGCGGTGTCGGGCGGTGCACGATGTCGACGTGGGGGAAGCGGTCGGTGCGGTCGAGGACGTCCGGGATCTTGTAGGGCATGGGCGAACCTCCCGGGGACTAGATTAGCAGATTGGGCCGGGGAAAAGAAGCGGGAACCCCCGGAGCGCCGACGATGAGAGCGGGCGTCCGGGACCGCCGTCCATCGGACGGAGCGGTCCCGGACGCCCTGGCGTTTCTCAGAAACGAGGGTCTTTGAGGACCGTGCCCACGGCCGATTGGGACTTGCCGTCGACCGTCAGGACGATCCGGTATTCGCCCGGCTGGACAGGGAAGGTGGAGGGATCTCCCTGGCCGCGGGGGCGGCGCACGGGGTCCGGCGCGGCCTTGGCTTCCGCCGGGGTGCGTTCGCGCCGTCCGGTCATGTTCCACTGGACGGTGTTGAGGCCCGCATCGGAAGTGCCTGTGATCTCCTGGAGGAGCAGGCTGCCGGCATAGATCCGGACCTTCACGGCCTCCTTGGGTTTGGCCTTGAGGAGATAGGAGACGGCCAATCCGGCCGGCTCGCTCTCCCCGGCGAAGTTCGAGCTGCCGGATTCCCGCCGGTCCTGGCCGACCCAGCGGACCTTGGGTTCGACGGCGAAGAGGTGGAAGTCCTGGGCCAGGACCTCGGCCGTGAGCTCCTGGAGCGGCTTGATGTCGATAATGTAGGCGCCCCGCCCGTGGGTGGCGATGATGAGGTCGGCCTCGCGCGGCTGGACCTTGAGATCGTGGACGGGCTGGGTGGGCATGTCGCCTGTCATCTTGTGCCAGGCCAGGCCGCCGTCGATCGAGACGTAGACGCCGAAATCGGTCCCGGCAAAAAGGAGCTTGGGATTCTTGGGATCCTCGCGGACGACGTTGACCGGACCCTCGGCCAATCCGGCGGCCAGCGAGGTCCATGTGGCGCCGTAATCGGCCGTCTTATAAAGGAAGGGCCGGAAGTCGTCGTTCCGGAATCCGGTGTAGGAAACGTAGGCCGTGCCCGGATCCGAGGGTGAGGCCGCGACCCGGCTGACCCAATAGCCCGGCTGGCCGGGGATCTTGTCGTTGAGCTGCGTCCAGTTCTTTCCGTTGTCGCGGGTGACCCAGACGTTCCCGTCGTCCGTGCCGGCCCAGAGCAGGCCCGGCAGGAGCGGCGATTCGTCGAAGGTCGTGATGGTGCCGTACTGGATGTTGCCGTCGCCGCCCTTGCCTTCGACCGGAAGCTTCGTCGGGTCGTTGGCCGAGAGGTCGGGGCTGATCTCGGTCCAGGTCTCGCCGCGGTTGGCCGACAGGACGACCATGTTGCCGCAGTGATAGATCACGTCGCTGTTGTGGGCCGAGACGAGGATGGGCGCGCACCAGTTCCAGCGGGTCTCCGGCTTGATCTGCTGGTACGCGATGGACTTGGCCTCGCCGGTCACGAGGTCGATGCGCGTCAGAGGGCCGAATTGGGATTCGTTGTAGAGCGTGCGGTTGGTCACGCGATCGAAGACGTTATACATCCCGTCACCGCCGCCCATGTTGAACCAGTCCTCGAGGCGGATGGGCGGGCCGCCGGCGCTCCGTCCGTAGCCCCCTCCCCCGCCGACCTTGGTGCTGGGCCCCATGAGGTTGCCGTTGTCCTGGAGACCGCCGGCGACGCGGTAGGGATAGGACATGTCGTAGTCGATGGCGTAGAACTGGGCCAGGGGCAGGAAATCGGGATGGTACCAGCTCTTGCCGCCGTCCCAGGTCACGCCGAGGCCGTGGTCATAGCCGAGGAGCATGTGACCGCTCTCCTTCGGGTCGATCCACAGGGCATGGTTGTCGCCTCCAAAGCTGAACGCCGGCTTCCAGGTCTTGCCGCCGTCCCGGCTGGCCGTCACGCCGACGCTGAGGACGTAGACCAGGTTCGAATCGTTCGGATCGACGATGATCTGGCCGTAGTAATAGCCGGGATAGCCCCCGACGGATTGCTTCTCCGGACTGACCTTGGCCCAGGACGCCCCGGCGTCGGAGGAACGGTAGACTTCGCCGTCGATCATGCCGGCGCTGGACTTGCCGGCCAGGATCTCGTTCCAGCGGTCCTCCGCGGACATCCCGGGCTTGTTGGCGTTCTCGATCACCGCGTAGACGATCCGCGGGTCCTTGGCCGAAACGGCCAGGCCGATCCGTCCGAGGATGCCCGAGGGCAGGCCGTTAGTCAGCTTGGTCCAGGTCTTGCCGCCGTCGACCGTCTTGTGGATCCCCGAACCGGGACCGCCGAGCCCGAAGGTCCAGGGCCGGCGGAGCCTGTCGTAGGCCGCGGCATAGAGCGTGTCCGGCGCAACCGGGTCCATGACCAGGTCGACGGCGCCGACCGCCCGGCCGTCGACGGCGACGTCCAGCACCTTGATCCAGGTCTTGCCGCCGTCCGAGGTCTTGTAGACCCCGCGCTCGGGATTTTCGGAATAGAGATGGCCCAGGGCGGCCACGTAGACCACGCCGGGGTCGGCCGGATGGATGACGACGCGCCCGATGTGGTGGGATTCCTTCAGACCGGTATTCTGCCAGGTCTTGCCGCCGTCGACGGACTTGTAGACGCCGTCGCCCCAATAGGTCGAACGGGAGTTGTTGGCCTCGCCGGAGCCGAGCCAGAGGGTGTCGGGGGCGGACGGGGCCACGGCGATGTCGCCGATCGAGAAGACCTTCTCCCTGTCGAAGAGAGGCTCGAAGGTCTGTCCGTTGTTCTCCGTCTTCCACAATCCGCCCGAAGCGGACGCGGCGTAAAAGGTGTTCGGCCGCCCGGGCGGAACGGCGAAGTCGACGAACCGGCCGCTCTGCTGCGTCGGACCTATGGCGCGGAAATTCAGGCCTTTCAGGACGGCCGCGGGCTCGATGGCCGGGGACGGCGCCTTTTTTGCGGTCTTGGACTGGGCCGGGAGGCCGGCCGTGAAGGCCGAGATCAGCACGGCCAGGGTCAGGAGCGGGATCGACAGCTTGCGGTTCATGGGGTGTCTCCTTGTCCGGATCAGCGTTGGGTCTTGCGATAGATGACCTGCCGGGCCGCGAGGTCGTCCATGACCGCGCGGAAGACGGATTCGTCGGCCCCGAGGACCTCCGGCGGGGAGATGCCTTTGCGGCGGAACCGGCCGGCCAGGACCAGGCGGGCCGCGGCGGTCGCCGGGAAGCCGGTCGTCCGGGCCATGGATGAGAAGCCCGTCGCCCGGTCGCGGCGGTCGAAAAGGTCGTATTGGATCCGCGCCGGCCGGCCGTCGGCGGTGCCCTCGACCAGGACGCGCATGACCGTGAATTCGTCGTCCTCCTCGTGGAGGAACCACTGCTTGAACAGGACGGCCGAGGTGGCGTCGAGCGGGCGGATCTTGCAGCCTCGGACCTCGATCTCTTCCGTGCCGAAGAACCCGCTTTCGCGCAGGGCCCGGATGAGCTCGACGTGACCCGGGTAGCGGAGGGTCTTCTCGATCATATTGGGGACCTTCATGGTCCGTAGGAGGGACCGGAGGCCGTCGGAGTTGAAGGCATGGAGCGTGCCGATCTCAGGGAAGTCCATGTGCTCGACGTCCGAGAGGGCCGGTCGGACGACAATGTGCCCGTTCTCGACATAGCGGGCCGGTCGGATGTACTCCTCGATAACGTCGGCCGGAGAAAAGGGGGCCTTGTACTCGAATGGGAACTCCCGTCGGAACGGCAGGCCGCCAACATAACAGGCGAAGCGATCGACCGTCATGCGGGCGGCATGGTAGCCGAGGATCATGTTGGTCATGCCCGGGGCGACGCCGCAGTCGACGACGGCGGTGACGCCGGCGGTCCGGGCCGCCTCGTCGAGGGCCAGCGCGTCCTCGGGAAAGAACGAGATGTCGACGATGTCCCGGCCGGCCGCGATGACTTCGCGAAGGGTCGCGAAGCCCATCGACCCGGGCACGGAGCCGACGACGAGGTCGCAGTCCCTGATGACATCGCGGAGCGCGGCCGGCGACGACAGGTCGGCCCGGACCGTCCGGACCGCCGTGCCTTCGAGCCTGGCCAAGTTGTCCGGGCGGACGTCCACAGCCGTGACCTCGAAATCCGGGGCCAGGTCCAGGGCCATGACGCGGCCGACCATCCCCGAACCCAGTACGACGATCTTCTTCATGGCATCTCCTCAAGAGGGCGCTTGGGCCGGAAGGGAAGTTATAACCCAGGTCGGGCGGAGTTACAACCTAATAACGGCCGTGCCGCTCCGCGACCTCGGCCAGCACGGCCACGTTGCCTTGGGGGGTCCGGGGCGCGATGGAACAGGCCGTGCTGAGGATGTAGCGCCCGCCGGGCCGGCCGATCTCGATCCGCCGCTCGGCGTCGGCCGCGACCGAGGCCCGGTCGCCGGCGAGCAGGACGTGGACGGGATCGATGTTGCCCTTGATGAAGAGACGGCTCCCGACCCGCTCTTTGGCCTCGGCCAGGTCCACTCGGCCTAGAGGCGGAGGGTCGAGGCACTCGATCCCGGACGCCCCCGTTGCGGCCATGAGCTCGAGCCGGTCGTGGATGTCCCCGCAGGTGTGGATGTAGGCCCGGACGTTCCGGGCCTCGAGGGCCCGGACGATGCGGCGCTCATAGGGCGCGACGAAGGTCCGGTAGAACGCCGCCGACAGGAATCCCGCGCCGGCGAACGGCGAGGAGATCTTGACCGCGTCCACCCCCGTTGCGGCCAGCCCTTCGGCCAGGCCCACGATCCCCGTCGTATAGCGCTCGAGGACGGCCGCGGCCCGGCCGGGATCGTCCACGAAGCCGAGCATGGTCTGTTCGAAGCCGAAAAGATCGAGCATGTAATCGAGGGGCGAGGTCACTTCGCCGTGGACCGAGTACTCGCGGCCGGCCTGCGTGACGACCCTTTCGACGGCGTCGTAGAGGTGCTCCTGGTCCAGGCGGAAGCGCAGCCCCTGGGACACGGGGATGTAGGCGATCCGCGGCGGGAGGGAGGCGGGATCGAAGCGCTCGAACGCGGGCCGGACGGGGGGTGACGACGGGCGGACGATGGGCAGGTCGTCCGGCGGAAAGTGGGTTTCGCCGCCGTCCTTCCAACGGACTCGTTCCCCTTCAGTTCCGTGAGAGACCGCGACGATCCGGTTCTCCCAGTCGGGCTCGTGGCCGTGAAGGCTGACGAGGATCCCGTCGAAGCGGTAGAGGGCCCGGAGCGCGAGCAGGCCGTCGACGAAATCGCCGGCCGCGTGCCAGAATCGCAGCGGCGGGATGCCCGTCTGCAGGAGCATGTGGCCGATGCTCATCTGGCACATGACCGGCACCCGGTCGGGAAGGCCGCCCGACATGGCCGCGGCCAGGCGTTCTTTGGACGTCATCCTCGGTCTCCCGCCCGGCAGGATAGTCCCGTCATCGCCGCCGGTCAAGCGCGCCGTTTACTTTTGGCCGGCCGGACGCTATGATACGCGCAAGGACGAACCGCCGGATATGCCCAGGCTCAGGACCACCCTCATCTCCGTCCTGCTCGGTCTCTGTGTCATCGCTCCGGCCGCCGCGGCCGACGAACGCGACCGAGACGAAGCGACGCCTACAAGTCCAAGATCATGGGCCTGCCCTTCATCTATTATTCTCCGGAGACCAAGTTCGCGTTCGGTTTCGGGCGGCGTCTTACAATTTCCGGGCCGGCCGGCACAAGGAAACGACCCGCACCTCGAGCGTCTGGGCCTATGCCACCTACACCCTGGCCAAGCAGTACAGCTTCCTGCTCAAACCCGAGATCTACCTCAAGAACAACAGCCTCAGTCTGAGCGGGAGCCTGAGGTACGAACGGTCTCCGCAGTTCTTCTACGGCACCGGGAACGACGCTCCGGCGACCGACAAGGAAGCCTACACCCCCCGGACCTTCGCTTTTCAGTTCGGGGTCAAGCGCCGGGTCGTAGGGGGTCTTTTCGGGGGACTGTCCTTCGAGTTCGAGGACGTGACCATGGAGTCGATCGAGCCGGGCGGTCTTCTCGCGAGCGGCGCATACACCGGGAGCAACGGGGGGATGCTGGCCGGTTTCGGGGCCAGCCTGGATTGGGACACGCGGGACGCGGTCCTCTTCACCCGCCGGGGCACCTTCATCCAGCTTCTCGGCGACGCTTACGGCGCCCTGGCGGGGAGCGACTTCTCCTTCAGCCGGTTCAAGCTGGACATCCGAAAATACATCTCCACCGGCAAGGACAAGGTCCTGGTCCTGCAGGCTTTTTTCCTGTCGACCTTCGGCGACGTCCCCTTCTACAAGCTGGGGCTGCTCGGCGGGGACTCGCTGCTTCGCGGCTACTACAAGGGCCGATTCAGGGACAAGGCGCTCGTTCTCGTCCAGGCCGAATACCGGGTGCTCATTTCAGAGAGGATCGGCGTCGTCGGCTTCGCCGGTCTGGCCAACGTCCTCCCCAAGTTCGGCGTCTTCGAGCCGGACCGGCTGAAGTACTCGCTCGGAACGGGGCTGCGCTACGTGATCAACAAGCGCGACGGCGCGACCCTGCGCCTGGACCTGGCCTGGGGCCGGGCCTGCTTCGGCCTCTATGCCACCGCCCAGGAGGCGTTCTGACCCCGGGCCGGGGTCACTTCTTCAGTTCCGAGGTGCAGTGCGGGCAGCGGACCGCCTTGATCGGGACGGCCGTGGCGCAGAAGGGGCAATCCTTGGTCGTCGGCTCGGCCGGAACCGCTTCGGCCTTCCTCTTCATCTTGTTCATGCCCCGAACGAGCAGGAAGATCGAAAAGGCGACAATGATAAAGCTGATGATCCTATTGATGAAGGCGCCGTAATTGAGGGTGACCGCGCCGGCTTGCTGGGCGGCGGCGAGCGAGGCGTAGGGGCCCGGCGTCTGCCCGGACGTCAAGAGGATGTAGAGATTGGCGAAATCGACTTTGCCGAGGAGCAGCCCGATGGGCGGCATGAGGACGTCGGCGACGAGCGAGGAGACGATGGTCCCGAAGGCGGCGCCGATGATGATGCCGACGGCCATGTCCAGGACCGAGCCGCGCATGGCGAATTCCCTGAATTCTTTGAACATGAGACCTCCTTTGGCTTAACGAGGACCTAACTATACCGCTCCGGGGGGTTATGTCAATCCCTGACGGTGGGGAAGACGGATATCCGCAGGCGGGCGCAGCCCATGGGGATGAGATCGACCTCTTCGACCGGGCCTGCCGCCGGAGCGGGGCTGGCGGGGATAGGACCGACCATCCGGCCTTCCTCCGTCCAGGCCGGCACGCGCCGCGCCCGGGCCTTGAGGACGATCGGTGCCGCGCCGGGAGCGAACGGCTGGAAGGGCGGCGTCTTGCGGTCGGCCAGCCAGACGGCGGGTTCCCCTCCCCGCCCGTCCGTGACAAGGCCGTAGTTCCAGGGCGTGGTCGGCAGGACCTCGAAGGCCGGCCAGTCCTCGGTGCCGCCGTACGTCTGCCACTTCTCCCCGATCCCGAGGGCGTACCAAAGCGGGCCGCGGCGCACGGACACGGCGCTCCGGAGGGTCGGCCAGCTGACGATCTCGATCGGCGCGGCGAACTCGAGTCGCACCTGGTCGCCGTGACGCCAGGTCCGGCGGATGACCGCGTAGCCTCCGCCGTCTAGCCCCTCTCCCGCCGGGCGCCCGTTGACGAGGACCCGGACCGATCTGGCCCATCCCGGCAGCCTCAGGTAGAGCGGGAAGTCGACCGGCCGGTCGCAGGCCAGGGTCAGCCGGATCCCGTCTTCGAACGGGTAGGACGTCTCCTCCGTCAGCGTGACCTCCGCGCCTTCGGCCACTTTGGCCCGGACCTCCGACGGGGCGTAGAGCGTCGCCGCCAGCCCGTTGTCGGCGGTGGCCATCCAGAGATGCTCGGCGAAATACGGCCAGCCGAAGGCGACGTTGTGCTGGCAGCAGCGGTAGCTCCGGGGGTCGTATGAGAGGAGCGTCCCGGTGTTCTGAAAATCGTGGTCGCCGCTGCGGTCGCAGGAGATGAGGTTAGCCGCGGTGAGATAGTGGAGCCCCTTGAGGTCGGGCGTCATCGACGCGGGCAGGGAGTTGAAGGCGACCTCCTCGGCCCGGTCGGCCCAGACGGTCTCCCCCGTGATGCCCAGCAGAGACTCGAAGCTGGCCATGAACTCGACCATGGTGCATGTTTCGGCGCCCTGACGGGGATCGTCCTTGCCCGGACGGATGTTCTCGTCGGCCCCGAACATCCCGCCGGGCTGCCGGCCGTAGCGGTCCATGACCTGCCGGTAGTTCCTTTCCGCGGCCGCGAGCAGGCTCCGGTCGCGCGTTTGCTGAAAGTAGATCGCGGGATAGCGGAAGCCCATGGCGATGTTGACGCCGTGATAGAAGGAGCTCTCGGTCCGGTCCCTGTCCCGGGCCGGCGTGAGGATCGGCGAGGTCCAGTCGGAGGTACGCTCGAACAGCCGCTTGGCCAGATCGAGGAGGAACCCCTGACCGGTCCGGTTGTAGAGCCAGTAGACGCTCTCGAGGTTCTCCCCTCCCCTTAGCTTCTGCCAGCTCGCCGGCAGGAGCTCTTCGACCGGGAGGTGGAACTCGTATTGGAAATAGCGGCTCATGAGCGACAGCACGCGGCCGTCCCCGGTGGCCTCGTAGAAGCTCTGGAGCGCTGCCAGCATGACCATGTTCGGCCAGAGATCGCCCGCGCCCCTGTTGTCGGCCGGGCCGAAATAGCCGTCCCTGGCCTGGGACTTGAAGGCCTGCCGGAGCCAGCGCTCGGTCTCCTTGCGCATGTCGGCGTCCTTGAGCAGATAGGCGAGGTCGCCATAGCCCTTGAGCCAGTACGGCATCTCCTCCCAGCCCTTGCCCTTGAGCGTCGCCCAGCCGCTGTCGTCGCCGAGGAAGCGACTGAGCTCGCCGAGCCGGCCCGTGAAACCCTCCCGCATGAGCTGGAGCTGGGCCATGAGCCAGCCGCGCGGCTCGACGGCCCCGACGGGCAGCCTGACGAGCGGGCTCACCGCCAGGGGCGGCCGGTTGGAGGGATAGTGCCGGTTGGGCGAAGCGGACGGCGGGACGGCCACCACGGTCAGCGCGTCCGGGGCGGGCAGGTCGGCCGGGGCGCCCATCCGGGTCTGGAGGAAGGCGAGCGCCAGGAGGATCGCGGGAACGACCAGGTACCTCATTGGACCTCTCCTCTCACCAGGCGATGCCGTAATCCTCGCCGTAGTTGCTGCTGCCGCCCCAGAACGTGCCGTGGACGCGGTCGAAGAAGATGGCGTTGATCGGGCCCGACGTGTATTTCTTGACCGCCAGGACATAGCCCATGCCCTTGAGCTTGTCACGGACGTCGGGCGGGACCGATTCGTTGACGTCGAGCTTGCCCGGGAAGATCTTGTGGTCGGCGAAGGAGTCGTGCATCTGGTAGCTCGTGATGTTCGGCGCCTCGCAGGCCTGCTGGACGTTCAGCCCGAATTCGACGACGTCGAGGAAGAACTGGAGCAGATTCTGGTCCTGCGTGTCGCCGCCCTGGACGGCGAAGGACAGGAAGGGCCGGCCGTCCTTCAAAGCCAATCCCGGGGTCAGCGTTGCCCTCGGCCGTTTCCCCGGGGCGATGACGTTGAAAGGGTTCTGCCGCTCGTCGAGGACGAAGCTCTGGGCCCTCTGGCTCATGCCCACGCCGGTCTTGCCGGCGATGACGCAGGGGATCCAGCCGCCGCTCGGCGTCACGGAGACGACCCAACCCTCCTTGTCCGCGGCCTGGATCGAGGTCGTTCCGGCGCGGAAGGAGGCCTCGACCTCGGCGGCCTGGGCCGCGTCCAGGGCCGCGGCCTCGCCCCGGCCCCACTCGAGCCAGCGGTCGAGATGGCCGAGATAGGGATTGGTCTTGCCTTCGAACGGATAGGGATCGCCGGGCTTGACGCCGGGATCGTTCCGGTCCGGGCGGATGAGCTTGACCCGTTCGCGGGCGTAGTCCTTCGACAGGAGCCCCCGCAGGGGCTCTTCCGGGGGAAAATAGGGATCGCCGTAGTAGAAATCCCGGTCGGCGAAGGCCAGGTTCATGACCTGATAGAGCGTATGGATATAGGCGGCGCTGTTGAAGCCCAGACCTTTGAGGTCCAGGTTTTCGAGCATGTTCAGGGCCTGGAGCATGACCGGGCCCTGGACCCAGCTCGTCAGCTTGAAGACCTCGATGCCTTTATAAGTGGTCGAGACCGGCTTCTCGAGATGGACCTTCCAGGCGGCCAGGTCCTCCATCGTGACAAGTCCGCCCTGCTCCTTCGAGCCGCGGACGAACTCCCGGGCGATGTCGCCTTTGTAGAACCGGTCGTAGGCGGCCAGGATGGCCTCTTTTCTTGTCTTCCCCGCGGCCAGAGCCAGGCGTTCGGCCTCGACCAGCTTGGCCAGGGTCGCGGCCAGGTCGGGCTGACGGAAGATCTCTCCAGCCCGGGGTGCTTCGGTCGCTTCCCCGGCATGCGGCAGGAGGACGGCGCGCGAATAGGGCCAGGCCTTGATCCTGTCCTTGTCTTTCTCGATGCGGTCGGCCGTCTCCTTGTCCATGGGGTAGCCCTCGGCCATGCGCAGAGCCGGGGCGAGGACCTCGGCCAGGCTCATCGTGCCGAACTCGGCCAGCATCGTCAGCAGCCCGCCCGGGGTCCCGGGCGTAACGGCCGAGAGCACCCCGTATTCGGGCGGATAGGCATAACCCTTGCTCTTGTAGTATTCAACGGTCGCTCCGGTCGGCGCGACACCCAGGGCGTTCAGGGCGACCACCTGGCCCGTCTTGGGATTGTAGATCAGGGCCTGGGTCTCGCCGCCCCAGCTCAGGACATCGTACATGGTGCAGACGGCGCCGAGCATGGCGCAGGCGGCATCGACGGCGTTCCCGCCCTTGGCGAAGATCATGGCCCCGGCCGTGGCCGCCAGGGGCTTGCCGGTGATGGCCACCCACTCCCGCCCGTGGAGGACCGGCTTCTCGGTCCGTTGGCCGAAGGCCCCGCCGGCCGAGATCCCGAGACACAAGACGAGGATCGCAAGGGAGATGGCTTTCATCGGTCCGTCCTTTCCATGGATATCCTTTCCGCGGGGCTCATCGGCCGGGGGGATCGAGATCGTAGAACAGGCTGACCGCGAAGCCCCGGGGCGAACAGGCGATCATCGGCGTGAGACGTCTCCGGCGGGCGTAGTCGCGGACGACCAGGCGGGCGATCAGGTGGCCGACGACGGCGCCGACGAGGACGTCGGAGGACCAATGCTTGTCGAGCGCCATTCTCGACAAGCCTACGCCCGTGGCCAGGGTGTAAGCGACGACCGGCACCCAGGCCCGGCGCCCGTACTGCATGGAAACGACCGTCGCCAGGGCGAAGGCCGTAGCCGAATGCCCCGACGGAAATGACCGGTTATCCTCTCCGCTTCCGTTGAAGGCGGCGGCCGGCCCGCCCCAATGGTCCTCGCCGTCGGCGACGTACGGGCGCTGCCGTCCGGCCATGATCTTGAGGAAGTTGTCGACGAGCATGGCCTGGAGGATGGCGCTTGCCGCCAGGTACCCCGTATCCCTCGCCCGGTCGTCCTTGAACAGCAGGCCGGCGCCGAAGAAGGCCCCGGCCGCGGCGAAGCCCGCCGCGCCCCCGAGCTGGGTGATGACCGGGCTCACATCTCCGACCCAGGCGTGCCGGTCCGCGTAGGAGATGACCCCGTCACGGATGGACTCGTCGGCGACGATGAGGAAGGTCGTGCCGGCGGTCAGGGCGATGAGCGGGAAGACGTCCCTATTCCTGATGCGGGCCGGCGACGTCCAGATCCGTCCAGTATAGCTGAGAAAATCGCGGCCGGCTTGCTTCAGACTTTTCGGGAAGGTGTCGGCGGCCGCCCCTTCGGCCGCCTCGGTCGGGGCCTGCCCGGAGGGCCCGGACGCGGCGACCGCCGGGACAACAATCCCGAGGACGAAGAGAACGAGAAGAGCGGCTGTTCCGGCCGGGCGGACGGTCCAGCGGATCGGATTCATCGGGCCGATTATACATCATCTTCCTGCCGTTCTCTCCACACTTCTGTCTATGCTATAATGTCCGCCTTTGCCGGGCCGCCGGGCGAAGCCATGAGGAGAGTGACCGTCCATGCACCGCATTGAGCAGCACCCGATCCTGCCGATCTCTCCCCGATCCAAGGTCTCCTTCACATGGAAGGGGCGCACCCTGGAAGCCTTCGAGGGAGAAACCCTGTCGTCCGCCCTTTTCGCTTCCGGCGTCCGGGTCTTCGGACACCACGCCAAGGACGGTGCGGCCCAGGGCATCTTCTGCGCCAACGGCCAATGCGCCCAGTGCCTGGTCCTGGTCGACGGCGTTCCCGTGAAGTCCTGCATGGAGCTCGTCCGCCCCGGCGTCCGCGTCGAGCCCGTCGAGGGGCTGCCCGAGCTCCCTCCCGTCGCCTCCGGCGCCGCCGGCCTTGCGGGGGCCCGCCCCATCGAGACCGTCCGCGTGCCCGTTCTGATCATCGGCGGCGGGCCGGCCGGGCTCTCGGCCGCGATCGAGCTCGGCCGGCGCGGCATCGAGGCCCTTCTCGTCGACGACAAGCACCGGCTCGGCGGCAAGCTGGTCCTGCAGACCCACCGGTTCTTCGGCTCCATCGACGCGGTCTACGCCGGCACCCGGGGCATCGACATCGCCACCCGTTTGGAGAACGAGGTCCGCTCGTTCCCCGGCGTTCGAGTCTGGCTCCAGACGACGGTCCTGGCCGTCTACAGCGACGGGAAGGTCGGCCTTCTCGTCGAGGGCCGGAAATATGTGCTTGTCGAGCCCGGGATCCTGCTGGTGACGTCCGGCGCGCGGGAAAAGAACCTGGCCTTTCCCGGCAATACTCTGCCCGGCGTCTACGGCGCCGGCGCCTTTCAGACGCTCGTCAACCGGGACCTGGTCAAGCCGGCCGGGCGGCTGTTCATCGTCGGCGGCGGCAACGTCGGCCTCATCGCCGGCTACCACGCTCTCCAAGCCGGCATCGCTGTCGTCGGGCTGGTCGAGGTCATGCCCGAGTGCGGCGGGTACAAGGTCCACCGGGACAAGCTGGCCCGGCTGGGCGTTCCGGTGTATACGTCCCACACGGTCCTCAGCGCCAACGGCGCCGATGCCGTCGAGTCGGTCACGATCGCCCGCGTCGACGAAAAGTTCCGGCCCATCAAGGGCTCCGAGCAGTCCTTCGACTGCGACACCCTCCTCATCGCCGTCGGCCTCGATCCCGTCAACGAGTTCACCGAGAAGGCCCGCGAGTTCGGGCTGCCGGCCTTCGCGGCCGGCGACGCCGAGGAGATCGCCGAGGCCTCGGCGGCCATTTTTTCCGGGAAGATCCGGGGCCTCGAAGTGGCCCGGGCCCTCGGTCACGACGTCGGCGAGATATCGCCGGACTGGTACCGGACGGCGGACATCCTCAAATCGCGGCCGGGCGCGACCGTTCCCGAGCGGACGCCGGGCCCGGAAAGCGGGGTCTTCCCGGTCCTCCACTGCAATCAGGAGATCCCGTGCGATCCCTGCACGGGCGTCTGCCCGAACGACCTCATCGAGATCGATAAGAGCGATATCCGGCTCCTGCCGTCGTTCGTCGCCGAGAAGGCCGGGAAGGGCTGCACCGGCTGCGAGAAGTGCGTGGCCATCTGCCCGGGCCTGGCCATCACCCTCGTCGACTACCGCAAGGACGCCGACTTTCCGACCGTGGCCATCCCCTTCGAATTCCTCAAGGATACCCTCAAGACCGGGGACAGCGTCGTCGTCGAGGACACCGAGGGCAACGCCCTGGGCCGGGTCGAGGTCGGCGCGGTCAAGTCCCTCAAGGCCAACGACCGCACGGTCGTCGTCAAGGTCCGGGCACCCCGCGAGTTCGCCAAGAGGATCGCCGGCATCCGGATCCAGCCCCCCGAGACGGCCGAGCCCCTCCAACGGTACGTCGAGCGGACGGCTGACGACTCCATCATCTGCCGCTGCGAGCGGGTGACCGCCGGCGAGATCCGGAAGGTCATCCGGGACGGCCTGCGGGACATCAGCGAGATCAAGGCCATCACGCGGACGAGCATGGGCTCTTGCGGCGCCAAGACGTGCACGCCCCTGATCCACCGGCTTTTCCGGGAGGAAGGTGTGCCCGACGCCGAGGTCGTCGATCAGCCGAAGCGCCCCCTCTTCATCGAGGTCCCGCTGGGGATCTTCGCCGGCCTGGAGGGGAAGGACGAAGGCCATGACAACGAATAAGAGCTTCGACGTCATCGTCGTCGGCGCCGGGAGCGTCGGTGCGCCCGCGGCCCTGGCCCTGGCCGAGGCCGGCCTCGAGGTCCTCGTCGTCGATCGTTACCCAAGTGTCGGGCAGGGGTCGAACAAGCGGGCCATCGGCGGCCTCCGGGCCACCCATTCCGACCCGGCCAAGATCCGCATCTGCCTCCGCAGCCTGGAGATCTTCGCGACCTGGAAGGAACTCCACGGAGACGACCTCGAGTGGCACAAGGGAGGCTACAGTTACGTCGCCTACCGGCCTGAAGAGGAGCGGACGCTCAAGGATCTCCTGACCGGGCAGAAAGCGGTCGGCCTCAACATCGATTGGCACGAAGCCTCGTCGTTCCTGCGGATCATCCCCGACCTTAATCCCGAAGGGTTGATCGGCGGGACGTTCTCGCCGGACGACGGGAACGCCTCTCCCCTGCTCGCCGTCCACGCGTTCTACCGCAGGGCCAGGGCCCTGGGCGCTCGCTTCTTCTTCAACGAACGGGTGACCGGTCTCGCCGTATCCGGCGGCCGGGTCGCCGGCGTGCGCACCGACAAGGGCGAATACGGCGCGCCCGTCGTGATCAACGCCGCCGGCCCCTGGGGCGCCGAGGTCGCGGCCATGGCCGGGATCGACGTCCCCGTCCGGCCCGATTCCCACGAAGCCGCCGTGACGGAGGCCGTGGCCCGCTTCCTCGGGCCCATGGTCGTCGACATCCGTCCCGTGGCCGGATCGGCCAACTATTACTTCTACCAGCACGCCACGGGCCAGGTCATCTTCTGCATCACGCCCAGCCCGAGCCTCTGGGGTATGGACGTCCGGGAGACGAGCTCGTTCCTGCCCATGGTCGCCAGCCGTATGGTCGGCCTCATCCCCCGACTCGGGAACCTGCGCGTCCGGAGAACCTGGCGCGGCCTCTACCCCATGACGCCGGACGGCTTCCCGATCGTCGGCTGGGCCCGCGAGCTCGAGGGCTACATGCTGGCCGTCGGCATGTGCGGCCAGGGCTTCATGCTCGGGCCGGGCCTGGGCGAGCTCATCGCCCGCATGATCCAGGGGAAATCCAGCGAAGACGACCGCGAGACGCTGACCTACCTCAGTCCCTATCGTGAGTTCAAGGGCCAGGAGAGGCTGAAGTAGTCCTCAGGCCTTCCGCCGCGCCGAGATCCAGACGGCCAGCCGGCCCAGGCCGGCGGCCGCGGCGAGAACCGCGACGGGCAGGCTGAGAGACGGCAGGACCGGGTCGAAGGTCCGGACATACTTGATCCAGCTCGACCACTTGAGCAGGGCGGCATGGGCGACGACCAGAACGAGCCCGGCATAGCCGCCATACCGGAGGAGCTTTCTCCACGTCTCCCCGCCGACGCGGCCCTTGATCCCGGCGTTCGACAGGACGGCCATTCCTCCGAAGAGGATGAGGGCCGCTAAGCCGGGCCCGTCCGACACCACCGCGGAGATCTTCCTCTCCGGGTGAAGGCCCAGGGCCGGCAGAAGGAAATGGCTGACCCCCCCGTGCACGAGTCCGGTCCAGAAGCCGACCAGCCCGAAGTGCTTGCGATACGCCAGAAGCCTGGCCGGACCCCGTGTGAAGTAAGCCACCGCGGTCAGGCCCATGGACAGGGCGATGAGGAACAGGGCGGCCGTGCCGAGGGCCTTGTTGACGAGGGTCAGGTCGAACCGCCAGATATCGTCCTTCAGGAATTGACGGACGGTGAAATAGAGCGTACCGAACGCGACGGCCGCAGCCGCGGTCGCGACGGTGAGGCGCCAGATCCTGGAAACACCCATGAGTCCGGCATTATAGCCGAGGCGACGCCGGCTGCCAACACCCGGGAGGGGCCGGTCCGCCGTATCAGCGCACCAGGACCCGCCGGCCCGCGACGTCGACGATGCCGATGTCGACGTCGTAGACGGACCGCAGAAGGGCCTCGTCGAGGATATGGTCCGGCGGCCCCGCGGCCACGACGCCGCCCGACTTCATGAAGACCATGGAGTCGGCATATTTCAAGGCCATGTCCAGGGCGTGGAGCGTCACGATGACGGTCGCCGCCTTTTCGACGGCCAGGCGCCGGATGAGGACCATGACCTCGGTCTCGTGCCGGGGATCGAGGAAAGTCGTCGGCTCGTCGAGCAGGAGGATCGACGGCCTCTGGGCCAGCGTCCGGGCGATGAGCACGAGCCGTCTTTCGCCGGAGCTCAGCTCGAAGAACGGACGGCGCTCGAGATCGGCCAGCCCGACGTACTGCAGGGCCTCCCGGGCCGCTTCGACGTCGAGCGCCGCGGGCGAGGAAAAGCGGGGGATGAACGCGGCCCGGCCGGTCAGGACGAAATCGAGGACGGCGTAGTTGAACATGTACGTCGGTTCCTGGGGGACGTAGCCGATGAGGCGGGCCCGCTCCCGCCCGCCGAGCCGGGCCAGGTCCCGCCCGTCGACGAACGTGCCGCCCCGCTCGGGGGCGAGGATCCCGGCCAGGCATTTGAGCAGGGTCGACTTGCCCGCCCCGTTCGGCCCGACGACCGCCGTGACCTGCGAGCCGGGGAACACGAGCTCGTCGATCTCCAGCCTGAAGCTCCCATAGGAAAAGACCAGACCGGCGACACGGGCCTTCACAGCCAGGCCTTTCCCGACCGCTTCAGGAGGACGATGAAGAAGGGGATGCCGACGACACTGGTCAGGATGCCGATGGGGACCTCGAAGGCGAAGGCGCCCCGGGCGATATCGTCGGCGAGGAGGAGGAGAGAGGCGCCGAAGGCGGCCGAGAGCGGGATGACCTTACGGTTGTCGGGCCCTACGGCCATGCGGACGAGATGGGGCACGATGAGACCGATCCAGCTGATGACCCCGGTGACGGCCGTGGCTGCCGCCGTGGTGAGCGCCGCCAGGATGATGACGAGGACCTTTTCCCGCCGGACGTCGATGCCCAGGGTCCGGGCCTCATCCTCACCGAGCGACAGGACGTTCAGCCGCCAGCGCAGACCGATGAGGGCCGCGACGCCGACCCCGATCACGGGCAGGCTGACCGTCAGGTCGGTCCAGGTGGCCTGGCCGAGGCTGCCCATGAGCCAGAAGATGAGGGCCTGCAAGGCGTACGGGTTGGCGAAGAACTCGACCAGCGAGAGGAGGGCCTGGAAGAGCGCCGAGACGATGACCCCGCTGAGCAGGATGGTCACGACCTGGGAGGCCCCTCGTCCGGCGACGAAGAGGACGGCCAGGACGGCGGCGACGGCAAAGACGAAGGCCAGGGCTTGGGCCGGGACCTTGGCGCCCAGGAAGACGAGCGACAGGGCCGCGCCGAAGGCCGCCCCGTACGAGATGCCCAAGCTGAATTCGAAGACCAGCGGGTTCCTGAACAGGGCCTGGAGAGACGCTCCGGACACGGCCAGGGCGGCCCCGGCGAAGAGGGCCAGCAGCAGGCGCGGCAGGCGGATCCGGATGAGGATGTCCGCGGCCGGCGAGGCCTCGCCGCCGCCCGCGGAGAAGACGGCCCGGGTCAGGATGGGCAGGACGTCCTTCGGCGGAATGCGATAGGTCCCGAAGTTCAGCGAGAGGACGAACAGGAGGAGGGGCAGGACGATCGCCAGCACGGTGATCGCCGCCGTCCGCGTTCTATCTCGGGATCCACTCATGGCACCTCAGGATGCGGCAGAGGTCCGCGAAGGCCCCGTCGACGCCGTAGAATTCCTTGAATACTCTCTCGGCCTCCTCGTCCAGGCCGGGAGCCGGTAGATCCTCGGGATGGAGGATCCGGCGGAGGTAGATCGTCTCGACGAGGACGAGGGCCGGGTCCCACCAGTACCAATAGCCGAACGTATAATGGACGCGGCCCGCCCGGACCGCCCGGACCGAGGCCAGCCGGGGGTCCCGGAGGAGGCCCTCGACGGTCACCCGTCTCTCGGCCGGCGGATAGCTGCCCTGGATCAGGATGACCTCGGGGTCCCAGACGACGATCTGCTCGACCGAAACGGTCGCCCCGGCCGCGCCGAGATAATCGGGCAGGAGGCCGGCCGCGACGTTACGGCCGCCGGCGATGTCGACGGGCTCGTAGACGACGGGCGTGCGGACAAGCGAGCCCCAGAAGCTCAGGTAGACCGAGGGCCTGTCCTTTTCGTCGGATCCCGAGGCCTGTCGCCGGAGCGGTCCGAGGCGTTCCTCGACGAAGGCCGCCAGCCGGGCCGCCCTCTCCTCCCGGCCCAGGACGCGGCCGAGGAGGGCGATCTCCCCGAGCAGGGCGTCGATCCGGCCGATCGAGGCCAGGGCGACGACCGGCACGCGGAGCTTCTTTTCGATCGACTCGGCCATCCGGAACTCCGACGGAGAGGCGAAGACGATGTCGGGCCTGAGGCGCAGGGCCAGCTCGTAATTGAGCTCCTGGCCCCGGTTCGAGACGACGGGCAGATGAGCGGCGGCCGGCGCGATGAGCGGGAACAAATGGTCCTGATAGCGGAGGAAGAAATCGATCCCGACCAGCCTGTCCCCCGCCCCCAAGGCCGCGATGAGGCGGGTGATCTCCGGCTCGAGCGAGATGATCCGCGCCGCGTTCCCGGGAACCTTGACGGTCCGGCCGAGGCTGTCGGTCACGGCGACGGCCTGGCCGGCGCGAGCCGGACCGGAGATCACGCTCATGACGGCGGCCGCCAGGACCGCCGACCGGATCGCCAGTCCCCTTCCGCCCATCATGTCATCCGAAAACGATCTCGCCGAAGAACTCCGGCCGGTGGAAATCGGGCGACGGCGTCTTGACCTCGCTCCAGGCCCCGTAGTGCGGGATCTCGGTCTCGTCGCCGCACTTATAGAAGTTGGCCGCGGCCCGGTGGCCGGACACGATCTGCCGGCCGTAGAGCTTTCGGAAGAGCCCGAGAGGAACGCGGTATTCGAGGGTCCAGACCCCGGCGCCGTACTCCCCATCGACCGGTCCGCCGATCGAAGCCGACACCTCGAACTCGGCCAGGTCCTCCGGCCAAAGAGGCTCGCGGCGGGACCGGTCCGGACCGAACGCGGCCAAGAGCGTCCCGGCGGCGTTGGTCTCGAAATTGATGTACCCCAGCCCCAGGTCCGGGAAGGCGTCGACAAAGAACTCGACGCAGCTGTCCTTGTAGACGGGGTCCTGGAACTCGGTGTAGCGCACCCGGACTCGTGTCTCTTCGACGCGGAAGCGGACATAGAGAAAGCGCGCCGTCCAGCACAGCCGGGCTTCGACGGACGGCCGGTAGCCGTTAGCCAGCCAGAGATACCGGTCGACCGCGAGCGGCGGGATCGCCGGCCAGGGCGCGGCCGCATCTCCGGGCGGGAATTCCGCGTCGACCCGCCGGATCTTATAAGATGGCCGGCCGGCGGGGCCCGTCATTTGACCGTCCCCGCGCAGGCCTCGACCAGCCGGCCGACGGCCTTGACGACGACGAGCTCGGCGTGGGCGGCCGGCTTGGCCGCCTCCGCCAGGACCTTGCGTTGCTCCTCGACCCACGCGGCCGGCTGGCCCTCGCCCTTGAGCAGATGGCCCAGCGTTTCGAGACCGATCCCGGAAACACGGGCGAGATTGAAGGACAGGGGCTCGACCTCGGCCAGGGCGGGAGACCCGGCCAGGATGGCCAGGACCTGGGCATGGTTGTCCTTCCAGAGGGTCATGGTGTCCCTGAGGCCCGCGGCGGCCTGCGGGTCTTTCCCGGCCAGGAACCGCTCGACGGTCTTGCTGAACCGCCGCGCAGGCAGCGATTCCGGAGCGCAGGCATCGACGAAGCGCGTGAACGGCGACAGGCTCGTGTAGGTGGTCTGGCCATGGCGCTCGTAGTTCTCGAGAGGCTCTGTGGCTTCGGCCAGGACCTTCAGCGGTTTGATCTGCGGCCCGCCGGCCAGGCGCCTGAGGAGCACGTCCGCGTTCTTGAGGTGGAGGAGGCCCAGCTCCTCCAATTCGACGGAGAGCGGGCCCAGGCGGCGGTACATGTCGTCGACGTTCCTCACCGCGGCCGGCGACCAGAACCGCTCGGCGATGGCGGCCGTTCGGGGCCAGATCCTGGAGTCGATGGTCTCCGGGGTCACGAGCTCCGTCCACATGGTCGCTTCGCCGCCCAGGATGAAGGTCTTCTGGAAGTCGGACAGGGGCGAGTCCGCGGGGACGGGGTCGTTGAGATAATGGAATTCGGCGGACTGGCAGAGGTCGATGTAATAGCCGTTGGACAGGATCGCCTGGTAGCCCTTTTGGGCGGCCTCGATGAGCGATTTCTGGCCCCTCCAGGAATGGATGACAATGTCCGTCGGCAGCCCGGGCTGGAAGACTTCGTCCCAGCCGACCATCCTTTTGCGATGCTTGATCAGGATCTGCAGCAGCCGCCGGTTGAAATGGGCCTGCAGGGCCTCGTTGTCCGCGAAGCCGTTCTTCTTCTTGAAGGCCTGGATGGCCGGATTGGCGTCCCACTGGTGGCCTTCGACCTCGTCTCCGCCGATATGGAGATACGGGTCGGGGAAGAGCCCGGCCATCTCCTTAAAGAAGGCGTCGAAGAAAGGATAGATCTTCTCGTTGGTCGGATCGAAGGTCGGGGCGAAGATGCCGAACTTGCGCTCGATCGTGTAGGAGCCGGGTGCGCTCGAGAATCCGGGATAGGCGACGAACCAGCTGGTCGAATGGCCCGGCAGGTCGAACTCGGGCATGACCCGGATGCCGCGGTCGGCGGCGTATTCGATGATCTCCTTGATCTGGACCTGGGTGAAGTACATCCCGTCCGAACCGAGCTGGTGGAGCTTGGGGAAAACCTTGGATTCGACCCGGAAGCCCTGGTCCTCGGTCAGGTGCAGGTGCAGGACGTTCATCTTGACCGCGGCCATGCCGTCGAGATTGCGTTTGATGACCTCGACGGGCTGGAAATGGCGGCCGACGTCGATCATCAGGCCGCGCCAGGCGAAGCGGGGCCTGTCCGAGATGGCGACGCCGGGGAAATAATAGCCTTTTTCGTCCGCGCTCAGCAGTTGGAGGAGGGTCTCGAGACCCCGCAGAACGCCGATATCGGTCTTGGCGTCCAGGACGATCCTGGACGGCTCGACCGTGAGCAGGTAGGACTCGTCCTCGGTGGGCAGCACCTGGCCGGGACGGGCGTAGGCATATCTGATGCCGCCCTCACCGGGCGGTGTCTGCGCCGCCAGGAAGTCCTGCTTCAGGAAAAGGCCCGTCCGGCCGGCCAGGCGGGCCATGAAGCGGGCGGCGGCTTTGAACGCCCGGCCCCCCGGAGCTCCGGACCCTCCGATCGCCAGGTTCTCGTCGATCCGGAAGCGCCCTTCGCCGGGGGTGACGCTGGCAGGAACGGGCATAAGGGTGATGAGGCCGTCCGTCCGCGCGGGCTCCGCCCCGGAGACCGATCCGGGACGAAGCGATACCATCGCAGCGGCGACCAGGATTAGAACGAGGCCGGCGGCCGGCCTGGATGCACAACGGGACATCTTGCCTCCTCTCCGAACAGGGTTCGAGAACCCTTTATAGCATAGAGAGGAGGCGCGGCAAAAGCCCTGGAGCCGGCGTCAGTCCCCGGTCTTCTCGACGACGATGGTTAGGTTCGAGGCCAGCGCGGCGACGGCCCCTACGGCGGCCAGGACGGGCGCGACGAGGGCGCCGACCACCCCGACCGTCAGAGGGATCTCCATGAACGTCTTGCCCTGGTCGTCCTTGAGAATGATGCGCCGGACGTTCCCCTCGTGGATGATCTCCTTGACCTTGTTCAGGATCTCGCCGCCGGAGACGCGGAATTCCTCGTACCTGGACTGGCCTTCCTTTTTTTCTTCGGTCATTTCGACCCTCCTCGGTCATCCTTCAATACTCTTGAGGTCCGGCCGGGACGGCCGGGGTCTCCTCTAAGGGATACGTCAAAGACCGGGAAAGAGTTTCCTCAGGAGGTCGAGCGACTCCGGAAAGAGCCCTTCCAAGCCGATCGATTCCCACTCGGCGTAGGTGAAGCGCCATTCCGCCGGGCCGGTCCTCCGCACCTCCATCCGGAAGCGATAATACTCCCCGGTGAACCGGATGAGCTTGCGCAAGACCTCGGCCGCCCCGTGGGACATGGCGATCTCGCACTCGACCGAAACGACCCCGTCGGTTCCGATCTCGCCGAGCCTGACCCCGAGGAGATGGATGACGACGCCGCGGTAGCGGTCGAGGTGATCCCTGACGAGCCGGAGGGTCCCGTCCGGGTCACGGCCCTGGAAATCCCGATAATCGGCCGCAAAGAGCTCCTTCAGCCCGGCGACATCCCTCTTTTCGGCCCGGACCGTGGCCTCTTCGAGCAAGCCGCGGATGCGGGTCTCGTCTGACGGCGCGCCGCAGGCAAGGGCCAACAGTCCGATCAGGGCGGTCGCCGCGGCCGAAAGCCGGGCTGTCCCGTTGAACCTCATCCCGCCCCTCCCCCACCTCCGCCGCCGCCTCCTCCTCCGCCTCCCCCTCCTCCGCTGAAGCCCCCCCCGCCACCCGAGGAATAGTGGGCGGCCGAAGTGCTGGCCTGGTCGATGGCCACGGCCGTGTGCTGGATGCTGGCGATCACATTCTCCAGGCCGCCGCCGGTGAGGAAGCCCGGCTGGGCGAAACCGGCGTACCAGACCGGCGCGGCGGCGCGCTCGTCCTGAAGGATCAGCGGAAGCATCTTCAGGATCTTCTTGGCGTTGCCGAACAGGATGCCGAAGACGAGGTAGTGCTCCCAGAGCTTGTAGGCTTCGGCCGGGATCTCCTTGAATTCGGAGAAATCGTCGAGGAAGCGCTCGAGCCCCTTCCAGGCCTCGTTCTCACGGGCCCAGGCCATGGTCCGGCGCTTGAGCGTCGGGATGAGGGCCAGAGAGACGAAGAGCAGGACCGGGCTGAGGGTCAGGATGGCCGCGGGCAGCGAAAAGAGGTAGAAGCGGTTCCGGGCCTTGAGGCTCTCCGGCTCGAGGAAGACCAGAGGCTTGGTCTCGTCCTGGATCGCCCGGGTCCACTTGCGGTACCACTCCTGGAACTTCTGGGGGTGTTTCTTCAGGTAGTCCTGGAGCCGGTCGACCGTGAGCGAGGACCCCGGGGTCATCCAGCCGGACTGCTCCTCGTAGATGAAGCCCAGGACCGAACGTTCGAAGGGCCGCACGCCGGGATCCGTCCCGGGGTCCTTTCGGAGCGTGAGCGTGGTCTCGACGGTCTCCTTCGTGCCGAAAAGCCTCTTCTTGGAGACCTTCCGGTCCTCGATCTCGAGGACGCCGCGGCGGGCGAGATCGAAGAGCGTCGCCGTGAAGGCCGCCGGGGTCACGGCCCGGCCTTCGCGCATCAGGGATTGGACGAAGGCCGGCGGCCGGTCGGACGGAAGCTCGCGGACGTAGTCCGGCGATCCCGCGAACCGGTAGTCCTTGCCGACGGCCGACCAGACCCTGTAGAACAGAACCATCCAGAGGAGCGGTCCGGCGATCTGCCAGAGGCCCCAGAGGCTCAGGATCCGCATGAACTTCCGTCGGTTCGCCTCGTCCCTCTCCTGTCGGGCCGCCCGGTCGGCTTGGGCCTGTCGGACGCGCCCGATCGTGTCCCGGACGAAGCCCTCTTCTTCGGCCCGGATGGCGGCGAGGGTCAGCCGGTCGGACGGGACTCCGGCGACGAGCCCGGCCGGCCAGACGACCCGGATCTCGAAATACTGACCCGCGGCCAGGTCAGGGGTCGAGAAACGGGCCGTCCGGGCGTCGACGACCTCCGCCCAGCCGGCGAGAGGCCCGTGGCCCCAGACGAGCAGGCTGTTCACGTCCGCCAGGGGCTCGGGCAGAGTCACCGTCGCCTGGACGTTTCGGGCCGGACGCTCCCAGCCGTCGCCGATGACCTGCCAATAGAGCTCGGACGCATCCGCGATAGCTGGTGACGCCGCCGGCGACGCGATAGTGGATGCGGAAGGTCCGCCGCTCGTCCTCGGCGGAATAGTACCACTTGGCCGTCAGACGGCCGCCGCTCTCGTCGAGCTCGGTCCGCAGGGCCCGGCCCTGCTCGTCCGTCACGGTCAGCTCCGTGACCGTCACGTTCCTGGCGAACGCCGAGCGCTCGATCCGGACCGGGATGACGATGTAGGCATAGCTGAAACGGCCTTCGAACGCGAACGACCGGAACTCATCGACCGTGAACGAGCCGTCGCGGTCGACCGCGACCTCGACGCGGACCTCCGGAAAATAGTAATCCTTCGCCGCGGCCGCCGGAGCCCGCGGCAGGACGGCCGCCGCCAGGATCAGGAGACCGGCCAGAGCCAGGGGCTTTCGTCCGCGCATGGAGTCCGCCCTGTCAACGCTTTTTCAGGAATAGCTCGATGACCGGGATCTCGACGGCCGGGCTTCCCGACCGGCAGCCGGAGGACGAGCGTGTTCTCCGCTTCCTTTCCGCGCGAGCCGGGCATGAAACCGACCTCTCCGCCCTTCTCCGCGAAACGGACCTCCGAAGCGTCATGCAGGAGTTGGGCGTACTCGACCCGGCCGGCGAAGCCGTCCAGGTCCAGGACCCCGATGGGCCATTCGAGGACGTGGACATAGAGGCGGCCGGCCTCCGGGTTGTAGGTCAGGAGGCAGTTCCGCGGCTTCGGGAACTCCGCCGGGGCCTGGGTGCAGCCGTAGATCGAACGGCCGTTCCTGTCCATCCAGGCGCCGATCCCCTTGAGGCGGTCCAGGGCCCGGTCGTCGAACGTGCCACGGCCGGTCGGCCCGACGTTGAGCAGCAGGTTGCCGCCCTTGCTGACCGTCTCGACGAGCATGCCGATGAGCTGAGAGGCCGATTTCCAGGTCGTTTCGTCGCGGTCATAGCCCCAGGATCCCGAGAACGTCTGGCAGGTCTCCCAAGGCACGGGGCGGCCGTCGACGCTGACCCATTCCCGCGGCATGAACTGTTCGGGGGTGCGGTAGTCCCAGCCGCCGGGGACGTCGAGGAGATCGAGCCGGTCGTTGATGATGATCCCGGGCTGGAGCTCGCGGATCATCTTCAGCAGCCGTTCCGACTTCCAGTCGTTGCGGCCCTTGCCGTTCGGCCCCGGGAAGGAGAAATCGAAGAACAGCGTGTCGATCCGGCCGTAATCCGTCAGGAGCTCCTTGAGCTGGCCGAACAGATAATCGTCGTACTTGGCCATGTCGCGTCCCGCGGCCTTCGCGACGAGCGCCTTGTCGTCGCGCATGGGGTGGTACATGTCGATGGTGTACTCGGGATGGTGCCAGTCGAGGAGCGAATGGTAGAAGCCGACGCGCAGGCCCTCGGCCCGCATGGCCTCGACCAGCGGCTTGATCAGATCCTTGCCGTAGGGCGTCCGCGTGCGCCTTGTAGTCCGTGAGCCTGGAATCCCAGAGGCAGAAGCCGTCGTGGTGCTTGGTGGTCACGACGAAGTACTTCATCCCGGCCGGCGGGCGGCCCGGGCCCACGCGCGGGGATCGTAGAGGTCGGGATCGAACCTGGCGAAGTAGCGCGCGTAGGCCTCGTCGGTCAGGCGCTCGTTGCTCTTGACCCACTCGTGGCGGGCGGGCAGCGCGTAGAGGCCCCAGTGGATGAACAGGCCGAAGCGGGCCTCGGTCCACCATCTCATCCGGGCCTTCTGTTCGGCCTCAGTCTCGGGCCGGCCGGGCGCGGCCGCCGCAGCGGCGACCAGGCCCGGGGCGCAGACGGCGCACGGCAAGGATCCGAACATGAGGCCTCCTTTCGGTCGAACGCCCCATATTTAGCCCACTGGAGGGAGAATTGCAAGCCGATCGGCGGGGTTAGAGGGACGGGCCGTTCTTGCCGCCGAAGATATGGTCCATGAGGGCGAACTCGGCGTCGGGCTCGAGGTCGACGAATTGCAGGCCGGCCTCGAAGACCTCGCCGGCATAGAGCCCCCGGGCCCAGCGGACCTCGGCCACGGCCTGAATTCGCTTGCGGGAGCGGCTCAGGGTGAGGTCGACGCGGACACGGGAGCCGGCTTCGAGCGAAGCCCCCGTCATAATGCGCAGCCCCCCCATGGAGAGGTCCCGGGTCAACGAATAGAAGACGACCGGGACGCCGGGCCGGACCTCGCCCGTCATCAGGGAAACGACGACCTTGTTCTCTTCGATCAGGCGGACGTCGCGGCGGCGGTCCCTCATCGGCCGTGTCCCGGGAGGCGCGATCCCCCCTCCATCTCAGCGGCCGCTCCTCGCGTCGTCGTTACCATATCCGCAGGCAAAGCCTTCTCCCGGTGCAGTCGAGTCCGAGACTTCTGGCATCCTTTTAGTCGCCCCGCGGCGCCTGAGGATGAACTTTGACTTTCGGCCCCGCGGCGACGTAGGATGAGGTCACTTTCGAGCCCGAAGAGGAGGGACGCCATGAGCGAACGGACCCTGCCCGCCCTTTTTGAAGAGAGCGTCAGAGCCTTCCCCGAGAACGTCCTGATCTGGGAGAAGACCGGCGACCGGTACGAGCCGACCACCTATGCGGGCCTGCAGCCGCTCGTCCATCGGTTCGCCGCGGGCCTGATGAGCCTTGGATTGGCCAAGGGCGACCGCGCCGCACTGATCTCCGAGGGCCGGAGAGCCTGGCTCGTCAGCGAGCTCGGCATCCTCTTCACCGGGGCCATCAACGTGCCCATCTCGGTCCGCGTCGACGAGCTCGGCGACCTCAAGTTCCGGCTGTCCCACTCCGGCTGCCGGATGGTCGTCGTCTCCAGGTCCCAGCTGCCGAAGATCCGCCAGGTCCGCCGCGATCTCCCCGACCTCGTCCGGGTCATCCTCCTCGATGAATCGGACGCGCTCGGTCCGGACGAGATCCCGGCGGCCGAGGTCCTCCGCTTGGGCGAAGAATTCCTGAAGACGCGCCGCCCCGAGTTCGAGGCGGCCGCGGCCGCGGTCCGGGAAAGCGACCCGGCCAACATCTGCTACACGTCCGGGACCACGGCCGATCCCAAAGGGATCATCCTGACCCACCGGAACTACACGGCCAATATCGAACAGTCACGCAGTCTCGTCGACTGCCCCGAATACTACATCTGCCTGATCATCCTGCCCTGGGACCACGCCTTCGCCCACACGTGCGCCCTCTATACCCTGATCAAAAGCGGGGCCGCCATCGCTGCGGCCGAGCAGGGCCGGACGCCGATGGAGACGATCCGGAACATCCCCCTCAATATCAAAGAGATCCGGCCGCACATCATGCTGAGCGTCCCGGCCCTGGCCAAGAACTTCCGCAAGAGCATCGAGAAAGGCGTCCGCGAAAAGGGCCCCAAGGTCGAGGCCCTCTTCGACCGGGCCATGAAGCTGGCCATCGACTATAACGCCGAAGGCTGGAACAAGGGGCAGGGCGCAAAAAAACTGAAGAAGCCTCTCGTCGCTCTCTATGACAAGCTCCTGTTCAGCAAGATCCGGCAGAACTTCGGCGGCCGGCTCGAGTGCTTCGTCGGCGGCGGGGCCCTGCTCGACATCGAGCTGCAAAAGTTCTTCTACGCCCTGGGCGTTCCCATGTTCCAGGGCTACGGCCTGACGGAGGCCGCACCGGTCATCTCGTCCAACAGCCTCCGGACCCACAAGCTCGGATCGTCCGGACCGGTGGCCGCCGGGATCGACCTCCGTATCTGCGACGAGTCCGGGCGCGACCTGCCGGCGGGCCGGACCGGCGAGATCGTCATCCGCGGCGAGAACGTCATGGCCGGCTACTGGAGGAACGAGCCGGCGACGCGGGAGGCCCTGCGGGACGGCTGGCTCCACACGGGCGACCTCGGCTACCTCGACGGGGACGGCTTCCTCTACGTCCTCGGCCGGATGAAGAGCCTGCTCATCGCGAGCGACGGCGAGAAATACAGCCCCGAGGTCATCGAGGAGGCCATCGTCGACTCCTCGCCCTTCGTCGACCAGATCATGCTCTACAACAACCAGTCCCCGTACACCGTCGCCCTGCTCGTTCCCAATAAGGACGCCGTTCTGCACTGGCTCAAGGGCCGGTCCCTGGGCGTCGGGACGCCGGAAGGCCAGGAGGCCGCCCTCCGCCTGCTCGAGGGGGAGATCGCGGCTTTCCGCGAGGGCGGCAAGCACGCCGGGATGTTCCCGGCCCGCTGGCTGCCCTCGGCCGTGGCCGTCCTGGGCGAAGGCTTCACCGAGGAGAACCACTTCCTCAATTCGACGTTCAAGATGGTCCGCGGCCGCATCGCCGAACACTACGCCGGCCGTCTCGAGGGCCTGTTCACCCCGGAGGCCCGGGACATTGTTCACTCCCACAACCGGACCATCGTCAGCCGTCTGGCCGACGCGCCCTGACGCATTGACAACCCGCTTTTACTTGAGGTAATTAGAGACCCGCACCCACGGAGGTTCAGAAAATGTCCAAGAAACGATCGACCCTCGGCATCGGCATCATCGGCGGCGGGTTTATCGCCCGCTTCCACATCCGGTCCTGGGTGGGCGTCCGCGATGCCGACATCCTGGGCGTCTTCGACCCGGACGCCAAGCGGGCCCGGGAGGCCTGCGCCCTGGTCAAGTCGCTCGGCGTCGGCGACGCCAGGCCGTTCGCGTCCATCGCCGCGATGGCCGCCGACCCGCGCATCGGCGCGATCTGGATCTGCGCCCCGAACTACACCCGGGGCGAGGTCATGGAGGAGATCCACCACGCCGTCGTCACGGGCCGGGCCGAGCTCGTCGGGGTGGCCTGCGAAAAGCCCCTCGGCCGCAACGTCCGCGAAGCCCGGAAGATGCTCGAGCTCGCCCGCAAGGCCGGCCTGCTCGACGGCTACCTCGAGAACCAGGTCTTCTCCCCGGCCGTCGTCCGCGGCAAGGAGATCATCTGGGCCCGCGGCGCGGCCCTTTCCGGCCCGCCCTATCTCGCCCGGGCCGCCGAGGAGCACAGCGGGCCGCACATGCCCTGGTTCTGGGAGGGCACGCTCCAGGGGGGCGGCGTCCTCAACGACATGATGTGCCACTCGGTCGAGGAGGCCCGGTTCATGCTGACCCCGCCCGGGGCCCCGCGCGACGTCCTGACCCCCGTGAGCGTGACCGCCTACACCAACTGCCTCAAGTGGCAGGAACCCCGGTACGCCGCGATCCTGGCCAGGAACAGCGGCGGCAAGACGGACTATCTCAAGCGGCCGTCCGAAGATTTCGCCCGCTCTCTCGTCGAGTACAAGGACCGGGCCGGGAAGACCCTGGTCGTCGAGACGACCACGAGCTGGTGCTACGTCGGCGCGGGGCTCCGTCTGAGCATGGAGCTCCTCGGCCCCGAGTACGCCCTGCAGATCAACACCCTGGACGCGGGCCTGAAGGTCTTCTTCAGCCGCGCGGTCAAGGGCCGGGCCGGCGAGGATCTGGTCGAGAAGCAGAACGCCGAGATCGGTCTCATGCCCGTCGTCGCGGACGAGGCCGGCGAATACGGCTATATCGCCGAGAACCGGCACATGGTCCAGTCCTTCCTCAAAGGCGTCCGGCCGGAGGAGAGCTTCTCGGACGGCGTGGCCGTGACGGAGCTCCTCATGGCCGCCTACCGCAGCGCCGAGCTCGGCAAAACCCTCCCCTTCCCCTTCAAGGGGCTCGAGAGCTACGTCCCTCCCGTGGCCCAGGGAAAATGGAACCCGAAAGCCAAGTGAGAACCCAGGAGAACCCATGAAACGCACCCTCTCCGCCTTCGCCCTCGCGGCCCTCGTGGCCGCCCTCGTCGTCCCCGCCTGCGGCGCCTCGCCCCAGATCCGCCACATCTCGCCCGAACTGCAGAAGGCGGTCGCCGCGGCGGATTATGACGCCGTTCGGATCAAACCCTTCCCCTTCGCCTCGGAGGCCTGGACCTTCCGCAAGTTCACCTTCGCCGAGACCCTCGAGAAGCTCAAGGAGCTCGGGGTCGGCGCGGTCGAAGCGTTCCCGGGCCAGGCGCTGGCGGCCCGGTTCCCGGGCGCCCGCTTCGACGAGGCCATGACCGACGAGCAGGTCGCCTTCGTCAAGGAGACACTCCAGGCGAGCGGCGTCACGCTCTACGGCTACGGCGTCTGCGACATCGGCACGACCGAAGCGAGCATGCGAAAGGTCTTCGACTTCGCCCGCAAGATGGGCATCCGCGTCCTTGTCTGCGAGCCGGCCGACGACGACTTCACGCTGCTCGAGAAGCTGGTCAAGGAATACAACGTCAAGATCGCCCTCCACAACCACCCTGCGCCGTCCAAGTACAACCTGCCCGAGACCGTCTTCAGCCACGTCGACGGCAAGGACCCGCGCATCGGCTCCTGCGCCGACAGCGGCCACTGGATGCGGGGCCTGAACGATCCCCGCGAGGCCTTCAAGCTCCTCGCGGGCCGCATCCTCGACGTCCACCTCAAGGACCGGAGCGACTTCGGCACGGCCAAGGGCGTCGACGACGTCGCTTGGGGCTCCGGCAAGGGCCGCATCCGGGACCTCCTGGCCGAGCTGACCCTGCAGGACTATGACGGCTACCTGACCATGGAGTACGAGAACGAGTCCGAGGTCGGCGATCCCCTGCCGGCCTTCCGCAAGAGCCTCGCCTACGTCAAGAGCGTCACCTATTACGACGGCTGGACCCAGATCCTGCGGCGCGGCTACGGCGGATATGAGAAGTACGGCTGGAACCACTACGGGCCGGGCTATTTCGAGTGCGACCCCAAGGCCGGCGTCCTCAAGGGCCAGGGCGGCATGGGACTGCTCTGGTACGGCAAGAAGGTCGGGGATTTCGTCCTCGAATGCGAGTTCCGGTGTTCGACGCCGACGACGAATTCCGGCATCTTCCTCCGGATCCCCGAGGTCCCCGTGAGCGACGACTACATCTATCACGCGATCGAGATCCAGATCGACGACACCTCGACGGGCATCCACCACACCGGGTCCGCCTACGACATCGAAGCGGCCAAGGTTCCGGCCTCGCGGCCGACCGGCGAATGGAACCATATCCGGATCGAATTCAAGGGAGCGCACCTGACCGTCGTTCTCAACGGCCGGACGGTCCTCGATTGGCAGGCCCACCCGGGCGGCAAGGTCAAGGACCTCGCGCCGGAGGGCTATATCGGGCTCCAGAACCACGACAGCCAGTCGCCGCCCTTCTTCCGGAACGTCTATCTCAAAGAGCTCTGATCGGCCGCCGGCGCCCGGGAAGCCTTGAGAAACGAGGAGAGATGATCATGACACCGACCAAGAATCCGCGCAACAGGCTGTTCCTCATGATGGTCATGGAGTTCTTCATCTGGGGCGCCTGGCTTCCCCTGATCTTCGGCTACCTGCCCAGCCTCGGGTTCACGCCGATCCAGCAGGCCTGGATCCTGAACGCCTTCCCCCTCTCGGCCATCGCCGGCATGTTCTTCAGCAACCAGTTCGCCGACCGCCACTTCGCCGCCGAGAGGTTCCTCGGCTTCAGTCATCTCGTCGGCGGGATGGCCGTCCTGGGCCTGGGATTCACGAGGGCCTTCTGGCCGTTCTTCGCCCTGATGCTCGTGCATTGCCTGTTCTACGTCCCGACCATCTCGATCGCCAACTCGATCGCGTTCGCCCATATGAAGGACGCCCGGAAGGAGTTCGGCTTTGTCCGCATGGGCGGCACCCTGGGTTGGATCCTGGCGGCCTGGCCGTTCACGTTCATCTTCGTGGATTGGGCCAGGGTCAAGGCCGCGGCGCCCCACGGCCTGGCGGCCTGGATCGGGACGGCCCTCGGCTCGGGACTCACGGGCCCGGCGCTGAAACAGGCGACCCGCTGGACGTTCATCGTGGCGGGCGCCGTCTCGCTCGCTCTGGCCGCCTACAGCCTGCTTCTCCCCCACACCCCCGCGAAAAAACGGGCCGCGGGGACTTCGTCCACGGAGCGATTCGCCTGGCTCGAAGCGTTCCGGCTGCTCAGGCACCCCTTCGTCCTGATCCTGTGGCTCATCGCCTTCATCGACGCCTTCGTCCATAACCTCTATTTCAATTGGACCGGCTCGTTCCTCGGCGCCAGCGCCGCGGCCGGGGGGGTGGGCATTCCCGGCAACTGGATCATGCCCGTCATGAGCCTGGGCCAGGTCTCCGAGATCCTGACGATGCTCGTCCTGGGGCTCGTGCTGAAGAAATTGGGCTGGCGGTTCACGATGCTCATCGGTATCCTGGGCCACGCCGCGCGGTTCGCGGTCTACGCCTTCTTCCCCTCCCATCCCTGGATGATCGTGACCATCCAGGTCCTGCACGGGATCTGCTACGCGTTCTTCTTTGCCACGGTCTACATCTTCGTGGATACCTATTTCCCGAAGGACGTCCGCTCGAGCGCTCAGGGATTGTTCAACGTAATGATCCTCGGCCTGGGCGTGCTGGCCGCCAACACGCTCGGCCCGTGGCTGATCCAATCCGTCTTCACCGCCGGGGGCGTGACGGATTTCCGGTCGCTGTTCCTGTTGCCGTGCCTGACGGCGCTCGGGGCGGCCATCCTGCTGGCCGTGGCTTTCCGGCCGCCGGCGAAGGCCGAGGCGGTGCCGGAGATGGAGACTTAAGAGCTTAGTTCAGATATTTCGCAGAAATCCCCCTTCGTGTCGCTCCGGGGGATTTCTGCCCTTCGCTCGCGTTGCGAGCTTCGGTCGGTGCTAGAAGCCCGGGCTGATGCTGAACTGCCAGTGCCAGCCGCGGAAGGGCCGGTCGACGGGGTAGACATATTGCAGCCCCATGATAAAGTAGCCGAAGAGGTTCGTCCGGACCCCGAACCCGTAGCTGCTCAGCGGCTTCCGCACCCCCCCGTTGAACCAGGGCCGGACGAGCTCGGGCATCGCGATCACGTCATTGGGATCCGGAGTGCTCGGATCGTCCATGTATCCGCCCCACCAGTAGCTCGGGTTCGTGGCGTAGGCCAGGCCGACGTCATAGAACGCGAACATCTCGAGGGGCCAGGACCCGTAGAAGCCCTTCCCCACCCCCAGGACGCCGAGCAGCGGGAAGCGCAGCTCGAAGTTGGCCAGGAACATCTTGCTGCCGTAGAGTTGGAAGAAATCGAAGGCCTGGGCGGGGTTGGCTTCGTAAGCCAAGAGCTCCTGGGTGCTGATCGATTCGTAGCCGCGGAGCATGTCCCAATAGCCGATATAAAGAGGATAGAACCGTTCGTCCTCCGCGTTCTTCCCGTAGCGCCCCATGTGCATGGCCCGGAAGGCCAGGGTGAAGGGCTTGATGGGCATGAAGTAGCGCCGGTAATCCGCGATGAGCGTCGACAGGGTCACTTCGCCCAGGCTCTGCTGGAGCGAGAGGCCGAAGTTCTGGCCCAGGATCGGGCTGGTCGCCCCGAAGATGCCGGTGTCGTGGAAATAGCTGGCCGTGAGGTAGAAATAGTTCAGGGCCGGCGGCATGTCGTCGGGATGGAATTTCTGATAGTCGAGGAGGAACCCGCTGGGATCGTAGACCCACCTGTAGATGGTATGGTTGTAATCCTGGATCCGGTAGCCGCCGCCGAGCTGGAGCCGCGTGACCTGGCTGAGCGGGTAGGATCCGAAGACCTGGGCGTCGTAGTTGATGAGGCGGGTGACGTCCTGCTGTTCCACGTAGTTGCCGTCCTGGTCGTAGCCGTACGAATAATAAGGATAGGGATAGACGACCCGTTGCAGGGCCCCGCCCCAGTTGAACCGGGACTTGGAGTTCTGGTAGGCGAAGATGGCCGACGTGTCGATGAGCTGGGTCCCGGTGAAGGCCGTCGTGACCACCTGCTCATAGCCCAGCATGTCGCTCCAATAGGCCGAGATGCCGCCCGCGCCGTAGGCGCCGAAGCGGCCGACGCCCACGGCGACGACCGGCGGCGAGACATAGTCGAGGCCGAGCTTGGATTTGTACGGGACGACGGCGAAGTTGGAGTCCTTGGGCAGGCCGAAGAGAGGGTTCTTTAGGAGACCGAGCAGGGCGCCCTCGGGCTCCTTCCGCGGCGGCAGGATGGCCGGATTGCGCTCGAACTGGGCCAGGAACGTCCCGCCGGTCAGGGCGGCCGGGTCGTCGATCGAGAAGATCGAGTAGTATCCGTCCTTGTAGGCGGAGCCCACGACGCGGCCGGTCCTCAGGGCGACCGAGAGGGCGGGGCTGAGCTCGGTGATGCCGGCGATGCCCGTGTAGATGTTCGTGATCTGGAAGATCTGGCCCGAGGCGAGCTCGATCCGGTAGAGGTCGGTCTTGCCGCTCTGGTCCGAGAGGAAATACAGCGACCTGGAATCGGCGGTCCACTGCGGATTGATGTTCTTGCCGGAGGGGAAGGCCAGGAGCTTCTGGACCTGGCCCGACCCGACGTCGAGGAGGGCCAGCTCGTAGTGACCGATATCGACCCATTCCATGTTCGTCGCGAACCTCTCCGTGACGAAGGCGATGGTCTTGCCGTCCGGAGACCAGACGGGCTGGAGGTCGCCGTAGGCGTCGCGGGTCATCTGCTTGAGGACCTTGTCCTGGAGGTCGTAGATGAAGATGTCCGAGACGCCGCCGGCCAGGCCGCAGAAGGTGATGTACCGGCCGTCGGGCGAGTAGGCCGGGCTGAGGATCTCGGACAGCTCGCCGAAGGGGATCTCCTGCTCGATCCTCTTCTTCTCGACGTCGATGATCGTCAGGATGGGTCGGCCCTTGGCGACGCCGCCGAAGACGAACTTCTTGCCCTCGGCGTCCCAGGCCCCGGCGGACTTGATGAACTGGATGCTCTCGAAGTGGGGGTCGACGGCCGTCGAGACGATCTTCCGGCGGATCTTGCCGGTGTCCGCGTCGGCCACATACATGTCGATCGAGAAGAGGTCGCGGGTCGACAGGAAGACCAGGGACTTGCCGTCGGGGCTGATGGACGGGGCGATGTTGTAGGGGTTCGATTCGACGCCCTGGAAGAGGATCTTGGCGATCTTGTCCGCCGGCGTCGTCTTATCGAGGAGGGGCTCGTACGCTTCCTGCATGGACTTGTGCCAGTCGTTCGAGAGCTGCTTGAGCTTGACCCCGAGCATGCTCTCGAGGATGATCTCATAGTCGCCGGCGCGGCCGACGGACTTCATCATCTTGCCGATGATCTCGTCGCCCCAGCGACCGCAGATATAGGCCCAGACGGCCTGGCCCCAGCGGTAGGGGAAGTATTTGTAGGAGTCCTGGAGCTTCTGGATCTGCGGCAGCTGCTTGCGGCGGACGGCGTCGCGCATCCACATGGACGTGTTGGCGTCGACCGGGCCGATGGACAGGTACTCGGCCATGCCCTCGATGAACCAGAGCGGGATGCGCAGGGCCGCGTCGTTGCCGCGGGACGAGTCGGACTGGCCCTGGGCCATGATGTCGTACTGGAAGGCATGGACGAGCTCGTGGCCGATGACGTGATCGGTCTCGTTGAGCGAGGCGCCGTAGGGCAGGATGATGCGGCGCTTGGCCGATTCCGTGACCCCGCCCGTCCCCTCGCCCAGGATCTCGGCGATGGTCTGGGTTTGCTGGAACTCGGGGCCGCTGCCGTAGAGCACGAGGGGCTGGCGGCCCTTGAGCTCGTGGTTGAACATGCGCGACAGCCGGGCGTACCACCGCTCGGCCATCATCGCGGCCATCTTGACGGTCTGCTCGTCCTGCAGATAGAAGTAGACGTCGAAATGGCGGGTCTTCATGATCTTGAAGTCGAACTTCTGGTACTGGACCTTGTTCCGGCCGTACCACTGGGCGTTCAAGCCCGGCGCGAGGACGCCGGTCAGCACGGCGGCCAGGCCCAAGACGGCCAGGCCTTTAGCGATGGGGGAAGTCCGCATGAAGCCCCTCCTTGGGTACGGATATTGTCGCGGCAGACGGAATGGTTGGAAAATGCCCTCCCGGACGGGCGGCCTCGGTGCGTTCATAGGTCGAAACTCCTTTCGACCCCTTTCCAGCGATATCTTAGCAACTCCGTATTCTTTTGTCTATAACGCCTTCCGGCGGGCGGCGTTTCGGCCCGTCGGCATCGGCCTGGCCGGCTGGATCCGTGGGGACCGCCGTTCTGTTGACCGCGGCTCCGCAAATCCTGTAAGATGCAGGACTGATCATGACGATACAGATCCTGGCGATATTGGCGGTCATGATCGCCGCGTACGCCGCGGCCAAGGCCGCCAAGCTGTCCGTCGAGCTCGGCATCTTCGCCGCCGCCGCCGCCGGGGGCCTGGCCGGGGCTTTTCTCAAGACCCCCGCCATCGGCGACCTCGGCCGCCACCTCGTCGAGGGCTCGACGACCTACCTCGACGTCATCCTCGTCTTCTTCACCGCGACGCTCTTCATGACCATCGTCAACGAGTCGGGCGGCGTCGACTACGTCGTCCGGGCGACCCTCCGGGCCTTCGGGAAGACGCGGGTCCTCGCCCTCCTCGTGCTGATGATCATCGTCCTCGTTCCGGGCGCCCTGACCGGGGCGGGCAGCGTCTCTCTCCTCGTCGTCGGGGCCCCCGTCGCCCTGGCCCTGGGCCGGCTCGGCGTGCCCAAGAAAAGGGTGGCGGCCATCCTGTTCATCGTCGCCGGTTTGAGCGCCGCCGCCCCGCCGGTCAACATCTGGGCCATGATCCTCTGCGCCGGGACGGCCATCCCTTATGTCGGCTTCGAATTCACGCTCGGCATCCCGGTCCTGCTCCTGGGGACCTTCACGATCCTCGTCTTGGGCTGGAAAAAGGACCCCGCCGCCTCCGCGGCCGGCGCCGATCTCGCTCCGGCCCCCCCGGGCATGACCTGGTGGCGGGTTCTCCTTCCCTTCCTCGTCTTTTTCGGCATGGTCGCCGCCACCCGCATCTGGCCCTTCGCGACGCCGATCTTCGGACTATCACTGGAGTTCACGGCCGCGGCGGCGGTGGCGCTGGTCCTCAGCCCCAAGAGGATCGCCTTCCTGACGCTGGCCCGCAATACGGCCAAGCGGCTCCTGCCCCTCCTCGCGACCATGGTCGCCGTCGGCATGCTCCAGCAGATCATGACCGTGACGGGCGTCCGCGGCCTGATGTCGTTCGCCGTCATCTCGATCCCGCTCGTTCTCCTGCTCATCCTCCTGCCGGTCATCATCCCCTTCTCCGAGGGCATCCTGACCTACGGCGGGGCGGCCATCATCGGCATCCCCCTCATCTGGTTCCTGGACTCGATCGGCTTCCACGCGACGGTCGTCATCGCTGGGCTCAGCCTGCTCTGGCCCCTGGGCGACGGCCTGCCGCCGACCGCCCTGATCGGTCGCCTGAGCAACATGGTCTCGGGATATGAAGGCTCCTACAAGGACTTCCTCAAGGCCACCTGGCTGCCTTGGCTGGTCATCACCGCAACGGCCATGGCCATGATCATCTTCAGCTCGAAGCTGGCCTTCCTGGTCAAGTGGAGCATGTAAGGGAAACGGAGGCGCGCCGATGATCATGATCGCCTATTACGTCATCACCGCCTTCCTCCTCGTCCTGCTGGCCTGGAATTTCGTCCGGGAGAAGGGTCCGCGGGCCGAGGCCGTGCTGTATCTTCTGGTCATGCTCCCCCTGCTCTTGAGGCTCCTCCGGTGGAAGTGAGCGAGGCTCGCATGAATAAGACCGTTCTGGCCAAGGCGGTCCCCGCGGCCGCTCTCCTGGGCCTGGTCCTGTGGGGCGGCCTGCCGCTCCTCAGGCACAGGCATTTCGGGATCCCGGTCGTCAAGGGACCCGGCGTCACGGCCGTCCTCAAGCTGAGCGAGTTCTCGCCCGGTCTCAAGGGCACGTCCGGCGATACCAACGTCTACGTCCTCCAGGGCCGGGAGCCGGGCGGCAAGGCCCTGCTCATGGGCGACACGCACGCCAACGAGCCCGAGGGCATGCTGGCGGCGATCATTTTCATCGAGAACGCCGTCGTCGAGAAAGGGACCCTCTATGTCATTCCCTTCTTCAACAACAGCGCCAGCCGCAACACGCGTCCCGGCGACGGCTATCCCCTCTACTTCGACGTCGCCACCGATTGGGGCCGGCGCCGCTTCCGCTTCGGCAACCGCGACGCCTCGCCGCTCGACCAATGGCCTGACCCCGACGTTTACATCCACTACCCCGACCGCCAGCTCCTCTCCTACATCGACGTGCGCAACACCAACCGGACCTGGCCCGGCAGGGCCGACGGCCCTCTCATGGAACGGGTGACCTACGGGGCCATGGAGCTCATGCGCCGCGAGAAGATCGACGTGGCCGTCGACATCCACGGCGCCGAGACCATGTTCCCCGTGACCAACTGCATCGTCGCCCCGGACAGCTCGGTCAAGATCGCCACCCTGGCATCGCTGACCGTCAAGGCGACGGAGGGCTTCGAGAACCACGTCGAGATGTCGCCGTCCGGCTTCCGGGGCCTGTCGCACCGGGAGATCGGCGACCACGGTCCGTCCCTGCCCTTCCTCCTCGAGGCCCCCATCCCCTTCCTCGACCAGCCGACCGGTCCGAAAACGACCCGGTTCCTTCTCGACGGCAAGGACCCCTTCCTGCTCAGCCTGTCGAAGAAAAAGAAGCTCTTCGTGCCCTACGGGGAGGACGGCTGGCCGCTCGAGAAGAGGGTCGGCCAGCACACGTCGGTGACCCTGGAGATCTTCCGCCAGTTCTCGAAGAAGACCGCGGCCCGGCCCATCGCCGTCCGCGGCGTTCCCCGGTATGCCGAGGTGGTCAAGAACGGGGTCGGCCGGTTCCTGGCCGATCCGGCCAAGGCCGCGCCCGGCGGCGTCGTCATGAATTGATCGGGGTGACGCCCGAAGGCGCCCCCGGGAGGTATCCGAGATGTTCAGCAAGAGAGCGATCTTTTCGGCCCTGGCCGTAGCCGCTGTTCTCGTTCTGGCCGGCGGCCTCAGCCTCGGACGGAACGGCCGGACGGCCCCCGCAACCGACGTCGACCCCTCTTCCGAAGCCTGCACGGTCATCATGGTCGGCCGTGACGCCTCGACCGACGGCTCGGTCATGAGCACCCATGCGGCCGACTGCGGCGTCTGCGATTTCACCTGGCGCCACGTTCCGGCCGCCGACCACAAACCCGGCGAGATGCGCCGCCTCTACAACATCGACCAGATCCGGACCTGGCCGCCAGCCGAGGGGGGCAAGTGGGCCATGGTCCTGAAGGACCCGACCGCGGTCGAGATCCCCCAGCCGGCCCACACCTACGGCTATCACCATTCCGTCTTCGGCTACATGAACGACCAGCAGCTGGCGATCGCAGAGTCGACCATCGGCAACGTCCGCAAGCTCGCCAACCCCACCCCGACCCCGGCCACGAACATCACCATGCTGACGCTCCTGGCCATGGAACGATGCCGGACCGCCCGCGAGGCTATCAAGCTCATGGGATCGCTGGCCGAGGAGTACGGCTACGGCTACCACGACGGCGGCGAGATGCTGGCCGTCTCCGATGCGAAGGAGATCTGGGTCTTCGAGATCATGCCCGTCGGCCCGCTCTGGACGCCCAAGAGCGGCAAGCCCGGCGCCGTCTGGGCCGCGGAGCGCGTGCCCGACGACCACGTGGCGGTCTGCCCGAACGAATCGCGCATCGGCGAGATGGATCTGGGCAACCCTGACCTCTTCATGGCCTCGGCCCAGGTCGTGTCCTTCGCCGTCGAGGCCGGCCTTTACGATCCCGAGGGCGGCAAGCCGTTCAGCTTCAAGCGGGCCTATTCCCCGGGCGAGGGCAGCGCCGTAAGCTCGGAAGGCCGCCGCTCGCGAATGTGGCGGTTCTTCGACCTGGTCGCCCCGTCCCAGAAGTTCAAGCCGGAAACGGCCAACATGGACTTTCCGTTCTCGGTCAAGCCCGACGCCAAGCTCTCCGCCCGGGACGTCATGGCCCTGACCCGCGACAAGTCCGAGGGCACCGTCTTCGACCCGGTCCGCGGCCTCCGCGGCGGCCCCTTCAAGAACCCCAATTACTACAAGGGCACCCGGCTCATCAGCGTCCCCAACGTCGAGTACACGACGCTGACCCAGTGCCGCTCGTGGCTGCCCGATCCGATCGGCGGCATCGTCTGGGTCGCCCTCGGCGCCCAGGATACGTCCTGCTACGTCCCCTTCTACGCCGGGGCGACCGAGATCCCCAAGTCCTATGCCGTCGGCGATCACTTCGTCCTCGACCGCGCCTCGGCCCGCTGGGCCTTCGACTACGTCGACTTCCACACCCAGGTCGCCTACAACGCCGCCATCGAGGACGTCAAAGCGGCCCGGAAGAAGTGGGAGGACGGCGCCCTCGACCGTATCGGCGAGATCGACGCCCAGGCCGGGACCCTCTATCAGAAGAGCCCCCGGGAGGCCGTTCAGGTTCGTCACCGGCTTCGGCCTGAACAACGCCCAGGCCGTCGTCGACGCCTGGTGGAAGCTCGGGGACGACCTGTGGGTCAAGTACAACCATCTCGGCCTCTACGACGCCGAGAAGCGGCGCGGCGGCCGCATTCCGACGGCCAATCCGGAATGGTGGAACAAAGCCGTCCGGGCCTTCGACGTCCTGAACGAACCGGAAAAAAGATAACGGGAATCCGAGAAAAGGAGCTGCTCATGAACTTCAAGCGCCTCATCCCGCTCGGCGGGACCCTCCTCCTGGCCGTCCTGCTGGCCGGGCACCTGTCCACGGCCGCCGGTCCGTCCACCGGCGATGACGTCATCGCCGGGGAAGGCTGCACGTCCATCCTCGTCGGTAAGCTGGCCTCGACCGACGGCTCGGTCATGACCACGCACACCTGCGACTGCGGCACGTGCGACTGGACCTGGCGGCACGTCCCGGCGGCCGACCATAAGCCCGGCTCGACCCGCAAGGTCTACCACATCTCCCAGTACAAGACCTGGCCACCCTCCGAGGGCCTCAAGTGGGACCTCTATAAGAAGGATTTCACCGGCCTCGAGATCCCCCAGGTCGCCCACACCTTCGCCTATCACCACGGCATGTTCGGCTATATGAACGAGAAGCAGGTCTCGATCGGCGAGTCGACCATCGGCTGCCAGCGCAAGATGCAGAACCCGACGCCGGCGGCCCAGCTGGACCTGAGCATGCTGACCCTGCTCGGCATCGAGCGGGCGGCCACGGCCCGCGAGGCCATCCAGGTCATGGGCTCGCTCGCCGAGAAGTACGGCTACGGCTTCCACGACGACGGCGAGATGCTGGCGGTCGCCGACGCCGCCGAGGCCTGGATCTTCGAGATCTGCCCCGCCGGCCCGCTCTGGACGCCGGCGAGCGGCAAGCCCGGCGCCGTCTGGGCCGCCCAGCGCGTCCCCGACGACCACGTCAGCGTCTGCCCCAACGAGTCTCGCATCGGCGAGATCGATCTGACCAAGAAGGACTTCTTCATGGCCTCGTCGAACGTCGTCTCGCTGGCCGTCGAGATGGGCTACTACGATCCGAAGAGCGGCAAGCCCTTCAGCTTCAAGCGGGCCTATTCGCCGGTCGAAGGCTCGGCGGCGAGCACCAACGGCCGCATCCAGCGGCTGTGGCGCTTCTTCGACCTCGTCGCGCCGTCCCAGAAGTTCAAGCCCGAGACGCCCAACATGGACCTCCCCTTCTCGGTCAAGCCCGACAACAAGATCTCCGTCGGGGACGTCATGGCCATGACGAGGGACCGGAGCTACGGCACGCCGTTCGATCCCGTCCAGGGCATCCGCGGCGGACCGTTCAAGAACCCGAACTACTACCGCGCGACCCGTGTCATCGACCACGGCCTGGCCGAGTATTCGACGGTCACCCAGAGCCGGGCCGGCCTCCCCGATCCGATCGGCGGCATCGTCTGGATCGCCTTCGGGTCCCAGGACACCTCCTGCTACATGCCGCTCTACGCGGGCATGACCGAGATCCCCAAGTCCTTCATGGTCGGCGACCACTGGACCTTCAGCCGCGATTCGGTCCGCTGGGCCTTCGACTACGCCGATTTCCACGTCCAGGTCGCTTATTCCGAAGCCATCAAGGACGTCCAGGCGGCCCAGGCCAAGTACGAGACCGAGCTCATCCAGCGCATCCCCGAGATCGACGCGCAGGCCCTGGCCCTCTACAAGAAGAAGCCGGCCAAGGCCGCAGAGTTCCTGACCGGCTTCAGCCTCAACAACGCGACCACCGTGACCAACGCCTGGTGGAAGCTCGGCGACGACCTGCTGGTCAAGTTCAACCGCCTCTACCTCTACAACGCCGAGAAGCGCGGCTTCTCGCGCGGCCAGCCGGCCACTCCCGACTGGTGGAAGAAAGCGGTCCGCGCCTTCGACATCCTCATGGAACCGGACAAGAAATGAAGGAGACCCTTATGAACAGGAAAATCATTCTCGGCCTGGCCGCCGCGGCGGTCCTGGCCGCGGCCGTCCTCGTCGCCGGGCAGGCCCCGCCCAAGGTCGGCCTGCCTGTCCTGACGACCTCGGCCGGCCAGAGCACGGACGTCACGACCCTCAATATCGTTCTCGACGAGGCCGGCGTCACCTACGATTACTGCGACGTCCCGACCCCGGAGATGGTGGCCGACGGCGTCGGCCTGGGCGGCCGCGAGTCCGGCCCGGGCTTCCACGTCGAGAGCACGAACGACCCGTCCAAGTACCCCGCCGGAACCCCCTTCAAGGCCGTCGTTTTCGCCATCGGCGCCAGCCTCAAGGGCATGGGCGCCTCGGGTCTGACCCTCGACAGCGAAGAGGCGCGGATCAAGAAGGTCCTCGATCTCTGCAAGCAGAAGAAGATCTTCGTCATGGCCGTCCACATCGGCGGCGAGTCCAAGCGCGGTCCGGCCGGCAGCGACAACGAGCGGATGATCGACGCCGTGGCCCCGTACGCCGATTACCTGGTGGTGACCAAGGACAGCAACAAGGACGGGCGTTTCACCAAGCTGGCCCAGTCAAAGAAGATCCCGCTGGCCGAGATCGAGTACGCCCTGGGCCTGGTCGAAATCGTCAAGCAGGTCTTCCAATAGGACCGGCGCCGCCCCCGGCGCTCGGGGCTAGCGGATGGCCCGAGACGCCAGACCGACCGCTTCGTCCGGGCCCGGCCCGACGGCGACGATGAGACGGCTCCCCGTCTCCGCGAAGGCCGCATAGCGGCCCTTCCCGTCGAGATAAAGGGGCAAGGCCGGGCCGCGGACCTCGGTCTTCTTGAACCGGTCTCCGCCTTGAAGAAAGGCCTCCAGTTCCGCCCAGGCCTTGACCCGGGCCTCTGCAGACCCATAGTCCAGGACGATAAGGAACGCGCCCCCGTTATAGTCCCCTTTGACCGCTTCCGCGAAGGCCAGGCCCCGGGCCGTATAGAAAGGATAGATATTATTGAGCCCCAGGAGGCCCTTGAGGTATTTGACGCTCTGCGGCCTCAAGCCCTCGCCCGGCAGGGCGGCCACAAGGTCCGGCGCCCCCGCTCCCACCGTCAGCTTCCTGTCCACCGCGTCCGCGACGGCCAGGAGACCGTCGATGGTCGGCGTCGTCGCATCGAAGCCCGTCAGCGTCACGAGGAAGCGCCCTTTCCAGTAATTCAGATAATAGTCTTCGAGCTCGGTCCCGGAGCCGAGAGGGACGATGCGGCCCTGCCCCGATCTTTTGAACGTGTAGATGCCGTAGGCCGCCGCCGGCGTCTCCATCTCGAAGATCTCGAGCGAAACGGACTTCCCCGCCGAGCTCCGGTAGTCCTGCACGACGATGCGCCGGAAGCCGTATTCCCGGTAGATCTCGGCCCCGCCGTCGATATAGGTGTAGAGGTCCTCCCCGACGAATTCCTGGGGGTCCCCGTCCCTCGACCAGCCCGGGACGGCCCCGTCGGCGGGCAGAACCGACCGGAGCTCGTCCTGGCCTCCGCCGGCCGTAAAGACCGCCCCCGCGGCGGCGAGCAGCATCGCGATCAGGGCCGGGGCAGATCCCCATCGCCCGGTCCCGCTCATCTCGTCCCCCTCCCTCCGTCGCGTTCGATCCACTTAATAGTAGTAGTCTTCCCTGAGCATGACCTTGTCCAGGTCGATCAAGCCCAGTCCCTGTTCGGAGGCTTTCTTGATCTGGACGATATCGGCCGGCTTCAGGCCCCAGAGCGAAGCGCAATAGGCGTCGATGGCCACGCGGTCCGTGCCGACGACCACCTTCTGCGGGGTGAAGATCTGGCCCGGTCCGAAGGGCCCGTTAGAGACGATGAATTCCGTCGCGTCGACGACGTTGAGGGCCGGCTTCACGACCTGGTTCAGGTCGACGATGGACTGGTCGAGGTGGGCGATGTCGTCGGGGTCCGTCTTCCAGTTCGCCTTGTGGAAGGTCCGGTTATTCTCCGGCGAATTCAGGCCCATGAGGTTCTTCAGAGATCCGGTGAACTTATTCCCGGCATGGTCCTTGGTGATGGGCATGTTGATGAGCCGGTCGTACTCGAAGTACGCGGCCAGGATCCGCGCCTCCTTGAGGGCGATGCCCTTGGGAATGGGGACGGGCTTGAACAAGGCTTCGTCCTTCTCGAACAGCCGGAGCCCGACGCCCTCGGCGTCGCAGACGGCCTTGAGCCCGGTGTCCTCCCATTGCTTGACCGGTTGCCAGCTCAGGCAGTCGATCCTGGCGGCGCCGACCTTCTTGCAAAGGCCGATGACGGTCCGGAGGACCTCCGGCTTCGTGTGCGTGCCCGGATGACGGCTCTGGACGTTCGCGAGCAGGGCGACCTTCGTGCCCTTCTGGACGAAGACCTTCATCCCGCCGGCGAGGGCGATCGCCTTGCCCGCCGCCTGGCCGTAATCCTCGCCGATGCCCACGCCGACGACCGACGGCTTGGTCAAAGGGGCGGCGCCCGAGGCCGCTAAGAGGGCTTTGCCCATGGCCAGCGTCAGCCCGGCGCCGGCACCGGTCTTGATGAAATCGCGCCGTCCGATCGTGCGGGTCATGCGGCCTCCTTTCCGTTCATCGGCGGTCATTGTCTCACAGCCGCGGGCGCGGCCGCAAGACCGGGCCGGACGACGCGCAGGCCGGACGACACCCCCAGGCTTACGAACGGCAGGCCGGAAGCGTTCACACAGACGACGGCCAGGTCGGTCGATTCGTCGAGGCCCACGAGCGCGGCCTTGCGCCGGTCGCCGTTCACGAACGTGACGTCGATGCGCGGCGCGCCTTGGACGACGTGACAGTTGGTCAGGACGTAGCCGTCGGGCGTGATGACGAAGCCCGAGCCCGCCCCGGCCGGTTCGATCTCATCCCCCCGGCCCGCGGCGCCGACCGAGATGCTGACGACGGCCGGACCCGTGCGTTCGACGACCTCGATGACGGCCCGGGAATACGCGTCAAGCAGCTCCGCGTCCGGCGCCGCCTGCGTCAGGGGCGGGAGCGGCATCCCCGGCATTTCGGGACCGGTCGCATTCGTCCACAAGACCGCCGCCCGCTTCGTCTTGGCCATGGCCGCCTCCTCGGGAGCGCTTTCCTTCCATTCTACACGACCGACGAAGAGGACAGGGCGCGGCGGCCGGCTTCAGCGCACGGGGCCGGGGGCCGGACGGACGGACGGCTTGGCCTTCGCGGGCAGGGGCCGGACGGCCCGATCCCCCCGCCGATCGAGCCGGAGGGGAGGACGCGCGGGCAGGGGATGATCGAGGGCGTAACGGGCCAGATAGAGCATAGCGGGCAGGTTCTCCTGGAAGACGGCCCCGATCGCCGCCTCGTCGTTGAAAAATCCGCCGTGGTCGATATCGACAGGCGGGAGCTCGACCGTAAAGGCGGGGGCGCCGCGGAGGCTGTAGGCCCAGTCGACGGTATCGCCGTTGGTGAGGTACAGCGCCTCGGACGCCTGCCCGTACGTGTAGGCCGTCCCCTGGACAGCGGCCATCAGTCCGGCCATGGCCGCGGCGACGGTCCCGAGAGCGGCATCGTCCGGAGCCGGAGCGGCCGTGTAGCCCCAGGGGTAGAGGATGTATTGCCCGTAGCTGTGGAACGAGATCAGGGCCCGAAAATCGATGCCCACGCTCGCAAAGAGCGTCCGGACGGCGGCCGTCTCCGGTTCCGAGAAGGGCCCGGTCCCCCGATAGATGTCCGAGCCCGGATAGCCGCTCGATCCCTCGTTGTCCGCGCCCCAGGCGTAGCCGTAGTTCCGGTTGATGTCGACGCCGAACGTGCCGTCCGCGTTGGCCCGCCGGTTCTTGCGCCAATAGCGGTAGACGTGGATGCTGTATTCGAGCCCGTCCGGATTGACGATGGGAGCGATCCAGATCTCGGCCGCGTCGACGAGGGCGCGCACCTGCGGATCGAGGCCGTAGTTGTCGAGAAGGTATTTCCCGAAGAGGAACGGCACTTCGACCGAGATCCATTCGCGCGCGTGGTGGCAGCCCATGAACAGGACCGCCGGCTCGTTCTCGTTCGCCGCGGCGTTATCGCTGATCTTCAGCGCCAGGATCTTGCGCTTCTCGAGCGTCTCTCCGATCTCCAGGACGCGGGCCAGCCCGGGATGGTCGCGTTCGAGGATCCTCAGGTCGGTCTCGAGCTCCAGCGTGCTATGGTAGGCCCCGTTGATCCCCCCGGCCGCGCTCAAACCCTCGGACGACGTCCGCAGGAAGCGGCCTGTTTCGAAGTCGTACCCGACCCCCAGGGCGGCGAGCGCTGCGATCTCGCCCGGCGAGGCGACGAGATAGACGCGCCCGCCCTTCCGCATCAGAAGGTCGAGCCCCTTCCGTCCCAGCCCGGCCGCCGCGAACTCCCGTTCGGCGACGCTGATGATCTCGCCCGCCTGGCCGGCGGACGGAGCGGCCGGCGGCGCCAGCACGACGAGGGCGGCCAGACCCAGGACGATCGCCGTCGTTTTCATCAGGCGCATGATCCCCTCCTCGCCATGATGTCACTCCCGGAAGATGTATCGGCAAGACAGCGCGATCCGGCCGGCCCGGAGGTCCCGGCCCGACCCGCTTTCCCGCCCGACCGCGCCCGAGAGATCGACGGCGATATCCCGGAACTCGAGACCGGCCCCGAAGGTCAGCCGGAGATATGTCGAATGGACGGCGGCCATGGGTTGCGGATCGATCGAGAAGCCCAAACGCAGGGGGATCCGGGGCGGCCGGCCCGAGGACCCGGCCCTGGCCAGATACTGGATGCCCGCGCCGGCTTTGACGACATCCCGGAACGTCCGGACCAGCGGCTCGTCGAAAGAGGTCACCTCGTAGCGGGACCAGCCGAACCAGGCCGCCTCCGCCGCCAGACTCCAGGCCTTTGCCAGCCTGTAGGAAAGACCGGTCCCGACGACCCACGGCTGGCGGTAGGTGTTCGTTGCCGCAGCGTCGATGCGGATGTCCGTACCCTCGACCGGGACCTCGTAGCGGATGAGGCTCTCGGCGGCGCCCTCCTTGACGTAGGGCGAGCGGACGACCAGGGCCGCCGTCAACTTGGCGTTGGCCGCCCAGGTCAGCCCGGCGTTGACATAGAGGCCCTGGAAGGTCTCATGTTTGTCGTCGGTGATGGTCACGATACGCAGGATGTCGGCCGTTTGTTCGACGGTCGTTCGATCGAGCTTCCCGGTGGCGTAGTTCAGCCCGATCCCCAAGGACAAACCCCAGGGCAGGCGCCGGGCGACCCCGGCATGCAGGACGCGGAGAGAGCCCGTCTGCTCGAAGGTCAGCTGATACCCCCCGTCGCCAAGAACGATCCCGGGACGACCGTAGCTTTCCGGCGCGGACAGGGCCAGGGCGAAGGCCCAGGCCCCGCGGCGGTAAGCCAAGCCGCCGTGGTCGAGGCCGAGGACGCCGACCGAGAGGTTGCTCCTCGATTCGACGGGTCCCGTGTTCACCAGCGCGTACCGGAACATGGACGCCGCCCCGTAGGACGCCGAGAGGGACGCCGCCAGGCGCGGCAGGTTCAGCAGAAGGGCCGGATTGGCCAGAGACGCCGAAACGTCCCAGGCCCAGGCGAACTGGGTCCCGCCCAGGCCGACGGAAGGCGCCGACGGAGCCCCGAACGTATTCCAAGTCCCGAGGGGGGCTTCGTCCTCGTACTGGCCGACGACGAGCTGGGCGGAGGCGGCGCCTCGAGCGAAGAGGACCCCGGCCAGGAGGGCGATCGGAACGAGCTTTCTCTTCACCCCAGCTCCATTCGGCGCGATTATAGCACAGGCGCGGCCGCGGCGTCCCGGCCCCAAGGGTTTGGCATCGCGGCCGGAAGTGTGATAGAAAAAAAACAGCCAACCGAGAGGAGAACGATCATGAGCCAGACGCCGTCCCGCAGGATCCGTCCGAGAGCATTCGTCGCCGCCGGCCTTCTCGCTCTCCTCCTGGCCCCGGCCCTGCAGGCCGCGCCCCGCGCCCGCTACCTGGCCTACGCCAGGGCCTCCGCGGACTGGACCTTCGCCCACAAGGACGAGCTCCTGGCCCAATGGCGGAAGACCTTCGATCCGCTCAACGTCTTCGGCTATCGGGCGCCGGGCGGCCTTCTCGAAATGGCTGTGATCTACGCCTATCTCTTCGAGACGGAAAAGAAGCCCGAATATGCGACCCGGGCCCGGGAGGTCCTCCTGACCTACGGGGATTACCGGTCCGCCTATCCCGAATCGTCGGTCAAGCTCCGGTCCGACTATGCGGACGGCGTGCCGGCTCTGCCGGATTTCTTCACGATCATGCGTTATATCCGGGCCTTCGACACCCTGAGGCGCCTCGGCCGCCTCTCCCCCGCCGACCAGCGAACGGCCGCCGATCTGATCGCCGGCAGCATGCGCTATCTCCTCCGGACGGCTGAATGGGGTCCCATGAACCGTTCGGCCCTCCGGGCCGAGTCGTTGGCCTGGGCGGTCCGGGCCCTGCCGGCCCATCCGGACGCCCCGACCTGGGACATGCAGCGCCGGGCCCTCGGCGACGACAACTGGGGGAACTGGCAGATCGAGGACGCCACCATCTACAACGGCGTCTGGCTCTACTCCCTGCTCGGTTACGGGGACGCCCTGAACAGGATCCGGGACCTCTTCGCGACGCCCGAGATGTATTATTACGCCCGCTACTACCTCAACCTGATCTGTCCGGCCGGCGTCGTCCCCGACCTCGGCGACGCCCATTGGACCTCGAACTGGACCCATTTCCTGGTCTACTTCGAGGCCGCCGCGGCCGCCCTCCGTGACCCCGGCCTCAAGTGGGCGGCGGAGACGATCGCGGCCAAGTTCGTCGATCTGACCAAGCCGACGAGCGTCGGGCTCGGGGTCATGCTCCTCGACGCCTACCGCTGGGGCACCGACGAGGTCAAGGCCGCGGCGCCGACCGGCCTGTCCATGGAGGTCATGGAGGACGTCCAGGGCAAGAAGATCGTCTTCCGCAACGGCTGGTCGCCCCTTTCGAGCTATCTCCTGCTCAACTACAGGGACGAGGGCGACGGCGGCCTGAATTTCCGCGACTACCTGCGGGACACCATCCCCGTCGAGGAAGAGAAGATGACCCACGGCCACGCCGACGAGAACAGCCTCGTCCTGCTGATGTCGGGCGGCTCGGTCCTTCTCCACGACGGCGGCTACCGCGACTACATGCCGTCGGGGCCCTACGGCGCCTACCGCCAGGACTACTTCCACAACCGCCTCTGCGTCCGGCCCGAAAAGATCTTCTGGGGGCAGAAGGACGGCGAAGCGCGCTACAGCGTCCGCGAGTCCGTCCCCGGCCAGACGCTCCTCGAGTTCATGCGCAACGCCGGCTCCTACAGGCCGGTCCGGACGAAGAAGGTCGACTTCCTGACCTTCGACGATTTCGACTACAGCCGGACCCGCGTCGTCGACGACGGCTGGGGCACCCAGGCCGACCGCGTCGTCGTCTACGTCAAGGACCCCGAGTGCTACGTCGTCTTCGACATCTTCAAGGCGCTTCGCGAAGACTACTTCACGCTGGGCGCCCTCTGGCACACCCGGCAGATCTTCGACCGCGGCGACCACTGGTACGACACCGGCTACGACCGGATCCAGACGGCCGTCCTGCCCCAGGACAAGCGGCTGCTCATCCTCTTCCCGGCGGCCGAGCCTCGGATGGAGGGCGTCGAGGCGGAGAAGCGCCATTACCAGGACGAGTGGCTCATCCACCAGTCCTGGGCCCAGCATTTCGAGCTCGGCGAGACCTGCGCCTTCGTGACCGTCCTCGTGCCGCACGGCGCATCGGACGACCCCAAGGGCTGGCTCGGCCGGGTGACCGTCGCCCCGTCGGAACCCGCCCGCGGCGCGATCGGCGTGGCGATCAAGGCCGGGGACCGGGACCTCGTCATCGGGGTCAAGACCGACCTGCGGCGGGACATGAGCCGCGATTTCCGGCGGCCCCGCTACACCTATGAGGCCGGACGGGTCAAGATCGGGGGCCTCGAAACGGACGGCGACTTCGCCTTCGTCTCCGTCCGCGGCGACGCCCTCGATTACACCGTCGTCAACCTGACCAAGGCCGTCTATCGACGGCCGGACGCTCGTCCAGGCCGGCGAGGGAAACTACGGACTGGGCTACGACGGCCAGGCCGACCGCGGCGGGATCGGGAAGATGAGGTACTGGCGGGACAGGGCGGCCCGCTAGCCGGGGTCAGACGGGCAGGCCCTGCTGCTTGCGCTGGGCCTTCTGCTGGATCTCCTGGCCGGCCAGGACCAGCCCGGCCAGCCGGTCGATGACCATGCGGACCTTGATGTTCTCGAGCTTCCTTTTCCCCGACCGCTGGGTCTCGAAGTTGGCGCTGAGGTAGGTCCCGATGTCCTCCGGCCCCATGATCGTCTTGAGGAACTCGTCGTTCACGAGCTCGCGGAGCAACTCCTCCTCGGTCTGGCCCTGGACGACGATCCTGTTCTTTATCAGGGCCTCCGCGCGCCAGGCTTCGAAGTCCTTGGCCGCGTAGATGGGGATCGGCCCGAGGAGCTTCTTGGCGTCCTGGAGGGTCTGGTCGTAATAAGCTTTGCCTTCCTTGAGAAGGTTCCTGGCCTTGTAGTATTCGGGCGAGGTGGAGGCGACCTGCGTTTCGAGGAATCCCTGGAAGGTCCGAAGGGCTTCCGAGAGCACGGCGAAGGCGCGCGATGCCCTGATGTAGATCTCGCGTTCGATCTGGACCTGCATGCCCTTGAACCCGGATGGAACGTTAGCACGGGCCCCGGCCGAAGTCAAAGCCTTTATTTGGCCAGGACCGCCGCGGCGACGACGTTGGCCACCTTGCTCCTCAGGGCGATGATGTCCCCCTTGTCGTCCGGGTGGACGCGGTTGGTCAGGAAGACGACCGCGGTCTGGGTCTCCGGGTCGATCCAGATCGAGGTCCCGGTGTAGCCGGAGTGGCCGTAGGACCGCAGCCCGAAGAGATCCCCGCGCACGGTGGCGTAGTCCGTGTCGATATCCCAGCCCAGACCGCGGCCCGCCGCCCCGACCTGGGGATAGATCTCGGTCATGCGATCGACGGTGAGCGGGGCGAGGACGCGGACGCCGTTGAGCTCGCCGCGGTTGAGCAGCATCTGGGCGAAGAGGGCCAGGTCGTCGGCCGTCGAGAACAGGCCGGCATTGCCCGAAACTCCGCCCTGGAGCCGGGCCAGGGGATCGTGGACGACCCCGCGGAGGGGCGTCCCGTCGACGACCTCCGTCGGCACGCATCGGTCGACGAACTCCGCCGGAGGCCGGTAGAACGTCCGGGTCATGCCCAGGGGCTTGAAGATCGTCTCGGCGGCGAACTGGTCGACGGTCTGGCCCGAGACCTTGTGGACGATGTGGGCCAGGGTGATGTAATTGAGGCAGCTGTAGACGAATTCCGCCCCGACCGGGCCGTTCCTTGGGGATCCCGGCGATGAGCCCGACCAGATCGGCGGTGGAGCAGGGGTCGCCGAGCTTTTTGGCCGCTTCCTTGGCATCCGTGTAGGGCGGCAGGCCCGACGTGTGCGTCAGGAGATGGTACAGCCGCGCCTCTTCGCCCGCGATCCCCTTCTCGCCGTACCAGGTCGAGAACTCCGGAACGTAGAGGCGGACCCGGTCCCAAAGCCGGATCGCGCCGCGCTCGACGAGGATCATGACCGATGTCGCCGTGGCCACCGGCTTGGTGACGGAAGCGAGATCGAAGATCATGTCGGCTGTGAGCGGCCGCGGTCCGGGCACGGTCTGGGCGAGGCCGAAGGTCTTCCTGTAAACGACTTTGCCCTTGCGGGCGACGAGCAGGACGGCCCCGGGAAAGTCGTTCCGGGACACCGCTTCGCCGACGATCCTGTCGAGGGCGGCCAGCCGCACGGACGACATGCCCGCGCTTTCCGGCTTGGCGACCGGCAGGCTCGCTCCCGTCAATCGGACGGTCCCGACGAAGGCCAGAGCCGCGAGGACCGCCGCACTCACGCGCTTGCGCATGTCATATCCCTCCCTATCCTACTTGGCCGCCGCTTTGGGCGGGGTTTCTTTCCAGACCAGACCGTCCTGACGGATGTGCCAGGATTCGCCGTTCTTGGCCGAATAGGCCGCCTCGAACAGGCTCGCGGTCGTCCGCACGGCCGGCGGGTAGGACCAGCCTTTGACGCGCAGGCTCCGGTCACCCTTGAAGCCCAGGGCCGCGAGGTCGGCATCGAAGGCCGATCGTTCGGCATAGAGCGCCCGCTCGGCATAGTAGATCCGGCGCAGGGCCCACTTCACGTTTTCCTCGGCCTTCCGGTCGAACGTCTCCTTGCCGGCGCCCGGGACCTTCGCGGAGAATTGGACGTAGCCCCACATCTCGGGATAGTGGATGTTGACGACGCCCTGCGGCGTCCAGGTCCAGTTGTCCTCCGGCAGGGGCTGGCCCGTGCCGGCGTCCTTGACCTTGACATAGGCGCCGCCCTCGGCGTTCACCTGGTATTCGACACGCGAGAAATTGACCCGCCATTGGTCCCCGGGCGCCGGCCGGTCCGGCTTGCCCGGGATGCATTCCCGGAGCACGGCGAACGGCAGGGCGATCTCCGCGGTCCAGGCCTTGTCCCGGTCGGACGGATCGTTCAATGTGCCCATGATCCGGACACCGGTCTTGAGCCCCTGGATGTCCCACGAGTGGACGGCCGGCCCGCCGTCGCGATAGGGCTTGACCAGCAGCAGGTCCCAGACCGTATTGAGGGCGTTCATCTCCAGCTCGTAGTAGGCATGAGTGTCGCCGTCGGGATCGATGAAGACCTCGAAGTCGTTGTCCTGGAAGATGATGGAATCCCGGGCGGTCAGCGTGGCCCAGATATGGGGTTCCTCCAGATAGGCCCCGATATAAAGGTACTGATCGTCCCAGAGCATCTGGGCGCGGGTCCTGAACCGGGGCGCGGGCTTGGCCGGGCCCTCGATATCGCCGAACACCTCGGTCCAATCGGCGTCCGCCCAGGATGGCTCGTCCAGCCGGCCGTCGACCTTGATCGGACCTGCGGCCCGGCGGCAGACGTACTCGAACGGGGCGAACGCCGTCTTGGGCTCGGGGATCCGCGTCGGGGGGACGGTCGGTCCGGCCGCGGCCGCGGCCAAGAGGAAAGCCGCCGTCCCGAAGAGGCTGCGGCGCAGGGTTGGCCTGTCCATGGCCGCCGGCTCACTCCAGCCGCTTGATGATGTGCCAGCCGAACCGGCTCTTGGCCGAGTCGTGGACGGCCAGGCCGACACCCCCGACCTCGAGGCCGAAGCTGACGTCGCCGAACGCCTGGACCATCTTCGTCCGCGAGAATTCCCGACCGGCCGGATCGGGCGTCACGTCCCGGTTGGTCAGCTTGTAGATGCCCGGATAGGAGTCGTTGGTGTAGGACTTGACCATGGCGTCGAAATCCTCGCCGGCCTTGGCCTTCTCGAAGATCTTGAGGGCCAGCCTCTCGGCGTCGGCGTAACTGCGGGTCACTTTCGGATCGGGGATCGAGCCCTTGAAGGCGATCAGAATGTGTTGGACCGTGACCCGGTCGGGCTCGACCCTGTCCTGGACGGCGGCGAGGACGGGCAGAAGCACGAGCGAGAGCAGAGCCAGGCCAGCGAGCGTTCTCATGTCGACCTCCTTCGATTCAGAGCTCCAGCCAGCGGACGGCGTTGCCCCGCCAGGCCAGGAACCTCTCGAAATCGGCGAACGCGATCTCGAGCGTCGCCGTGTTGACATTCGGATGGAAGCCCAGGGCGGCGCTCGACCGGAGCTCCCGGTCGCAAACGACCTGGACCGCATGGGTCTCGTCGTTGATCAGTCCGAACGGCGAGACCGATCCCGGCTCGACGCCGAGCCAGCGCTTGAGCCGCTCCGGCGAGGCGAAGCTCAGCCGGTCCTCGCCGAGCTGGGCATTGAGACGCCGGAGGTCGAGGCCGCGCGTGACGGGCGCGATGACCAGATAGTGCCGGTTCCCTTTATAGTTCCGGAGGAAGAGGTTCTTGCAGTGCGTGCCCCGGAGCCCGGCCCAGTGCTTTTCGGCCTCCTCGACCGTAGCGACCGGCGGATGCTCATGGCGGACGTACGGGATCGCGAGCTGGTCCAGCGCTTCGAGCACCGGGCGTTCGGTCTCGGCTACGGGCACGGTCTTCGGTCTCCTGTTCACGTCGGGGGACGTTCCGCAGACACAATAGACCAAAGGGCTATCGAGGCGCAAGCCGCCGGTCGGCGAGGACGGTCCGATCGGGGTATCGCCGCTCCCCGGATTCGGCTAGAATGGGGGCCATGAGCATCCTTTTTACACCCGTCCGGATCGGGTCCGTCACCGTTCCGAACCGTTTCGTCCGGTCCGCCACCCACGACTATATGGCTGACGACGAGGGCTTCGTCACGGACGCCAACGTCGGGCTCCTGGCCCGGCTGGCCGAGGGCGAGGTCGGTCTGATCATCTCGGGCCATGCCAACGTCCAGCTCGTCGGTAAGGCCGGTCCGCGCCAGATGGGCGTCTTCGACGACCGCTTCGTCCAGGGCCTGGCCCGCCTGCCGGAGGCCGTCCACCGGTTCCCGTCGAAGGTCTTCCTTCAGATCGCCCATGCGGGCCGGCAGACCAAGGAGCGCGATTGCGCCGGCGTCCCCGTCTCCCCTTCCCCCGTCTACGACCCGGTGACGAAGGTCATGCCCCGGGAGCTCGCGGCCGGGGAGGTCCAGGCTCTGGTTGCCGATTTCGTCTCGGCTGCGGTCAGAGCCCAGAGGGCCGGGTTCGACGGCGTCCAGCTCCACGCCGCTCACGGCTACCTCCTGTCGAGCTTCCTTTCGCCCCACACCAACCGCAGGAGCGACGAATGGGGCGGCTCTCTCGAGAACCGGGCCCGGGCCCTCCTCGAGGTGCTCCGCGGCGTCAAAACGGCGTGCGGCCGGGACTTCCCGGTCATGGTCAAGCTCAATTCGACCGACTTCCTGGACGGCGGCCTAACCCCCGACGAGGCGGTCCGCGTCGCCGTGATGCTCGAGGCCGACGGCATCGACGCGATCGAAGTGAGCGGCGGGATGGCCGAGGCCGGCCGAGGCTCGGTCTGGCCGGGCCTCCGCGGCGAGGACGAGGAGGGCTACTTCGTGGAGAACGCGGCCCGGATCAAGAAGGCCGTGCGCGTTCCCGTGAGCGGCTTGGGCGGGATCAGGACACTCGCCGTCGCCGAACGCATCGTCCGCGACGGTCTTGTCGACCTGGTCTCGCTGAGCCGTCCGCTCATCCGCGAACCGCTCCTCGTGAAGCGCTTCCGCGAAGGCTCTGTGACGAAGTCCGCGTGCATCTCCTGCAACAAGTGCTTCAATCCGCGCGGCATCCGCTGCGGCGACCTGATAAAGAGGTAGGGACTGTCCCCAAAGGGCCTGCCCTTTTCGCGTTGACATCCCTCGAAATCCTGTTCTAGAATTGGCCAATGATGGGATGGGCAAAGGGTGCCGTGTCCTTCTCTCCCTTCCGGTCCGTCCGCCGCCCGTCCGCCGTTCCCGAAAGGAGCCTTCCATGAACAAGCGCGTCGCGGTCTGCCTGGCCCTGTCCGTCCTCTTCACCCTGCCTGCATTCGTCGCCGCCCAGGAGGACGAAGCCGGCTGCAAGGACCACCCTCTCCTCACGCGGATGAAGGGGTTCGCCATCTACGCCTGCGAATCCAGCTTCGACGCCGTCGATTTTTACGTCGGCGAGGACAAGACCCAGACCCTCGAAGGCCAGAGGACTTTCCTCAGCTATACGCTGCGCGAAGGCGAGCCGAAGCCGTCGGAGCTCCAGATCCTCAGGAACTACGAAAACGCCCTCAAGGCCGTCGGCGGCACGGTCGTCTACCAGTCCGACATCTACCTGTCCATGAAGATCGTCAAGGGCGCAGGCCAGATCTGGGTGGCGGTCATGCCGGCCAACTACGGCGCGGATTACTCTCTGACCATCCTGGAGGTCGGCGAGATGACCCAGGAGATCACGGCCGGGGACATGCTGGCCGCCCTCAACAAGGACGGCCGGATCGCCCTGGCCATCCACTTCGACACCGGCAAGGCCACCATCAAACAGGAATCGCAAAAGATCGTGGGCGAGATCGCGGCGCTCCTCAAAGGCCATCCCGAGCTCCAGGTCTCCATTGAGGGCCACACCGACAGCACCGGGACGCCGCAGGGAAACAAGGCCCTCTCGGACGAGCGGGCCAAGGCCGTCCTCGCGGCCGTGGCCGCCCTCGGCGTCGACGCCGCGCGTCTGAGCTCGGTCGGGTGGGGCCAGGACAAGCCGGTCGCGGACAACGCCACGGAGGAAGGCCGGGCCAAGAACCGGCGCGTCGAGATCGTCAAGAAGTAGGAGATGGCCATGCCGAAGAAAATGGCGGCCACAGGGATCTCCGCCGGCATCCTGATCGCCTGCCTGCTTTCGAGCCCCGGCCCGGCGGCAGCCTGGAAGGTCGACTCCCACGTCTATGCGGCCAACCTCGTTCTCGAAGAAGCCCTGAGCACCCTGACGTTCCAGGAGGTCCTCGTCACGGACTCCGGCGTAAAGGCCAGGGTCAAGACCGAGCTCAGACGCGTCTTCGGCAACACCTACGGCGGCAGGAGCCGGATCGACTACCTCGACAACGGATTCATCTCGTGGATCTACTATCCGTCGCAGGACCGGCTGGTCCGGGTCCGGCCGGTCATGGCCGTGCAGGTCCCGCCGTTCGGCTGGCTGAGGGTCAGCGAGGACATGGCCCGGGCCCTGTTCTATTTTCCCGGCCTGATGCGGGCGGGGGCGGTCGGCCCGGACCTCTTTCCCGACCTCATCACCGGACAGACGGTCGTCCACCCCGGCGAGGGGCCCCGGTCGGGACGGTGGGCCGCCTATCTCGATTCGGAAGTCCGACGGATCGCAAGCCTTTACGACGGGAGCGCCGGCAGCTTCGACGAGTCGCCGGTCCTGCGGGCGTATTACGCCGGCTGGCTGGCCCACATGGCCGGCGACCTCTTCGGCCACAGCTGGGTCAACGACTATGCCGGAGGGGTCTGGCCCAACATCTCCGACGGGATCACGAACGAAGAGAAGAACAACATCCTCCGTCACCTCATCGTCGAGGCCTACGTCTCGAAGAAGATCCCTCAAGCCTTCCTGACAGGCCAGCGGGTGACCTTGGATCTGCCGGCCGGGGCCTCTCTGACAGGCCGGTATGTCATGAAGTGGCTGACCGGCAACGGCGGCCGCATCGACCACGACGACAGCGAAGATGACCGTTTCGGGATCAATCCTATCATCACGGGTTATGCCGCGGGGACCCCCTACCACCTGGACCTGCTCTTCTCGATCCGCGAACGCCTCCGCAACGTCACTCGCGACATCAATTGGGACGCCCTCTGGGCCGGTTTCATCCTGCAGATGACATTCGGCTATTTCGATTTCGGTCAGGCCAGCCTGCTTTATAACCACCAATGGTTTCACGATGTCGACACGGCCCTCGACCACCTGGTCTCGTCGCAGCTGAGCGTGGCCCGGCGGATGTCCGCCGGAGAAGGCTTCGGGGCCTGGTTCGACGAGCTGGAGAGCTGGATCTTGAGGTACGGCCTCTCGGCGCTCGGCCTGCCCGACGCGGTCGGCCGGGGCATCGAGATGTCCGGAAACGTCCAGGAACAGATCGCCGACGCCATCCTGCCGGACGAGGTCGCGCAGGCCATGAGCGACCTCAAGCGCTGGTTCGTCGACAAGGTCATGGAGGAAGCGTTCGGCCTCACCCTGACCGAGCTCGAGAGCTATCTCCACGATCCCGGCACCTATCTGACGAGCCGGACGCTCTTTCCCGAAGGGACCAAGGCCAAGATCGACGCCGAGCTCGGCAACTTCGCCCAGGCCTTTTCCGCGCTGGAGTGCACCCGGATCAATTTTGTCCCCTTCCAGAACACGCTGAACATGATCAAGCTCCAGCTCGTCGACCCCGAGGAGCTCGTCCGGGTCCTCTGGACCGAGCGGGCCTTCCCTCAGGTCCTTTCGACGGAGGAACATGTCCGGGCGTTCGTTCAAACCTTTTTCAAGAGCGGCATCCAGATGCAGTTCATGCGCAGTCTCGACGCCGGTTATGATTGGGACCGTCCGGATTTCGCCGGCTGCATGCTCTGGGACGATCCGACGGTCCGGCAGAAGATCTTCCATCGCATCTTCAAAGTCGCGCGGCCGGGAGCGGGCGTGGGCTTGGCCCAAGCGGTGGCCGCCCAAAAATTCGAAGTCTCCTTCCCGGAATCGCAATTCCGGCCGAGGTTCGTCTGGCAGACCGCCGCAAGCGTCGCCGGGATAGGTCAGGGCGGGACGGCCCCGGCTCCGCCTCCTCCGGCCGCGGGGACGGTCCCCGGATCGGGCGCGGCGGCGGGCCGGAAGGGAGTCGGCCTCGAGCAGCTGCCCGAAATGACTTTCCCCGACTTCGGCGTCGTCTTGAAGCCGCGGCCCTTCGGCCAGACGCTGACCGTTCCGGACGGCATCCACGTTCACGCGGCGGCTTTGGCTTTCGCCGAGGCCCCGCCTCCGCCTCCCGTCGTCCTGCGCTTCTTCGCCGACGCCAAGAAATTCGTCGTCGACAACAAGATGCAGGACGCGGCGTCCATCGCCAAGCTCACGGAGGGCACGCTGCTGGTCCCTCTCGACCTCGTGGCCAAAGAGCTCGGCGCGGGTCTCTCATACGACGCGGCCAAAGGCGTAGCGACGCTCGTGACCCCGGACACCACGTACGAGCTCCGGGCCGGGTCGGCCGATGTCCTGGCCAACGGGCAGAAGAAGCCCTTGGCGAAGGGGGCCAAGACGGGGCCCGTCGCCGTTGCGACCACCCTGCTCGTTCCTCCCGGCTTCTTCGAAGAGCATCTCGGCGCCCGCGTCGTCTCTCTCGAAAAGGACAAGACCGTAGTCATCGAACGGCGCAAGTTCACGGACGATGCGCCTTCGACCGTCACGGGAGAGCCGGCCGCGGCTGACGCGGCGGCCCCCGCGGCCGCCGGCGGCGCTTCGGCTTCGCCCTGGTCGGGGAAATGGGAGACGACCATCGGCGCCATGGACATCGTCGCGGCCGCCGACGGCTCCGTGGACTTCAAGTACGACGGCGAGTTCGGCCGCCTCGAAGGCAGGATCTCGGGAACGCGGCTCACCGGCCGCTTCACCGAGGACAACGGCAGCCGCGGCGAGATCGTTCTGACGCTTGGGCGCGAGAACCGGACGTTCACGGGGCAATGGCGGCGCACCGACCTCGACAGCGACTACTGGCACGGCTGCGAGGGCTGGCGACCGTTCGAAGAGGAGGCCGTCCCCTCCCCCGCCCCCGCCGGCGCCGACGAGACGGCGTCCTCGTCCTGGGCCGGTTCGTGGGACACGTCGATCGGCGACATGGTCCTGCGCGCCGAGGCCGGCGCCGTCAAGGGCGGTTACGACGGGACCTTCGGCCGGATCGAGGCCAAGGCCTCCGGCCCCAAGCTCGCGGGCCGGTTCTACGAGGACAACGGCAACTGGGGCGAGTTCGAGTTCGTCCTCGATCCTGACGGACAGGCGTTCAAGGGGCGCTGGCGCCGGATGAACGTCGAGAACGACGACTGGCACGCGTGCGAAGGGCGCCGGCCGGAGAAGTCCGCCTAGCGCAGAGCTTCGTCGATCATGGCCAGATAGTTCTCGACCGGGACATAGCTCGGGATCGAATTCCCCGAACCGATCGCGAACCGGCCGCGCGGGTGGCAGGTCTCGATGAGGCGCCGCACCTCCGCCCGCACCTTCCCGGGTGTCGCCCGGCCCAGGATATCGATGTCCACGCCGCCTAAGACGCCGATGCGCCCGCCATAGGCCTCCTGGAACCGAGTGACCGGGAGGATCGCGTTCTCAAAGGAGTGCTTGGCGTCGATCCCGACATCGTCGATGAGGTCGGCCATGACCGCAACCAGGTTGCCGCAGGAATGGAGGAAATACGGCAGCCCGCGGTCATGGGCCAGGCGGGCGAAGCGCTTGTGCCAGGGCAGGATCAGGCGCCGGAGGGCCTCGGGCGCAACGAGCGTCGCGGACCGGAACCCCATGTCGTCGCCGGGGAAGACGGCGACGAGGTTCGGCAGTTCGACCAGCTGCCGGTAGAAGGCCATCATGATCTCCCCCAGGCGCCCGGCCACGGCGGCGACGAGGTCGGGCTGGTCATGGAGGGCGTAGCACAACCCTTCATAAGAGAAAATGGCCGCGAGGTGCTCGTACATCCCGCCGGCGTGACAGGCCATGAGGCCCATCCCCTCGGGCAGATGAGCGGCCAGATACGCATAATTCGCCAAGGTTTCCGGTGTCACCGACGGCCAGGGGTAGCTTTCGAAATCGGCCCAGGTCGCGATGGCGCCGTGAGTCATGTCGCGCCAGTGGCGCGTCCCGTCGGTCTGCCGGGCGTCCGGACCGACGAGCTCGGTCTCGACGAACGGCAGCGATTCCTCGTAGCGCACGCAATCGTAGCCCAGCCCGTGCCAGAAGGCGATGAAATTGTCGAGAGAGGCCTCGATGCCGGCCCGGTCCCCCGCGGCCGGCTGGGCCCAGGTCCGGCCCAGCAGGCCGGTCACGATCGGCTTGCGCACCGCCTCGTCGACCAGGTATTCGACGAGCGGCGGCCGTTCCGGGCGCTTCCGGCCCATGACGGCATCGATGAAACGGCGGGCGTCCGGGCGGGGGTTGGCCAAGGGAAGATGCGGATAGGGGCCTTCCATCGGCTTCAAACGCCGAGGTCCCTGGCCGCCGCTTCCATCAGGAGAAAGAACGCCTGCCCTTCCGTGGCTGTGCCCGGCTTTTCGAACGTCGGCGAGCCGCAGACGCCGCGGACGTAGCCAAGTCCGTCGACCTTGGCCGTGGCGGCCCGGCGCATGATCTCCGCATCCTTGAGAGAGGACTCTGCGAGCCATCCGCCGTTGATGCCACGAAATATCGTATAGGCCAGCATCTGGGCGAGGTTGGTCTCAACGAAGGTCTTGGGATCGTCGACGACATCGTGAAAAAGCCCGTCGGGGCGTCGATGCTCGAGGCAGCCGTCGAGGACCTCGCGGACGTATCCGGCCAGCCGGTTCCTGTCGGCTTTCATGTCGTCGGGTAAGGCCTTGATGACCCGGGCTATCCCGGCCGCCGCCCAGCCGTTACCCACACCCCAGAACGCCTTCCTCTCGAAATCCTTCTTCCCGTCGTCCCAGATGTGGGAGAACAGCTTCGAGGACGGGTTCCAGAGGATCCGGCGGATCTCGTCGATCTGCTTCACCGCCTCTCTCGGGAAGCCCGCGACGGCCAGAAAGGGTGGGGCCATGTACATCGAATCGATCCAGACCTGCGGCTTGTGATCGATATGATGGAACGCCCCGTCGGCCGTCCGGGGCGCGGTCCTCAGGAGATACTGAAGCATGCGGTCCGCGGCATCCTTGAAAGCCGCTTCGCCCGTCGCTTTGGCCGCGAAAAGAACGCCCTCGCCGTTGGCGCCCGGATCGGTGACGCCGTGGTTGTCGGAGACCATGCCGAGCCGGCCGTCCGGATAGATCCGCAGCACGGCCCCATGGGCCATCCGGATGACCATGTCGCGGTCGCCCCACTCGAGGAGAGCCTGCATGGCCACGCCCTGCTCCCAAGCCTCCCGCTGCATGGCCAGCATGGCCATTTTAGCCTTTTCGACGAGCGCCTCCCGGCCGGCCTCCTCCCGGGTGGACCCGGCGGCGTTCGTCCCGAGCGCCGCGAGCGCTCCCGAGGCGGTTCCTGCGGCCAGGAGGTCTTTGAGGGCCTGTCGTCTTCGCATGGCTTCTCTCCCCAAGGAACTCGGGCGCCGTCCGTCCGGCGTCCCGGCGAGGCGATTGTAGTCCATCCGCGGGACGGCGGGCAACCGCCTTGTCGACGGCGGCCGTTGCCAACGGGGCGGGGCTCGTGATAATGTCCCGCCGAGGGAGGAGCCGATGCCGAAACGAACGCCGGCGGCCGCCGCCATTCTCTGTGTCCTTGCGCTCTCGCCGTGCTGCAGACAGCCCGCGCCCGACCAGCCCGTCGCGGCCCGTCTGGTCTTCAACGTCAGGGATTTCGGGGCGACCGGGATCAAAGAGGACCTCGCCCAGGAATCCATCCAGAAGGCCATCGACGCCTGCGCCGAGGCGGGCGGGGGAACGGTCCTCTTCCCGCCCGGCCGCTACACGAGCGGGACCATCCACCTCCGCAGCCACGTGCGGCTCTACGTGGAGGCCGGGGCGACCGTTTACTCCATCCGCGACAAGTCCCGATTCGACAAGGAGGCCCTCCTCTACGGGGAGGACCTCACGGATGTGACCATCGAGGGGCGCGGCGTCTTCGACGGCGAGGGAGCCTACGACCGGCGGCTCAAGGGCGACCACGAGGACGACTTCATCCGCCCGAACCAGGTCGAGATGGAGAAGCTCGGACTGCCGCTCGACCGGGCCTTCCCGAAGCCCGACCAGTACGGCAAGCTGGTCCTCCTCGTCCGCTGCACGGACGTCCGCATCGCCGGCGTCTCCTTCCTGAATTCCCCGTCCTGGACCATGCATCCGGTCCAGTGCGAGCGCCTGGTCATCGACGGCATCACCATCCGGACGAGCCTCGCAGAACGGCGTCTGGGCCGACGGCATCGACCCGGACGGCTGCAAGGACGTCCGCATCGCCAACTGCACCATCGAGACGGGCGACGACGCCCTGGTCTTCTATTCCATGGACTGGTTCGGCCCGGCCAAACCCTGCGAGAACATCACCGTGACGAACTGCCGCCTGTCGTCGGCGTCGAGCGCCGTCAAGTTCTGCGACGGCAACATCGCCGGGATCCGCAACGTCACCATCGACAACTGCGTCATCACCCGGTCCAACCGCGGCATCGCTTTCATGACCTTCGACGGCGGCGCCGTCGAGAACATCGTCCTGTCCAACCTGGTCATCGAGACCGTCCGCTACGAGTGGTTCTGGTGGGGCGACGGCGAGCCTTTCCATTTCAACATCAAGAAGCGGAGCGAGGTCCACGCCAACTGGCCCGCGGAAAAAGACCGGCCGGCCGGGGCCATCCGCCACGTGAAGATCCAGAACGTCATCGCCCGGGGCTACGGATCGAGCGTCTGCAACGGCCATCCGGATTCCTGGCTCGATGACGTCTCCTTCGAGAACGTCAGGCTCACGGTCGCCCACGATCCCAACGCGGCCTACGACAAGACCGAGCATGGGCTCGTCTTCAAGCAGGCCCGCAACCTGAGGCTCAAGGACGTCGAGATCGTCTGGGAGGGACCGCCGTCCGAGAAGTGGCGGAGCGCCCTCGCGCTCGACGAGGTCCAGGGGCTCGTTCTGGACGGGATCACGGCCGTCCAGGCGCCCGGCGCGGACAAGGCTCCGGCGGTCCTTTTCCATCAGGTCGATTTCGCCGTCGTGCGGAACTGCCGGGCGGCCGAAGGGACGGGGACGTTCCTGCTGCTCACGGGCGAGGCCACCAAGGACATCCTGCTCGAGCGGAACGATCTCCGCAGGGCCCGCCTCCCCTACGCCTTCGCCGAGGACGCCAAGCCCCAGGTCCTGAAGCTCGGCTACTGAAGAACGGGATCATCTCCCGCAGGAGGACTCTCCCTCTGTGTTATTCGCCCGGCCGCCCCTTGCGAAAGCCTAGCGGCGGCTCAGGAAGAACATCACCGCCGCCACGACGGCGATCAGCAGCAGCATGTAGAAGGTCCGCCTCCGTCTGGCTTCGACGAATTCCTCAGCGGCGTTCGGATCCATATAGAACGTCTCCGGCCCCCGCCCCGGTTTAAAGATATCCTTGTCTTCCATCTTCCGGAAGATCCGGTCGCGCCTGATCTTCAGCTCGGCCAGCGTCCGGGCTTTCGAGACATCCGTGGCCCCGGCGTTGCGGAATTTTTTCATGTATTCGTTCTGCTTGATGATGATGTAAGCTTCGCTGCTCATGGCTTCCTTATTATAACTCGAATGCGGGGCTCCTGCGAGCCCTGGCGTCGGCCGAAGGATGTGCTAAAATGCGCCCATGATCCTCCATCCCATGTCCATCAAACGGGTTTGTCTATCGATCTTTGCCGCGGCGGCGTTAGGACTGATGGCCCGATCCGCTCTGGCCGAGGTCAAGCTCGCCCATCGCGGGCAGGCCAAAGCCCGGATCGTCCTGGCGGCCGGCGCGTCCGAGACCGAGAGATACGCGGCCGGAGAGCTGGCCCTGTTCCTCCACATCGTCACCGGGGCCTCGTTCCCGATCGTCGACGGGCCCGGCGCAGCCGGTGGGCGGCTGCTTGTCGGCCCGGCCGCGGCCCAAGCGGCCGGGCTGGACCTTCCCGCCGACCTGGCCGCCGAGGAGATCGTCGTCCGCTCCGTCGGGGACGACCTCGTTCTCGTCGGAGGCAGCCCGCGGGGCACTCTCTACGCCGTCTACACGTTCCTCGAGGACGTCGTCGGCTGCCGCTGGTGGACCGGGACGGCCAGCCGCATGCCCTGGCAGCCCTCCCTCGTCGGTCGCCGAGGTCTCGCTCCGCTTCGGCCGCCGTTCGAATACCGGGAACCCTACTGGTACGTCGCCTTCGATCCCGTCTGGGCGGCCCGCAACAAGGCCAACGGCACCCTGGCCGGCGGCGACGCCGAGCGGGGCGGCCGCCAGATCTACGAGGGTTTCGTCCATACCTTCTACACCCTCATCCCGCCGGACAAGTACTTCGCCTCTCATCCGGAATGGTTCAGCGAGATCGACGGCCGGAGGACGTTCGAGAACGCCCAGCTCTGCCTGACGAATGAGGACATGCGCCGGGAGCTGGTCAAGAACCTGAAAGAGCGGCTTCGGGCCAACCCGGCCGCCACCATCGCCTCGGTCTCCCAGAACGACTGCTTCGGCCCCTGCACCTGTCCGAAATGCCGGGCCGTCGACGAAGAAGAAGGCGGCCCGGCCGGGTCGCTCCTGCGCTTCGTCAACGCCGTGGCGGCCGAGATCGAGCCCGAGTTCCCGAGCGTGGCCATCGACACCCTGGCCTACCAGTACACGCGCAAGCCGCCCCGGCTCGTCCGGCCCAGGCCGAACGTCATCGTCCGCCTCTGCAGCATCGAGTGCTCGTTCGCCAAACCCCTCGACGATCCCCGCAACAAGACCTTCTTCGACGACCTCGACGGCTGGTCGAAGATCGCCGGCCGCCTCTATATCTGGGACTACACGACGAACTTCTCCCACTACATCCAGCCCCACCCGAACTACGGCGTCCTGGCCCCGAACATCCGCCTCTTCGTCCGTCACAACGTCCGGGGCGTTTTCGAACAGGGCGCCTACCAGTCCTGGGGATCCGAGATGGCCGAGCTTAGGGCCTGGATGCTGGCCAAGCTGCTATGGGACCCCCGCCTCGACGAGGAGACGCTGCGGGACGAGTTCCTGGCCGGCTACTATGGCCCGGCGGCAGGCGCCATGGAAAGCTACCTCGAAGGGCTCGAAGAGGCCCTGGACGACAGCCGGCGATGCCCTGGGCTGCTATTCCCCGCCCGACGCCAAATTCCTGTCCTTCGAGACGCTGGCCCGATCCTGGAAGCTCCTTGAGGCCGCTCGCGACAAAGCCCGCCATTCGACGGAATACGGCCGCCGCGTCAAACGGGCCAGCCTGCCGGTCGCCTATGCGGTGATCACGAGCTGGGACGCGTTACGGGACGAGGCCCGCCGGACCGGGGCCCGCTGGCCGTGGGCCGAAACCCGGGACGAGCTCCTGGCCTGGTTCCTGGACGCGGCCCGGTCGGAGAACGTCACCATGATCTCCGAGTGGCAGAGCCTCGCCGATTGGGCCGCCAAGGGCGGAAGGCGGAAATAGCCGGCCTCCCGGGGACCGTCAGCGACCGAAATCGTAGGCCGGGACGGGGCTCTTGGGTATGCCGGGGCCCCTCCACAAGAGATCGAGGCCCATGTCGCCGTCGCGCTGGAAGTAGACGATCTCCACGGCGTGCCAGCCCTCAGCCAGAGCGATCTCGCCCTTCTCCACCGACAGGCCGTGGTTGCCGTCGTTATCAATGAGCGCCTGACCGTCAACCGACAGGCGTGACCCGTCGTCGGAGGCCAGGTAGAAGACGTAAACCCCGGTCCGGGGGGCGCGGACAAGGCCCCGGAAGCGGAGTGCGAATTTGGCCTTGGTCTTAGCCGCTGCCGCGTCCGGGCGGGCCGACGATCCGGTCCTGGACGGTGTCAATGCCGAGAACTCCGGCAGCTTATCGAAATCGCCCTCGAAATATTCCCAGGCCAAGCCGCGCGCGGCCGGCGCCGCCGGCACGGCCGCCAGCGGCTCCGCGCGCTTGAACGTCCGGCTTTCGACCAAGCTGGAGACGCCGTCCGGCCAGTAGGCGCGCGCTTTGACGGTCGTCTCGCCGGTGATCTCGATCGGCTTGTCGTAGAGGGCCGACTCGGGGCCCGGCTCGGAGCCGTCGAGGGTGTACCGGATGGTCGGGCCCGGCCGGACGGCCAGCTCGACCAGGAAGAACGGGCCGACGAACATCGTCTGGTCGGCGACGAACTGCGGCGGCAGGAATCCCCGGTTGAGGTTGGCGAACCGGGCCGGATCGAGCTTGACGACCTCGCGGTCGTAAGTCACGAGGCCGTTGACCTCGACCTCGCAGTCCGACGTCTGGGTGTACACGGCCGCGGCCAGACCCTTGTCCACGAGCGGATAGAGGGCTTTGATGAGCTCGGCGTAGCGCGCCTCGTAGACCCCGGTGTCGTCGAAGTTGCGGTAGCCCCAATTCCCTTCGGCCTGCCACAGATGACCGGTCAGGGGGAGCCCGAGGCCGCCGAATTCGCCCAGCACGGCGGCCCGCCGGTCCTCGACAGGCGGCATGTCCGGACCGGGATAGCTGTGGATGTCGCTGACGTCGCCGACGCCCTTGTCGGTCCAGCCGCTGGCGTTGTTGACGAGGCGAGTCGGGTCGTGCTGTTTCGTCCGGGCCGCGATGCGCTCGGTCTCGTACTGGCCCCAGCCCTCGTTGAACGGCACCCACATGACGATCGACGGGTGGTTGGCGAGCGCGTCCATGACGGCCTTCCACTCGGATTCGAACTGGGCATCGCGCCCGGCCAGGGTCTGGGCCGGGACCTTGTCCCGCTCAAACAGCGCGCTCGGCATGTCCTGCCAGACGAGAAGGCCGAGCGTGTCGCACCAGTAATAGAGCCGGTCGGGTTCGACCTTGACATGCTTGCGGAGCATATTCAGGCCCAGCGCTTTGATGGTCTCGATATCGGAGCGCAGGGCAGCGTCCGTCGGGGCCGTGTACAGGCCGTCCGGCCACCAGCCTTGGTCCAGGGGCCCGAACTGAAAAAGCGGCTTGTTGTTCAGGAAGAGGCGGTTGAAGCCCCGGTCGTCCTTGGCCACGGCGATCTTGCGCATCCCGGCGTAGCTTCTGACCTCGTCGAGCGTCCGGGCGCCCTTCCTGAGGGTGGCGCTGACCTCGTAAAGGGCGGGATCGTCGGGCGACCATAGCGCCGGCCGAGGGATGTCCAGGCTGGCCGGCCCGCTCGCTGTGAGCGCGGCCTCGGCGACGGTCTCCCCTCCCCGGCTGACCTTCACCGCGACCGTGGTCCCGGCGGTCTCCCCGGCCAACGCCGGCTCGACCGTCAATGTCGCCCGGTCGATGTCGGGCGTCATCTTCAGACCGGCGATGTAGCCGTCCGCCACGGGCTCGAGCCAGACGGTCTGCCAGATGCCGGTCACGGCGGTGTAGAAGATGCCGTGCGGCCTCATGACCTGCTTGCCGCGAGCGATACCGCTGTTGTTCTCGTCGGTCGGATCAAGGACCCGAACCACGATCTCCTGCTTGGCGCCGCTTTTCAAGCTGTCGCGGATGTCGTAGCTGAAGGGATCATAGCCGCCGCGGTGGGTGCCGATCTCTTTCCCGTTGATCCAGACCGTGCTCTCCCAATCGACCGCGCCGAAGTGGAGGAGAAGACGGCCCCGGCGCCACTTGCGAGGCACCTTGACCTCGCGCCTGTACCAGAGGGCCTTGGCCGCGCCGACGGGCTGGCCGACCCCGGACAAGGCGGATTCGACGGCGAACGGAACGAGGATGCGGCCATCCCAGGCCTCGGGCCGGCCGGCGTCCTTAGCCGTGATGGCCACGTCCCACAGACCGTTGAGATTGAGCCAGCGGTCCCGGACCAGCTGCGGGCGCGGATACTCCGGCAGGGCGCGGTCCGGACGGACCTCGGCCGCCCAGCGGCTCATGATCCGGCCCTGGACGGGCGCCCAAGCGGCGGGTTCCTCGGTCTTGCACGAAACGGCCGAAGCCGACAGGACGGCGGTCAGTCCCAGGATCGCGGCGGTTCTTGTCATTATGAGTCTCCTATCTGAGCATTAGAAAACAGCATCGCCGGGGATGTCAATGGGAAATGCCGCCATCCGCCGTTTGATTTCGAAGCGGATTTTGGAATAAGGTGGCCGCATGAGCGACCGTGACCCCGTCCATCCCTTAGAGACCTTGAACCCCAGGATCCGGGCCCGCTTCCCGATGATCGACCGCGATTCGGGCGGACGCCCGCGGACCTATCTCAATTCCGGCGCCGGGAGCCTGACCGTCGATACGGCGGCCCTCGCCGCCCGGGAGGCCCAGGGCCGCCTCAATCCCATGCCCGGGGTCATCGTCGCCGGCGAAGCCGAAACGGCGGCGCTGCACGCCCGGGTCCGCGGCCTGGTCGCCGATTTCCTCCAGGCCCGCGAGGGCCGGGAGGTCAGCTTCCATCAATCGGCCACGGCGGCCCTGTTCACCCTCGCCTTCGGACTGCGCGGAACGGTCCCGCCATCGGCCAACCTCGTAGTCACCGACCTCGACCACATGGCCAACGTTTCGCCGTGGGAAACCGTCTGGGGGGAAGGCCGGGGGCTCGAGATCCGGCGGGCCAAGGTCACGGTCGAAGGCACGCTCGACCGCGACCATCTCCTGTCGCTCGTCGACGCCCGCACCGCCCTTTTGGCCGTGACCTCGGCCTCGAACGGGACCGGGGCCCTCGTGCCTTTGAGGGAGCTCATCGCGGCCGTACGCGAGCGTTCGCCGCGAGTGTCTCGTGGCCGTCGACGCCGTCCACCATGCCCCGCACGGCGTTCTTGACGTCGGGGCGACGGGCGTCGATTTCCTGGTCTTCTCCGGCTACAAGGTCTTCGGCCCGATGATGGGCGTTCTCTGGGGCCGGGCCGAGCTGCTCGAACGGCTCCGGCCGTACCGGGTCGAGACGAACAAGGACGTTCTGCCGGCCAAGCTCGAGATGGGCATGCTCAACAACGCCTCGGTGGCCGCGCTGGAGGCCGCCCTGGAGTACCTGCTCTGGGTGGCCGACCTCGAGGCCGTCCCCGGGGCGGACCCCGCCGACAGGGCCGGAAAGTTCCGCGCCGTGATGACCTCGATCGCGGAATACGAACGGACGATCACCCGCCGGGTGCTCGGGGGCTTCCGGAGTCTGGACCCCTCCGGATTCCGCCTGTTCGGCATCGCCGACCCGGCCCGGTCCGGGGAGCGGGTCCCGACCTTCGCCTTCGATATCGCCGGGCTCACCCCGACGGAGACCAAGCGCCGGCTCTGGACCGAGGCCGGGATCCAGATCGCCGACGGCAATCACTATTCGGCCGCCGTCTACCGTCACCTGAACCGTCCGGAAGGCATCTGCCGGGCCAGCTTCGCCCACTACGACAACGCGGAGACGGTCGACGGACTTCCTGGCCGCGGTCGGACGCCTGGCCGGAAAATAGGGCGGCCCAGGCCGCCGGCCTGAAAAAGATTGAAGAATGCCGCGGGAACACCTAGAATAGGGTCTCTTTAAGGAACGCTGATCCCGTGAAGATACGTCAAGGAGACACTCCATGAGAAGGAACTCGAGATTCGCCGCCCTCTTCAGCCTCATGCTGGCCGTCCTGTTCGTCGGCCAGGCCCTCCCGCAGGCGCAGCCTCAGGCTCAACAGCCGCAGCCCCAACAGCGGATCATCGGCCGGGCCCTCTACGAGAAGCTCCAGCGCGAAGGCCGCCGGATGATGACGGGCGGGCCGGGCGGGCCGGGCGGCTTGACCTGGACTCCCGACGGCAAGGGCTCCTACGCCTTCGAGGAGAGCACCTTCAAACGGACCGACATCCTGACCGGCGAGAAGACGCCGCTCTTCGACGACGCCAAGATCATCGCCGCGGTCAACGCCGCTCTGGGCCGCCAGGAGGTCAAGCTCCCCTTCAGCCGCTTCCAGTTCCTCGACGCGGGGAAGAAGATCCAGTTCCAGGCCTTCAACAAGGTCTTCCTCTACGACCTCGCCTCGGCGAAGCTGGCCTTCTATGAGCCCGAGCGGTCCGTCAGCGGCGTCCGCGGCCGTTCCTACGGCGACGTCCTGTCGCCCGACCTCAAGTCCCGGGCCTTCACCCGCAATTACAACCTCTACGTCAAGGACCTGGACGGCAACGAAACGGCCTTGACGACGGACGGCACGGAGGACCTGCGCAACGGCTACCCCGATTGGGTCTATCCGGAGGAGCTCGGCCAGTACGAGGCCTTCTGGTGGTCGCCCGACTCGAAGAGAATCGCCTTCATGCAGTTCGACGAGAGCCCGGTCTTCAAATACCCCATCGTCCACGACATCGCCGCCCAGCCCCGCTATGAGCTCCAGGGCTACCCGGTGCCGGGCGCGAACAATCCCATCGTCCGGCTGTTCGTCGCCGACGTCGCGACCAAGAAGCTCGTGCGCCTCGAGACGGGCGACGACCTCGACGTCTACCTCTACCGCGGCAAGTGGACCGCCGACGGGAAGGAATTCACCTACCACCGGCTCAACCGGTTCCAGAACAAGGTCGAGCTCTTCGCCGCCGACCCGGCCACGGGCAAGACGCGCCTGTTCCTGACCGATACGGACCCCTGCTACATCGACGAGTCGACCGACCTCATTTTCCTGGCCGACAACAAGCGCTTCCTCTGGACCTCGGAGCGCAGCGGCTGGCGCGAGATCTATCTCTATGAGCTCGCCACGGGCAAGCTCCTCAAGCAGCTCACCAACGCCAAGCTCCCGGTCCGCTCCATCCAGGGCGTCGACGAAGCCCGCGGCTGGATCTACTTCGGCGGCCTCGAGGCCAACGGCACGGAGAGCCATTTCTACAAGGTCAAGCTCGACGGCACCGGCTTCGCCAAGATGACCAAGGAGCCTGGGTCGCACGGCGTCAGCCTCTCCCCCACCTTTGACTTTTACACCGACTCCTTCTCGAGCTACGACCAGCCCTCCAAGACCACGCTCGTCCAGGCCGACGGCAAGGTGCTCAAGGTCCTGAACGAATCCACGCCCTCCAAGGAGTTCCTCGACCTCAAGCTCGTCAAGCCGGAGCACTTCCTGTTCAAGTCCGCCGACGGCCAATACGACCTCGACGGCCTCCTCTATTTCCCGGCCCATTTCGACCCCAACGAGAAATACCCGCTCATCCTGTCCGTGTACGGCGGACCCGGTTCCAAGGGCGTCAGCAACCGCTACAACATGACCGACGGCAACCAGGCCCTGGCCCAGCTCGGCTTCCTCGTCGCCGTCTGCGACTACCGGGGCGTTTCCGGGCGCGGCAAGGCCTTCCAGAACCTCCATTACATGAAGCTCGGCCAGGTCGAGCTGGAGGACCACGTCGCCTTCGTCAAGGCCCTGGGCCAGCGGCCGTACGTCGACACGACGCGCGTCGGCGTCACCGGCCACTCCTACGGAGGCTACTTCACCTGCCTGGCCCTCCTCAAGGAGCCCGACGTCTTCCACGTCGGCGTGGCCGGAGCGCCGGTCACCGACTGGCGGAACTACGACTCGATCTACACCGAACGCTACATGCGCCGGCCCCAGGACAATCTCGAAGGCTACGACAAGGGCTCCTGTCTGACCTACGCCAAGAACCTCAAGGGCAAGCTCTTCATCCACCACGGCGCGGTCGACGACAACGTCCACCCGACCAACACGATCCAGCTGGTCCAGGCCTTGCTCAAGGAGAACAAGACCTTCGACCTCATGATCTACCCCGAGCAGCAGCACGGCATCGGCGTGGCCCGCTATCCGTTGTCCCGGGTGGAGTACTTCATCGAGCACCTGAAGCCGGTCGTCAAGTAGCGGGCCGCCCCGTCAAGGAGGACACACATGGCCAAGTTCGAAGGCGTGAAATGGGCCCCGCGGCAGATGCGCTACCTTCTCCCCGACAAGCAGTTCGATATCCTCGAATCCGATTCGAAGATCTTCGCGGTGTCGCGGTCGGTCTTCTACGCCAGCTGCCTCTGTTTCGAGGGCATCCGGTTCTTCTGCAAGAAGTCGCCCGCGGGCGCGCTCGAGGTCCATTTCCTCAACTGGCACAAGAACCTGGAGAGGCTCCGCCGCGGCATCTCCTTCAACCTGAGCAAGACCCAGGCCGACCTGGTCCCCTCCGTCGAGGAGCTCGAAAGCATCCTCATCCATCAGTATTTCCAGGACCCGGCCATTCGCGCCTTCCTCGAGGACATGGCCGACAAGGGGCTCCAAGGGTACCTCCGGCCGTTCACGGTCGACGAGGAGCAGTCCATGGGCGTGACCTTCCCCGGCCAGCCGGCCGTACGGGCCATCTTCTGCAGCTATGACAATTATCTGGGCGAGCCCTTCACCGGGGTCGTCATCCCGCACCTGGTCCGGGCCGTCGGCCTGAACGGGACCGGCTGGCTCAAGCTCGGCATCAATTACATGATCAGCCTCAAGGCCCTCGAGGCGGCCAAAGACGTCGATCCCCTGGCCGCGGCGGCGCTGTTCCTCGACGACCAGACCCACCGGCCCCTGGCCGACCGGGCCATCACCGAGTGGGATTCCTCCTGCTGTCTGTTCGGCCTGCGGGACGGGACGGTCATCAAGATCCCGGAGAGCGAGCTCATCCTGCCCTCGGTCACGATCCAGGGCATGGTCACCATCCTCCGGGAGATGGGCGTCAAGGTCGAGGAGAGGCCCGTGACTTACGGCGAGCTCGTCCGGTGGGTCCAGGCGAAAGAGCTGGTGGTCGCCGCGAGCATCGGCACGGCCGGCATCATGAACCGCTGCCAGAGGCTCGTCTGCGTCGACGAGAAGAACGCCGTCGCGGCCCTCCACGTCGTCGATACCGAACATCCCCTCTACCGTCAGCTGGCCGAGGCCAAGGCCACCTACTGGGATATCTACAAAGAAAAGGCCAAGCTCCCGGCCGGGATGAACCTGTTCAAGTATTCCCTCTAAAAACGCAACGGGGGCGTTCCCTTTCTCCGGAAGAGCGGGAACGCCCCCTTTGTTTGCTTGTCGAAGCCCTACAGGCTCATGGCGATGAGCATCCAGAACTTGTCCCCGAGCTCCAGGTACTTCTGGATCGCGGCCCGGGCCGTGTCATTGGTGTACTTGGTCAGGTACTTCTCGACGGTGAAGGGCTCCTTGTCGGGCGTCTTGCTGCCCAGGATCTCCTGGACCCTCTTCTCGATGAGCGGGATGTCCGCGAAGGCCTTGTCCTCGAACTCGGCGATGGTCTCCTCGATCGTCTTGCGGGTCATCCCCCATTTCAGGGTGGCCAGCCGGTTGGCCCGTCGGAAGGCCCAGGCCGCGGAATCCAGCCGGAACTGGTGCTGGGCGCAGATCTCGAAGCTCGGCGGGAGCTCCGTGGTCCCGGCGAAGATGGGGACCCGGGCGCTCATGGCCGGGTTGTCGAAAGCGAACCAGCAGACGGCGCCGACCGCGGGCGGCAGCCAGCCCTTGACCTGGAGGACGGTGGCATAGGCGCACCCGGAGATGGGGATCGTCCGCGCGGGCTGGACCGTTCCCGGCTTCAGGGCGTTGACGAGATTGATGACGTCCCGGGGCATCCAGGCGCTGGCGATGTTGCTCAGACCCATCTGCGGGGCGGCCGGCTGGGCCGGCGGCGTCTCGCCGGGCTTCGGCCGCGGCTGCATCCGGGGCACCAGGAGGTTCTTGGTCATGTCGAGGTCCGACCCCTCGTAGGGATCGCGGTAGATGGCCAGGATGTCGCGGACCGACAGCTTCTTCTCCGGCTTGACCGAGAACGGCAGCTCCGGCAGGTCCATGGTCAGCTTGAGCGAGGGCGCCAGGGTGCTGAGGACGAAGAACTCGCGCGTCGAGAAGGGCTTGCCCCGCCCGCCGCCGTAGGCTTCCCAGAACTTGAACGGCTTGCCGCTCTTGGGATCCCACCAGCCCATGTCCTGGGCCACCTGGAAGACGTTCTCGGAGGCCATGTAGCGGTCGGGGTTCTTGAGGTCGATCTCGGGGATGCGCGGGATGTTGGCCGAGATGCCGACGTGGTCGTCGGGGATGCGGACGGCCGCCCAGACGGCGCCCTTCTCGAGCGGGCCGGCGCCCATGATCTCGAAGTGCCAGACCTCCTTGCCGTCGGCGATGGTGATGCACTCGCCGAAGTCGCCGTAGCCGTACTGCTTGACCAGCTCGCCGATGAGCTTGATGGCCTCGCGGGCCGTCTTGCAGCGCTCCAGGGCGATCCGCTCGAGCTCCTCGATCATGAACATGCCTTCGTTGTTGATAAGCTCGCGGCGGCCGCCGATGGTGGTCTCGCCGATGGCCAGACCGGCTTCGTTGAGGGCCGGGTAAGCGGTATTCAGGAACCGGAAGGTCTCGGGGACCTGGGGGATCTCGCCGGTCTGGACGATGCCCCGGAGGTCGGTCGGGGTCTCGGTGTGCATCTTGCCGGAGTAGATCTTGTTCATGGACTTGTCCGGCCATTTCTGATGCGGGACGATGTTGACCCACTGGCGGTAGGGGCCGTCGCAGGTGTGGCAGGTGATGACCGAGCCGTCCACCGTGGCCAGGCGTCCGACCTGGATCGACGTGCAGCTGTCGGGGTCCTCGACCCAGGCCTTGGCCTCCGGACCGAGGGGCGTCCCGGCCTGCCGGGCCGCGACGAACGAGATGGCCGCGACGATCGCCAGGGCGACGACGAGTCCGCGGCCGGCGAATTTCTTCATCAGGGACCGATTCATGGGAGCCTCCTCAAGACACATCTCCGAACTATGACTGTATGATTAGGGCGGCGCGCCTGTCAACCGAATTCTTCGGCAGGGCGGGCCGGCCTCCGCAGCCTCACCGCCCTTCGCGGACGATCACGCAGTCCCAGGGCGCGAGGACGAGGCGGCCCTTCGGGGCGACGGCGGCGCCGGTCAGGAGGTCGCGGCCGCCCGCGCGGCCGTAGACGAATTCCCGCCGCGCCGCGGAGAAATTGAAGTAGGCGTGGACGGCGGCCCCGTCGGCGAGCCGCGCGTGTTTGGCCTTGACCCCCGGCGGGAGCCCGGCGTCCTCGGCCGGGATGCCCGCCGCGGCCAGGCAATCGGCGACAAGCCGGTCCTGGAGCTCGTCCGATAGGAACGTCCCCTCGTAGGTCAGAACCCCCTTTCCGAATTCGTTGCGAGTGACCGCCGGGAATTGCCCGAAGACCGGATGGTCGTAGACCGCCAGCGGCCGGCACGTCTCCGGCTCGAGATATTCGGCCCAAACGGACACGCTGTTCGCCCGGCCTGCCTTGAACGGATCGCCCCGCAACTTGAGCGGACTCTTCAAGTTCGTGAACTCCCGGTAGGAGAATCCGCAGGCCTCGCGCAAGGGGCCCGGGGCCGTGACCGGGCGGACCGTCGAGTGCCGGTCGCAGAAGCCGCTCTTGAAGGTCATCAGGACATGCCCGCCGCCCTTGACGTAGTCCGCGATCCTGACCAGGAGCGCGTCGTCGGCGATATAGAGGGCCGGCACGATGACCAGATCGTAATCCTCGAACCGCGGGTCCTCGGGATGGACGACGTCGGTCTCGACGTTAAGCTTGTAGAGGGACCGGTAGAGCTGGCTGAGCACGGACATATAGCCGACCCGGCCGTCGAAGGGCATGAAGTCGATGCCGTGGAGGGAATCCAGGCTGTAGAGGATGGCCACGCGGTTGCTTTTCCTCAGGTTGGCCAGCGCCGGGCCGATACGCCGCAGCTCCCCGGCGATCCGGACGACCTCGCCGTAGACCCGGCCGGGCTCGAGATCGTGCCCCAGCACGCCTTTCCAATAGGTCTCCTGGCCGTAGTGGAGGGAGTGCCAGTGCCAGTAGGCCACGAGATTGGCCCCGCTCAGGATGTTGGCGTAGGCCGCCAGCCGGAGCTGCCCATCGTAGGGCGGGAACTGGCCGGTCGAGTTCCAGCCGGTCGTCTGGGCGGTCGTCTCCGTGACCAGGTAGTTGGAGCGCTTGAAGGACCTGTTGATGTCGCCGCTCCAGGCGATCTCCTCACCGGTCATGTCGTCCTGAAGCCCGAAGTAGACGTTGACGGCGGGAACGTCCACGGCCCGGGCGATGTCGAGCTGGCGGACGTCGGTCGGCAGCCCGCCGCAAAAGTCATGGGTAATGAACTGGGCCGGCCGCTTCAGTCCGCGGACGATCTCCGCCTGCCAGGCGAGGAAATCCGTGGCGACCGACTGCTGGAAGCGCTCCCACTCGAGCTTGTAGCCGGGATTGAGCGCCCCGTCCCGCGGCGGGACCTCGTCGAAGCTGTTGATCCGCTGGCCCCAGTAGTTCAGGCCCCAGGCCCTGTTGAGGGCCTCGGGCGTGACGAACAGACGCCGCAACCGTTCGCGGAAGGCCGCCTGGACATGGGCATCGGCCGTGCCCGAGGGGTGGGTCTCGTTGTCGAGCTGGTAGCCGATGACGGCCGGATGGTCGCGAAAGCGCTCGACGAGCTTGCGGATGATGCGCTCCGCGTACTTCCTGTACACGGGATGGGTCAGGTCGGTCATCTGCCGCAGGCCGTACGTGTAGCGCGGCTGGCCCGTCGGCTTGACCTGGATCTCGGGATGCTTCTTGTAGAGCCAGGCCGGGATCGAATACGTCGGCGTGCCCACGATGACTTGGATGCCGGCCTTGTGGGCCCGGTCGAGGACGCGGCCGAGCCAGTCGAAGTCGAACCGGCCGTCGCTCGGCTCGAGGACCCCCCAGCTCGACTCCCCCACCCGGATGAAGCTGAGGCCGGCCTTCTCCATGAGCTCGAAGTCCCTTTCGAGCCGTTCCTGGGGCATGTATTCCCAATAATAGGAGGCCCCGTAGAGGATCGTATCGAAGCGGGGGGCTTCCGATTGGGCCAGAACGACCGGCGCCAGCAAAGCCAGAACGGCGGCCGTCACGCCCGACCTGACGATAGATTTTCTCATGTTCATCCCCCTAGGATCGGGTCACCGGTCGAGTGAGCTCGTCGTACATGTCCGAGGCGCTCATAGCGGCCGTCACGGCGATGGACCGGACGGGAACGCCGCGCCCGCGGTAGAAATCGAGGAGCGGGACAGTCCTCTCGCGGAATGTCGCCAGGCGTCCAACGACCGCATCGGGACGATCGTCACCCCTCCCCGCCCGGTCACCGCCGGAGTCCCGGCGAATCCTCTCCGAGATGACCGCCGCATCGGCTTCGAGGGACACGACCTCTTCGACAGCCACGAGCCCGGTCAGGGCCTCGGCCTGTCCCCTGTGCCGGGGCAGCCCGTTGAGGACGATCCGGGTATCATGAGCGAGGCCCCGCATCTCCGCGAACCGGATCAGGATCCCGACGATCATGGGCCTGTCCCGGTCCTCGAACAGGGCGCCTGTTGTGAGCGAGGCGCGGACGGCGGCAAGTTCTTCCGGCGCAAGACCGTACTCCCCCGCCCGGTCGGCGGCCGCGGCCCGGAGGTTGGCGCCGAAGTCGAAGTGGACGCAAGGGCGGCCCCGGAAACCCCGCCACTCCATCACAACGCCGAGAGGACTCTTCCCCGATCCCGTCGGCCCGACGAGGAGGATCGAAGGCCAAGGGCGGGGCGGAAGGACGGCCAAGCTCAGGCGCCTCCGGTCGACACGTCCGGATCGCCGATGAAGCCGGCCGGAAGATATTGGAAGGCCCGGTCCATGTCCCGATGGCTGGCCACGAGAACGAGCGTGTCCTGCTCCCTGATCTCGAATTCCGCGCCGGGGCTGGTGAACGTTCCCTCGCCGCGGACGACGGCGATGACCGTGGCTCCGGTCTTTCCGCGGAGGTCGATGGCGCCGAGCGTCCGGCCGGCCGGCCAGGCCCCCCGGCCGACGAAGTAGGTCTCCGCTGTCCCGGCCGCGAGGAGGTCGGCGATACGCTCGGCCACAGGCCGGACGGCGCTGCAAGCGCCTCGGAGCATGCCGTAGCACTCGCCGCGGAGCACCTTCACCTGGGCTTCGATGACGTTGCGCGGGATGTGGAATTTCTCCAGGACGCGGGTGAAGATCTCGATCGATGTCTCGAACTCCTCGGGGATGACATCGTCGGCGCCGAGCTTCAGCAGCTCGTCGATCTCCGTGGTGTAGCGGGTCCGGACGATGATGAACAAACCCGGATTGAGGGCCCGGACGGCGTGGACCCCGCGGCGGGTCACCTGGGGGTCGGAGATGGCGAAGACGATGGCCTTGGCCCGCCGGACGTTGGCCTCCTCGAGGATGGTCGGGCTGGAGACGTCGCCGAAGAGGATGTGCTCGCCCTCCGCCGCGGCCTCGCGGACCGTGACCGGATTGAGTTCGATGATGAAGTAGCCGATGCCGGACTCCTTCAGGACGTGGGCCAGGTTCCGGCCGTTGAGGCCGTAGCCCGCGATGATGACATGACCTTCGAGGTCGCAGGCCGGCCGGGCCGCCTGGTGCTCGACCCGCTTCCGCCAACGGATGAACTTTTCGCCTCGCCTGGCCAGGGCCGGGCCGGCCTGGATCAGGAACGGCGTCGCCAGGATGGTCAGGATGGACGAAGCGACAAAGGCCTGGAAGGTATCTCCGGGAAGCAGCCCGTTGTCCCGCCCGACGCCGGCCAGAACGAAGGAGAATTCCCCGATCTGGGCCAAGGCCAGCCCGGTCAGGACGGCGATCCGGGAGCCGTAGCCGAGGATCCCCACCGTGAACAGGACCACGGCCAGCTTGACGAGGAGGATCGAAAAGACGAGGGCCAGGACGACGAGGCGAAACTCCCAGACGACGCCGACCTTGAGGAGCATGCCCACCGAGATAAAGAACAGGCTGTTAAAGAGGGACTTGAAGGGCAGGATGTCCGAGGCGACCTGATGGCTGTATTCCGACTCGGCCAGGACGACCCCGGCCAGGAAGGCGCCCAGGGCGAGCGACAACCCGAGCGACGAGGTCAGCCAGGCCATCCCCAAGACGATGAACAGCGTCGCGATGAGAAAGACCTCCCGGCTGCGGAGGCGGACGATGAGGTGCAGCATGCGGGGCATGAAGAACCGGGCCAGCAGGAAGGCGGCCGCGATAGCCAGCGCGCTGAACCCGAACCGGAGGCCGATGGCCCCAAGAGAAGCGTGGCCGGCGTTGGCCAGGACCGGCACGAGGGCGATCATGGGCACGATGGCCAGGTCCTGGAAAATGAGGACGCCGAGCGAGATGCGACCCTGGGGGGCGTCGGTCTCGCCGCGGTCGGCCAGGATCTTCAGGACGACGGCCGTGCTGCTCAGGGAGATGAGGAAGCCGTAAAAGAGGGCTTCCCGGAAAGGGACGTTGAGGAAACCGAGGACGATGACGGTGGCCGCGGTGGTCAGGGACACCTGGAGTCCGCCGCCGGCCCAGAAGTTCCGCTGGATCCGCTTGAGCCGGGACGGCTCGAACTCGAGACCGATGGTGAACAGGAGCATGACCACTCCGACCTCGGCCAGAACGTCGACCGACTCGGGGTGCTTGACGAGGGACAGGCCGCCGGGCCCGATCAGAACGCCGGTCAGGAGAAAGCCCACGACGGACGGGAGCTTCAACTTGTGGGACAGAGGGATGATCAGCACCGAAGCAGCCAGGACGATGACGATCTCCCGCAGAAGCCCGAGGTCCATGTCAGTCCCTGTCCCTGTAGAAGGCCCGGAGCCGGGCCAGCTCGGTCTCAAGCTCGCGGCGGACTCGGGCGTAGGCCGGATCGTCGATGACGTTGCGGACCTCCGTCGGGTCCTTCTCCAGGTCGTAGAGCTCCCAGGCATCGATGTCGTGGTAGAAATGAATGAGCTTGTGCCGCCGCGTCCGCACGCCGTAGTGGCGCTTGGCCATGTGCACGGCCGGGTACTCGTAGTAATGGTAGTAGACAGACTCGGGCCAGCCGGCCACGGAACGGCCCAGAAGGAGAGGCAGGAACGACCGGCCCTGCATTGCGCCGGGCTTGCCGAGCCCGGCGGCGTCGAGGAAGGTTGGCGCGAAATCGATGTTCGAGAGCATGTCGGTATTGACCGACCCCGGCCGGATGCGCCCGGGGAAGCGCATGACGAGGGGCATCCGCAGCGCCTCCTCGTACATGAAGCGCTTGTCGAACCAGCCGTGCTCGCCGAGAAAGAAGCCCTGGTCCGAGGTGTAGACGACGAGCGTCGTCTCCGCCAGGCCCGTCCGGTCGAGGACCTCAAGGACCCGGCCGACGCTCTCGTCGACCGCCGCGATGCAGCCGAGGTAGTCCTGGAGGTAGCGGCGGTATTTCCAGCGGACGAGCGCCGCGCCTGCCGGCGCGGCGCGCCGGAAGGCCTCGCGCTTGGGCCCGTAGGCCCGCTCCCAAGCGTCCCTCTGGGCCGCGTCCATCCGCACCGGCGGCGGTCCGAGCTTGAGGTCGGACTCGAGCGTCATGTGGTCCCGGATGGTCATCTCCTGCTCGAAGGCCGCCCGGGACCTCGTGGCATAATCGTCGAAAAGGGTCGGCGGCTCCGGGAACTCGGCGTTGTCGTAAAGGCGCAGATGCCGCTCGGCCGGCTGCCAGTTGCGGTGGGGCGCCTTGTGGTGGAGCATCAGGAGGAAAGGCCGGTCCCCGCCCCGCCGGGCTTCGAGGAATTCCGCGGTCATGTCGGTCAGGACGTCGGTGACGTAGCCGGGCCGGCGCTTCGTCTCGCCCATCTCGATGAAATCGGGATTGTAGTAGTCCCCCTGGTCGGGCAGGATCTTCCAGACATCGAAGCCGGTCGGCTCGCTCTTGAGGTGCCACTTGCCGAGCAGGACTGTCTCGTATCCCGCGGCCTGCAGGAGCTTGGGGAAGGTGACCTGGCCGCCGTCGAAGACGTCGGCGTTGTCGCGGACGCCGTTCAGGTGGCTGTGCCTGCCGGTGAGAATGACCGCGCGGCTGGGGGCGCAGATGCCGTTCGTGCAGAAGCAGCGGTCGAAACGGGCGCCTTCGCGGGCGATCCGGTCGATCGACGGCGTCAGGTTGAGACCCCGGCCGTAGCAGCCGATCGCCTGGGCGGCATGGTCGTCGGCCATGATGAACACGATGTTGGGGCGCGGGCCCCGCCGGGGCGACGGCCGTCCTCCGCGCACGGCGGGAGCGGTCAGGGCGGCGATCCCGGCCGACTTGATGAACTCCCTTCTCTTCATGAGAGGCCCTGACAGGCTTATAGCACGGCGGTTCGCGGCCGGTCAACCGCCGGGTCATCTTCGGCGGCTAATCGCCGGACCCCGGATTCACCCCTCAAAGCGCCGGAAAAGAGGATGTGCCGGTTCAGGTGGTAGAATAGGATGTGATTGTGATTCCGTCTCAGAGGAGGCTCGCATGAAAAAGTTCTTTATCGCGGTCGTCGCGGCCATTTGCCTGACCGCGCTCATCCCCCCGACCGTTTCTGCCGGGGTCGGGCTCAAGTTCGGCTATTCATCGTCCACGCTGGCCCTGGCTTCGACGGAGCCGATCCCCTTCTCTTTCGGAGCGCTCTCCTATTTCACCGGGGGTTTGTATTTCGAAGGCGGCCTGGGCTTCATCTCCATCCAGCCCGAGATCCTCTACGTCCGGCTGGGAGGCCAATACGAAGTCGACGAGACCAACAGCCTCGAGTTCCGCCATACCTACATCCAGGTGCCGGTCCTGCTCAAGCTCAACATCATCCCGGCGGGGCCCATCCGCCCGTTCCTCTGCGGGGGCGGCTACGGCGCCTACCTGCTCAAATCCGAAGGCGTCCTGGAGATCGACGGCGTGTCGGAGACTGAGGTCCTGACGTCGGACTATGAGCGGTTCGACTACGGCGTCATCGGCGGCGCCGGGATCGCCTTCAAGCTGTTGGGACTCAGCCTTTCGGTCGAAGGCCGATACAACTACGGCATGGCCAACCTTCTGAAGGATCCCGCCGCGGGCGACTCCATGAAGAACCAGAGCTGGATGGCCCTGGTCGGCTTCAGCTTCTAGCCGTTCAGATCCTCAGCCGCGCGATCAGCGTTTCGAGATAGCGCGACTTCATCTGCCGGCTGGCCATGGCCTGCTTGAGCGGGGGCAGCCTGAGGATGACCCCCAGTACGGCGGCCATGGCCCTGTGGCTCGCCAACGCCTGATTGTCGAAGATCAGGTTCTGGAGCTTGCCGCGCTCGATGGCCATGAGCACGGCCTTGTGGACCGAGTTGAGCGGCGTGATGACCCGCTCCTTCCTCGACGCCAGGGACAGGCTCTTCGGCTTGCAGACCCGGACGCACACCCCGCAGCCCAGGCAGATCGTCTCGTCGACCTTGGCCGTTTTCTTCCGGGGGTGGAGCGGGTCGTTGGCCGAGACCAGGCTCATGGCCTCCACCGGACAGACCGCCGCGCACTCGCCGCAGCCCGTGCAAGTGGTACGGTCGACGACCGGAAGGAAGTTCGTCGTATGGACGGGGTTCAGCAGCCCGAACCGGCGCTGGGCGATCATGGCCTCGCAGCAACAGCCGCAGCAATTGCAGATGAAGCTGACCCCGGTCCTGATGTTCTCCCCGAACTGGACGAGGTTGCGGTCGCGGGCCTCTTGGAGAAGGGCCAGCCCCTCGGCGACGTCGACCGCCCGGGCGTAGCCGTGCCGGATGAGCGAACCGGCCGTCGTGTTGAAGGTCATGCAGATGTCGAGCGGAGCGTCGCAGGCGTGGCCGGCGTGCTCCATCTTGTGCCGGCAGTAGCAGAGGCCGACGCCCCGGTGGCTGGCCGTCCTGACGACTTCGCTGGCCCGTTCGTAGTCGAGGACATGGAGGGCGTTCTCGTTCGACAGGACCGCCTCGTTGACGAAGGTCCGGCCGAGCTGGGTCTCCCCCCGCGTGAACAGGGCCTTGATGAAGTCCTCTTCGACCGTGATGTACTGATAATAGAGCTGGGCCAGGAGCTTCTGGTCGACGTCCCCCCGCAGGCGCATCAGGGAGAACTCGAAGAAGCCGGCCATGGGCGGCGGCAGGACGTAATAACGGTTCCTCCGGCCCTCGATATCGACGAGCAGGGCCCGGGAGGCTAGTTCGTCCAGTGCCTTTCGGGCCTCGTCCGGGCTCATCTTCCAGGCCCGGGCCGCTGTCTTGGCCGTGAAGGGCTTGAAGGGCACGAGGGATACGAGCGCGGCCTCCTTCTCGCTCATGAGGATCTTGAGGATCTGGAACAGGAGCTCGGAGGGAGGCGCCCCCTGGGGGCTTTTGTTCAGCCGTTGGACCAGCTTCTGGTATCCCGACCGCGCTGCCAGATGGGCCATAGGCTCATATTTATCCAATTTCCATGGATTTGGCAACCATAAAAAAGCGCTCTTTACCCCGGGGCGTCCCTTGGTTTATCCTGAGCGGGAACCGGAGGTGTCCATGAAGACGATCAAGGTCGGGCTCATCGGGACGGGCTACATCGGCATGGTCCACCTCGACGTGCTGAGGCGCCTCGGCGGGGTCGAGGTCGCGGCCGTGGCCGATCCGAACGCGGAGCTGGCCCGCGCCGCGGCCGACAAGTTCGGCATCGGGCGGGTCTACAGGGACGCCGGCGCCCTCATTGCCGACCCCGAGATCGAGGTCGTGCACGACTGCGCCCCGAACAACGTCCATTTCGACATCAACGCCAAGGCCATCCGGGCCGGCAAGGAGCTCCTGTCCGAAAAGCCGCTGGCCCTCGACTCTCGCGAATCCGCCGAGCTCTTCTCTCTCGCCTCGAAGCACGGCACTCTGACGGCGATCAACTTCTGCTATCGCTACTATCCCGTCGTGCAGGAGGCGGCGGCCAGGGCCCGGCGCGGCGACCTGGGTGATGTCCGGGCCTTCGTCGGCCACTTCCTCCAGGACTGGCTCTTTTTCGAGACGGACTATTCCTGGCGGCTGGACCCCGAAGTCGCCGGGACCGCCAACGTCGTCGCCGACCTCGGCAGCCATTGGTTCGATCTCGTCCAGTTCATCACCGGGCAGAAGATCGTCGAGGTCATGGCCGAGCTCCATACGTGCCTGCCCAAGAGGCGCCGGCCCAAGGGCGGCGTCCTCTCGTTCGGGGCCGGCGCCGCCGGGGACTCGGAAGAGGTGGCCATCACGCTCGACGACTACGCCTCGCTCTTCCTCAAGCTCGGGAACGGGGCGCGCGGGAATTTCACGACCTGCCAGGCCGCGGCCGGCCGCAAGGTCGACATCGAGATCCAGGTCTTCGGTTCCAAGGAGTCCTACGCCTGGAGCCACGTCCATCCCAACGCCCTCTGGATCGGCCACCGCGAGAAGGCCAACGAGGTCTTCTACGAATCTTCGCAGCAGCAGACTGCGGACACCCGCAAATACGCGACACTCCCCACGGGGCATCCCATGGGCTACCACGACGCCGTGCTCAACCTGTTCCGGGACTATTACGAGGCGGTGGCGGCCAAGCGGGCCGGCCAGCCCTATCGAGTGACCTTCCCCGACTTCCGGACCGGCCACGAGATGATGTGCGTCATCGACGCCGCCGTCCGGTCGGACAAGATCGGGCGCCTGGGTCAAGGTCGAAGGAGCCTGATCGCTTGAGATCTCGCGCCGGTCTTCTATCCGTCCTCCCGGCCCTCCTGCTCCTGACCTCACTGGCGGCCCCCCAGGACACGACCCGGAAATGGACGGAGGTCCGGAGCCCCCACTTCCTCGTCGTGACCGACGGGACCGAGAAGCAGGGGCGGCGGCTGGCGGACCAATTCGAGGCGATCCGGGCCGTTTTCGAGCAGACCCTGAGGCTCCGGGTCGAGTCCGGCAAGGCCTTCGTCGTGATGGCCTTCAAAGACGAGAAGTCCATGCGGGCGGCCATGCCCGAATACTGGGAGAAGAAGGGCCGGGCCCATCCCGCGGGACGGTTCTCGTCCGGCGGAGAAAAGCTCTATGCGGTCATCCGGTTGGACGCCGGTGGGGAGAATCCCTTCGTTACCGTCTATCACGAATACACCCATATGGTCCTGCAGCTCAACGTCCGTTCGCTGCCGCTCTGGATGAGCGAGGGGCTGGCGGAGTTCTACGGGAATAGCACGATCGGCGAGAGGGAGGTCGGCTTGGGCCGGCCGAACGCCTTCCTCATCCGGACCCTCCGCGAGGGCCGGCAGCTCCCGCTCGCGGAGCTCTTCCGGGTCACTTACGACTCCCCCGACTATACGGAAGCGGCCAAAGTGCCGATGTTCTATGCCGAGTCGTGGGCCCTCACGCATTACCTGATACTCGCCGAAAAGACGGAGGCCGGCCAGCGCAACCGCCTGTCCCAGTTCCTGTCCCTGGAGCGCCAAGGCGTCGACCAGGACGAGGCGGTCCGCCGGATTTTCGACGACCTCGACAGGCTCCAGGCCGACCTGGCAAGGTATGTGGAACGGTCTGCCTTCCCCTACCTCCGGATCAAAACGAAGGCGGCGGACACGCCCGAGGACTTCAGCGCGCGGGTCTTGTCGCCGGCCGAGACGGCCGCGAGGCTCGGAGATTTCCAGCTGCAGGACCGCCGGCCGCAGGACGCCAAGCCTCTTCTCGAAGAGGCCCTGCGCCTCCAGCCCGACCTGGCCTCCGCCCAGGAGAGCCTGGGCTTCCTCTTCATGCGCCAAGGCGATCGCGCCGAGGCCCTGCGCTGGTTCGACCGGGCGATCGCCGGCGACTCCAGGAGCTTCCTGGCCCACTATTACCACGCCACGCTGACCCTGATCGAGCTGGGGACGACGGACGGAGCCGGGCAGGCCGAAGCCAGCCTGGCGAGAGCCCTCCAGCTCAATCCGTACTTTGCCCCCGCTTACATTGCCCTGGCCAGGCTCTATCTCAGGGACGACCAGAAGGTGGATCGGGCTCTCGAGCTGATCCGCAAGGCCGTGGACCTGGAGCCCGGAAGCTTCTCGAATCAGATGATGCTTGGGAACGTGCTCGTCCGGCTGGGCCGGTACGAAGAGGCTTTGAAGCTGGCCAAGACGATGGAGCGCAGCGCCGCTTCCGCGGCGGAAAAGTCCATGGTCAAGTCCTTTATCGAAGATCTCACCCGTCTTCAGGATAAGAAATGAAGAACGCGAATTTCAAAGAACCGTGGCACCGCTGGGCCGGAGGGGGGAGCGCCCTGCGGGCGGCAGTATTCGGGGCCAATGACGGACTGGTGTCCAACGCCAGCCTGATCATCGGGGTAGCCGGCGCCGGGCCTGATCCTAAAGTGGTCCTCCTGGCCGGAGTCGCCGGACTCCTCGCCGGAGGCTTTTCTATGGCTGCCGGCGAATATATTTCCGTGCGCACCCAACGCGAGCTTCTCGAACACCAGATCGAGCTGGAGAGAAACGAGCTGAACGACCATCCGGGCAAGGAAGCCGGCGAATTGGCCGCCATCTATGAAGCCAAGGGCATGACTGCCGACCAGGCCCGGACGATCGCGGCGATGATCCTGAACGACCCCGAGAAGGGGCTGGCGACGCTGGTCAAGGAGGAGTTGGGCCTCGATCCGAAAGGGCTGGCCTCACCCTATCAGGCGGCCGGAGCGTCATTCTTGAGTTTCGCCCTCGGCGCCTTGGTGCCTCTCGTCCCCTATCTTGTGACGCGCGGAAGCGGCGCCTTCCTTGGCACCCTCATCGCCACGGCCGCCAGCCTCCTGGCCGTGGGGGCTGCGATCAGCCTGTTCACAGGCAAGAATCCTGTTCGCAGCGCGCTTCGCCAGGCGATGATCGGCGCTTTGGCGGCGGGCGCGACGTTCCTCATCGGCAAGCTCCTGGGCGTCTCGGTCAGCTAGCCGGAGAAGCGGTCGAACAGATCAGCGGAGTCCGCAGGCTTCCGCGGGCTTGGTCTAAGGTCCCATTGACGGTTTTCTATCAATGGGATAAAGTTGATCCTGAACAGATCATTTCATCAATCGCGACGCCTGCGGCGGTCCATCCGTCGAGTCGCGGGCTAACGATCTTGAGGAGGTCCCATGAGACACAAGTTTGCGATTTCGATGGTCCTGGTTGGCCTGCTTTCGTTCTGGCCGCTCGCGGCCCCGGCCGGTGCCCAGACCGAGCAGAAGCCGACCGTGCAGATCCCGGAACCCGGCGTGCCCCAGATCATGACGATGGAGGGCCGGTATGTTCGGGCCGCTTACAACAACGAGGGGTACGTGATCCTGGGCTACCAGCTCGCCAACAGCTCGGTCGGCGGGGAATGGATGCTCCTGGAGATCGGGGCTACCTTGATGCAAAAGGTGCCGGACTACAAGCTGACGCGCGAGGCCATCACGCTCACGACCCCGGATGGCACGGAAGTGCCGCTTCCGACTTTAGAGGAGTTTCGGAAAGGTAAAACCCAGGGCCTCCAGAACCAGGCCAGAGTCATCAAAGATTCGATCGACTACTTCCCGCCGTGGGTCAGCAGCGCAAGCCGGCTCGCGTTCTTCGTGGACCTCGACCATCCCGGAAAAGCTTGGGACTTTGCCGAGCTCAGTCCGGTCCGCGCCGCTTTGGGCCGGCTGTACTTCAATCTGCCCGGCGGAATCCAGTACGGCCAGCACTGGCTTAACGTGAAATTCGAGAAGAGCCTGGTCCGCGTCCCGTTCAAGATCCTGACCAAGGAAGAGGCGAAGTTCCTGGACAAGAACTACAAGGACATCAGCAAGCAGGTCAAGGAAGCGTTCCAGCCGAAGAAATAACCGCCGCCCGAGCGGTCAAGATCCCTGGCGTGTAGGGCGAAAAAGGAGCGGGCAGGGACTGCCCGCTTTTCGGTGTCCTATTTTATATCCAGCGCCTCGCTTTAGCTATCGCCCATATTAAGAACGTCAAGATAAAGAAGTAAAAGATCCCGATAATTGCGCCCGACCTGATGCCCATCCATATTGAAATCAGGACGGCCATCACAATTCCAATACTGATTGTCGTCTTCGCCTTATGCATTTGGTCTCTTTAAGCAAATGGAGAGGGATTCCATTTAATCCCGGCTCCTTGATGAAGTCAACCGTGTCCTGTCTTTATCTCACTAAGCGGGAGATTAAGGGCAAAGCCGGGCCATTCCATGAAGACCATAGACCTCCACAGAATGGCACCTATGTGGCTGATATATTGTGTGATATGGAGAGAAAGAGAAGCGCGCCCGGGGTGACTCGAACACCCGACCTGCTGATTCGTAGTCAGACGCTCTATCCAACTGAGCTACGGGCGCGCAGGGCGTAAAATCGGGCGTATTGTAGCCTATAAAGCATACATTTTCAACCTTGAAGATCGGGGACACTCGGGGATTCAGGGGACACGATCCCCATTCAAGAGAATTGGGTCATGTCCCCATTGTCAGGACAGCGGCCCCGTCGATCCGGCCGGCCTTGAGCTCGGTGAGAGCGTCGTTCGCCGCCTCGAGAGGGAACGTCCGGACGGTCGTTCGGACGGGGATCTCGGCGGCGATCGCGAGCAGCTCCTGGCCGTCCCGGCGGGTGGCGTTGGCGACGCTGAGCATCCTGCGTTCGTGGTAGAGGAATCGGTCGTAGTCTATCTCCGGGATGGGAGACATATGGATGCCGGCCGAAACGACCGTCCCGCCCCTATCCATCACCCGGAGGGCGTCTATAAAGAGGCCGCCGACCGGGGCGAAGAGGATCGCGTTCGTCAGCCGGGCCGGCGGTTCATCATGGGACGTCCCCGCCCACTCTGCACCAAGCTCGCGGGCATGCTTCTGGTGCCTGGCGCTCCGGGTGAAGACGAAGACCCGGACACCTCGGTGCCTGGCGACCTGAATGGCGATGTGGGCCGAGCCGCCGAAGCCGTAGAGCCCGAGGATGCCGCCGGCCTGGGCCTCGCTCAGCTGTAGCGCCCTGTATCCGACGATCCCGGCGCACAGCAGCGGCGCCGCTTCGGCGTCGCCGAACACATCGGGAATGGCGTAGGCGAATTTCTCGTCGACAGCCATGTATTCCGCGTAGCCGCCGTCCGCATGGTAGCCGTTGAACAGGGCCGATTCGCACAGGTTCTCCCGGCCGCTCTTGCAGAAGCGGCAAATGCCGCACGTCGATCGCAGCCAGGCCGCGCCGACGCGCTGACCGACCTCGAACCGCCCGGCCTTCTCCCCCATCCGGTCCACGGTCCCGATCACTTCATGTCCGGGAACAAGCGGCAACCGGGCCGCGGCCAGCTCATTCTCGACGACATGGAGGTCGGTGTGACAGACGCCGCAGCAGCGGACCTTGATGAGGATGTCCTCCGGCCCGACGTCCGGAACCGGGATGTCCCGCAGCTCGAGGGGACGGTCCGCCGGCGCCCCGAACCCGGCCAGGACCATGGCTTTCATCGTCCCGCCGCTCACTTCCCCTTCGCCGCCTTGCCCTTGAGCCGCTCGATCCGCTTCTCGAAATCCTTTTCCGCTGCGAAGAGCCTCTTGTCCTTCGACAGGGCCAGGCCCTCGGTGGCGACCCGGATGGCTTCTCCGAAGTCCTTGGCCGTATGCTCGAAGTAGATGGCCAGCTCGCGGAAGCAGTCGACTTCCTCGCCGGCCGCCATCTCCTGCCAGAACGGCAGGGCTTTGTCCCAATCCTTGGTCTTCTTGAAATGATGCGACAGCTTCTTGCGCGCGACCAGGGAGACCTCGGCCGAAAGGCCCCGGCCCCCCGCCAGCGCCTGTTGGAGCAGGGCGGCCGAGGTCGCCGAGTCCCCGGCCCGCTCGAAGAGCCGGGCGACGCCGTAAAGGTCCATCGGGTCGCCCTCCCCTTTCGCCGCGGCCTCGCGGTTGCGCTCGACGAGGACGGCCCCGGCCACGACCGACGCCGAGGAGCGAGAGCAGGTCCTCCTGATTGTGATAGAGGATGGGATCGATGAGCGAGAAATCGCCGTTGCGGATGTACTGGAAATAGCGGAGCGGGATCTCCGCGCCCGGAATGTCCTCGGACCGTTCGGCCTGGACGATCTGCTGGGCCAGGTGGAAGAGCCGGCAGCTGTCGTATTTGTGCTTCCACAGGCTGCGGGCCGAGAACAGAAAATCGAGATGAGGCATCCCCCGCAACGGGCAGGGCGTCCGGTGCAGGGCGAAGCGCGTCTCGACGAGCGGCAGGTCGAAGGCCTTGCCGTTGTAGGTGACGAGAGACTTGAAGCCCATGTCTTGGATGAACTGGGCCAGCTCCCTGACGAGCCGGTCCTCCTCGGCCATCTCGCTGAGGAAGAACTGGGTCACCTTGAACCACTCGTCTCGGTAGTAGGCCAGGCCGACCAGGAAGGGCACGGTGCCCGTCCCCCCGGCAAGGCCCGTCGTCTCGAGGTCCAGGAACAGGGCCGACGAGAGGTCGAGGCCCTCGAACGCGGCGTCGCGGCTGAGGAAGCCGAGGAGGTCGGCCGGGATCTGCAGTCCCATGGCGATGGGGATCTGGCCGTAGCTCGCTCCGAGGACGTATGAGTTCTCGAAGACCTGGACCGGCTCCCGCCGCTTCCGTTCGACCGGACGCGCCTCGTCCCGGACGGCCATCCCCCGGCCCTTGTCGGTCAGGGCGATCAGACGCTCGAGCCTCTGCTTGACGGTCAGGCCGGCCTCGTCGCCGAGATTCTCCCAGGTCGATTCGACGCTCTGGGCCCGGGTGCGGGCGTCCCGTTCGCGCCTCAGTTGTTTGAGCTTGTCCTCGAGCGGCATGGAGAGCTCATTGTAGCGAAAGCTCCCGAGTTTTCAAAGCCGGGCTTGAAAACGGTCCGCGTTCCGCATATAAGAAGGGTCTCGAGGATGCCTATGACGCCGCTGAAGGATGCCGCCCACTTCCTGGCCTTCGATCTCGGCGCCGGCAGCGGCCGGGCCGTTCTGGGGGCGCTCGACGGGCCGAAGCTCACCGTCCACGAGGTTCGGCGCTTCCCCAACAACCCGTTCCCGTTGGCCGGTCACATCCATTGGAACGTCTACGCCCTGTTCGACGAGATGAAGGCGGCCATGCGCGACGCCGCGGCCGCGGTCGGCGCGCGTCCGGCCAGCATCGGGGTCGATACCTGGGGCGTCGATTTCGGCCTTCTGGCCCGGGACGGGAGCCTCCTCGGCCTGCCCTTCTGTTACCGCGACCATCGCAACGCCGGAGCCATGGAGGACTACTTCAAGCTGGTCCCCCGGGACGCTCTTTACGAAGCGACCGGCATCCAGTTCATGCCCTTCAATACGCTCTTCCAGATCTACGCGATGGTCCGGGAGAGATCGCCGCTCCTCGACGCGGCCGAGGACCTGCTGTTCATGCCCGACCTGTTCAATTTCCTGCTCACGGGCCGGAAGGCGGCCGAGTTCACGATCGCCTCGACCTCGCAGTGCCTCGATCCCCGCACGAAGACCTGGGTCTCCGGCCTGTTCCAGGCGATGGGTCTCTCGAAGAAGGTCCTTCAGGACCTCGTCGAACCCGGGACCGTGCTCGGAACGGTCACGGAGGAGGTCGCCGCCGCGACCGGCCTGCGCCACGTGCCGGTCGTCGCCACGGCCTCCCACGACACGGCGGCCGCCGTCGCCGCCGTCCCCGCCGAAGGGCGGAACTGGGCCTACATCTCTTCGGGAACCTGGTCGCTCGTCGGCGTCGAGGAGAGGTCGCCCGTGATCTCGGCGGCGTCGCTCGCCGCGAACTTCACCAACGAGGGCGGCCTCGGCGGGACGGTCCGTTTCCTCAAAAACGTCTCCGGGCTCTGGCTCGTCCAGGGCTGCCGCAAAGCCTGGTCGGCCGAAGGCCCCGTCACGTACGAGGACCTGAACCGGGCCGCCGCGGAGGCCCCGCCGTTCACGGCCCTCATCGATCCCGACGACCCCGGCTTCCTCAATCCGCCCGACATGCCCGAAGCCATCGCCGCCTACTGCCGCCAGACGGGCCAGCGCATGCCGGAGACGAGAGCGGCTCTGGTCCGCGCGCTCCTCGAAAGCCTGGCCCTCAAGTACCGCCAGGTCATCGACGAGCTCCGCCTTGTCCTCGGCCATCCCGTCGAGAGGATCCACGTCATCGGCGGCGGATCGCAGAACGAGGTGCTGTGCCAGCTCACCGCCGACGCGACGGGCCTGCCGGTCGTGGCCGGGCCGGCCGAGGCCACGGCCGTCGGCAACATCCTCGTCCAAGCGATGGCCGTGGGACGCCTGTCCTCGCCGGCCGCGATCCGGGAGATCATCCGCCATTCCTTCGACCTCCGGACGTATCTCCCTGCGGGGAACGCCCCGGCCTGGGACGCGGCCGCCGCCCGGTTCAGGGCCATTCTCGAGGCTTGACAGCCCATGGTCAAAGGCATATAACGATGCCGTTCCTTCGAGGAGGGGTGAGGATGGATCCGACGGCCGTTGAAAAGAACTATCTCGCCGCCCGGGAGCGGTACGCCGAGCGCGGCATCGACACCGAGACAGCCCTGGCCCGCCTGAGGACGATCCCCCTGTCGCTCCATTGCTGGCAAGGCGACGATGTCGGCGGCTTCGAGAATCAGGCTGGCAGCCTGGCCGGGAGCGGCCTGCAGGTCACCGGGGCCTACCCCGGGCGGGCCCGCACGGTCGAGGAGCTGCGGGCCGACCTCGAACAGGCCTTCGGCCTGATCCCCGGCCGCCACCGGGTCAATCTCCATGCCATGTACGGCGAGTTCGGCGACCGACCCGTCGACCGCGACGCCATCGAGCCGGAGCATTTCCGGGGCTGGTCGGAATGGGCCCGGCACCATGGCCTCAAGATCGACTTCAACGCCACCTGTTTCGCCCACCCCAAGGCCGCCTCCGGGTACACGCTCAGCAGCCGGGAGAACGGGACCCGCAAGTTCTGGGTCGACCACGTCAAGTGCTGCCGGAGGATCAGCGCCTCGATCGGCCGGGAGCAGCAGGCCGCCTGCGTCCACAACCTCTGGATCCCGGACGGCTCCAAGGACGTCCCGGCGGACCGCTGGGGCGCCCGGGCCGCGCTCCTCAAGTCCCTCGACGAGATCTACGAGGTCGAGTACAGTCCCCAGCAGCTCAAGGACGCGCTCGAGAGCAAGCTCTTCGGCATCGGCAGCGAGTCCTTCGTCGTCGGCTCGCACGAATTCTACATGGGCTACGCCCTCAGCCGGGGCAAGATGATCTGCCTCGACCTCGGGCACTTCCACCCGACCGAGTCCGTGGCCGACAAGATCTCGGCCCTCCTGCCCTTCTCCGGAGAGATCCTGCTCCACGTCAGCCGCGGCGTCCGCTGGGACAGCGACCACATCGTCCTGCTCAACGACGAGGTCCGCGAGCTGGCCGCCGAGATCGTCCGCAGCCAGGCCCTCGAGCGCATCCACATCGCCCTCGACTACTTCGACGCCAGCCTGAACCGGGTCGGCGCCTGGGTGCTCGGCGCGAGGTCCGTGCTCAAGGCCTTGCTCATCGCCCTGCTCGAGCCCCACGACCAGCTCCGGACGCTCGATCCGGCGTCCAAGGCCCTGCAACGCCTGTCCCTCCTCGAGGAGCTCAAGGCCCTGCCGTTCGGTCCGGTCTGGGACGCCTACTGCGTCCGGAACGGCGTGCCCTCGGGCGAGGATTGGCTCCGGGACGTCGAAGCCTACGAGCGACGGGTCCTGAGCCGGCGCTGACGCCGGCCCGCGTTATTTTCCTCTGTTGACGCGTGCGGGAGAATTCGCTTAAACTGGTCCCGGCTGAAAGGACAGGGAATCTCCAGTCATGCCGATGCCCCCGATAGGGCCGCAGGCCGAGGACGACGATCTTCTCCTCGCCGACAAGCAGGTCCTCCAGAAGGCCGAGGACATCCTGACCGCCTTGGCCAACGCCGTTTCGGCCATGAAGATCTTCCCGTCCGACCACGCCACGGTCCGGAACTTCGTCGACGCCCTCATGGCCAAGTTCGATGAGTTCTTCAAGACCTACCAGAGGCTCGAGGCCGGGGTCGAGGAATTCTCGTTCACCTGCGCCGGGCAGATCGTCTATACCGACGAAACGCCGCTCAAGAGCCTGCCCTTCTTCTTTTTCAAGGACGGGACCCAGATCCTCTATTTCTACCGCGGCCTCGACCGCGAGGAGCTCGTGGAGTTCCTCGACCTTATCAAGACCGTGGCCCAGAGGCCGGGGGGCGACAACGACATCGTCGCCGCCATGTGGGAGAGCGATCTGGCCAACATCCAGTATTTCGCTCCGGACGAATTCCTGGAGAACCAGATCTTGGCCGACAGAAAGTCCCAGCAGGTCGACGAGAACCTGCCCGAACTGCCGTCCGACCTGGCCCAGGAGACTCTCGAGGTCAAGGTCGACCTGGCCAAGTTCTCCCAGGGCCAGATCGAGATCAAACCGGAAGACCGGGCCAAGTTCCATTGGACGCCCGGGATCGACGCTCCGCCCGTCGAGGACAGCGCCGTGCCGAAGCCGGCCGGGCCTCAGCCGGTCGCCTCCCCCGACGAATCCTCGGGCCAGGACCGCAGCCCGGCCGCGGCCGCCGACCCGAATTTCACGGACACGGAGGTCCGGGAGCTGGAGAACATGGTCCGGGCCAACCGCGTCCTCTGGCCCGAGGACGAGTTCATCGGCCTGACGGCCGAGATCGTCTTCCTGGAGGACGATCTCAAGATCTGCGCCGCGAGCCTGGACGTCCTGAACGAATTCGTTCTCGACCAGATCCGCGAGGGGCATTTCCCGGTCGCGGTCGCCGCTCTCCGGAAGATCCGGGAACTCCAGTCGTGCCTCGGGACATCCTCGCCCCAGAAGACCGACCTCATCGCCGCCGTTCAAAAGAAGCTGACGGGCCCGAAAGCGCTCCGGGCCGTCGAGATCCATCTCGCGGACCATGTCCAGGTCGAGTGGTCGGGGCTGCTGGGATTCTTCAAGGAGCTCGGGCCGGTAACCCTGCCGACCGCGGCCGGTCTCTACGAATCCCGGGCGGATCCGGAGGTCCGGGGCCGGATCCTGTCGTTCATCGAGGAGATGGCCGGCGGAGACCCCAACCTCATCATCAGCCTGGCCAACGACGCCCGGCCCGCCCTGTCGATGCAGCTCATCTCCACTCTCGTCCGAATGCCCGGGGGGAAGGGCGTGCCGAGCCTGCTGTCCTTCGTCATGTTCAAGAACCGCGAGATCAAGCTCGAGGTCATCCATTCGCTCGGCGACATGCGGAGCGAGATGGCCAACCGCATCCTCATGGGCTTCTTGAACGATCCGGACGAGGACCTGAGGATCCAGGCGGCCATGAAGCTCGATCCGTCCGAGGAGAAGTCCCGGATCGAGCACATCATTCGTGAGGCCGGCGCGCCGGTCTTTCGCAGGAAGAGCCTCAAGGAAAAACAGGCCATCCTGTCTTTCCTCGGCCGCACCCGGTCGTACGACGCCCTGGCTTTTCTCGAGGCCGTCCTGGCCCGGACGACGCTGTGGCCGTCGACGCGGAACCTGGAGATGCGGCTGGCGGCCGTCCAGGGTCTCGAGAGCATGGCCACCCCCGAGGCCATGAGCGCTCTTGAGTCGGCCGCGCGGCTGAGGGGCAAGAGGATTCGCCAGGCGGCTGAGGAGGCCCTGGCCCGGATCCGGTCGGGCGGGACACGGACATGACGGGGAAGCCTCTGGACGAGACGGCCGGGCAGGGTCCCAATAGCCGCCCGCCCGCGGGGGACGCCGATCTCAAGGCCTACCAGAAGACGGCCAGCGACCTGCTGATCCACTTCCACATCATCGAGAAGATCGCCAAGATCCACGACCCGAGAAACGACGCCTTTCAGGAGCAGGGCCGCGTCCTCTTCGACGCCCTGAAGAAGTTCCTGGCGAGCGAAGACGACGCCACCATCAGGATCCGTCACAGCTCGCTGCTGCTGAACGGGGTGCGCCTGAAATCCTCGCTCGGGACCTACCCCATCTTCAAGTTCGTCATGAACGAGTTCCGGCTGCGCGAGCTCGAGGCCCTGGCCTTCAAGCCGGGCCTGACGCTCGAGGAGCTGTTCCGCTTCATGCCCGTCTTCGCCCATCGGGAGAAGAGGGAGGGCTCGGTCTTCGACCGCCTCCAGGCCGAGGTCGACGCCGCGGACGTCACTCATATCGCCCTGGAGAAGGCCTCCGAGCAGAAAACGCCTTCGAACATCAACCGGAACACCGCCCGGGTCTATTTTCTGAGCATCGTCCACCTCAAGGACTCGTTCCAGCGGCACCAGCGGAACGAAGGCATCAAGATCCAATCGACGCGGCGGCTCATGCAGTCCATCTACAACCACATCGTCGACAACGAGTCGTTCGTCTTCGGCATGACCAACCTCAAGAACTACGACGAGTACACCCTCAATCACTCCGTCAACGTCTGCCTCCTGGCCACGGCCCTGGGCCGGCGCCTCGGCCTCAACCGGGGCGAGATCGTCGACCTCGGCATCGCCGCCTTCTTCCACGACCTGGGCAAGCTCGAGACCCCCCTGGCGATCCTGAACAAGCCGGCCAAGCTCGACGACAGCGAACGCGAGATCATGGAGCAGCACCCGTTCAAGGGCGCCGAGAAGCTCGTCCTCCTCCAGGAATCCAAGCGCCTGCCGCTCCGGGCCATCCACGTGGCCATGGAGCACCACATCAAGGAGGACCTGTCGGGATATCCGCGCTACTTCCACAAGGATGACGTCAATCTGTTCAGCAAGATCGTCAAGGTCGTCGATTTCTTCGATGCCGTCACGACCAAGCGCGTCTACCGGACCAACGTCTTCACCCGGGCCGAGGCCCTGAGCCTCATGCTCGAGCAGTCCGGCTCGGAGTTCAATCCCGTCATCCTCAAGGCCTTCGTCAACCTCATGGGCGCGCTCCCCATCGGGTCGCTCGTGGCCCTGAGCAGCGGCGAGATCGGGATCGTCTTCGATCTCAACGCCGACCCGAAGTTCCAGCTCCGCCCGACGGTCAAGCTCGTCACGGACAAGGCCGGGAACAAGATCGACGGCGACCTCGCCGACCTCACCGAACGGGACCCGGCCGACGGCCGCTTCGCGCGAACGATCGTCAGCCCGCTCAATCCCCACGACTACGGCATCGATATCGCCGACTACTTCCTGGCCCAGGCCCAGTGACCCCCGCCGCGGGACTTGGCGGCCCGCCCGGAGTTCATCTATAATCGCTGCCGGAAGAACATCCGCGAGGTCCGTCATGACACCGAAGCCGCCCGTCCGACTCCGCTGCGAATATCTGGCCGAGCCGCTCGGCGTCGAGACTGCCGCGCCGCGCCTGTCCTGGCGCCTCGAGAGCCCGGTCCGGGGCGACCGCCAGTCCGCGTACCATCTCCTTGTCTCGTCAGCCGCGGAGCTCCTGCGGAGCGACATCGGGGACTTCTGGGATTCGGGCAAGATCGATATGGACCGGACGCCCTCCGTCGAATACGCCGGCGAGGCTCTCCAGAGCTGCGCCCGCTATCACTGGAAGGTGCGCTGGTGGGACGGCGAGGGCCGCCCCAGCCCCTGGAGCGAGCCGGCGTCGCTCGTGACCGGCTTCCTGCACCCGGGCGACTGGAAGCCGAAGTGGATCGGCCCGCGCCAAGTCACGGAGTTCCGGTCCAAGGGGACGGTCCTGCTCGGGCACGCCGGGGCCGACGAGACCCAGGCTTGCGGCGTTTACCTGCGGCGCGAGTTCGCCCTCAAGGAGCGGGCGGCGCTGGCCATGATCTTCATCTCAGGGCTGGGCCATCACGAGCTGCGCCTGAACGGCGAAAAGGTCGGCACGTCCGTCCTCGATCCGGGCTGGACCGACTTCAGGAAGAAGGCCCTTTACGCGTCCCATGACGTGACCGGCCTCGTCCGCGACCGGAACGCCGTCGGCGTCATCCTGGGCAACGGCCGTCACATCCGGAGCTACGGCTACGACGCGCCCAAGCTCGCCTGCCGCATCGAGGTCGAATACGAAAGCGGTGAGCGCGAGGTCCTCTTCGCCGACGAGAGCTGGCGGACGTCGGGCGGCCCCCTCCAGGAGAACGGCCTCTACTACGGCTCGCGCACCGACGCCCGCCTCGACATCGACGGCTGGGACCGGCCCGGTTTCGACGACCGCGGCTGGGAGAAGGCCGTCACCGTCCCCGGATATCCCCTCGCGTCGCAGATGATGCCGCCCGTTCGCGTGACCGACCGTCTGGCCCCGAAAGAGATCCGGACGCTTCCCTCCGGGGCCGTGGTCTTCGATTTCGGCCAGAATTTCTCGGGTTGGACCCGCTTGAAGGTCGAAGGTCCGGCAGGCACCGAGGTCCGGCTCCGCCATGCCGAGCTCCTCAACGAGGACGGGACCCTCAATTTCGGACCCAACGAGAACGCCGAGGCGACCGACGTCTACGTTCTCCGCGGCGGCGGGCCCGAGGTCCACGAGCCGCGGTTCACGTATCACGGCTTCCGCTACGTCGAGATGACCGGTTACCCCGGCGAGCCGGGCGCCGACGCCCTCGAGGGCTTGTTCGTCCACTCGGACGTCGGACGGACGGGCTCGTTCCGGTCCTCGAAAGAGCTCATCAACCGGATCCACGGGAACGTTCTCTGGGGCCAGCTATCGAACCTGATGAGCATTCCGACCGACTGCCCTCAGCGCGACGAACGCCACGGCTGGCTCGGCGACGCCCACCTCTCGGCCGAAGAGGCCGTCTACAATTTCGACATGGCCGCCTTCTACGCCAAGTTCCTCGACGACATCCGGCTGGCCCAGAAGGAGGACGGCAGCCTGCCCGACGTCGCCCCGGCCTATCTCGAGCGGTTCTACCCCGCCGACCCCGCCTGGAGCTCGGCTTATGCGACGCTCGTGGAGCTCCTCTGGAACCACTACGGCGACCGGCGGGCGATCGCCGTTCACTATGCCAGCCTCAAGAAATACATCGACTTCCTCGGCCGCAATGCCGACCGGGGGATCATCCGCAAGCTGGGCAAGTACGGCGACTGGTGTCCGCCCGGCGGGATCGTGCCCAAGAAGACCCCCGTAGAGCTGACCGCGACCTGGTACTATTACCATGATCTGCTCATCCTGGCCCGCCTGGCCGCCGTCCTCGGCCGCGGCGAGGAAGCCCGGGACTATGACCGACTGGCCGGGACGATCAAGTCCGCGTTCAACGAGACCTTCCTCGGTGAGACCCAGTACGCGGCCGTCCGGGTCAGCCCGGTGGACACCTATCCCAACCAGACCTCCAACGCCCTGCCCCTCTACCTGGACATGGTCCCCGCCGACCGCAAAGAGAAGGTCGCGGCCAGCCTCTTGCAGAGCGTCGTGCGTCAGCAGGACTACCATGTCGACACGGGCATCCTCGGCACCCGCTACATCCTCGACGTCCTGACGGAGGCCGGCCAGGGGGAAGCCGCCTATCGGATGGCGACCCACAGGAGCTACCCCGGCTGGGGCTACATGCTGGCCGAGGGGGCCACGACCCTGTGGGAGCGGTGGGAAAGGCTGACCGGACACGCCATGAACTCCCAGAACCACATCATGCTCGGCAGCATCGACGCTTGGTTCTACCGCGTCCTCGCCGGTCTGTCCCCCCTCGCCCCGGGCTGGAAAAGCGTGCGTGTCCGGCCGCATCTCCTCGGGGACCTCACGGCGGTCGAGGCCCGGCTGGAGACGGTCGCGGGTGCGGTCGGCGCGTCGTGGCGGAAAACGGGCCAAGAGCTCGTGCTCGAGGTCGACATCCCCGTCGGGGCCGCCGGCGAGGTCCACGTCCCTCTCCTCGGGCCGGGCGCGCGGATCATGGAATCGGGCCGGGTCGTCTGGCGGGCGGGCCGCGCGGCCGAAGCCGCCCCGGAGGTCGTCCTGGCCGGTGACGACGGCACGCGGGTCGTTTTCAAGGTCGGAAGCGGCGCTTATAAATTCGAGGTCATGAAGTAACTTGCGTCAGTCCAGATATTCGGCGAACAGCCGGGCCGCTTCCCCGTAGGCGGCGATCGTCGCTCTCGATCTCTTTCGCGCCGTGGGCCGTGGAGACCGCCCCGCCCCCGTGGACGACGTTGATGCCCTTGACGAGGAGGGCGAGCTTCAGCAGGTCCTCCCGGCGGGCCAGGTCGGAGCGACGGGGATCGTGAACGTCCTCGGGACGGTCATAGGCGATCCCGGCGGTCCGGGGAAAATGGACCATGAACAGGGAGCTGCCGGGAACGACCTCGTTCCCGCCGCCCGTGCAGCGGGCCGCGAGCCCGGCGTCGGCAAAGACGCGCTCGATGCCCCGCCGGAGGCGCTCCCCTGCCCGGGCCAGCCGGGGATAGACCGTCGCCGCATGGCCGGCCAGATAGCCGAGCATGATGAGCCCGGCTTTCATATATTCCGCGTGGCCCGAGAACGTGCCGCCCTCGAAGAAGACGCGGTCGCCGCCGCTGCGGCCGTGCTCGCACTCCTCCATGATCTCCCGCGGCCCGACGACAGCGGCCACCGCGTGCCCGCCGCCGATGATCTTGCCCAGGGTGGTCAGGTCGGGCCGGACGCCGTAGAGAGTCTGGACCCCGCCGGGGCGGAAGCGGAACCCCGAGATGATCTCATCGAAGATGAGGAGGATGCCGTGCTTGGCGGTCAGGCGACGGGCCAGCTCGAGATACTCGCGCGTGGCCGGCAGGAAGCCCCCGACGCCGAGGAATGGCTCGACGATAAAGCAGGCGATCCGCCCGCCGTGCTCGTCGATGACCCTTTCGAGGTCGGCCAGGTCGTTGAAGCGGGTGACCAAGGTCCGCCGGACGATATCGTCGAGGAGCCCGGCCGACTCCCGCCCTTCGAATCCCTCGCCGGCGTGGAACTTGACGCCCTTCAGCAGGTAGGGCGAGGCGCCGTGCCAGCCGCCGCCGATCTTCAGGACATGGTCCCGTCCCGTCAGTCCCTGGGCCAGCATGACGGCGTACATTGTGGCCAGCGTGCCCGAGGTCGTGAAGCGGACTTTGGCCTCCCGGCCGCCCAGGCCGTCGACGAGGGCCTCGGCCAGCTCGATCTGGTGGCGGGCCTCGAAGCCGGTGTGCAGGGCGCCGCGCTCGAGCGAGGCCGCGATCCCCCGGCGGACGAGGCGCGGATTGTGGCCGAGGATGTTGGCGTAGTGGCCCTGCCAAAAGTCGATGTAGGCGTTCCCGTCGATGTCGCGGACCGCCGGGCCTTCGGCCGCCGCGGCGAAAAAGGGATAGGGCCGCCACAGCCGGATGGTGTGGCTCCCGCCGGCGATCATGACCTTTTCGGCCCGCCGGAAAACGGCCCGGCTCCGAGGCGTCTTTTTCTCGTATTCCCGCACCAGACGGGCGCGAAGTCTGTCGAATCCTGTCATGGGACCTCTTTGTCGAGCCTCCATTTAACAGCCGCGGCCGGGCAAAGTCAACACGAAGCCGATTGACCGGACGCGTAACTTGCGGTAAAATGACGATTTCCGGAACTGAAAGAGCGGAGCATGGCCGTCCTCAAGCGCAAAAAGACCGATCGGGCCTGCGTCATCGGTTTGGACGGCGTCCCGTACGGGATGATCGTCGAGCTGGCCCGCCGGGGAGTGATGTCGACGATGGCCCGGCTCATGGACATCGGCACGATCCACCGGATGAAGGCCAGCCTGCCCGAGATCTCGTCGGTTTCTTGGACCGACTTCATGACCGGGACGAACGCAGGCGACCACGGCATCTTCGGCTTCACCGACTTCAAGCCCAAATCGTACGGGGTGCGCTACCCCAACTTCCTCGACATCAAGGCCCCGACCCTCTGGGACAAGCTCGGGTCCAAGGGCAAGAAGAGCATCGTCATCAACCAGCCCTCGACCTATCCCGCCCGGAAGATCGACGGCGTCCTCATCTCCGGCTTCGTCGCGCTGGAGCTGGCCAAGGCCGTCTGGCCCATGAGCTACCGGGCGGCCCTGGAGCAGATGGGCTACCAGATCGACATCGACATCCTGAAGTGCCGCGAGAGCCCGGAAGTGCTCTGGCAGGAGCTCAGCAAGTCCATGGCCGGCGGGCAGAAGGCCCTGAACTTCTTCTGGGAGGAAAGCTGGGACTACTTCGAGTTCGTCGTCACCGGGACGGACCGCCTCCATCACTTCCTCTGGCGGGCCTACGAGGACCCGTCCCACCCGTCGCACCAGAGCTTCCTCGACTTCTACCGGCACATCGACCGGCTGATCGGCAAGATCGTCGCGGCCTATCACAAGCTGACCAACTCCTATGACGGCTTCTATATTCTGTCCGACCACGGCTTCACCGGCATCGAGCAGGAGGTCTACCTCAACGCCTGGCTCGAGAAGAACGGCTACCTCCGGTTCATCAAGTCCGAGCCCGAGAGCCTCGAAGACATCCACGGACGGAGCCGGGCCTTCGCCCTCGATCCGAACCGGATCTACTTCAACTTCAGGAACAGGTTCCCCAAGGGATCCGTCGAACGGTCGGCCCGCAGGGCCCTCCGGGAGGAGATCGCGGCCAAGCTGACCAAGCTCGAATACCAGGGCCGCCGCGTCGTGCGCGAGATCTTCTTCGGCGAGAGCGTCTACTCCGGCCCGCACGCCGGCAAGGGACCGGACCTCATCGTCGTCGGCGAGCCCGGCTTCGACATGAAGGGCACGGTCCGGAAGAAGGATGTGTTCGGCCGGTCCAGCCTCCAGGGCATGCACACGTGGGACGATGCGTTCTTCTGGGCCACCGAGGACCTCGGCGAAGACCTCAAGATCTCCGACGTCGCCCCGGTCATCCTGAAGAATTTCTGATGAAGAGAACCGGCCTCCCCCTCGCCGCCGCTCTCTTCCTCGTCCTCGCCGCCCCCCTCGCCGCCTACATCGGTCCCGGCGCCGGCTTCGCCTTCCTGTCCTCGTTCCTGGTCCTTTTCCTGACCTTTCTCCTGGCCGTCTTCTCCTTCCTGTCCTGGCCGTTCCGGTTCGCCTGGAAGGCGATCCGCGGCCAGCGGGCTTACCGAAAAAGCCCCGTCGATCGCGTGGTCATCCTCGGCCTCGACGGGATGGAGCCGACCCTGGCCGAGAAGTTCATGGCGGAAGGGAAGCTGCCGAACCTGGCCCGGTTGAAAAAGGAAGGTTCCTACGCCCGTCTGCGGACGACGACGCCGGCCATCTCGCCCGTGGCCTGGTCCTCGTTCATGACGGGCTCGGAGCCGTCCAAGCACAACATCTTCGACTTCCTCAGCCGCGATCCGCGGACCTATCTCCCGGACCTGTCCTCGGCCCGGATCGGCCGGCCCAAGCGCACGCTCGCCCTGGGCAAGTATCTCATCCCGCTCTCCAAGCCCGAGATCCGCGGCATGAGGAAAAGCGTGCCCTTCTGGAAGATCCTCGGCGAGAAAGGCATCGCCTCGACGATCCTCAGGGTGCCCATCACCTTTCCCCCCGAAAAGTTCAAGGGGCATCTGCTGTCCGGCATGTGCGCCCCCGACCTGAAGGGCAGCCAGGGGACGTTCGCCTTTTTCACCGAGGACGCCGACAAGGTCCGCAAACACGAGGGGGGCGTCGCCGTCCTGGTCCGCCGCGAAGGGCAGGTCATCCGGACGGCCCTTTCCGGGCCCGAGAACTCGCTGCTCAAAAAGTCCGCAGAGATGCTCCTGCCTCTGGCCGTCACCGTCGACAAGGCGGCCGGCGGGGCCTGGATCGCCCTCGAGGGCCACAAGAAGTTCTTCCTGAAGGAAAAGACCTTCAGCCCCTGGACCCCGGTCACGTTCAAGCCCGGGCTCGGGATGAAGGTCCGGGGCACCTGCCGCTTCCGCATCGAATCCCTCGAGCCGAAGTTCGAGATGTACGTGACGCCGCTCAACATCGATCCCGAGAAGCCGGCCCTGCCGATCTCGCACCCGTTCATCTACGCCGTCTATCTCTCGAAGCTCCTGGGCCGGTTCATCACCCTGGGCGAAGCCAACGACACCTGGGCCCTGAACGAGGGGGCCCTTGACGAGTCGGCCTTCCTCGAGTTGACCTACGCCAACCACGAGGAGTGGGAGGCCATGCTCCGCAACGCCCTGGCCAAGACGCCGCGCGGCGTCGTGACCATCGTCTTCGAGACGACCGACAGCATCCAGCACATGTTCTTCCGCTACCTCGACAAGGCCCATCCGGCCCTCAAGGCCGCCCCCGCCCGAATGAGCGCCGCGGTCATCGAGGACCTCTACAAGAAGATGGACGGGCTGGTCGGCCGGGTCGCGGCCGGGCTCGGCAAGAGGGGCGTGCTGGTCGTGATGTCGGACCACGGCTTCAAGTCGTTCCGACGGGGCGTCAACCTCAACTCCTGGCTCCACCAGAACGGCTATCTGACCCTCGCGTCGGGCCGGACCGAGAGCGGCGAGTGGTTCAAGGACGTCGATTGGACGAGGACGAAAGCCTACGCCCTCGGCCTCGGCGGCCTTTACCTCAACCTCAAGGGCCGGGAGTCGCAGGGCATCGTCGAGCCGGGGGCCGAGGCGGCGGCTCTCAAGGCCGAGCTCGGCCGCAAGCTCGGCGCCATCAAGGACGGCGGGAACGGCCCGGCCGCGATCACTCACGTCTATGACCGCGAGGCCGTCTACGCCGGGCCGTACAAGGACAACGCCCCCGACCTGATCATCGGCTACAACGAGGGCTACCGGGCGTCCTGGGACGGCGTCACGGGCGTCGTCAACGCCGTCGTCATCGAAGATAACACCAAGGCCTGGAGCGGCGACCACTGCATCGATCCCGCCCTCGTGCCGGGCGTCCTTTTCTCGAACCTCAAGATCAAGCGGCCCGACCCGTCGATCATGGACGTCGCGCCGACCGTCCTCGAGCTCTTCGGGATCGTCCCGCCTGCTCACATGGACGGCCGCGGTCTGGTCGACGTGGCCGCACTCTCCGGCCTCGGACAAGGAAAGGCGTCATGAGCGACAACAGACGGGCGGCCCTCAGCCGCCGGGATTTCCTCAAAGCCGGCGTCGCCGCGTCGGCCGCCCTCGGCCTCGCCGGCGCGGGCCGCTTCACCCCCAAAGTCTACGGCCGGGCCCGCGCCAAGACGAAGATGATCGTCCTCGGCCTCGACGGCCTGGACCCGGTTCTGACGCGGAGATGGATCGACGAAGGCCGGCTGCCGGCCTTCCGCAAGCTTCTCGCCGGCGGGGGCGACTTCCGGCCGCTCGGGACGAGCCTCCCGCCCCAGACCCCGGTGGCCTGGTCCAACTTCATCACCGGCATGGACCCGGGCGGCCACAACATCTTCGATTTTTTCAACCGCGATCCGAAGACCTACGTGCCCGTGTTCTCCGCCACCGAGACGTCCTCGGCCGCCAAGACCATCCGCCTCGGCAAGACGGTCATCCCCCTCTCCGGCGGCGGGCTCCGCAACCTCCGCAAGGGCCGGGCCTTCTGGCAGGTCCTCGAGGAGGCCGGCGTCCCGTCGACGGTCTTCAAGATGCCGTCCAACTATCCGCCGGTCGAGTCGAAGCAGCGGACGCTCGCCGGCATGAACACCCCCGATCTCAAGGGCTCCTACGGCATCTTCAGCTACTTCACCAACGAAGCGACCTCCGTCATCCAGGAGGCCGGCGGCGGCGGCCGCGTCATCAACGTCTTCGTGGTCGGCAACCGTGTCGAGTCCGCGCTGACCGGCCCCGTCAACACCTTCCGGACGGACGCGCCGGAGGCGTCCATCCCCTTCCAGGTCTTCATCGATCCGACCCACGCGGCCGCCAAGATCGTCATCCAGGACAACGAGTTCGTCCTCCGGGAGCGGGAGTGGAGCGGCTGGACGCGCGTCCGCTTCAGCCTGTTCCCGACCCAGAGCGTCCACGGCATCTGTCTCTTCTATCTCAAGGAGGTCAGGCCCAAGTTCAAGCTCTACGTCTCGCCCATCCACATGGACCCGGCCCGTCCGGCCCTGCCCCTTTCGACGCCGGAGTCCTACGCCCGCGAGCTCGAGAGGCGCTTCGGCCCCTATTTCACCAAGGGCCTGCCGGCCGACACGAGCGCGCTCGAGAACGGCGTCCTGGACGAGGAGGAGTTCCTGGCCCTCGACAACAAGGTCTACGAGGAGAGCATGGCCATGCTCGAGTACGAGCTCGGCCGTTTCGACGAGGGCCTGCTCTTCTACTACTTCTCCAACGCCGACCAGCGCCAGCACATGTTCTGGCGCCTGACCGATCCCGGCCACCCAGCCTACGACGAAAAGCTGGCCGCCCGCTTCGGCGACGTCATCGCCCGGACCTACGGCGAGATGGACCGGGCCCTCGACCTGGCCCTGGGCAAGGCCGACAAGGACACGATCGTCCTGGTGATGTCCGACCACGGCTTCAACACCTTCCGCCGCGGCTTCAACCTCAATACCTGGCTCCTCCGGGAGGGCTACCACCGGCTCAAGAGACCCTGGAAACAGGAGGAGTCGGCCTACTTCGACAACACCGACTGGTCGAAGTCCCGGGCCTACGGCATGGGGCTCAACAGCCTCTACATCAATCAGAAGGGGCGCGAGGGCGAGGGTCTGGTCGCTCCGGGGGCGGACAAGGACAACCTCGTCCGGGAGATCGCCGGAAAGCTCGAGGCCCTGACCGACCCGAAGACCGGCGAGCACCCGGTCTTCAAAGCCTTCATCTCCAAGGACGCCTATCGCGGGAAGGACCTGGAGATGGCCCCCGATATCGTCCTCGGCTTCAACCGCGGTTACCGGATCTCGTGGCAGTCGCCGCTCGGGGGATTCCCCAAAGAGGTCATCGAGGACAACGACCAGAAGTGGAGCGGCGACCACATGTCGGCCCCGGACCTCCTTCCGGGCATCGCGTTCGCCAACCGCAAGTTCACGGCCGAGGACCCGGCCCTCCACGATCTGACGGCCTCGGTGCTCGACGCTTTCGGCGTCGAAAAACCCAAGGACATGATCGGCCGGAACGTCCTCGAATAAGGACCGGAAAGGAGCATCGCCATGGCCACCGCGAAGGTCGCGATCGACAAGGCCCTCTTCGGCAAGATCAAGAAGTACGCCGAGATGTCGGGGTACTCCTCGGTCGAGGAGTTCGTCACCCACTGCCTCGAGAAGGAAGTGGCCAAGATCGAGGAGGTGGATTCCGAAGAGGAGATCAAGAAGAAGCTCAAGGGGCTGGGCTACATCGGCTGAGAATAATCCAGGTTGAGGAGCTCATGCACATCGTCAACCTCGTCTTCGGCGGGATCGTCGGGGCCGTTCTCTGGCCCTTCCGGGGCCTGTCGCCCTGGGCCGGCCTGACGGCCGTCTCGCTGCTGACGGCCCTGCTCATGCTCGAGGTCTACAAGCTCACCTCGAACCAGACGGCCATCCGCCGGGCCAAGGACCTCATCAAGGCCCACCTGCTCGAGATGCGCCTGTACCAGGACAACATGCGCGTCACCCTCGGCGCGCAGGCGGCCATCCTGAAGGCCAACCTCGCCTACATGGGCGCAAACCTCAAGCCGCTGGCGGTCATGATCGTGCCCCTCGTCCTGATCCTGGCCCAGCTCAGCCTCCGGTACGACCGGTCCCCGCTCCGGCCGGGCCAGGAGACGCTGGTCAAAGCCTCGCTCGAGCCTTCGGTTGATCCCGTCTCGCTCGGCCTGGTCCTCGAAGCGCCGCCCGGCCTCGAGATCTCCGCTCCGGCCGTGCGCATTCCCGACGAGCACGAAGTGGTCTGGCGGATCAAGGCCCTGGCGCCGGGCGCGGGCCGGCTGGTCTTGCGTGCCGGCGGGGCGACGCTCGAGAAGTCCGTGGTCGTCGGCGGCCGGTCCCCCGGTAAGGTCTCGGCGCTGGCTTCGCGGGGCTCGTTCTGGAAGAGGGTCCTTTACCCCGGCGAGCCCCCGCTTCCGTCCGGCCAGCCGGTCCGGTCGGTCGAGATCCTTTACCCGGCCGGGAGCCTGGACGCCTTCGGTCTCAAGGTCCACTGGCTCGTCGCCTATCTCGTCCTGTCCGTCGTCTTCGGCTTCGCCCTCAAGGGCGTTTTCAAAGTCGAGATCTGATCATCCCATCGAGAGAGGTCCCCATGCATATCGATGTCTTCAAGATGGAGCGCATGCAGTCCACTTGGGAGAACGTTGTCGACTACAACCTGTCCGAGAGCGGCGTCCATCCCCTGAACCTCAAAGAGCTCTTGACACCGGCCGAGATCGAGGCCCTGACCGAGGTCGAGCTCGGCTACACCCAGACCAACGGCACGGCGGGTCTGCGTGAAAATATCGCCCGGCTCTATCCCGGCATCTCTCTGGACCAGATCCTGGCCACGGCCGGATCGTCCGAGGCCAACTTCCTGCTCATGTGGAGCCTCATCGAGCCCGGCGACGAGGTCCTCTTCGAGCTGCCGAATTACATGCAGATGGGCGGGCTGCTGAAGGCCTTCGGCGCCCAGGTCAAGCCCTTCCGCCTTCATGAAAGCCTGGGCTGGCAGCCCGACCTCGACGAGATGCGCCGTCTGGTCACGCCCCGGACCAAGCTCATCGTCCTGACCAATCCCAACAATCCGACCGGTTCCGTCCTCACGCCGGAGGTCATGAAGGGGATCGTCGACCTGGCGGCGGGCGCGGGCGCATGGATCCTGGCCGACGAGGTCTACCAAGGCGCTGAGCTCTCCGGCGTCACGACCCCGAGCTTCTGGGGAACATGGGAGAAGACGCTCGTCGTCAACGGACTGTCCAAGGCCTACGGCCTGCCCGGCCTCCGCGTCGGCTGGATCATCGGCCCCGAGGCCGTCGTCAAGCGGACCTGGCCTTATCACGACTACACGACGATCTCGCCCTCCGCCCTGAGCGACCGGCTGGCGACCCTGGCCCTGGCCCCCGGCACCCGCGAGCGCATCCTGACCCGGACGCGGGGCATCCTCAACGCCAATTTCCCGGTCCTGGAGAAGTGGCTCAAAGACCACGACGGGCTCTTCACATTCCGCCCGCCGCAGGCCGGCGCCATCTGCTTCGCCCGCTACGGATTCAAGGCCAACTCGACCGAATTCGCCGAGCGCCTGATCAGGGAAAAAAGCGTCCTCGTCGTGCCCGGCGACCATTTCGAGACCGACGGCTACCTGCGCTTCGGATACGGGCCCGATAAGGGCTACCTTCTCAGGGCCCTCGGCCTCATCGAGGAAACACTTAAAATTATCGCCTAATCATGGTAAGATAGCGCATCCGTTCCTCTTGGGAATGAGTTTATGTAGGATAGGACCTTAGGAGGCCTGATATGGACAGAATCCGCAAGACCGCACCTCTCATCATCCTTTTCGTCCTGGTCATCGCCGGCGCCGCTTACGCCCAGCAGGTGACCAAGATCGCCATCGTCAACTCCCAGAAGGCTTTCGAAACCTCGTTGGAAGGCAAAAGGGCGCTGACCCAGCTCCAGGACAAGGACACGAAGATCAAAGCCGACATCCAGAAGATGGACGATTCCATTCGTCTTCTCGAGAACCGGATGAATACCGGCCGGCTGACCATGACCAACGAAGCCCTCATCGCCCTCCAGGCCGATATCGAAAAAAAGACGACCGATCGGAAGCGCTATGAAGAGGACGCGGCCCGGGATGCGCAGCAGCTCTCGGCCAACCTCATCCAGAGGATCCGGGTCGAGATGGTCGCGATCATCGAAGCCCTGGCCAAGGAAAAGGGCCTCGAGCTGGTCCTCGACACGGCCACGAGCGGTGTCGTCACGGCCAGCCCGACGATCGACATCACCGACGAGGTGGTCAAGCGCTACGATGCGTCCAGGGTGACCGCTCCCGCCACCCCTCCCGTCAAGAAGTAATCCTCTCCCGCCATCATCCGGGGAGAACGGCCGCGGCCGTTCTCCCCTTTTGTTCTTCTCGATCGGGTTCTTCCGTTCGTGGACTCCACCGCCGGTCCGGTCGAAAATGATCCTGAGGCGGACGACCTCGGCCCGGCTGCCGATACGCACGGGCGGCCCCCAGGTCCCGGCGCCGCTCGTGACGTAGAACTGCGTCCCGCCTTTCCGCAGGTACCCCCAATTGAGCTCGTAGATCAGGCCGTTGATGAGGCCGATCGGGAAGATCTGCCCGTCATGGGTGTGCCCGGAGATCTGGAGGTCCGCGCCGGCCTCGACGACCTCTTCGAAGCGGACGGGCTGATGATCGAGGACCACGACGGGCAGGTCCGCGCCGAGGCCGCTTCTGGCCAGGATGCCCGGGATGGACAGTCGCACTTCCTGGACCGCGAGCGAGCTCGGGTCCCGTCGCCCGACCAGCCGGACCGCCCCGGCCACCTCCGCGGCCTCGTCCTGCAGGACCGTGAGGCCGCAGGCGCGGAGACAGGCGACGTTCCTCCCGAGGCCGCTGTATGACTCGTGATTGCCGAGCGCGGCATAGATCCCCAGGGGGGCGCGGAGCCGGCGCATGATCGCGCCCAGCCTGGCCTCGATCTCCTCCGTCACGGACTCGTCGACGATGTCGCCAACGAAGAGGACAACGTCCGGGGCGAGGTCGTTCATGCGCCGGACCACCTTATCGAGCCGATTCGGACCGACGAGCGCGCCGAGGTGGAGGTCGGAGGCCACGACCACGGTCAGACGATCGACCGAACCCGTTTTGGCGGGCAGACGGATCTCGAGATCGACCGTCCGGAGGCGCGTGGCGTTCCAGGCGCCGTAGGCGAGAGTCAGGGCGACAGCCGAAGCCGCCAGGGTGAAGACGACCGGCCCGGCTTTCGCGCCCTCCCCGAACCACGTCCTCGGCAGGAACGGGACGAACGCGTTGGCCAAGCGGCCGAGATCGATGGCCAGGACGGCCATCAGTCCGTAGAGCATCACGGCCAGATGAAAGGTCCCCACTTCGACCAGGGCCGCTGTCAGCCGGCCCCGGGCGACGATCATGAGGCTCCGGCCCAGCGGAAAGGCCAGGGCGAGCCCGACGAAAAGGACAAGGAAGATCGCCCGGGCGCGGGGGGTCGAAGCGAGGGCCTGGGCGCCGCGCCGGCCGACATAGAAATTGGCCAGGCCGTAGACGGTCAGGGCGATGATGAGGAAAACGACCATGCGGTGTCCTTTCACTCGCCCGGCACCCGGTTGAAGAAGGCGATCTCCTCGAGGGTCCGCCTCGGAGGCTCTTTCGTCGGTCTCTTTTCGGCGTAGCCGAGGGGCATCATGGCCACGATCTTGAATTTCCGGGGGACTCCCAGGACCTTGCGGACCCGCCGGTAGCTGATCCAGCCCATCCAGCACGTCGCCAACCCGAGCTCCTCGGCCTGGAGGACGATGTGTTCGCCGGCGATGCCCATATCCACCAGGAAGTAGGGCACTTTTTGGAACCGGGCGCCGAGGTGATGGGCGACCAGGTCGCGCTTGGCCAGCAAGACCAGGAGCACCGGCGCTTTCGCGGCGAATTTGGAGCCGGAATAAATGCCGGAGAACGCCGCCTCGGCCAGCCGTGCCTTGAGGCCGGGTTCGTCGACGACTACGAACCGCCACGGCTGGGTATTGTGGGCCGAAGGGGCGATCCGGGCCGCCTCGAGGCAGGCCCGGAGCTTCTCCGGCTCGACCGGCGTCTCGAGGTAGCGGCGGATGCTCCGGCGGCCGCGCAGGATCTTCTGGAACGGCGTCGGCCCGTCGGTGGCGGCGGTCAGGGTTTGGTCGGCCATGGCGCTCACTTGATGAGGATGAGCTCGGTCTGCCTCTTGTCGAGGAACCTGACGCCCGCCGCCGTCAGGACCGCGTCCTGTTCGAGGGCGATCTGGACGTCCTGGCCGGCCCACTCCGCGACGGCGTCGACGATGTTGAGCTCGATCGAATAGACGGTGTCGGGATAGAGCGGATAGTCGCCCACGCCCGGCACGCCGTCCTGCCTGTCCCATAGCCCGATCGTCGGCCCGGCCGCGTGGCCGTAGACGCCGAGCGGGTGCGTGTAGATGCTCGGCCTCAGGCCTTCGTCCTTGGCCCGTTTGAGGGCGGCGGCCAGGACCTGGTTCCCGGTCAGCCCGATCTTCATTTCACCGAGGAGGATGTCCTGGAGCCGGTTGCCCTTGGCCAGGGCGTCTTTCAGCCCTTTCGGCGCGTCGGTCTCTCCGGGATTCAGGACATAGGCGTGCTGCTGCGTGTCCGTATCGAGCCTCAGGTAGTTGATGCCGATGTCGCAATGGAGCAGGTCGCCCGGGTGAATGACGGGGCTGTCCTTGTGCGGGCTGGACTTGGGCCGCTGGACGGAGATGCCGGGATTGAACCAGGTCGTCTGGCCGAGGGCGCGGAACTTCTCCCAGATCCACCACTCGACGTCGGAGACGGTCGTCACCCCGGGTGTCATGACCTTCGACGAGAAGGCCTCGGCGATGATCGCGTGGGCGATGGCGCAGATGTGGTCGTAGACCTCGATCTCCTCGGGCAGCCGCCTCTCGAGCCAGCCCACGGCCAGCCGCTCGGCGCCGACAAGGCGCTTGACATAGTCCGGCCCGATGGCCTGGACGAGCCGGGCCTTCTTGGAGGCGCTGAGGCCGTCGCCGAAAGCGAAGACGTCCGATTCGTCGATGCCGATCCTCTTGGGATCGCGTTCCTTGATGGCCCGGGCCAGGGCCTGCCACTGGTCCTCCTGGTTCGCCTTCCAGACCGTAGGGAACAGGCGGCCGAGCCCGTAGCGGTTGACGGAGAACCTCTCGACGCCCTTGTCCCCGCCCCGGTCGAACATGACCAGCATGGTCAGACGGCGGGCCGAGAGGCTGGCGAACGGCGCGAGGGACAGATAAACGGGGTCTTCATTGTATTCCTCGCAGATGACAAGCCACATGTCGATCTTCTCGCGCCTCATCAGTTCGGGCAGGAGCTTGTCCAGGCGCTTCGAGAGCCAGCCGTCGTAGACAGCCGCCTGCTCTTTGAGACCGAGAACGGCCGGGATATCGCCGGCCCTGGCGAGCGGGCCGAGTGCGGCCAGCAGGAGGATGACGAGGAAGACGCGGTCACGGGTCCGAACCGGCATGGGAAGCTCCTTTCGTTCCGGCCCGGTCCCCGCCGGTCCGGAGCTCCCAAATTACCATCAAAGCCCGGCGCCGGGCAACCGCGAAATTGTCCTGGCCGCTCCCGGGGGCCCGGCCCCTCCCCTTGCCTTGGCAGCCGCCGTTGCCCGGGAGGACCCTAAGTGTGGTATAGTTCACCTTGGAACTCTAGGGATGAGAATCCGTATTTAAAGATATCCCCTTCAAGGAGGCCCCGAACCATGAAAAAAGCGATCACTCTCAGCCTGGCCGTTATCCTGACGGCCGCCTTAGCCGCGTGCACTTCGACCTCGGGGGTCAAGTCCGGCGCGGCGGCGGGCGAAGCCCTCATCAAGATGATGCCCGGCTCCGCGAGCGGCGTCATGGCCGTCGACGTCAAGCGGCTCATGGAGACGGAGGCCGCCAAGAAGGCCCTCCAAGACCCCCAAGCCAAGGCGAAGTACGATGAATTCGTCAAGATGAGCGGCATCGACCCGATGAAGGATATTGCCTATATGGGATTCGGCCTCACCGGGACGCCCGGGACCGCTGGCTCCTCGGGCATGGCCGGCGGCGCCATCATCACCTTGAAATACGACCAGGCCAAGCTCGAGGCCCTCATCAAAGAAAAGGCTCCCGAAGCCAAGCAGGAGCTTTATAACGGCGTGACCATTTACACCGGCCTGGACGGCACCGAGGCCAAGCAGCAGACCGGGGCCGCCTTCCTCGACGCTGCCCACATCGTCATCGGCAGCGAACAGGCCGTCAAAGGCATCATCGACGTCCGCCAGAAGAAGATCGAATCCATGGCGAAGAATGCGAATATGGCGGCCATCCTGAATAAGGTCGACAAGTCCGGCATCGCCTGGGGGGCCTTTGCCATCCCCCAGGACCTGCTCAAGAAGGGCATCGAAAGCCAGCCTCAGCTCAAGGTTCTCGAGGGAGTCACCGGCCTGACCCTGGCCTTCGACTACCGCCTGGCCACGCTCGTCGCCGACATCCGGACGGTCGGCGGCACCAAGGAGCAGAACGCGAACCTGGCTTCGACCCTCAACGGCTTCAAAAGCCTCGGCGCCATGTTCGCGGCCCAGGAGCCGGTCGTCGGCGAAGCCCTGAACGGCATCGAGATCAGCTCGGGCCAGGACTACACCCGCCTGGCCATCAACCTGTCCCAGGAGACCATCGACAAGCTCAGCACGTTCGCCCAGTCCAAGGCCGGCGATCTCATGAAAGTCAAGAAGGACGCGCCCGTCGAAGAGAAGAAATAGCCGGGCCGGTCCTAGTCCTCGGGCAGGAATTCTTTCGCCCGGAAGATCCCGCAAGCCAGGGCGAGGAAGACGGCGGCGATCACGACGAGAGCGATAGCCGCCAGCAGGGGCGGCGTGGGCTCCAGGCGGAAGAGAAGGAGAGCGACGCCCCTCCCCCCTCCGCCCGTCACGGGGCGGTAGGGCAACAGCGATTTCAGGTAGTGGACAATGGAGAACTTCTGCGTCGAGCCCGGGAAATACTGGATGACGGTCTCCCAGCCGAAGCCGAAGACGAGCCCCAGGATGATGGCCCGCTTGAGGACCGTCCCGAGGAAGGCGAAGAAAGCGGTGTAGGCGAGGATGCCGAGGCCGAGGACGCCCAGCGATTTCAGGAATGTGACGTACAGGGCCGGGTCGCCGAGGCGGGCCGTGTTGAGAAGGAAGAAGGACGCCGTCAGGCCGATGGCCGTCATGGCGAACATCAAGGCCGCGTAAGCGGCGTACTTGCCGAGGACGATCGCCGTCTTGGGCACGGGCCGGGTCAGGAGATAGGAGAGCGTCCGGTTCTCGACCTCCTCGGCCGTGATCGAGGTCCCGTAGAAAAGCGACAGGACGACGATGTAGATCTGCAGGAAGAAGACCATCAGGATCTCGCTGAAGACAGCGGCGATGTCGCCCTCCCGCCCGCGAAGGACGATCCGGACGACGACGGCCAGGGCGACCGGGATGAGACCGAGCAGGGCGAAGGTCCTGGCTCGGCCCGACTTCCGCCCCAGCGCGAAGAAGAACGCGAAGACCTGGCCGATCGCCGCTCGCATCGTCATCTCACTTCCCCACCAGGTATTCGAAGACCGCCTGGAGGTTGTCGTCCGGCGACGAGATCTCCTCGACCGTGAGGCCGGCCTCGGGGACCGCGGCCGTCAGCCGGTCGAAGAAGGCGTCCCGGTTGCGGGTCTCGACGACCAGCGTCCGGCCATCGGGCTCGAAGCTCAATCTGCTGATCGACGCGTCGCCGACGAACCGCCCGGCCAGGGCCCGCGGGTCGGACGACCGGACCGAGATCTGGTGCGGATGGCCTTCGATGAGCTCGCGGATGTAGGGCACGTCGCCCTGGGCCAGGACCCGCCCCTGGTGGATGAGGACGACCTCGGACGTCAGGGCCTCGATCTCGGGCAGGACGTGGCTGGAGACGAGGATGGTGCGGCCCTCGTCCCTGTACCCCTTGATGAGCTTGATGAGCTTGCGCTTGCCCAGAGGGTCGAGCCCGCTCAGCGGCTCGTCGAGGATGATGAGCTCGGGATCGTGGGCGATGGCCTGGGCGAACTTGATCCGCTGGCGCATGCCCCGGCTGTAGCCGCGGATGAGGCGGTCCTTGTCCTTGGTGAGCTCCACGATGTCCAGGGCCCGGGCGGCCCGGTCCCCGATCTCCCGCTTCGGGAAGCCGTAGAAGCGGAGGAGGCCGGCCAGGAACTCGGATCCGGTCACGTCCTCGTAAAAGGCGTCCGGCTCGGGACAGAAGCCGATGCGGCGGAAGAGCCCCGGAGCGTTCCAGGGCCGGGCCCCGAAGACCGTCACGGTGCCGAGGGCCGGCTTCAGCTGACCCGTCGCGAGCTTCATGAAGGTCGACTTGCCCGCGCCGTTGGGGCCGAGGAGCCCGGTGATGCCCGTCCCGATGTCGAGGCTGATCTCGCTCAGTCCGAGGACGTTGCCGTAGTACTTGGACAGGTGCCGCGCGGAGATGACGGCGCTCACTTGATCACCTCGACGCCGCGGACCTTCCGCACGAGGGCGATCCCGGCCAGGACGCAGATGGCCGCCAGGACGATGAACGAGAGAACTGGGGAGACATCCTGGGGCAGCTTGGCCCCGAACAAGGCCGCGCCGACCTGACGGACGTCGGCCGGCAGGGAGAACAGCATCGCGTAGGGGGTCCGGAAGATGCCCCTGACGATCTCGGCCAGCACCGCCGAGAAATAGAAGCTCCCGAACAGGAGGACGATGACGTAGCGCGTGTTCCGGCTCAAAGCCGACACGAGCATGACGTAGCCGCCGAAGAACAGGGTCAGCAGGGCCCCATAGCCCAGGACCGAGAACGGCAGCCACGGATATTGGGCCAGGAAGGCGAAGCTGCCGGCGAAGATGAGCTTGAAAGCGATGAGGATGAGGCCGGGCAGGGCGGTCAGGGCGAGGACGAAGAAGGCGACGACCGCCAGCTTGCCGCTGACGTAGTCCTTCCGGCTAAGGGGCCGGGCGAAATAGAGCTGCAGGGCGCTGTGCTTGAGGTCTTCCGCGACGAGGCCGGCGGCGCCGAACGCGAGGACCAGGACGAGAATGAAGAGGAAGGCCCCGTTGGTGTAGAAATCCGCGAAATAGGCCGGATCGATCTTGATCAGCGCGCGGTTGCTCTGGACGAGCGCCTTGAAATCATCGAGACGCTCCGAGACGTAGAGCCCGCCGAGAGCGACGAACGACGGGATGTAGGCCCCGGCGAAGGCGAACTTGAAACCCTTCTTGCGGAAGGCCAGGCGCACGCCCGTCCTGGCGATCGGCCACCACGGGAAGCGCCTCTCGGTCAGCCGTCCGTCCCAGTGCTCGTAGCCCCGCTCGCGGATGACGGCCATCAGTCCGCCCCCACGACGCCGGCGAAGAGGTCCTCGAGCGACGTCCGGCTCTTGACGAAGGACCGCATCTGGACGCCCGTCCGGGCCGCGGCCCGGAACAGGTCCATGGGATCCGCGCCTTCGGGCATGTAGACCTTGAGCAGACGGTCCTCGGTCTCGTCGACCCGGCAGCCGGCCTCCCCGAGCGCCCGGCGAAAGCTCTCCTCGTCGCCCTTGACCCGGATCTCGTAGAGGCTGTAATGGATGGCCCGGAGATCCTCCATCCGGCCTTCGGCGGCGAGCCGCCCCTTGTTGAGGATGACGACGGAGTCGCAGATCGATTCGATGTCGTCGAGGATGTGCGACGACAGGATGACCTGGACGGAGTTCTTGGTCGCGATGTCCCGGATGAGCTCGAGGACCTCGGCCCGGCCGGTCGGATCGAGGTTCGAGGTCGGCTCGTCGAGGAACAGGATCCTCGGGTCGTGGACCAAGGCCTGGGCCAGCTTGAGTCGCTGCTTCATCCCGGCCGAGTAGGTGTCCAGGAGACGGTACCGGGCTTCGCCGAGGCCGACGTAAAAGAGGACCTCGTGGGCCCGCTTCATGGCCTCCCGGCGGGGCATGCCGGACAGCTCTCCGAAGTAGGCGGTGAAGCTCACGGCATCCATGCCGGCGATGAAGCAGTCGCTTTCGGGCATGTACCCCACCGAGCGGCGGATGGCGGCCCGGTCCCGCCGGATATCGTATTCGAGGACCGTCCCCCCGCCGTGTTCCGGCACCAGGAAGCCCAGCAGGATCCGGAGGAGCGTGCTCTTGCCGGCCCCGTTCGGACCGAGGAGGCCGACGGCCCCCTCGCCCAGCCGCATGGACACGCCGTCCAGGGCGACGATCTTGCCGTAGCGGAAGCTGAGGTCCTTGACTTCGATGCTCATGGAAGGCGCTATCGTATTCTCAAGAATAGACGCAGCGCAAGCGGAAAATGTTCCCTACAGAGGCAGGCGGAGCATGGCCTCGGGGTCGACCCGGGCGTCGAGGACCCTGACCGACCAGTGGAGATGGGGCCCGGTCGAGCGGCCGGTCGAGCCGCAGAGGCCGACCGTCTGGCCCTTTTTCACCGCGTCGCCCCTCTTCACCCGCAGCTCCGACATGTGGCCGTAGGAGCTGAAGACGCCCAGGCCGTGATCGAGGATGACGGTCTTGCCGCCCATATAGAGGTCGCTGGCCATGACCACCCGCCCGGCGTTGGCGGCCCGGATGGGCTGGCCGTAAGGGACGCGCAGGTCGAGGCCTGTATGGAGCGAGGCCAGGACGTTGTTGTTGAGCCGGCGCTGCCCGAAGTTCGACCAGGAGGGCGCGTCGTTCGGGACCGCGAACGGCCCGTCGCCCAGCCACTCGGGCGTGACGACGCTCACCGCCAGGGCGACGAGCTCCGACTCACGCTTGATCCTCGCCTGGACGGACGCGGGCGGCGTGACGTAGTCCGGGTCGAGCGTCAGCTTGGTCGAGGGGAACTTCCTCTCGACGACGAGGAGATCCTTGCGGACGTTCTCGACCAGCCCGCCAGCCTTGTGCACCTTGACGATGAGCACGTACGACCCCGGTTTGGTCTGGACGTCGATGCCGAGGAAGGCCAGGAAGGATCTTCTTCTTCGGACCCGGCCTCAGGTCCGCCGTGCCTTCGAGGAAGGTCACGGCGGCCGATCGGACGGTCCCGTCGGATTCGAGGACGACGAGGATAGGCTCGCCCGGCTGGAGGGCCCGGTAAGAGAGCCGGACGACGGGGCCCGCGGCCGGGGCCGGCGTTTGACCCGCCCAACCGCCGAGGGCGGCCGCCCCGAAGGCCGCCGCGAGAATGACCCCGGCGCGCCGGGCCCGGTCCGCCTTCAAGCCACCGCCCCCCTCGCGTTCTTCCTCAGGACCCGGCCCGGCAGCCTGCCGGTGTGCTCTCCCCCGTCGACGACGACCTGGCCGTTGACAATGACCTGGACGATGCCCTCGGGGTAGACGGCCGGCTCCTTGAAGGTGGCCTTGTCGATGACCTTGTCCGGATCGAAGACGCAGAGGTCGGCCGCCCACCCGACCTTGATCCGGCCGCGGCGGACGAAGCCGAGCTGGCCGGCCGGCATGGCCGTCATCTTCCGGATCATCTCCTCGAGCGGGACGAGCTTCTCTTCGCGGACGTACTTCCCGAGGACGCGCGGGAAGGTCCCGTAGAACCGGGGATGGGGCTTGCCCTTGCCGAGCGGGCCGTACGGCGCGACCGCCGAGCTGTCGGCGCCGATGCCGACGAACGGCTGGTGCAGGATGCTCTTGAGGACGTCCTCGGTGCCGTAGAAGGAGATCATGCCGACGCGGCCCGACTCCTCGATGAGCAGGTCCCGCATGAACTCGTACGGCGGCTGGCCCGCACCGGCCGCGGCCTCGAGCACGTTCATCCCTTCGAGGGTCCGGTTCTTGTCCGAGCCGACCTCGGAGATGAGGATCCCCGCCCACGTCCCGTAGCCTTTCTCCTGTTCGGCCAGGTGGGCCCGGAGCCGGGCGTCGAAGGCCTGGTCCTTGAGCCGGGACATGAACCGCTCCGTTCCGCCCTCGCGCGCCCAGACCGGGAAGAGCAGGTCCAGGCTGGTCGCTCCGGCGATGTAGGGGTAGCGGTCGCAGCGGAAATCGAGTCCTTCGGCCCGGGCCTTTTCAAGCATGTCCAGGAGCGCCCCGAGCTTCGGCCAATTCTGGGCGAAGCCGATCTTGAGATGGGAGATCTGCAGCCGGATGGGCGTCTCCCGGGCGACGCGCAGCGCCTCGGAAACCGCCGCGAGGACCTCGGCCTCTTCGTCGCGCATGTGGGTGGCGTAGAGGCCGCCGGTCGCGGCCGCCACCCGGCTGAGCGCGATGAGCTCATCGGTCTTGGCGAAGCTCCCGGGCGTATACTCGAGCCCGGAGGACAGTCCCAGCGCTCCCCCGGCCATGGCGTCGGCCACGAAGGCCTTCATCCGCTCGAGCTCTTCGGCCGTGGGCGGCCGGTCGTCGTAGCCCATGGCCGCGGCCCGCACGGTCCCGTGACCGACGAAGGTGGAGTAGTTCAGGGCCGTTCCCGTCTTCTCCAGGCGGCCCAGAAAGCCCCGGGCGTCCCGCCAGTCGAGCTCGAGCCCGTATTCCTTCGCCAGGTCCGCCCGCATCTCCTCGAGTTCCTTCTCGGGGACCGGGAACGGCGAGCCGCCGCACTGGCCGCTGACGAGCGTGGTCACCCCCTGGCGGACGGCGCTCTCGGCCCGGGGATCGACGAGAAGACCGATGTCGGTGTGGTCGTGGACGTCGATGAAGCCGGGCGAGACGGCCAGACCGTCGGCGACGATCCCGGCCCGGGCCCGCGACTTGGGGATCTTGCCGATGAGCCGGATCGCGCCGTCGACGATGCCGATGTCCGCCCGGACGGGCGGCCCTCCCGAGCCGTCGTAGACCGTGCCGCCCGCGATGAGCAGGTCGAGGTCCTTGCCCTTGGAGCAACCCTGGAGGACGAGGCCGGCGCCGCCGGCGGCGGTCACGGCCGCCGTCTTCAGCGCCCCCCGGATGAAGGCCCGCCGGTTCATGCTGTCCATATCTCCCGCATCATATTCAAATACCGGTCCCGAGTAAACACGCACCGCTCCGCCGCGCCCGTCCCGGCACCCCTCGGCGCGTCCATTTGCCTTCCCCGGGCGTTTCTGGTAGATTAGCGGTTCCGGGCACGCGGCGACGCGGCCCGCATCACCCCGAAAGGACCGACCGATGGCTGACGAAAAACAGGAATCGACCCCGAAGAGAAAGAAAATGAACGCCCTGACCCCGGCCGAGATCGAGGCCGAGCTGGCCGAATGCAAGGAGAAGCAGGGCGGTCTCGGTTCGAAATACGCCCGCCAGCTCCAGGCCCGCAAAAAGGTCCTGGCCGCCTGATCTCCGGGTCCGCCCGCTTTCCTCCCCCCCATAGATCCAAGAAGTTGTTGTCATTTCGCCCGTATTCTGTTAAAATAACCCGGAAAAAACATCAGGAGAATAGAAAAGCGTGATTAGCAAGGAACAGAAGACGAAGATCGTCAAGGACAACCAGGCCCATCCCACCGATTCGGGATCGCCTGAGATCCAGGTCGCCTTGCTGACGGAGAGGATCAACCTGCTCGTCAAGCACTTCGGCGACCACAAGAAAGACTTTCATTCCCGGGCCGGTCTCATGAAGCTGGTCGGGCAGAGAAAGCGGCTCCTCGAATACATCAAGAAACAAGATGTCAGCCGCTACGAAAAGCTCATTCAGAAGCTCGGCCTGCGCAAGTAGGCCCTGCCTCCAAAGGAACCCCCATGTCTAACACTATCAGTCTGGAAATCAACAAGCGGACCCTGACCATCGACATCGGCAAGATCGCCAAGCAGGCCGACGGCTCGGCCCTGCTCCGCTACGGCGACACGATGATGCTCGTCACGGCCACCTCCCGCAAGGAGCTGAAAGAGGGCAAGGACTTCCTGCCCCTCATCGTCGACTACCGTGAGAACACCTACGCCGCGGGCAAGATCCCCGGCGGGTTCTTCAAGCGCGAAGGCCGTCCGTCGGAGCGGGAGATCCTGATCGCCCGGCTGATCGACCGGCCCGTCCGGCCGCTCTTCCCCGAGGGCTACTTCTTCGATACCCAGATCGTCGGCCTGCTCCTCTCCGCCGACCTCGAGAACGAGCCGGACACCCTCGGCGTCATCGGAGCCTCGGCCGCTCTCTACTTTTCCGATATCCCCTTCACGACGCCCCTCGGCGCGGTCAAGGTCGGCCTCGTCGACGGCGTCTACGTCGTCAATCCGACCGACAAGGAGCTCGACCGCAGCCCGCTCAACATGACCGTCGTCAGCAATGAGAGCGGCATCATCATGATCGAAGCCGGGGCCCAGGAGATCGACGAGGAGAAGGTCCTCGAAGGACTGGCCCTGGCCCACGAGACGAACCAGCAGATCATCCGGGCCCAGAAAGAGCTCTTCGCGCGCCTCGGCATCAAGAAGCGCGAATTCGCCGCCAAATCCCTGGATCCGGAAAAGCTGGCCCAGGTCGAGCGCGAGCACGGACCCGCCCTCCTCGAGGCCATGCAGGTCCGGGGCAAGAAGGCCAACGAACTCGCCCTCAAAGCGGTCCGCGAGGCCGCCCTGGCCAAGGTCCCCGAAGAGGACATCGAGGATAGGCTCCTGACCAAGGAGGCCTTCTACCAAGCTCGAGGAGAAGCTCTTCCGCGAGCTCGTCCTCAAGAAGAACCTGCGAACCGACGGCCGGGGCTTCGACGACATCCGTCCGATCACGAGCGAAGTCGGCCTCCTGACCCGGACCCACGGCTCGGCCCTGTTCACCCGCGGCGAGACCCAGGCCCTGGCCACCGTCACCCTGGGCACCTTCGATGATGCTCAACGGCTCGACAGCTTGGGCGAGGGATCGAAAAAGCGGTTCATGCTCCATTACAACTTCCCGCCCTTCTCGGTCGGCGAGGTGGGCTTCTTGCGGGGTCCCGGGCGCCGCGAGATCGGGCACGGCGCGCTGGCCGAGAAATCGATCCTCCCGGCCATCCCCGACATGGACACCTTCCCCTACACCATCCGCATCGTCTCGGACATCCTGGAGAGCAACGGCTCCTCCTCGCAGGCCTCCGTCTGCGGCGGCGTTCTGGCCTTGATGGACGCCGGCGTCCCGCTGAAGATGATCGTCGCCGGCATCGCCATGGGCCTGGTCACGGGCCCCGACGGCTACGCCATCCTGACCGACATCGCCGGCCTCGAGGACCACTTCGGCGACATGGACTTCAAGATGGCCGGGACGGAGAAGGGGGTCACGGCCATCCAGCTCGACCTCAAGATCCCCTGCGTCACCCTGCCGATGCTCCACGAGATCATGGCCAAGTCCAAGGCCGCCCGGCTCAAGGTCCTGGCCAGGATGAAGGAAGCCATCGCCCAGCCCCGGCCGGACATCTCCGTCTATCGCCCCGCGGATCCTCATCCTCAACATCAATCCGGAAAAGCTCGGCGATGTCATCGGACCCGCCGGCAAGATCATCAAGAAGATCATCAGCCAGACCGGGGCCAAGATCGACATCGAGGATGACGGCAGGATCCTCATCGCCTCGACCGACATGTCCGCCGCCGAGGCGGCCAAGCAGATGATCCTCGACCTCACGGCCGAGGCCGAGTTGGGCAAGATCTACACCGGCAAGGTCGTCCGGCTCGAGGAATACGGCGCCTTCGTCGAGATCATGCCCAACCTGGTCGGGCTTCTGCACATCTCGGAGGTCGCGCCCTACCGGATCAACAGCATCCACGACGTCCTCCATCTGGGCGACACGGTCACGGTCAAGGTCGTCAGCATCGACCCGGCCGACAACAAGATGCGCCTGAGCAAGAAGGCCTGCGAGGAGGGCGGCGGCGAGAATCCCGATTCGACCCCCCGTCCCCCGGCCCCGCGCCCCCAGTCCCGCGAGCACGGTCCGGACCGCCGGGGCGGCCGCGGCCGGTTTTGATTTATCCGGCCGTTGGCCTATAATCCAGTGAGGGCCGGCCAGACGGGCCGCGGCCCGAGGCGAAGATGTTCCGCTCACACGACCGTCCGGGTTTCACCATCGCGGAGATGATCGTCACGCTGGCGCTCGTGGCCATCCTGGCCATGTCCGCCCTGCCCCTCGGCAAGACCGCCCTCAAGCGGCAGAACGAGATCGAGCTCCAGCGCGCCCTGCGGCTGATGCGCGAGGCCATCGACGCCTACAAAAAGCTCGCCGACGAGAAGAAGATCGAGGTCGACGAGGACACCGAGGGCTATCCCCCCACGCTGGAGGTCCTGGTCAAGGGCGTCGACGTCCAGGACAAGGAAGCCAAGGGCACGGCGGGAAGCCGGAAGACCGTCAAGTTCCTCCGCCGCATCCCCAAGGACCCCATGACCAACTCGACCGACTGGGGTCTGAGGTCCTATCAGGATGACTTCGATTCGGACGTCTGGGGAGAGGAGAATGTGTACGATGTCTACACGAAGAGTCCGGCCGTGGCGCTCGACGGGACCAAGTACAAGGACTGGTGAGTCCGGCTTCACGCTGATCGAGCTCATCATCGTCCTGAGCATCATCGGCCTGCTGGTCGGACTGGGCCTGCCCCAGTACAAGTCGGCCACGATCAAGGCCCGCGAGGCCGTGCTCAAGGAGAACCTGTTCATCCTGCGCCGGCTCATCGACCAGTATGCCCAGGACAAGGGCAAGTACCCGGCCTCCCTCCAGGCCCTCGTCCAGGACAGCTACCTCCGGACCATCCCGGTCGATCCGTTCACCCGCGAGTCCACGACCTGGGTCGAGGTCCGCGAGCTGCCGTCCCCCGAGGACCCGCTGCTCAACGAGATCCCCGGGGTCATCGACGTCAAGTCCGGATCGGAAGAGAAGTCGCAGCTCGATGGCACGCCCTACAACACCTGGTGAGCGGCCCGGGCCTCCGGGCTATGTCCTCATCATCCTGATGATGGCCGTCTTCGTCTTAACGCTGGGACTCCTCATCGCCGTACCCGTCTGGCAGACCGAGCAGCAGCGGGAAGATGAGGAGGAGCTCATCTTCCGCGGCCGGCAGTACGTCGAGGCCGTGCGCATCTACGTCCAGAAGAACCCCGGCCGCTACCCGGCCAGCCTGAAGGAGCTCCTCGACAAGAAATGCATCCGCCGCCTCTACCGGGACCCCCTCGGTCCCGACGGCGAGTGGAACGTCATCCTGAATGCGGGCCGGGCCCCCTCGGGCCGCGAATCGGCCCAGGAGATCCTGGTCGCGCCGGAACGTGTCCTGCCGGCCATCAAGAACCCGCAGATCATCGGCGTCGTCAGCTCCTCGAACAACAGGTCGGTCAAGATCTACAACGACCAGGAGAGCCACGACAAGTGGCTTTTCTTCTACGGCCAGGATCCCAAGAAGCCGCCCAAGATCGTCTATTACGGCGAGAAGAAGTGAGGCCGGCCGCCGGCCCCGTCAGGACGCCCTGACCAGGGGCACGAAGCGGACGCCCAGCAGCCTGTCCCTCTCGATCCCCCGGGCCGTTCGGCGGACGAAGGTAGAGCTCTTGGAGGTCCGTTCCCACGGGGACGATCAGGCGGCCACCCACCCCCAGCTGGTCCTCGAGGGCCGCCGGCATGACCGGCGCGGCCGCGGTGACGATGATCGCATCGAAGGGCCCTTCCCCGGGCCAGCCCGCCGAGCCGTCGCCGTGCCGGTAGCGGATGTTCGCGTAGCCGAGCCCATCGAGAAGGGCGCGGGCCTGCCGGGCGAGCGGTTCGACGATCTCGATCGTCCAGACCTCGCCGGCGAGCTCGGCCAGGACGGCGGTCTGGTAGCCCGACCCGGTGCCGATCTCGAGGACCTTTTCCCCGCCGCGAAGGGCCAGCGCCTCCGTCATGTAGGCGACGATGTAGGGCTGGGAGATGGTCTGGCCATGGCCGATAGGCAGGGGCTCATCGGCGTAGGCCTGGACCCGCAGGCCTTCGGGGACGAAGAGGTGACGCGGGACCTTGGCCAGCGCGGCCAGCACGCGCGGATCGCGGACCCCCCGGGCGCGGATCTGGGAATCCGTCATCAGCCGCCGTTCCCGGGCGCGGTCGCTGTCCACCGGGGGGCCTCCCCCTTTCAGTACGAGCGGGCGAAATAGGCCAGGGCCTGGCCTTTGGCGCCGCAGGCCATGCAGGGCTTGTCGGTCGCGGCTTGCCTGTCGTCGAGCGGAATGACCCGGATCGTGGCCATGGTCTCGGCCTTGATCCGGGCTTCGCAGGCCTCGTCGCCGCACCAGGGGGCCCGGACGAAGCCGCGCTGGTTCTCGAGGATATCCTTGAAACGGGCGTAGTCGTCGGCTTCGCGGATGTTCGCTTCGAGGAAGGCCCGGGCCTGGGCCAGGAGCCCGGCCTGGATCTCGTCGAGGAGCGCCGGGACGCGGGCGCCGAGGGACGCCAGCGGCACCGTCTCCTTGGCCTTCGTATCGCGGCGGACGAGGACGGCCTGGCCGGCCTTGACGTCGCGAGGCCCGATCTCGATCCGCAGGGGCACGCCTCTCATCTCGTATTCGGAGAACTTCCAGCCCGGCGTCGACTCTTCACGGGCGTCGATGGCGGCCCGAAGGCCGGCCCGCCGCAGGCCTTCGACGGCGGCCGCGGCGGCCGGAAGCACGGTCTCCTTCCAGTCGCCGATGGAGATGGGTACGACCATGACCTGGACGGGCGCGATGCGGGGCGGGAAGCGCAGGCCCGAATCGTCGCCGTGGACCATGATCAGGGCGCCGATCGTCCGCGTGGTCATGCCCCAGGACGTCTGCCAGACGTACTGGAGGGTCTGGTTGCGATCCTCGAACTTGATGTCGAACGCCTTCGAGAAGTGCTGGCCGAGGTTGTGGGACGTCCCCATCTGGAGCGCCTTGCCGTCGGACATGAGGGCCTCGAGGGCGTAGGTCATGGACGCGCCGGCGAACTTCTCGCTCAGGGACTTCCGGCCCGTGAGCACGGGGACGGCCAGCTCGGTCTCGCAGAACTCCCGGTAGAGCTCGAGAATGGCCAGCGTCTCGGCCTCGCCCTCCTCGGCCGTCTCGTGGCAGGTGTGGCCTTCCTGCCAGAGGAATTCGGTCGTCCGCAGGAACGGCCGGGTGACCTTCTCCCAGCGGACGATATTGGCCCACTGATTGACCAGGACGGGCAGGTCCCGCCAGGACTTGATCCACTTGGCGTACATGTGCCCGATGATGGCCTCCGAGGTCGGCCGGACGGCCAGCCGCTCCTCGAGCTCCTCCTTGCCGCCGACCGTCACCCAGGCGACTTCCGGCGAAAAGCCCTGGACGTGCTCGGCTTCCTTCTTGAGGAAGCTTTCGGGGATGAACAGGGGGAAATAGGCGTTGACGTGGCCGGCGGCCTTGATGCGGAGGTCGAGGGCCTTCTGGATATTCTCCCAGACGGCGTAGCCGTGGGGCCGGATGACCATCATGCCCTTCATGGGCGTATAATCCGCGAGCTCGGCCTTCTGGACGATCTCGACGTACCACTTCGAAAAGTCCTCGCTCTTCGCCGTGATTCTCTTGACCTGGCGTTCTGCGTCTTTCACGTCATCTCCTTGAGTTTGAGCGTTTTACGATTCTAGCGGCGGCCCCCGGAATTGTCAAGGAAACGGACCGGCCGCGAGGCGCGCGGACAATATCCCCCGCCTCTTCACCTTTAGGGGTGATTGACCGGCCCCGGAAGGCCATGGGATGCTGGTCCCGCCAAGTTTCAGAGGAAAAGGAAGTCGTAATGCTGAGCAGGATCTCCTGGGAGACCAGACCTCTCCGCCACCGCCCCGCCGAGCGGGGCTTCAAGCTGTCCCTGCCCATGAGCGTCGAAGGGCCCGACCCCGAGGGGACCTTCTTCCGCGAGGACACGATGCTCGCGTTCATGAGCCACCAGGGCGCCGTGTTCCCTCTCTGGAGCCCGGTCGCGCTGGGTTCCCGGCTGAAGCTCTCGATCGCCCTTCCGCCCAAGCTCGGGGAGGGCCGGAGCCTGACCCTCGTGGTCAAGGGGACGATCGTCGACGTCGACGCCGCCGAAGGGAACGGGGCGGCCCCCCAGGTCGCCATCCGTCTCGAGTCCCGCTATATCATCCAGGGAGACGCCGCCTGAACGGCCGTGGCGGGGTTCCGGCGATGGTCAGGACGCCTAGCCTCTGGCGGTGAGACGCCGGGCCGGAATATGACCCCTCGATTCCCCATCAAGAGCGATTGCTGCATGGGCCAGGACCTGTGAAAATGCCGGGCGAGATGGAAACGGCGAAGCTTCTTCATGACACCTCCGTGCAAGGCGTGCCCAAGGCCGCGAAGAGGGAGCGCTCCTTCGAGCTCTCTCTTCCGGCCTTGGTCAAGGGCCTCGACGCGACGGGGCGGAAATTCGAGGAGCGGACCTCGGTCTGCGGCATCAGCGCCCAGGAGGTGTCCGTGCGCCTCAAGGCCCGGCTCATGATCGATTCCCGGGTCACCCTGTTCCTGGACATCCCTCGGACCCTGATCCTCGAGAGCCCCTTGCGGATGGTCCTGTCCGGCGCGGTCGTCTACGTCCGGCTGGAGGAGAAGGCCGACAAGACGCAGTTCCTCGTCGTCCGGCTCGACCGCGGCTTCCGCCTCCATCCGAACAGCGCCCCCCCGGCCTGACGTCCGGCGGCCCGCATCACCTCCCCTCTCACCCCCCCTCACCCCCCCGCCTTGACAAGCCCCCGGGGATTGACTATCATTCGGTCCAGCTTAAACATTTCCGAGAGGGACCGAGACAAGCATGGAGAAAAAGAAGATCCCCGCGACGGCCGAATCGAAGATCACCCTCCTCGTCTTCTGCCCGTCCGACATCATCCTCTCCGGCATCCTGCGGGCGCTGGAGTCGGACACGGACCTGGAGATCCTGAACATCGAGAAGAACACGATCGAGTCGTTCATGGACTCGATCCGGAAGCTGAAACCCCAGGTCATCCTCTTCGCCCACATGGAGGCCCTGCCCAACCTCCGCGAGATCTGCAAGGCCATCCGCGAGATGGCCAAGACGCAGGGCCGCTCGGAGCTGCTGCTGATGGGCAGCATCCCGGCCCACGAGGAGATCGTCAACCTCATCAACGCCGGGGCCCGGGGCTACTTCGACCTCAACGACGCCTCGTCCCAGCTGCCGGAGGCCGTCCGGGCCGTCCACAAGGGCGAGATCTGGCTGCCCCGCGACAAGATGTCCAGCATCATGGACCGCATCATCTCCGTGGTCGGCCGCGAGCTCAAGGAAAAGACCCTCGATCAGCTCACCCCGACGGAGTTCCAGGTCCTGCGCCTCATCGGCCAGGGCAAGAGCAACGACGAGATCGCCGAGCTCATGTTCATCAGCAAGAACACGGTCAGGTCCCATATCAAGAGCATCTACGCCAAGCTCGACACCCACAGCCGTCTTCAGCTGGCGCTCTACGCCATCAATTCGGCCCTCTTTTAAAGCAACAAATCGAGGACGCCATGAAAAAGACAGCCGCTCCCAAGAAGAAGACCAAGGACATCCCCGACGAGCTCGAGATCAACCGCCGCCGCGAATGGCGGTTCGACTTCCCCCTCGACACCCTGATCGAGGGCAGCCTCGCCGACGGCGCCAAGTTCAAGGAGGCGACCCTCCTCGAGAACATCTCCTCCGGCGGGGCCTATTTCACCCTCGATTCCGGCGTGGTGGTCGGCTCCAAGCTCAACCTCTTTATCGAGCTGCCGGAGAAGCTCGCCGACGGCAAGAGGCTCAAGATGCGCATCGGCGGCATCACCGTCCGCCTGGAGAAGCCCGACAAGAAATCGAAGCGCCAGGGCGTCGCCGTGCGGTTCAGCGATGACATGTTCCAGATCGTCCCGGTCAAAAGGGCGGCCAAGAAGAAATAGCGTCCTCCGCGTCGCCCTGACCGGAGGGATCGCCTGCGGCAAATCCGTCGTCGCCCGTCTCCTCGCCGAGAAAGGCTGTACCCTTTATTTCGCCGATGCGGCGGCCCATGACCTGATGCGGCCGCGCCGGACCGCCTGGAAGAAAGTGGTGGCCCATTTCGGTCCGGGCATCCTCCGGGCCGACCGGACGATCGACCGGGCCGCCCTGGGACGCCTCGTCTTCTCCGATCCGGCCGCCCGCCGGTTCATGGACAGGCTCGTCCACCCCCTCGTCCTGGCCGATCAGGAACGGACGGTCCGCCGGCTCGAGCGCGAGGGCCGCGTCCGCATTTTCGTCGTCGAGGCCGCCCTGATCGTCGAAGCGGGGTACGGCAGGCACTTCGACCGGATGGTCGTCGTCCATTGCCGCAAGGCCGACCAGATCCGGCGCCTGCGCGAGCGGGACGGCATCGGCCCGGCCGAGGCCCGGCGGAAGATCGGAGCGCAGATGCCGGTCCGGGACAAGCTCAAGCACGCCGACTACGAGGTGGACACTTCGGGAACGCTGGCCGGGACGGTCGAGCAGACGGAGCGTCTGTACGCCCAGCTCGTCCGCGACGCCGAGCAAAAGAGAGGGTCAAACCTACGGCAGGGAGCGCATTCTTAGGAGCGACCATCAGCACCGCCCCGGAGTGACCCGGAGGAGCGGTGCTGGGAAATATCTGAAGAGCTCGGAAAACTCTAAGAGTTTAAGCTTGACCCCGTCTTGAGGTCAGGCAGACTTGGGCTTGGAGAGCAGGGTCTTCAGCTCCTGCCCGGGACGGAACTTGATCCTCTGGCCCTTCTCGATGCGGATCTGTTTCTGACGGCGGATGTCGCGGCCGAAGCCGGTCTTCTTGGCCACGACCTTGAAGCTCCCGAACCCGCGGATCTCGACCTTTTCCCTGCCCGCGAGGCCGGTCTTGAGCGACTCCAGAACGGCTTCGACGATCGACAGGGCTTTGGCCCTGTTGAAATCGGTCTTCTTCTCGATCGCCAAGGCGATATCGTTCTTGATCATCGAAGTCACTCCTTACGAAAGCGCGATTACTATAATTAGATTATTGATAATAAAAAGTCAAGCCCCAACATGCGGGGTGGGCGGCGATTGACTTGGCCGGCCCGGCTTCTTATAATGAAGGCACCGTGAAAGGCCGCATCCTCGCCGCTTGGATCCTCCTGGCGCCCGTCCTCGCGTCCGCCGCCGTGATCAGGATCAGGGTCGACGCGCCCATCCACCCGGTGACCTCCGAATACATCGTCCGGTCCCTGGAGAGGGCCGACCGCGAGGTCGTCGACCTCGTCGTCCTGACTCTCGACACGCCGGGCGGGCTCGACACGTCGATGCGCCAGATCATCGAGGCGGTCGTCAACGCCAAAACGCCGGTGGCCGCGTTCGTCGGTCCCAGCGGGTCCCGGGCCGCGTCGGCGGGCTTCTTCATCGCCATGGCCTGCGACGTCTTCGTCATGGCCCCGGGCACGAGCACGGGCTCGGCCCACCCGGTCTCCCTTTCGTTCACCGGCCAGGCCATGGACAAGACGATGGAGGAGAAGGTCACCAACGACGCGGCCGCCTACATGCGGTCGCTCGCCGAGAAGCGCGGCCGCAACGTCCGCATGGCCGAGGACGCGGTCCGCAAGAGCCTGTCCTACACGGAGAAGGAGGCCCTGGACGGCGGATTGGTCGACTTCATCGCCTCCTCCGAAGAGGAGATCGCAGCCCGGCTCGACGGCCGGACGATCCGCCGGTTCGACGGCGTGGAGCGGACCCTGGCCCTGGCCGGCAAGCCCGCGGCCGATTGGCCGATGACTTTTCGGCAGAGGTTCCTCCTGACCATCGCCAACCCGAACCTGGCCTTCATCCTTCTCCTGATCGGACTCCTCGGGCTCTACTTCGAGTTCTCCCACCCGGGGGCCATCCTGCCCGGCGTCCTGGGCGGCATCTCCCTGCTCCTGGCCGTCTTCGCCTTCCAGATCCTGCCCATCAACTACGTCGGCCTGGCCCTCATCGTCCTGTCCGTCATCCTGTTCATCCTGGAGATCAAGGTCCAGAGCTTCGGCATGCTGGCCGTCGGAGGGATCGCCGCCATGATCATCGGTTCGCTCATGCTCATCAAAGCCCCCATCACCGAGCTCCGGCCCAGCCTGAGCTACGTCCTGCCGGTCGTCCTGGCCGTGTCCCTGATCGTCCTGTTCCTGCTCAGCCTGGTTTTCAAGGCCCATCGCCGCCGGCCGATGACGGGGCGCGAAGGCATGATCGGAGAGACCGGCACGGCCCGGACCGACCTCTCCCCCACCGGCCGGGTGTTCGTCCACGGCGAGCTCTGGCAGGCAGAAGCCGACGGGACCGTCCGCGCCGGCGAGAAAGTCAAGGTCATCGAGGTTCTCGAAGGCCTGAAAATACGGGTCGGCAAAGTCTGAGCCGACAATTTTAGCGGGGCCCGGCGGCCTCGGCAAGGAGAAGAACATGAACCTTTTAACGGCCCCTATCGTCGTCGTCGGTCTGATCGTTCTTTACATCCTCAACTCGATCAAGGTCCTGCGGGAGTACGAGCGCGGCGTCATCTTCCGGCTCGGCCGGGTCCTGCCCCAGCCCAAGGGGCCCGGGCCTCATCCTGGTTTTCTCCCCCATCGACCGCATCGTCCGCATCAGCATCCGTACCATCACCATGGACATCCCGCCGCAGGACGTCATCACCAAGGACAACGTCACGGTCAAAGTCAACGCCGTGCTCTATTTCAAGGTCATCGATCCGCTCAAGTGCGTGATCGAGGTCGCAGATTACGGCTACGCGACCTCCCAGCTGGCCCAGACGACCTTGCGCAGTCTTCTCGGGCAGGTCCCGCTCGACGACCTGCTGTCCGAGCGGGAAAAGCTGAACATACGCCTCCAGGAGATCATCGAGCAGCACACCGACCCCTGGGGCATCAAGGTCCAGCTCGTCGAGATGAAGCAGGTCGACCTGCCGGAGAACATGATCCGGGCCATCGCCAAGCAGGCCGAAGCCGAGCGCGAGCGGCGGGCCAAGGTCATCCACGCCGACGGCGAATTCCAGGCCGCCGACAAATTGCTCCAGGCCGCCGACATCATCTCGAGGAACCCCCAGACGCTCCAGCTCCGCTTCCTGAGCACGCTGACCGAGATCGCCACAGAAAAGAACTCGACCATCGTCTTCCCCCTGCCTATGGAATTCCTGAAGGCTTTCGGGTACGATAAAACCCAGGAGAAAAAGCAGAGCTGATGGCCAACAAAGATTTCCGCGAGATCCAGGTCTCGAGCACCCTGCTCGTCGTCATTTTCCTGGGCGTTCTCGCCCTCGGGGTGTTCATTTTCCTGCTCGGCGTCTCGGTCGGCAAGAAGCAGGCCTCCGTCGCGACGCCGACCCAGATCGTCACCCAGCAGATCCCCGAGCCCATCAAGGAGCCCTCGGTCAAGCCGACCGCGTCCGAGACCGCGTCCGGGAACGTGACGTCAGCCCCTCCGGACACCGCCGCGTCCCAGCCGCCTCCGGCCTCATCCCCGGCGCCGGCCAAGCTCCAGCCGAAGGAGACGGCCGTCGACAAGACCCCGGTGACGAAAGCTCCAGCCGGAAGCGGCCTCTATTACGTCCAGCTGGCCGCCTTCACCGACAAGACCCAGGCCCAGGCCTTCGCGGACAAATATAAGAAACAGGGATACACGACCTCCCTCTCGCCCCGGGCGACGAGCACAAAGACTTGGTACCGCGTCCGCCTCGGCGGCTACAAGTCCAGGGACCAGGCCGTCGACCTGCTGGCCAAGCTGAACGCCGCGGCCGGCAAGAAGACCGACTACCAGATCGTCCACGACTGACAAGGAACAACAGACCCATGCCCCCTATCGACCGCACTTCCGAAGACCTCAAGTCCCGCCTGGCCGGCCTCTTCGCGAAAGTCGAAGAGGTCCGAGGTTTTCTTTGACCTCGATCACAAGAAGGCCGAACTCGAGACCCTGAACGTCAAGCTGGCCTTGCCAGAGGTCTGGCAGGACCAGAAGGCCTCCCAGGCCCTCCAGCAGAAGAAGAAGCTCCTGGAGAAGGAGCTCCTGTTCTTCAAGCGCATCCTCGGCCACAAGGAAGAGCTCGAGGTTCTGACCGAGCTCGCTGCCGAGGGTGAGAGCGTCCAGGCCGACATCGACACGGCCATCGTCCGGTTCGAGAACGACCTCCAGGAGGCCGAGCTCCGGGCCCTGTTCTATGACGAGGACGACCCGCGCAACGCCATCCTGACCGTCCATCCGGGCGCCGGCGGCACGGAGTCCCAGGATTGGGCCCAGATGCTCCTCCGGATGTACCTGCGCTATGCCGAGCGCAAGGGCTTCAAAGCCGAGGTCCTCGACCACCAGCCGGGGGAGGAAGCGGGGCTCAAGAGCGCCACCATCCGCTTCGAGGGCGATTACGCCTTCGGCAATCTCAGCCAGGAAACGGGGGTCCACCGGCTCGTCCGCATCTCCCCGTTCGACGCGGCCAAAAGGCGGCACACGTCCTTCGCGGCCGTCTTCGCCTATCCCGAGGTCGACGAGGACATCGAGGTCGGCATCAACCCGGACGATCTTAAGATCGATACCTACCGCTCGGGCGGCAAGGGCGGCCAGCACGTCAACACCACGGACTCGGCCGTCCGCATCACCCACGTCCCGACGGGCATCGTCGTCCAGTGCCAGAGCGAGCGTTCCCAACACAAGAACAAGGCCTCGGCCATGAAGGTCCTCAAGGCCCGCCTCTACGAGCTCGAGAAGCTGAAGAAGAACGCCAAGCTGGAGAAGCTCGAGGACGCCAAGTCCGACATCGCCTGGGGGAACCAGATCCGCTCCTACGTCCTCCATCCTTACCGGATGATCAAGGACCTGCGGACCCGGGCGGAGACGGGCGATACGGACCGCGTCCTCGACGGCGACCTCGACGAATTCATCAAGGCCGCTCTGGTCCTGCGCAAGACATCGACCCGGACCGCGAGCTAAAGGAGCCCGCTTATGACCTCGAACGACCCCAAGCCCGACGACGGAAGCGGCGGGCCCGGCGGCCCGGAGTTCGTCCCGCCCCTCGAATTCAGCTCCATCGTCATCCTCCTCTACTTTCCGGCCCTCGTCCAGCTCGGCCTGGTCGAGGACCCGGTGACGGGCGAGCGCGGCGAGAACCTCGTCCTGGCCAAGCGGAACATCGACCTCCTCGACCTGCTCAAGGACCGGACCAAGGGCAACCTCGAGGGCGAGGAGCAGAAGTTCCTCGACGGCGTCCTCGATCAGCTCAAGCTGGCCTATCTGAAGAAGGCCGACCTCGTGAAGATGTAGGGCATGGTCGTCTTCCGCGGCCTCGACGATCGCCGCCTCCGTCCCCTCCCTGCCGCTGTGGCCGTGGGGAACTTCGACGGCCTCCATCTTGGCCACCGGAGGATCCTGGCCCATCTCTGCCGCCTGTCCCGCCGGCGGGGCCTGCGGTCTCTCATCCTGACCTTCGAGCCTCATCCCGAACGGGCCCTCGGCAAGCGGTCGGTCCGGATGATCGACACACCCGACCAGCGGCTGGCCCGGCTGAGCGGCACCTGTGTCGATGCCGTGGTCGTCATCCCCTTCGACCGGCCCTTCGCCGGTCTCGGCTCCCCGGCCTTCGTCCAGGGCGTTCTGCGGGACACGCTCGGAGCCCGGGAGGTGGTCGTCGGCCGGGGCTTCCGGTTCGGCCACGACCGCCGTGGCGACGTCGCCCTCCTGCGGCGGCTCGGGCGCGCGGCCGGTCTCGGCGTCCACGCCGTGGCCCCGGCCGTCCTCGGCGGCCGGACGGTCAGCTCGACGGCCGTGCGCTCGCTCCTCGCCGGGGGCCGGGTCGAGGAGGCGGCCCGACGGCTCGGGCGTCCCTACGAGATCACCGGCAGGGTCGTCCCGGGGAAGAAGCGCGGCCGCCTCCTCGGCTACCCGACGGCCAACATCGATACCCCTAACGAGATCCTGCCCGAGGGCATCTACATCAGCGAGACCGTCCGCGGCGGCACGGCCCATCCCTCGGTGACCAGCATCGGCACGAATCCGACTTTCGGCCCCAACCCGCTGACCGTCGAGACCCTCCTCCTCGATTACAGCGGATCGCTCTACGGATCCGAGATCACCGTCCGCCTGCTCCGCAGGCTCAGGAAGCCGCGGGCCTTCCCCGGCGCCGAGGCCCTGGCCGCCGGCATCCGTCGGGACATCGAGACGGCCCGGGCCTGGTTCGCCCGCCGGGGTTGACATTTCGCCGGGGTTCGGGCATTTTCAAGAGGCGGAAATCACCCTACAGGAGCCCTGACATGGTTGAGAAGACCAAAGCCCGCATCATGGACGCCACCAAGATCCGCCGGGTCCTGGCCCGCATGGCCACCGAGATCATCGAGAGGAACAGGAACCTCAAGAACCTGGTGATCGTCGCCGTCAAGCCCCGGGGCCTGGCCATCGGCAAGCGTCTCGCCCGCCTGATCAAGGACCTCGAGGGCGTCGACATCCCCGTCGGGCTTCTCGACTACACCCCCCATAGGGACGACGGCCCCGTCCGGCCGAAAAAAGACATTCTCTATGCCGCCGGGCTGGGCTTCCCGATCGTCAAGCGGAACGTCCTACTCGTCGACGACGTCCTGATGACCGGCCGGACCATGAGGGCCGCCATGGACGCCCTCGTCGAGCGGGGCCGGCCCCAGTCGGTCCAGCTCATCGTTCTCGTCGACCGGGGCCACCGGGAGCTGCCCATCCGCCCCGATTACGTCGGCAAGGTCCTGCCCACCTCCCACCGCGAGCGCGTCCGGGTCCGCCTCAAGGAGACCGACGGCAGCGAGGAGATCTTCATCGCCGAGCCGGTCCGCATCGGGCGGGCGGGGACCCGGTGATCCTCCTTCGCGGCGCCCGCGTCGTCTGCCCGTCGGAAGGGCTCGACAGCCTCCTCGATGTCCTCCTCGACGGCGGGCGGATCGCGGCGGTCGGTCCGTCGATCGACGCAGCTGCGGCCCGGACGGTCGACTGCCGCGGCCTCGTCATCGTCCCCGGTCTCATCGATATGCACGTCCATCTGCGGGAGCCCGGGTACGAAGCCAAGGAGACCATCCGGACCGGCGTCCGGGCCGCCGTCCGCGGCGGCTTCACGACGGTCTGCGCCATGCCCAACACCCGCCCCGTCAATGACCGGCGCGAGACGACCGAATGGATCCTGGCCGAGGCCCGCCGGGCCGGTCTGGCCAACGTCCTGCCCATTGCGGCCGTCACCCGCGGCTCGGCCGGCGAGGAACTCGTCGACATCCGCGACCTCGTCGCGGCCGGGGCCATCGCCTTCTCGGACGACGGACGGCCGGTCGAATCGGACCCGATCATGCGCCGGGCCCTGGAAGAGGCGGAGGCGGCCGGGAGCCTCGTCATCGACCACTGCGAGCTCCGCTCGCTGGCCGCGAACGGCGTCGTCAACGAGGGCCCCGTCGCGGCCCGCCTCGGCGTGCCCGGCATTCCCGCCGGCCGCGGAGGACATCATGGTCGCCCGCGACATCGCCCTGGCCAAGGGTTCGGGGGCCCGGATCCACATCGCCCACGTTTCCACGGCCGGGGCGACGGCCGCTCTCGCCGCAGCCCGGCGGGCCGGCGTCCGGGTCTCCGCCGAAGCGACGCCGCACCACCTCCTCCTCACCGAGGACTCCCTGGGCTCCGGGGATCCCGATCACAAGATGAACCCGCCCCTGCGGTCGGCCTCCGACGTCGCCGCCCTGGTCGAAGCCCTGCGGACGGGCGTCATCGACGCCATCGCCACCGACCACGCCCCTCACACGCCCGCCGAGAAGGCCCGGGGTCTCCTCGAGGCCCCCTTCGGCATCGTCGGTCTCGAAACGGCGGTTTCCCTGGTGCTCGACCGCTTCGTCGCCGCGGGGATCATTTCGCTCGGACGGTTCGTCGATCTCCTCTCGGCGAATCCGGCCCGGCTGCTCGGCCTCGCGCGGAAAGGACGGATCGCCGTCGGGGCCGATGCCGACCTGACCGTCCTCGATCCGGACCTGCGGGTCACCGTCGATAAGGACCGGTTCGAATCCAAGGGCCGCAACACGCCCTTCCACGGCTGGAAGCTCCGGGGCGCGGCCGGTCATGACCATCGTCGGCGGCCGGATCGTCTACCCGTTCGAAGGCGGGAGCCCGGCGGGACACCCATGACCTCGGACCCGAAGAAGATCGACCGCCTGGAAAAGGCCGTCGGCCATGTCTTCAAGGACAGGGGCCTGCTGGCCAAGGCCCTGACCCACAGCTCCCACGCCTATGAGTCCACACCGGATTCGCCCGAGGACAACGAGCAGCTCGAATTCCTGGGCGATTCGGTCGTCGGCCTCATCGCCGCCGAGTTCTTCCTCCGGGCTTTTCCGGAGAGGAACGAGGGCGAGCTGTCGAAGCTCAAGGCCGCGGCCACGAGCACCCTGGCCCTGGCCCAGCTGGCCCGGGGGATCAAGCTCGACAAGACCATCCGGCTCGGCCGGGGCGAGGACAAGGGCGGCGGCCGGAAGAAGATCTCGATCCTGGCCGGAGCGTTCGAGGCCCTGACGGGCGCGCTCTACCTGGACGGCGGATTCGATGCGGCCAGGACATTCGTCTGCGGGCTGCTCGAGGCGTCCCGCAAGCCCATCCGATCGGGTACGCAGACGATCAACAACGCCAAGTCCGCGCTCCAGGAGATCTGCCAGAAAGCCGGGCTCCCCGCGCCCGCGTACCGCCTGATCTCGGAAAAGGGCCCGGCCCACGACCGCACCTTCGTCATCGAGGTCCGCCTCGGGGACAGGACGCTGGGACGGTCGAAGGGGGCGTCGAAGAAGACCGCCGAACAGGCCGCCGCCGAGAAGGCCCTCAAGTCCTTCTTCGGACGGAAGATCAAGAGGATCTCGCCCGAGGCCTTTGTCATCGAAGCCGACGACCTCGTCCTGCCCTGAACCCCGGCGCGCACGCCCGTCAAGGCCCCATCAGGACGGCGACCGGACGGAGGGACGGCACGTTCTGACAGACGATCCGGACGACGGCCGTCAACGGCACCGACAGGATCATGCCCGGGATCCCCCAGAGCCAGCCCCAAAAGAGCAGCGAGAAGAAGACGAGAAGCGGGCTGAGCCCCAACCCCTTGCCCATGACGCGCGGCTCGATGTAGTTGCCCAGGATCGCGTCGAGTCCCTCGGTGATGGCGAAGACCCAGAAAGGCGTCCAGAAATCCCCGAACTGAAAGTAAGTGAAGCCGACCCGGAGGGCCATGGCCAGGAACGAGCCGATGTTTGGGATGAAGTTGAGGAAGAACGCCAGCAGGCCGAAGAGGGCCGCGAAATCGACGCCGAAGGCCTTCAAAACGATCCAGACCATCACGCCGTTGGCGAGGCTGACGGCCGTCTTGATGACCAGGTACTTCCGGATCTGGACGTTGATGCGATCGATGATGCCGTGGATGCGGCCGGCGCGCCCGTCGCCGAGCGCTTTGGGGATCTTCGCTTCCGCCCGGCCGCGCCCGGCGACGATAAAGACGAGGAAGAGAAAGACCAGGAAGAGCTTGCCGAGGATACCGAAGAACGGGCCGATGGCCTTGAGGACGAAGCCCCCGATCTTTTCGACCTCGAGGCTCCCGAGGGCCGCTGAGACGTCGACCTTGAACGGGCCGATCCCCTTCTCCAGGACGCGGCCGAGATCGGCCAGCCGGTCCTGGTATTTCGGCAGCTCCGTCACGAAGGCTTTGCCGCTCGTGTAGACGAGAACACCGGCCAGACAGAGAAAGACGAACATCAGCAAGAGGACGATGGCCACGGCGCCCGGATGGGGGCAGCGGCACTTGGTCAGGAGGGTCAACGCCGGGTCGACGATGTAGGAGAGGAAGACGGCCAGGATGAACGGGATGAGGACCGGCCGGGCCAGCTTCAGGACGATGCCGGCCACGAAGACGAGCACGACGGCAAGGGCCGTCTTGAAGTATCTATCGTCGTCCACGCCGGCCTCACTTCCGGGTTTGGCGGCCGGCCGCGAGGGCGGCCGTGAGGGTCCGGAGGAGCGCGTCCCCCGCCGGCTCGAGCCCGTCAGGAACGCGCATCGCGCCACAGAGAACGCCCGCGGCCCGCCCGATATAGAGATGCTGTCCGTAACGGTTCCGGGCGTGGACGCCGCCGGCGATCTTCTCCACGGTCTGCCCGTCGGACTTCAGGGCCTCGAGGAGCTTCGTCAGCATCGCCTCGGCGTCCCGGTCCGATCCGCCGTCGATGAAGAATCCTTCCATCTCGCGGCCGCCCGACACGTATGTCGCGACATAGCCGTCGCGGAGGAATTCGTAGCCCATGAAATTCTTCTTGACGTACTTCTCGCTCCGGACGACGAGGCCGTCCTTGGGAAAAGCCGTGACCAGCGCCGGGAGTCCGCTCCCCGGCTTGATCGCCCCGGCCACCTTGGCCCCGACCTCGGTCAGGGCCGACTCTGTGGCTTCGCCGAGGCCGAAAGCCAGCATCTTCACGTAGAACCGGCCGGCCAGGAAGTTCAGGGCCTCCCCCTCGAGATAGCCGAGGTCGCCCAGGGCGACCGGCTTGTTCTCGGGGTAGCGCTCGGCCGCGAAGATGCCGAAGGCGTTGACCGGAAGACCCATGTCGTAGATCTCCAGGGTCAGGGTCGCCCCCGAGCCCTTCTTTTCCAGATCGGCGACGAGAAGCTCGCGGAAATCGTAGCTCAGGTAGCTCTCGGCCGCGCCGTCGATGTATTCGAACAGATTGTCCGGGAAGAATGTCCGCGGGGCTTCCGAAGGGGTCCATCCGGCCGGCTTGGGCAGGAGCGCCGCCAGCTCGGGGCTCGCCGGGCGCTCTTGGGAGTCCGCCGCCGGGAGGAGGAGACAAAAGGCGGCCAGAACGGCTGCGAGGGCGGCCGCTTTCCGGGATCGGGGGCTGGACATGATCGACCTCCGTGCGCTCAGGATCAGGGTTTAAATATATCGGTTGGGAGCGTTATTGGCAAGCCGTGCCGCGTTTCGGCATCCCTCCGGACGCCTCGGGGGCCCGTTTGACAGGTCATTCCAAAAGGACCATCATGGGTCCGCCATGGTCAGGCCGCGGGTCGTCGTCGTCAGGTCCGGGAAAGTCTGGACGGCTTCCGGAGGCCTCGATCCGGCCGAGGTCGCCAGGATGCTCGACCGGGGCCTCGTCCTGCTCGCCGGAGAGGGCCGGGATCCCGCCTCTGCCGCCGCGCTCTTTCGCCCGGACGACCGGGTCGGCATCAAGGTCAACACGATCGGCGGCCGGGCCATCAGCACCAGGCCCGAGGTCGCGCTCGCCCTGGCCCGCCGGCTGGCCGGGACGGGCATCCCCGAAAACAACCTGATCATCTGGGACCGGACGACCCGGGAGCTGCGCGACGCCGGGTACTCGCCGGCCACGGGCCGGAACGGCGTCCGGGTCTTCGGCACCGATACGGACGGGGTCGGCTACGGCGCGGACCTCGTGGCCCACCTCGGCGTGGGCAGCCTCTTCTCCAGGATCCTGACGGATCTGACCACGGCCTCCGTCAGCCTGGCCATCCTCAAGGACCACGGCCTGGCGGGAGTGACCGCGGGCATGAAGAATTACTTCGGGGCCATCCACAACCCGAACAAGTACCATGACGCCCACTGCGATCCCCACGTCGCCGAGGTCTTCGACGCGCCGCCGGTCAGGTCCAGGCACCGCCTGACGGTCCTCGATGCGCTGGTCGTCCAGTTCCACAAGGGGCCCGCCTATCATCCGCGGTGGGCCGGGAAGTTCGGCGCCCTCGTCTTCAGCCTCGATCCCGTGGCGGCGGACGCCGTCGGCTGGAGGATCGTCGAGCGGCTCCGGGAGGGCGCCGGCCTGCCCACCCTTCGGGACGAAGGGCGCGCCCCGGATTATCTCGCGACGGCCGAAAAGATGGGGATCGGCCGGGCCGACCCGGCCGCCATCGAAACGGTCGAGGAGACGGTGGCATGAACCGGCGCAGCTTCCTGCGCGGCGCGGCCGGGGCCGGACTCGCCTTGGGCGCGGGCCTGCCGTCGGTCGGCCGCGCCCGGCCCGTCCGGGCCGACAAGCCGAACCTCTCCCGCGTCGAGGCCCGCTACTACGTCAAGCTCCCCGACCGCGAGATCGAATGCCGGCTCTGCCCGAGGCTGTGCCGCCTCGGCGACAAGGAACGGGGCTACTGCGGCGTCCGGGAGAACGACGGCGGCACCTATTACACCCTCGTCTACGGCAAGGTCTGCAGCCTCAACGTCGACCCGATCGAGAAGAAGCCGTTCTTTCACGTCCTGCCCGGCACGTCGGCCCTGTCCCTGGCCACGGCCGGCTGCAACGTGAACTGCAAGTTCTGTCAGAACTGGGAGATCTCCCAGGTCCGGCCGGAACAGGTCGAGGCTTACGACCTCTCGCCCGACGAGGCCGCCGCCCGCGCCGCCGGAGCGGGCTGCCCCACGATCGCCTACACCTATTCCGAGCCGACCGTCTTCTACGAGTATATGTTCGACACGGCCGTCCGGGCCGCGCGCCGGGGCGTCCGGAGCCTCGTCGTGACCGGCGGGCACATCAACCCGGAGCCGCTGGCCGACCTGCTGTCCGTGGTCGACGCGGTCAAGGTCGACCTCAAGGGCTTCACCCAGGCGTTCTATACCGACTACGTCCGCGGCGAGCTCAAGCCCGTCCTCGAGACCATCCGGGCCGTCGCCAGGTCCAAGGTCTGGCTCGAGATCGTGGTCCTGGTCATCCCGACCCTGAACGACCGGCCGGACCTCATCCGGGACATGTGCCGCTGGATCCGCGACGAAGCCGGCGACCAGGTGCCCGTCCACTTCTCCCGGTTCCAGCCGATGTACCTGGTCAAGAACCTGCCCCCGACCCCCGTCTCGACGCTCGAGGCGGCTCGCCGGATCGCCCTCGACGAAGGCCTGCGCTTCGTCTATGTCGGCAACATTCCGGGCCACGAGGGGGAGAACACCTACTGTCCCGGGTGCCGCGGCGAAGTCATCTCCAGGGTCGGCTACCGGATCGGATCCGTCCGGCTCAAGAAGGGCAAGTGTGTGACATGCGGGACGCCGATCCCCGGGATCTGGGCCTGAAGCCCCGGCTGCCGCCGTTCATCCTGGGCTTTCTGGCCGCCTCGTTCCAGGTCTATCTCCTCAGAGAATTCGCCGCCGAATTCTACGGCAACGAGCTCATCTTCGGTCTTTTCCTCGGGTCCTGGCTTCTCTGGGGCGGGCTCGGCAGCCTGGTCAGGCCCGCGCCCCGCCGGACGGCCGGAGTTTCCGGATTGGCCGGGCTCTACGGCCTGGCCATCGGCCTTTTCTTCATCGGCCTGGTCGGTCTGCGGTTCTCCCACAAGGTCCTGGACATTCTACCGGCCGAGCTGACCGGGCTCGCGCCCGCGCTCGGCGCGGCTCTCCTGCTGAGCCTCATTCTGAGCTTCCCTCTCGGCCGCGGCTTCGTGCTGAACGCCGGACTTCACGGGGGGGACGTCGCGACGGTCTACGTCCTGGAATCCGCCGGCGCGGCCTCGGCCGGCCTCCTGGTCCACTTCGGGCTCATCCCCCGCCTCTCGAACTGGCAGGGCGCGGCCTTGGTCGGGGGAGCGGCCGCCATCGTCGTCTTATTGGCCATGAAGCCGGGCCGCTGGAGACCTCTCCTGGCCGGAGTCGTCGTGTTGGCCGCGGCGCTGGCCGGCCTCGACCGACCGGCCCAGGAAGCGGCTTGGAAGCCCTTGCGCCTGGTCGCGGCCCGGGATACCCGATACGGAAAGCTGGAGGTCATCCGGACCGAGGAACAGCTCACGTTCTTCGACAACGGACTGGCCGTCTTCTCGCATCCCGACGAGGGGGCCGCCGAGGAGTCCATCCACTTCGCGCTGCTGCAGCGGCAGGGCCCGCGCCGCGTGCTTCTCATCGGCGGAGGCATCAGCGGCGGCGCCGCCGAAGCGCTGAAGTACCCCGAGGTCCGCGTCGATTGCGTCGAGCTCGACCCGGCCGTGATCAGGATGATCTACAAGTACCTGTCCGGGCCGATGCGGGCGGCGCTCATCAATCCCCGGGTCCGCATCGTCGCCAGCGACGGCCGGTCTTTCCTCGAGAGCTCCTTGGACCGCTATGATGCGATCCTCTTGAACCTGCCCGAGCCGGCCACCGCCCAGATCAATCGCTACTATACGCGGGAATTCTTTCTCCAGGTCCGCCGGAAGCTCGCCCCGGGCGGCGTGTTCGGCTTCGTCCTGCCGTCGTCCGAGAACTACATCAGCGACGCCCTGGGCCAATTCCTGAGCTCGATCGCGGCCACGCTTCGCGATGTCTTCCCCGAGGTCCGGGCCGTCCCGGGCGGGACCTGCGTTTTCCTGGCCTCGGACACTCCCCTCACGATCGAGGCCGGCCGGCTTTCGGCCGAGGTCGGCCGGCTCGGCCTGGACGTGCGCTTCGTCGCGCCCGCCATGCTCCGGGCCCGGCTCGATCCGGCCCGGATCGAGCAGCTGGCCGTCAGGATCTCCGACCCCGGCGCGAGGATCAATCGGGACCTCGTTCCCGTCAGCTACTATTTCCACGCGGTCCTGTGGGCCGGCCAATTCCGGAGCTTCGAATCGCGCTTTCTCCATGCGGCGGCCACGGTCGCTCCGTTCTGGATCCTGGACGCGCCCCTCGCCCTCTTCGCCCTCGGACTCCTGTTCCTGGCCCTTTCCGGGAGGCGTTCGCCGGCCCGTTCTCTCGTCCCCGTGGCGGTGATGGGCTTTACTTCGATCGCCGTCGAGGTCGCCGTATTCGTCGCCTTCCAGGCCAACTTCGGCGTCGTCTACGGGAAGATCCCGCTCCTCCTCGCGGCGTTCATGGCCGGACTGACCATCGGATCTCTCGCGGCCCGGTCCAGGAAGCGGCCGGCCGGTAGCGAACTGGCCGTCCTCCAGGGAGCATTCGTCCTTCTGATCGTGCTTACCTCCCTAAGCCTGTCCGGGGCCGGAGGCGAGCCCGTACCCTTCGGCCTGATCTTCGGCTTCGGCGCTCTCGGCGGCGGACTTTTCGTCTCGGCCAACAGGAGCTTGCTCCTCGAGAGGCCCCATCCCGGCCTCGGCTACGGCGTCGACCTGCTGGCCTCGTTCGCCGGCGTCGTGCTGGCCTCCGGCCTGATCATTCCTCTCTTCGGCATCCCCGCCCTTCTGCTGCGATTAGCCCTCCTCAACGCGATCTGCTTCCTCTTCCTCCTGGTTCCCTTGCGGCGCCCCCTGTAACTCTTCGGACCTGATAGGGATTGTACTATAATGGTGCATTAAGTTCGGGAAGCCCATGTTCGAAGACTCGTTCGCCACGCCCAAAAAGGACCGGCCATCGCCCCGTGACCGGGCCTTCGGCCTTCTGGTCACCCTGTTTGTCCACGCCGTCCTTTGTTTCTTCATCTACCAATACCGCTTTACGGTCAGGTTCCTGCCCTTCTCCAAGGAATCCGTCCGCACCGTCGTTATCGTGCCGCCGCTCAATTTCGCCATTCCCAAAGTCGTTGGGGGGCGAGGCTTGGCGGACCTCCCCGGCGGCCCCTCCGAAGGCGGACAGCCAGGGCCGGCCGCCAAGCCAGGCGAGAAGCGCCGTCCGGAGCCCGAAGCTCCGGCCGGAGAGCCGGGTCGGCCCGGGGAGGCGGGCCAGGCCGCCGGCGGAGGGACGGTGCCGCCGCCGGGATCGGGCTCGGCCATCCCCTCCCTCTCCTCGAGATTCCAACAATCGATCTCCATCCACGGCAAGTCCGGCCTGACCATTCCGCTCGCCCCGCCGGGCACCCCGGCCGGGCCGCCCGGCGTCGGGGGTGGCGCTCCGCTCCCGGACTTCTCGAACTACAGCCGCGGCGCTTATCGAGGCGGGGTCGGCGGATATGGAACGGGCGGCCGCGGCGGCACGGGAGCCGGCGGCTCCGGCGGGAGCGGCGGCCAGCGGGTGGGCATGTCAATTCCGCTCAAGGGCTATGACCTGATGCCGTGGGCGACGGCCGTGATCGACAGGATCCAGCTCAATTGGGCCCTCCCCGCCGTGCCGGAGGTCCCCAACGACGCCAAGATCAGCATGATCGTCATCATCAAGAGGACCGGGGAGCTCGATTCGATCGAGATCCTCGAAGGGACCAGCATCGAGGCCCTCGACCGGGCCGCCCTCGAGGCCCTTCGGGCCGCCCTCCCCTTCCCCGCCCTGCCCGCCGATTTCCCCGGGGACCTCCTCGAGATCACCTTCGAGTTCGTCTACAATGATTAGGAGGCTGGCGGCGGTCCTGGTCGTGGTCCTGGCGGCGGCCTCCGTCCTCAGGGCCGATTGGAGAACGGACCTCACCGCCCGTCTCGGCCGCAATCCCGACTACCGGGCCGCCTGGGATCTCCTCGCCGAGGAATTCAAGAAGCTCGAGTCCGAGGACAGACAGACGGCGGCCTTCATCCTGCCCTTCCTGGCCTCCAAGCTCGGCGGCCAGGAGAAGGAACGGGACCTCGTGGCGGAGTATTTCGAAACCTATCTCGACAACGATCCCGATTTCGGCTTTCTCGACGAGTTCAGCATCCGCGGGCTCCTGATCTTCTGGGCTGCCTGGAAGCGCGCCTATCCGCTTGTCTACGACCTCAATCTCCTCTCGTATCCGAGGACGCCGGCGACGGGCCTGCCGGCTTCGGTCGACGTGGGCCTCGAGCTCCTGAACGAAGCCTTCTACAGGATCTCGCTGGGCCCCTACATCCTCGAGGGCGGCTATTGGCCCCGGGGATACCATATCCTGACCATCCCGCTGCGCGGGCTGTTCGACCGCTCGGACACGTACGAATTCACCCTCGACCTCAAGGCCGGGGACATCATTTGCCGGAAGCCCATCCGCGTCCGGGTCGAGCTCGCCGATATCGCCGGCGCGCCCGCCGCCCCGCCGCCCCGTGAGGACGTCTCGCCGCCGCCGAACCTGCCCCTGAGGCAGGTCAAAGAGGGCGAGATCTCGGTCTACATCGACGGGAAACTGGTCCTCCGGAGCCGCAAGCTCGCCCCCCGGCCCGTTCCCTTCACCTTCCCCCTGGGAGGGCCGCTCATGCAGGGCCAGAAGCCTTACATGCCGCCCCCGACGAACGACATCCGGAACTCCGGCGTCAACGTGATGGACGCCATCGCCCTGGCTTATCAGGCCATCAAGGACCTGGTGGCCAAGAAACCCCCCAAGCCCATCGCGCCTTCCTATCAGAAGGTCGGCAGCCTCTCGTTCGCCTACTCACGGACGGCTTCGGGCGGCCGGTCCGTCTCCGCCCGGGCGTCCCTGTCCCTGCCGCCCCAGAAGGCCGTCATCCTGAAGGAATAGCCCTCCGATTTGACTTCCGCGCCCGGCCTCTGCTATATCTTGGAGCAGGAGGAGGCCTCTCGAAGACGGCCTCCGGCCACACGGCCGCGGGAATCGCCGGAAAGAACGGAGGACCAGGATGGGCGTTAAGGAAATCGAAAGGCGCCTCTGCCAGAGGTTCAAGATCCCCGGTGCGACCGTTTCCTACCGGATCACGAAGCTCTTTTCCTCCAAGTCCGGGAACGACGAGGAGTTCTGCCCGGTCCTCGACCTCAGCCGCGGCGGCATCCGGTTCCTGACCCAGAAGCCCCTGAAGTTCAAGTCCCAGGTCACGCTCCAGCTGTCCATCCCCGGCGAGCGGGTCCCCATCGACCTCAAGGGCCGGGTGCGCTGGTCGACCTTCAATGCCGGGAAGAGCTACAAATACCAGGCCGGCGTCCAGATCAATCCGTACGGGCTCGAAAAGCGCCAGAACGTTCCCCAGACTCTGACCAAGATCGTCGCTTTGGAATCGAAATTCATCGAACCCGAAGCGCCGTCCGACCCGCCCAAGCCGGGTGAATTCGGCGCCTGAGCGGGCCGGGCCGGTCTAGCGCCCGGCCTTCGGCTTGGCCGTCCTCTCCCCCTCGACCACGATCTGGGAGTAGTCCGCGATCTCCAGGAGCATCTTGGCGATGGACTGCAGGAGGCCCAGCCGGTTCTGCCGCGTCTTCTTGTCCTCGTCCATCACCAGGACCTTGTCGAAGAACGTGTTGAGCACGGGCTGGAGCTTGAATAGGATGCCTTGGGCCCGGGCGAAGTCGCCCCGGGCGATCATCGGCTGGGCGTTGCTGCTGACGATCGAGAGCGTCGAGTAGAGCTCGCGCTCCTCCTTCTCGACGAACAGGTCCGGATTGACCTTGGCCGCGGGCAGGCCCTTGAGGATGTTGTTGATCCGCTTGGCCATCAGGATGAAAGGCTCGAACTGGGGGCTGGACTTGAGAGCGTCCAGGGCCTCGACGCGGGCCTGAGCGTCGACGATCTGGTCGAAGCCGGGGCCCAAGGCCGCCGAGACGAGGTCGTAGCGGTAGCCCTTCTTCTCGAGGATGAACCTCAGGCGCCCGGCGAAGAAGTCGCGACAGGCGGCCTTGACCTCGGCCCGTCCTAGGGTCAGCCGGTCGCCGTAGGCGGCCAGGATGCGGTCGATGAGGAGGGGGAAGGAGAACCGGAACTTCCGGTCCAGGACGACCTTGCAGACGCCGTGGGCGTTGCGGCGCAGCCCGAAGGGATCGCTCGAGCCGCTGACCTGGAGCCCGACACCGATGGCCCCGACGATCGAATCCATCTTATCCGCAAGCGACAGGATCGCGCCCGCCGGCGAGGCCGGAGAAGTGTCCTCGAGGCTGCCCGGCTGGTAATGCTCGTAGATCGCCCTATGGACGTCGGCGGGAAGGCCCTCCTCCCGGGCATAGAGGCCGCCCATACGGCCCTGCAGGCCCGAGAATTCCTTGACCATCTCCGTCAGCAGATCGGCCTTGCACAGCGAGGCCGCCTCGACCGCGGCGGCCTTGACCCCGGCAGCGGCGAGCTTGTCGCAGAGATAGCCGGCGATCTTTTTCAGGCGCAGCGTCTTGTCTTCGTAGCTGCCGAGCTTTTCCTGGAAGAGCACGTTCTTCAGACCGTCCGCCCGTTCGGCCAGCGGGACCTTGCGGTCCTGGTCCCAGAAGAAGCGGGCGTCCGCGAGCCGGGCCCGGAGAACGCGCTCGTTGCCCCGTCGAATGAGCCCTTTGGCGTCCACGACGGCGTCGGCGACGCCGAGGAAATACGGGAGCTGTTTTTCATCGCGGACAACGGAGAACAGCTTCTGGCCTTCCCGCATGGCCGTCGCCAGGACCTCGAGAGGCAGGCCGAGGTAGGCCTCCGGGAAGGCGCCGAAGACCACCAGCGGATGCTCGACATTGAGGGTCAGGTCGTCGAGGAGCGCCTCGTCGGGGTAGGCTTGGGCCTTGAGCGGGGCCAGCGCGGCGTCGATCTGGGCGAGGATCATCCTCTTCCGGTCGGCCGGGTCGACCACGACGAAGCTCTTTTCGAGGCCGGCGCGGTAGGCGGCGAGATCCGCCGCCTTGATCGGGCCGGGCGAGGCGATCCGATGGCCGACCGTCTCGTCGGAGGCCCGGAAACCTTCGAACGACGTCGCCACGGTCCGGCCGCCGAAGACGCAGAGCAGGCCGTGGATCGGGCGGGAGAAGCGGAAGGGGCTCTCCGCCCAGCGCATCATCTTGGGGAACGAGAGCGAGCCCAGGACGCGGGGAACCGCGGCGGCCAGGATCTCGGAGGTCGGCGTCCCCTTGGCCTTGCGCCGGAAGCCGAGATACTCGCCCTTGGCCGTCCGGACCGCTTCGAGCTGGCTCTCGTCGACCCCCTGGGACCGGGCGAAGCCCTTGCCGGCCACCGTCAGGGCGCCGTCGGCCCCCTTGGCGATGGACAGGGGGGGGCCCGTGACGAGCTCCTCGCGGTCCTCCTGGCCTTCGGCGAGATCGCCGGCGGCGACCAGGCGCCGCGGCGTCGCCAGGGTCTTGAGGGAGGCGATATCGATGCGGGCGGCGAGGAGCTCCTGGCGCAGGCCGGCCTCGATCTGCTCGAGGGCCGAGCGGATGTGGGACGCCGGGAGCTCCTCGGTCAGAAGCTCGAGCAGGAATTCCATCAGGCGCCGTCCTTGCCGCCGGTAAAACGGCGGGCGATGTCGTTCACGAGGCCGCGGATCTGGGAGATCATCTTGACCCGCTCGGTGACGCTGATGGCCCCGCGGGAGTCGAGCAGGTTGAAGTTGTGGGAGCACTTCAGGCACATGTCGTAGGCCGGCAGGAGCAGGTCCCTGGCGATGAGGCGGGCCGCCTCCTTGTGGCTGGCGTTGAAGGCCTGGCGAAGCATGGCCACGGACGCGGCCGTGAAGTTGTACTCCGAGAACTCCTTCTCCTCGCGGAGACGGAGGTCGCGGTAGCTGACGTCGGCCGACCAGTCGAGGTCGTAGATGTCGTCCTTCTGCTCCAGGAACATCTCCAGCCGTTCGAGGCCGTAGGTGATCTCGACCGGGACGGGGGCCAGGTCGATGCCGCCGCACTGCTGGAAATAGGTGAACTGCGAGATCTCGAGTCCGTCGAGCAGCACCTGCCAGCCGACCCCCCAGGCGCCGATCGTCGGCGATTCCCAGTTGTCCTCGTCGAAGCGGAGGTCGTGGTCTTCGAGGGCGATGCCGAGCGAGCGGAGGCTCCGGACGTAGACGTCCTGGATGTCCGCCGGCGACGGCTTCATGATGACCTGGTACTGGAGGTGTTTCTGGACCCGGTTGGGGTTCTCGCCGTAGCGGCCGTCGTCCGGACGGCGCGAAGGCTGGACGTAGCCGACCCGCCAGGGCCGCGGACCGAGGACCCGGAAGAAGGTGTCGGGGGTCATCGTGCCGGCGCCGACCTCGACGTCGTACGTCTGGGCCAGATAGCAGCCCTGACCGGCCCAGAACCGGTGCAGCCCGAGGATCAGGTCTTGGAGGGCCATCTAGGGTTTCTTCTCCCACCGCAGGACGGGGAATTTGGCCGCGGCCACCTCGTCGAGGCGGCTGACGTAGGTGACGTGCGGCGCCGCGTGGAGGATCTCGGGGTTCTCCCTGGCCTCTTTGGCGATGGCCTTCATGGCGTCGATGAAGTGGTCGAGGTCGCGGCGGCTCTCGGTCTCGGTCGGCTCGATCATCAGGGCGCCGTGGACGATGAGCGGGAAGGACATCGTCGGCGGGTGGACGCCGTAATCGATGAGCCTCTTGGAGATGTCGAGGTTGGTCACGCCGAAGGCCTTCTGGATCTTGTCCGAGAAGACGCACTCGTGCATGGACGCGGTCGTGTACTTGAGGTCGAACTCCCCTTCGAGGCTCTTGCGGATATAGTTGGCGTTGAGGACGGCGAACTCCGCGATCTCCCGCACGCCCACGGGTCCGAGCGTCAGGATATAGCACAGGGCCCGGACGTTGACCGCGTAATTCCCGAAGTAGGCCCGGACGCGGCCGATGGATCCGGGGCGGTCGAAATCGAGGACGTAGCGGCCGCCCTTCTGCGCGATGACCGGGACCGGGAGGAAGGGCACGAGCTCCTTCTTGACCCCGACCGGGCCGGAGCCGGGCCCGCCCCCGCCGTGGGGCGTCGAGAACGTCTTGTGCAGGTTGATGTGCATGACGTCGATGCCCATGTCGCCGGGGCGCACGACCCCGGTCAGGGCGTTCATGTTGGCCCCGTCCATGTAGACGAGCCCGCCCTTGGCGTGGACGATCTCGGCGATGCGGCAGATGTCGGATTCGAAGACGCCGAGCGTGTTGGGATTGGTGACCATGAGCGCGGCGACCTCATCGGTCATGGCCTGCTCGAGCGAGGCCAGATCGATGGTCCCCATCTCGTTGGACTTGATCTCCTTGACCGTGTAGCCGCAGATGTGGGCCGACGACGGGTTCGTGCCGTGGGCGGAGTCGGGGATGAGGACGTACTTCCGGGCATCGCCCCGGGCCTCGAGGGCGGCCCGGATGAGCATCATGCCCGTCAGCTCGCCGTGGGCCCCGGCCACCGGCTGGAGCGTGAAAGCGTCCATGCCGGCGATCTCGCAGAGAAAGCCTTCGAGCGTCTTGAGGACCTCCAGGTTCCCCTGGATGAGATCGACGGGCGCGAGCGGATGCGAGCCGGCGAACGCGGGGTGGGCCGACAGGCGCTCGTTGATCTTGGGATTGTACTTCATGGTGCAGGACCCGAGCGGATAGAGGCCCAGGTCGACGCAGTAGTTCTTCTGGGACAGCCGGGTGAAGTGCCGGACGATCTCGGTCTCGGAGACCTCGGGGAAGTCCTCGAGCTCGCGGCGCAGGGCTACGCCGGCCAGCAGGTCCGTCTTTTCGGGGACGTCCAGGGCCGGCAGCTCGGCCGCCCGCTTGCCCGCAGCGCTGATCTCGAAAATGAGGGGCTCGCGGATCTCCTTGATCATGACAGCACCTCCTGGAGCGCCCGGGCCAGGCGATCGATCTCGTCCTTCGTCCGGAGCTCTGTGACGGCCACGAGGACGGCGTTCTCGAGCCCGGGATAGGCCGACCCGAGGCCGAAGCCGCCGAGAAGGCCCTTCTCCCGCAACCCGGCGTCGACCGCGGCCCAGGGTTTGGGGAGGTCGATGACGAATTCGTTGAAGACCGGACCGCCGAATCTCTTCTTGACGCCCGGGACGGCGCCCAAGCGGTCGGCCGCGTAGGCCGCCTTCTGGGCGTTCTGCCAGGCCATCTCCCGGAGCCCCTGCTTGCCCAGGGTCTCCATGAAGATGGTCGCCCGGAGCGCGCACAGGGCCTGGTTCGTGCAGATGTTCGAGGTGGCCCGCTCGCGACGGATGTGCTGTTCCCGGGTCGAAAGGGTCAGGACGAATCCGCGCCGGCCTTCCTTGTCGACCGTCTGACCGGTGATCCGGCCGGGCATCTGACGCAGGAATTCCTTCTTGCAGGCCATGAACCCGAGGTACGGCCCGCCGAAGCTCAGGGGCAGGCCGAGCGACTGGGCTTCGCCGGCGACGATGTCGGCCCCAAGCCTTCCCGGGGCTTCGAGGAGGCCGAGGGACACGGCCTCGGCGACGATGGCAACGGACATGGCTTTGGCGGCGTGGGCGGCGTCGGAGAGAGCTTTGACCTCCTCGATGACGCCGAAGAAATTCGGCGATTGATAGACGACGGCCGCCGTTCTGTCATCGACGAGGCGGCCGAGCTCGGTCCTATCGATCCGGCCGTCGGGGCCGTACCCGACCTCGACGGCTTCGATGCCGAGGTTCTTGATGTAGGTCCGGACGACCGCACGGTACTGCGGGTGGAGCGAGCCGGCCAGAACAACCTTGTTCCGGCCGGTGACACGCTGGGCCATCAGGACGGCCTCGGCCGCGCCCGTCGATCCGTCATAGAGCGAGGCGTTGGCGATATCCAGACCGGTGAGCTGGCAGACGAGCGTCTGGAACTCGAAGATGATCTGCAGCGTGCCCTGGCTGACCTCGGGCTGATAGGGCGTATACGGGCTGACGAATTCGCCCCGGGAGCTCAGGTAGTCGACGACCGTCGGGATGAAGTGGTCGTAAGCCCCGCCGCCGAGGAACGACAGGAGGCCGATACCGGCGTTCTTCCGTCCGATCGCGTCGACCGTCCGGACGAGCTCGAGCTCCGACTGCGCCGGCGGCAGATCGAGGAGCCGCCTGAGGCGGACGGCTTCGGGGATGCAACAGAAAAGCTCGTCGACCGAGCCCACGCCGGTCCGGTCCAGCATCTCCTTCTTGTCTTTGTCGCTGAGAGAGAGATAGCTCATGAATGAACCCCCTGCGAGGCCGGCCGGGGCCTCAGTGCTCGAGACCCTCCAGGAATTTCTCGTAGTCGCCGGCCGAAAGCAGGCCGTCGAGGTCCTTCCTGTCCTTGATCTTGATCCGGACGATCCAGCCCTGGCCGTGGGGGTCCTTGTTGAGGAGGTCGGCCGTCTGGGCCAGCGCCTCGTTCACCGCGGTGACGGTCCCGGGGACGGGGGCGTAGACGTCGGAGACCGACTTGACCGATTCGACGACGCCGATCGACTGGCGGGCGGCCAGCTCCTTGCCCACGGCGGGGAGCTCGACGAAGATGATGTCGCCGAGCTGGTGCTGGGCGAAATCGGTGATGCCGACGAGGGCTTCGCCGCCCTCGACCTTGATCCATTCGTGTTCCTTGGTGTAGCGGAGATCGTTCGGATACATGCTGCCTCCTTGGCGGTCGGAAATGTTATTTCTTGGCCCTTTTATAGAAGGGCGTGGGGATGACGCGGGCCTTGGTCCTCTTGCCGCGGATCTCGATCTCGAACTCCGTGCCGACGGCGGTCCCCTCGATGGGCAGGTAGACGAGGCCGATGGCCTTTTTCAGGAACGGCGCGAAGGTGCCCGAGGCGACCTCAGCCACCTTCTGGCCTTTGAAGTAGACGGGATAATGGGGACGGGCGATGCCCGGCTCGGCCATCTCGAAGCCGACGATCTTCCTTTTCAGCCCTTCCGCCAGCTGCTTCTCGATGACCGGCTTGCCGAGGAAATCGCCCTTGTCGAGCTTGACGATCCACTTGAGGTCGGCCTCGAGCACGGTCGTTGTGTCAGAGATGTCGTTGCCGTAAAGCGAGAGCTTCGATTCGAGGCGCAGGGTGTCGCGGGCGCCGAGGCCGATGGGCAGGAGCCCCGAAGGCCCGCCCGTATCGATGAGGGTCGTCCAGATGATGCCGGGGTCGGGGTCCATCGTGTAGATCTCGAAGCCGTCCTCGCCCGTGTAGCCGGTCCGGGAGACGAGACAATCCTTGCCGGCGACCTTGCCCTTGGCCCAGTGGAAGGACTTCATGCCGGCGAGGGGGATGTCGGTCAGCGGCTGGAGGATCTTCTCGGCCAAGGGGCCTTGGAGGGCCACCTGGGAGTAGGCGTCGCTTTGGTGCTCGACCTTGACCGCAAAGCCCTTGGTATGGCCGGCGATCCAGGCGAAGTCCTTGTCGTCGTTGGCCGCGTTGACCACCAGGAAATACTCCTCCGGCCCGATGCAGTAGACGAGCATGTCGTCGACGAAGGTCGATTCGGGCGTCATCAGGGCGGTGTACTGGACCTGGCCCGGGGCGAGCTTGGCGACGTCGTTGGGGGTCAGCCACTGCACGTAGGCCAGGGCCTCCCGGCCCGTGACCAGGACCTCGCCCATGTGGCTGACGTCGAAGAGACCGGCCTTGGTCCGGACGGCCATGTGCTCGGGGATGATGCCCGCATACTCGACCGGCATCTCCCAGCCGCAGAACTCGATCATCTTGCCGCCGAGCTTCTTATGGAACTCGTTGAAGCGCGTCTTCTTCATAGTCCTTCCTTTCTCGGAACGAAGCCCAAAATTATCACAACTCGGCACCTCCCGCAAGTCTTGCCCGGGCGCGCGGTTCTGATATAATAGGTCGCCGAAAATGATCGCCTTCAAATCCCGCCTCAAAGCCGCCATCGCGGAACGGCTGAGGGCCGTGTATCCCGATCTCGGCGAGTTCGAGATGGCCCCGACGCCCGACCCGAAGATGGGCGACCTGGCCCTGACCTTCCCGTTCACTCTGGCCAAGACGCTCAGGAAGCCGCCGCGGGCCATCGCCCTGGAAGCCGCTCCCCTGCTGGCGTCGGTCGAGGGCATCGTCAAGACCGAGGTCGCCGGCGGAGGTTTTCTCAACCTCTGGCTGGACCGGGCCGCGGTTCTGGCCGAGGCCGTGCGCCTGGCCGGGCGGACGGACCTCGGTCCCGATGAGGGCAAGATCGTCATCGAGCACACCAACATCAACCCGAACAAGGCGGCCCACATCGGCCATCTTCGCAACGCCTGCCTCGGCGACACCCTGGCCCGATGCCTCCGCTACAAGGGCGAGCGCGTCGAGGTCCAGAACTACATCGACGACACGGGCGTCCAGGTCGTCGACGTCGTCTTCGGCATCATGGAGCTCGAAGGCCTGACGGTCGAGGACCTCGAGCGTCTGCCCGGCAAGTTCGATTACTACTGCTGGGACCTCTACGCCCGGGTTTCCGCCTACCTCGCGACCCATCCGGAGGCCCAGGCCCGGAAGTCGGCCATCATGAAGGCCATCGAGCACGGCCGGGACCCGGAGTACGGTCTATCCCGGTACGTCTCGCGCCGCATCGTCAGGGCCCACCTGGCGACCATGGCCCGGCTGGGCATCTCCTACGACGTCCTGCCCTGCGAAAGCACCATCCTCCATCTGAAGTTCTGGGAGAAGGCCTTCGAGCTGCTCCGGGAGCGGGAGGCCATCTATCTGGCCGCGGACGGCGAGAACAAGGGCTGCTGGGTCATGCGCCTGGAGGAGGACGAGGAGCGGGAGAAGGTCATCGTCCGATCCGACGGCACCGTGACCTATGTCGGCAAGGATATCGCCTACCAGCTCTGGAAGTTCGGTCTGCTCGGCCGCGATTTCCACTACGAGCCTTTCGCCGAGGAAAAGGGCCGGACGCTCTGGATCTCGACCGCGGAGCCGTCCGCCGCGAGCCCCGCGTTCGGCCGGGCGACCAAAGTCTACAACGTCATCGACTCGCGCCAATCCTATCTCCAGAAGGTGGTCGTCCAGGGCCTCCGGTCCCTGAAATTCGACACCCAGGCGGCCCAGTCCGTCCATTTCTCTTATGAGATGGTCGCCCTGTCGCCGAAGAGCCTGGACGAGCTCGGCTATGCCGCCTCGGCCGAGGAGAAGGAGCGCGCCTATCTCGAGGTTTCGGGCCGCAAGGGGCTCGGCGTCAAGGCCGACGACCTCCTCGACCGGCTGGAGGCCAAGGCCCTGGCCGAGATCGAAAAGAGGAACCCCGACCAACCCGGGGACGAGAAGGGAAAGACCGCTCGGGACATCGCCACCGGGGCCCTGCGCTACTTCATGCTCCGCTTCGCCCGGAACTCCGTCATCGTCTTCGACTTCGAGGAGGCCCTCAGCTTCGAGGGCGAGACCGGCCCCTACCTCCAATACACGGCGGTCCGGATGGCCAGCATCTTCCGGAAGCTCAAGGAGCGGCACGGCCTGGCCGAGGCCGACATCGTCCCGCCGGCGGACGGCGGGTTTCGCTTCCCGGCCGCCCTGGCCGAGGCCGAACAGGCCGACGCCTGGGACATCCTCATGACGGCCGCCTCGCTCGATGAGGAAGTCCTCCGCTCGGTCGCGGGCCTCGAATTCGCCCACCTGGCCAAGCACGCCTTCCTCCTCTGCCAGAAATTCAACGGCTACTATCATAAATATCCCGTCCTCGCCGAAGAGAACACGGAGATCCGGACCTTCCGGCTGCTCGTCCTGAGGACGGTCAAGGAGCAGCTGCACGGCGCCCTAGGGCTCATGGGCATCCCCCCGCCCGAGCGCATGTGACGCAACGCCCCGGTTCCGTCGGCGGTTTGACGATCTGAGAGCGGAGGTGAACATGATCGAAGTCAGAAACCTCACCAAGAGATACGGGGAGTGCGTCGCCGTCCGCGACCTGACGTTCACGGTCGAGGCCGGCCGCATCTGGGGCCTGCTCGGCCCGAACGCGGCCGGCAAGACGACGACGATGCGCATCCTGACCGGCTACCTGCCGGCCACGTCCGGCCAGGCGACGGTGGCCGGATTCGACGTTTTCGAGAAGCCCGACGACGTCAAGCGTTCGATCGGCTATCTCCCCGAGAACGTGCCCCTCTATCAGGACATGACGGTCTCGTCGTACCTGTCGTTCGTCGCCGAGATCAAACAAGTTCCCAAGGCGAAGCGCAAGGCGGCCGTGGGCCGGGTCGTCGAATCGGCCGGGCTCCAAGACGTCCGCGGACGTCTCATCAAGAACATCTCCCGCGGCTTCAAACAGCGGGTGGGCATCGCCCAGGCCATGATCCACGACCCGAAGGTGCTGGTGCTCGACGAGCCGACCATCGGCCTCGACCCGGCCCAGATCCGCGATATCCGCGAGCTCATCCGCGGCCTGCGCGGCGAGCACACGATCCTCCTGTCGACCCATATCCTGCCCGAGGTCACTCAGGTTTGCGACGGGGTCGTCATCATCAATCAGGGCCGGCTCATGGCCTCGGGCTCGCTCGAGTCTCTGGCCGCATCCGTCGGGAAGACGGATGGCGTCCTGGTCCGGTTGCGCCGGTCCGGCAGCGACGAAACGGCCCTCTTCCGCGGCCTCGCCGGCGTCGAGAAGGTCGGCGTCGAAGGCGGAGAGCTGCGGATCGAGTGGGGCCGCGGCCGCGACCTCCGGGACGACGTCGCCCGTCTGGCCTTGGACAAAGGCCTCGGACTCCAGGAGATGAGGCCGGTGGCCGGCATCGAGGACCTCTACATGAAGATCGTATCGGGAGGGCTCGAACAATGAAGAACATCTGGGCCATCGCCAAGAAAGAGCTCGGGCTCTATTTCCGCTCCCCCGTGGGCTACGTCGTCTTCTGTATCTTCCTGCTCATTTGGGGCTTCTTTTTCATCAGCGCCGTGCGCTGGTTCGCCGACTACAGTCTCCAGGCCGCCCAGAACCCCTATTACGCCCAGCAGATGAATGTCAACCAGATGGTCCTGGCGCCGACGTTCCAGAACATCACCATCTTCTTCCTGCTTCTGCTGCCGGCCCTGACCATGCGGCTGTTCGCCGAGGAAAAGAAGCTGGGCACCGACGAGCTGCTCTTCACCTCGCCGCTCTCGGTCGCCCAGATCGTCGCCGGCAAATACCTGGCCTCGCTGATCATGCTGGCGTTCATGTTGGCCCTGTCGGCCGTCTCGGTCGTCTTCACCTTCATCTACGGCAACCCGGAGCTCGCGCCGATCCTCTCCGGCTACCTCGGGCTCTTCCTCGTGGGGGCGGCCTTCATGGCCGTGGGCGTCTTTTTCTCGGCATTGACGGAGAGCCAGGTCGTCGCGGTCATCGTGCCCATGGGCCTCAACCTGATGTTCTACATCCTGAGCTGGGCGGCCGCCTCGGCCAGCGGGGTCCGCAAGGGGATCCTGGACTACCTCTCCTTCCTCCAACACTTCGACGGGCCGGTCCGGGGCGTCCTCGAATCCAAGGACCTCGTCTACTTCCTGAGCTTCTGCTTTCTTTGGCTCTTCCTGACGCATTCCGTGATCCTGTCCCGGCGGTGGAGGTGAGTCATGGACACCCTGAAGAAGTCTCTCAACATCGTCGCCGTCGTCCTCATCCTCGCCGCCCTCGCGGCGGCGATGGTCTGGCCCTACCGCAATGTCCTCATCCTCAGCCTCGGCGCCGCGGGGCTCCTGGCCCTGGCGGCCTACGTGCTGCTCCACCTCCCCGCCCTGAAGCAGGGCTTCCGGCGGAGGTCCTTCATCTACTCCGGCAACATGGTCCTCGTCGTCGTCCTTGTGCTGGCCATCCTCGTCCTGGTCAACTACTTCCTGGCCCGGCACTCGGTCATGATCGACCTGACCGCAGCCAAGGTCCACAGCCTCTCCGACCAATCCCTCACGGTCCTCAAGGGCCTCAAGACCGACGTCTCGTTCAAGGCCTTCTACCGCGAGGGCAACTATGGCCGCAGCACCCTGGAGAACCTTCTGAAGCTCTACGCCTACCGCTCCGCGCGCGTGAGTTATGAGTTCATCGACCCCGACAAGAATCCCGGGCTGGTCAAGCGCTACGGCATCACCCAGGACGGCACGACCGTCCTCGAGGCCGGCGACCAAGAGGGCCGGATCACGACGGCCACGGAAGAGGATCTGACGAACGCGCTCATCAAAGCCACCCGGACACAGAAAAAGGCCATCTTCTTCCTCGAGGGTCACGGCGAAGGGACTCTCGAGGAGACCGGCGACAACGGCTATTCGACGGCCAAGTCCGAGCTCGAGAAGCTCGGGTATGAGGTCCATAAGCTGACCCTGGCCCTGGCCGACCGCTTCCCCCCCGTCTGCGCCCTGCTCGTCGTCCCCGGGCCCCAGAAGGACCTTCTGCCGAACGAATACGAGACGATCCGGACCTACATCGAAGGCGGCGGCCGGGTCTTCTTCATGGTGGACCCGGAAACTCCCACCCTCCTGCCGCTCCTCCTCGCCGACTACGGCTTCAAGCTCGAGAACGATATCGTCGTCGACACCGTCTCGCGCCTGCTCGGCGGCGACTACTTCATGCCCGTGGTCAGCGAGTACGAGTCCCACGCGATCACCGACAAGTTCGGCTTCGCCACGTTCTTCCCGCTGGCCCGCTCGATCGAGGCCGGCGAGATCAAGCCCGATGGCGCGACGGTCTCGGTCCTGGCCAGGACCAGCCCCAACTCCTGGTCCGAGCGCCAGCTCGATCAGAAGGAGGTCAAGTTCGACGCCGGCAAAGACCGGCAGGGGCCGGTCGGTCTGGCCGCCGTTTCGGTCTTCAAGACCAAGCCGGCGACGTCCGCGGCGCCTCCGACAGGCGAGCCGGCCCCCGCCGCGCCCGAGGCCAAGCCGGAGACGGCCGATAAGGAGGCCCGTGTCGCCGTCGTCGGCGACTCCGATTTCGTCAAGAACCGTTATTACGGCCTGTCCGGCAACGGCAATTTCTTTCTCAATATCGTCAATTGGCTGACCGAGGAGGCCGACCTCATCGCCATCCAGCCCAAGACCCAGGCGACCCGCACGATCGCGCTCTCGCCCGTGCGGATGTCCGTCCTGAAGCTCGTCATTCTCTACGTCCTGCCTTTCGGCGTTCTGGCCCTGGGCGTCTTCATCTGGATCCGGAGGAGATCGCTGTGAAGGCCAGGACGACGCTCGTCCTTCTCGCCGTATTCGCCGTCCTGCTCGGGCTCGTCCTCTATTTCGATTCCGCGGGCGGGAAGAAGAGAGCGGCCGAGGAGAGGGCCCAGACCCTCATCAGCCTCACGGCGGGGGATGTCCGCAAGGTCAGCCTCGTCCGCAACGGCGAGGCCCTGACCCTCGAGCGGGACGAGGCCGGGCCCTGGCGCCTGACCTCGCCCATTCAGGCCGCGGCCGACGAGTCCGAGGCGAACGCGGTCGTCGACGCCCTGGCGTCTTTGCGCCTCGAGCGGGTCGTCGAGAAGGAGGCCAAGGACCCCGCCGCTTACGAGATCCCGAAGACGGAGGTCTCGATCTGGGTCAAGGGCCAGGACGCGCCGGTCCGGCTTCTCGTCGGCATGGAGAACCCGCTCGACAAGTCGCTCTTCGCCAAGCGCGCCGACGACCCGCGGATCGTCCTCCTCCCGTCGTCGCTGAAGAGCTCGCTCGACAAGACCGTCTTCGATTTTCGCCAGAAGGACGTCTTCAAGTTCGCCGCCGCCGACGTCAAGGAGATCCGGGTCCGGACCAAGAGCGTCTCCTGGCGGGCCGCCCGCGACGAATCGGGCTGGACGATCGAGGAGCCCGTGGCGGCCCGTGCGGCGAAGAGCCTGCTCGACACCCTCCTCGACGGCCTGGCCGGGCTCCGGGCCAAGGCGTTCGTCGCCGAGTCCAAGACGGCCGCGTCCCTCAAGTCCTTCGGTCTCGAGAAACCCGAGTACGAAGTCGGGCTGTCCCTGCCGGCGGCGGGCCAGGAGATCGTCTTCACCCTGCACCGGGAGGGCGAGGCCTCCTACGCCACGACGTCGCAGTCGACCAAGATCATCACCTTCGAAAGCACCCTCCTGACCGACCTGGACCGCAGGGTCGAGGACCTCCGGGACAGGAAGGTCGCCGAATTCTATTCCTGGGAGGCCGACCGGATCTCCTTGAAGCGCGACGGTGCGGAGGTCGCTGCGGTCAAGCTGAAAACGGGCGACTCCGAGACTTGGGTTCTCGACGGACCGGCGAAAGAAGACGCCGACCGGACCAAGGTCGAGGACTTCCTCCGCAAGATCGAGAGCCTCGAAGCCGCCTCGTTCGTCGACGCGCCCGGGCCGCTCGCCGTCTACGGGCTCGAGCCCGGGGCGGAGATCCGGATCCGCACCAAGGACCCGCAAAACACGGAGAAGGAGACCGTTCTTCTCGTCGGCCGCGAAGACGCCGCAAAGAAGCTGGTCGCCGTCAAGAGCGCCGGCCTCGGCTACCTGTTCCAGGTCGACGCCGCGTTCCTCCAGGATTGGCCCAAAGACAGGACGGCCTGGAAAGCCGAGCCGCCGAAGACGGAAGCGAGCACCTCCGATAAGAAATAGCTTCGCCGCCCGACTCGTCGCCTGGTACAGGGCCCATAGGCGGAAACTGCCCTGGCGCCGGACCCGGGACCCCTACCGGATCTGGGTTTCGGAGATCATGCTCCAGCAGACGACCGTCCCGGCCGTCATCCCCTATTACGAGCGCTGGATCGAGGTTTTCCCCGACGTCCGCAGCCTGGCCCGCGCGCCTCTGCGCCGGGTGCTCCGCGAATGGCAGGGACTGGGCTATTACCAAAGGGCCAGGAATCTGCATCGGGCGGCCGCGACGATCGTCCGCGATCACGGCGGCCGGGTCCCCGGGGATGAGGAGACCCTGCGGCGCCTCCCCGGCTTCGGACCCTACACGACGGCGGCGGTCCTCAGCCTGGCCTTCGGCCGGCCCCTGCCCGTCCTGGACGCCAATGTCCGCCGCGTCCTGATGCGGCTCCTCGGCCTCCGGGGCCCGGCCGAGGCCAAAGGGGACCGGCGCCTGCGACCGTTCCTCGATTCGGTCTTCCCGAAGACCTCCCCCGGCGATTTCAACCAGGCGATGATGGAGCTCGGGGCCCTCGTCTGCCGCAGCCGCAATCCCCAGTGCCTGGCCTGCCCGGTCCGCGGCTTCTGCCGGGCGGCGCGGGACGGGACCCAGGAGATCATCCCGACGCCGAAGAAGCTCCGCCTGGAAAAGATCGAAGTCGCCGTGGCGGTCATTGAACGGGACGGCCGGGTCCTGCTCCAGGAAAGGCCCGCCGGTGGCCTGCTCGCGGGCCTGTGGGAGTTCCCCGGCGGCAAGGTCGAGCCGGGCGAGGGACTGACGGCCGCCCTGCGGCGAGAGGTCCGCGAGGAGCTCGGCGTCGAGGTCGACTCCGTGAGGCGCCTGACGACCGTCCGCCACGCCTATACGAGGTTCGAGGCGACGCTCCACGCCTTCCGCTGCCGGATCGCCGGAACGGGATTTGTGCCCGGTCGAAGCCGGCGCTGGGTCACCCTGAATCAGATCCGCCGCTATCCCCTGCCGTCGGGGAGCGTCAAGATCGTCGATTTCCTGGAAGCGCAGACCCGTCCTAAAGCCTAGTCCCGTATCGTTCTGTCGGACTCCCGTAACTTAAAAAAGGCCCAGCGCTTTGTGCTTGGCCTCGATGGCCGCGGCGAGAGCATCGACGGCCTCGAGGTCGGCCGGCTTCGGCAACCCTTTGGCGATGACGGAAGGCAGCATCTCGACCTTGAGGTTGGGCATCGCCGCCTTGACGGTCTCCGGCATCTTCCCGGCCCACCCGTAGCTCCCGATGATCGACGCGAAACGGGCCTTGGGCCGGAGGGCGTTGGCCAGGACGACGGCGTTGAAGACCATGGGGTGAGGGCCGACGTGGACGGTCGGGGTCGCGACGACGAGCGTGGCCGCGTCGACGAGGGCCATGGCCAGCTGCCCGATGTCGGCCGACGCCATGTTGAAGGGAAAGACGCTGATGCCCCGCTCCACCAGCCCGGCGGTCAGGCGCTCGACCATCGTCTTCGTCGAGCCGTGCATGGTCACCCAGGGGACGACGACAGCGTTGTGGGGCATGTCGTCGGTCCAGTCCCGGTAGGCCTGGATGATGGTCGCCGGGTCCCGGTGGATGGGACCGTGGCTCGGAGCGATCAAACGGATGTCGAGGTCCTTGATCTTGTCGAGGTTCTTCTGAAGGATCTTGCGGAACGGCATCATGATCTCGGCGTAGTACCGCTTGGCCTCCCCCAGGATGCAATCGGAGCAGTCGGAAAAAAGGCCGGTCTGAGCGAGGTGGGCGCCGAACCAATCGCAGCTGAAGAGGATCTTGTCCTCCTCGAGGTAGGTCGACATCGTCTCGGGCCAGTGGACCCAGGGCGTGTAGATGAACCGCAGGGTCCGTCCGCCCAGGTCCAGCCGTTCGCCGTCGGCCACGGTCCGGATCTGAGCCGGGTCGAGCCCGAGGTGGTCGACGAGCAGTGCTTTGGCCGGCTCAGACGACAGAAGCCGGGCCATCGGATACCGCTCCAGGACCCAGGGCAGGCTGCCCGAGTGGTCCTGTTCGGTGTGATTGGAGACGACATAATCGATCCGGGGAACGTTCTCGAGGTAGGAACGGAGAACGTCGAGCTTCTCGGGTTCGACCGTGTCGATGAGGACGGTCTTGTCCCCGCCTTGAACGAGATAGGCATTGTAGCTCGTGCCGTCGGGCAGAGGGATGAGAGCGTCGAACAGCCGGCGGTCGAAATCGGGGGCGCCGACGTAGTGGACGCCGGGAATGATCTCACGCGGTTTCATATTGTCACTTCTCCTCGGGGACGAAGATTAATTCCTAGTCATTTTATAGTATTTCGGCCGAAAAATAAAGGTCCTTCTCCCGATTCCAGGAAGTCTCTCTGTCCGGCTTGGCTCAGGGCGTCTGCGAGGACGGTTCAGACGCCGGGGTGTTTGCGCTTGGCGAAGTAGATGATCTCCGGATGCTTCTTGTAGCCGAGCGCCTCGAAGACGCTCATCGAGACGGCGTTGCCGTCCTCGATGAGGCAGGCCAGGATGTCCATCCCTTCGGAGGCGAGCCAATCCTCGGCCGCCCGGACGAGCCGGGCCCCGATCCCCCGTCTCCGCAGGGCCGTATCGATGGCCAGGCGGTTGATCCAGCCCTTCCGGCCGTCGTGGGTCGCCAGAACGGTCCCGACGACCGGGCCGCCCTCCCCGTCGCGGGCCACGAGGAAACGGACGTTCGCGAGTCCGATCTGCTTGGCGATGCTCTCGCGGCTGTCCCGGCCCCGGGGCTTCAAAGGCAGGCCCCCGGCGGCCCAGAGATCCATGACCCTGTCGTAGTCGTCGATCCGAAAGGCCTCGATCCGGAGGCGGCCGTCGCGATCGTTCTCAGGCGCCGGCATGATCCTCACCGGACGAACAGGACGAAGATCCCTATGGCCACCGCCGCGGCCGCCAGCCCCGTCAGAATGGCGGCGCGCCAGGACTTCTTATGGATGCTCCGCGCGGCCAGGACGAACCGCGCGACGGACCAGACCGCCGCCGCCGCGTAGACCCCGATGTAGAGGGTTTGCCAGAATCCCGGATCGGACAGGATCCCGACCCATTCGGCCTGGCCCATCCCCAGGGCGGCAAAGCCCGCCTGGACGGCCGAAGGGACCCAGGCCAGAATGAGTGGCCCGCCCAAAGCCCGGGAGGCCTCGACCAGGACATGACTGCGGTGGCAGCCCCGGGTCCCGAGCGCCAGAAGCACGCCGGAGGTCAGGACCCAGACCGCATAGATCAGCGGCAGGGCGAAAAGGATCTGGACCGCATAATAATTGTCGACGTCCAGGCCGGCGACGACCGGCGCGGTCGGCACGGCCCCGGCCACCGCCAGCACCGCCGCGGTGACGGCATAAGCCGCTCCGGCGAGCCCCAGAAAGAGCGCGGCACTGCGCATCGGGTGCCGCCGCTTGAACGTCTTGATCCGGGTCCTCAGCGTGCCAGCCCGCGTCCCCATCGCACGTCCCTCCCTCAAGTCACCAGCAGATGCTTGCTGGCAAAATTGGGATCGGTCGTCAGGTTGATGCCGAACCGCCTGAGCCCCGAATCGTCGCCCGGCGTCGGGATGTGGGTGATATGGACCTCGCATCCCTGCAGCTCCTTCATTTTGTCCAGGGCCAGGTGGGCCATGGGATTGGAGGCCGCGTTGATGCTCAGGCAGATGAGGACCTCGGACAGGTCGAGGCTGACGCTCTTGGCCCCGAAGACGCTCTTCTTGAGCTCCCCCACCGATTCGACGATCGAGGGCGAGAGGAGCGGGATCTTGTCCGGGATCTCAGCCAGCTTTTTGACGGCGTTGAGGACGAGAGCGGACGCGGCGTGCATGAGGGGCGAGTTCTTGCCCGTGACGACGGAGCCGTCCTTGAGCTCCATGGCCGCCCCGACGAAGACGCCCTTGTTCCCCTTCCCCGTCGCCTCGGCTTCCTCCGCCGCCCGTCGGGCCGCGACCACCACCGGCCGGTCCTCGGGCTTGACCTCGAGTTCCCTCATCAGGAGCTCGGCCCGCTGGACGGTCTCCTTCTCGACGAATCCCAGCGTATACTCGCAGGAGTAGCGGAAAAAGCGCCGGATGAGCTCCTGCTTGGCCGCTTCGCGCACCACCGCGTCGTCGGAGATCCCGAATCCGGCGGCGTTGCAGCCCATGTCCGTGGGCGACCGGTAAAAGGCCGGCCCGCCCGTGATCTTCTCGAGGATCCTCTTGAGGACCGGGAAGACCTCGACGTCCCGATTGTAGTTGACGGCGATCTTCCCGTAGGCCTCGAGATGGAACGGATCGACCAGGTTGAAGTCGCAGAGGTCGGCCGTGGCCGCCTCGTAGGCGACATTGACGGGGTGCTTGAGGGGCAGGTTCCAGATGGGGAAGGTCTCGAACTTGGCATACCCCGACGTCAGGCCCCGGCGGTACTCGTGATAGATCTGGGACAGGCAGGTGGCCAGCTTGCCGCTGCCCGGCCCCGGCCCCGTGACGATGACCAGCGGATGCTCGGTCTCGATGTAGTCGTTGGCGCCGTAGCCTTCGTCGCTGACGATGACGTCGACGTCGGTCGGATAGCCCTTGGTGAAGCGGTGGGTGTAGACGCGGATACCCTGCCGCTCGAGCTTGTTCCTGAAGACCCGCGCGGAGGGCTGGTTGTCGAAGCGGGTGATAACGACGGCCTTGATCTGGATGCCCCATTCCCGCAGGTCGTCGATGAGCTTCATGGCGTCGACGTCGTACGTATGGCCGAAGTCGGCCCGCATCTTCTTGCGCTCGATGTCGCCGGCATAGATGCAGAGCAGGAAATCGGCCTGGCTCCGGAGCTCCTGCAGGAGCTTCATTTTGACGTTGGGATCGTAGCCGGGCAGGACCCGGGCGGCATGGTAGTCGAAGAAGAGCTTGCCCCCGAACTCGAGGTAGAGCTTGCTGGTGAAGCGGCCCATGCGCTCGAGGATGGCTCTCTTCTGACGTTCGAGGTAGGCGGCGTTGTCGAATCCGACGGCGTGGTTCATTCCGGGCTCCTGCCTTTCATGAGCTTGAAATCCTCGAAGAGGCCGTAGCCGACCGAGGAATACTCCGCTCCCGGCGGCAGGCCGCCCTTGGCCCCCTGCTGGAACGAGCCGGGCCAGGCCCGGCCGAGGGGCGGGTCGTTGTGGAACGGACCGAGGGTGTTCCGGAGCGTCCCGTAGACGACGACGGCAACCTCGTTCCGGCCGGCGGCCAGACGGCCGGTCAGGTCGACCTCGTACGGCGGGAAGGCGGCCGTGCCGATCCTCGTCCCGCCGACGAAAACCTCGGCCGTCGCCCCGAGCCAGGGTCCGAGGCGGAGGCGGTACGGGAGAGCGACCTCGCCCTCGGCGACGGTGACGGTCCTGGTGTAGCGGACCGCGGAACCGTAGAACGGCCAGCCCTGCTCCTTCCAGGCCCCGGCCCCGAGGGGCGCGGACGGATGGACCTCGAAGCCCCGACCGGCGGGAACCAGCCGGAAGGCCCCCAGGAGATAGACCGGCTCGAGCTCGCTATGGATGGTGAACGGTCTGGCCCGGACCGTGATCTTGTTCTTCCCGGAGACGATGCGGTCGCCCACGGGATAGACGCCGAAGGCCCGGTCGAGCCACCATTCGCCGGGCGCGGCCTGGACCTCCCGGTCGTTGATGAAGACGCGGAAGAGATCGGGGCGCTCGACGACGGCCTTGAGGTCCGCGTAATCCGCGGCGTCGCCCTTGACGGTCCGGAACCAGAAGACGGCCTCGAATCCCGACCCGGCGGGGAACCTGTCCCGGTCGATGATGTTCGTCTTGTATTGGACGGCGCTGTCCCAGGGATTGCGGTCGAGCCCGTGGGCCTGGAAGGTCTTCCTCTGGGCGTCATAGAAATAGAGATCCCGCTCGGTCTTGCCGGCGGCGGTGAGGTCGCAATAGTCGAGGGTCAGGACGTTCGGGCCCAGGGCTTGCACCGCGAGCTCCCCCTCGGCCCGGAGCTCGTCCCAAGCCGGGACAGGCTGGACGGCCGGCGCCCCGGCCCGCCCGTCCCTCACGCAGAGAAGCAGGCTGCCCGCCGGCGGCAGGCCGAACGAGGCCTCGATCTTGCCGCCGCGCCTGACGAACGGATACGGCCGGGGCCGGCCCGTGAACGGGTCCCATTCCTCGGCCGAGCCGCCGGCCACGGTCAGGGTCCCGGCGAGCACGGCCTCGGGCTCCGTGTTGACCAGGAAGACGAGCTGACCGCCGTCGAACTCCCGTCGCTGATGGAAGAGCCTGGCTCCCGCGGGCAGGCCGTCGAACACGAGGACCGGCGGACTGTACCTGCGGATCTTGTCGAAGCCGTTCCCGGGTCCGGAGTTGAGCCAGCGGTCGCCGAAGGAATTCTGGAGCTCCCGCAGGTCCTCCGTGGGGAGGCCGTTGACGAAATCGGGCGGGGCGACCCAGGAAACGATCTTGCCGTCGCGGATGAGGTAGTCGCGGACGAGGGCGACGGTCGTGTCCTCGAGGTTGCGCAGGCCCGGCGGCAGGACGACGAGACCGTAGGACCGGGCGCCGACGTTCAACCGGGCGTGGCTGGCCGATCCGAACGCCTGCAGCGTCTTCTCGCTGACGAGGTCGTACTCGATGTGCTCGGCCTCGAGGAGATGGACGAAGGCCTGGAAATCTCTGCCGACCGTCTTGAAATCGGCCGATTCGGCCGCCGGGGAATAGAACATCCAGGCCGTGGTCGTCGGCTCGAGGACCAGGACCTTGTTGACCTGCTGGCCCAGGCTCATGGCCACGGACAGCCGCCCGAAGTAGTCGGCCAACGTGTTGTACTGGCCCCACCAGGGTTCGTGGTCGGAGAACGAGAGCGGGTGGTCGCGCTTGCGGGCGCCCTTGATCGTGGCGTAGGACAGGTGCTGGTTGAGGAAGTTGACCCCCAGGGCATATTCCCAGTCGCCGATCCGCTTCTGGTCGGCGAAGGTCAGGTCCCACCCGCCGGCGCCGTAGGTCTCGGACATCGTCCGCTCCCGGCCGCCCTGGTTGGCGGCGCTGCGGATCTCGCGGACGGCCCGGGCGTTGCCGAACTGGGCGTCCGTGGCCGTCGAGTAATCGTTCATCAGGACGTCGATCCCAGGCATGTGCGCGTAGGCGGCCATGGCCAGATTGTCCGGAGAGACCCGCGGCGACGGCCATTCGTGTTCCCAGTAATGCCCGGTGAAAACGAGCTTGTTGTCGGTGGCATAGGCGTAATACGGCTTGGCCCAGTTCTCGATGAAGAGGTCGAGGAGCGTCGCATAGAAATCGTGCCGGACGCGCCGCCAGTTGCCGACCTCCTCGAACAGGCCGACGAGCTCGGGCCGGAGGTCGTAGCCGCAGCGCATCTGGAAAGCCTGGAACAGGGCCGGCGTGTAGTTGACGGCCTCGCGGCCCCCCGCCGGGGAGATCTCGGCCTCGTCCTGGAAAACACCGGGCACGGTCAGGCCGAATTCGGAGCCGATCGCCTTCTTGTAGCCGTTGAGGGTCAGGTCGATGAACTTCTCGGTGACGTCCTTGCGCATGATGTCGACATAGGTGAAGCCGCCGTGCCAGGGGGACGGAGCGGCCTGGACGACATCGAAGACGTAATAGGCCGCCCCGTCAGAAGCGCCCGGCAGCGGCTTGCCGGTGACGTTCTCGAGCCCGGTCAAGGTCCGACGGAGGACGACCAGGGGCGCCGGATCGAGCTTCCCCGGCGGACCGTCGAACTTCCTCATCCTCAGCCCGGACCGGGCCGCGTCGGGCATGGCCGCCGGGACGTGGCCGCCGGCGAAGCCGGACGGATAGGAATTCTCGTCGTAGATCCAGATCTTGAGACCGAGCCCTTTGCCGGTCTCCACGGCATAGGCGCAGAGCGAGAACCACTCCTCGGTGAGGTACGGCGTGATCAGCCCGGGACGGGGGTGGATGAAGGCGCCGCCGATGCCGCGGGCCTTGAAGTCCTCGAGCTGGCGCTTGATCTCCTCCCGGGTCATCTTGTCGTTCCAGACCCAGAGGGGGGCGCTCCGGTACTCGGACGGAGGGTCGGCGAACGTTTTCAGGATGGCCTCGTACGACGGGCCCTGCGGCTTCCCGGCGCAGGCCGCGCCGGCCGCGGCCAGGACGAGGATGACGAGGACCAGGGCCGAAGTTCGACGGTTCGTGATCATGTCGTGGGCCTTTCGCTCTCCGTCGGGAATGGTGGGGCGGGGCGGAGAACATCCGGAATGAAAAACATCTGCCCTCAAATCTAGGGGAACACGAACTCAAAGTCAAGGCGGCCAGGACGGGTGCGGTCCGTCCGCTTCATGATGAAAAGTGGAGAGGGGCGACCGGGGAAATTAGTGGCGGAGAGGGCGGGATTCGAACCCGCGGCCCCGGTTTGAGCCAGGGCAAACGCTTAGCAGGCGTTCCTGATCGACCACTCCAGCACCTCTCCGCGGTCGGGGAACTCGGGCTATTCTAGCATAGAGGCGAGGCAAAGCCAACCGGACGGCCGGGACCAGCTCAGGGACGGCTCCACAAGGCGGGTCTGCCCTTCCGAAAGGGACTGTCCCCGGGAGGGGACTGTCCCTCTTCGTCTATCAGCAGGGCCCCCATTTGTGGCCGGGATGGCGCCGCTCGTATTCCGCGGCCGTCTTCTTGGTGATCTTGTGCCAGGGCTCCCCTGTTTTGGCGCCGATGATGCCGGCCAGGGCGCAGCGGCACAGGGTCTTGTCGACCTTCGTCCTAAGCTCGTGGAAAACTTCGTAGGGATCGCGCTTCAGGAAGTCCTCGGCCGTCTTGATACCGATCTTCTCGAGCTTGACCGCGGTCGTCTTGCCGATGTTCGGCAGATCGGTCAGCTTGACGGCCTGGTCCTGCGACGCTCTCATGATGCTCTCCCCAAGCGCGAAGCTGAAGTGGCGGAGGGAGAGGGATTCGAACCCTCTCCGCCTTCTCCTGATCCATGACCTTTATATAGTACGATGTCGGGAGCCTCCTGCAAACGCCCTAACAAACCATTTCTGCGCAACCTGTCGGGAAAATCGGGTCCTTAGGAAGCTGGGAAGCACGGGCCCAAGGTATAGTCAGAATGTTTCGTTCTCCAGGTATGGGGCGAGCTTCAGATGGAAGCTTATCAGGAAGGATGTAATCTCGTCCGGCCGCAGGGTCGCACACGGCAGGACAAACAGGACCTTCCCCTTTGCGCTCGTCCCTATGATCGAGGGGATTATGAGCGGTTTGTATCGCCGGTATCTCGTCGCGTTATGAACCGGGAACCGAATTTGATACTGCTCTTTTAGCTGCTCAATCCGCGCAGCCTCCCCATGGGGCACAACGCCAACGACCTGGAAATCCTCGGGGAGCTGATTTAAGACACCGATCAGCTCCGCGCAGGGCACACAGGAATCGCTCGAGAAGAAGCCATACAGATATAAGACGGGCTCCCCTGCCCGACTCGGATTAGCCTCATAGAACTCGTGGAAAACGTTCTGCCGGCTATGCTTGTAAAGCACACTGGCCACGGCCAGAAGGCAAAGGGCAAGGACGCCGGCCAGGTATCTCTTCATCTGAGCTTATACCCCAGGATCCGGTAATCGTCAGTCGAATCGTCTCCGTATCTCTCGGCCATGACATAGAGGACACCGCGGCCCCTATCGAAATAATAACTGAATAGGCAATCGTAATTGGTTGCCTCGCGGAGGAGAGATTCCGACACGAACTTGCCTCCTTTATCATAACGCTGTAGATACAATCTCCAGGAATTGGAGGGTGGGCTATAATTAGAGAACAGTACTCCGACCATGCGCTCATCGGATAAAATCCCCGTAATATAGGAAACCTTGTTTCTTTCTTGCTTGACGGGCTCGCTTTGTTTGTTCGAAAAGGCGCTCCGAATGGTCTGATTGATTTGCGGTTCGCGGTAGCTCGGCGAAGGGGACCTAAAAGTAACGATATCGAGATCATCCAGGTCAACGCCCGTTAGGTTTGGTCGCGCATCGAAAACAAAATAGGCTCTGTTGTCCGAAACAGATAAAAAGCCTCGCTGTGAGGTCAGCATAGATAGGTCATTATAGGCGGCTTTATATGAGCGCTCTGAACCATAACCATACCTTCTCTCAATCGGCAAAAGGTACTTTATAGATTCGTCACGAAAATTCCTGAGCGTCAGGAAGAATGACCTCTCGTTATTACGGGCAACAGCATCGATAAGGACGGCCTTTCCAGAGAGGATTACGTCAGAGGTACACATCATGCAGGGGATTTCGGCAACCTTAGAAAGGTCGGCCCTCCCCCGCCGTTCGTAGATATGGACCTTCAGTTTCGGGCTATCAAGTACAGAAAAGAATGGGGCTTGGTAATCACAGTAACTTGGCCCCAGGAATTCCTCGGGGCCAGGTCCCCGCCGGCCTATGACGTTGAGAAGCTTCCCCCCGGGATCGTAACACTTGATATTCCCTTCTTTGGCGTCCGTGAGGAAGATGACGCCATCCTCAGCAACAACAAAATCTGCCGCGTATAATATGAGGGCGTCGGCTTGAGAGAGAGAGATCTCCGAGCTCGGGGAGATCTCACCGCCTTGAGACAGCAGAAAGGCGGCTGAAAACGAGGATACCAGAAAAATGGACCAGACTACTCCTCTCCTCATCGGAATGGACGACCGCGGGGAAATTATTCGTGAACTACCGAGCAGTTTGATTCCTGGTACTTACAATACCAGTCACCATAGAGATGAAGCCATTCGTTCTGCGGCTCGGGAGGGATACAAATGGTCATGGTCCCATAGATGACCCATCCCGACGCGTGGGCTGGGGGAACGAAGTTGCTGACGGAGAAAACTAGCAGCGCGACCGCAAAAAGGACGAAGAGAGCGATACCGAGTTTTCTTTTCATATCAACCTCCTTGTTTTGCCTTATATCGCATGAAACGCAAGAAGTCAAGGTGCCTATTGTGATGAGGTTGTCGGAGGTGATCGGACTCAAATGGTCCTACGTCCGGGACGGCTTGGCCGTGATCCCGATGAGTCAAACCAAGTGGCGACGCCGAGTGACGAGCCAGGGCGCGAAGGAGAAGGTCGTCGTGCTCATGCGGCTGGCCCTGGGCCTTATCGAGCCTTATCGCGCGAAGAAGGCCGCCGACGGGTTCGTCTTTCCGATGGCTCGCCAGGACCCTCGCGTCATATCGAAGGCGATCATCGAGCTCCGGGACGATCTAGGCGCCCCCCGGATTTCCACCATCATCAGCTCCGGCACACCTTCGCTACGCTCCTCTCCGGGCTGGCGGACCTCGCCCAAGCGAAGGAAATGCTAGGTCATCAGGATATTAAAACGACGATGAGATATAGCTACCCGGGGCTCGAGAAAGCGCAACAGGTCGGCACACTTCTCGGCACAAATTATTTCGCCGTTTTTCTAAAATACTGATATTAAATGGTATAAAGCGGAGGGAGAGGGATTCGAACCCCCGTTCCGGATAACCGGAAAGCGGTTTTCAAGACCGCCGCCTTCAACCACTCGGCCATCCCTCCACACTACGGCCTTCATTCTACGTGGCAGAAGCCCGGCTGGCAAGCGCCCCGGGGGGCGTTCGCGACGAGCGGGAGACCTGACGTCAGGTCCCGGAGATCCTCTCCAGACCGTTCATGTAGGGCCGCAGGGCCTCCGGAACGACGACCGAGCCGTCGGCCTGCTGGTAGTTCTCGAGAATCGCGCTGACTGTCCGGCCGACGGCCAGGCCCGAGCCGTTGAGCGTGTGGGCGAACTCGGGCTTGCCCTTGGCCTCGCGCTTGAACCGGATGTTCGCGCGCCGGGCCTGGAAATCCACGCAGTTCGAACAGGACGAGATCTCCATGAAGCCGTCGCGGCTGGGCATCCAGACCTCGAGGTCGTAGGTCTTGGCGCTGGCGAAGCCCATGTCGCCCGTGCAGAGCAGGACGACGCGGTGGTGAAGGCCCAGCCGCCTGAGGACCTCCTCGGCGGAGGCGGTCATGAACTCGAGCTCGTCGAAGGACGACTCGGGACGGCTGAAGATCATCATTTCGACCTTGTTGAACTGGTGCTGGCGGATGAGGCCGCGGACGTCCTTTCCGTAAGAACCGGCTTCGCTCCGGAAGCACGGCGTATAGGCGACGAAGCGCGTCGGCAGGGCGGCGCCGTCGAGGATCTCGTTCCGATAGAGGTTCGTGAGCGGCACTTCGGCCGTCGGGATGAGATACCAGTCGAAGCCCTCGAGCTTGAACAGGTCCTCCTTGAACTTGGGCAGGTTGCCGGTCCCGGTCAGGCTCTCGGCGTTGGCGATGAAGGGCGGCAGGACCTCGGTGAAGCCCCGCTCGCGGGTGTGGAGGTCGAGCATGAAGCCGATCAGGGCCCGTTCGAGGCGCGCCCCCGCTCCGAAGTAGACCGCGAAGCGGGATCCCGTGATCTTGGCCGCCCGCTCGAAGTCGAGGATGCCGAGCTTCTCGCCGATGTCCCAATGGGCCTGGGGCTTGAATGCGAACTCGGGCCGGCTCCCCCAACGCCGGGCCTCCGCGTTGTCCTCGGCGCCCCGCCCGACCGGAACGGACTCGTGCGGGATGTTCGGGATGTTGAGGAGCGTCGACTTGATCTCCTCGTCGAAGGTTTTGAGCCGCTCTTCGAGGCCGCCGATCTCGTCGCCGACCTTTCTCATCTCGGCGATGAGGGCCGAGGCGTCCTGCCCTTCCCTCTTCAGGCGGGAGACCTCTTCGGAAGCCTTGTTCTTGACCGCCCGGAGATCCTCGGTCCTTTTGAGGACGTCCTTCTTTTCGCGGGACACCCGGACGAATTCGTCGAGCGAGATCCGCTGGCCCCGCGAAGAGAGCCTATTCTGAACGGATTCAAGGTTTTCCAGGACGAACTTGGGGTCGTGCATGGGGCGATTATAGCACGCCTTTTGACACGCGGCGAGGTTTGTTCAACAATAGGCCCGATGAACGGCTACGTGCAGGTCTACACCGGCAACGGCAAGGGCAAGACGACCGCGGCCCTGGGGCTCGCGTTCCGGGCGGCCGGCCACGGCTTCAAGACTTATATCGCCCAGTTCCTCAAGGGCCAGCCAAGCGGCGAGCTCGAGGCGGCGAAGAAGCTCGCGCCTCTCATCCTCATCGAGCGGTTCGGCCGCGAAGGATTCATCACGGTCAAGGAAGGACCGGACGACGAGGATATCTCGAGGGCCAAGGCCGGCCTGGCGCGGGCGCTCGAGGCCATGCTCTCCGGCGAATTCCGGATCGTTGTCCTCGACGAGGTCAACACGGCCGTCCATTTCGGGCTCCTGCCGGAGGCGGACGTCCTCGACCTGATCGACCGGCGGCCCGCGACGGTCGAGCTCGTGCTGACCGGAAGGTACGCCCCGGCCTCCTTCGTCGAGCGGGCCGACCTGGTCACGGAAATGACCGGGATCAAGCACTACCTGGACCGGGGCGTGAAGGCCCGCGAGGGCATCGAGAAATGATGCGGCGGCCGAACCCCTTCGGCCGGAGCCCGTTCCGGCCGTCCCTGGACCGGGCCCGCTTTGAGGAGCTCGTCGCCGAGGCCATGGACGAGATCCCGAAGAGTTTTCGCAAGCTCATCGCCAACCTCAACGTCATGGTCGAGGACGACTGTCCGCCGGGCACGAACCTGCTCGGCCTCTATCACGGTGTCCCCTTCCCCCACCGGAGCCCCGGATCCTACGGCAATTACGCGCCCGACGTCATTGTCATCTACCAGCGCCCCATCGAGTCCATCTCGCGGTCCGACGAGGACGTCAAGGACCACGTCCGGGACACGGTCCTCCACGAGGTCGGGCATTACTTCGGGCTGGGCGAAGCGGAGCTCCGTGAGATCGAACGGGCCGTCCGCGCCCAGCGCAAAGGAGAAGTCCCGTGAACAAGCCGCTCGCAGGCGTCTATGTCGCCCTGACGACCCCGTTCGTCGGGGACGAGGTCTCGACGGAGAAGATCAAGGAGAACGTCCGCCGGCTCAACACGACCGGGCTGGCCGGCTACCTCGTCCTCGGATCGACGGGCGAGTGCGTCTCGCTGTCGGACGAGGAATCGCTGGCCCTCGTCGAGGCCGTCCTGGATGCCGCCGCCCCCGGTAAAAAGGTCCTGGTCGGCACGGCCCGCGAATCGACCCGTGAGACCATCGGCTTCACCAACCGCCTGCCGGGCCGCGGCATCGCCGCCGTGCTTGTCCGGCCGCCCTCCTATTTCAAGTCAAAGATGACCCACGAAGCCCTCCGGACCCATTACCTGGCCGTCGCCGAGGCCAGCCGGCTTCCGGTCCTCGTCTACAACATGCCCCAGAACACCGGCATCTCGCTCGAGCCCCGCCTGGTCATCGACCTGGCCGCGCATCCCAACGTCGCCGGGCTGAAGGAAAGCGGCGGGAGCCTGGCCTTCCTGGCCGAAGTCGTCCGCGAGGTCCCCGACCGGTTCCATTATTTTCTCGGCTCCGGTCAAGTCGTGTATCCCGGGTTGGAGATGGGGGCCTGCGGCGCCATCCTGGCCGTGGCCAATGCGGCGCCCGAGATGTCGGCCGATATCTTCCGGTTGTTCCAGGCCGGGAAAAAAGACGAAGCGCGCCGGCTCCAGCTCGATCTCGTGCCTCTCAACAAGCTCTTGGTCGAGGTCCACGGGATCGCCGGCCTCAAACTCGCCCAGGACCTGCGTGGTTACTACGGCGGACCGACCCGGCTGCCGCTCCTCCCCGTCGACGAAAAGGGCCGGGCGGAGATCGCCGCCCTGCTTAAGAAGATGGGGTTCCTTGAATCTTCTTCCTTCTTCACACGGAGTCCTTCTCGAGGCAGCGAGGGATGCCGCCTCGAAGATCCCGTGCTGGAGAGGGGACCGGCAGGGAGCGGAGTCTGCGAAGCGACCATCAGCGCCGCCCCGGAGCGACCCGGAGGGGCGGTGCTGGGAGAATAAGAAAGAGTTCTTCTCGGATATTTCGCAGAAATCCCCCTCCGTGTATCTCCGGAGGATTTCTGGGCCTCCGCTCGCTTCGCTCGAAAGCCAAGAAACACCTTTATCCCGATATTTAGCAGAAATCCCCTCCGTGTATCTCCGGGGATTTCTGCGCCTCCGCTCGCTTCGCGAGCTACGGGTAGGACCGTGCACCCTGCTCCGACAGCCCTCTCCCTGCGTGTCCCGGGCCGCCGGCTCCGGCGAGGTTGACTGCCGCACAAGGGACCGTCCCGTTGCCGCTGCTACCTTCCGGTCCTGACGGGATTCGCGGGGGGCCCTTCGCGCAGGACCCCGGCCTTCGACGCCACGTGCCCGGGCACCGGCCAGAAAGAGGGAAGCCTCGGCAGGGAATTCGACCCCACTGGAGCGGATTGTGGGCCACAGGGCACCGCTAGCTCCCCGTCTAGCACGGTCGAGCCTATTATACATTTTTCCCCGGATTAGGGTAAAATGGATGCCTGTTCCGAGGAGGACAGCAACATGTTCTTCGGCGATCCGACGTTCATCCTGATCATCCCGGCCCTTATCCTGGCCTTCTACGCCCAGTCCAAGGTCAAGGGGGCCTACAAGACATACAGCCAGGTCTTCGCCTCGTCCCGCCTGACCGGGGCCCAGGTCGCCCATCAGATCCTCCAGACGGCCGGCGCCGGCGAAGTCACCATCGAAAAGCAGCCGGGCCAGCTGACCGACCACTACGATCCCCGCAAGAAGGTCCTGCGGCTGTCCCAGGGCGTCCACGACAGCCCGTCCATCGCGGCCCTGGGCATCGCCGCCCACGAGGCCGGCCACGCCCTCCAGGACCATGATCACTACCAGCCGATGGCCCTGCGGTCGCTCATCTATCCGGTCGCCAGCCTGGGATCGACCTTGGCCTTCCCCCTTTTCTTCGTGGGGTTCCTTTTCAGCAAGAACGGCCCCAGCGTCCTCATGGACATCGGCATCCTGCTCTTCACCGGAGCGGTGGCCTTCTCGGTCGTCACCCTGCCCGTCGAATTCAACGCCTCGAAACGGGCCCTGACCCTGCTCGAAGAGCGGAGTTTCCTGACACCCGGCGAGATGGTCGGCGCCCGCAAGGTCCTGAGCGCCGCGGCCCTGACCTACGTCGCATCGACGGCCATGGCCGCGGTCCAGCTCCTGCGCATGTTCCTGATGCGGTCATCCCGCGATTAATTTTCCGGCCGGCCCGGATGTCACCGGGAGCCCCGTTCCCTTGGAGGCCGCCCATGCGTCCGATCCGGTCCTTCGGATCGTTGGTCCTGGGCTTGTTTCTCGCAGCCGCCCTTGCTTCCGCACATGCCAGCCTCGGAAAGGTCCGGCTGACCGGGACCGTCAAGGCGGGTGACGGAAGCCCCATTGCGGGGGCCAAGGTTGTCCTGCGGGTCCTGGCGGCCGCCCGGCCTCTCAGCGGGGTTGACCCGCGGACGCTCCCGAGCCAGGAATCCGCGGTCTTCGAGATAAGGACGAACAGGAAAGGGGATTGGAGCCACGCCGGGTTGGCTGGGGGCCTCTGGGAGATCGAGGCCTCTGCCGACGGATTTAACTCGGTCTTCCGGACCTGCAAGGTCCTCGAGCTGGCCGATACGCCGCGCGTCGATCTCGTCCTGGAGAAGTTGCCCAAAGCGGGGTCGTACACGCTCGCTCCGGGGTTGCTCGAAAGTGCAAATGAGCTAGCCCGCACTAAGGAATATGACGCGGCCATCCTTTTGTATCGTCAGTACCTCGAGCTCGATCCCGAAGCGATCACGGTGATGTCGGCCATCGGGGACTGCCTGATGGACATGGGGGATCTCGAAGCCGCCCTGGCCCAATTCCACGCGGTCGTCAAAAAGACCTCGGCCGACCCCCGTGAAAAGCTCCTGACCGCGCGAGCCCTGGCTCGCATCGGGGAGTGCCACATAATCCGGGGCGATAGAACTGAGGCCGACAAGGTGTGGCGGTCGGCCTTGACCCTTTTGCCCCATGATCCCGAGGTCCCCTTCAACTTGGCCGAGCTCATGCGCGCGGAACGAAAGCTCGAGGAGGCGGGCCGTTATTACCGGATCGCGAGCGAGCTTGCGCCGGGTTGGGGGGAGCCGCATTACAGGCTCGGACTTATCTATTTGGGCCTAGCCAAGTTCGACTTGGCCCGGCAGTCCTTTCAGAAGGTCATCGAGATCGACCCCTATGCTCCCCTGGCCTTTCAGGCCCGTGACATGCTCAAAGGTCTGGATCTGATCACGAAATAGTTCTGTCCTTCTTCCCGGGCCTTCTTGCGCCCGACCCCGGCCGTGGGGCGCCTTGACACGCCCCGCACCCGGTGATAGATAGACCTCTTTGATCTTCTCCAGGAGGTCGCCCGTGAAAAGATCCTGCCTCATGGCCCGTACAGCCCTCGTCCTGGCCGCGATCATCCTCGCCGCCGGAGCGCTCAAGGCCCAGACGCCGCCCGACAAGTTTCTCGGCCACAGGGTCGGCGAGGACCGCAAGCTTGCCGATTACACCCAGATCAAGGCCTACTTCGAGAAGCTGGCCCAGGAGTCGAACAAGATCAAGCTGTTCACCATCGGCGAATCCGTCCAGAAGAAGCCGATGATCATGGCCGCGATCTCCACGCCGGAGAACCTGGCCAAGCTGGACCGCTGGAAAGAGATCACCCGCAAGCTCCGCGATCCGCGGGTCACTCCCGTCGAGGAGGCCCGCAAGCTGGCCAAAGAGGGCAAGGCCATCGTCCTCATCACCTGCTCCCTCCACGCGACCGAGATCGCCGCCTCCCAAATGTCCATGGAGCTCGCCTACGACCTCGTCACGGGGAAAACGGACTTCGACGCCGGCAAGACCCTCGGCGACGTCATCGTCCTCCTCGTGCCTTCGCACAACCCCGACGGCAACCAGATGGTCGTCGACTGGTACCGGAAATACGTCGGCACCCAATACGAGGGCGGCGGCATGCCCTGGCTTTATCACGTCTACGCCGGCCACGACAACAACCGCGACTGGTACATGTTCAATCTGCCCGAGACGCGGGCCGTGACCAAGGTCCTCTACCACGACTGGCTGCCCCAGATCCACGTCGACGAACACCAGCAGGGCAGCAATGGCGCCCGGCTCTTCGTCCCGCCGTTCATGGACCCGCCCTTGCCGAACATCCAGCCCTCGGTCTGGCGCGGCGTCAACCTCGTCGGCACGGGGATGAGCTACGACCTCCAGAAGAACGGGATGAGCGGCGTCGTCAACGGCCGCTCCTATACGGCCTGGTGGATCGGCGCCTGCGACGACACCTCCTGGCTCCACAACGTCATCGGCATCCTCAGCGAGGCGGCCTCGGTGCGGGTGGCCAGCCCCATCTACATCGAACCGAACGAGCTCCAGAGCGGCTTCTTCGAGAAGCGGATGGACTATGTCGATCCGTGGCCCGGCGGCTGGTGGCGCCTGCGCGACCTCGTCGATTACGAGCTCGTGCTGTCGAAGAGCATGATCAAGACCGCCAGCCTCCACAAGGAGGACCTGCTCTTCAATTTCTACCAGATGAACAGGAACTCCGTCGAGAAGGTCGATCCGGGCCAGCCCTACGCCTTCGTCATCCCGGCCGTTCAGAGAGACTACCCGACCATGCTCAAGATGCTCGAGGTCCTGAAGATGGGCGGCGTCGAGATCCACCAGGCCAAGGCCGACTTCATCGCCGGCGGCCGCTTCTACAACGCCGGCTCGTTCGTGGTCAGGACGGCCCAACCCTACAAGACCTTCGCCTGGTCCCTGCTCGAAAAGCAGAAATACCCGGATATGCGGCAATATCCCGGCGGCCCGCCGGTCCCGCCCTACGACAACGCCGCCTGGACCCTGCCCCTGCAGATGGGGGTTCTCTGCGACGAGGTCGAGGAGGCCTTCGAAGCCAAGCTCGAGAAGATCGACGCCGTCCCCTACCCCAAGGTCCCGGCCCAGGGGAAGGGCGCCTATTTCATCCTCGACGCCCGGGTCAATGCCTCCTACGCCATGGCCATCGCTCTGCTCAAGGACGGGGCCGAGGTCTGGAGGACGAAGGCCCGCGCCGCCCTCAAGGGCCACGATCTCCAGGCCGGCGGCTTCATCGTCAAGAACGGCGACGCCGTGAAGAAGGCCCTGCCGGCCCTGGCCGCGAAGCTCAACCTGGCCGTCCTCGATGTCGACGATATTTCCGCGCTGGCCAAGGACCCGGTCAAATTCCCCCGCGTCGGCCTCTTCCAGTCCTGGCGCGGCAACATGGACGAGGGCTGGACCCGCTATGTCTTCGACGACCTGGGCATCCCCTACAAGACCCTCCACAACGCCGACCTCAAGGGCGCGAAGGACCAGAAGGTCGACCTCCGGGCGGACTACGACGTCATCGTCTTCGCCGACGAGAACGCCAACACCATCAAGGGCGTCCGGCCCGGCGCGGGCTCACCGGCGGCGGCCGAATCGCCCATGGCCCGGATGTTCCGCCAGAGCCCCATGCCCCCCGAGTACGACGGCGGCATCGGCCAGGAGGGCGTGGACGCCCTCAAGGCCTTCGTCGAGAAGGGCGGCCGGCTGGTGGCGCTCAACGGCGCCTCCGAATTCGCCATCAGCGAGTTCGGCGCGCCGGCCCGCAACGCGCTGACCGGGATCGACCGGGCCAAGTTCTTCTGCCCGACGTCGCTCCTCAAGATCATGGTCGACAACGAGACGCCGATCGGCTACGGCATGCCTAAACAGGCCGCGGCCATGTTCGTCAACAGCCTGGCCTTCGACACGTTCTCGCCGTCCTTCGACTGGGACCGCAAGGTCGTGGCCACCTATCCCGAGGACGAGATCCTGATGAGCGGCTGGCTGCTCGGCGAGGAGTACCTGGCCCGCAAGGCCGCCATCGTCGATACGAAGTGGAAGGACGGGCGGATCATCCTCATCGGGATCCGTTGCCAGAGCCGGGCCCAGGCCCACGGGACCTACAAGTTCCTGCTGAACGCCCTGCTCTACCCGGGAATGTAGCCCGGCCGGCCAGGCTTTTCGCGCGGCCGACGGGGCCTCAGCCTTCGAGCCCGGCGACGAAGCCGGAAGCCCAGGCCCAGGCCAGATTGAAGCCGCCCCGGCCGCCCTGGACGTCGAGCACTTCGCCGGCGAGATAGAGACCGGGGCGCAGCTTCGATTCGAGCGTCCCGGGTTCGACCTCGCGGGTGTCCACGCCGCCCGACGTGAACTCGGCCTCGTTCCAGCCTCTCGTCCCTTCGACGCGGTATTCGCGGGCCTTGAGGGCCGACGCGAGAAGGCCGGCCGTCTCGGCGGCCTTTTCCCGGCCCGGCGCGAAGCCCAGTTCGCCAAAGACCTGGGGCATGAACAGGCAGAACTTCTCCGGCAGCAGCCCGGACGTGAGGTTCTGGGGCGCCCAGCCGGCCGCCAGCCGCCTCGAGAATTCCGCCGCGACCTCCTCCGCCGTCATGAACGGGAGGAGATCGATGACGACCGAAACGTCCTGCCGGCCGTCCCGGTTCAGGGCGATGGACACGCTTTCGCTGACGTCGAGGATGGCCGTTCCTGAGAGCCCGTAGGGGGTGAACAGGACCTCCCCTTCGGCCCTCTGGACGGTCCGGCCGCCGATCCGGCTCTCGGCCCGGACCCTCAGGCGCTGGCCCTGCAGGTAATGGCCCATCCGGACCTTGACCGCGACGGGCACGGCGCTCGGCACGGGGGTGACGATGCGGTGGCCGAAAGAGGCCGCAAGGCCGTAGCCCGAACCGTCGGAGCCCAGCGCCGGGTAGGACCTCCCGCCCGCCGCCAGGATCACGGCGCGGGCCTCGACCTGCCGGCCGTCTGCGGCCCGGACCTCGAAACGTCCGCGGCCCGGGCCGATCTTCTCCACCTCGAAGCGGGTCTCGATGTCGATCCCGAGACGCCCGGCCTCGAGCTCCAGGACCTTGAGCACGGACGCGGCCTGGTTCGTGGCCGGGTAGACGCGGCCGGCCTCATCCGCCTGGAGGCGGAGGCCGAGTCCCTCGAAAAAGGCCCGGATCTCGGACCGGCCAAAGCGGTCGAGGACCGACGCCACGAGGCCGGGTTCGGTCGAGGTGTAGTCCGCGGCCGAGAGACCGTCGTTGAGGAGGTTGCAGCGGCCGCCCCCGGTCGCCAGGAGCTTTTTGCCGATCCGAGGCAGGCGCTCGAGCACGGCGACCGCGGCCCCGCGCCGGCCGGCGCTGATCGCCCCGGCCAGGCCCGCCGCCCCGGCCCCGACGACCGCTACGTCGACCTTGTCCCGCATGCGTCCAGCATAGCCGATTGCGGGAGGCCGCGTAAAGCGCGAGGTATAATCCGGGCGGCCCGGGCTCAGGCGCCGAGGATCTGGCAGGCCCGTTCGATGTTGGAGACGTCCATGATGACCGCGACACCGCCGCCCTTCCGGGACAGGGTGCCGTAGCAGTACTCGATGTTGATGCCTTCGTCCCCGAGCTTGGTCGTCAGCTCGGCCAGGGCGCCGGGCCTGTTCTCGAGGTCGATCCTCAGGACGTCACGCAGCTCGGTCGTGTAGTTCAGCTTGGCCAGGAGCTTCACGGCCTTGTTGAGCTGCTGGACGACGAGCTTGGCCGTGTCATGGAAGACGCCGATGGCGTCGACGTTGATCTCGTTCTCGGCCAGGAAACTGCACAGGTCCCCCAGCTGAGATGGTTTGTTCTCCAGGATGACATAGATCTCGGTGATCCGTTCGACCATCTGCGACCTCCTCCTGTCGATTCAGGATCCCATCGCCCCGTGTGCCCTATTCATAGCACGATTCCCCACCCCGCGCAAATCTTCTAGTCGAAGATCTTGCCGGGATTCATGATGCCGTGCGGGTCGAAGACGCGCTTGATGCCCCGCATGATCTCGATCTGGCGCTCGTCCAGGACGATGGAGAGATAGGGCTTCTTGACCAGGCCGATCCCGTGCTCGCCCGAGATGACGCCGCCGCGCGCCTTGCAGTCGCGGAAGAGCTCCTCGCGGACCGGGTCGGCCTTGGGCCGCCACTCGTTCTCGGGTACGGGCACCATGGCGCCGTTCTCGTAGCGGACCTTCATGATATGCGTGTGGACGTTGCCGTCGGCGGCGTGCCCGAAGGTCGGAAGCCAGATGCCGTGGCGGGCCGCCACCTCGCGGACCTTGCGGACATGGCCGGCCACTTCGGCCCGGGGCACGGAGATGTCCAGGATCTCGACCGTCCCGGACTTGATGGCGTCGTAGATCTTGGACCGGATGGCCAGGACCTCGTCCTGCTTGCTGGGCGTGTCGGCGATGAAGACGTCGATGGCGCCCTTCTCGCAGCAGATCTCGGCCACGGCCTGGGACAGGCGGTCCATCTCCTCGTCCGACGGGGCGTCGAGGATGACCAGAAGATGGGTCCGACCCAGCTTGGTCGGCCACTTCTTGCGGATGTGCTCCTCGGTCAGGGTGATGGGCTCGATCTCGAGGAACTCGACGGCCAGCGGGACGATGCCCCGCTTCATGATGAGCGGGACGGTCTCGAGGGCCGGCTCCAGCTCCTCGAACGGCACGACGAGCGAGCGCATGATCCCGGGCTTGGCCTTGAGATGGAGGACGATCTTGGTGACGACGCCCAGGGTGCCCTCGGAGCCGATAACGAGGTGCATGAGGTTGTAGCCGGTGCTCGATTTTTCGAGCTTGCCGCCGAGCTGGAGAATGTCTCCGGCGGGCGTGACCAGCTCGAGGCCGCGGACGTAGTTGCGGATGGTGCCGTACTTGACGGCCCGGCTGCCCCCCGCGTTCGTCGCGACCAGCCCGCCCATCATGGCGCTCTCGTCGCCGGGGTGAGGCGGGAAGTAGAGGCCGCTCTCTTCGACCGTCTTGGCGAAATCGGACAGCCGGACGCCGGCTTCGGTCACGGCCATCTGGTTGTCGGCGTCGACCTCGAGGACGCGGGCCATCCGCTCGAGCGACAGGACGATGCCGCCGCGGACGGGGACGCATCCGCCGCACAGACCGGTCGCCCCGCCGCGCGGCGTGACCGGGATCCCCTGGGCGTCGGCGATCCGGAGCACGGCCGCGACCTCGGCGGTCGTGCCCGGGCGGACGACGAGGTCCGGCTCGTGGGCGATCTCCTTGAGCGAGAACTCGTCGTGGCCGTAGTCGTGGGTCTTGTCGGAGCCGGAGAACGCGTTCCCCGCGCCGACAACGGCTTCGATCTCGGCCCGGACGGCCGGCGTGATCGGAGAGGACATGGCGGGACTCCTTTCAGTCGATGCGCTTGAGCTGGACGGGCACGCCGATCATGATCTGCGGGCGCCCCTTATAGAGCTCGACGAGGCCCGTCGCCTCGACCGTCCGGCCCTCGAAATCGAGGGGGCCGGGAAGCGATTTGAAGACGTCCAGGGGAATGGCCGCGTCGAAGGCCGCGCCGTCGGCTTCGAGGAGACGGAAGCCGGCGCGCTTGAACGAGCGGAGGCAGCGGAAGCGGACCGTCAGGATCTCTCCGACGTGACGCCCGGCCTCCGCGGCGGCCGCTTCGGGGAACGGCTCCGTTCCCCAAAGCCCCTTGCCGGCGCGGCGCGCCTCGGCCTCGGCGGCCTTGAGGTCCTTTCTCCAGGCTTCGTCGAAGGGGAACTTGAAGTAGGCGTGGGCGTAGCCTTCGCGGACGAGCGTGACGTTGAAGATGCTGCCGTCCCCCAGCCGGACGTAGGCGAGCAGCCGGCCGAACGCGTCCCTCTCCTCGGGGCCGGGAAGGAGCTCCACCTCGATCTGGTAGAGTCGGGAGAAGGCGAACCGCTTGGCCAGGAAGGCCATGAGCCGGACCCGTTCCCGGGCGTCGTCGAGCTCCGGGCTGTCCACGCCGATCAGTCGGACCTTCTCGTCCGCCCGGCCGGCCAGGCGGACTTTGACCGTGTCCCCGTCGTAGACCGTGATGACCGTGCCCCGCAGCGCCGCCGGACCCGGCGGCGGCGCGGCCGGCAGGGGCCGCAGCAGAAGGCCCGCAGCGAAGAGCGCGACGACGGCGAGCGCGGGCGTGAGCGGACGGCGGATCCTCAACGTCCGAGGAGCTCCCTCACCGCACGGGCAATATGAGAGGCGCTGATGCCGTACCGTTCGAGGAGCTCGTCCGGCTTCCCGGAGCGCGGCAGCTCGCGGATGCACAGGTGCACCAGGGAGGCCCGGCCGGCCAGGGCCTCTGCCACGGCCCCGCCCAGCCCGCCGGCGGCATAGTGGTCTTCGACGACAACGGCCCGGCCGCCCGTCTCCGCGACCTCGCGCAGGATCGTGGCCTCGTCGAGCGGCTGGACCGAGTAGGCGTCGATGACGCGCAGGCCGAGGCCCTCTTTCTTGAGGGCGTCGCAGGCCCTGAGCGCTTCGTGAACGGTGATGCCGGCGGCGATGACCGTGGCCGCGTCCCCCTCCCCTTTCCGCAGGACCTTCGAGCCGCCGACGGCGAAGGACTCCCCGGCGGAATACAGGACGGGCATCGCGGGGCGCGAGGTCCTGAGATAGACCAGCCCCTTGTGGGCGGCGGCCACGGCGACACAGGCCTCCGACGAGACCGCATCGCTGGGATAGAGCACGACGCAGCCGGGAATGGGACGGAACATGGCCATGTCCTCGAGGCCCATCTGGGACGGCCCGTCCTCGCCGATGCTGACCCCGACATGCGAGCCGCAGACCTTGATGTTGGAGAGCGAATAGGCCGCCATGCGGATCTGGTCGTGGGCCCGGGTCAGGAAGGCGGCGAAGGTGGCCATGAACGGCAGGTAGCCCTTGGCCGCCAGGCCCATCCCCACGCCGATCATGTTCTGCTCGGCGATGAAGGCCTGGAACGAGCGTCCGGGGAAGGCCTCGAAGAACTTGTCGGCGTAGGTCGAGTTCTTGACGTCGCCGTCGACGGCCACGACGGAGGGATTGACCTTGCCCAGGTTCAAAAGGGCGTTGCCGTAGGCCAGGCGCGTCGCCGTCTTCTCGGTGTACGCCGTCCGGGGAAAGTCGAAGGACGAAGCCGCCTTCTTTTTTTGGAAGGGCTTCGGCTTGCGGATGAACCGCCGCGATTCGACGGCGGGAAGACAGCCAAGCTCCTCGAGCGCCCGGGCCAGCTCGTCGGCCTTGAGGGGCTTGCCGTGCCAGCCGTTCTTATCCTGGATGAAGCTCACCCCTTTGCCTTTAAGGGTCCGGGCCAGGAGGACCGTCGGCCGGCCCTTCTTCCCGGCCAGCTTAAGAGCGGCCAGGATCCTGTCGATCTTGTGGCCGTCGAGGACGATGGCGTCCCAGCCGAAGGCCGCGAACTTGCGCTTCAGGGCGGCCAGATCGTGCTCGTGCATGGTCGGGTCGCTCTGGCCCAGCCGGTTGACATCGACGACCGCGATCAGGTTGCGAAGCTTCCAGCAGGCCGCCGCGGCGGCCGCTTCCCAGACCTGGCCCTCGGCGCATTCGCCGTCGCCCATGAGCACGAAGGTCCGGGCCGGCGACTTGTCGAGCCGCTGGGCCAGGGCCATGCCGACGCCGACGGAAAGCCCTTGGCCGAGGGAGCCGGTCGCCGCCTTGACCCAGGGCATGCGCGGCGTAGGGTGGCCTTCGAGGTCGCTCGTGATCTTCCGCAGGTCGAGGAGGCTCTCGAGCGGGATGATCCCGGCCTCGGCGTAAACCGCCCACAGAAGAGGGGCCGCATGTCCCTTGGACAGGACGAACTCGTCGTTCCCCGGGTCCTTCGGGTCCCTCGTGTTCCAGCGCATCTCGTGGAAGAAGAGACAAGCGGCCAGGTCGGCCGCCGAGAGGCAGGTCGTCGGGTGTCCCGACCCGGACGCGGTCGTCATCCGCAGGGAATGGATGCGGAGGCGGGTCGCGATCAGCCGGAGGTCGTCGGTTATGGCCATGGGAAGGACTCCTCACAGACGACGGGATTTGTCCATCGAGAGGGGCATGATAGCATGAAACCGGGACCGGGCAAAGCAGGTCCGACCCGCCGGTCAGCGCGTGAACGGCGTATCGGGAAAGACGATCCGATCGACCCCGGGCCGGTCGGCGTCGGCCAGCCGGAAGAGAAAGGTCCCGATCCCGGCCGCCCCCTGCATGTAGCCTGTTTGGGCGAACAGATAGTCGGGTCGCGTCCGGTGCTCGGCCTGGAGCCAGAACATCCGGCCGCGCTCGACGGTCGACCTGGCCAGGAGGCGCGCGGCGACGCGCTTCGAGAATTCGAGATAGGCCCGGTCGCCCAGCGCCTTGGATAAGTCCAGGAAGAACTCCCCCACTCCGGCCAGGCCGCAGCAGATGCCGGCGTTGTTCCAGAAACCCGGGGTTTCCTGTTCGGGGATGCCGCTCGCGAGAAGGCCGTTGGCGGACCTTCGGACCCAATCGAGCCAGGTCCGGTCGCCGGAGACTTCCGCGAGAAGGAAGAACAACCGGGCCGTGCCGACCGGGCCGTGGCACCAGCCGAGATAATAGAGCTCTTTGTTGTCGGGCTCGTCATGGAAGATGAGACAGCTGTCCCCGTCGGTCTTGGCCACCGAGAGAAGATACTTCGCGCCGGCCAGAGCCGCCTCCAGGAATTCGGGTCTCCGGGTCTCCCGATAGAGCGCCGCCAGAAAATAGGCGATGCCCGCCGTGCCGTGGGAGAAGTTGGGCATGAGCCTCGGGAAGGACGGGTCCATGGCCCACTTCAGTCCGCCGTTCTCGGGCCGGCCGAGCTCGGCGAGCCGCGTCCCGGCCCTGGCCGCGAGATCGAGCCAGGCTCCGGTCGCCCGTCTCCCGGAAGGCATATAGAAGGAACAGGCCCGTCCCGGCCCCGCCGCTGATGATGTCCGTCGTCGTCGACCATTCGACGCCGCCGCCGGCCGCGACGGCAGCCGACCGGATCCTCTCGATGCAGTCAAGAAATGCCCTGCGGTACTTCTCCTCCTTCGCGGCCTTGTACGTCTCTTCGAGGGCGAAGGCGATCCCCGACAGGCCTTCATAGAGACCCGGCCCCTTGACGCCGGGCATCTTCGCCAGGAGGAAGTCGGCGCCGGCCCGGGCGGCCTCGAGGTCGGCCGGGCTCCCGGTCGAATAGAAGGACTGGATGAAGAAGAGAACGACCCCCGGCGTCCCGCTGTAGAGGTCGAGGGCGACCGACTGGGGGTCCTGGGGGATGGCCGGCCAGGAGGTCCCCTCCGGGCTCCGGATCTCGCTCCCGCGGATCCAGGCCCCGGCCTTGACGGCCGCGTCCCGATAAGGGCCGGCAGGGGCCGTCTTGCAGGCGGCCGCGGCCAGAAGGACGAAAACCGTCGCCATGACGGGACGGATGATCCTCCGGGGTTCGAAGGGCTTGCGCATCCGGTTGCCTCCGGGATCTACAAGATCGGCCAGGCCTTGGGCAGGAAGATCTGCTCGTAGAGGGCCATGGCGTAACGGTCGGTCATCCCGGCGATGAAGTCCCCGGCCCGGACGATGACCGGGTCGCCCGCCGGGTAGGGCCGCACATAGTCGTCGGGATGCTCCATGATGTAGCCGAAGAGGTCGGTGATGATCTTCTCGGTCTTGCGCAGCTCGTCGCGGGCGGCGGAATTGAAGTAGACGTGCTGGTAAAGGAATTCCCGGAGCTCGACGACGGCCTTCATGATCCGATCGCTCATGGCGATGCGCTCCAGGTCGGCCGCCAGGCTGGCTTCGACGACGTCCATGACCATGCGGTCGATCCGCGACGCGTGCCACTTGCCCAGGGTCTTGACCAGGCCCGGAGGGATGTCCTCTTCCTTGATGATTCCGGCCCGGAGGGCGTCGTCGATGTCGTGGTTGACGTAGGCGATGACGTCGGAGACCCGGACGATCTGGCCCTCCAGCGTCGAGGGCATGTCCTCGACGTCCTCGTCGAAGATCTCGCCGCGGCCCTTGGAATGCTTCTGGATGCCGTCGCGCACCTCGAACGTCAGATTGAGACCCTTGCCTTCGTACTCGAGCTTCTCGACGACGCGGAGGCTCTGGTCGGCGTGGTGGAAGCCGGTGGGCAGCAGCTTGCGCAAGGTCTGCTCGCCGGCGTGGCCGAAGGGGGTGTGGCCGAGATCGTGACCAAGCGCGATGGCCTCGGTCAGGTCCTCGTTGAGGCGCAGGGCCTTGGCGATCGTCCGGGCGATCTGGGAGACCTCCAGGCAGTGGGTCAGCCGCGTCCGGTAGTGATCCCCGAACGGCGACAGGAAGACCTGGGTCTTGTGCTTGAGGCGGCGGAACGACTTCGAGTGGATGATCCGGTCGCGGTCGCGCTGGAAGTCCGTCCGGAGGACGTGCTGGGCTTCGGGCCGGACGCGGCCCTTCGACCGGGCGCTGAGGCAGGCCTTGGGCGACAGGACCTTCTGTTCCGTCTTCTCGAGCTCTTCGCGGATGCTCATCGGCGCTCTCCCCGTATGCGGCCGATTATAACAAAGAAGAAGGGGTTAAGCCTCATGGAAAAATATAAGAATTAAGGTTTGACCCCCTCTTTGCTAGAATGGGGGCGATGAGCGCTATCACCGCCAACGTCCGGGCCATCCTCGCCGATCTCCCGCCCGGGGTCGAGCTCGTCGCCGCGGCGAAGACCCGCTCCGCGGCCGAGATCCTCGAGGCCGTCGACGCGGGCGTGAGGGCGATCGGCGAGAACTACGTCCAGGAGGCGGCGGACGTTTTCCCCGCGGTCGGCCGCCGGGCCCGCTGGCATTTCATCGGACATCTCCAGTCCAACAAGGCGAAAAAGGCCGTCGAGATCTTCGACCTGGTCGAGACGGTGGATTCCCTCGCCCTCGGCCGCGAGCTCGACAAGCGGGCCGCCGCCGCAGGCCGGACGATCGAGGTCCTGATCGAGATCAACAGCGGGCGCGAGCCCCAGAAGGCCGGTGTCCTGCCCGAGCACGCCGAGGCCCTGGTCCGGGAGCTGGCCGCCCTGCCCCGGCTCCGCGTCCTCGGCCTCATGACCATGGGGCCCTACGAAGGGGACCCTGAGGATTCCCGGCCCTATTTTATGGAGACGCGGCGGGTCTACGTCGCGCTCAAGGCCCTGGATGTTCCGGGGCTGGAGATGCGCCATCTGTCGATGGGCATGTCCCATTCCTGGCGAGTGGCCGTCGAGGAAGGGGCCACGCTCGTCCGCATCGGAACGGCCATCTTCGGCCCGCGCCGCTAGGACCCGGCGTCCCCTCCGAGCGAGGCGATGTAATCTTCGAGCTTTTCGAGGTGCGACTTCGTCTCCCCGCTGACCCGAGCCTGGCCAGCCCTGAAGCCGGGGTGTTCGCTCTGGACGAGGTCGTAGAAAGCCCGCTCGACGAGCGTCTTTTCGATGTCCCGGGCCGTGAACAGGGCTTTTGTCCTGTTGATCTCACCGCGCTCGAGGCGATGGACATGGTATTCCAGCCCGTTCTTGTAAGTGCTCAGGGCGGCGATGTTGGTCCTGCCGACGGTCTTCGGCGCTTCAGCGCCTGCCAGCAGGCCCCTGAGCTCGGCCGCCGCCGCGGCGTGGCCCTCCTCGTCGCGGCTCAGGCCCTCCCACAGCTCCCGGTCCTTGGGGAAGAAGCGGGCGAAGCGGCGGTAGAGGTCGGCGACGAGGAGCTCGATCTCTCGGATCGCGTCCAGGACCTGTCCGGCCAGGGCGTTGCGGTCGTCCGTCATACGGAACCTCCACGGGTCTTCGAAGGGGGCTCGGGCGGCAGCACGCCGTCCGCGAAGCAGCTGCGGTCCTCGAGCAGGCGGCGGGCCTGGTCCTCGCCGAAATCGGCAACACGGAACGACTTGCAGATGCGGCCGTCCACAAGCTCCAGGATCCGGTCGGCCTTGAGGGCGATCTCCCGGTCGTGGGTGACCATGATGAGCGTCGTCCCCAGCTCGCGGACCATCCGGGTCATGACCTCGAGCACGGCCGAACCGGACTCCCGGTCCAGGTTCCCGGTCGGCTCGTCGGCGAAGACGATGCGGGGGTCGTTGACGAGGGCCCGGGCGACGGCCACCCGCTGCTGCTCGCCGCCGGAGATCTGGTTGGGATACTTATCCCGGATGTGCAGGATACCCAGCTCCGTCATCAGGCCCCTGGCCTTGTCGACGACGCTCCCCGGCGGCCGGCCCCGCCCGATCCAGTGCGGGACAAGGACATTCTCGAGGGCCGTGAATTCCGGCAGAAGGTGGTGGAACTGGAAGATGAACCCGACGTGGGCGTTCCGGTAGGCCGCGTAGGCGTTGATGTCGCCGGCCGAAAAATCGCGCCCGTCGACGATGATCTCCCCGGACGTCGGGCTCTCGAGGAGGCTGAGGATGTTGAGGAGCGTCGTCTTGCCGGACCCGGAGGGTCCGATGACGGCCGTCAGGGCGCCCCGCTCGAACGAAACGGTCAGGCCGTGAAGGACCACGGTCGGGACGACCTCGCCGAAGCGCTTGATCAGGTCCCGGACGGCGATGATGTCAGCCATTCCGGATCACCTCGATCGGCGACAGGCGGGAGGCCCGCCGGGCGGGTATGAGCGAGGCCAGCGTCGAGCCGGCGACGGCCAGGACGGCCGGGGTGACGAGGTTGAACACGTCGATCTTCAGGCCGAACGCACCGGTGCCGAAGAAGCGGATGAACGTCGTGCCGATGACCAGGCCCAGCCCGACGCCGAGGAGCGAGCCGCCCAGGCCCAGGGTCAGGCCCTGGACGAGGAAGATCCGGGCCGCGCCCTTGTTGTCGACGCCCATGGCCTTGAGGATGCCGAGCTGCCGCGATTTTTGGACGGCGGCGATGCCGAGAACGCTGGCGATGCCGAGCGAGATGGCGAACAGCACGAAGAACTGGATGACGCCGGACGAGCCGCTCTGGGACCGGAGGGCGATCAGGAGCTCCTGGTTCCGGGCCTGCCAGGATTCGACCTTGACCCGCGAGAACTCCTTGCGCAGCTCCGCGGCCATGACTTCGGCGGCGAAGACCTCCGCGACCTTGATCTCGATGGCGCTGACCCCGTTCAAGCCGAGGAAGCTCCGGGCCCGGTCGAGCGACAGGAAGACCTGGGCGTTGGCCTGGACCGAGCCCAAGTCGACGATCCCGGTGACCGTGAACGTGTCGCCCACGCCTTTGCTGCTGCGGACGAAGAACCGGTCGCCCAGATCGAGCCGGAGCTTGTCGGCGACCGTCCGGCCGACGACGGCGTCGTCGCCGCTGAGCTCGGCCCGGCCGGCGACGAGGTTCCGGTCGAAGTTGTAGACCCGCCCTCCGTCCTCGGCCTGGACGCCCCTGACGGCCACGTTCTCCGTGGCCCCGCCCCGTTCGATGAAGCCCTGTCCGCCGGCGACCGGGGAGACCGCCGTCACGCCTGGGACCTTTCTCAGGATATCGACGTAGGTCTGCCAGGACAGGACCTCGGTGTCCTCGGAATACGGGACCCGGCGGGAATCCACGGCCGCTCCGTCCTCGGCCAGGACGCTGGTCGGCAGCCTGTCCGCGGGAAGGATATAGATGTGCGGGGCCGAGCCGACCGTCCGTTCGATCAGGCTTTCCTGCAGGCCCCCGATCAGGGCGGAGAGGAAGAACTGGACGGCCACCCCGACGGCGATCCCCCCCAGCAGGAGGAGGGTCTGCCCCCGTCCTTTCAGCAGGAACCTGAAAGCGATGTGCGTTTCGTAGGGCCGGACGATCATGGCCCTCTGTCCGGCTTGACCTCGCGTCCCGGCTTGAGCTTGCCCGGCCGGGCCCCGACCTCCGCGTCGAGAAGGACCGCGCCCTCGGGAAGCCCGTCGACGAGGACCCAGCGCTCCCCGACCGGCCGGACGGCCGCCTTGACCAGCGCGGCCCGGCGGCCGCTCCAAACCCAGACGAACGGCCCGCCGGCGCCCTTCTTGACGAACTTCGCCGGAACGGCCGGAGCGCGCTCGAACGTGGCGGCCGTGATCTCGACCCGTCCGGCCATGCCGGACTTGACGAAGGGCTTGTCCTCGCTGAGCTCGACCCGCAGCTCACAGGTGTTCTTGGCCTTGTCAACCTCGGAACAGACGAACGAGACCGCGCCCGCGATCCGCTCCTCCGGATAGGCGTCCATCGTGGCCACGGCCGGGAGCCCCAGCTTCAGGAACGGCAGCTCCCGCTGATCGACGTTCAGGACGAGCTGCCACTTGGCGCGCTCGAGGACCGTGACCGCCCGGGCCGCCGCCGCCACCTTCGCGCCGGCCTGGACGTGGACCTTCAGGACCATCCCGTCGAACGGCGCCTCGATCCGCGTGTTGGCCAGGTTCCGCCGGGCCAGCTCGACCCGGGCCCGGGCGATCGAGACCTGGTTCTCGAGGTCGGCCAGGAGGCCGCTGCGGGAGAAATTCTCGAGCTCGAGCTTCTGCTGGTTGCGCTGGGAGAGGGCCTGCTGGTACGCCTTGTCGGCTTTCTCCGCGTCGGCCCTGGAAACGCCGCCGGCGGCCAGGAGCTGGGCGTAGCGCTTGCGGTTCAGCTCGGCCTGTTCCAGGTTCAGCTCGTACTCGTTGAGCTTCTCGCGGAGATTGGGCAGGACCTCCTCGCGGGCGTTCGCGAGCCTGTCCTCGGCCGATCTGAGGCCGTCCGTGCTGATGGCCAGATTGCGCTCGGCCTCGAAAGGGTCGAGACGGACGAGCGGCCGTCCCCGGACGACGGTCTCGCCGTCCCGCGCCTCGACCGACCCGACGATCCCGCCCTGGAGGAAGCTCAGGTCCAGCGGCTCGGGATAGTCGACGGTGCAGTTGGCCAGGATGGTGTAGCTGAGGTCGAACGGTTTGAGCACAAAGAAATCGACGGCCTGCTTCTTCAGGGCGGCGCGGGCCCCGAACGCCGCGACGAGCAGGACCGCGGCCGAGGCGACGGCGATGTGTCGGACCTTCTTCGATCGGGGTATCGGCATTCCCTTCCGGCTCCTTTTCCGGGTCGGCGGCGGCTAATCCTCGGGAGCCTTCCGGTCTCCCGCCTCGAGCGCGAGGACGTCGGCGTCGGCGTCGGGCGCCGGCCCCTCCCCGAGTCCTTTCAGCTGCCGCAGGTCCTCGATCTTCTGGAGGGACTTGTCGAGCTTGTCCTTGCGGGTTCCCGTCATCTGGCCGAACTCCTTGCGGGCGCCTTCGAGCTTCTCCCCCATCTTCGTCATCGACTCGGTGAACTTCTCCCACTCCCGCTTGAAATTCTTGACCAGCCCCAGGATCTCCCCCGCGGTCTTCTCCATGCTGAAGTTATCCAGGGACTGGCGGATGATGGCCAGGATGGCGAAGAGGGTGAACGGCGAGCAGAGGATGACCTTGGCCTTCAGGGCCTCGTCCATGATCTCCGGGTCGTTCTCGTTGATGAAGGCGTAGACCTGCTCGTTGGGGATGAAGACGAGGACGTAGTCGAGGGTTTTCTCCTCCGGGTTGATGTAATCGCGGGTCGTGACCTCTTTGATCCGGGTCCGGACGTCCCGGAGGAACTGCGTCTTGTGGGTCTCCCGGACGGAATCGTTGTCGGCCTCGAGATAGCGGAGATAGCCGTTGAGCGGGAACTTGACGTCCATATTGACCTTCAGGCCCTGAGGCAGCCAAAAGGTGTAGTCCGGCCGCGACGCGGCCATGTCCAGGACCGTCTGCTTGATGTAGTTGACGCCTTCGACGAACCCGGCCAGCCGCAGGACGTCCTCGGCCATCCGCTCGCCCCATTGGCCTCGCGCCTTGGTGCTGACCAGGGCCTGGCGGAGGTGGTCGGCCGTATCCTGGAGGCGTGAGGTCTCCCGGGCGGCGGTCTTGAGCTGGACGTCCAGCTCGCCGTACTGCCGGGCCCGCTCGCTCTCGAACCGCGAGACGAGCTCCTGCATCTTGTGGATGTCCCCCTTCATGGTCGAGAGGTTCTGGTCGATGAGCTGCTTCTTCGATTCGAGGTCCTTCTCGCCCAGATGGACCCGGCCGTCGAGGTTCTCCCGGGCCAGCTTGAGAAGCTCGCCCGTGCTGGCCTTGAGCGCCTCCTGGGACAGGGCCCCGAAGCTGTCGCGCACCCGGCCGAGGAGCGCCTCGAGATCCTGGATCTTCTCGGCTTCGGTGGCGCTGACCAGGGCCCGGGCGATCTCCCGCGTGTCCTTCTTCCGCAGGGCGTGAACGAGGAGGACGACCAGGGCGCCGAACAGGACGCCGCCCGCGAACAGCAGGATGTCCGTCATCGTGTTCCCTCCGCGGCCGTCAGGCCCGCCTTCCGCATGTCAGAGCTCCTCCCCGCCGTCCCCGCCGGCCTCGCCGGCCTCCTTCTCGCGGGCGGCCTCCTCCATGGCCTGGTCGACCTCTTGGTCGAAGTCCTCTCCGGCCTCCTCGCCCATTTCCCGGCCCATCTTCTTCATCCAGCGGGCGACGCTCTTCGGGTCGTTCTCGTCGAGGCCGGTCAGGGAGGAGGGATCGGCCAGGCTCTCGAGCCGGCTTGAGTCCGACTTTCGGACGGCGACGCGCGAGACGAGCTTTCCCATGTTCCGGCCGCCGCAGTGGCTGCACACCGGATCGACCGCCGCGCTCACGGAGAGCGTCACCAAGGTCGTCTTTTTAAGGCAGTCGGCGCAGCGGTACTCGTAGATCGGCATCTAGATCAGAAGTCCCTCGCTCCAGCCCAGCTTGACCAGATCGATGCGGGCCGGGTCGCTCACACCCAGGTGATGGCGCGTGTCGGCCAGCTGGATGTGATGCGGCGGCGGCTTCAGGAGCCCGTCGTCCTGGAAATGTTCCCGACGCTTGGCCTCGAGGACGCGAAGCCCCGTCGCATCGGCCGCCACCGGGTCCCGGCTGACGATCAGGCCTTTATACGCCCAGGTGAAATCCTTGTTGTACTGCTGCGTCCCGATCATGTGGAACAACGGCGAGAGCATGACCAGAACGTTGAGCCGGGTCTTTCCTTTGACTTCGGGCAGATTCCAGATGCCGGCCAGGTCGGCGCATGTGTCGCCGTGCCAGGCCGAGGGCTGAGGGGTGAACATGATGTAGTTCTTGATGCAGCTGCCCATCCCGGACCATTGATGGGTCCGAGCCGGCCGGGCGTTGATGAGGGCCGTGGCCTTTTGGAAAACGGGGTTCCGGAGGACGCCCCGGTCGTCGACGGACAGCCGGTCCTCGGGGACCCCGGCGTCCATGACCCGGCGTTTGATGGCCAGTTCGACCTCGGCCGTCGTGGGCAGCTTGCCCCAGACGTTCGTCTTGATGCCGACCGTGTCATCGGGCCGGATGAGCGTCTTCCAGGCCTTGACGACGTCCTTATCCCCGATCAGGGACCGGACGGCGTCGTCGAGCATCGCCTGGATGACCTCGGCCCGGGGCGCTCCGGACGGATCCAGGGCGTCCTCGTGCCGGACGAGGACGACGCGGACCTTGCTCTCAGGCGCCGCCGGGCGCGCGAGAGACGGGGCGAGCGCGCCGGCCAGAGGTGCCGCGGACGCGACCTTCAGGAAATCCCTCCGCGTGATCGTTCTGTGACTCATGCTCACTCTCCTCGTTTATCTCCGTCGATCAGGCGCTCCACCGCGTCCAGCCGGGCCCGGGCCCCCGCTTCCGAGGCCGCGTCGAAGACGATGGCGACGAAACGGCCGCGGACACGGAACGCCGTCCATTTGCGGTTCCCTGTGCTCATCCCGGCGCCCTGGCGGGCGTCGGGCATATAGGCCCCCGCGAACGACGCCCCCGCCTTGGCGGCCGCCGGGGGATCGGCATAAGCGACGACGAGCAGGCGGCTGCGGCCGCCGCTCTCCCGATAATCGGCGAGGACCGCGTCGGCCGTCTGGGCCAGCCGGAGGATGTCGTCGGCGGCGACAAAATAATGATAGTTGAGGACGGAGTGATTGTGGAAGAAGCGGACCCGGCCGGCCTCCAGGCCATCCGCCGGCAGGAGCTTCAGGAGGCCCGGTTTCTCCCCCGTGCCGGGAATGGCCGCGGCGATCGTCCGCCCGAGCTCGAGAAGCTCCCGTTTGGTCTCGGCCGTCTCCTCCTCGGCGTAGACGGACAGGAAGTAGCGGTCCTTCCAGAACGACAGCAGCCCGGCCTTATAGGTCGAGCCCTGGCCGATCGCCGCGTCCGCCCCGTCGAGATCGTGGCTGAAGACGCCGAAGGCATCCGCGGCGGAGCCCATGTCGAAAGCGTCCACCACGATGTCGGGCCGGCCGTCCTTGTGGAAGCGGCGGGCCACCAGGTGCCTCATATTGTACGACCGGTAGACCTCGCCCGCGCCGTCGATATAGTCGAAGATCGTCCCGGCGTCGAAGACCTGGTCGGCCTCGGAGAGCCATGGCCCGGCCGAAACGGGGATGTAGGACGCCAGCAGGCGGGCGCCGGGGGCGGTCGGTTGGCTCATCAGGGCGGACCCTCCTATCCAGGCCAGGACGGCGGCGAAAACGACGACCTTCTTCATTCCCGCCGATTGTACCATGCCGTTTCCGGTGTGACAAGGCAACGGGACGGCCGCGCCGGTCGTTTGCAAAATATCGGGATTCCGTGAATAATATGGCGGAAGGAGTATTGTATGTCTGAGCGCCGCCCGATCGTTCCCGCCCTGATCCTCCTGGCCCTGGCCGCGTTCCTGGGCTCCTGCTCCACCACGGAGCCGGAGGTGGTGACCCCCGTCGTGATCCCCGCCGCCTCGATGTCCTACATCGTCCTCGCCTGGAACGACACGGGCATGCATTTCCTCAATTCGACCTATGACGGCGCTGTCTATCAGCCGCCCTATAACACTCTCTGCGCTCAGGTGGTCAGGCGGGGGGACCCGCCCGAGATCGTGACGGCCGGCGTGACCCTGGAATACTCCATCGTCGGCAACACCTATTCCTATGGCAAGTCGACCGCGGACCCGGACCCGGTCCGCAATTACGCCCAGTTCTGGGACCACGCCCTGGAGCTGTTCGACGTGGACCTGGCCCACGACACGGGCCTCAATTTCGCCGATCCGGATGTCCATAACGGGCTCGCCGGGACCATGCTCCTCAAGGGCGAGCGTTTCGAAGCCACGGGAGTGCCGGTCGTGCCGATCAACGACGCCGGGACCTGGGACCCCTACCAGGTCGCCGAGATCGTCGTCCGGGACGCCTCGTCCGGCGCCGAGCTGGCCCGGACGCGGACGATGGCCCAGACCTCCGACGAGATCAATTGCGGCAAGTGCCACGGCCAGACCGTCGATGACGTCGAGATCGGCTCCGTGCTTGCGGAGCACGACGAATCCCATGAGACGACCTTCGTCGAAGATGGCGTCCCCGTGCTCTGCGCCGAATGCCACGGCAGCCCGATCCTCGGCACGACCGGTCCGGGTTCGGCGAACAAATACCTGTCCTACGCCATCCATATCTTCCATTACGATCAGACCATCGCCTGCTACGACTGCCATCCCGGGGCGACGACCCTGGCCAACCGGAGCCCGGCGCATACGACCGACAACGGCAACTGCACGACCTGCCACGGCAGCCTGACGGACCTCGCGGCCACCATCGCCAACGGGCGCGTGCCCTGGGTGACCGAGCCCAAGTGCGTGAACTGCCACACCTTCGTGGCCGAGGTCAACACGGGATCGGCCCTTTACCGGGACAGCCTGGGCCACGGCGGCCTCTCGTGCCCCGCCTGCCACGGCCCGGCGCACGCCCAAGTCCCGTCCAGCAAGGACGCGGACAACTACCAGGCCGTCCAGTACCAGGTCAAGGCGCTCTCGCTGGGCAGCTGCAAGGTCTGCCACAGCACCTCGAAGGGCGGCGGCCTCAACGGGGTCGTCGAGGCCCACGGCGGCAGCGTGCCCACAGCCTGTGCCGTCTGCCACACCGGACCGATCACGACGACCAATCCCCTTCACTTTCCGCACCGCTTCCAGCAGCGGACCCGTTAGAAACTGTCCCTCCCGGGGGAGGCTTGGACGGCCGGAGGCCCGGCACCCGTCGGGCTCAACGGGACATGCGGTCGACGTACATCCTCAGGAAACGCAGGGCCTCGTCCGCCCTGCGGAAGACCGGCACGCCGGACCTTTCGAGGTGGTCGGCCAGGGGATCGTAGAGCGGCCCGGAATCGATGTTGACGACGACGGGCTTTCGGGTCGAACGGAAGATCTCGATCGTCCGCGAGGCGAAGGCGCCGGGCCGGGCCAGGTCCTCGCCGTGCCCCGCCCCGGCCGGGAGCGTCTGCTGGGCCTTGGTCAGCGGGACATCGGAGATGACGGCGCAGTCGACCCCCGGGTCCTCGATGAAGGCCCGCGCGCACGCCGAGAAGGCGGCGTCGTCCGCGACCGGCGTGACGTCGAGCGGGTTGTGGACGTCGAGGAGGCGGTCGATGCCGAGCGGCCGCAGGCCGGCCAGGATGCGCTCGTGCGTCTCCGCGGCGAAGCGGGCCAGCTCGAGCCGGCCGCCGTCGCCGAGGTTGTCGGCCATCATGACGCACTCGAAGCCCGCGTTGCTGATCAGGCCGACCCGCCGGCCCCCGACGGTCCGGCCCTCCAGCCAGGCCAGGCCTTTCATGAAGCTCTCGAATTCGAAGAGATCGTCGGCCACGATGGCCCCGGCCTGCGCGCAGACGGACTTGAAGACCCCGTAGTCGCCGGCCACGGAAGCCGTGTGGCTCGACGTCGCCGACCGGCCCTCGGGGCTCCGCCCGGCCTTGTAGACCAGCACGTTCCGCCCCGAGGCGGTGATGGCCCGGATGGCCCGGGCGAAGGCCAGTCCGTCGCCGGGCTTGAAGCCCTCCATGTACACGCAGAAGGTCCGGATGGCGGGATCGTCCTTGAGAAAGTCCAGGTAATCGGAGGCCGTCAGGTCGATCTGGTTGCCCAGCGACACGGAGTAGACGGGCTCGAGAGACGGCATTTTGCTCATCCGGCAGATCATGAAGGCCCCGCTCTGGCTGATCATGGCCATGGCCGAGCCGGCCGTCTTCGGGCGCGGCAGCTTGTAGTCGGGGATGAAGAGCGTATCGTAAAGGCCGGGCTTCGAGACGATGCCCAAACAGTTGCCGCCGTTGACGACCGGCGTCGTCCGGCCGGTCCGACGGCCCTCGACGAGGAGATCGCGGATGCGGTTCTCGATCGAGGCGCCGCCCTTCTTCTCCCCCATTCCGCCGGCGATCAGGATGACCGAACGGGCCTTGCCGTGATCGACCAGGTCCTTCATCACGTCATAGCACTGGTCGGCGCCGAGGGTCAGGACGAAGAGATCGACGGTCCCGGGCATGGCCTCGACGGAAGGCACGCACGGGCAGCCCTCGATCGAATCCAGCCCCGGCTTGACGACGACCACTTTCGCGGGAGGGAAGCCGCCTTTGAGGATGTTGTTGAGAATGACGCGGCCGATGTTCATCTTCTCCGATACGCCGATGATGCCGATCGACCCCGGCTTGAGCAGGTGCCCGACGGCCTCGACGGGCCGGGCGGAGACGGCGGCCTTGGCCCTGGAGAAGCGGCAGACGCCGTCCAGGGGCACCAGCCGGCCGCGGCGCACGACGAACGGATTGACCTCGGCCTCCTCGAGGACGAACGGGGTGGCCGTCGAAAAGGGCGAGAAGGCGGCGGCCAGATCGCGGAAGCGGAGCAGGGTGTCGACCAGGACCTGGGGGGATACGAGCCCCTTGCGGCCCCGGAACTCGGCGGCCAGCTTGCCGTAGAAGGTCAGGGGCTCCAGGAGGTCCTTCGCCTTAGCCGCGTCCAGGAGATGGGCGGAGGCGATGGCCACCGCCCGTCCTTCCTTGAGCCGGGCGTTCATGTACTCGACGTCGAGGCCGCCCGAGCCCATGGTCAGCACCGGCCCGAAGTCCTGGGAGTTGCGCAGGCCGACGAGGATCTCCGAGCCGAACCCGATGTTCTCGAAGGCGACCTTCTCGACGATGAGGAAGCCGCGGACGGACCCCCGGACGGCCTTCCGTTCGGACGGACGGCTGCGGGCGACGACCGTCCGGAGCATGGCCGCGCAGGCCTTCCCCACGGCGGCGGGCTCGGCCTTGGCGAAGGCGACGCCGCCGACGTCGGACTTGTGGATGACGAGCGGCGAGACGATCTTGACGACGACCTCGGCCGTGCCGAGGGCCCGAAGCTCCCGCCGGCCGGCCTTGCCGCCGGCGGGGACGAAGAGGTGGCGGGGGGTCGGGAGGCCGGCGTCCTTCAGGACCTCGTAGACTTCCGGCTCGAGCAGGACGTTCCGGCCGTCCTTCTCCGCTTTTTCGAGGACGCGAACCGTCCGGGCCCAAGGTGTCTTCATGAGCCGAGCGCCGCGCTCTTGCCGAGGTCGAAGGCCTTGAGGTTGGCCTCGAGGACCGGCGTGCCCCGGCCGCGGAACAGGTCGTCGATCGTCTTGAGAAGGCTCTCCGGCTTGAGGATCAGGAACGACGAGGCCGCGCCGAGCAGGACGATGTTCTGGGCCTTGACCGTCCCGGCTTCCTTGGCCAGCTTTTCGGAATCGACGATGACGCTGCGGGGCGCCTTGCGGATGGCTTCGAGGACCTTGTCGACTTCGGGGTAGTCGGGGATGTTCCGGAAGGGCGTCGAACTCGTGACGACGATCCCGTCCGGCTTCAAATAGTCGAGATAGCGCAGCGCTTCGAGCGGCTCGACGCTCAGGATCATGTCGGCCCCGCCCTTGGGGATGAGATCGCTCCAGATCGTCCCGTCCGAAAGCCGCATGTGGGACTGGACGGCCCCGCCCCGCTGGGCCATGCCGTGGACCTCGGCCTGCTTGAAGAACAGGCCGTCGGCGAGGGCCGCGTTGTCGATGACGTAGGCGATGGACAGGATGCCCTGGCCGCCGACGCCCGCGAGGATGATGTCCTGTTTCATGGCCTAGCTCCTCTTCTTCCGCTGTTCCTGGACGCACTCGCGCACGGCGACGACGACCGACAGCCCGCGGTGGGCGATCTCGTCCTTGATGATCTGGACGTTCCTGTCGTGATGCTTGGGCAGGGGCTCGATCGTCCGGATGTGCTCCTTGGCGACGCCCAGGCCCTCGACGAGGCGCAGGAGGCCCGGCCCGGACCCGTAGGTCGGCTGGCCCCCGGTCATGGCCGTCGTGGCGTTGTCGAGGATGATGACGGTCATGTCGGTGTTCGCGGCGGCCGCGCCGAGCAGGGGCGTGAGGCCCGAGTGGGCGAAAGTCGAATCGCCGATGACCGAAACGGCCGGATAGAGGCCGACGTCGGAGGCGCCGCGGGCCATGCTGATGCTCGCGCCCATGCAGACGCAGCTATGGATGGCGTTGTAGGGCGGCAGGGCGCCCAGGGTGTAGCAGCCGATGTCGCTGAAGACGTTCGCGCCGGTGACGCCCTCGAGGGCCTTGTTGAGCGCCTTGAAGGTATCGGCATGGGGGCAGCCGACGCAGAGCTGGGGCGGCCGTCCGGCCAGGGGCAGTCCGCTCTCCGGAAGGGAGGCCAGCGGCTCTCGCCCGAGGGCCCGGCGGACGATATCGGGCGTCAGCTCCCCGGAGGCCGGCAGGGGCCCGCCCGTCTTGCCCAGGACGGTCTTGCCGGCGATGCCGAACAACCCCTTGAGCTGCCGCTCGATGAACGGATAGCCGTCCTCGAGGACGAGGATCGTTCCGACGTGGCCGACGAGCTCCCGGATGAGCTTTTCGGGCAGAGGATAGGTCGAGACCTTGAGGAAGGACGGCGGGGCGGCGTCCGCGGCGACGGCTTCCCGGAAATAGTTATAGGCGATGCCCGAGGCGATGACGCCGAAGGCGCGGTCTTTTTCGTTGAGCCGCAGGACGTTGAAGCGGGACTCCTCCGAGAACCGGGTCATCTCGGCCTGGAGGTCGAGGAGCCGGCTGAACCGCCGCCGGGCGTTGACGGGCAGAAGGATCCAGTCCTTGCCCGCCCCCTTCTTGAGCTCGTTCTGGGCCCGGGCGTCCCGCGTCTCCACGGCCGAGCGGCTGTGGGAGAGGCGCGTGACCAGGCGCATGAGGACGGGCAGGCCGAAGCGCTCGGACACGTCGTAGGCCTCCCGGGCCATGTCATAGGCCTCCTGGTGGTCGGACGGCTCGTAGCCGGGGATCTGGGCGAACTGGACGTAGTAGCGGCTGTCCTGCTCGTTCTGCGAGCTGTGCATGCCGGGGTCGTCGGCGCTGACGACGAGGAAGCCGCCGTTGGCCCCGGTGATGGCCGAGTTCATGAAGGGGTCGGCGGCGACGTTGAGGCCGACATGCTTGAAGGAGACGAGGGCCCGCTTCCCGGCGAAGGAGGCGCCGAGGGCCTCTTCGTAAGCGGTCTTCTCGTTCACCGACCAGACGGCGGTGAAGGCCTTGGACTCCGCGGCCTGCCGCACCAGGTATTCCAGGACCTCGGACGCCGGCGTCCCGGGATAGGAATAGGCGGCCGACAGGCCGGCGTGGACGGCCCCCAGGGCGACCGCTTCGTCACCGAGCAGGATCTGACGGGGCATGGGCGTTCCTTTTTCGATGGGATGTCGAGGGCTTAGGATACTCACAGGGCGCGGAGGGTGTCAAGCCGCGGCCGCGGCGGCCCGGGGGCCCCTTTATCTATTAAGTTGATAAATCCTATGGGTATGGGTTGATATTCGCCGGGGACCCCTGTAGAATGAGGGAATAAGGAGCCGGCCATGATCAGACTTTCGACCAAGGGACGCTACGGCACGCGGCTGATGCTGAATCTCGCCCGCCACTACGGGAACGGCCACGACGCCGTCATCCTCAAGCACATCTCCGATGACGAGCGGATCTCGATCCGCTACCTCGAACAGATCATCATCCCGCTCAAGATCAACCGGCTGGTCAAGAGCATCCGCGGCGCCGGAGGCGGCTACACCCTGGCCCGCAAGCCCGAGGACATCAAGCTCAGCGAGATCCTCCACGCCCTCGAAGGCAACTGCTGCCTGGTCGAGTGCATCGAGGACGGATCCTACTGCGAGTTCACGGAATCCTGCCCGACCTTCGACATCTGGAAGAACGCGACCGAGCTGCTCAAAGGCTATTTCGACAGTCTCACCCTCAAGGACGTCATGGTCCAGGCCGACAAGAAGGACAAGAAGGCCAAGGCCAAGGGGCGCTGAAGCCGCCCCCCACTCCCCTTCCTCAGGCTCTTCCCCCGCTCCCGAAGACCTCCGGCCGGAACGGGCTCAGGGCGCCAGGCCGGCCTTGCGCTCGGCCGCCTCGATGGTGTTCATCATGAGCATCGTGACCGTCATCGGGCCGACGCCGCCCGGCACCGGCGTGATGGCCGAGGCCTTCTCCTTGACCGGCTCGAAATCGACGTCGCCGACCAGGCGGAAGCCTTTGGGCGAGGACGGATCGGCCACGCGGTTGACGCCGACGTCGATGACGACGCAGCCGGCGGGCACCATCTCGGCCTTGATGGCCCGGGGCACGCCCATGGCCGCGACGAGGATATCGGCCTGGAGGGTGAACCGGCTGAGGTCCGGCGTCGCGGTGTGGCACACGGTCACCGTGGCGTTGGCGCCCTTGCGCTTCTGGATGAGCATGGCCGCCAGCGGCTTGCCGACGATGTTGCTCCGGCCGCAGACGACGACGTGCTTGCCGTCCGGGCCGTAGCCGCCGCGGACGAGGAGCTGGACGACGCCGTACGGCGTGCACGGCAGCGGGCAGGGCTCGCCCCGCAGCATCTTGCCGACGTTGACCGGATGGAACCCGTCGACGTCCTTATCCGGGGAAATGAGGTTGATGACCTTCTCGGAGCTGACGTATTTCGGCAGGGGCAGCTGGACGAGGAAGCCGTTGTAGCGGTCGTCGCGGTTGAGGCTGTCGACCTGGCGGAGGATCTCCTCTTCGGACGAGTCGGGCGGCATGCGGATGGTCGTCTCGAAGATGCCGATCTCCTCGGCGGCCTTGGCCTTGGCCGTCACATAGGAGACCGAAGCGGGATCCTCGCCGACCAGGACGACGGCCAGGCCGGGCACGTGCCCCTTCTCCTTGAGTCGGTCGGCCCGCCCTTTGAGCTCCGCCCGGATCTGGCAGGAAACGTCCTTGCCGCTGATGATGATTGCCGCCATCGTCTCCTCCTTAAGATCTCGAGTTTCGCCTCCCTACGATAAACAAAAACAGTTGACCGGTCAAGGATTGAGGGGGTCCGGGACCCTGTCGACGTCCTTGAGCTCGGCCAGCATCTTTTTTGCGTCCCGGCCGAGCCGTGTGCGGGGCTCCGTGGCGACGACCTTCGCGAAACAGACCTTCGCGTTCGCCTGATCGTTCAGCTTCAGATAGACAAGGCCGATCTTGTATTGGATCTCGGCCTGACCCGGGGCCAGCCGCTCGGCCATCAGAAAGTATTCAAGGGCTTCGGACGCCCGGCCCTGGGCGAAAAGCACCTCGCCCGCATTTGCGGCGAAGATCTCGTCCCAATCGGTCTTAACGGCCGCCCGCTTCCAGCCCTCCGCGGCCCGATCGAGGTCGCCGAGCCGGAAATAGCTTTCGGCAAGGCCGGCAGAAGACAGGGCGCAGAGCTCCCTGTCGCCCGGATCCACGGATGTCCGGTCCGCCGCCTCCTCGAAGGTCACCGCGGCTTCCTCGAACCGGCCGAGCTCGGTCAGACACACTCCGACGGCCAAGCTGACGAGGACGGCGCCGGGGTCCTTCTCGAGGTACCCGCGATAGGCATCCAAGGCCTTGGCGAAATTGCCCTTGGCGAAATAAGCATTCGCTTCGTCAAGGAGTTCCGGCTCGACGCGGTAGGCCCCCTTCTGGAGCTTGTCGAGCCGTATCTCGACTCGGGGATTATCGGAACCCTGACGGACCTGTACGTGCCGCGATCCCCATCCATAAGCGTATCCGTTCGAGGCCCGGACCTCCCAGACCCCAGTGGCCAAACCATTGAAGGCCCATATCCCCTTCGGATCGGTCCTCGTTTCGAAGACCGCGGAGTCTCCCCGGTTAGGCTTCCAGGACCATCCACCCCACCGGGAGTCCCCGGGCTCGACCAATCGCAGGATGACCGTCGCGCCGGCGATCGGATTCCCGTTATCATCGAAAACCGAGCCTGTCAGTCGACCTTGGCCGTGGCCTCCCTGGCCGAAGGCAGACGGCCCAACGAGAAGGAGAAGCGCAAGGAACAGGACGCAAGGAACAGTCTGCTTCTTATACACCGCCAGCCCCAGAACCATGATGCCCCCGCGATCACGGGCTTGTCAATCCCGCGGAGACAAGGCGCTTGAATTGCCCGGGTCCTCCGGACAGCCTACTTGATGGCCGGGATGTCCGGGGCCTCGGGAACGTCCGGCCGGGCTTTCTCGACCTCGAAGACCGGCACCTTGTCCAGGGCCGGATCGCCGGAGGCCATCCGGACGAAGTCGCCGCTGAAGCGTCCCGTGACGAGGAGCCGGTCGCCGTTGACATAGCGGACGATCTCCAGGGCCATGAACATCCGCCGTTTCTGGAATTCGGACTCGTACTCGGCGAAGTAGCCGTCGACGTAATCGCCGCCGGCCGTCCGAGCGAACGCCGCTTCGGAGACGACCTTCACCTTGTGCGCTTCGGAAGGGATCCAGGGGCGGCCCTCGGACCCGCAGCCGGCCTGGGCGATCGCCAGCCCGGCGAGCAAACCCGCGAGCAGGACCTCAAGGCCGCGGCGCATTCTCCGCTCTCCCGATCTTCCAGACGACAAGGACAAAGACCGGATACCACGTTGTTCTCAGGTATTCCCCGGTTCCCTCGCGAAATACGGACGGAGAGGCGGGGCCGAACGGCCCTTCCACCGCGACCCGGCTCCCTGCCTCATAAGAACGGTCTCGGGTATAAAGGAAGAACCTGTCTTCGCCGTCGACCGGCCGGGCCCAATAGCCGGGGACCTTGGAGGACGACACGACGATCTCCGAAGGGCCGCTGGTCAGGACCATCGTCCGGGCCCGGCTGCTCCAGCCGTCGTTAGGCCCGCTGCGGCATCCTATCGCGACGAGGACCGCGAGGACCGGGACGGCGGCTCTGATCAGGCGGCGGGCCGTCATGGTCAGACATCCTCCGGGAAGCCGACCATGGCCGGCTCCGGCTCTTCGTCGAAGACCAGGGCGTTCGCTTTGAGGAACCGGGTGTTGCCGGCCCAACCGAAAGCCCAGAGCGCGCCGGAGACGGGCAGGAAGACCCAGAACCGCTCGGGATGGCCCAAGAGCGATCTCTCCAGAGCCTGAGAGAGCGGACAGGAGCGCCAGGAGGCCGACAAGATAGGGCACGGCTCGCGTCTGGAGCCGGAGCTTGCCCGGCACATGGGCGCCGGCGAAAGGGATCTTCCGGTAGCGAAAGAAGAGGGCCTCGAGGCCGAGGCCCCCGACGACGAGGCAAAAGACCGCGTGGAGCCCGGCCGCCCGGCCGTCCTTCCAGAGCCACAGGTGGGCCAGGAAGATGAGGGCCGCGAACGGCAGCAGCCACTGGCCGAGGATCTTTTTCTTCAGGCCTACGGCATACCGGCTCCGGTCGGTCGATTCCGTGATCCGGAAGATCCAGTTGCTCTCGAGCGCGGCCGGCACGTCGACCACCGCCCGGATCGAGGCCAGGAGGACGAAGACCGCGAGGAGCGATTGGGCCAGAAAGAACGCGTTGTCGGGACCGAGCACCTGGGCGCCGCGCCGGGCGGCGACGACCGACAAAGTGGCCAGTGCGGCCCCGACCGCCAGGCCGTTGACGAGAACGGTCCGGTGTTTGGGGCTCGAGCGGATCGTCTTCGAGAAGAACAGCCCCACGGCCCGTTCTTCGGGCGTCCGCAAGAAGAGCTTCTGGAACAGCCCGTCCCATCCCTCCCTCCATCGGCCGAGCCGGCCCGGCCCTTTCGCCGATTCCAGCGTCTTGCGAAAATGCCGGACATAGCTCAGGGCGCAGGCCAGGCCGAAGGCCAGGAACGACAGCCCGAAGGCCAGCCCCGCCCGCTTGGCCAGGGCGGCGAACACCGGGTCCGGGTTCCCCAGGAGGACCTCGTAGAGGCCGACGAACCACAGGGACGGGACCCGGAACAGCAGTGGAGAGCCGTGGTCCTTGAGCTTCGTCAGCGAGCGGATGACGCCGCTCAGGCTTCCCGGCTCGACCAGGACCGTCAGCAGGAGGAAGACGAAGAGCCCGATCAGGGCGAACCGCACAAGCAGGGAGACGCGGCGGTAGAGACCGGCCGGCAGGACGGCCAGGAGCAGGAAATTGACGAAGACGCAGGCGAAGAAGACGCAGAAGCAGGCCGCGAAGGCGCTCACGAGATGGGCCAGGACGTGGCGGACCAGGAAGAGCACGCTGTCCGAACGCCATTGGGCCAGGAAGAGCGCAAAGGCGACCGAGGAGAAGCTGTTCATGGCCACGGAGAAGAGACCGATGAAGGCGACAAAGGAGGCCAGCTTGGCGGCGAAGACCGTCCTCAGGCGGACCGGCAGCGGCGTGAGGTTGACGAAATCCCGGCGGTCGGGGAAAAGCACCTCCCATTCGAGGAGCGTGACGATGCCGAAGAGGATCATGACCAGGAGGAAGACGTGGTTCTTGTCCTGCCAGGAGGTGTTGACGTCGGGCGAGAACTCATACCTGAAGAAGACGAGAAAGTACGAGCTCCACCCGACGATGACCGCCAGGATGGACAGGAGAGCGATCAGCCGGGCCTTCATCTGGTCGGCGAAGTCGACGAAGTCGTTCCGGAAGAGGCGCTGAAAAAAATGCTTCGTCAGGATGCCGAGCTGGGCGGCTTCCTCCCCCAGGCCGTGGAGTCGGGCGGAAGCGAAGTCCACGGCCCTCAGCCGCTCCTCTTCATGGTCTCGACGATCCGTTCGGCGGCCTGGCCCGTATCCTCATGGACGGCCAGCTGGCTGAAGATCTCGGTCAGGTTCGGCAGGTGCATGAGGGCCCTCAGATCGGCCACAGAATCGTTGGCCACGATGCGGCCCCGGTGCAGGATGATGACCCGGGAGCAGACCTGCTCGGTGACCTCCAGAACGTGCGAGGAATAGATGATGATCTTGTTCTCCGAGGCCAGCTTCCGGATGAGGTCCCGGATAACGAGCCCCGTCGTCACATCCAATCCGGACAGCGGCTCGTCGAGCAGAAGGACGTCGGGATCATGGAGCAGGGCCGCGGCGATCAGCACCTTTTGGCGCATGCCCTTCGAATACGCCGCCAGGGGGCTGTCCATATCCTGGCGTAGGCCGAAGATGTCCATGAACCCGAGGATCTTGGCTTTGAGCGCCCGTTCGGGCAGCCGCCGGAGCCGCCCGACCATGGTCAGGTAGTCGGAGGCGCTGAGGTGGGGGTAGATCTCCGATTGCTCGGGGACATAGCCCAGGCGCTTCTTGAAGGCATAAAGGTCCCGGCGGACGTCGCGACCTTCGAAGAAGATCTCGCCTCGGGTCGGCTCGAGCAGGCCGGCCAGCATCCGGATGGTCGTGGTCTTGCCCGCCCCGTTCGGCCCCAGATAGCCCAGGACCTCACCGGGCTTGACGGCGAAGGTGACGTCGTTGACGACGGTAAATACGGAGAACTTCTTGGAAACGCCTCTGAGCTCGATCATGCGGAGACAGCTTGTCGAACGGCCTTTGTTCCAGAATACGCCCTTCGGGCGTGATATTCAATTTGGCCGCGCTTGAAATGCCGGGATGCGGCGCGTATAATCCCCGACGACCTCGGGGCGAGGACGAGCGTCGATCGGAGGCCTAAGAAAATGAGAGTCGGCATCCTGACCGGAGGCGGCGACTGTCCGGGGCTCAACGCGGTCATCCGGGCCGCGACCCGCAAGGGCATCGTCTACCACGGCTTTGACATCCTCGGCATCAAGAACGGCTGGCTGGGGCTCCTCGAGGGCAAGATCTATCCCCTCGACCTGAACGCCATCTCCGGCATCCTGCCCCGCGGCGGGACCATCCTCGGCACGTCCCGGACCAATCCGTTCAAGGTCGATGACGGCATCGGCAAGATCTTCGCCCAGGTCGAGAAGTTCGAGCTCGACGCGATCATCGCCATCGGCGGCGAGGACACCCTCGGCGTCGCCAAGAAGCTCTTCGACAAGGGCCTGCGCTGCGTCGGCGTTCCCAAGACGATCGACAACGATTTGTCCGGGACCGACTACACGTTCGGCTTCGACACCGCTGTTTCCGTCGTCGCGGAAGCGCTCGACCGCCTCCACACGACCGCCGAGGCCCATCACCGGGTCATGGTCGTCGAGGTCATGGGCCGTCACGCCGGCTGGATCGCCATCGAGGGCGGGCTGGCCGGCGGGGCCGACATCATCCTCATTCCCGAATTCCCCTTCGACCTGGACGAGATCTGCCTCCAGATCCAAAAGCGCCGGGAGAGGGGCAAGCTGTTCAGCATCGTCGTCGTCGCCGAAGGGGCCAAGCCCAAGGATGCCAGCCTGATCCTCCAGTCGGGCGAAAAGGACGCCTTCGGCCATGTCCGTCTGGGCGGCATCGGCAACATGATCGCCCGCGAGATCGAGATGCGGACGGCCATCGACACGCGGGTCACGGTCCTCGGATACGTCCAGCGGGGCGGCTCGCCGACCGCCTTCGACCGCATCCTCGCCACCCGCTATGGGATCGCCGCGATCGACCTGGTCAAAGAAGAGAAGTTCGGCTACATGGTCGGCCTGCGGGGCAACCGCATCGTGCCGGTCCCCCTCGAGGAGGCGCTGGCCGAGCCCAAGACCGTCGACGCCGAGCTCTACGAGATCGCCAAGGTCTTCTTCGGGTAACGAAACGGCTTGATCTTAAAGGAGATGGGCCCGCCGGGGGGTTGACATTCCTGGTCCTGGCATGTTAGGCTTTTCTGGCCAGGAGGCGCCAAGATCATGATCAGGAAGCTTTCGTTGGTTTTTGCCTTGGTTCTGCTTCTCGGGGCCGCCGGTCCCCTGGCCGCGGCCGGTCTCCGTTTCGAGCTCGGCTTCGGCTGGACCCTGGTCGCACCCCGCCTGAACGCGACGTACATCAGTCAATATGCCCCTCCGCTCGTTCCACAGGACCGCTATGTGGCCAGCTCGGCCACGCAGACCGTCCATTTCAACGGCAAGACCTCCTACGGCTTCAACGGCTTCTTCAACCTCTTTTTCACCGATAACATCGGCCTCCAGGTCCTGGCCGACTACCATCGCCCCGGCATCGGGGGCGAGAACGAGCCGTACGTGGGACAGGTCCAGTTCCTCGACTACAACGATGCGGTCCGGACCGAAGAGCTGTCGAGCCCGTGGCCGAACTCGGCCGGGAACCTCGCCGAGACCACCTTCAGCTTCAACGCTCTGGCCCGGTTCCGGCTCACCGACAGCCTGGACCTCAGCGTCTCGGCCGGACCGACCATCTTCAACTTCGAGGGCAAGGCCGGATACATCGGCTACACCGAGCTGGAGCTCGTCCTGGGAGAGCTGGAGTACACGCTGACCGGCATGACCTACCAGACCGTCGTAGCCCTCGATCCGCAGACGAAATACGGCTTCAACCTGGGCGTCGAGGCGGCCTACGAGTTCATGCGCCACGTCATCCTGGCCCTCGACCTGCGCTGGTACGAAGCCCCTTCGGCGAACGTCCAGATGCACATCGTGGAGGATGATCTTTATCCGGTCCCGGTCGAGCAGATCGAGCAGTCGATCGGCTTGGGCCAGCTGACGATCGATCCGTCCTACATGCGCGTCGGGCTGGCCATCCGGTTCATTTTCTAGGCCGGCTCAGATCTTCGCCCGGCGCAGCCTCAGCGAGTTGGTCACCACCGAGACCGAGCTCATGGCCATGGCCGCCGAGGCGATCATGGGATTGAGGAGGAGGCCGAAGAACGGGTAGAGCACTCCCGCGGCCACCGGGATGCCGACGACGTTGTAGACGAAGGCCCAGAACAGGTTCTGCCGGATGGTCCGGATGGTCCGCCGGCTGAGCTCGACCGCGGCCAGCACCGTCCCCAGATCCCCCGAGATGAGGGTGATGTCCGCCGAGGCCATGGCCACGTCCGTGCCGGTCCCGAGGGCCAGCCCGACGTCGGCCTGGGCCAGGGCCGGAGCGTCGTTGATCCCGTCGCCGACCATCGCCACCCGCCGCCCCTCCGCCTGGAGGCTGCGGATGACCTCGGCCTTATCGCCAGGCAGGACTTCGGCTTGGACGTCCTCGATCCCGGCTTCGGCGGCCAGGGCCCGGGCCGTGCGGGCGTTGTCGCCCGTCAGCATGATCACCCGACGCCCCGAGCGCCGGAGCTTGTCGATGGTCTCGCGGGCGCTCGGCTTGAGCGTATCGGCCAGCGCCAGGAGGCCGGCGGACCGGCCGTCGACGGCGACGAACGCCAGCGTCTTCCCTGCCCCGGCCAGGGCCTCGGCCGGACCGAAGAGCGAAGAGACGTCGGTACCGGCGCTTTCGACGAGGCGGCGGCTGCCCACGAGAACGCGTTGCCCCGCCACGCGGCCCTCGACCCCCATGCCCTCCAGCGCCCGGAAGTCCCCGGCGTTGTCGACCGGGGCGCCCTCGGCCCGGGCCCGCCGGACGACGGCTTGGGCGAGGGGGTGCTCCGAGCCGTTCTCGACGGAGGCCGCGAGCGAGAGGAGCACCCGGGCATCGAAATCCGGGGCGGGCAGGATGTCGGTCACGTCGGGACGGCCGTTGGTCAGCGTCCCGGTCTTATCGAAGACGAACGTATCCACCCGGTGGACGGTCTCCAGGCTCTCCCCGCTCCGGATCAGGACGCCGCGCTCGGCGCCACGGCCCGTCCCGACCATGATGGCCGTGGGCGTCGCCAGACCCATGGCGCACGGGCAGGCGATGATGAGCACGGCCACGAAATTGAGCAGAGCGAAGACGAGGCGCGGGGCCGGGCCGGCGAGGGCCCAGACGGCGAAGGTCAGGACGGCCAGAACGATGACGGCCGGGACGAAGCGGGCCGCGATGACGTCGGCCAGCCGCTGGATCGGCGCCTTGGTCCCCTGGGCCTCCTCGACCATTCGGATGATCCGGGCCAAGGCCGTGTCCGCGCCGACGCGAACGGCCCGGAAGCGGAAGCTCCCCCACTTGTTCAGAGTCGCCCCGACGACTTCCTCCCCCGGTCCCTTGTCGACCGGAAGGCTCTCCCCGGTGATCATGGACTCGTCGACGGACGAGCGGCCTTCGAGGATGAGGCCGTCGACCGGGACCTTCTCGCCCGGCCGGACGACGAGGACGTCGCCGGCCCGGACCTCTTCGATGGGGACCTCGCGCTCGCCTTCGGGGCCCAGGATATGGGCGGTGCGCGGCCGGAGACCCATGAGACGCCGGATGGCGTCGGAGGTCCGGCCTGTGGCCCGGGCCTCGAGCATGCGCCCGAACAGGATGAGGACGATGATGACGGCCGAGGTGTCGAAATAGACCTGCGGCTCGACGCCGGCCCGGCGGAAGAACCCGGGCATTAGGGTCGCCGCGGCGCTGAACAGGTAGGCCGCCGAGGTGCCCACGGCGACGAGGGTGTTCATGTTCGCGGTGCCGTGCTTGAGGGCGCTCCAAGCCCCCCGATAGAACCGGAGGCCGAGCACGACCTGGACCGGTGTCGCCAGGGCCCAGAGAACGAAGAAGTTCTGGAGAGGGGCTGGCACCCAAGGGAACCAGTGCCGCATGCTCCCGAGGAAGATCACCAGCGCCAGAAGCCCGCCCCAGACGACGGACGCCCTCAGGGCCCGGTACGCCTTGTCCGCCCCGGCCGCGGCTTCCTCGGCCGTGTCCGCGACACCGTAGCCGGCGTCCCGAACGGCCTTGGCCAGCCGGCGCGGACCGACAAGGGCGGCGTCGTAAAGAACGGTCGCCCGCCCCAGGGCCAGGTTGACGTTCGCCTCACGGACCCCCTCGACTTTCCGAAGGGCCCGTTCGATATTGGCCGCGCAGCTGGCGCAGCTCATGCCCGTGACCGCGAATTCGAACCGGACCGCCGGGCGTTGGCCGGAGGATACCCCCGATTTCGTGGCTGGAGCGTTCATTCGGCCCTCCTTCTCCGCGAATTCCCGGGCCTCACGGCCGCGGGGCCTCCCGCTCAGGCGTCGGTCCGGGGGGTGCCGCCCTTCCCTTTCGTGTCGATGCCGAAGGGCACGTAGAGCGGGCAGAATCTGATGAACGTGGTGATGACGAAGATCGCGGCGATGATGGCCAGGACGACGGCCGCTGTCCCCTTCAGAACGCCCGCGATGAGCAACCCGGCGATGACCAGGGCGGCGGCCAGCCGCAGCGTCCTGTCCCAACGACCCATGTTCTTCTTCATTTGAACCTCCTTCCGATGTCCAGAATTATAACACTTTCTCCACTTTACCATAAATACTACTATTATTGTAGTATATGCCTGGCCGCCGGTTGCGTCAAGGGGCCCTTTGTGCTACTATTTTGGTTCGAAACGACAAGGAGTTAGACATGTCCGGACATTCCAAGTGGGCCTCGATCAAGCATAAAAAGGCCGCGACCGACTCCAAGCGCGGCAAGATCTTCACCCGGCTCATCCGCGAGATCAGCCTGGCCGCCCGGACCGGCGGCGGCGACCCCGACAAGAACGCCGCCCTGCGCAAGGCCATGAACGACGCCAAGGCCGCGAACATGCCCGCCGACAACGTCAAGCGGGCCATCATGAAGGGCACCGGCCAGCTCGAAGGCGCGGCCTACGAGGAAATGTCCTACGAAGGCTACGGCCCCGGCGGCGTGGCCATCTTCCTCCAGGCCGTCACCGACAACAAGAACCGGACGGTCTCCGAGATCCGGCATATCTTCCAGAAGAGCGGCGGCCAGATCAGCGAGAAGGGCTCGGTCGCCTGGATGTTCAAGCGCATGGGCTACATCGATGTCGAGAAAGCCAAAGCGTCCGAGGACATCCTCATGGACATCGCCCTGACCGCCGGCGCCGACGACCTCAAGGACGAGGGTTCCCTTTTCGAGGTCACGACCTCGCCCGAGAAGTACGAGGCCGTCCTTGAGGCCATCAAGAAGGCCGAGATCGAGATCGCCGCGTCCGAAGTCGGGTTCCTGCCCCAGAATTACGTCAAGGTCGAAGGCAAAGAGGCCCAGCAGGTCCTGCGGCTCGTCGAGGAGCTCGAAGACCACGACGATGTCCAGTCCGTCTCCTCCAACTTCGACATCTCCGAAGAGGAGATCGCCAGCTTCTCCCAGGCCGGGTGACGCCCGGCGCGATCCATGCGGGTCCTCGGGATCGATCCCAGCCTCCGGTCGACGGGGTTTGGGATCGTCGAAGAGGACTCCGGCCGCCTCGTCCCCGTCGCCTACGGCGTGATCAAGCCCACGGACAAGCTCCCCCTGCACTTAAAGCTGGCCGAGATCAAGACCGAGCTCGAGGAGCTCATCCGGACCTATGAGCCGGCGGAAGCGGCCATCGAGAACCCCTTCTACGCCCAGAACATGAAGACCGCCCTTCTCCTGGGCCAGGTCCGGGGCGCGGTGCTCGTCGCCGTCGCGGCGACCGGCTGCGGCCTCGCCGAATACTCCGCGCTCGAGATCAAAAAGGCCGTCACGGGCTACGGCCAGGCGGACAAGGAGCAGGTCCTGACCATGGTCCGCGCGCTCCTCGGTCTCGACGACGACCGCATCCCGCTCGACGCCTCGGACGCCCTGGCCGCGGCCATCTGCCATCTCAACGCCCGTCTCTACCAGATCAAGGTCGATGACAAGGAGCCGTCATGATCGCCTACATCCGGGGGACGCTCATCCACAAGACGCCCGGCCGCGTCATCGTCGACACGGGCGGCGTCGGCTACGCGGTGGCCATTCCCGTCTCGTCGTTCGTCCGGCTCGGCGAGATCGGGGGCACGGTCGAGCTCCACATCCACACCCACCTCTCCGACGATGCGCTGGCCCTCTACGGCTTCGTCTCCCAGGACGAGAAGGACATGTTCCTCAAGCTCGTCGGCATCTCGGGCATCGGCCCCAAGCTGGCCATGAACATCCTGTCGGGCATCGCTCCGGCCGACCTGGAGGACGCGGTCAAATCGAGCGACGTAGCCCGCATCTCGCTCGTGCCCGGGATCGGCAAGAAGACGGCCCTGCGCATCACCATGGAGCTCCAGGACAAGCTGGAGAAGAAGGAGAAGCTCCTTTCGGCCAAGGGCTCGCCCGAAAAGGAGGATCTGCTCTCGGCCCTCCAGAACATGGGCTTCCGGCTCAAGGAGGCCGAGCGGGCCGTCGACCAGACCCTCGCCGCGAACAAGCCCGGGACCGAGTTCGAGAAGCTCCTCCGCGAGTGCCTGAAGCGCTTGGCCAAATTATAGGGACTGTCCCCGAAGGGGACTGTCCCTCCCGAAAGTTCACGGTTGTTTTCCCGCCCTTCTTGAGTAAAATAGCAGTGAGCCAAAAACGATGCCCGCCATCCTGAGCCCTATCCGCACGAAGGAAGACGTCCTGTTCGAGGACAGCCTCCGGCCGAGGACGTTCGACGAGTTCGTCGGCCAGGAGAAGGTCAAGGCCAACCTGCGGGTCTTCATCGAGGCGGCCCGCAAGCGCGACGAGCATCTCGACCACGTCCTCCTCTACGGCCCGCCGGGACTCGGCAAGACCAGCCTGGCCTACCTCATCGCCAAGGAGATGGGCGTCGGCATCAAGCCCACGGCCGGCCCGGTCATCGAACGGACGGGCGACCTCTCGGCCATCCTGACCAACATGCAAACCAAAGAGGTCCTGTTCATCGACGAGATCCACCGCCTTCAGCCTTCGGTCGAAGAGATCCTCTACTCGGCCATGGAGGACTTCAGCCTCGACATCGTCATCGGCCAAGGGCCGGGCGCCCGCAGCCATAAGCTCAAGATCAAGAAGTTCACTCTCATCGGCGCGACGACCCGGGCCGGCCGCATCACCGCGCCCCTGCGCGGCCGGTTCGGCATCATCCACCGCCTTGATTATTACCGGGACGAGGATCTCCAAAAGGTCATCCAGCGCTCGGCCAAGATCCTCAAGGTCAAGGTCGACGACGCCGGGGCCGGGGAGATCGCGCTGCGTTCGCGGGGCACGCCGCGCGTCGCCAACCGCCTGCTGCGCCGGGTCCGCGATTACGTCGACGTCAAGGGCGACGGCGTCATCACGGCCAAGGAGGCCCAGCGGGCCCTCGACATGATGGAGGTCGATGCCCTGGGCCTCGACGACGTCGACCGCAAGATCCTCTCGACCATCATCGAGAACTTCGGCGGCGGGCCGGTCGGCATCGGCACCATCGCCGCGGCCATCGACGAGGAGAAGGACACGATCGAGAGCATCTACGAGCCCTTCCTGATGCGCATCGGCTTCCTCGACCGGACCATCCGCGGCCGGGTCATCACGCCTAAAGCGTACGCCCACCTCGGCTACGAATATCGCGAGCCGGGCTCGCGCGCCAAAGCCAAACTCCTCGGGCAGAAGAAGCTGTTCAAGGATTAGCCCCTGCGCGTTTCCGACTTCGACTACGAGCTACCTCCCGGTCTCATCGCCCAGCACCCCCTCCCCCATCGCGACGATTCGCGGATGATGATCGTCGACAGGAAGTCCGGGACGATCCGCCACGCCCGGTTCCGGGAGTTCTCGGGCGCCATGAGCGCCGGCGACGTCCTGGTCCTCAACGACACCCGCGTCCTGCCCGCCCGGCTCTGGGGAACGAGCGGCGAGGCGAAGATCGAATTCCTGTTCATCCGCGAGACCAGGCCGGGCTCCTGGGAGGCCCTGTGCCGGCCGGCCAAAAGAGTGCGTGAAGGCCATACCGTTCGTTTTCCGGGCGGGATCGAGGCCTCGGTGGCCGGGCTCGCCGAGGAGGGCCGACGCATTCTCGACTTCGGGAAGGCCGACGTGCGCGCCCTGCTCCACGAAGCCGGCTACGCCCCCCTGCCGCCTTATATCAAGCGGGCCCGGCAAGACGAGACCACGAGACCCGGGGACATCGACCGGTATCAGACGGTCTTCGCGAAAAAGGAGGGCGCCATCGCCGCCCCGACCGCCGGCCTGCACTTCACCAAGGGCGTATTGAGGGCGCTCGCGGACAGGGGCGTCGACATCCGCCGCGTCACCCTCGACGTCGGGCTGGCCACCTTCCACCCGGTCCGGGCCGAGCTCATCGCCGATCACCGCATGCTCGAGGAGACGTATGCCGTTGCCCCGGCCGTGGCCAAGGCCGTCAACGCCGCCAAGTCCGGGGCCGGGTCCGTCACGGCGGTCGGCACGACGGTGGTCCGGACGCTCGAAAGCGCCTGGCGGGACGGCGCCGTCCGCCCCGGCCGCGGTGCCACGTCGCTCTTCATCACCCCGGGATTCGAGTTCCACGTCGTCGACCGGCTCCTGACGAACTTCCACCTGCCCCGATCGACGCTGCTGATGCTCGTCTCGGCGTTCGCCGGGCACGATCTGGCGATGCGAGCCTACCGCGAGGCCGTCCGCGATCGCTACCGCTTCTTCTCGTACGGCGACTGCATGCTCATCCTTTGACCGGCGGGGATCGCCGTCTCTGCCGCGCTCATCGACCGTCTGCCCAAGGGCCATTCAGGGCGATCGTCCGGCCTGGCTCCAGGTCGAGGTCCCGGACCTGGCCCCTATAGCGCACGACCGCAGGGCTGCCCTTGCCGGACGTGATGCGGGCTTGGACGAGTGTCCCGTCCTTCCAGGACAGGTCGACCTGGAAGCCGCCGCGGGCCCGCAGCCCTGTCACTTCGCCGTCGGGCCAAGCGGCCGGCAGGGCCGGCAGGAGCTCGAGGACGTACCGGTCCCCTTCCTGGAGATGGCTCTGCAGCAGCATCTCGGCGATGCCTGATGTGGCCCCGAAGTTGCCGTCGATCTGGAAAGGCGGGTGGGCGCAGAAGAGGTTCGGATAGGTGCCCCCGGCGTTGGACATGTTGACGTCCGTGCGATCCACGGGCCGGAGGAGGTCCGTCAGTAGCTTGTAGGCGCGATCGCCGTCCCCGAGCCTGGCCCAGAAGTTGATCTTCCAGGCGAGGGACCAGCCCGTTCCGATGTCCGTCCGGGCTTCCAGGCTCTTTCTCGCGGCGGCGGCCAGTTCGGGCGTCTTTTTGGGATCGATCCGGTTGCCGGGATGGAGCATGTAGAGATGGGAGACGTGACGGTGGGTCGGCTCGACCTCCTTGAATTCCCGGCGCCACTCCATCAGCCGGCCGTCCGAGCCGATGCCCGGCCGGGCCAGGTCCGCTAGGGAAGCCTCGACCCGAGGCAGCAGCGGGTCCTTATCGCCGAGCACGGCCGCCGCCTTCAGCACGTTAGCGAAGACCTCGTGGATGACCTCCTGGTCGTGCGACGGGCCCATGCTCATCTGGGCCGTGGAGCCGTCGGGGGCGACGAACGAGTTCTCGGGCGAGGTCGCCGGCCCCGAAACGAGTTCCCCAGTGGTCGGGTCTCTCACCAGCCAGTCGAGGTAGAACCGGGCCGAGCCCAGCATGATCGGGTAGACCCTTTCCAGGTAGCCCCGGTCGAGCGTGTAGAGATAATGGTCCCAGAGGTGCTGACACAGCCAGCCGCCGGCGCCGACGTGGAGGCCCCAGCTCGGGTGCTCGCCGGGCGCGCTGAAACCCCAGACGTTGGTGATGGGATGGACGCACCAGCCGCCGGCCTTGTACTGGACGGCCGCGGTCCTGCGGCCCGGTTCGACCAATGACGCGATGAGCTCGATGAGCGGTCCATAACAGTCGGCGAGGTTGGTCATGTCGGCGGGCCAGTAGTTCATCTGGACGTTGATGTCGGTGTGGTAATCGCCATTCCACGGGGTCTGGATCTTGTTGGCCCAGAGGCCCTGGAGGTTGGCCGGAAGCGACCCTTCGCGCGAGGACGAGATCAGGAGATAGCGTCCATATTGAAAATAGACTTCCTGGAGGCGGAGGTCGTCGGGACGGTCTTCTTGGCTCTTCAGCCGGACGTCGGTGGGCACCGTATCCACGGCCCCGTCGGACAATCTCAGGCGGACCCTTCCGGAGAGGCTGGAGAAATCATCGACATGCCTTTTCAAAAGCTGAGAATAGGGCCGGGAGGAGGCCCGGGTGAGATGGTCCATGGATGTGGCCAGGGGGTCGGCGCCCCGATAGTCCGGATAATGGAGCTTGTGGTCGGTCGAGGCCGTTAGGATCAGGACGATGTCGTCGGCCCGGCTCACCTCGATGCCAGCGTTGGACAGATCGACGCGGCCGCCCTTCGCGATGGCCTTCAGCCGGGCGGCATAGCGGAGCCCTTGGCCGCCTTTTCCGTCGTCCATCTCGCCCGTCATCAGCAGGTGGCCGTTCTCGGCCCGCGTTTCGAACCGCTCCGGGCGGGTCAGGGAGGCCTCGAGGCTTAACGCGCCTTTCCTGTCGGCGGTCAGATGCACGACCAGGGCCCGGTCCGGATAGCTGGCGAAGATCTCCCGCCGGTACCTGACGCCGTCCCGCGCGTAGGAGACCGTCGCCACTCCACGGACGAGGTCGAGCTCGCGGCGATAATCCCGGTATCCCGGTCCCTTGCCGAAATCCAGCCACAGGTCGCCCAGCGTCTGATAGCAGCCGAAGGGAACGTTGGCCCCGTTGCCGTTCCCGGACCCGGCCCCTTTACAGATCTGGGTCTCGAGGGTCAGCTCCGTGGCTTCCTTGTATTTCCCCTCGAAGAGCAGCCGCCGGATCTCGGCGAGGGAGGCGACCGCGTCGGGATTGTCGTTATCGTCGGGGCTGCCCGACCAGACGCTCTTTTCGTTGAGCTGAAGCCTCTCCCGGCCGACATCGCCGAAGACCATGGCCCCGAGGAAGCCGTTCCCGACGGGCAGGGCCTTGAGCCATTCGCCGTCGTTCTGCCAGCCGTCCCCGACGTCGGAAACGGCGGCGGAGGCCGGCTGGGCGTACCAGAGCTTGGCCGGATCCCCCGGCGGCACCCGGGCCGTGCAGGCGTACCCGAGCGGGACGAGGAGAAGGAGCGCCCTGAATCTTTGTTTCATTCCAACCTCGCTCGAAAAGGCTGCGGTCATCGGCCGTTGACGGCCTCGGTATTCGTCTTGAGCCGGACCGTGCCAAGGAGGACCGGATCGGCGCCCGAGGTGAACCTGGCTTCGATCGTCAGGGTATGCGTCCCTTTTTGGAGCAGCGGCAGGCTCCGGTCCAAGGCGATCCTCTTGATGATCTGGCCTCTGTCGCTGTAAAGAACGGCCTGATCGGAGCCGTCCCAGACGAGGGACTGTCCCTTCTTCATGGCGCCGGGGACGACGACCTTGAAGAACTGGTCGACCTCGATCCCGATCGCATCGACGGCGGCGTCGTCCCCGGTGACCAGGAGGTGCAGCTGCGGACGCTGAGGATCGAACGCGTTCTCGAAGGCCCATGCGGACCCGGTCGGCTCTCCGGGCTGCCGGACCTTCCTGCGGTGTTCGAAGCGGAATTTCTCGAAATTCTGCAGGACCCATCCGCCCGGACCGGTCTTTTCCAGGTGAAAGTCCCGGCCGGGATCTTTGAGACGGGCCCGCTGGTCCTCGCTGAAAACGCGCCGGTCCTTGGCTTCTTCCCATGTCCGGATGGCTTCGATGATCTTATCCGTCTCGGGATTGCCCTGCAGTGATTCGTACTCGGCGACGAACGCGTAACCGGCCCGATACCCGGCCGCCCGGGCCTCCATCCACTCGATGTCCTCGAGGCGCGTGTCGGGCGTCATCAGGAACCAGCCGAGCATGTTCGGCATGTAGTTGCGCTCAAGGAACGGCTGGTTGTCGAAGCGGTACTGGGACTGGCTTTCCCTGAAGCTGGCGTACCAGGGCTCGCCCCAATTGATGTAGCTGTTGAAGTGCCAGTAGAAATGGCCGATATTGCTCGAGCCGTTGACGACCAGGTGGCCGACCTGGCCGAGGAACGACTCGACGAAATGGACGTGGCCGTAGTCGCCCCGGCCGAGGTAACACGTGCCCTCGTGACCGTCGAAGTCCATCTGGGCCGCGCCCGTCTCGCGGAAGAAGCCGGCCAGGTTGGCGATGAGCTCCTCCTGCATGGGCCAATCGGGGAAGAGCGTCTTGTAGGGATGGTCCATGAGCATCTTCGCGCCCTCCCCTTTCGCGTGGGGGACGGCCTTGGTCTCGAAGGCCCCCCGGACGCAGTTCGTCAGCGTGAAGGGCCCCGTCCCGGCGACGTCCTGGTAGCGGACGATCTCGTTGCCGATGAGGACGCTGTGAAGAGTCGATTCCTGCTCGAAAAGATCCTGCCGGTCGACGACGATCTCCGTCGCCGACGCGTCGATGTCCTTCTGCAGGACCCCGATCCCCGCGGCCATCAGCCCTTTGTTCGCCGCCGTCGTCACGAAGGGATCGTTGGTGGTGATGAAATTGGTCAGGGTGTGGGCCCCCACCCGAAGTCCCATCGCCCGCGCCTTCTCCACGCACCGCCGGAAGCCGGGCCGGCCGTTCGGGAAGAGGTCCTCCAGCAGGTCGAAATGGCCCCAGGTCCTGAAGGGCCCGCTATGGTAGAGCGCCGGGAACCCCAAGCGCCTCGTGTACTCCAGCATCGCGTCGATCGTTCTTTCGCTGAAGGCGGCGATGAGATAAGGCCGGCCGGTCACGCCGGAGGTCTTGATCCACTCGCCGTCGATCATGGGGTGCGGCAATCCCTCGGCCACCTCGATCGCCCCGATGGCGGACAGCGCCGCTTCGGGCGCCGCTCCGAACAGGGCCAGGGCGCTGCCTTCCAGCCGGAATCCCGGCAACGCCTTGACCGGGACGTTCTTATATTGCGTCCAGACGGTCATGACCCGGTCCCGGCCCTGGTTGACGCAGAATGCCTGCAGACTCGAGCCGAACTCCTCCGCGGCAGCCGTCGTCCGGCCGCCCGTGGTGCCCTCCTCGTTGACCAGCTTGCCTCCGCAGGTCTTCGCGTTCAGGGTCTGGAGGCCGACGGCGAATTCGGCGTTCCTCACGACCCCGACGACCTCGCCGATGGTCTGGCCGATCGTGGTGTTGATCGGCCCCCAGAGCACGGCGTCGATCTTCTCCGGGTGGACCGCCTTGGTCAGCTCGAAGCGGAGATAGCCGGGCTTCCCCGCAAAACCGACCCGGAGCTCGATCCCCCCGTCGAAGACCGCGGCCAGGATGTCCTTCTTGCGTGTGACCGCCAGGGGCGACAGCTCCCGGCCGTCGACCGTTCTGACCCGGACGAGGCACCCGGGCCGCGCTTCGGGAACATAATTTTTCCCGCTCTTCAGGTCCAGGAGCTTGACGATCTCGCCGCGGGGACCGATCTCGAGCTGGAAGGCCGCGGTCTTTATCGCGGTCTGCCCGCCCGCCGGAGAGACCAGGCCGAACCCGAGGGCCAGGACGGACAAAGCGTTCAATGCCGACTTCATCATGGTCGCGCCTCTTTCCGAGATCCGGCCGGTCCCGGACCGGGCCCGGCCGCGCCGCTCGTCATGTTAGCTCCCCGGCCCCATTTTTGACAAGGATTTTCCTTCTGGACTATTATTGGCGCCGACACACGATGGACATGAAGCTCCGGATCGCCAAGACCATCGAGGAGCGCCGCGGCGGGATCCTCGATCTGAGCCGGCGCATCCACGCCGATCCCGAGCTGGCCTTCGAGGAGGTGCGCACCTCCCGCCTGCTTCGGACCCTGCTCGAAGACGAAGGGTTCGACGTCCGCCCCGCGGCGGACGCCCTCCCCACGGCCTTCCGGGCCGTTCACGCTTCCGGCGCCGGCCGGCCGCGGGTGACGTTCACGGCCGAGATGGACGCCCTGCCCGGCCTGGGGCATGCCTGCGGCCACAACATCATCGGCACGGCCGGGGCCTACGCGGCCGTCATCCTGAAGTCCGTCCTCGGCCCTGACCTCGTCGGCGCGATCGAGGTCGTCGCGACCCCGGCCGAGGAGCGGGGCAGCGGCAAGGTCCGCCTGATCCAGGAGGGCCTCTTCGAGACGTCGGACGTCGTCCTCCAGATCCATCCCCACATGCTCGACACGGTCATCTGCCAGGCCCTGGCCCGGCGCACGCTCGTCGTCGAGTTCTTCGGCCGGAAGGCCCACGCCGCCGCCGCTCCCCAGGAAGGCCGGAACGCCCTCGACGCCCTCGTCCTCTTCTACCACGCGGCCGCCCTGCCCCGGACGAAGTTCCCGGCCGGGACGCTCTTCCACGGCATCATCGAGTCAGGCGGCCAAGCCCCGAACATCATCCCCGACTACGCCCGGGGACGGTTCTCGCTCCGCGCGGACGCGATGCCGAAGCTCGAGCGTCTTGTCGACGAAGTCCGCCGTCTCGCCGAGAAGGCCGCCGCGGACACGGGCTGCCGGGTCGAGATCGGCGAACCCGGTCCCGCGGTCACGACCTTCCGGCGCAACCGCGTCCTCGAGGAGATCTTGGCCTTGCTGTTCGTCGAGAGGGGGCGTCCCGAGCCGGCCAAGCTCCGGGAATCCTACGGCTCGACGGACCTGGCCAACGTCTCTTGGGTCGCGCCGACGATCGAGCCCATGCTCAAAGCCAGCGATCACCCCATCCACACCGAGGGCTTCGCCCGGGACGCCGTGGGGGCCGGGGGGGAAAGGGCCCTCCTCGACGGCGTCTACGTCCTGGCCGCCGCGGCGGCCCGCCTCCTGACCGAGCCCGCCCTCCTCGACCGCGTCCGGGCCGATTTCCGGGCCAAGCCCGCGGACGCGCCGGAAGGGCTCGTCTGAGGTCCCCGGTCCCATGACCAGCCTGGCCGCACTCGCGAGGACCGCGGGCGGCGCCACCGTCGTCCTGACGGATTCGGGCCTCGGCGGCCTCCTCATCTGCGCCGGGCTCGAGCGCCGGCTGCGGTCCACGGCCGGCCCAGGCCCCGTCAGGCTTGTCTACGTCAACGCCTGGCCCGATGCGCATCACGGCTACAACGACCTGCCGGACATGGGCGCCCGGGCGGCGGTCTTCGACCGGGCCCTGGCCGCGATGACGGCCGTCCACCCGGACCTCCTCCTCATCGCCTGCAACACGCTCTCCGTGGTCTACGAGGCGACGGCCTTCAGCCGGGCGCCCTCCGTCCCCGTGGCGGGGATCCTCGACGAAGGGGCGGCCCTCTTCGCCGAGGCCATGGGCTCGGACCCGACGGCTCTCCTTGCGCTTTTCGGGACCCGGACGACCATAGGCTCCGCCGAGCACGTCCGCCGGCTGGCCCGGCGCGGCATCGGTCCGGAGCGCATCGTCGCGGAGGCCTGCCACGGCCTGGCGGCGGCCATCGACCGAGACCCGGATTCGCCCGCCGTGCCGGGCCTGATCGACGAATGCATCGGCCGGATCGTCCCCCGGCTCCCCGCCCGCGGGCCTCTCTACGCCGGCCTCGCCTGCACACACTATGGATTTGTCGCCGAGCTCTTCCGGGCGTCGCTCCACCGTCACACCGGAAGGACGGTGGAGATCCTCGACCCGGGAGAGCGGCTCGTCGACAGCTTGACGGGCGGCCTGCCCCCCCTCGGGCCTGGCGCAGGACCGGGCCCGGTTTCAGTCCAGGTCGTTTCCAAGGTCGCTCTCGCCGACGCCCAACGGCGGGCCGTGGCCCGTCGTCTCGAACCCCTGTCCCCCGCGACGGCCGGCGCCCTGCTCCGGTACGAACACAGACCCGATCTCTTCTGAGGGAGGATCACCATGAGGATCGTTCTTCTGACCGGCCCGGGCGGAGATGCCCAGGGCTGGGGCGACCTGAAGGTCACCGAGTCCCTGCGCCAGGCCTGCGAATCCCTCGGCCATCCGACCCGCGTCGCCTACGTCGCCGACGAAGCGGAGTTCTATCGTCTCCTCGACGCGTCCGACTTCGACATCGTCTGGAGCGCGCTCTACCACATCACCCCGAACGAGGCTTTCATCGGCCGGAATGCCGCAGGCCTCTGGGTCGCCGACGTCATGGACGAGCGGACGATCCCCTATATCGGCTCGGACAGCCGGACGATGAAGGCCATGATCGACAAGTTCCAGACCCACGAGATCCTGGCCGCAGCCGGGGTGGCCGTCCCCTCGCACGTCCTCCTCCGCTCCGGGGACGATGCGGCCGCCGTCACCTACCCCGCCTTCGTCAAGCCCATCTGCGAGTCCCGCTCGGTCGGCATCTCCGACGAGAGCGTCGTCCACGACGAGGGGGAGCTGCGGCGGCGCGTCGCCTTCATCGAGAAGGAGTTCGACGAGCCGGCCCTGGTCGAGGAGTTCCTTCCGGGCGACGAATATACGGCCCTCGTCCTCGGCAACGGCAAGACGCGGGAGGTCCTGCCCGGGCTGGTCACGGTCGAGGACTCGCACTACCGGAACTACCGCATCCTGCGGAGCGACCTCCGCGGGGTCGGCCTGACCCGCATCGGCCTGGCCGGGGCCCGGACGGCGGAGGCCCGGGCGCTCGGAGACGCGGCGGCCGAGGCCATGGGCTGCCTCGACCACGTCCGCATCGACATGCGGGTCGACCGGGCGGGCCGGCTCCGCATCATCGAGGTCAACGGCATCCCCGGCCTGAAGCCCCACAAGAGCTGGGCGCCCCAGATCTACACGCTCTACCACGGTTCGCCGCTGGGCGAGGACGAGGACTACCTGCGGCTCATCGGGGCGATCGTCGATTCGGCCGGACGGCGCTACGATCTCGTCTGAGCGCTCAACCGGACTTCCGGGACAGCGGTTTCGTGGACCACTCCCGGATGATGCGGGTCCAAGCCGGCCGCGCGGGCGCGGGTTTTTCGGACATGAACCGGGTCAGGGCGTCCCGCCAAAGCTCCGCGTGCTGGAGCGTCGTGAGCCGGTTGCGGAACATGGCCGCGCCCTTGCGGGGCTCCTTTTCCATCCTGTCGAGGATCCCCAGGACCTCCGTCTTGAAGCCCATGGGGCCGTAGTGATCGAGATAGGCCTGCCAGGCCTCGGCCACCCCCTTGGCGCACTCCAGGGGCCGTGAGACGCGGCGCAGCGCCTGGCGGAACAGGCCTCGCTCTCGCCCGTCGAGCGCTCGGAGTCCCCGTTCGGTGATGCGATAAGGATGGATACCGTAGGAAGCCAGCCGGCTCGCCCGCACCTCGAGCGAGAGGCAAAATCCGGTCCGGCGATAATACAGCTCGGGCGGCTGGTAGAAAGCGAAATTCCCCAGACTGTAGGCGATGAGCCGGCCCCGGCGCATTTCCAGTCCCTGGGGGACGTGGGGGTGATGGCCGGCGACGCAGTCGGCCCCGGCGTCCGACAGGGCCCGAAAGGCCTCGACGACATAGGGCGGCGGGAACGGGACGTATTCGAGTCCGGCGTGGCCCACGGCGATGACGAAGTCACCCCGTTTTTTGGCTTTGCGGATGAGCCCCGCCAGCCTCTCGATCTCCCAGCCGCAGACCCCGGGCCCGCCGGCCCCCTCCAGACCGGAAGAACCGAGGGGACTGTCCCCACGGCGGACTGTGGAGGCCGTAAGGTCCTCGCCTTCGCTGAAATTGACGACCGTAACGCGTTCGCCCTTGACGGTCAGCCGCAGCGGCGCGGCGGCCTCGTCGAACGTCATCCCCGCCCCGACGGTCGCGACGCCGTTCCGACGAAGAACGTCGAGCGTCTCCCGGAAACCGGCCAGGCCGTAGTCGAAGACGTGGTTATTGGCCAGGCAGGCGACCTCGAACGGGACGGCGGTCAGGCCGGCGGCGTGGACCGGAAGCCCTTTGAAGACCGCGCCGCTCTTCCAGACGGGCCGGCGGGCCGCCGTGAGGGCGCATTCGCAGTTGACGATCCGGAGATCGGCGTCCCGGAGGATGGGGAGCATGTTCCCGTAGACCGCCTCCGGGTCCCTTGCGACGACCGGCTCCAGGGCCCGGATGGGCGCCCAATCGGCGGCGACGAGGATCCTGGCCATGCTACTTCAGGAGCTCCGCGATCCTCTTGGCATGGCCCGAGATGATCGCCACGGTGGAGGCGTCCGTGTCATAGACAGAGTACCAGCCGGCGGGCTCGTGGGGCGGGTCGCCCACCCAGGACTTGCCCGGCCTGGCTTCGCCCGCCCAGGCCCAGAAGTTGTCCCCCATCGCCGGCCCGCCCGCGGCGATCGAGTCCTCGACGAGCTTATAGAGGGCCGCGTAAAAGAGATCCTTGGTCGTCGTCGGCGAAGCCGGATCGAGATCGTTCCGCAGGGGCAGCCAGTCGCGGGCCAAGCCGAATTCCTCGAGGACGAGGGGCTTGCCCATGTCCTGCGCGTCCTTGGCCAGCTTCCGGAAATACGCGGCGGCCAGCGGCTCGGCCGACTTATAGGTCGCGGGCCGCTTCGGATCGTACCAGCCCCAGTTCTGGGGCCAGATATGGATGGTGACGTAGTCGATCCCGGGCGGGCTGTGGGTCTTGACGAAATCCTGAGCCTTCTCTTCCGGCGGGGCGCCTTCGGATCCCGTCGTGACCATGTGGTTCGGGTCGAGGGACTTGATGTAGGCGGAGGTGTCGTCGATCCAGCTCTGGGGGTAGCGGCGGGGCTCGTTGCCAAGCTCCCAGGAAAAGACGGCCGGGTCGTCCCGGTACTTGAGGCCGGTGTAGGGATTGGTCCGGCCGGCGATCATGGCGATGTGGTCGCGGAACCAGTCCTGGCATTCCGGGTAGGAATAGAACTTGGCCGAATAGGCGATGAACTTCCCGTAATCTCCGGGGTATGGGATGGGCGTCTTTTCGCGCCAGGAGACGTATTGGGCCATGCCGCCCGACCACTGCCAGAAGTTGTTGAGGACCATGACCGCGCGCAGACCCCGCTTGCCCATCTCGGCCAGCAGGAAGTCCAGGCCGTCGAGGACGCTGCCGTCGTATTCGCCGGGACTGGTCATCAAGGCCGGGACCATGCGGTAGGGTTCGGTATTGGGCCCTTCGGAGGAGGCCATGACCCGGAGATTGGTGACGCCGAGGTCGCGGAGCCGATCGAGCTCCCGCAGGAGCCTGGCCCGGTCGCCGCTAGGACCTTCGACGGCCAGGTTCATCCCCTGCCAGAAATTGGCGCCGACAAAATAGTAGGGCTTTCCGCCCAGCGTGAACCGGCCGTCTTTAACCGTAACGAAGGCCGCAGCCGATCGCGCCGCGGAGGCCGCCGGCTGTCCCGCGGTCCCGGGTGTAGCCGCTTTGTCGCCCCGGCAGCCCCAGGCCGCCAGGCTGAGCAGCAGAACAAGGAGGACGGTCTTACGCATGGCGTTAACTCCCTCCGCGATCGGATGGGGGAATCATAGACCGCGGCCGCGGAGACTGTCAACACGCGCCGGGCCTTGACTTCGGGACCGAGGGCTCATTACTATCATCGTCCCCGGCTCAAGCCGGAAAAGGAGGCCCGCAATGAAGAAGGTCGGAACAGCCCGGATTGGCGTCGCGGTCGGTCTACTCGCCGCCCTGTGGGCCGCGGCGGGTTGCGGATCGGGTCCGTCGAAGCCGAAGGCAACCGGGACGGCCATCGTCCCCGCGCCGCTCCGGCTGGAATCGCGGCCGGGCGCTTTCATTCTTGGGCCATCGACTAAGATCCTCGTCCCGGAAAGCGGGGCTGAGATCATGCCTGTGGCTTCCTACCTCAGGGCCCTTCTCGGACGCCCGACGGGCTTCGATCTGCCGGTGGAGTTCTCCTCGGGGCCCGCGCCCGCGGCGCCCTCCGGTCCCGGCGCGATAACCCTTCGCCTCGAGGACATGAGCCCCCGATTGGGCGATGAAGGCTACCTGCTGGAGGCCGGCACGGACGGGGTCCTGATGCGGGCGGCAACGCCGGCGGGGCTCTTCTATGCCGTCCAGACGCTGCGTCAGCTCCTGCCTCCGGACATCGAAAAGCCGGCGCCGGAAGCTGGGGCGGACCCCTGGACGGTCCCGGCCGTGTCCATCGAGGACCGGCCCCGGTTCGGCTGGCGGGGCGGCATGCTCGACTGCTCCCGGCACTTCTTTCCCAAGGACTTCGTCAAGCGCTGGATCGACGTTCTGGCCATGCACAAGCTGAACGTCTTCCACTGGCACCTGACCGACGATCAGGGCTGGCGGATCGAGATCAAGAAGTACCCGCGCCTGACCGAGGTCGGGGCCTGGCGGGTCGACCGGGAGGACAAGCACTGGAACGCCCGGGACCCCCAGAAGCTTGGAGAGGCCGCGACATACGGCGGCTTCTACACGCAGGACGAGATCCGCGAGATCGTGGACTACGCCGCCGCCCGTTTCATTACCGTCGTGCCGGAGATCGAGATGCCGGGGCATGCCAAAGCGGCCTTGGCGGCCTATCCCGAGCTCTCCTGTACGGGCGGACCGTTCACGGTCCAGCCCGGCGGCTACTGGCCCATCACCGACGTCTTCTGCCCCGGCCACGAACGCACTTTCGAGTTCCTGGAGAACGTGCTGGCCGAGGTCGTCGCGCTCTTCCCCGGCCCCTTCGTCCACATCGGCGGCGACGAGGTCGACAAAACGGAATGGAAGCGCTGCCCCAAGTGCCAGGCCCGGATGAAGGCCGCAGGGCTCAAAGACGAGCAGGAGCTCCAGAGCTACTTCACCCGGCGCATCGAGAAGTTCCTCAATGCCAAGGGCAAGCGCCTCATCGGCTGGGACGAGATCCTCGAGGGCGGCCTGGCCCCCCAGGCGACGGTCATGTCTTGGCGCGGCACCGAGGGCGGCGTCGCCGCGGCCAAGGCCGGGCACGACGTCGTGATGTCGCCGACGTCGCACTGCTACATCGATTACTATCAGGGGTCGCCGGCCTACGAGCCGCCGGGCATCGGAGGCTACCTGCCGCTCTCCAAGGTCTATGAGTTCGAGCCCGTGCCCGACGTCCTGACCGAGGCGGAGGCGAAGCACGTTCTCGGCGGCCAGGTCAATCTCTGGACCGAGTACGTGTCCGACGGCCGGCACGCCGAGTACATGGCCCTGCCCCGCCTGGCCGCGCTGGCCGAGGCCGTCTGGTCGCCGAAGACGCGACGCGATTGGGAGGATTTCGCCGGCCGGATCCGGGCCCTTCTCGCCCGCTACGACGCGGCCGGCCTGAATGCCGCCCGAAGCGCCTTCCTCGTCGCGATCCGTGCGGGCGTCGAGCCGGAGGGTGCCAAGATCCGGGCGCGGCTCGAGACCGAGATCCCCGGCCTCACGATCCGCCTGACGACCGACGGGTCCGATCCCGGGCCGGATTCGAAGCTCTACGTCAAGCCCTTCGCCGTGAAAAAGACGGCCGAGGTCCGGGCCGCGGCCTTCGAAAGGCGCGATAGGCTGAGCCCGGCCGTTTCGGCCGAGCGGTACCTGGTTCACGCCGCCTCCGGACGCCAGGCCGTCCTCACCTTCCCCTTCAGCGAGAAATACCCCGGCGGAGGCGATCTGGCTCTCACCGACGGCCTCCTGGGCTCGAAGGATATGAACGACGGGCGCTGGCAGGGCTTCGAAGGCCCGGACCTCGACGCCGTGGTCGACCTGGGCGCGGCCCGGATCGTCCGCCGGATCGCGGTCCGATGCCTTCAGAACATCAACTCCTGGGTCTTCCTGCCGTCCTCGGTCGAGTTCGCCGTCTCCTCCGATGGCAAGACCTACGAGACCGTCAACGTGATCGGGAACGACGTGCCGCCGCAGCTGGCCGACGTCGTCGTCAAGGACTTCGAGGCCGCGTTCGAGGCCCGGCGTGCCCGATTCGTCCGGGTCAGGGCCAGGTCGGTCGGCATCGTCCCCGATTGGCATTTCGGGAAGGGCGGCCAGGCCTGGCTCTTCGCCGACGAGATCGTCGTCGAGTAGTCGCGCGCCGGTCCGCCGTCAATCGAGCTTCTTGTGGAAGCGCAGGACGCTCAGGGAGAAGAGCACCGTGCCGATGACGAGGAGCGCCGCCGCCTGGTCCCAGAGCTCGGGCCAGGCCGCGCCCCGGAGCATGATCCCCCGGATGATGACGAAGAAGTAGCGCGTCGGGATGGCCCTGGAGACGAGCTGGAAGAGGGGGGGCATGTTCTCGACCGGGAAGACGAAGCCGCCGAGCATGATCATCGGCATGATGAAGAAGATGGTCGTGAACATGGCCTGCTGCTGGGTCCGGGAGATGGTCGAGATGAACAGCCCGATGCCGAGCGTGTTGAGCATGAAGGCCAGGCACAGGACGTAGAGCAGCGCCACGCTGCCGCGGATGGGGACGCCGAACCAGAATCTGGCGACGACGAGGACGACCGTCGCCTCGGCCAGGCCGATCAGGACGAACGGCAGGAGCTTGCCGATGATGAGCTGGTGCGGACGGATGGGCGTGACGATCAGCTGCTCCATGGTCCCCGCCTCCTTTTCCCGGACGATGCCCATGGAGGCGAGCGAGATGGTCATGATCATCAGGATCAGGCCGAGGACGCCGGGGACCATGAAATTCCGGCTGCGGAGCTCGGGGTTGTACCAGACCCGGACCTCGGCGTCGACGAGCACCGGCTTCACGCCCGGTCCCTTGGCCCGCTCGAACCGGTCGAGGACGATGCGCTGGGAGTACCGGCCGGTGATCATGGTCGCGTAATTGACGCCGATCGTCGCCGATTGGCTCTCCGATCCGTCGGCGATGATCATGACCGAGGCCGTCCGGCCGCCGGCCAACTTGTCGCCGAACCCCCGGGGGACGACGAAGGCCATGGACGCCCGGCCGTTGTCGAGGAAGGGATCGATCTCCGCCATCCGCTCGATCCGGGCCCGGACCGAGAAATAACCCGAATTGACGAAGCCGTCGATGAACTCGCGGCTGGCCGCCGACCGGTCCATGTCGCAGACGACCGCGGGGATGCTGCGGACGTCGAGATTGGCCGCGTAGCCGAGGAGAAGCAGCTGGAGCATGGGGGAGATGAAGATCACCGGCAGCAGCCGGGGATCGCGGCGGAGCTGGAGGAACTCCTTGCGGATGATGGACAGGATGGCCTTCATGCGCCGGGCCTCCCCCGCCGGGTTGTCCGCGACAACCGGGTTGTCCGCGACGACCGGGTCGGCCGCGACGACCGGGTCGGCCGCCCCCGCTCGCCTTTCCCCAGCCGGACCGCACTGGCCCCGAGCGACAGCACGGAGAAAGCCGTCAGATACAGGAATTGGTCCCAAATGGCCGTCAGCCCTGCCCCCTTGAGGATGATGGCCCGCAGCGCGGCCAGGAAGTAGCGGCCCGGGACGAGGTAGGTCACCGCCTGGACGACGGGGGGCATGTTGCGGATGGGGAACACGAACCCGGACAGGATGAACGTCGGGAGCATGGTCGTCAGCACGGCCAGAAGGAAGGCCACCTGCTGGGTCCGGGTGATCGAGGAGATCAGGATGCCCTGCCCCAGCGCCCCCAGGACGAAAAGGAGCATGGCCAGAAGGAGCAGCGGGTAGCTGCCCCGGATACCGATGCCGAAGAGGACCTGGCCCAGAAGGAGGACCAAGTGGGCCGAGCCGAGCGTGATGGCGACATAGGGCACGATCTTGCCGAGGATGAGCTCGAGCGGCCGGATGGACGAAACCTTGATCTGGTCCATGGTGCCGCGCTCCTTCTCCCGGACGATGGAGAAGGCCGTCGAGACCGTGACGATGACCATCAGGATGAAGGCCATCAGCCCGGGGATGAGGAAGTTGGCGCTGCGAAGCTCCGGGTTGTACCAGACCCGGATCTCGGAGGCCAGAGGATACGTGACGCCGGTCAGTCCCCGCCGGGCCAGGGCCTCGAGCGTGATCCTCTGGGAATAGCTCTGCAGGATAGACCCGACGTAACCCGCGGCCGTGGTGCCGCTCATGGCGTTCGAGCCGTCCACGATGATCTGGACCGAGGGGCTGCGGCCGGCCTTGAGATCGTCCCCGAACCGGGGCGGGATGACCAGGGCGGCCCGGATGTCCTCCCGGGCCATGATCGGGTCGATCGCGGCCGTCTTCGAGAGGACCGCTTTGAGGTCGAAATACTCCGTCGTGCGGAACCGGTCGACGAGGTCGCGGCTGGCCCGGCTGCCGTCCTCGTCGACCACGGCCAGCGGGATGTGCTTGACGTCGAAGTTGAGGGCGTAGCCGAACATCAGGAGCATGAAGGCCGGCAGGAAGATCAGGAAGAGCAGCGACCGGGAGTCGCGGCGGATCTGGCGGAACTCCTTCTTGATGACGGGCCGGAGGCAGCCCAGGGAAGGGGGCTTCACGGCCCTCCCTCCCCCGCAGCGGGTCGCGCCGCCTGCTCCTCGATCTTGTGGATGAAGACGTCCTCGAGGGACGGCATGATCCGGTCCACGCGGTCGACGGCGATGCCCGCCTGGGCCAGCCGGGCCCGGACGAGCCGGTTCCCCTCCTCCTCCTCGGCCACGCTGATGTGGAGGGTCAGGCCGAAGATCGAGGTCTCGAGCACCCAGGGCTCTTTCTGGAGGATCTCCATGGCCTCGACGGTCCGGTCGCAGGAGACCTCGAGGATCGGGTTCTTGATATACCGGGTCTTGAGCTCCTGGGGGCTCCCGCCGGCCACGATCCGGCCGGCGTGGATGAGCCGGATATCGTTGCAGTATTCCGCCTCGTCCAGATAATGGGTGGTCACGAAGACGGTGATGCCGCCCTCCGACAGGCCGTTGATGAGCTCCCAGAAGCGCCGCCGCGAGGCCGGGTCGACACCGCCGGTCGGCTCGTCGAGAAAGACGATCCGGGGCTCGTGGAGAACGGCGCAGCCGAGGGCCAGCCGCTGCTTCCAGCCCACGGAGAGCGTCCGGGTCAGGCTCCGTTCGCGCCCTTCCAGGCCGGCCATCTCCAGGACCCAGGCGAGGCGCGCGTCCACGGCCTTCCGGGCCAGGCCGTAGGCCCCGCCGAAAAAGCGGATGTTCTCGGCGACGGTCAGGTCCTCGTAGAGCGAGAACCTCTGCGACATGTAGCCGATGGCCCTCTTGACCCGCTCGGGCTCGCGGCGGATGTCGTATCCGCCCACGGTGGCCGTCCCCGAGGTGGGGTCGAGGAGGCCGCAGAGCATCCGGATGGTCGTGGACTTGCCGGCCCCGTTGGCGCCGAGGAAGCCGAAGATGCGGCCTCGCCCGACCTCGAACGAGACGCCGTCGACGGCCGTGAAGTCGCCGAAGCGCTTGACCAGCGACTTGACCTCGATGGCGTGTTCGGGCACGGCTCGTCCTCCCCTGTCCCGTCCGTCAGTTCCCCAACGCCTTCTCCAGCCGGGCCTGGGCCAGGACGAGATCGATGGCGGCCTGGGTCCGGGCGATCTTGGCCTGGAAGAGCAGCAGCTCGGCGTCGATGACCTCGGAATTGAGGGCGACACCCTGGCGGAACCGCTCCCGGAACGTCCGCAGGTTCTCTTCGGCCTGGCCGATGGCCTGGCCGGCGATCCGGAGCTTGTCGCGCGCCTGGACCAGCGAAAGACGGCTCTGGGTGACGTCCAGGACGGCCATGTCCTCGAGGAGCTGTCGGGCGTCCCGGGCCTGGGCCAGCTGGGACCTGGCCTGCTCGGTCTGGCTCTTCGTCTGGCCCCAGTTCCACACATCGAGCGAGACGGCCAAGCCGATGTCCCAGGTCCCGTGGAACCGGTCCTGGGCCGGCATGTACCGGGAATTGGGACGCAGGTAGTAGTAGTTGCCGGCCAGCGAGACCTGGGGATACCAGCCGGCCCGGGCCGCCTTCAGCCCGGCTTCGGAGGCCCTGATGCGGAAATCGGCCGACTTGAGCTCGGGACGGGCGGCCAACGCCGTCTCGACGAGCGACTTGGAGGCCGCGGCCTCGTCGCCGGCGGGGCCCGCGTCCGGGGCCCGGGAGGCCAGGCTTTCGGCCGTGGTCGTCAGCTCGACGTCCGTCTCGACCGGCAGGCCGATGAGAGTGTTGAGCGAGGTCCGGGCGACCTCGACGGCGTTGCGGGCGTCGACGGCCACGAGCTCCGCGTTGGAGAGCTGCAGCTCCGTCCGCAGGACCTCGTTCTTGGTCACCAGGCCCTGGTCGAAGAAGGCCCGGACGTCCTTGAGATGTTCCCGGACCTGGCCGATGGTCTCTCCGACGACCGTTTCGAATTCCCGGGCCCGGGCCAGCCCCCAGTAGGCGTTCTTGACCGCGAAGACGAACTCCGAGCGGTCTTTGGCCAGGTCCTGGCCGGCCGACCGTTCGAGCATGCGGGCCGACTCCGTCCCGGACTCGAGGCGGTACCCGGTGAAGAGCGGCTGCTGGACGGAGAGCCGCAAGTTCCAGTTGTTGAAGTAGCTTTGGGACACGACGAAGGGCTCCAACGAGCCCGGGATCCTCACGGCGAACGGCGGGACCTCGCTCAGCCGCGCGTATCCCGCGCCGAGCTTGACCGCCGGGAGCCGTCCGGCGGCGACCTCGCGGGCCTTGGCCGCCGAGGACTCGACCTTCATCCGCGAGGCGTGAAGGCTCGGGCTCGCTTCGAGCCCGGCGGTGACGGCCTCGTCGAGGGACAGGGCCCTTTTCTGGGCCCAGGCTGTAAGCGGCAGAACGAAGGCGACGGCGAGGGCGAGGATCTTCCTAGTCATGATAGGCCTCCGAGAGGATCTCGAGGGGCTGTCCCCCGCGGGGGCGGTCCCTCTTGGCCGGTTCCGGTGACGGAGATGAAGACGTTCTCGAGCGACGGCGTGAGCGTCCGACGCTGGAGAACGGGGATCCCGGCCGCGGCCAGGGCCGCTTCGATGAGCGGGACCTCCCGGTCGGGATCGGACACGACGGCGTTCAGACGGTCGCCGAAGAGCTGGACCTCGGTGACGCCGGGGATGGCCTTCAGGACGGCGAAGCCGCGGCGGATCTCCGGGCAGACGATCTCGACGACCGTGCCGCGCATGAGCCGCTTGATCCCCTGCGGCGTGTCGGCGGCCAGCAGCCGGCCCTGGGCCAGCAGCCCGATCCGGGAGCAGCGCTCGGCCTCGTCCATATAGGGCGTGGTCATGACGATGGTGATGCCCGAGCGGAGCAGACTGGACAGGATCTTCCAGAAATCCCGCCGGGAGACGGCGTCAACGCCGGTCGTCGGCTCATCGAGGAAGATGATCCGGGGCGTGTGGATGAGGGCGCAGGCCAGGGCCAGCTTCTGCCTCATCCCGCCCGAGAGCCGCTCGGCCAGACGGTCCCGGAACGGCGCGAGCCGGGTGAACTCCAGAAGCTCCTCGCGGCGCGGCCGATAGTCGCGGACGAGATGGATCTCGGCGAAGAATTCGATATTCTCGTCGACCGTCAGGTCGCCGTAGAGGCTGAACTTCTGGGAGAAATAGCCGATGCGGCTCTTGAGCCGCTCGGCGTCCTTGACGACGTCGAAGCCGAGCACCGAAGCCCGGCCGGACGTCGGCGGGAGGAGGCCGCAGAGCATGCGGATGGTCGTCGTCTTGCCGGCCCCGTCGGGTCCGACGAGTCCGAACATCTCCCCTTCCCGGACGGACAGGTCGAGGGAGCGGACGGCCTCGACGGCCCCGAAGGTCCTGCCGAGGCCCTGCGTTTCGACGGCCGGGACGGCGCTCATGCCCCTACCGGCCTTCGGGGACGACGCGGATGGCGGCGTCCGCGGGAAGTCCCGGCTTGAGCAGGCCCTCCTTGTTCTCGATCTCGACCTTGACCCCGAAGACGAGCTTGACCCGGTCCTCCTTGGTCTGGACGTTCTTGGGGGTGAATTCGGCCTCAGGCGAGATGTAGGTCACCCGGCCGGGAAAGGGGCGGCCGGGGAACGCGTCGATCTCGACATCGGCCGTATCGCCGAGGCGGACCCGCCCGATCTCCCGTTCCGCGAGATAGATCATGACGTAGACGCTGTCGAGCTCGGCCAGGGTGACCACCGTCGCGCCCGGGGAGACCAATTCGCCGGCCTCGACGGCCTTGTGCGTGACGATCCCGCCGGCCGGGGCGATGACGGCGCAGTCGGCGATCGATTTGGCCAGAAGGTCCCGGGTCGCCTCGGCCTGGGCCAACCGGGCTTCGGCCGCCTGGATCTCCTCGGGCCGGGCCAGCCGCCGGACCTTGCTCAAGGCCTCGGTCGCGGAAGCGCGCTGGGCCTCGGCGATGGTCAGGCGGGCCTCGGCGTCGTCTCGCTGCTTCGCCGTCACGCTGGCGGTCCGGAAGAGCTCGCGCATCCGCCGGGCGTCGTCCGCGGCCAGCTGGAGGCTGGCCTCGGTTTGCTTCAGGGCGGCCTCGGCCTGCTGGATGTCCTCCCGGCGGGCGCCGTTTCGGAGCAGCGCGAGCTGGGCCCGGGCCAGATCGATGCCCGCTTCGGCCTGCCGGAGCTGGATGTCGGCCGTGGCGTGATCGATCGTGGCCAGGACGTCGCCCGGCCGGACCCGCGCCCCTTCCTCGACGGCGAGAGTCAGGATCTGGCCGGCGACCTTGGAGGCCACGTTGACCTCGATGGCCTCGATCGTCCCCGACGCGGTGATGGCGTTCTTCTCCGGTCTCCCGGCGCAGGCCAGGCCGGAGAGGGCGACCAGGACGAGGGCGACGGATCTGGATCTCATGATGCGCCTTCCTTTCGGGGCCTGAACAGGCCCGGGGTCCGGGACGAGAAGTCCCGGCGGCCCTTGTCGGTGACGATGCCCTGGAAAAAGACCTTGATGACGGACTCGAACGTTTCGGCCGGCGACCGGCCCGACCGCAGGAGGGCGGCCGGATTGATGAACTCCTGGACCAGGCTGGCGAACATCGCCAGGAGGAGATCGAGATCGACGTCGGCCCGGAAGTAGCCCTCGCGGCGGCCGGCTTCGAGGATGATCTTGAAGTTCCTGGCGATCTTGTCCCGCCGGAACGCCTCGATCTCCTTCCAGATCTCCGGGACATGTTTCTGGAGGTCCCGGACGAAGACCGGCTCGAACCGGGCCATCTGGGTCCCCAGGACGGACATCAAAGCGACCATCTTCTCGACGAAGCCGAGCGAGGCGTCATCGACGAGGCCCTCGACCCGGCCCCCCATATCGTTCAAGAGTCCCCGGACGACCTCGCGCAGGATGTCTTCCTTGCCCGAGAAGACCTTGTAGAGCGTGGCTTTGCTGATGCCCAGCCGGGCGGCGATGTCGTCGGAGGTGACCCGGACGAAGCCCCGGCTCAGGAACAGCGCCCCGGCCGCCTCGACGACGCGCGTCCGCAGGGCCGGGACGGACGGCACCCGGAGACAAGAAACTTTAAAAACTCTTTTAGTTTTCACAGTTTTATTATAGCCGGCGCTTCCCGCGTGTCAAGTGCGCTCCATGATCGCCGCGGATATGCCCGTCCCGCCCTCGGAACGGAAGCTGAGGCCTCAGGCCTCGATGATGCCGAGCGGCGGGTTGGTCTTCCACTTCCCCCGCGTGAAGTCCGGGATCTCGACCGGCTTGCCCTTGGCCGCGACGCTCTTGACGCTGGCGCCGACGATCGCGCTCCAGGCCGCCGCGTCGTAGACGTCCTGGTCGAGCGGCTCGCCCTTGCGCAGCGACTGGATGAGCCGGTAGTCCTCGATGTAGTCCATGCCGCCGTGGCCCCGCCCCTCGCCCTTCGAGGCGATGGCCTTCCAGAGCGGATGCTCGAACTCGGCGGCGAACTTCTCGAAATCGTCCCATTGGTGCGGCTTGCCGGCCTGGCCCTCGATGTAGATCCGGTCGGGCCACTTGTGGGCCAGCCCGTGCGTGCCCTGGACGAGGTTGATCCGCGTGTAGGGCCGGGGCAGGTTGGTGTCGTGGATGAGGATGATGGTCTTGCCGAGCTTGGTCTTGATCAGGCTGGTGTTGACGTCGCCGAGGACGTAGCGCTCCTTGGCCTGGGGGGAATCCGGCCCGAACTGCGCCACGGCGTATTCGTGGAGGCCAAGGACCGGGCTGCTCATCGACACCAGATAATCGAAGGCGTCGCCGCGGTTGACGTTCAGGCACTGGGCCACCGGGCCCAGGCCGTGGGTCGGGTAGAGGTTGCCGTTGAGCTTCTGGGCCCAGGCCCGCCGCCACAGCCCCTCCCCTTCGCTCGAGAACTTGACGCCGCGCAGGTCGTGGAGGTAGCCGGCCTCGGCGTGGACGACCTCGCCGAGCAGCCCTTTGCGGACCAGGTTCAGGGTCATGAGCTCGATCCGGTCGTAACAGCAGTTCTCCATCATCTGGCAGTGCTTCTTGTATTTTTCGGCCGCTTCGACCAGAGCCCAGCAATCCTCGAGGGTCATGGCCGCGGGCACTTCGGTCGCGGCGTGCTTGCCGTTCTTCATGGCCGAGAGGCACACGGGCACGTGCCACTCCCAGGGCGTCGCGGTCATGACCAGGTCGAGCTCCTCGGTCTCGCACATCCGCTCGAAGTCCCGCGGGCCGTTGGAGTAGCCGGCCGGCTTGGGCTGCCCGGCCTCGACGACCCATTTCTGGGCCCTCTCGACGTGGGCCGGCCTGATGTCGCAGACGGCCTTGATCTCGACGCCCTCGATGTTGAGGTAATTCTGGACGTGGGCCGATCCCATGCCGCCGACGCCGACGAACCCGACCTTGACGGTGGGGACGGCCGGGGCCCTGAACTGGGACCGGGCTTCGCCCGGGGCCGCGGGAGCATCCCGGCCTTCGAGACCGAGCCCGGCCACGGCCGCGCCCAGGCCGGCCGCCGCCCCGATCTTGAGGAAATCCCTTCGGCTGGTGTTCTTGCTGTCGTCACTCATGGGTCCTCCTAGAAGATCCGGTAGGCCAGGCCGCCGAGGACCTGGAAGCCGCCCAGATCGATATTCGTGTCGAGAGCGGCGCCCGCGCCGGTGGGGATGGAATCGTAGGTCGCCGAGGCGTACAGGGAGAGCCGGCCGAAGATCGCCGCCGAGACGGCCAGGACGAGCCGCGGCCCCACCTTGCTGTCGCTGAACTCGAGGTCGGCGGTCTGCCAGGACTCCCGGTAGCTGTGGAAGCCGGCCCCGGCGCCCAAGCGGACCGTGACGGCTTTCGAGCCGAGCTCGTAGAAAACGAGGAGCGGGACGGTGCTCCGCGCGAAGCTCAGCGGAAAGGAGGCCTCGCCGCCGGAAACGGGCACGGCCAGGCCGTCGTCCGACAGCCGGCCGTACCCGACGGCCAGCCCGAAGTGCTTTTCGAAGGCCAGCCAGGCATCGCCGGCGATGACCGTGCCGTTGCCGTAGATCCGGCGATAGGTCGCGTCGGAGGGGAAGAAACCGCCGGCGGCGAGCGAGACGGTCAAGTGCTGAGCCCTAGCCGCGGCGGCCAGTCCCAGGACGGCGAGCGCCAGGGCCGCCCCGACCCGCCGGGCTCTCATCGCAGCCCCCGCAGGAGGAGCGGCGTGAAGACCGTCGCGGCGCGGGCGGCGGAACCGGCCTCAGCCGCCACCTCGAGCTCCCGGGACCGGTTGCTTTCGAGCCCGGCCGATCCTACGGCCGTGACCGCGTAATAATAGGTCCGGTCGGCGGCCGCCGTTTCGTCGTTGAAGACGGTCGCGGCCAAGGGCGCGTCGTTGAGCTTGACGTAGCTCAGATGGGAGAAGGCCGTCCGGTAGACGTTGTAGCCCGTCGCATCGGACTGCGTCGGCCAGCTCAGTTGGATGGCTCTCAGGCTGTTGAACAGGGAGCTGTAGACGACGGAGTCGGCGGCGAGGCCAACGGGCGTGCGCGGATAGCCGTCCCTGACCGGCTGGGCCAGCTCGGCCAGCAGCCCCACCGAGGCGCGCGTCGCGCTCGTGAAGAAGCCCGTGTTCAGCTTGTCGAGCGTGTCGCTCGTCTGGTGGTAATAGGGATTGTTCAGGGGGTAATCTTCGATGGCCAGCAGGGCCGGATAGCCCTGGTCCCAGAAAGGCGAGTGATCGGAATAGATGATCGAGGCGTCCACGGTCTTGCGTCCCGCGAGCGCGGCGTAATGGCCTCCGGCCGCCAGGAAGAGCTCGGCCAGCCAGGCCGAATCCTCGTTGACGATGTATTCGAGGTCTTCGGGCGCGGCATCGGCGTAGGCGATCATGTCCAGGTTGATGACGCCGAGGATGCGCTCGCCGGCGGTCCGGGACGCGAAGGCGTGGGCCCGGCTCCCGTAGAGCCCCCACTCCTCGGCCGAAAAGGCGATGAAGCGGACCGTGAAATCGAGCGGAAAGGGCGCCAGGACCCGGGCCGCCTCGAGGACGGCGGCGGTGCCGCTGGCGTTGTCGTCGGCGCCCGGAGCCAGGGTTTCGCGCGTCGCGGACGGCGAGGTCGAGTCGTAATGCGAGCAGAGAATATAGATGTCGTCCGGGTAGGTCTCGCCGGTCTTCTCGGCGACGACGTTGCGCGACGTGCGGCCTCCGGAATAGGTGAACGGCTCGAAACGGACCTCGTCCAGGCCCAGGGCCGTGAACGCGCTGTAAAGGGATTCGCCGGCCGCGTCGCAGTTCGTGGTCGCGGCGTAGCGGGTCTGGAAATCCTGGAGCGTCTGGACTCCGGCGGTAAGATTGGCGCCCGAGACGAGCGCGACGATCGTCTCGACGAAGGGGTCCTGGGCAGCGGTCGGGGCCGCCGATGGGGCCGCGGCCGGGCGGGACCGGAGATACGGCAGGACGGACCGGGGCGCGAGAGCCTTGCGCGGCAGCCCGGCGGGGACGGATTCGGCGGGACTCCCCGCCTCCGTCCAGAAGACCGCCGTGCCCGGCTCCACCGCCACGGCCCGGCCGGCGGCCCGCAGGGACTCGAGGTCTCCGGGGCGGGCCGTCCCGACCACCAGGAACTCGCGCCGGGCCGCGTTCCTGTCCAGGACCGTGAAGCGGACGCCGCTCCGGCGCAGGAGGTCGAGGTCGGCCCGGTCGGCCAGGGCCAGCAAGCAGGTCGCCAGCTCCTGGCGGACGTCGATCCCGAGCCTGGCCAGGACGGGCGTCGGCGAGGCCGGGACCTTCGGGATGCGGACGAGAGCGACGGGACCGTTGAAGGCCCTGGGGGCGGGGCCCAGGGCGAGGACGCAGGCCAAGGCCAACGCGAGCAGGACGGCGGTACGCTTCATGCCGTCTATTAAATCAGATTTAAGTCGCGCCGGTCAACAGAGTATAATCGGACCGGAGGGACCGTGAGGACGAAACCTGTCCGGCCCGAAGGCCGTTTCATGGCCCGGGCCATCCGCGAAGCCCGCAAGAACCTGGCCAAGCCGGACGGCGGGCCGTTCGGCGCCTGCATCGTCAAGGACGGGCGGGTCCTGGCCGCGGCCCGGAACACCGTTCTCAGCGGCGACGCCACCTGCCACGCCGAGGTCAACGCCATCCGCAAGGCCTCGAAGAGGCTCGGGACCTTCGACCTGTCCGGGTGCGAGATCTATTCGACGACCGAGCCCTGCCCGATGTGCTTCGGGGCCATCCACTGGGCCCGCATCGGCGCGGTCTATTACGGCACCGGGATCCGCGACGCGGCCCGGGCCGGGTTCCACGAGCTCCGCATCTCGAACGCCCGGATGAAGTCCTTGGGCCGGAGCCGGATCGTCCTCGTCCCCGGGTTCATGCGCGCCGAATGCCTCGAGCTCTTCGAGTCCTGGCTCGCTCGGCCGGACCGGAAGCGCTACTGACGCCCCGCGGGCGGTCCTCAGGTCAGAAGCTTCCTTTTCTTGGTCCAGCGCTCCCGCGATCTGACCGAGTCGAGGCCGAGCGCGTTACCCTTGGCCAGGGGGTGTCGGCCGGCCGCCTCGAACCGGAGCGTGTGTTTTCCGGGCCCGAGCTTGAGGCTGCCGAGATAGACGTCCCTGACGTCGAGATCCCGGGAATAGAAATCGATCACCGGGCCCTGGGGCGGATGCGTCCCGTCCTCGGCCAGCGGCACGGGCTTGCCGTCGAGGAGGATGCGGTAGGCGCCGTAATCGTCGGCGTAGGTCATGCGCAGGACGAGGGCCCGGTACTCCTCTCTGGTCACGTCGAAATCGACTTCGAAAGCCGATCTGTCTCCGGTCGGGCGGAAGAGGACCTGCCCCTCCCCCGTCCAGTCGTAGCCCTTCTGGAGCTCGGCGGCGCCGCGCGTCTTGCGCGCCGAAGCGAGCAGCGTCCGGCCCTCGACGATGACGTCGAGGTTGGGAAAGCGCCGGGCGGCGAGCGGCGGCAGGGCCGCGAACCTCTTGGGCTGACCCTTCTGGTACCAGAAGGCCACCGTGGCGATGTCGTCCTCGCGCTCGACGTGGCCCTCGATCTTGCCGCTCTCGGTCTCGTCGGCCGAGATCCAGCCCGTATGCTCGATGTCGAAGCGGAGGGACTTCGCGAACCGGACCGGATCGGCGATGTGCCAGCGGTACATGCAGTATTCCGTGCCCGGGATCTCCCCCTCCGGGCTCCAGCGGACGCAGCCGAAATAGGGATACAGCCCGAGCGACATGCCCCAGGCCATGATGAAGTAATCCTCGGTCCCCGTGCCCTGGATGGACGGCTTGGTCTCGCCGTCGATGTAGAAGCGGGCGTCGCCCTCGCCGAACCACATCGGGCTGCGGGCCCGGACGGACATGACCGTGCCGACGTAATGACCTTCGCCCTTGATGTCGGCGATGGTGTAGTCGCGGCCGGGCGTCTCCGGAAAAGCTTGATTGTACTGGGCGCAGAAGTAGGCCGAGTTCCGGTCGAGTCCCGGGTCCTCGGTGGTAGTCGATGTGATAATAGAAGGAGCGCACGTTCTTGGCCCCTTCGTTGGTGACGGTGATGAGGCCGCGCTTGAAGAAAGGCATGGGCCAGAAGCAGTTGTAGCCGTCGCCGCCCGTTTCGACCTGGACCGGCACCGAGACGAGCTCATAGCGGCGGCCGAAGCCCGCGCCGAAGAAATCGCCGAGGGGCGCCTCGACGGCCGGTTCCTTGGCCCCGTCCCAGTACATCCGCAGCACGATCTCGTCGGGCGCGGCCGAGCCGCCGGCCTCGAGCCAGTTCGGCCTGGCCTCGCTGAAGGTCAGCCAGATATGCCGGATGCAGCCGGGGCCCTTGAGGTCGGCCAGGACCTTGGTCTCGCCGGGGGCGATGTACTTGGTCCGGTCGGCGTTGCCGGTGAAGCTCGGATCGGTCGAGGTCACGGCCCGCGACCGGCCCGGCTTGAGCTTCATGAGCCCGTCGAGGTCCTGGGCCGCCGCGAACGTCGCGAAGAGCGCCGCCGCGGCGACGAAAGTGAACAGCTTCTTGTGAGTCATGGTCGTTCCTCCCTGGTCCTGTCTCTTGCTTCTTATGCCTACTCTGAGAAAAAAGCAAGAAGCGCTTGACAGGCCCCCCGGCGTTCCCTATAATCCGCGCGACATGGACAGCCGGAACGTTCTTCGACCCGCCGCCGTCGTGCTGTCCTCCCGGCTCTGGAACTGGCGGGCGGTCCCAACCGCCCGATAAGTCCGTTCCCCCCGCCCATCCCCTTTCCAGGGGACAGCGCGCGCCTCGGGGACGGTCCCCTTTCCAGGGCCGGCGCGGGCCGACCCCTCAGGCGCGGACCCCGTAGAAACGACGCCATCCCGTCGTGAAAGGACATCGACCGTCATGCGCTTCGCATCCCGAAAGGACGAATTCCTGCCCCGGGCCTTCTACAACATCAAGGCCGACCTGCCCGAGCCGCCCCGGCCGCCCCTCCACCCGGGGACGAAAGAACCCCTCAGACCCGCGGACCTCGAGGCCATATTCCCCAAGAGCTTCATTCGCCAGGAAGGCGAGACCGCCCGGGAGGTCCCTATACCGGGACCCGTCCTCGAGGCTTTCTCGGCCTTCCGGCCGACGCCGCTCGTCGAGGCGACGGCTCTCGCAAAGGCCCTCGATACCCCGGCCCGGATCTTCTACAAGTACGAGGGCGCCGGCCCCGTCGGCAGCCACAAGACGAATACGGCCCTCATGCAGGCCTATCTCGCGGCCGAGGACGGCGTCAAGACGCTGGCCACGGAGACCGGAGCCGGCCAGTGGGGTTCGGCCCTGGCCTACGCCGGCTCGCGCTTCGGCCTCGAAACCCGTATCTTCATGGTCCGCTCGAGCTACCGCCAGAAGCCGGGACGGCGGGTCATCATGGAGATGTTCGGGGGGAGCGTCCTCGAAAGCCCCAGCCCGACGACCGCCGCCGGGCGGCAATTCTACGAGCAGGATCCCGACCACCGCGGCAGTCTCGGCATCGCCATCTCCGAAGCGGTCGAGTTCACGGTCAAAAACCCCGGCGTTAAGTACGCCCTGGGTTCTGTGCTCGACAGCGTCCTCATGCACCAGACGGTCATCGGCCTTGAAGCCGAAAAGCAGATGGACGAGCTCGGCGCCGTCCCCGACACGGTCATCGGCTGCGTCGGCGGCGGCTCGAACTTCGCCGGCCTGGCCTTCCCGTTCGTCCGCCACAGCCTGAAGGGCGGCCGCCGGACGCGCTTCATCGCCGTCGAGCCGGAGAGCTGTCCGACCCTGACCCGGGGCGCGCTCCGCTACGACTTCGGCGACAGTGTCGGGCTGACGCCCCTCCTTTACATGCACACGCTGGGCATGGACTTCGTGCCCCCGCCTCTCCACGCCGGCGGGCTGCGCTACCACGGCATGGCTCCTCTCGTCAGCCACCTGGCGGCCATGGGCCTTGTCGAACCGAAAGCTGTAGCCGAGAAGGCGGTCTTCGACGCCGGGGTGCTGTTCATGAGAACGGAAGGCCTCCTGCCGGCCCCCGAGTCCGCCCACGCCATCGCCGCGGTCGTCGACGAAGCCCTGGCGGCGAAGGCGGACGGGCGCCCGCGGACCATCCTCTTCAATCTGAGCGGACATGGATTCCTCGACCTCGATGCCTACGCCCGGAACGGCCATGGACGGGCCGGGTGACGCGGCCCAGGCCGGCCCCGCCGGGCAGAAGGCCCGGGGAACATTTTGCCAAGCCCGGGCGTCTTGTATTAAGGTAGCCGCAGCTTCCCAGGAGGTCCGAACACCTATGACGAAGACAGCCATCCGAAAGACCCTCGGCCTGAGCGTCCTTCTCGCGTTCCTCGCTCTCTGTGACCAGGCTTCGCCCCGACCCACCCCCACGGCAGCCGATGACGCCCTGGCCGCCAAGATCGACGCGGTCATGGCCGCGGTCTACAAGCCCGGCGAGCCGGGCGCGGCCGTCATCGTCCGGAAGGACGGCCGGACCGTTCTTCGTAAAGGCTACGGGATGGCCGATCTCGAGCTCGGTGTCCCCGTCTCGCCCGATATGGTCTTCCGGCTCGGCTCGATCACCAAGCAATTCACGGCCGTAGCCGTCCTCCTGCTGGCCCAGGACGGCAAGCTCGGCCTCCAGGACGAGATCACGAAGTTCCTGCCCGATTACCCGGCCCAGGGCCGCAAGATCACCGTCGAGCACCTGCTCACCCACACGTCCGGCATCCAGAGCTATACGGACCTCTCCGAATGGCTGCCGCTCTGGCGCAAGGACATGACCCTCCCCGAGCTCATCGGGCTGTTCAAGGACAAGCCCATGCAGTTCGAGCCCGGCCGGAGCTGGGCCTACAACAATTCCGGATTCGTCCTGCTCGGGGCCATCATCGAAAAGCTCTCGGGCCTGACCTATGAAACCTTCCTCGAAGAGCGCATCTTCAAGCCGCTCGGCCTGAAGAGTTCTTACTACGGCAGCGCCGAGCGCATCATCCCTCGCCGCGTCCCCGGCTACCAGGAAGGCAAGGGCGGTTTCGTCAACGCCCCCTACCTGAGCATGAGCCAACCCTACGCGGCCGGCTCGCTCCTCTCGACCGTCGACGACCTGGCCGTCTGGAGCGACGCCGTCTTCGCCGGGAAGCTGGTCAAGAAGGAGTGGCTCGACAGGGCCTTCACGCCCTACAAGCTGGCCGACGGCGAGTCGAGCGGCTACGGCTACGGCTGGTTCATGGCCGATTTCGCCGGCCACCGCTCGATCGAGCACGGCGGCGGCATCAACGGCTTCTCGACCTACGAAATGACCCTCCCGGAGGACCGGATCTTCATCGCCATCCTGACCAACAGCGCCATATCGGGTCGCGACCCCGAGCCCCGGGCGGTCCAGATCGCCTGGCTGACCCTTGGCCTCCCCGAGCCCGCGCGGAAGGCCGTCACCCTCCCCGCCCGGGACCTCGACGCCTTCGCCGGAGTCTATGCGAACGAGAGGAAGCAGGAGTACTATTTCAGCCGCGAGGGGGACAAGCTCTTGGCCCAGAGGCAGGGCGGCGCCAGGAACGAGCTCTACGCCGCCTCCGCGACGGAGTTCTTCTTGAAGGACAACCCGGCCCGCTTCGTCTTCGCCAAGGATGGCAAAGGCCGGGTGTCGGGCCTGCGCATCCAGTCCCGGATCGGCCCGGCCCAGATCTTCGCACGGACGGACAGGCCGCTTCCGGCCGCCCGCCGGGAGGTCCGGCTCGACCCCCGGCTCTACGACCGTCTGACCGGCGACTACGAGCTGGCCCCGGAGTTCATCATCACCATCCTCCGCCGCGGCGACACCCTCATTTCCCAGGCCACGGGCCAGCCCGAGGTCGAGCTCTTCCCCGAGTCGGAGACGCGGTTCTTCCTCAAGGTCGTTGACGCCCAGGTCGATTTCGTCGTCGACGCTGCCGGCCGGGTGACCGGACTGGTGCTTCACCAGGGCGGCCGGGACCTGCCGGCCAAGAAGATCCGGACCCCCTGAGGGAACCTGGGGCCGGGGGAATCCGTATATAGGGACGGATGACAATTCTGCCGACGGAGGCGCCTCGATGTCCAAGACGAAGATGATGATCGGACTGGCCATTCCCCTGCTGTTGGTCGGGCTCTTCGCGGCCTGCGATGAGCCGCGGGACCTGATGACGGATACGCGCACGGTCGCCCTCGACGGAGCGGCCCGGGCCGAGGTCGGGATGAGCATGGGGGCCGGGGAGCTCCGGCTCCGGAGCGCGGATCAGGCCGCGCTGCTCGAGGCCGCATTCGAGTTCAACCGGGAGCGCCTCCGTCCCGAAGTCGACTACCGCGTGCTCGGCGACAAGGGCCTCCTCCAGGTCCGCCACGGCCGGCACCGCGGGATCAACTTCGGCACCACCCGGAACCGCTGGGACCTGACCTTGGGCCGGGCCGTCCCCATCGACCTCGACGTCGACCTCGGGGCCGGACGGAGCGAGATCGACCTCCGCGGCCTCACGCTCCAGCGGGTCGAGATCGACATGGGCGTCGGCGAGATGAGCCTGGACCTCCGCGGACCGCACGCCGCCGGATTCCTCGTCAAGATCGACGGCGGCGTGGGCAGCGGCAAGCTGGACCTGCCCGCCGAGGTCGGCGTCCGGGTCAAGGTCGACGGCGGGCTCGGCTCGGTCAACGTCCACGGCCTGCGGAAGGAGGGCGGCGCCTACGTCAACGACGCCTACGGCCGGAGCCCGGTGACGATCGAGGTCGACATCAACGCCGGCATCGGCAGCCTCGACCTGAGGTGCGATCCGCTCATTAAGACCTAAAGCTCTTCGAGGCGCGCCGTGAAGTGGCGCAGGAAGGGCGATTCACGGACGATCCGCAATCCCCGCACCTTGTCCCTGTTCATATGGAGGTCGATGATGGCGTCGGCGACATAGCGCAGGTGCGAGGCCGTATAGACCCGGCGCGGGATGGCCAGCCGGACCAGCTCCAATTCCGGAAAGACCTCCGCCTTCCCCTTGCCCGTCTTCTGGCCGAACATGACCCCGCCGATCTCGACGGCCCGGATGCCGTATTCCCGGTAGAGCGCCACGGTCAGGGCCCAGCCGGGATACTGGGACCGGCGGATGTGGGGCAGGAAGCGGTCGGCCAGGAGATAGACGGCGTGGCCGCCGAAGGGCTTGAAAACGGGCACGCCGGCCTTGTCGACGAGCCCGCCGAGATAGGCCACCTGGGCCGTCCGGTGCTCGAGATAGTCCTCGTCGAGAACCTCCTTGAGCCCCCGGGCCATGGCCTCGAGGTCGCGGCCGGCCAGCCCGCCGTAGGTCGGGAAACCCTCGCCGATGATGAGGGCGTTCTTGATCCTCTCGGCCAGGGCGTCGTCGTCGAGGGTGACGAACCCGCCGATGTTGACCAGGGCATCCTTCTTGCCGCTCATGGTCGCCCCGTCGGCGTAGGAGAACATCTCCTGGGCGATCTCGAGGACGCTCTTCTTGGCGTAGGCCTTCTCCCGCTTCTTGATGAACCAGGCGTTCTCGGCGAAGCGGCAGGCGTCCAGGAAGAACGGGATGCCGTAATGGGCGCAGACCTCGCTCGTCTCCTTGATGTTCTTCAAGGAGACGGGCTGGCCCCCGCCGCTGTTGTTGGTCACCGTCAGCATGACCAGCGGGACCTTCTCGGCCCCCTTCCGGTCGATGAACTTCTTCAGCTTGGCGACGTCCATGTCGCCCTTGAAAGGCAGCTCGGCGTCGGGGTCGTAGGCCGCGGCGGCGGCCAGGTCCTCGGCCCGGGCCTCGAGCACCTCGATGTTGGCCCTGGTCGTGTCGAAATGGATGTTGCTCGGGACGCTGTCGCCCTTCTTGACGATCGAGCCGAAAAGGACCCGTTCCGCGGCCCGGCCCTGGTGGGTCGGGATGACGTGGCTGAAGCCGAAGATCGACCGGACGGCCTCCTCGAGGTGGAAGAAATTGCGCGCCCCGGCGTAGGATTCATCGCCGGTCATGATCCCGGCCCACTGGTCGTCGCTCATGGCCGACGTGCCGGAATCCGTCAGAAGGTCGATCGTGACCTTGTCGGCCGGGATGCCGAAGACGTTGAAGCCGGATTGCTTGAGGAGCGTCTCCCGTTCCCGCCGCGTTGTCGAGCGCAGCGGCTCGACCGTCTTGATGCGGAAAGGCTCCATGGGCGGCTTGATGTCGGACATTCCTGATCCTCCCTAGCCGCGCCGGGCCGGGCCCGGGACGGCGCCTGTTTCAGAACGAGGTCAATCGACGGAACTGGCGGAACCGGGCCTCGACGAGATCGCGGTCGAGCCCGAGGAGCCGGCTGATCCCGAAATCCTCGATGGCGAACGAGGCCATGACGCTGCCGTAAACGGCGGCCCGCCGGACATCCCGGACGGCCAGGCCCCGCGTCTTGTCGAGGTAGCCCAGGAATCCTCCGGCGAAGCTGTCCCCCGCGCCCGTCGGGTCGACGACATGCTCGCACGGGTGGGCCAGGACGCCGAAGACGAGATCGCGGCCGAAGACGAGCGCCCCGTGCTCGCCTTTCTTGAGCAGGACGAGCGAGGGCCCGAGGCCGAGCAAGGCCTTGCCGGCGGTGATCAGGTTCGCCTCGCCGGTGATCAGGCGGGCCTCCTCGTCGTTGGCGAAGAAGATGTCCACCCGGCCGAGCTCCTTCAGGAGAACGTCCCGCTTCGTATCGATCCAGAGCCGGATCGTGTCCATGGCGACGAGGGCCGGCCGCCGGAACTGGTCCAGGACGAAGTCGTGGTGCTCCGGATTGAGGTTGGCCAGGTAGACGATGCGCGAGCCCCGGTAGGCCGTCCGGGACCTGGGGCCGGAAGTCGGCGAAGACGTTGAGCTCCGTCCGCACCGTCGTCCGGCGGTTGGGGTCCTCCGCGTAGCGGCCTTCCCAGTGGAAGGTCTTGCCGGCCTTGATCTTGAGGCCGGCCAGGTCGACGCCGCGGGCGCGGAGCTCCGCCAGGGTCCGGCGCGGAAAGTCCCGGCCGACGACGCCGACGATACGGGGCCGGGTGAAGAAGCTCGCCGCCAGCGAGCAATAGGTGCCCGAGCCGCCGACGATCCTCTCCCGGTCCCCCCACGGCGTGCGGATGGTGTCGAAGGCGACCGAACCGACGATGGCCAGGCTCATGGCATTCTCAGCGCAGGTACTTGTCGACGAGGAGTCCGAGCTTTTTCCGCGTCGCCGCCGGGATGGCCGACGGAGCGGTCACGATGGTGTTCCTGAGCGAAGAGCCGCAGTCGCAGGCCGGCGCACCGGGCGCGCCCAGCGCCGCCAGCGTTTTCTTGATCACGGCCTTGGCGTTGGCGATGTTGGCGGCGAGGTTCTGCAGGACGAGCTCGACCGTGACCGGCTCCTCGGTCTCGTGCCAGACGTCGTAATCCGTGGCCAGGCTCAGTGTCGCGTAGCAGATCTCGGCCTCGCGGCAGAGCTTGGCCTCGGTCGCCGCGGTCATGCCGATGATGTCCGCGCCCCAGGCCCTGTAGGCCAGCGACTCGGCCTTGGTCGAAAAGGCCGGGCCGTCGATGCAGATATAGGTCCCGCCGCGGTGGGCCCGGAGGCCGAGACCGATGGCCTTCTCGTAAAGGACGCCGGCCAGCTCCGGACAGACGGGCTGTCCCAGGCTGACGTGGGCGACGAGGCCGCCGCCGAAGAAGGTGTTCGGCCGGCGGGTCCGGTCGAAGAACTGGGCGGGCAGGACGATGTCGCGCGGGGCGATCTCCTGGCGGAGCGACCCGACGGAGTTGACCGAGATGATCCGCTCGACGCCCAACTTCTTGAAACCGAAGATGTTGGCCCGGTACGGAACCTCGGCGGGCAGAAGATGGTGGCCCTGTCCGTGTCGGGCCAGGAAGGCGACGCCGCATCCCTCGAGCGTGCCGACGACGTAGGGGCCGGACGGCGGGCCGAAGGGCGTTCGAAGCCGGACCTCGCGCCTGTTCTCGAAGCCGTCGATATCGTAGAGCCCGGTGCCGCCCAGGATGCCGATCATCATGGATCCTCCTGACCTCCATATACCTTTTTCGGCGAGGCCGAGTCAATCCCCAGGCGGCAGCTTTGCTTTTTTGCGGCGAAAACGATATCCTAATCGAACCATGAAATACGTCTATCTCGACGCTTCTTCGGGGGTCAGCGGGGACATGTGCCTCGGCGCCCTTCTCGACCTGGGCGTCGATCCGGCCTTGTTCAAGGAGAAGATGGCCGGGCTGCGCCTCCCCGTGGAGATCGCCGTCCGGCGGGTCCGCCGGGGCGGTTTCGCCGCCCTCAAGGTCGACGTCGAGATCAAGGGCCATGAGCACCACGAGCGCACCTTCGCCGACGTCGAGCGCGTCATCCTCAAGAGCCGGTTGGCCCCGGCCGTCAAGGACCGGGCCCTGGCCATCTTCACCCGGCTGTTCGAGGCCGAGGCCAAGGTCCACGGCCGGAAGTTCAAGGAGGCGCATCTCCACGAGGCCGGGGCCGACGACGCCCTCGTGGACATCGTCGGGACGGCCTTCCTCCTCGAGGAGCTGGATGTCACGGAGGTCTATTGCTCGCCGCTCAACGTCGGCTCCGGCTGGGTCAAGACCTCGCACGGCCGTCTGGCCGTGCCGCCCCCGGCCGTGGCCGAGCTCCTGAGGAAGGCCCCCGTCTACGCGGCCTGGGTCGAATCGGAGCTGGTCACCCCGACCGGGGCGGCCATCGTCGCGACGCTCGCCCGACGCTACCTCAAGCTCCCCGAGCTCGTCTACGAGAAGATCGGCCGGGGCGCCGGGGCCAAGGAATTCCCCGAGATCCCCAATATCCTGAGGGCCTATTACGGCGACGCCGCGGCCTTCGACGAGGCCCGGAGCGTCTTCATCGTCGAGGCGACGATCGACGACGCCTCGCCGCAGCTCCTGGCCCATTTCCTGGAGCGGGCCCTCGAAGAGGGGGCGCTCGACGCCACCCTCTCCCCCGTCGTCATGAAGAAGAACCGGCTGGGCACCAAGCTCTCCCTGCTCGTCGAGTCCGGCCGCCTGGACGCCTTGATCGAAGCCGTGTTCCGGGAGACGACGTCGATCGGCGTCCGCTACTACCCCGTCGGCCGCCGGGTCCTCGACCGCGCGTTCGAGACCGTCCGGGTCGGCGGCGAGAAGATCGGGCTCAAGTTGGCGGCGCTCGGCGGCCAGACCGTCAACGTCCAGCCGGAATACGAAGACCTCCTCAAGGCGGCCCGCAAGACCGGCCGGCCGCTCAAGGAGATCGCCCACGCGGCCGTTCGCGAATTCGCGCGGAAGCGCTAGCGGCGGCGGACCGGAGGGGCCACGATGGACATCAAGAAGATCGAAAAGGGCGTCAGTCTCGTCCTCGAAGGCGTCGGCGAGGACGTCCGCCGTCCGGGCATCCGGGCCACGCCGAAGCGCGTCGCCCGCATGCTGGCCGAGATCCTCGGCGGCTCGGAGCGGGAAGCGACGCGGAACCTCCGGACGATCGAGGACGAGAAGCACGACGAGATGGTCCTCATCAAGAACATCCCCCTGTACTCCATGTGCGAGCACCATCTCCTCCCCTTCGCGGGAGTCGCCCATGTGGCCTATATTCCGGAGTCCGGTCGCATCGTCGGATTGAGCAAGATCGCCCGGGTCGTGGAGGCCCTGTCCAGGCGGCTCCAGGTCCAGGAGCGGTTGACGAAACAGATCGCCGACCTGCTCGACAAGCACCTCGAGCCCCTGGGCGTCATGGTCGTGATCGAAGCCGAGCACATGTGCATGTCGATGCGCGGGGCCAAGAAGCCCAGGTCGATCACGGTGACCTCGGCCGTCCGCGGCTCGTTCCGGAAGAACCCGGCGACGCGGGCCGAGGCCATGATGCTCATCCGGGGAGGACCCAGCAATGTCCGAGAATTCTAAGAAAACGTTCTACGTCACGACGCCGATCTATTACGTCAACGACGTGCCGCACATCGGGCACGCTTATACGACCGTCATCGCCGACGCCCTGGCCCGGTTCCAGAAGCTGGCCGGCAAGGACGTCTTCTTCCTGACCGGGACGGACGAACACGGCCAGAAGATCGAGAAAGCGGCGGCCGAGAAAGGGATGACCCCCAAGGCGCTGGCCGACTCGGTCGTCGGCCGGGCCCAGGACCTGTGGAAGGCCCTGGACATCGAGTACGACCTGTTCATCCGGACGACCATGGACTTCCACGAGAAGGGCGTCCAGAAGCTCTTCCAGATGCTCCTCGACAAGGGCGACATCTACAAGGGCGAGTACAAGGGCTGGTACTGCGTCTCCGACGAGAACTTCCTGCCGGACGACGTGCCGCTCGAGGCCGAGGGATGCAAGACCTGTCCCGACTGCGGCAAGAAGGCTTCGGTCGTCTCCGAGGAGACCTATTTCTTCCGGCTGTCGGCCTATCAGGACAGGCTTCTCAAGCTCTACGAGGACCATCCCGAGTTCGTCCGGCCGCAGAGCCGCCTGAACGAAGTGGCCAGCTTCGTCCGGGGCGGGCTCAAGGACCTGAGCATCACCCGGACCACGGTCAAGTGGGGCGTCCCCGTGCCGGGCGATCCGAAACACACCGTCTACGTCTGGTTCGACGCTCTTCACAACTACGTCACGGGCATCGGCTACGACTGGAACATGGACCGCTACGAGAAATTCTGGCCGGCCGACGTCCATCTCGTCGGCAAGGACATCCTCCGGTTCCACGCGGTCTACTGGCCGGCCTTCCTCATGGCCTCAGGGCTGCCCCTGCCTCGGACCGTCTACGGTCACGGCTGGTGGCTCAAGGACGACACCAAGATGTCCAAGTCCCGGGGCAACGTCCTCGATCCTCACGTCCTGCTGAAGGTCTTCGGCCCCGACCCGCTGCGCTACTTTCCTGCTCCGCGAGATCCCCATCGGCCAGGACGGCAACTTCTCGCACGAGGCCTTTCTGCACCGGGTCAACTCCGACCTGGCCAACGATTTCGGCAACCTGGTCCAGCGGACGCTGACGATGATCGGCAACTATTTCGGCGGCGAGATCACGGCCCCGGACGCGGAGACGGCCGAGGACGCCCGGGTCCGGACGGACTTCGACGAGCTCAAGGGCCGCGTCTTCGACCTCTACGATGCCTGCGCCCTCAATCGGGCCCTCGAGGAGATCTGGGCCTACATCGGCCGGGTCAACAAGTACCTGGCCGAGAACGAGCCCTGGATCATGGCCAAGGACGCGAGCCGGCGGCCGCGGCTGGCCCGCGTCCTCCTCCAGGCCGCGGCGGCCATCCGGGGCGCGAGCTACCTGGCCTTTCCCGTCATGCCCCGGTCGGTCGAGAAAGTCTGGACGTTCCTGAACGAACCGAAGAAGCCCGCGGAGGTCCGCTGGGACGCTCTTGATTTCGGAGGCTTCGGCCCCGGCCGGAAGGTCGGCACGCCGAAGGCGCTCTTCCCGCGGGTCGCCCTGAAGGATTTCCTCGAGGATGCCCAGACCGGGGAACGGGTCGCCCCCGTAAGCGAGAAAGCGCCCGCGGCCGGGAAGGCTGACGACGCCTCCGCGCTGGCCGCGGATATCAAAGAGGGAGTTATAACGATGGACCAGATCAGCTACGACGAATTCCGGAAGATGGACCTGCGGGTGGCCCAGATCCTCGAGGCGGAGCGCGTCCCCGGGCGCGACCAAGATCCTGAAGCTCAAGGTCGACATCGGCACGGAACAGCGCCAGATGGTCGCCGGGATCGCCGAGACCTACGCCCCCGAGGACCTGGTCGGCAAGAAGCTCATCGTCATCGTCAACCTCAAGCCGGCCGTCATCCGAGGCATCGAATCGCAGGCCATGCTGCTCGCGGCCATCACCGCCGACAACAAGGCCGTCGTCCCCTTCTTCGACCGCGACATCCCGCCCGGCGCCGTCGTCAAGTAGCGGCCCGGACCGGACGCGGCCTCAGCCGCGGAGGATCGCTTCGATCAGCGCGGCCGGGATCCGGCCTTGGCGCAGGATCCGCGGCGCCGGCGCGGTGAGATCGACGACCGTCGAGGGCAAGCCTCCGGGGGCGGGGCCGCCGTCCACGATCAGATCGACCTTCCCGTTGAACAGGGCGATCACGCCCGCGGGTTCGGCCAGCTCCTTCTCCCCGGCCAGGTTGGCGCTGGTGGCCGTCAGCGGCTCGCAGAGCTCACGGACGACGGCCCGCAGCCACGCGACGGGCGGGATGCGCACGGCGATGGTCCGCCCGGGGCCGAGCAGGCGCTCCGGCAGGCCGGCCGCCGCCGGCAGGACCAGGGTCAGCGGACCCGGCCAGAACTCCCCGGCCAGGGCCTTAAAAGCGGGGGGTCGTGAAGACGAGATCTCTCTCGATCATGTCCATATCGGAAACGATGAACGACAGGGGCTTCGAGGCGTCCCGCCCCTTCATCCGGAAGACCCTGTCCACCGCCTTCCTGGAAAAGGCGGCCGCCCCCAGGGCGTAAAAGGTTTCCGTCGGGTAGGCCGCCACGGCCCCGCTCTGGAGAGCCGCGGCGATGTCCCGGACCTGAAGGCCGTCCACCCGGCCCCGGTCCAGGCGAATAACGCGCGTTGCGGTCATATCCGGCCTCCCCGCCGGGGATGGTAGCGGCCCCGTGTTCAAAAGTCAAACAGTCCCGTCCGTGGTCCGGGAGGACAACTGACCTGTTTTGGGCACAATCCGGCCCGCCCGTCCCCTTTGGATCCGGGGGAACCCGGCTGGCATATTTTTTGCTATAATCCTGGTTGAACAGGTCGAACAGGAGGAATGACATGAAAAAGCTGACCGTTCTCGCCGCAGGACTTCTCCTTCTCGTCCCGGCCCTGGCCTTCTCGGACTCGTTCTCGTTCCGGGGCGGCTACTTCTGGCCGGGCGCCTCGTCCAACGTCCTCACCTACCCCAACAGCCTCTGGGCCATCGAGTTCAGCCAGATGAGCTTCAAGATGAGCGATTACGATGGCTTCACTTGGGGCGGCGGCTACGAGCACTTCCTGACCAAGAACGTGAGTCTCTGCTTCGCCGTGGACTATTACCATGGGCACGAAGCGGGCTTCTACCTGGACTGGGTCGGCAACAGCCTCGACGAAGGCGAGTTCGCCTTCCCCTACGAGCTCTACGAGGGCTACGACGTCGTCCACTCCTTCAGCGTCTCCAACACGCCCCTTCAATTCTCCCTGAAGTTCCTCCCGTTCGGCCGAAGGGCCAAGCTCGTCCCCTTCGTCGGCGGCGGCGGCACCTGGTCGTTCTGGAACGTCCACATGTACGGCGAGATGGTCAACTTCTCCGATCCCTGGGTCTACACCGATCCCGACCTGGGCGACATCGACATCTACCCGGTGGAGTACGTGGACGGCTATGAGAACGGCATGTCCTGGGGCTGGCACGCCTTCGGCGGATTCCAGATCCCCATCGGCTTCCGGACCACCATCGAGGTCGAAGGCCGATACCATTGGATCAAGGCCCGGTTCGACGACTGGTTCCTGGGCTTCGACGATTTCGACCTGAGCGGGATGCAGGTGACGGTCGGGCTGAGCTACTGGTTCTGATCTCCCCCCGAAAAAGGACCGTTGCCCGAGGGCCGGCGATCCGCCGGCCCTTTTTTTTAGCGCGCGGCCTTCTTATCGAGACGGATCGGCTGGGTCTTGTCGAAGCCGATGACGAGCCGCCCCCAGACCGAGGCGATCTCGACCCGGCCGTTGAACCGGCACGGGAACTCGTCCTTGGCGAAGCCGCCGCGGACGTCCTCGCCGGCCTCGAAGAAATCGACCAGGAACGGAACGGCGAACGTCTTGTCCCCGGTCCGCGGCAGGCTCTTGTCCCCGGGGATGGACCCTTCGAGGACTCGGAGGCCGCTGAAAGAGAGCTCGTAGTCGATCGTGTCGACGATGAGGTCGTAGCCGTTGAAGTTCTTGAACCGGGGATGGAAAACGACGTCCGCCCCGCCGACCGTCAGGTCGACCACCTCGAGCGGGAGCCAATCGACCTCGGGGTCCTGGAAGATGGGGAATTCCCCGCTGTACGCGAACGGCGCCCGTTGCTCCTTGTTCCGCTCGTTCAGGAAATACATGTCGCCGATGATGTCGCAGAGGGCCTGGCCTTCGATCGGCCCGAGGACCTGGCGGAGGAGCTCGTAGGTGATCTTGACCGGCAGGGCGATGAGGGTCTCGCCGCCCGGCGGCACCGTCAGGGGCTCGTCCAGCGCGACCGTCGTGTTGATGTATTCCTGCTGGTCGATCCTGACCCGGTACCGGTAGCGGACGAGCCGCCGGGGCCCGGACGAGGGGTTGCCGACTGCGACGTGGAAGGCCAGGACGAGGCCCGAGGAGCTGAGGTTCTTGATGACCTTCTCCTTGAGGGTCAGGGTGACATCGTCCTTGGCCGCGGCGGCCGTCGCCGGGAACGCTCCGGCCATCAGGACGGCCAGGCAGGCCGCTCCGGCCGTTCGTTGTCTCGAGCCGCGACGTCCGCTCATGTCTTTCCCTCCAGAATACCTAAAACGGCCGCGTCTGACAAGTTGCAGTTCGGAGCCGCGAATTCTATAATGGGGAGCCATGACCGGGCCTTGCTTCCCGGAAGGAGGGACGAACATGAACAGGCGCCTTACGGCCGGACTCGGCCTTATCCTGACGGTCCTCGTCGGGGGTTTCACCCTGTCGTGCGGCCGGGAGGGAGCCGCCCCCGGGGGGGCGGCCCCCGGACAACCCAAGCACGATCAGGCCGTCTACGCAAAGGAGACGCCCGACAGCGGGGACTCGACGTTCCTCGCGGCCGACCTCACCGGTTTCCCCCATCCGGCCGACCCGGTCGAGTTCACCAAGCTCTTCCATCTGCCGCCGGTCATGCAGGGCAAGACCGGGACCTGCTGGTCTTTCTCGGCCACCTCCCTGCTCGAATCCGAGCTCCGGCGGCTGGGCCGGGCCGAGGTCAAGCTCTCCGAGATGCACACGGTCTATTGGGAATACGTCGAGAAGGCCCGCCGCTTCGTCCGCGAGAAGGGGGCCTCGTTCCTCGGCCAGGGCTCCGAGCCGAACTCGGCCCTGGCCCGGATCAAGCAGTACGGCCTCGTCCGTGAGACCGATTATCCGGGCCTCCCCGACGGCCGGACGGCCCACGATCACGGACCGCTCTTCCGCGAGTTCCGGGACTACCTCAACGGCCTGGCCGCCAAGAACTCTTGGGACGAGGCGGCCGCCGTCGCCGGCGTCCGGGCCATCCTGGACCGGCACCTGGGGCGCCCTCCCGACAGGATCCAGGTCGACGGCCGGTCCCTCACGCCGCTCGAGTATCTCGCTTCGCTCGGCCTCCGGCCCGACGACTACGTGTCCTTCGTCAGCTTCATGTACCTGCCATTCTACACGAAGGGCGAATACCGGGTCCCCGATAACTGGTGGCACTGCGGCGACTATTACAACCTGCCCCTCTACGAATTCTCCCTGGCCCTGCTCCGGACCCTGCGCAAGGGCTACAGCGCGACCCTGGCCGTCGATTTCTCCGAGCCCGGCTACCTCGGCGAAAGCGATGTGGCCATGGTCCCGACCTTCGACATTCCCTCGGCCTACATCGACCAATCCAGCCGCGAGTATCGCTTCGCGAACGGATCGTCGACCGACGACCACGCCGTCCACTGCGTCGGATACCTGGAGTCCGGCAAGGGCAGCTGGTATCTCATCAAGGACTCCTGGGAGAACGCCTGGTGGGGCCGGGCCAAGGGCTACTTCTTCTACCAGGACGACTACGTCCGGCTGAAATGCCTGATGTTCATGGCCCACAAGGACGCCGTCAAGGAGGTCCTGGCCAAGTTCACGGCCGCCGAATGACCAAGCTTCGCTTCGACTTCCCCGGCCGGGCGCTCTTCGTCCGGCTTTTCGGGGGGGACGTCTACGCCGTCGGCGGCTTCGTCCGCGACCACATCCTCGGCCGGCCCTCCGCCGAGGTCGACCTGCTGGTCGCCCGCCGCCCGCTCGAGAAGATCGTGGGCCAGCTCGAAAAGCACGGCCGGGTCGACCTCGTCGGCAAGAGCTTCGGCATCATCAAGTTCACCGTCCGCGGCACGACCTACGATGTCGCCCTGCCGCGGACCGACCGGGCCGGCGCCCCGGGGGCGCGCAGCCACAAGGACATCCTGGTCGCGGCCGATCCCGGCCTGCCGGTCGAGAAGGACCTGGAGCGCCGCGATTTCCGGGCCAACAGCATGGCCCTCCGCCTCAAGGACGGGACTCTGATCGACCCGTTCGAGGGCCGCAAGGACGTGCTGGCCAAGCGCATCCGGCTGACCAACCCCGCGGCCTTCCCCGACGATCCCCTGCGGGTCGTCCGGGTGGCCCGCTTCGCCTCGGTCCTGGGCTTCAAGGTGGACCCGTCCATCTACCCGGCCGCCCGGGTCGTCGACCTTGGCGGCCTCAGCGTCGAGCGGGTCAACGACGAGATGTTCAAGCTGCTCCTCGACTCGCCCCGGCCCTCGGTCGGCCTCGAGGAGATGTTCCGCCTCGGCGTCCTCGACCAGTGGTTCCCCGAGCTCCAGGCCCTGGCCCTGGTCATCCAGGACTCCGTCTTCCATCCCGAGACGGACGCCTTCGGCCATCACACGGTCTGGGCCCACACCAAGCTCAGCGTCGACCAGGCGGCCGCCCTGGGCCGGACTTCAGGATTGCCCGCTCCCAAGCGGCTGGCCCTCCTCCTGGCCGCGCTCTATCACGACCTGGGCAAGACGACGACCACCCGCTGGGAGTTCAAGCGGGGCCGGATGGCCGTGACCTCCTGCGGCCACGACATCCAGAGCGAGCGGGCGGCCCGCCGCGTCCTGGCCCGGTTCAAGGTCCAGACCTGGGGGGGCACCAATATCGGCCGCCTCGTGCCCCTGCTCATCCGGACCCACCACCGGGCCGGCGAGCTCTGGACGAACCGCGCCGAGGTCACCAAAAAGGCCTTCAACCGGCTGGCCGCGGACGTTCAGGGCGAGATCGAGCTCGCGGTCCTCCTCGACGCGGCCGACCGGGCCGGCCGGGGCACCCGGCTCGTCCGCGGCCTCGACCGCCAGGCCCGCTGGCTCGTCCGGAAGTTCGAGGAGCTCCGGGTCAACCGGGAGACCATCAAACCCCTGGTCATGGGCCGGGACCTCATCGGCCTGGGCGTGCCGCCCGGACCGGAGATGGGCCGCCTGCTCAAGAAGCTCTACAAGGCCCAGCTCGACAACGGCTTCGAGACCAAGGCCGGCGGCCTCGAAAAGGCCCGCCGTCTCATCGAAAGGACGGGCCCATGACCATCCTCGTCGCCGGCGGCGCCGGCTACATCGGGTCCCATACGGTCCGGGAGCTCGTCCGGGAGGGGTTCGACGTCCTGGTCCTCGATAACTTCTCGAGCGGCCGGCCCGAGCTCATCGGCGCCGTGCCGTTCGTCCGGGCCGACCTCCTCGACCGGGACGCCTTGCGCCGGGTCTTCCGCGAGCACGAGATCGGAGCCGTCCTCCACTTCGCGTCCCTCATCCAGGTCGGCGAGTCCTACGCCGATCCCCGCAAGTACTACACCCACAACCTCACCACCAGCCTCAACCTCTTCGACGCCATGCTGCAGGCCGGGACGAACGCCCTGATCTTCTCCTCGACGGCGGCGGTCTACGGCGAGCCCCTGGAAACGCCCATTCCCGAGGACCACCCGACCCGGCCGGCCAATCCCTACGGCCGGGCCAAGCTCATGGTCGAGGACATCCTGCGGGATTACGAACGGGCCCATGGCCTGCGGTCGATCTCGCTCCGCTACTTCAACGCGGCCGGGGCGGCGCTCGACGGCACCACCGGCGAATGCCACGACCCGGAGACGCACCTCGTCCCCAACATCCTCCTCGGCATCCTCGGAAAGCGGCCGCGCCTCAAGGTCTTCGGCGGGGATTTCCCGACCCCGGACGGCACGGCGCTCCGGGACTACATCCATGTCACGGACCTGGCCGCCGCCCATGTCCTGGCCCTCAAGTCGCTCCTCGCCGGCGGCCCCGGCGACGTCATCAACCTCGGCACCGAGTCGGGCCATTCCGTCCTAGAGGTCATCCGGACGGCCGAGACGGTGACGGGGCGCGCCGTCCCCTACGACCTCGCGCCGCGGCGGCAGGGCGACGTGGCCGTGCTCCTGGCCTCCAAGGCCAAGGCGGAGAAGGCCCTCGGCTGGAAGACGGACCTGTCCACGCTCGAGACGATCGTCGGCTCGGCCTGGGCCTGGCACCGGAAGACGGCCTGAGACCTCTCCTCCCCTCCTCCCGCGTTGACGGTTCCCGGTCAATATGGTATAAACGACTTTCGAAATGATATCCTTCCGACGAGCCTCCACCGCCTGTGCCGTTCTCCCGCTGCTCGTCCTCCTGCTGGCCGGCTGCTCCTCGACGCCCAAACCGGCCAAAACGGTCACCAAGCCGCTCCCCTCACCTCCCCCCGCTGTCGAGGCCGCCAAGCCGCCGGCCGAGAAGCCGTCCGCGGCTGTCGAAGAGCCCTCCACGCCGGCGGCCGAGACCGTCCAGGCCGCACCGGCCAAGGGGGACGCGATCGAGAAGGACGCCGCGGTCCTCCTCGAGGACGCCTTCGCCGCCTATGAAGAGGCCCTGGCGGCCCTGGACAGGGAGGATATGGAAGCGGCCCAGGCCAAGCTCGACGAGGCCTACGGCTTCCTGCTGAGGATGTCGGTCCCGGCCGATTCGCCGCTTCTCCAGGAAAAACACGACCTCCGCCTGCTCATCGCCCAGCGCATCCAGAAGATCTCCGTCTCGCGCACGACGCTGGCCTCCTCGGTCAACGGCTCCATCCCCCTCGTCGAGAACCAGTGGGTCCAGAGGGAGATCAAGTCGTTCCAGACCGTCGAACGGAAGGCCTTCGAGGATTCCTACCGGCGCTCCGGGCTCTACCGGGGCATGATCCTCGAGGAGCTGCGCCAGGAGCGCCTGCCCGAACAGCTGTCCTGGATCCCCCTCATCGAGAGCGCCTTCCGGCCGCGGGCCCTGTCCCGGGCCCGGGCGCTGGGCATGTGGCAGTTCATCCGCTCGACCGGATACCGCTACGGGCTCAAGCAGGACAAGTACGTCGACGAGCGCATGGATCCGGTCAAGGCCACGCGGGCGTCCATCCGGTACATGATCGAGCTCCACGCCATGTTCGGCGACTGGACGACGGCCATCGCCGCCTACAACTGCGGCGAAGCCCAAGTCCAGCGGGTCATGCGGGCCCAGAAGGTCGAGTACTTCGACAGCTTCTGGGACATCTTCGCCAACCTGCCGTTCGAGACGGCCCGGCACGTGCCGCGGTTCATCGCGACGCTCCTCATCGTCGGCGATCCCGCCAAGTACGGCTTCGAGCTCCCCCCGCCCGACCCGCCGCTCCAGACCGAGACCATCCGGGTCGACGCCGCCGTCAAGCTGGCCACCCTATCCCAGAACCTCGGGCTCGATCCGGCTGTGCTCGTCGGCCTCAACTCCGAGCTGCGCCACGACTCGACCCCGAATTACCCCTACGACCTCCGCGTCCCGGCCGGGTACGGCGAGAAGTGCCTGGCCTGCATCGCCTCGCTGCCCCAGTACATCCCCCCCGACGTGGTCACCGACCGCTACACCGTCCGCTCGGGCGATACCCTCGGGGCCATCGCCCGGCGCTACCGGACCTCGGTCGACGCCCTCGTCCGCCTCAACGGCCTGAAGAGCCGGACCCTGATCCGCCCCGGCCAGGTGCTCCGCGTCCCCTCGCGCGGCGGCGTCGAGACGGCCGCCCCGGCTCCGGCCGCCGCGGCCGGAGAACAGGTCACCTACATCGTCCGCGGAGGCGATACGCTCTTCCAGATCGCCCAGACCTACAAGACGACCGTGGAGAAGATCAAGGCCGAGAACGGCCTGGCGTCCGATATCCTGTTCGTCGGCCAGAAGCTGGTCATCACGGCCGGCAAGACCGGCTGAGCCCGGCCCGTCCCTAGGGCAGTTCCCCCTCCACCCCGAGCCCCGGCTTATCGTTGAGCACCAGCCGGTCCTTGACCGTCTCGACGCCCCGGAAGGGATCGTTCGAGATGAGCAGGTTCCCGTCCAGGTCGGCGTAATCGAAGAGCGACGCCACGGCCGCCCCGGCCGAGATGCCGAGCGAGCTCTCGATCATGCAGCCGATCATGAGCTTCAGGCCCAGGGCCCGGGCCAGGCCGGCCAGACGGACCGCCTCCTGGACGCCGCCGCACTTCATCAGCTTGACGTTGACGCCGTGGAAGTAGGGCGCGATCCGCGGCAGGTCCGACGGCAGGATGAGGCTCTCGTCGGCGAAGACGGGGATCTTGACCCTGTCCTTGAGCCAGGCGTAATCCTCGAGCCGGGCCGCCGGGAGGGGCTGCTCGATGAGCTCGACGCCCTGGCCGGCCAGCCAATCGATCATCTCCAGGGCTTCCTCCTTGGTCTTCCAGCCCTCGTTGGCGTCGGCCCGCAGGGGTTTCGTCGTGACCGCCCGGATCCCCTCGATGATCTTCCGGTCGTCGGCCGTGCCGACCTTGATCTTGTAGACGCCGAAATCGGCGGCGTCCCGGACCTTCTGCTGCATGACCGGGACCTCGTCGATGCCGATCGAGTAGGTCGTCGTCAGGACCTTGTCCCGCCCGAGCCCGAGGAGGCGCCACAGCGGGACGCCCAGCTTCTTGGCGACCCAGTCCAGGACGGCCATGTCCAGGGCGGCCTTGGCCGCGTGCTCGCCCGGCCCCGCGGATTCGACCTCGGCGAAGCGCACGGCATAGTCCCGCAGGTCCCGGTCGAGGACCGGCCTCGCCTTTTCGATGAAGGCCGCCGCGCTCTCGGCCGTCTCGTTGTAGCGGGCGATCGGGGCGGCCTCGCCGAGGCCGGTGATCCCGTCCCGTTCGAGGCGGACGAAGGCGTTCCGCCGGGTCGTCCAAGTCCCCCGCGACAGCCCCCAGGCCTGGCGCAGCTTGAGCTCGTGGATCTTGACGGTCAGGCGGGTCGGTCCGGCCGCCGATGCCCAAGCGTGGGCGGCTAACGGCCCAGGCCCGATGAGCGAGCCGGCCGCGGCCGCCCCGGCGAACTTCAGGAAATCCTTCCGTTTCATGGCGTCACCTCACCCGGCCATTATAAGCCAAACGGGGGGAAGGTGGAACGGGATCCCGGAGAGGGGTTGAGTCTGGACCTTAACGGTATTATGATGGGCCTTCAGACGTTCGCTAGGAGGTCCGCGATGTTCAAGACCCTGACGGCGATCCTCCTCATCGCCCTCTCCCCCGCCCTGGCCGAGGCTGGCCAAGCCCAGGCCCCGAGCGCGAAACCGCAGAATTCCCCCCTGGGCATGATCGAACCGCCCGCGGCGGCCGTGGTCGTACGCTCCGTCGAGAACATGTTCCGCGACCCGACCGCGACGAGCGATGTCGTCAGCCAGGCCCTTCTCGGCGACAACGTCAAGGTCCTGAAGACGGAAAAGAACGCGGCGGGCGAGGATTGGGTCCGGATCGAGACTCCCGATACGTATCCGGGCTGGATCATCTCGTCCGCCCTGCGTTTCCTGAAGCCCGGCGACAAGCCCTATGCTTCGTCCGGGAATGTCTTCGTCGTGTCGGCCCTGCTGGCCAACACCTACCAGGAGCCTGACGTCACGGCCCACAAGCCGCTCAAGGTCGCCCCCATCAGCGCCGTCCTCGAGATCGTCGGCGAGAAAGGCGAGCGCTGGCTCGAGCTCGCCCTGCCCTGCGGCCATCGGGCCTGGATCCAGCGGGGCGACGGGGACGTCCGTGAGGCGCCCTGGACCTGGCCGCGGCGGCCGGTCGAGGACATGGTCGCCCTTTCAAAGCGCTTCATGGGTCTCCCCTACACCTGGGGCGGCACGTCCCCTCTCGGCCTGGATTGCTCCGGCTTCGTCCAGCTCGTCTACAAGATGAACGGGGTCGCCATCCTCCGGGACGCCGACATCCAGATGGACAAGAGCGCCCTCGTATCGGTCGCCCAGGGGTCCGAGCAAGCCGGGGACCTCGTCTTTTTCGGCAGCGCCATCGACAAGATCGGCCATGTCGGCATGATGATCGACGCCGAGCATTTCATCAACGCGACGACCTATCAGACGCCGTGCGTCCGGATCGACCGGCTCAAGGAAGAGCGCTGGGCCAAGATCTACCAGGCCGCCCGCCGCGCCAAGTAGGTTTGGCTCGCCTGTCTTGCAGAGAAACCCTCCGTGAGGCGGCGAGGGATCGGCGCATAGCGAAATCTTCGGAGCGGAGCTCCAGAATCGCGGCTTCGAGTGCTCAGCCCCGATTCTGCCGGGTCGCTCCCAAGAGTCCGCTCCCCGTTGGCGGGGACAGGGGGCGATATCCCGAGCAAAGCCGAAGAGGAGGGTTTCTCCAAATCGGGCCGCAGATAAAAAAAGGGCCTGGCGGATGCCAGGCCCTTAGGAAATCCGCTTATCTTACTTGGCGGCGGGCTTCTTCGAGTCCTTCTTCTTCTTGGTCTTGGGCTTAAACTCCGTGCCGACGAGCTCGAGCATGGCCATGGAGGCGCCGTCGCCGGCCCGGAGGCCGAGCTTGACGATCCGGGTGTAGCCGCCGGGACGCTCGGCGAAGCGCGGCCCGATCTCGTCGAACAGCTTCTTGACCGCGGACTCCTTGGTCATGTAGGCCAGGGCCTGGCGCCGGGCGTGCAGCGTGCCGCGTTTGGCCAGGGTGATCATTTTCTCGGCCACGGGCCGGGTCTCCCGGGCCTTGGCCAGGGTCGTCCGGATCCGCTCCCGTTCGAGGAACGAGGTGACGAGGTTACGGAGGAGCGCCCGCCGATGGGCGGTGTTCCGGCCGAGCTTGCCTTTTTTGACCTGATGCCTCATGCCTCTGTCTCCTTCTCAGGCGCGCCGCTCTTCAGCTCCGTCTGGATCCGCTCGATGAGGCGGGGGTGGAGCTCGACGTTCAACCCGAGGTTCAGCGTGGCCAGGGTCTCCTTGATCTCCGCAAGGGACTTGCGGCCGAAGTTCTTCGTCTTGAGGAGCTCGTCCTCCGTCTTCTGGACGAGCTCGTAGATCCGCTCGATGCCGGCCGAGCGGAGGCAGTTGTTGGAGCGCACCGAGAGCTCCAGGTGGTCGATGGTCTTGGCCAGCACGTCGGCCTGCGGCAGATACGGGATCTCCTTCCTCGACGGCGCGGCCTCGTGCTCGAGGGGCTCGTCGACGACGTTGAGGAAGATGCCGAGGTGGTCGCGCATGAGCTTGGCCGCCTGCGACAGGGCATCGATGGGCCGGATGGCGCCGGTCGTCCAGATCTCGAGGGTCAGGCTCTCGTAATCGATCCTCTTGCCGACGCGGGCCGGCTCGACCTTGTAGTTGACCCGGAGGACGGGCGAGTGCGAGGAGTCGAGCGGGATGTAGTCGAGGCTCTGGTCCTCGTCGAAGTTCTGGTCGGCCGGGATGTAGCCGCGGCCGTTCTTGACGACCATCTCGATCTCGAGCGTCCCGTCGATATCGAGGGAGGCGATGGGGATGGCGGTGTCGAGGATCTCGATGTCGCCGTCGTGAGCGATGTCGGCCGCGGTGACCGTGGCCGGCCCGGTCTTCTTGATCGTCATCCGCCGCGGCTCGTCGCCCTGGAGCTTCAGGGGAATGGACTTGAGGTTGAGGATGATATCGGTGACGTCCTCGACGACGCCGGGGATGGTCGAGAACTCGTGGAGGACGCCGTGCATGCGGAGCGATGTAATGGCCGCGCCGGTGATCGAGGACAGCAGAATGCGCCGGAGGGCGTTCCCCACGGTCACCCCGTAGCCCCGCTCGAACGGCTGGGCCTGGAAGCGCTCGTAGCTCTCGGTCATCGTCTCAAAGTCGCGCTCCAGGAATTTGGGTCTCTGGAAATTCGTCTCTGTCATGGGAACTCCTCCTTACTTGGAGTACAGCTCGACGACCAAGTGTTCCTCGACCGGCAAGGTGACGTCCTGGCGCGTCGGCAGGGCCAGGACCCGGCCCTTCATGGCCTCCCAATCGACCTCGAGCCAGCCCGGCACGGTCTTGGAGCGGTTCGAGGCCACAACGGCCTGGATGTCCTCGCTCTTGGCCGAACGGGGCCGGAAGGCCACGACGTCACCCGGCTTGACGAGCGCCGAGGCGATGTCGGACTTGTGATCGTTGAGGCGGAAGTGGCCGTGGCCGATGAGCTGGCGGGCGTGCCCCCGGGACAGGGAGAACCCGAGCAGGAACACGACGTTGTCCAGGCGGCGTTCGAGCATGGACAGGAGGTTCTCGCCGGTGATCCCCTTCTGCCTCTCGGCCCGCTCGAAGAAGAAGTGGAACTGCTCCTCCGACATGCCGTAGAACCTTTTGAGCTTCTGCTTCTCGCGCAGCTGGATGGCGTAGCCGAGCACCCGCTTCCGCGACCGCCCGTGCTGGCCGGGGGGATAGGCCCGGCGCTCGAGCGGGCACTTGTCGGTCAAGCACTTGGCGCCCTTGAAATAGAGTTTGGTCTTTTCGACGCGGCAGAGCCGGCAATCGGCTCCTTGGAATTTCGCCATGGTGGTCTCCTTCCGGCCCTCAGACCCGCCGCCGGCGGCGGACGCGGCAGCCGTTGTGCGGGATCGGCGTCACGTCCTTGATGGACTTGATCTCCAGGCCGGCGGCCTGCATGGCCCGGATCGAGGATTCCCGTCCCGCGCCGGGGCCCTTGAGCCGGACATCGACGTGCCGGACGCCGAATTCCCGGGCCTTCGTGGCGGCGTCCTTGGCCGCGAGCTGGGCGGCGAACGGCGTCCCCTTCCGGGCTCCTTTGAATCCGGACGTGCCTGAGCTGGCCCAGACGACCGTCGCTCCGACGTGATCGGTGATGGTGATGATCGTGTTGTTGAAGGTGGACTGGATATGGGCCACCCCGAATCCGATCTCCCTACGGACTTTCTTCTTCTTGGCGCTCGTTTTTGGCGGCATGGCGGCTGGCCCTCCTTACCTTTTCTTTGGTTCTTTGAGCTTCTTGATCCGCTGGCCCTTGCTTCCCTTCCGGGTCCGGGCGTTGGTCTTGGTCCTCTGGCCCCTGACGGGCAGTTTCTTCTTGTGCCGGAGGCCCCGATAGCAGCCGATGTCGACCAGCCGCTTGATGTTCATGGTGACCTCCTTGCGGAGGTCGCCCTCGATCTTCTCCCGTTTCTCGATGATCCTGCGGATCTTGTCGACCTCGTCCTCGGACAGGGCCTTGACCTTCTTGTTCTTGTCGATCTTGGCCTCTTCGAGGATCTTGACGCTCTTGGACCGGCCGATCCCGTAGATGTAGGTCAGGCCGATCTCGATCCGCTTGTCCGGCGGGATGGTGATACCTGCGATTCTTGCCATGTGCGTACCTCGTCTATCCCTGTCTTTGTTTGTGCTTCGGGTTGGAGCAGATGACCCGCACCACGCCCTTGCGCCGGACGATCTTGCAGTTCCGGCAGATCTTCTTCACGGAAGCTTTGACTTTCATCGTCTTGTCCTTTATTTGAATCGATAGGTGATCCGGCCTTTGGTCAGGTCGTAGGGCGACAGCTCCAGGAGGACCCGATCGCCCGGCAGGATACGGATGAAGTGCTTGCGCATCTTGCCGGAGATGTGGGCCAGGATGACATGCTTGTTCTGGAGCTCGACCCGGAACATGGCGTTCGGCAGGGTCTCTTGGACAACCCCCTCGGCTTCGAACATGTCCTGTCTAGGCATGCGGGCCCTCCTTGGGGAGGCCGGTCCCCGGGCGGACGGCGGCGGAGCCCCTCACGCTGAGGATCTCCGGGCCGTTCTCGGTCATGGCCACGGTGTGTTCGTAGTGGGCGGCCAGGCGCCGGTCGCGGGTGACCGCCGTCCAGCCGTCCTCGAGGATCTCGACCTCGGGGCCGCCGGCCACGATCATCGGCTCGATGGCCAGGGTCAGGCCCGGCCGGATCTTGGGACCGCGCCCCGGGGCCCCGAAATTGGGGACCTGGGGCTCCTCGTGGAGGGCGCGCCCGATGCCGTGGCCGACGAACTGGCGGATGACCGAGAAGCCCTGGCTTTCGACGTACTCTTGGATGGCCGCCGAGATGTCCGACACGCGGTTGCCCTCTTTCATCTGTTCCAGGCCCTTGGCGAACGACCGCTCGGCCGCGGCGATGAGCTTGAGGGCCTCGGGGGCCGGCCGGCCGACGGGGGCGGTCAGGGCCGAATCGCTGTAGAACCCCTCAAAGAGGACGCCGAAATCCAGGCTGACGATGTCGCCGTCCTGAAGGATGCGCCCCGAGGGGATGCCGTGGATGATCTCCTCGTTGACCGAGATGCAGACCGAAGCGGGATAGCCGCGGTAGCCCTTGAAGGCCGCCACCGCGCCGAGCTCCCGGGTCCGCTTCTCGGCGTAGAGGTCGAGATCGCGCGTCCGGATGCCCGGCCGGATGAGCGGCTCGAGCTCGGCCAGGACGGTGGCCACGATGCGGCTGCTCTGGCGCATGGCATCGAGCTCGGCGGCGGACTTGAAGGTGATCATGGTCATTTCCCCGCCCCGTCCGGATCGCCCAAGCAGGGCGTCGAGGATCCCGCGGACACCGCGGATCTCGGCCTCGCCAGGGCCGTTGCCGTCGACGATATGGAGGCTTCCCTTGGCCGCGTAGCGGGCGATCAGGGGCTCGGTCTTGGCATGATAGGTCTTGAGCCGCTCCCGGATGACCTCGGGCGTATCGTCGTTGCGCTGGACGAGAGCCGTGCCGCAGACGTCGCAGACGCCGGGCGTCTTCGGCGGCTTGTTGACCAGGTGGTAGATGGCCTCGCAGTTCGGGCAGGTCCGGCGATTGGCCAGCCGCGCGAGGACGGTCTCGTCGGAGACCCGGAGGTCGAAGACGATCTCCCGGCCGGCCGGGCCGATGGCGTCGAGGCTGTCGGCCTGGGCGAGCGTCCGGGGGAAGCCGTCGAGGACGCAGCCTCCCCGGCAATCCGCCTTGGCCAGGCGTTCGCGGAGCAGGGCCAGCACCGTCGCGTCGTCGACCAGGCCGCCCTTGCCCATCTGGGACGCGGCGACCAGGCCGAGGGAGGTCTTCTCCCGGACGGCTTCCCGGAGCAGATCTCCCGTGGAGATCTTGGGGAACCCGTAGACCGCGCGCAGGGCCTCGGCCACGGTCCCCTTCCCGCTTCCGGGCGCGCCCAGGAGGATGATCCTCATCCGCGCCTCCCGCGGATCCGGCTCCGGCGCATGAAGCCGTCGTAGTGGCGCATGACCAGCTGGGCCTCGATCTGCTGCATCGTATCCATGGCCACGCCCACGACGATGAGGATCGACGTGCCGCCGAACATGAAGTCGACGCCCATGCCCTGGGTGATGAACTTGGGCAGGTTGGCTTCGAGCCAGGGCCCGACAAAGGGCAGGGCCTGGACCTTGAAGCCCGTGATCATGAACTCGGGCAGGATGGCCACGGCGGCCAGGTAAATGGCGCCGGCCAGGGTGATGCGGCTGAGGACGTCGTCGATGTAATCGGAGGTGTTCTTGCCGGGCCGGATGCCGGGGATGAAGCCGCCGTACTTGCGGAGGTTGTCGGCCACATCGACCGGGTTGAAGATGATCGAGATGTAGAAATAGGTAAAGAAGATGATGGCCGCGATGTAGACCAGGTTGTAGAGGGGCATGCCCAGACCGAACTGGGAGGCGACCGCCTGGATCGCCGGGACCTTGATGAGGTTGGCCAGCGTCGCCGGGATGGTGATGACCGAGGCGGCGAAGATGATCGGGATGACGCCGCCCGTGTTGACCCGGAGCGGCAGGTGCGTGCTCTGGCCGCCGTAGACCTTGCGGCCGACGACGCGCTTGGCGTAGGAGACGGGGATGCGGCGCTGGCCGCGCTCGACGAAGACGATGAAGCCGACGACGGCGACCATGAGGGCCCCGAGGAAGATCATCTTCAGCGGGTCCATGGCCCCGGTCTTCATGCCGGCCATCATGCTGGTGAGCCCGCTCGGGAAGCTGACGACGATGCCGGCAAAGATGATGAGCGAGATGCCGTTGCCGATGCCGCGCTCGGAGATCTGCTCGCCCAGCCACATGACGAAGACGGTCCCCGTCGTCAGGGTCAGGACGGTCAGCAGCTTGAAGCCCCAGCCCGGGTTGAGGACGATGGACGCCCCGGCCGGGGTGCGGATGGCCTCGAGGAAGATGGCGATGCCGAACGCTTGGATCAGGCAGATGCCGATCGTGCCGTAGCGGGTGTACTGGGTGATCTTCTTCCGGCCGAGCTCCCCTTCCTTGGACAGACGCTCGAGGTAGGGCCAGACGACGGTCAGCAGCTGGAGGATGATCGAGGCCGAGATGTAGGGCATGATCCCCAGGGCGAAGATGGTCATCCGGGACATGTTCCGCCCCGAGAACAGGTCGACGAAGCCGAACAGGGAACCTTTCTGGGACTGCCAGAATTCCTGCAGGGCCGCCGCATTGAGTCCGGGGTTGGGGATCTGCCCGCCGATGCGGTAGACCGCGAGCAGGAGGAGGGTGAAGATGACCCTCTTCCGGAGCTCGGGGATGCTGAAGATGTTGCGGATGCTGTCTAACATTAGTCTTTCCCGATGACGACGGCCTGGCCGCCCTTGGCCTCGATCTTCTTCACGGCCGAGGCGGAGAATTCGTGGGCGCGGACGGTCTTGGCCGCGGCCAGATCGCCCCGGCCGAGGACCTTGACGCGGTCGGTGGCCTTTTGGATGAGGCGGTGCTCGGCCATCTCCTTGGGCCCGACCTCATCCTTGCGGAGCTTGGCCAGGCCGTCCAGGTTGACGATGGCGATCTCCTCGCGGTGGATGTTGGTGAACCCGCGCTTGGGGATGCGCCGGACGAGGGGCATCTGGCCGCCTTCGAAGCCGCGCTTGCGCGAATAGCCGCTCCCCTGGAGCTGGCCCTTGCTGCCGCGGCCGGCCGTCTTGCCCCAGCCTGAGCCGGGGCCGCGCCCCACCCGCTTACGGTCCTTCCTCGATCCTTGGGCCGGTTTGAGCTTGCTGAGGTTCATGGCTTCTCCACCGCTTCCACCTTGAGGGCGTGGACGATCTTGCGGACCATGCCGCGGACGGACGGCGTGTCCTTGAGCACCGCGTGGGAATGGAGCTTCCGCAGGCCCAGGCCCTTGGCCGTCTCCCGCTGGTCGCGGGGGGTCCCGATGAGGCTGCGGACCAGGGTGACCTTGATGTACGGGTCCCCGGCCGCCTTCTCGGCGCGCTGGGGCGCCTTCTTAGGTTTGGTTGCGACGTTGGTCATAGCGCACCTTTCGCCTTTCCGCGCATCTTGGCCACGTCCTCGGGGTTCCTGATCTGCCGCAGGGCGTCCAGGGTCGCATTGGCGACGCTGATGGGATTGCTGCTGCGGATCGATTTGGTCAGGATGTCCCGGATCCCGGCCAGCTGCATGATGACGCGGACCGCCCCGCCGGCGATGACGCCCGTCCCCTTCGAGGCCGGGCGGAGGACGACGAGGCCGGCCCCGTCGACGCCCTTGACCAGATGCGGGATGGTCGTCTCGGCCAGGGGCACGCGGATCATGCTCTTGCGGGCCGCCTCGACGCCCTTGGCGATGGCCTGGGGCACCTCGCGGGCCTTGCCCTTGCCGATGCCCACCCGGCCGCGCTCGTCGCCCACGGCGACGAGGGCCGAAAAGCTCAGATTCTTGCCGCCTTTGACGACTTTGGTGACCCGGCGGATGGAAATGACCTGGTCCTTGAGCTCCATGCCCTCTTCGTCGAGGACCCCGACTTTCCTGCTGTGTCTGCGATCGTCCACGTCTGTCTCTCCTTGTTCGTCCGTCCGCTCAGAACTGGATGCCTTCCTTGCGGATGGCGTCCGCCAGGGTCTTGATACGTCCGTGATAGGGGTGGGTGCCCCGGTCGAAAACGACCTTGTCGATGCGGGCCGTCTTGAGGCGCTGGCCCAGCAGCTCGCCGAGCAGGACGCAGGCGTCCTTGTTCTTGGTGCTCTTGACCTTGGCCCGGACCTCTTTCTCCAGGGTCGAAGCGGTCAGAAGGACGGCGCCCTTCCGGTCGTCGATGACCTGGGTGTAGATGTAGGCGTTGCTCTTGAACACGTGGAGCCGTGGCCGCTCGGGCGTGCCCTGGACCCGCTCGCGGATCCGCTTCCGGAGACGCACGTCCCGGACCTTTCTCTCGGTCGTTTTGTCTTTAAGCACCGGTCACCCCCGCCTTTCGTTCTTTCTTGATGAGCCGCTCGCCGAGGTACCGGACGCCCTTCTGCTTGTAGGGGTCCGGGATGCGGAGGCTCTTGATGTTGTCGGCGACCTGGCCCACCTTCTGCCGGTCGATGCCCCGGATGGTGAGCTGGGTGGGCTTGACGGCCACGATCTCGATCCCGACGGGGATGTCGTAGACGATCGGCCGGGAATACCCCAGGCTGATCTCGAGCTTGCCCTTATCGACCTTGGCCTTGTAGCCGACGCCGACGATCTCGAGCTGCTTGACGTAGCCTTCGCTGACGCCGACCACGGCGTTGTGGGCCAGGGCCCGGCCGAGACCGTGGTTGGCCCGCCCGGCCTTGGTTTCTTCGGACCGGCTCAGGACGAGGGTGCTCCCCTCCAGGGCGGCCGTGATGCCCGGCTGGAGCGGCGTCGAGAGCTTGCCTTTGGCGCCCTCGAAGTCGATCCGGTCCGGATGCACGGTGACGGTCACCCCCGCCGGCAGGACGATCGGTTTCTTCCCGACTCTCGACATGTGTTCTCTCCCCGCCTACCAGATGCTGCAGAGGACTTCGCCGCCCGCCCCCTGCTCCTCGCAGGACTTGCCGGTCATGACGCCGCGGGACGTCGAGACGACGACCACGCCCAGGCCGTCCAGGACCTTGGGAACGGAATCGCGCGTGCAGTAGATCCGGCAGCCCGGGGTGCTGACCCGCTTGAGGCCGCTGATGACGCCCCGGTTGTCCTCGGTGTACTTGAGCGTCACGTTGAGGATCCCCTGCTTCTTGTCGTCGATGACCTTGTAGTTCTTGATATAGCCCTCCTCCTTGAGGATCTTGACGACTTCGACCCCCAGCCGGAAGGACGGGATGTTGACTTCCCGCTTCTTGGACTTCACTCCGTTGCGGATCCGGGTGAGCAGATCAGATAACGAATCCATGGGTTGTTCCTTTCTCCGATCTCACCAGGACGACTTGGTCACGCCCGGGATATCGCCCTTGAGGGCCAGCTCGCGGAAGCAAAGGCGGCAGAGATCGAACTTCCGATAATAGGCCCGGGAGCGCCCGCAGAGCCGGCACCGTCGGCGGACCCGGATCGCGTACTTGGGCTGGCGGACCATTTTGGCCATGCGCGCAGTAGTTGCCATGGGGACCTCGCTTCTCAGTTTTCCCGGAAGGGCATGCCCAGCCTCTTGAGGAGGGCCAGAGCTTCCCTGTCGGTCCGGGCCGTCGTGACGATGGTGATGTTCATGCCCCGGGGCCGCTCGACCTTGGTGTAGTCGATCTCCGGGAAAACGAGCTGGTCGCGCATCCCCAGGGTGTAGTTGCCCCGGTGGTCGAAGGACGTCGGCGGGACGCCGCGGAAGTCCCGGACCCGCGGCAGGACGATGTTGACCAGCCGGTCGAAGAACTCGTACATCCGCCGGTTGCGGAGGGTGACGTAGCAGGCGATGGCCTGACCCTTCCTCAGCTTGAAGGCCGAGATGGACTTCTTGGCCCGCCCGACGCCGGGCAGCTGGCCGGTGATCAGGGCCAGCTCGGCCTTGGCCGTGTCCAGGAGCTTGATGTTCTGGATGGCATCGCCGACCCCGACATTGACGATGATCTTCTCGAGGCGCGGCACGGCCATGATGTTCGTGAGGCCCAGCTCCTCCTGGAGCGCGGGGATCACGTCCTTCCGGTACTTCTCGTATAAGCGGCTCATGGGCGGTTCCTTATTTCTGCTTCTCGATCAGGGTGTCGCAGCGGTGGCAGTGGCGGCTCTTGCTGCCGTCGTCGTGCCGGTGCGTGCGGGCCCGGACGCCCTGGCCGCACTCCGAGCAGTAGAGCATGACGTTGGCCACGGCGATCGGGGCCTCCTTCTCCATGACCCCGCCCTGCTGGTTCCGGCTGCGGTCGGCTTTGACGAAGTGCTTGGAGAAATTGATCCGTTCGACGATGACCCGGTTGGTCTCGGGGATGAGCTTGAGGACCTTGCCCTGTTTCCCCTTGTCCTTGCCCCGGATGACGACGACGAGGTCGTTCTTCTTGAGCGCGATCTTGGGCATCAGAGGACCTCCGGCGCGAGGGAGATGATCTTCGTGAACTTCCGCTCGCGGAGCTCGCGGCCGACCGGGCCGAAGACGCGCGTGCCCACGGGCTCGCCCGCTTTGTCGATGATGACCGCGGCGTTGTCCTCGAAGCGGATGTAGGAGCCGTCCCTGCGGCGGAGCTCTTTGCGCGTCCTGACGATGACGGCCCGGACGACCTTGCCCTTTTGGACCTTGCTCTCCGGCCCGGCCTCCTTGACCGACGCCGAGATGATGTCCCCGATCCGGGCCACCCGGCCGACGGAGCCGCCGAGCGGCGTGATCGCCTGGATCCGCCGGGCGCCGGAGTTGTCGGCCACCTTGAGCATCGTGCGCATCTGGATCATTGGGGCTCTCCCGTCCCGGGCTCGGCCGGCGGAGCCGCCAGCGGGTCGGCCGCGAGCGGCGTCGCCGTCAGCTCGGGGGTCAGGCCGACGATGGCCAGGATGCGCCAGCGCTTGGTCTTACTGATCGGCCGCGTCTCGATGATGCGGACGATGTCGCCGACCTTGCACTTCTCCGATTCATCGTGGACGAGGAAGGTCTGCTTCCTGCGGATGGTCTTGCGGTACAGGGGATGGCGGATCTGCCTCTCCACCTGGACCGTGACCGTCTTCTTCATCTTTTTGGCGATGACGGTCCCGACCTTGGTCGTCTTGCGTGCCTGCTTGGGGGTGTCCATGGGCTACTCCGTGGCCTTCGTCGCCCGGTTCAAGAGCGTCTTGATCCGGGCGATGTCCCTCTTGACGTTGCTGACTTTCATCGGGCTCTCGAGCTGGCCGAGGGACTTCTGGAAGCGGAGCTTGAAGAGCTGATCGACGAGCTCCGCCTCCCTGTGCTTCAGCTCGTCGGCCGAAAGTTCCTTGAGTTCTTTGATCTTCATCTGAGCTCCCTCCCGTCCCGGGAGATGAACCGCGTCTTGATGGGCAGCTTGTGGCCGCAGAGGCGCATGGCCTCGCGGGCCTCGGCCACGTCGATGCCCTCGAGCTCGAACAGGATCTTGCCGGGACGGATGACATCGACCCAGAATTCGGGGTCGCCCTTGCCCTTGCCCATGCGGACCTCGGTCGGCTTCTTGGTGACCGATTTCCAGGGGAAGGTCCGGATCCACAGCTTGCCTTTCCTCTTCATGTGCCGGGTGATGGTGATACGGCCGGCCTCGATCTGACGGGAGGACAGCCAGCCGGGCTCGAGGGCCTGGAGGCCGAACTCCCCGAAGGTCAGGGTGCCGCCGCGAAAGGCGGTGCCCCGCATGCGGCCCCGTTGCTGTTTGCGGTATTTGACTTTGGCGGGCATCAACATGACTAGATCTCCTCGACCTCGGCCATCTGAGAGGTCATCTTGGGCTTTTCGACGTCGGCCCGGTAGACCCAGACCTTGATGCCGATCTGGCCGTAGGTCGTGAAGGCCTCGGTCAAGGCGAAGTCGATGTCGGCCCGGAGCGTCTGGAGCGGGAGCTGGCCCTTGAGGTACCACTCGGAGCGGGCGATCTCCACGCCGCCGAGACGGCCGGCGCACATGACCTTGATGCCCTTGGCCCCCATCTTGAGGGCGAACTCGACGGCCTTGCGCATGGCCCGGCGGTAGGCGATGCGCTTCTCGAGCTGGACGGCGATGCTCTCGCCGATGAGCAGGGCGTTGAGCTCGGGCTTGTCGACCTCGCGGATGTCGACGTAGACATCCCGCTTGGCGATCGTCTCGAGATAGCCTTTGAGGTTCTCGATCTCCTTGCCGCCGCGCCCGATGATGATGCCCGGCCGCGCGGTATGGATGATGACCCGGATCTTCGGTCCGATGCGCTCGACGTCGACGCCGGCGATGCCGGCGTGGAAGTACTTCTCCTTGATGGCCTTCTTCATCTTCAGGTCTTCATGGATGAGGCGGGGGTAGTCCGGCCCCTTGGCGAACCAGCGGGACGTCCACGGCTTGTTGAAGCCGAGCCGGAATCCGTACGGGTGTGTTTTTTGTCCCACGGTCATTTCCCCTTTTCGTTCAAGTAGATGTGGACGTGGCTCATCCGCTTCTGGACGCGGTAGGCCCGCCCCATGGGCGCCGGGCGGATCCGCTTGGCCATGGGGCCGCCGTTGATCTGGATCCGCGAGATGTACAGGGTGTCGACGTCGACGTTCGGCGACTTCTGCTGGGCGTTGGCGATGGCCGAGCGGAGGACCTTCTCCAGGATGGCGCTGATCTTCTTCCGCTCGCTGAAGCGCAGGATGGTCAGGGCCTCGCCGACGTAGCGGTCCCGGACGAGGTCGGCCACGAGGCGGCCCTTCTGGGGGCTCATCCGGACGAACCGGGCGATGGCGTGGGAGAGCGGGGCCGGGGCGTTCATGGCGTCTTCCCCACCTTCAGCTGCTTGGCGGTCCTGGAGGTGTGGCCCTTGAAGTGCCGGGTCGGCGAGAACTCGCCGAGCTTGTGCCCGACCATGTTCTCGGTGACGAAGACCGGGATGAACTTCCGGCCGTTATGGACGCCGATGGTCATGCCGACCATCTCGGGGATGATCGTCGACCGGCGGGACCAGGTCTTGACGACCTGGCGCTTGCCCGCGGGCGTCGACAGCGCCTGGACCTTCTCCAGGAGGTGGCCGTCGATGAAGGGGCCTTTGTGTAGCGATCTGCTCATGATTACTTGCTCCTGCGCCGGACGATGAAGGCCTGGGTCCGCTTGTTCTTGCGGGTCTTGAAGCCCTTGGTCGGGATGCCTTCCGGGCTGACCGGATGGCGGCCGCCCTTGGCCTTGCCCTCGCCGCCGCCGTGCGGATGGTCGATGGGATTCATGGCCGTGCCGCGGACGTGCGGCCGGATGCCTTTCCAGCGGCTCCGGCCGGCCTTGCCGACGCTGATGTTCGAGTGGTCGGCGTTGCCGATCTGGCCGATCGTCGCCCGGCAGTCGAGGTGGACCTTGCGGATCTCCGACGACGGCAGCCGGACCTGGGCGTAATCCCCTTCCTTGGCCAGGATCTGGGCGCCCGCCCCGGCGGACTTGGCGACCTGGCCGCCCTTGTCCTTCCGGAGCTCGATGTTGTGGATGACGGTGCCGAGCGGGATGAACCGCAGCGGCATGGCGTTGCCCGGCAGGATGTCGGCCTGGCGGTCGGTCGAGACGATCTCCTGCCCGACCTGGAGACCGGCCGGATAGATGATGTAGCGCCGCTCGCCGTCCCGGTACTTCACGAGGGAGATGAACGAGGAGCGGTTGGGGTCGTACTCCACCGTCTCCACGGTTCCCGGGATGCCGATCTTGTCCCGCTTGAAGTCCACGACCCGGTAGAGCTGCTTGTGGCCGCCGCCCCGGTTCCGCATGGACAGGTGGCCGCGGCTGTCGCGGCCGCCCGACTTGGGCAGGGACACGAGCAGGGGCTTGTAGGGGACGTCCCCGCTCAGCTCGTCAAAACGGTTGCCCGTCCTGTGCCGCAGGCCGGGCGTCACTGGCCGATAGGTTTTAATGCCCATGTTACGCCGCCTCGAAGTATTCGATCGGTTTCTCGCCGTCGCGGAGCCGGACGTAGGCCTTCTTCCAATCCTTCGTCTTACCCATGTTGCGGCCGACGCGGCGGATCTTGCCCGTATTGGACTGTGTCCGGACCTCGGCGACCTTGGTCTTGAACAGCAGCTCGATGGCCCGCTTGATCTCGATCTTGTTGGCGCTCCGGGCGACCTCGAAGCAGATGACCCCGCTCGTGGCCTTGAGCCGGGTCGTCTTCTCCGTGATCAGCGGACGGATGATGATTTTATGGGGGTCTTTGATCACGACAATTTCTCCAGGACGGCCTCGAACGCCCGCCGGCTGAAGACGACCGACTTGTGGGCGAGGACGTCGTAGATGTTGAGGCCGGCCACGTCGACCGCCTTGACCCGGGGGATGTTGCGGACCGCCCGGAACAGGTTGGCGTTGTCGGCGAGGTCGACCAGGAGGGCCGAATCGAGCTTGTAGGCCTTCAGCAGGGCGACGGCCTCCCGGGTCTTGGGTTCCTTGACCTCGAGCTCGCTGGTGACGATGAGCTCCTGGTCGGCATGCTTCTTGATCAGGGCCGACCGGAGGGCGCTCCGCCGGGCCTTCTTCGGCAGCTCGTAGGAATAGTCGCGGGGATGCGGTCCGAAGACCGTCCCGCCCTTCCTCCAGAGAGGTGAGCGCGTGCTGCCGACGCGGGCCCGGCCGGTGCCCTTCTGCCGCCAGGGCTTCTTGCCGCCGCCGCTGACGAACGCCCGGGTCTTGGTCGCCGCGTTGCCCTGGCGCTGATTGGCCCGATAGTTGACGACGGCCTCGTAGATCAGGTGATCGTTCGCGGCCTGGGAGAAGACGCTCTCCGGCAGGTCCACCTGGGCGGCCGTCTTGCCGCTTCTGTCGATGATGTCGAGTTTCGCCATGGTGCTCTCTTTTCCGTTCACTTGGCCGGCGCGGCCTTCTTGACGAGGACGTAATCCCCTTTGGCGCCGGGCACCGCGCCCTTGACGAGGAGGAGGTTCTGGTCCTTGTCCGTGGCGACGACCTTGAGCTTGCGGACCGTGATCCGCTCGTGGCCCATGTGGCCGCCCATGCGCATGCCCTTGACGACGCGCGAAGGATAGGACGAGGCGCCGATGGAGCCCGGGGCGCGGTGGAACATGGAGCCGTGGGCGGCGTCGCCCCCGGCGAAGTGATGCCGCTTGACGACCCCCGCGAAGCCCTTGCCTTTGCTCGTCCCGACGACGTGGATCGTCTCGCCGACCTCGAAGATGTCGACGAGGACCTGGTCGCCTTCCTTGACCGCGGCGGGGTCGGAGCAGCCGAACTCCTGGAGCTTCCGGACGACCGGCACGCCCGCTTTCTTGAAGTGCCCGATCTGCGGCTTCAGGGGCTTGCGGACGGCCCGCTCCTCGACGAACCCCAGCTGGACGGCCGTGTAGCCGTCCTTCTCGGCGGTCTTCTTCTGGATGACCGTGCACGGCCCGGCCTTGAGGACGGTGACGGGGACGACGTTGCCGGCGTCGTCGAACTGCTGGCTCATGCCGATCTTCTTGGCGATCAGTCCCTGGATCATGGTCATTCTCCCGTCCCGTAAGCCTGGATCTCGACGTCGATCCCGGCCGGCAGGTCGAGCTTCTGGAGCTCCTCGATCGTCTCGTTGTTGTATTCGCTGATGTCGATGAGCCGCTTGTGGATCCGCATCTCGAAATGCTCGCGCGACTTCTTGTCGACGTGCGGCGACCGGAGGACGCAGAACTTGTGGATGCGCGTCGGCAGGGGGATGGGGCCGGCGACGCTGGCGCCGGTGCGTTTCGCCTTGACGACGATATCCTTGACGGACTGGTCGAGCAGGCGGTGGTCGAAGGACTGTAAGCGGATTCTGATCTTTTCCATCTTCGTTCCTCTATTCTCCGATCGGGGAGCCGGGCCGCGGCCCGGCGGACCCTCGGCGGCGCTCGCGGTTACTCGATGATATCGGTGACGGTGCCGGCGCCGACCGTCCGGCCGCCTTCGCGGATGGCGAAGCGCAGGGCCTTCTCCATGGCGACATCGGTGATCAGCTCGATCTCGAGGTTGACGGAGTCGCCGGGCATGACCATCTCGACGTTGTCGGGGAGCTTGACGGACCCGGTCACGTCGGTCGTCCGGAAGTAGAACTGGGGCCGGTAGCCCTTGAAGAACGGCGTGTGGCGGCCGCCCTCTTCCTTGGTCAGAGCGACGACCGTGGCGCGGAACTTCCGGTGGGGCTTGATCGATCCGGGCTTGGCCAGGACCTGGCCGCGCTCGACCTCGTCCTTGCCGACGCCGCGGAGCAGGGCCCCGATGTTGTCGCCGGCCTGGGCCTGATCGAGGAGCTTGCGGAACATCTCGACGCCCGTAACGACGGTCTTCCGGGTTTCGCGGAGCCCGACGATCTCGCACTCGTCGCCGACCTTGACGACGCCGCGCTCGACCCGGCCCGTGACGACGGTGCCGCGGCCGGTGATCGAGAAGACGTCCTCGATGGCCATCTGGAACGGCTTGTCGACCTCGCGCATCGGCTCGGGGATGAAGTCGTCCAGGGCCTTGACCAGCTCCCAGATGCACTTGGCGCCCTCGCCCGTGCTATCCTCGGCGGCCTTGGTGGCGCTGCCGCGGATGACCGGGAGCTTGTCGCCGGGGAAGTCGTACTTCGAGAGCAGCTCGCGGACCTCGAGCTCGACGAGGTCGAGGATCTCGGGGTCGTCGACGAGGTCGCACTTGTTCATGAACACGACGATGGCCGGCACGTTGACCTGGTGGGCGAGCAGGATGTGCTCGCGGGTCTGGGGCATGGGGCCGTCGGCCGCGGACACCACCAGCACGGCGCCGTCCATCTGGGCCGCGCCGGAGATCATGTTCTTGATGTAATCGGCGTGGCCGGGGCAGTCGATGTGGGCGTAGTGCCGCTTCTCGCTCTCGTACTCGACGTGGCTCAGGGCGACCGTCAGGATCTTGGTCGCGTCCCGGCGGAACATCTTGGCGTCGGCCTTGGCGACGTCGTCATAGCTCTGCGCCTTGGCCAGGCCTTTGGTCGCCAGAACCTTCGTAATGGCGGCCGTCAGCGTCGTCTTGCCGTGGTCGATGTGGCCGATCGTCCCGACGTTGACATGGGGCTTCGTTCTCGCAAACTTTTCTTTCGCCATCGCTCACCTCCTGTATGGCTTACAAAACTAACGACTCATCCTAAGCGTCGGCCCGGAAAGGGGTCCGTCCCTCGACCCGGGCGACGATCTCGTCCTGGACGCCCTGGGGCGTCCGCTCATACCTTGCGAATTCCATGGCGAAGACGCCCCGGCCCTGGGACAGGGTCCGGAGCACCGTCGCGTAGCCGAACATCTCGGCCAGGGGGACATGGATGGTGATGACGCGGGAGCCGCTGCGCATCTCCATGGCCTCGATCTTGCCCCGCCGGGCGTTGATGTCGCCGGCGATGTCGCCGAGGTACTCGTCGGGGGCGACGATCTCGAGCGTCATCACGGGCTCGAGCAGGGCGGCCCCGGCCTTCTTGGCCGCTTCGCGGAAAGCCAGCGAAGCCGCGATCTTGTAGGCGACCGGCGTCGCATCGGTGTCGTGGGTCGAGCCGCCGACGAGGGCCGCCCGCAGATCGGTCATCGGGTAGCCGGCCACGACGCCGGCCTCGAGGGCCTCGCGGACGCCGTTCTCGACGTCGCCGATGAACTCCCGGGGGATGATCCCGCCGCGGGTCCGGTCGACGAACTCGAAGCCCCGGCCCCGGCCGATCGGCTCGATCCGGAGGACGCAGTGGCCGTAAAAGCCCTTGCCGCCCGCCTGGCGGATGTACTTGCCCTCGCCCTCGGCCGCGGCCGAGATGGTCTCTTTATAGGCGACCTGGGGCTTGCCCAGGTTGGCCCGGACGCCGAACTCGCGTTCCATCCGGTCCATGACGATCTCGAGGTGCAGCTCCCCCATCCCCCGGAGCAGGGTCTGGCCCGTCATCGGGTCCTGAGACACTTTGAGGGTCGGGTCCTCGCGGACGAGCTTGGCCAGCGTCGTGGCCAGCTTGGGGTGATCGGCCTTGGTCTTGGGCTCGATCGTGGCCGCGATGACCGGCTCGGGGAAGCGGATCGACTCGAGGACGATGGGGTTGCTCTTGAGGCAGAGGGTGTCGCCCGTGGAGATGTTCTTCATCGAGCCCATGGCCGCGATGTCCCCGGCGAAGACCTCCTTGACCTCCTTGCGCTTGTTCGAGTGCATCTCGAGCAGGCGGGAGAGCTTCTCCTCTTCGCCCTTGGTCGAGTTGTAGACCGACTGGCCGACCTTGGCCTTGCCGGAATAGACCCGGAAGTAGGCCAGGCTGCCGAGGAAGGGGTCGTTGGCGATCTTGAACACGAGACCCGAGAAAGGCGCCTCGTCGGAGGCCGGGCGGATCTCCTCGGCCAGGGTCTTGGGGTGGTGCCCGGCGACCGGCCGGATGTCGGCCGGCGACGGCAGGAAATCGACGATGGCGTCGAGGAGCGGGTGGACCCCCTTGTTCCGGAAGGACGCCCCATAGAGGACGGGGACGACCTCCTGGGCCAGGGTGGCCCGGCGGACGGCCAGGCGGAGATCCGCCGCGGAGACCTCGACGCCGTCGAGGTACTTCTGCATCAGGCCGTCGTCGTGTTCGCTCAACATCTCCAGCATGTCCTGTCGTTTCCGTTCGACTTCCTCGCGCTCCCCGTCCGCGACCTCGCGGACGGCATAGTCCGTCCCCAGGATGTCTTGACCCCAATCGTAGACCTTGCGGTCAATGAGGTCGATCACACCGCGGAATCCGTCCTCCCTACCCAGGGGAATCTGGACCGGCAGAGGCTTGGCCGCCACCCGCGTCCTCAACATGAGGACCGCTCGTTCCGGGTCGGCCCCGATCCGGTCCATCTTGTTGATGAACACGATCCGAGGCACCCGGTACTTGTCGGCCTGGCGCCACACTGTCTCGGACTGCGGTTCGACGCCGCCAACTCCACACAGTATGGCTATCGCGCCGTCAAGCACCCTCAGGGAGCGCTCGACCTCCGCGGTGAAATCCACATGACCGGGCGTATCAATGATATTGATACGGTGGTCACGCCAGGCGCACGTCGTCGCGGCCGAGGTGATGGTGATCCCGCGTTCCTGCTCCTGGACCATCCAATCCATCACGGCCGTTCCGTCGTCCACCTCGCCCATCTTGTAGGTCATACCCGTATAGAACAAGATCCGCTCGGTCGTGGTCGTCTTGCCGGCGTCGATATGGGCCATAATACCGATATTCCGTACTCTCTCGATCGGGTATGACCGCATAAACCCTTCGCTCCATATCGTACCGAATCACAGACCCAGCTCTTTCCTAAGGACTACCATTTATAGTGTGCGAAGGCCCGGTTGGCCTCCGCCATCTTGTGCGTGTCTTCGCGCTTCTTGACCGCGCCGCCGCGGTTGTTGATGGCGTCGATGATCTCGGCGGAGAGCTTCTCCTGCATGCTCTTGCCGCCGCGCTCCTTGGCGTACTTGACCAGCCAGCGGAAGCCCAGGGAATAGGACCGCCCGGGCGCGACCTCGATGGGGACCTGGTAGTTCGCGCCGCCGACGCGCCGCGACTTGGTCTCGAGGAACGGCCGGACGTTCTCCAGGGCCTTCTCCAGGATCTTGAGGGGATCCTCCTTGGTTTTGACCTTGAGGATGTCCATCGTCCCGTAGACGACCCGCTCGGCGGTCGTCTTCTTCCCCTTCTTGAGGAAGAGATTGATGAACCGGGCGACCAGGGTGCTGTTGTACAGCGAGTCGGCCGGCGCTTTGCGCTTTTTGATGGTTCCGCGTCTCGGCATGGGGAATGCTCCTGGCTAGGCCGCCGCCCGTTTCTCTTTCGGCTTCTTCGCCCCGTACCGGGACCGCGCTTTGAAGCGGTTTTGCACCCCCTCGGCGTCGAGCTTGCCGCGGATGATGTGGTAGCGGACGCCGGGCAGGTCCTTGATGCGGCCTCCCCGGATCATGACGATCGAATGCTCCTGGAGGTTGTGGCCGATGCCCGGGATGTAGCCCGTAACCTCGATGTTGTTGGTCAGCCTGACCCGGGCGACCTTGCGCATGGCCGAATTCGGCTTCTTGGGCGTGGTCGTGAACACTCGGGTGCAGACGCCCCTCTTCTGGGGGCAGCTGTCGAGAGCCGGAGATTTACTCTTGTATTTCTTGGGCGTACGGCCTTTTCTGATGAGCTGATTTACGGTCGGCAATGAAAAATACTCCTCTACACAAAATTCCTGTTGTAGGTTTTATTCCTTCCCAGGGGGATAGCCCGAGACGAATAGGTGGATATTAGCAAAATCCGCTCTCTCTGTCAAGATTTTTGACGCCTTTTCGTCGTCCCGGCGGCTCAGACGTCCGGGAGGACCTCCTCCTCTTCCTTCTCGGGGAGGAGGGGCGACATTTCTTCCTTTAGCTCGACGTTCCGGTAGTGCTTGTAGCCCGTCCCGGCGGGGATGAGCCGCCCCATGATGATGTTCTCCTTCAGCCGCCGGAGGTAGTCCACCTTTCCGTACAGGCTGGCCTCGGTCAGGACCCGGGTCGTCTCCTGGAAGGAGGCGGCCGAGATGAAGCTGTCGGTGCTCAGGGCGCTCTTGGTGATGCCCAGGAGGAGCGGCCGGGCCTTGGCCGGCTTGCCGCCCTTCTTCATGACCTTCTCGTTCTCGGCCTGGAAGATGAACTTATCGACCTGCTCGTCGATCAGGAAGTCGGTGTCCCCGATCTCCTCGACTTTGACCCAGCGCAGCATCATCCGGATGATCGTCTCGATGTGCTTGTCGTTGATGGCCACGCCCTGGAGCCGGTAGACGGCTTGGACCTCCTTGAGGAGGTATTCGGCCAGCTCCTTCTCGCCGAGGACGCGGAGGATGTCGTGGGGATTGACCGGACCGTCCTGGAGGGCGTCGCCGGCCCTCATCCGCTCCCCGTCGGAGACGCTCAAATGGGCGCCCTTGGGGATGAGGTATTCCTTCTCGCCGCCGCGCTCGTTGCGGACGGTGATCTTGCGGTAGCCGCGGACGAGGCCGCCGATCTGGACGGTCCCGTCGATCTCGGAGATGACGGCCGGGAGCTTCGGCCGCCGGGCCTCGAACAGCTCTTCGGCCCGGGGCAGGCCGCCCGTGATGTCCTTGGTGCGGGCCGCCTCGCGGGGGATCTTGGCCAGGACGTCCCCGGCGAAGACCTTCTCGGTGTCCTTGACCTCGAGGTTGGCTCCCGAGGGCAGGAAGTACTTGCGCAGGAGGACCGGCCGGCCCTTGTCGTCGGTCCGCTTGGGGTCCAGGATCTCGATCTGGGGCTGGAGCTTCTCGTCCTTGGGGTCGATGATGACCTGCTTGCGGAGGCCGGTGAACTCGTCCTGGACCTCCTCCATGCTGACGCCGAGGACGACGTCGTGGAATCGGACCGTGCCTGTCTCTTCGGTCAGGATGAAAGTGTTGAAGGGATCCCACTCGGCGAAGGCCTGGCGGGATTTGACCTCCTGTCCCTCGGGGACGAGGATCCGGGCGCCGTAGGGCACCTGGTAGTGCTCGATCTCGCGGCCGCGGTGGTCGAGGACGGCGATATTGGCGCTCCGGTTGACGACGATGAGCGTGCCTTCCTTGTTCTCGACCGCCTTGAGGTTCTTGAACTTGAGGATGCCCTCGTTCTTGGCCTCGATCTTGGACCGCTCGGCGCCGCCCATGGCGATGCCGCCGACGTGGAAGGTCCGCATGGTCAGCTGGGTGCCGGGCTCGCCGATCGACTGGGCGGCGACGATGCCGCAGGCCTCGCCGAGCTCGACCATCTTGCCGGAGGCCGGCGAGCGCCCGTAGCAGAGCTGGCAGATGCCGCGCTTGGACTCGCAGGTCAGGACCGAGCGGATCTTGGCCCGCTCGATGCCCACGTTCTGGAACTCCTGGGCCACCTTCTCGGTGATCTCTTCGTTCATGGCGACGATCGTCTGTCCCGTATCGGGGTGGACGACCTGCTCCAGGGCGATGCGGCCGACGATCCGGTCG